>CAWAZD010000011.1:0-12613 GCA_963786395.1 uncultured Ignavibacteriales bacterium | reverse complement strand
ATGAAAAAAATTACTTCTCAGTGCTGTAATAAATAAAACTATTGGCTTGAATATTGTGTAAATCTCATACTTTAATAATTATTTGAACCAATGAGAATGATTTATGAATAAAGCCGTTATTAATTTAAGCATCATCTTATTTGCATTTTTATGCATAGTTTCTTTATCATTTTCACCCCCATTAAATTACAAAGGGGCAAAGAAATTAAATGATTTCAATGTAATAAAAAAAGTTGAATGGGCTAAACCTGGCGGTTTTAGTCTTACTATGGATATTTATACACCCAAATCAGGTAAGACTAAATATCCTGTGCTAATTGTTTTCCATGGCGGCGGCTGGCTAATAAATAATAATTCAGTAATGGATAGTATGTCAACTTATATTGTCCAACATGGGGAGTATGTGGTTTGCAATGTTAACTATCGGTTACTCGGTGATAATAACAATTTAGTTACAATGAATCAAATAATAGAAGATGCGATGGGGAGCAGTTTTATGGATTAAAGAACATATTTCTAAATATGGAGGCGATAGCGAAAAGATTGTTGTAACAGGGGATAGCGCAGGTGGTCATCTGGCGGCAATGGTATTTCTGGGAAGCAATAAATTGGAAAGTGATGGTTTCGATGGTCCTTCTTTAGGATTTAAACCCGCTTCTCTGCCTCCAGGTAAAACTCCTGAATATGTTAAATCAGAAAAAACTCTCGACGTGCAGGGGGCAATTCTAAGTTATCCCGCTCTTGATATTTATAGCACATGTCTTCGGGGTTTTGAAAAGCAGGATAATTTTTTCTGGAAAATGGCTGGTAAAAATGCGAGGGGTATTTTTCTTGATACTATAAATGTAAAGAATAATCCTGAATACTATAAAGCTGTTTCACCATTATATAATATACCTAACGCTACTGAACGTTTATTACCACAGCGGTTTTGTATGGTGGGTTCAAATGATAACCTTATAACTCCTGCTTCAGTTCAGAGCTATGCAAATCAAGTTATTAGTGCCGGGCATAAAGTGCAAGTGTGGGTTCATGAAGGAAGGCCTCACGCATATCTCGATTCCTGGAAAAATCAGTATCTGGGTACCGATTTTAGAAAGGATGCTCCTCCTGCTCTTGATAAAATGATTGAGTTTATGGATAGTCTTTTTTGGGTCATTTACGTTCTTATTATTTTAATAATTAAGAATTGGAATACTTCTTCATTACGAGTTAAATTAGCATTTATCTGTTAGCATGATAATTGAGGAATCATTAATTTAATAAATGACATTATTATCATTTTAGTGGAATTGTTAATTGGCTCATCATATCAGAATTTTAACATTATTAAAATCTATGGCAGTGCTTTTCTGGGATGTAAAGATAAATCTTCTCCTCCAACAAGTAATGATAACCCTGCACCTGTTCAAAATAGAAGTGCTAAACGGGGAATTGCTTATAACCTGACTGCTGATGCTGATCTTGCAGCCCTTTCAAAAAGTGTTAATTGGTGGTATAATTGGGGATTATCTACCGGCGCTCCGGTTAATTATAATAAAACCTACGGAATGGAATTCATTCCAATGCTTTGGGGTGGAAATACATCTGCTTCTGATCTGAACAATATAAAAAATTTCATCCTTGCACATCATGAAATTAAATATCTCCTTGTTATGAATGAACCTAATTTGACTGATCAGGCTAATCGTACTCCTGCTCAGGCTTCATTTAATTGGTTGAAATATGAGCAGGTTGTAAATGATCTCGCTGCTCAGGGTGATACCGTTTCTCTTCTGGGGACCTGCAATGAGCTGGGGAACTATGTCTGGTTATAGTGATCCTGTAGTTTGGCTGGATGCTTTCTACCAACGCCTATAAATCTGCTAATAATGGGAGAATTCCTCACATAGACTACCTTGCTTTGCATTGGTATGATTACGGACTTAGCAGCCAACTCAACAAGCTAGCGAAATTGGAAAGAAAATTTGGATTACAGAAATGGCTAACTGGAATGCAAATATAAACTCCTATACATTACAGGAAACTCAGATGCGGGAGATGGTAAATATTTGTGAAACCCGTTCAGACGTTTTCCGCTATGCCTACGTTTATTGGCAGAGGCACTATGCCGGATAATAAATTCACTTATTTGTTTACAAGTACTCCCGGAGAATTGACTGAACTTCGGGAAACTGTATATTAGTCTTCCTTATTCTTAAATAATAATTACTAAAAGTCCCTGACTAAATATTGCGGCTCTTATTCTACAATTAAAACAATGATTTTCAAAATGAATAAAAATATTTCCTCTGCTCTTTGTTGATCTTTTCCGTTTTCTCATTTGTTGCTTGTAAAAAGGATTCGTCTGCTACAGAACCGGTTGTTAAAGGTACAGCTTCAGTTTCCGGTGTCCTGAAATTCCATGATAATTCCCTGGGCAGTTACGGAAGGATTGAACTTAAATCTGTGGCTACAAACATAACTGTTTATGCTACATGCGACTCGATTGGGGTTTATTCTTTTACTGAGCTTGTTGCCGGTAGTTATGTACTTTCTTTCAGAAGCACAACTCCTGAAATAAACACAACAATTGTTAGTATAGTTTTGGAAGATAAACAACAGGAATTATTACAGGATATATTTATTACTTATAAATATCTTGATTTGTTTTCACAAAAAATAATCTGTGATAGTATTATATACATTAAACCTCAGGTCTTTGGAGTCAAAATAGGGGAAAATTATGATCTTATAGATTATATAAGTGGAATATATTACAGGGATTATCCAAACGAATACGCACTTAGTTTTACAGCTTATAAAATACCCGATAATTTTAGCTGGACAAATCCTGGTGTGGAAATAACTGCTGATTATATCAGCCAGAATTTTGAACTATTAGGTTCATTTGATGAACAACCTGTTAAAAACTTTAATCATGAAATCATAGTGGTTCTGGTTTACCAATATTTTTAAACCCACCTTTTAATGGACTGGCTTTAGTTAGGAAAGGCAATGAAGGTAAAAAACTGCCAATCCCATGTGAGGACTCCGCAGATAATCACTTCGGGTTTATAGCTTATTACAAATAAATGAAATAGATGTCCCTCTAAGGTTTAATTAGAGGGAACAGGGGGATTTCAATAGGGGAAACTTTAATTACAATATTTTCTTGTTGAGCTTTTTACTCCATGAGTACCATGGCAGTGTATAAGGGACTGCGGCTATTCTTCCGCCAAATCCCATATATCTGTAAGTAAACATCAGGCACAGCAGATAACTTGATTTTGGAGAAAGTATCCCAGTCTATCTCGAATACCATATTTGTCACTTAGCTTTAAAGTCTGCGTCCTCAAAATAAGTTTTTAACTTTGAGGCGATAAGATCAGTTTTTAATTCACCCTTTACTTCTTCATATTTTTCATGATATGATCGAACTGAATCTTGTTTGTCAATTAATTTGATAATTGAATAGCCATCTAAAGTTTTAATTGGACCGTAAACCTCTCCAACTTTTAAATTAACCGCAATTGATGGATAATTCTTTATTCACATTTATGGGAAGTAAACCTAGCTCTCCTCCTTTTTCCTTAGCCCATTTTCTAATCGTAAATTTTTTTGCTAATTCCCTGAAATCAGTTCCTTTATTTAATTCATTCAAAACGAGTTCAACTATTTCCAGTTTATCCGTCAGAATTTCCAGCATATTGACACTTGGAATAGTATCTACTTTATTCGTAAGACTTAAGTAATATTGGTATACTTCAGCATCTGATACACTATCCTTTTTCAGGTATTCATTCCTTAGCATATGTGACACATAATTCTCTTTCCACTTTGAAATCTCTTGCTGAAATTCAGGTTTCTTGTCGAGCCCCCTTTTAGAGATTCGTCTGCCAGTAAATCTTCCTCAATATAACTGTCTATTCTTTTTCTTCAAAGTATAAGCGACAATATTGGTATCTTTATTTTTTACTCCGAGCGGCATGTTCTTCAGATTAAACATAAATTTTTCTACGCTTACATCTTTACCGTTAAACCGGAAAAAAATGTTATTCAATTTTGCGCTCCCCATTGCAGTCATTATTTTATTTACTGAAGCTTCACTCAAATAAAGGGTTCTTTGTTTCTTCTCATAACTATCAGGTTCCTTTGTCGCAAAATCATTGAGTATATAGTTAAGTAATTCGGCGTAGATTGTATCATTTACAGTCGACTTTACACCTGTCAGGAATTTCCCCAGGTAATTTAATCCTATTTCTCTGGCTTTTCTGTCATGAAGGTTAGTCTTTACATCATGTTCAATTTTATTATCATCTTTTTCTGTAGTGAAGATTCTGTTTTTAAGATAAAAGATGAACCATCTGCCTTTATATTTTACCGGTGGTGAATATTGCTCAGGTTTTTAACTTAAATATTATATCCTCAATACGTTCATCATCCATCATTCCATACTTAATTTCAAACACATTATTAGTGTCAATATGATGGCTCTTTATTACGGAATCTATCGTTATCCCTTTTATCAATGATTTATACGTAGCAAAAGTTTCAGATGAATCAATGAAGGGGATAATGTAAGTTATGTTTTTATATTTACTTCTTGTTATCCCTTTTGCTATGTCTTCAGGAGAGATTGTAACTTTTTTCTCAACTTCCTCTTTGAATAATGCATCCTTAAGGAACATCTTTTGCAATGGATCAAAAGTCATTTTGAAATAATCTGTTTTATCATATCCAAGGTTTTCTGCTTCCTTTGCCCAGAGTTTCTCGGCAATTAGCGAATATAAAAGTTCTTTGCCAAGAGAATCAGGTTTTCGGTATGCATTAACCTGGGGCATAAGTTCATATCGTGTTATGAATTCCGTTTCAGTTATTACGTCGTTACCAATTTTTGCAACAACTTTGTCTTTTTTCTGGAGAATAAACCGATATCACGGATATAATAAAAATTAAGATGAGTTTCATTTTCATATTATTTAAGCATTATCATTTTTTTAGTGTTTATAAAATTATCAGCAGTAAACTTAGCAAAATAAATACCGCTTACAACATCCTTACCGCTTTCATCTTTACCATTCCATGAAATATTATATGTCCCGGCTGGTAATTTTTGATTTTGAAGTGATTTAACTTTTTTCCCTAAAATATCGTAAATAATAAATGAGACATTGGATGCTTTAGGAAGTTCGTATTTAAATGTAGTATATCCATTAAAAGGATTTGGATAATTCTGTTCTAGCTTATAACTAATTTTTGTGGATTGATTTTCTTTGGCATCCGAATAAACATCAAATGTTTCTAATCCGTACCATAAAGTTTTGGTAATATTCTGATCAATGAATAAACTAAAGATACCTGGCTGGTTCGGGAAAATCACCGTATGATATGATTCCTTTCCCTTATTGTCTAACGGATACAAATAAATCGAATCAGCCATTATATTTAATCTGAGAACGATAGATAATGGATAAATCTGGATTGGAGAAGTTCCCCATTGATTATGGATACTTGTAGTACCATCCCAAATCATGTTTGCATTCTGAATTTTTGAAGACAAAGTTATGAGAGAAGTTTTAGCCCCTGGGAGGGAATCACCATCTAATGATACCCATGTTACTACTCCAAAATCACTTCCTGTTATAACAGTTAAATTCCCGGCTTTAATATTACCATAGGAATTAAAAAAACTTGCTACGGCACTAAAGTTATTTGCACCAACTAGTCAGTGTCCCGTTCGTATTATATATAATTTCATCAGTGTCGGTTTTGTATATACCTGAGGAATATTGTGGAAATGATGTAAAATCTGTTGTTGAAGCAGCATCATAAGATTCAGTTCTGATAGAATGCACCAGAGCAGCTTTTTTGTCAAACAGGTTTACCCCATCCCAACCCCCAGCATCATTTTTAGGAAGAAGAAGAACATCCGCTTTTTTATAATTAAGGAATATCGGTTGAGTAGATTCTTTAATAAAATGATTTCTGAATGCGAATGAGCAGGAAGGGACCAGCGATAGCATTGCATGATTCCTGTTGATGCTGAAGTAACTGCTCATGAAATCATCCTCCCATGAAGAACCGGAATTATAATCAAAAAACATCAATGCATCGGCATTATGGAATGATGAATATGCTGAGATAAATAAAAGAGCTTCGGTCTGATAGCGGTTTGGGAAAGGATGATTATACTCACTTATTGTATAAGGTTTGCCCTTAAAAGCAGTTCCTGAGAATAATCCCGGCATTGTGCCACCAGCTGTATCTTTCAACATTGATGTATTATTAATATACCAATCAGTTGTTGACCATGCAGTACCGGGAAATGACGGATGATCCCAGTATGCATGATTATCTGTATAATCGAGCTTTGATTGACTATATATCGCCGGGACCTACATTCCAGTTTGTTCCTTCTATTGGTACTTTTACACCTAGAAAATCCTTTAGAAATTCTTCAGTAGAAGAAATTATCCTGGAGACCAATATAAAATTGTGAAATATCCATTACCCGCTGATCAGTAAAACTACCGCAGTCAGAATAATCAATCCTGATAATATTCCTGTTTTCAAGATTTTCGCCCCCAATCAGGCCACTGGTACCTGAATTAGTGAGTTTAATATCATCAAACCAATAATTTCCGTTTGTGGAAAATTGAAATGTAAGTCTTCCATACCCTGAATTATTTTCTGATGGTTTTAATGAAAAGGAATATTTTTTCCATTGGGTTGAGAGCTGAAACTCCTTTCCCCCATAATAAGTATAAGGGGAGTTATCCCGCATTAAAGCAACTGAGATATTTCGTAGCGCATCAGATTTAGCCATGAATTCGATTACATAAACGGTATCCTTGCTAAGTTTTAAAGAAGTCTGTTTGAATTGCAGATGCCAGTAAGTTCCCGTACCATTAGTGATGTTAATTTTTACAGAAGCTATTCCGGTGAAAAAAGTTGTTAAATCACTTAAAAAAATCCTGAACTACCGTTGTTCTGTTCCAAACTCCAGTTAGTAAGAATAGAGGGGGATTCAAACCCCCCATTTACTATCTTGTTATTTGAGCCGGGTTGAACGATTCCCTGATTCCATACAGAAGCCAACGTTTCGGTATTACCATATTTTGATACAGGAAATTATTCCACAAACTGTCAAGCATTTTATGATGTCTTAAAGTAAGCCAGCCGCCATCAGCAAAAATTTTAAGTTTATTATCCCTCCAAATCCTGTAAAGTGAGTTTTCATTTACTATTTCAACCATTGCCATTACCGGATCATCAACAAGTGGTAAACCGGTATATGGATTCACATGTGTAAGTAATTGGCTTGCATATTCTTCCTGGAGAGCAATTAAATTAGGATCGAACAGTGTAACACCTTTAGCCATTTCAACAAGTGAATCGGCATAAGGGACTCCATCAGAATTTTTGAATTGCCTGATACATTTAAATTGATGCTTACAAAGATTCCGTTGGCTTTAAGTTTGGAAACCATATATTCGAATTTATCAAGAGTTGCCGGATTTAAGTGGCGGGTATCAGATCCAAATTCAAAAATACTTTCACTCCCCCATGGATTGTCCATATGATGGAAGCGTACAAGATTAAACCCAAGCTTTCGCATCCTCCCGGCAATAAACCAGGCTTTATTTTTATCAGGGAAAGCACTCCCTGCTACAAGGTTTGTTCCCCAGAACCTGATAGGGCTTTCATCATAAATAAAATTTCCGTTCTGACTAATTCCAATAAATTTATCATTAGTTATTATCTGCTTTGGGAAGACAGGTAAAAATCTGGAAGTGGAGGTATCATCAAAAGGAAGATTGAAGTTAAAACCTCCGCTGAAATTCTGAGAAAATCCGCTTAAAGTCAAAATAAGAAAGAAGAAAAATATTTTCATAGATAACGATTAAATTTAGAAGGAATTTATCAGTCAATTTTATGTCTTGTGATGAACTTCCTATCATAACTCTGAATTCACCAGGCTCATATTTCCAGGATTTAGATACCGTGTCAAAAAAACCGAGTGAATTTTTTATCTATAGTAAAAACTACCTTATCTGATTCACCAGGTTTTAGATAAATTTTTCTGATTCTTTTCAATTCTTTTTCAGGTCTTTCAACTGAACATTCAACATCCTTAATATATAACTGAACGATTTCAGATCCTTCCATTTTGCAGGTGTTTTGAATGGAGGAAACAGTTAATTTACCTTCAGTTGATAACACCCCGGATGAAAGGGAAAGATCAGAATATCCAAAGGTAGTATAAGAAAGTCCATAACCAAAAGGGAAGAGGGGTTCAATTTTGTATTTATCGAAATGACGGTAACCGACAAAAAGTCCGTCAGAATAAACTGTAAGGCTATCCTGCTTTTTATAAGTTGTGAATGCGGAACAGTCTTCCTTTCTTTTAGGAAATGTGATAGGAAGTTTTCCTGATGGATTATAACGTCCCGTTAGGACATCGGATATTGCAGGTCCTATTTTTTCCCCGCCAAACCAGGTTTCAAGGATGCCTTTTACTTTATTTTTCCACGGCATAGTTACAGGTTGTCCTGTTGATAAAACAACAATAACGTTCTTATTAACTTTGCAAACTTCTTCTATAAGTTTATCCTGGTTTTCAGGAAGATCCATATTATCCCGGTCAAATCCTTCAGATTCATAAAGGTAAGAGGTACCTGCAAAAACAATACCGTTTCGGAATTTTTAGCTGCAATAATGGCATCTTTGACGAGAGTATCATCGGGGAGTCTCCATCCCAATTTCATTGTAGCATCACCGCCATTTTCATAATATTCAATGACTAGTTTGTGAGTTTCATTATTTCTGAAGCTAATTAAAGTAGAAAAGTTCTGTGCTGCATGGTCAGTCCAGTCATTTATTACTAACTTATCATCGATATATAGTCTTGAGCCATCATCACTGACCAGATCAAGAATATAGTCACCTTTATGAGGAGCTTTAAGAGTAGTAGTCCACCTGACAGAAAAATTATCCTTATTTATTCCCTCCAATGGTGAATTATCGTGCCATTCATTATCTATTTGTTTTTCAGTTAAGACTTTAACAGGAATTCCGGAAAGATCTTTATTATTAAAATACTCTGCTTTTATTCCGTTTGAATTATCATATAAAAAAAGTGAAGGATCGATAGGATTTGAATCTCCTTTTAGCGTCACTCCTTGTGCATATACGATATTAACATCTTTTCCTAATTCATCTGAAATACAATTGAATGGAGATACAATATTTTCAGAATTTACCATAGAACTACCTCCACCACCAACCCGGGTGTTTTGGGCTGAAGGACCGATAATCGCGAGGGTTTTTAAGCCCGGTTTGAATTTAGGAGTATTATCATCATTCTTCAGGAGAACAATTGATTCTCTTGCAGCATCAAGGGGGACATTATTATCTTTTTATCCCTGCGTTTCTGTCCGGTTTTTCAAAAAGACCCATCCTGAACATTATCGTAAGGATTCTTTTTATTTTATCGTTAAGAATCTCAATATTTGGATTGCATTTTTAAGACCCAAGCAAGATGTAAATTTTATTTAGAAAATTTCCAGTAGGCATCTCAATATCAAGTCCATTATTAAACGTTGCGATGGCTGAATGCACGGCTCCCCAATCTGACATAACCAGACCTTTAAATCCCCATTCATTTTTGAGTTTATCCACAAGTAAAGGATGGTTTTCGCTGCAATAAGAACCATTTAATTTGTTATAAGCGGACATTACACAATAAACATCAGCTTCTGTAACAGCTGCTTTGAAAGAGGGCAGATAGATCTCGTTAAACCCTCTTTCATCAATTATTGTATTAACAAAGTCTCTTTGATATTCCTGATTATTGCAGGGCAAAATGTTTAATAGTAGCAGCAACATTTTCACTTTGTACTCCTTTAATGTAATCTACCGCCAACCGGGAAGTTATAAAGGATCTTCTCCAAAACTTTCGAAATTTCTCCCGCCAGTTGGTATTCTCGCAATATTTACGCAAGGTCCAAGAATAACATTTCTGCCTTTGCTTTTAACATGCAGTGCAATTGATTGTCCAATTCTGTTTATCAATTCAGGATTCCAGGTCGCACCCATTGAAATACCCGATGGGTAGGCAGTCGATATTCCCCATCTGACGCCTACAGGTCCATCTGTCATTTTAAGTGAAGGGATACCCAGTCGTTCAATCGGTTTTGTCTCAAATCCGGTTCCTCCAATCATCTCTACTTTTTCTTCGAGGGTCATTTTTTGTAAAAGATCATTAACCTTTTGATCCATCACTGTCTTATTGTTATTTGTTTTATAACCTGAAAAAATAAATATTGAAATAAGGCAAAGGATAGAGGTAATAAATATTTTCATATTGTTCCTATGGAAAAATTATTTGGATTAAAACTTAATACTTATCTTACTAAAACCATCTTCTTTACCTGCAGTGAAATTGTCTGCCCTGAGAGAATAAAAGTATATGCCACTTGGTTCATTGTTTCCATTAATATCTTTTCCGTTCCAAACAACACTATATTCTCCCCCGGGTTTTTCTTCGTTTACAAGTGTCTTTACTTCATTACCAAGTAAATTGTAAACTTTTATAATTACTAAGCTTACTCCGGAAATATGGTAGTTTATTAAAGTTGAGGGATTAAAAGGATTCGGAAAATTCTGTTCGAGCGAAAAGCTTTTTAAGGTCTCAATGTTATTATCAACAGAATTTATTACCCCTACTGAAAAGACAGCTTTTGTGGTATCAAATAATGAGGTATTATCCTTATTTATTACAATCAATTTGCAATTTGCAGAAGTGATTTTGGGAACTTTCCATCTGTATACTCCAAATTCAGCATCGACTCCGTTTTGAACAAACGTCCAATAGTTCCCACCGTTCGAAGAAAACCCAATATTAATACTGCCGATTTGCTGGCTGTCCCATTCTACTTCCACAATACTATCTTGTGCAAATTGTTCTCCACCTACCGGATATACAAAATTAATAGACGGCTTAGCATTCGGAGGATAGATATCAAATTTATTAATATTAAAGCCGGCAGAATTGATAAAGAATTTTAGCTGATGAATTCCTGAAGTAAGTGTGAAGTTTTTAGAAAGAACAGTGCTCCATGTCTGCCATCCGCCGTTGTTGGGTGCACTCATTATTCCGGTAACATCGTTCCCATCAATTTCAAAATGCATAGTTCCGGTTGTAGAAGTTGAGGAAACTCTGGCGCCAATCTGAAATGTTCCGCTGTCTTTTACTGAAATGTATATTTCATCCATTCATTATTTGCAGTCCACCCTACATCATAGCCGCCGCCGATATCTGAACAAGTTTCAATATCTACTCCTTCTGAAGGTCTATATTGTCCTTCCGGAATTTTGATTATCTGAATCATAGTACGCATTATTTTGCCCACCCAAATCGAAATTTTCAGCTTCTATTGTTCCTGGTACGCGTGCAGGTGTTCCGCCATATGGAGAGGTTAAAGCAGTGGTACTAACATTAACATTTACGATATTGGAAGCTGAACTAAAACCGGTATTTGAATATGCGATACATGAGACACGATAATTTCCAGCCGATACATTATTCCAGGTCATTTGGAAAGGACTAACATACGTTTCTCCAATTTTCAAAGCATCCTGGTAGAATTCAACTTTTGAAATTGTTCCGTTCAGCGTTGAAGCATTTGCAGATAAAGTAATATTTGAATTTGGAGAAAAAGAAGAATTATTTTGAGGTGAAACAATTGAAACACTTGGGAAGGCACTAGTATCCTGATAAACCCTGAGATAATCAACCTGCATAATTTGAGGAAAGATGGTTGTATTATCAGGGAAACCCGGCCAGGCTCCTCCAACAGCAAGATTAAAAATTATAAAAAAGCTTTTTTGAAATGCATTTAATGCTGCTGGAGTAATGTCAAGAGTGCTGTAAGTTATTCCGTCTACGTGCCAGATTATCTTTTTTTGATCCCATGTTATATCAAAGATGTGAAAATTATCTGAAAATATTCCTGAACTTAATGAATATGAATTTGAAATATCGCCACCCCAATGAGCAGAGCCGTAAACTGTTTTTTCCCTTCCCTGACCACCGATCATTTCCATGATATCTATTTCGCCACAGGAAGGCCAGCTAACCTGATTTATATTATCCCCCAGCATCCAGTAAGCCGGCCAAATTCCCTGCCCGTATGGCAGTTTAATCTTTGCCTCAATTTTGCCGTACTTTACTGAAAATTTGCCCTGAGTCTTTATTCGTGAAGAAGTATAATTGTAGCCGCTATAACTTTCTTTAGCTGCAGTAATTGTTAATAAACCATTCCCAGTGCTGCAATTTTGAGTTCTGTTAGTATAATATTCTGATTCGTTATTTCCCCAGCCCCCATTGTTTCCTGTTTCAAATACCCACTTTGATTGATCCAAAGAAGTACCGTCAAATTCATCGGACCAAATAAGTTTGTAACTCTGAGGAAATATTGAAAATGATAAAAACAAAAAAAGGATTAACATTAATTTAGACATTAAAACTTCCAGGCATTATTAAACATATTTTAATTCATTATCCGTACGAACATTTATTCTATTATTTTTCAAAACCCAACGCCTTAAGATAACCTGTATTAATGCG
>CAWAZD010000010.1:0-220083 GCA_963786395.1 uncultured Ignavibacteriales bacterium | reverse complement strand
AATTGTACAGAGGATAAGAGAAGTAATAATTCCAATCGGAACATCTCGTTGAGGATTTTTAGCTTCCTCGGCATGAGTTGAAACAGAATCAAAACCTATGTATGCAAAGAATATCATTGCAGCTCCGGATAATACACCAAGCGGAGCACCACCAGCACCAGTTTGTCCCCAAAGTGTTCTGCCGAAAAAGCTGATCCCGGTATAACCATAAGGAGCAAAAGGAATCCAGTTTGAAGGAGTAATGTAAAATACTCCAACAGCGATAACCAGAAGTACAGCGGTAAGTTTAATTCCAACCATGGTAGCATTAAGCCCGGCGCTTTCTTTGATCCCTTTTACGAGTACGGCAGTAATTATAATTGTTATTATTATAGCCGGAAGATCAATTATGGTTCCGGTGGCATTTAGTAATCCTGTATCCGGGTTAAAATCGAAAGGACTTCGGGACATTGCTAAAGGCACCTGGTAATGAAATATACCAATCAAGTCCTGGAAATAATGAGACCAGCCGTGAGCCACAGTAGCCGATGCTACAGCATATTCTAATATAAGATCCCATCCTATTATCCACGCAAATAATTCTCCCAGAGTTGCATAAGCATAAGTATAGGCAGAACCAGCCACAGGAACCATAGAAGCAAATTCCGAATAACAAAGAGCGGCAAATATGCATGCTATTCCTGCAGCTCCAAAAGAGAGTATGATGGCAGGCCCGGCTTTGTCGTGAGCTGCAACTCCTGTTAGAACAAATATTCCTGTCCCGATAATAGCACCTACACCAAGACTTGTAAGACCAATCGGACCAAGTATTCTTCTTAATCTGTTCTCCCCTTTCATTTCTTCCATTAATAAACTGAGAGGTTTTTTGGCGAAGATCTGTTTCATCAGTATTCCTTATTTGTGTAAAGCCAATAAAAGAAATTATTGCGTCTAATTTATAAATTAATCCTTAAGATTAAAAAGACTTTTTTATTTGTTGCTAAGTTATATTTTGAGCTGAGAAATTAAAATATTAATTTTGTCTGTATAGGTTAAATAATTATGTGGACAAAATTTTACCTTTTAATACAGATTACTTTTTGAATAGTTACATATTAAGTTTTTACAAACATTGGAGTATGCTATGAAAATAATAGCCCTGACCTGTGTTCTGTTTATTCAACAATTCTTATGCTCCCTCACTTTTTCGCAGGGACAAGCAGCAATCCCTTTTTTAATGATGCCTACAAATTCTGAAATGAATAGTATGGGTTATGCATCGGTAGCTCATATAACAGATAACCCTGCTGCATTAACAACAAATCCTGCTCATTTGGGGTTACAATCCCTGGATAATTCAATTTTCGCTGTAAGTGAAAATTATAGTGATTGGCTCCCGGCATTTCATCTGGATCTATGGGCACGTACTACTGTAGTGAATGCGGGAATCAACCTTAAAAAATTATTCCCTTCTCTTCCATCAATAAGTGCAGGAATATCTTATTCTAATATGTATATGAATTTTGGAACATTTCTGAGGACAGGACCAGACAGCCCTGATCCGGTAGGAACATTTAAACCTCATGATGAATCAAACCAGGTAACTCTTAGTTTAGCCACTGATTATTTTATAAAAGCGTCTGTGGGATTCACATTTAAACATGTAACTTCAGTACTAGCTAGTCCCCCACCGTTTGCAGAAGAACCACAATATGGCGCAACAGCAGATCTGTATGATTTCGGTTTTCTGCTCAATGTTCCTTTTGTTCCTTTGATTTCAACTATTGTGGACAAACCTATTCCGGTATATTCTAATTTGTCACCTATTTTTGACTTCAGTTTAGGCATATCAAAAAGCAATTTCGGACAGGAGTCATTATATTATGTTGATCGGTCGCAGGCAGATCCTATGCCGAGATTTGCGCGCGCAGGAATTGAACTTAACATAGGCGCGAAGTATGTTAAAGATAATATCTCATGGGTTCCTTTATCTTTCAAATGGACCGTTGAGGCAAATGATCTGATGGTTCAAACAGACAATAATGGTATAAGTTCCTACCAAACAGGTCTAGGAGATATAAATTTCTTCAGGGAAGTTATTCTTGGTAAAACAAATAAGGAAACAGATAAATTAAAGGGATGGGAACTAAATCTTGGTGAATTTATTTATTTATATGGCGGCAGATTCAAAGAAGATCCTGATCGTGGTGACCGTAATTTTGCATCAGGCGGCTATGCCATAAGTATATCAGGGTTATTCAAAACACTGGCTGTAACCAAACCTGAAATGTTTGAGAATAATGTAATGAGCTATTTCCTTAATCATGTGGGATTGAAATTCAATCACAGCCATGTAAATTCCACTGATTCGGTTTTGAACAATACTCAATATTATTCATTAAATTTGTCATTTAACAATTGGTTATAACAAACTAAATGGAAATCAGTAGATTAATCAAAAAACCCCGAATTCTTATACGTATTCGGGGTTTCTTCTGAGCTGGCGATCGGACTCGAACCGACGACCTGCTGATTACAAATCAGCTGCTCTACCAACTGAGCTATGCCAGCACTTTCAATAATTTGAAGACCAAAACTAATATTTTTTCACAAGGTAAACAAGAGAATAACAAAAAATTATTCCTTTTTACTCACAGAAAAATCATTTTCTGTGGAATAAACTTTAAACTGCACCATTTTCTGTCTTATTTTCTTGATTAACTCAAAGACAAGTGTCTCGTGCTGATATTTTTCCCCGGCATTAAGTATTTTACCGGAAACATCGGAAATAAATCCAGCCACTGTATTATATTCCGCTGAAACAGGAAGATCTATATTAAAAATTTCATTGAAGTCGTCAATATCCATCGCACCGCTTATGTAATAACTTCCATCAGGAAGCTGAGAATAAAGCCCATTCTCAGGAGTACCGTTATCATGAAAGTCACCTACAATTTCCTCAAGTATATCTTCCATTGTAATAACACCCTCTGTGCCGCCATACTCATCCATAACAATTGCAAGGCGCTCTCCCCTGTTCTGCATTTCACGGAGTATTTCTGAAATCAATTTGGATTCAGGAATAAAATAAGCCGGTCTGATCAGATTAATAACATCCAGATTCTTCTTCTCGATCAATGTTTTCATTACATCTTTGGTATGGATTACTCCAATAATATTATCAGGGTTTTCTTTATAAACAGGAATTATGGAATGGTTTGATTTCATTATTTCCGCATTCATTTCTTCCTGGTTATCAGTAAGATCTAGCGCTACCATATCCGTCCGGGGAATCATTACTTCATTTGCTCTCAGGTCATTAAACTCGAACAGATTTTCAATTATTTCCTTTTCATTCTGGTCAAGAGCTCCGGATTTTACACCTTCAGAAATTATGATCCTAATTTCATCTTCAGAAAATCGGGTCTGTGAAAAACTTGTCTTTTCATTCAACGGTTTTAATATGAGGTTGCTGGCGTATGTTGCAAAACTTACAAGGTACTTGAACACCACAGTTATTAAAAGAATTATATTTACCGAAGTTCTGGCTATATGGTATGAATATTTAAATCCTATCGCCTTTGGAATCAACACGCCGAAGACCATGGTAAAGAAGGTAATTATTCCAAGTGCCAGGAAAATTGAAAGAAAAACTACTTCACTATATGAGCCGGATGTATTTAATTCAAAGAACCTGCTAAGGAACCTATAACAAATGTTAAAACCCAACATTGCCGCGGCTAAAAGTGTAATCTGAGTAGTTATTTGAATGCTTCCGAAAAAGGAGTTGGTATCCTTTTGTATCTTTTCGAATGCTAAGGCAGATTTATCCTTCTTTTCTTTTAGTTCTTCTATCCTGCCGGGACCAAAAGACGCTATTGCTATTTCTGATGCTGCCAGAAATCCCGAAACAAAGATCAGGAGGAATACTATAATAATTTGAACTATAATTGGATCCATGTCCAAATTTACACATATTCAAAGATATTTGACAGGATTTTGCATATTTTAGCCATATGAAACCAAAACAGATTAAAATAACTGAAAAAACCAACCTATTTGTCAAATGGGATGACGGTTCAGAAAATTTGATCCCGCTGAAATACTTAAGGGATGAATGTCCATGTGCTTCATGTAAAGGTGAAACTGTTCTGCTTAAAACATACATTCCGGCAAAACCCGGTAACCTTTCACCAGAAGGTTATATCGTTAAAAGTATCCAGCAGGTTGGCGGCTATGCAATTCAGATAGCCTGGGGTGATGGACATAATACGGGAATTTATACTTGGGATTATCTTAAACAACTTTCCAGCGATTCTGAATCAGGAAAGGGTCACGATTATGGGAAAATGGTATGATATCTAAGAATAAATTGAAATATTACTCATCCTTATTGAGAAAAAAGAACAGGGACACCGAAAAGAAGTTCATAGCTGAGGGATTAAAAACAGTTGAGGAAGGACTGAACAGCGGGTTTTCGTGTGAAACTGTTCTTGTTACCGATGAATTTGAGGAATCAAACAAGGGATACCTGAAAAAATATAAAATCCAGGTTGAGACTGTAGAACCAGGCGACTTCAGTAAATTAGCTGAAACTGTTACCCCGCAAGGAATAGCTGCGGTGTTTGATTATCCCCCGCCACGAAATCCTGAATTTATAACTTCGGATCTGGTTGTCTGTCTTGAGAATATTTCTGACCCCGGTAACCTCGGAACAATAATCCGTAACTGTGATTGGTTCGGAATAAAAGATATTATACTTAGTAAAAACTGTACTGATGTTTACAACTCCAAAACAATAAGAAGTACAATGGGTTCATTGTTTCATATAAACATATACAAAGATGTGGAATTACCCGATTGGCTCAGGTCGGTTAAGAAGAAAGACTATAAAATTCTTTGCGCTGAAATGGAAGGGGAAAATTTATTTACTATCCAAAAAAGTAAAAAGAACATACTCATACTATCAAGCGAATCTCATGGTCCTTCACAGGAAGTTCTAAGTCTAAGTGATATACGCGTAACTATTCCAAGATATGGAAATGCTGAATCGCTTAATGTAGCCAGTGCTTCAGCAGTACTACTATCCGGGTTAGTTCAGGTGTTATGAATATTTTCTTTTGATTTTGTCTTTAGGGATTTTCTTTTTTGTTTCTACCGCGAAATACATTGGTGTCCCAATCATTGTATACTCAATCTCTCTTTTGTGGCGGTTAGGATTTTCGGCACGCCATCCAGCATTCTTTTTACGGTCAGACATGAATACCTCTAATAAATAGTTCCAGGATAGAATTTATTTTTTAGTAAGTATAAATTCAATAAAAATCGTAAGGTGAAAGTGTTGATGTGACATAGAGTACAGAGATAATAGCCTTAAGTAAATCACCATTTGAGGAAAAACCACTGAGACACGGAGACCACAGAGAACCACAGAGAAAGGAGGATCCAAGTGTAATAACTTATTAGAAATGTCATGTTAAGAACTTAATAGAAATGTCAGTAAAAACTAACTTTAAGGACTCTAAAAAAAGGAGTCCTACAAATGAATGGAGTACTGACAATGAGTCAAAAAGAAGCCGACAGATTAAAAATCATATCGCAAATATATTCTGATAATCTGACAGTCAAAGAAGGGTGTGAAATATTGGGGATAAGCGAACGTCAGACTTACCGGATAATAAAACGAATAAATAGTTGAAGGTTCAAAAGGGATAATACATAAGGTCAAGGGGGAAGAAATCAAATCGGGGATATCCAAAGAAGTTCAAAGAAGAAATAATAAAATTACATAAGGAACAGTATTGGGATTATGGACCAACTCTGTTTTCAGAGATGCTGGTAAAATATCATAATATTTCGTTGGATCATGATACACTAAGGCGATGGCTAAGAGAAACATCCAATACGGTGGGAATGAGGAAAACAAGGCCACACAGAAAAAGAAGAGAACGCAGGAGTTGTTTTGGAGAGCTGCTCCAGTTTGATGGTAGTCAACATGATTGGTTTGAAGGCAGGGGCCCTGAGTGCTGTCTAATAAACTGTGTCGATGATGCAACAGGAAGAGTATATCTGAAGTTTGCAATTTCTGAGAACACTCAGGATACAATGCTTACCATATGGGAATATATTTCAAAATATGGGATTCCCAGAAGCTTGTATACCGACAGGGATAGTGTTTACAAGGCAGAATATAGGTTAACAGACTTCGGGCGTGCAATGAAGGAATTGAATGTGGAAATAATCTATGCAAAATCTCCACAGGCAAAAGGCAGAGTTGAAAGATTTAACAGGACTCTTCAGGATCGATTGGTTAAAGCACTAAGACGGGAGGGTATATTTAATATTGCGCAAGCAAATAACTTTCTACAGAGATCTTTTCTGCGTGATTTTAATGAAAAATTTGCGGTTAACACTGGGTTACCTGATGTACATCGGACAGCTAAAGAATATAATCTGCAGAATATTTTATGTTATAAAACATTACGACAGGTAAGAAATGATTATACGATAAATCTAAATAGTAGATATATACAGCTATTGACCGGAGTTTCACCATTACCGAAACCGAAGCAGCAGGTAACCATTTGTAAATGGTTAAATGGGCAGATGCATATTTATTTTAATGATCAGGAACTAAAATTCAATCTGCTGGAAGAGAAACCCGGCAAGAAAGGTTATAAAATGCGTCATGTGCCAAAAGACCATCCCTGGAGAAGATGGAATGAAAAACTGAAAGCTGACAGGAAACGAGACTATTTGGCGCAGCTTTAGGGTAACTCCATTACGGCTACGCCTTCATTCCGTTACCCTAAAGCAATTTAGGAAGTAACTAATTATATTTATTACTGACATTTCTATTAAGTTATATTTACTGACATTTCTATTAAGTTAACACAAGAAAGGAGGATCCAAGTGTAAATACTTGACATATTGAAATAAATTTTATAGATTATTTAATGTAAAAGAGATCGAATTTTAACGTTCTTCTTTAAATTTATTCCTTTCAAGCTTTTCACCTATTTCAAATTTTCTTTACGCTGTTTTACGCTTCTTTACGCCTTTTTACGCTAAAACGGCTTCTTCTCCTTACCTTCTCCCGGTTCTCTCATACTTAATTCATACTTAACTCATAGTTAGGGGTAAAGTGAGGATAATTACAAGGAATATTTAGGGGGCATAGAAATGGATTCCCGCTTTCGCGCGAATGACATTTGAAATTAACAAGAAATATGGGATCCCCGCCCCGACAAGTCGGGGTATGCTGTTCGCGGGGATGACAATCAATGCCTATTTAAGCAGCAAGAGCTTCATTGTTTTTACAAATGAACCGGCTTCCATTCTGTAGAAATAAACACCACTGGATATTTTCTTTCCGGAATTATTATCACCATTCCAGGTAACTGTATAATTACCCGAAGGTTTGGTTTCATTTACAAGTGTCTTTACTTCATTTCCTAAAATATCATAAATCCTGATAACTATATTTGAATTAGTTAAAACCTGGTATTTAATCTGCGTAGAAGGATTAAACGGATTAGGATAATTCTGCAAAAGGTTAAATCCTGTAACTCTTTCAGATAAATTATCCTTTATATCTTCAAGAATTCCCGGATCAGGAGTTGGCAGTTTCACAGTTGTGTAAATATGAAATTCTCCTGCAGCCAGTGTTATAGGGCTAGTTGGATTAATGACTGATATGCTGTCTCCGCTGAAGTAATCATACCACTTACCGGGAACAATGAAATTTGGATTGCCGGCAGCAGTTACTACATTAAAGTTTCCTATTACAGTAACATTCATAGACGGATGTAAAATGTTTATCCTTTTCCATAATCCGGTTAAATCATAAGACGTCATTGTATCGCCAAACGCAGGATAGGTTTTAAGTTTAGTTAATGCCGCAATAACTTTATAAAGATTATTCCTTGTAACAACAGAATAATAATCCCATCTAATAGGCATGGGGTCTACCCTGTTGTAATTGGTATTGCTAAAATCATAACCAAGTTCACCAAACTCCCAGAGCATTTTAGGTCCTGGAATTGTATAAAAGAAAGCGGAGGCAAGTTTTACCCGGTTGAGAGCAACATTTAGAACTTTAATGTTATATATACCGTCGGGGCTACTATTGCCATATTGAAGATTCTTATACATCATTCTTTCTTCATCATGACTTTCCATGTAGGTTACAAGATTAGGATTATTCCAGCCTCTTGCCCTATAATAACCCCCGCTAACATCTGCTGATGTGGAATAACCCATTGCAGACTGCAGATAATTGTTATTCAAATTCCCCCAAAGCATAAAACCGAAATTTGATAGAACAGTCTCTTCACTATTATCGGCAAAATGTTCAAGGATAAGGTAAGCAGTTGAATCTATCTGCCAAATCTTGCTGCCCATTCTTTCCAGTATATTTATTCTCGACTGATCATATTGACCCCAAAGCCCTGTATTGCCCAATGTGTTGGTCTGTGTAAATCCTTTTGAAAGATCAAACCGGAATCCATCAATATTAAACTGTGAGACCCACCAGCCCGTTACCCTGTCAACATAATACTGGGTTGCGGAACTGGCATGGTTAATATCGTTTCCAACATTATAATCATGTTTGGGAATAGGATTGAGCCATGGATTATTTGCTGCGGGACGGTTATTCGCAGCATCCCAGTATAACCTTGCAAGCGGGGAACTTCCCATTACATGGTTAAGAACAATATCCAGTATTACAGCTATTCCCATAGAATGTGCTTTATCAATAAATGCCTTCAAATCATTCTTGGGTCCGTAATATTTATCAAGCGCCATATGGAATGAAGGATTATATCCCCAGCTTATATTTCCTTCAAACTCACCCACAGGCATAAGTTCAATTGCATTTACGCCAAGGTTCTTCAGGTAATTTATTGTATCACTCAGATGTTTTATAATCATGAGTTGCCAGAAAATCCCTTATAAGAAGTTCATATACAACCAGATCCTTTTTAGCGGGTCTCTTGAAATTGGTAACCTGCCAGGGATAAGAAGTCTGTGCAGTCTGAATTACCGAAGCGATTTCTGTTGTTTTCCCAACAGGATATGGAATAAGGTTCGGATATGTGGAATTTGATATATATGGATCATTTGCGGGATCTAATATTTTTTCTGAATACGGATCGGCAATTCTTAAATTACCATCAACCAGATATTGGAAAACATATTCTTTCTGAGCGGTAAGACCATTTATTGTAATCCACCAATGAACACTGTCAGATGTAACATTCATTGCGTATGCCGGGTCAATCTGCCAGCTATTAAAATCCCCTAACACATAAACATTTTTCTTTAACGGAGCATACAGAGATAAAGTGACCGAAGTGTTTGAGGTGTAATTTATGCCGTCAACATTTCCAGAAGGAACATCCGCAACAGAAACCGGAGAATTAACAACATAGTAAAATGAATCAACCGCAGTACCGGCAGTACCTGTTGCTACAGCTTTAATCCAAACTTTACCGGCTGAAGGTACTTTATAATTAAAATTTATTGAACTGTCTGAAGTTGTTGAATCTAATTGTGAAGTGCCGGCATATAGAGCCAGACTTGTTGAATGAGATGAAACCGCGTTAATTTTAATAGTATCACCGATATTCTTAAAATCAGAGAAACCTAAGGCATGCGATGGTGATGTGATTGCAACATTCAATCCGGACCCGAATAAAGGAAGAAAAATATCACCTCCACTTGCCGTTTTCCCCTGACGCGAAGCATCGGAACTCCTGAAAACGAAACATACATTAGTAATTTGTTCTGATGACCGGAACATTATAAAATGCCCTGATAGAAGGGCTTATCTTGTAATGATAAAGATTTGGTCCAACTCTATCAAGTTTTGTCTGAGGTGTATTTACTCCCCACGTGGTTAATACATATCGCCAACTAGCTGGTGTCAAACTTAAATTTGTAAGAACACCGGTATGTGCATAAACATCGCCTGTATAATTCATTAATCCCTGGTTCCCCTGGGTAGCATCAAAATAGACATCTATGGAATCGGCGTCTTTAGCAAAATACGGCTGCCATGTAATAATCTGACTATATGAAAATCCACAAATCAGAATAACTAATAGCAATAACTTCTTCATCACAATTTCCTTCTATCATTTTACGCTATTTAAATCTGGTTTACCTGCTGCCAGCCATGCGGTATAAATCAATGAAGCAAGATCTGAAACCGCTGTATTGAACTGTAGCTCAGTTACATATTTGGTTTTGAACCACATAAGTCTCAGGTATTCATCACCATCAGTACCGCCGGTTAATTTAGCAGCATCCTTATCCGCTTCAGTTATTACGGTTTGTACAGTATTTGCGTTAGCTATATAATCAAAAATAAATTGGAACGGAGAATCGACTTTGGTAACATTTACGTTCTTAATTGAACCTTCGATGTCTTTAATATATTTATCAACCATCTTTATTTCGTAACGTGCATGAAGACCTTTCTGATTTGTAAGCTGCCCATTATAATTCAGCATAGTATGCATCGGTTGATGTCCGTCGGCAACATAATGTCCAAGGTCTGAAGTGTATAATAGAATATTATCTTTGCTTTTATCTTTAAGTGCCTGAATCAGTTTATTATAGCTTTCAAAAGTAGCCCATGGGAGAATTCCCTGCCTGGTAACCATTGAATCACCATAAAGAGAAGCTAATTCCTTTTTATCTTCAACCATTTTACCATTGGCAAATTCTTTATAAAAATCTATGTCAATAAAATGTTTAGGACCTTCGGTTCTGTCAGTGCTTTTCCTATTGTCAGGATCAACAGAATGAAGTGTAATATAATCCTGCCACTGAGTATACGATTTTAATTCCGCGGGAAGGAAAGCAACAGCTTTATTATTAATTAGTTTATGCCCCTGGTCTCCCCAGCCGAACATTAAATTTGATAAAGCAAGGACAATAAGTATTAAGGATCTTTTCATTTAGTATATTCCATAAAATAATTAGAAGTATCGGTGAAAGATAATTCCAAATATGTTGAACTACAATTCCTTTATTAATGAAATCTTTTTATGAATGAAAATTAATTTGCAAAATATGCTGGCTAAATTGGCTATCACAACTTTAAATAGCTAATTAGGGTTAATTTTTATATATTAATAATTATTAACAATTGTGAATTTCTTTATGTTGACCAAAGATTATATTGACCTTGAAGAAAAATTCGGTGCTCATAATTATCATCCACTCGATGTTGTAATTGAGAGAGGCAAGGGTGTGTGGGTTTATGATGTAGAAGGAAATAAGTATCTTGATTGCTTAGCCGCTTATTCTGCCGTAAATCAGGGCCATTGTCATCCAAGGATTGTGAATGCGTTAAAAACACAGGCTGAGAGAATAACCCTAACCTCACGTGCTTTCAGGAATGATCAGTTGCCTTTGCTTTACAAGGAACTTTCTGAACTTACAGGTTATGAAATGTCACTTCCAATGAATTCCGGAGCTGAAGCAGTGGAAACAGCAATAAAAGCTGCAAGGAAATGGGGACACAAAGTAAAAGGTATAGATCCCATGGAAGGTGATATAATAGTTTGCCGCAATAATTTCGCTGGCAGAACTATTACACTTATAAGTTTTTCAACTGAAGAACAATATAAAGATGGTTTCGGTCCATTCACCCCGGGTTTTAAAGTTGTACCATATGGAGATGCTGAAGCTTTTGAAAAAGCTGTTGATAAAAACACTATTGCGTTTTTAGTTGAACCAATACAAGGAGAAGGAGGAGTTGTAGTGCCTCCTGCCGGTTACCTTGAAAAATGTGCCGCTGTTTGCAAGAAAAATAATGTTCTTTTTATAGCTGATGAAATTCAAACAGGTCTTGGGAGAACTGGTAAATTATTTGCTCATTATCATGAAAACATAAAACCAGATATGGTTATTATCGGTAAAGCCTTGTCGGGCGGATGTTACCCTGTTTCGGCAGTATTATCTAATAAAGAAATTCTTGGTGTATTTAATCCGGGCGACCATGGTTCAACTTTCGGTGGTAATCCTTTGGCTGCCGCAGTAGCAAGGGAAAGTCTCAAGGTTCTTGTGGAAGAAAACCTTATAGAGAACTCACGGGTGCTAGGAGATTATTTCAAATCCAGGTTGACTGAAATAAAATCCAAACATATTAAAGAAGTAAGAGGACGCGGGTTGTTTATTGGTGTGGAATTATTTCCTGAAGCAAAGGGTGCCCGCAGATTCTGTGAAGCATTAATGAAGAAAGGAATCCTTTGCAAGGAAACCCATGATAATGTTATTAGGTTTGCCCCTCCACTTGTAATTAAAAAAGAAGAAATAGACGAGGCTATTGTAAAAATAAAAGAAGTCCTTATGATGGACTGATTCCTTCCAGAACGAAATGTTCAGTCAGCATAACTCTTGTTTTCTCAAACGCTGTTTTCAATTGGATTATGTTACCGGGTAAAGCAGAAAAATTATTCTGCTTGCCCGCCATTTCTGCAATAAGTGCATTTCTGCCCACCAATGCAGCACCGATTGACAATGATGCACCTTTTATTGTATGAGTTTCAACACCAAATTTTTCCATATCTTTTGATTGAAGATAACTGCTTAACTTATCTATTCGTTTACTAGTATCATCTAAATATGTTATTATTAGGTCTTTCTGGAAATCTTCATCCCCCAAACTCATTTTATCAAGGTGAGAGAAATCGAATATTGCAATAACCTTGTTTTCCTGTTCCTGTTCTTTTTCCTTTGCTTTCTTTGGATCTGAATTATCTATCCTTAACCATTTTTCAATTACACTAATCAGGTTCTCTGAAACTATAGGTTTAGAAACATAATCATCCATTCCTGCCTTAAGGCATTTCTCCTTGTCTCCTTTTAAAGCGTGTGCAGTAATAGCAATGACGGGAAGATTTGCATACTCCACACCCAACTGCCTGATTTCCTTTGTGGCTGTAAGACCGTCACATTCCGGCATCTGAACGTCCATCAGGATTAAACTATAAGCATTCTGCTTTACTGCCTCAATAGCTTCCAAACCATTTACGACTGCATCAACTGAGAAGCCGGCTTCACTCAAAATACGTAAACATACTTTTTGATTTATGAAATTATCTTCGGCTAGTAGAATCTTATATTTACCCCTTTCCGCTTTTATATCTTTTGTAACAGGACTGATTATCTTTGCTTCTTCTTTAAGATCATAAACATGGGACCTTTCTTCTTTCATTGGTTCAGGAGCATGAGCTGCCTGGGGGGTCAATTTAAGTGTAAAGAAAAAACTACTTCCCCTGTTTACTTCACTCTGCACCCAAATCTCGCCATCCATCATTGTAACGAATTCCTTGCAGATTACAAGCCCTAACCCTGTACCGCCATATTTTCTTGTGTGAGAACCATCTACCTGGGAAAATGGTTTAAATAATGCACTTATTTTATCCTGCGGAATTCCAATACCACTATCTTTAACTGTACAGAAAAGAGTAACAACGTCAACACTTGTTCTAATTGATCTGACAAAAATGTTGATGCCCCCTTCCTTAGTAAATTTAACAGCATTACTTAAAAGATTAATAAATATCTGCCTTATTCTCGTGGAGTCACCATTAAGATAAATAAGAGAATTCTCTTCAATTGTTTTTGTAACTGATAGATTTTTCTCTTTGATATTTGGGGACAATGTAGACACAGATTCATCAATTACATCATTCAGATTAAAGTCCTCATTATAGAGTTCCATTTTCCCCGTCTCTATTTTTGAAAGGTCGAGTATATCGTTTATTATACCCAGAAGAGATTCAGCAGACTTTTTAGCACCCATAGCAAAACTATTCATCTCATCTTTATTTTTATATGCACCATCCAATATAAGAGATAAAAACCCTATGATTCCGTTCATAGGAGTCCTTATTTCATGACTCATGTTAGCAAGGAACTGACTTTTGATGAGTGTTGATTGCATGGCTTCCCTGGCAAGCATATCCGCTCTTTGCTTTTCTTCAAGCAACGCTCTGTCAGCTATCTGCTTATTTATTTCTGCTTTTACCTGCGCAGTAACATCCTGAAGGTTTCCTTCAAAATATCGGTTCATGCCGTTATCAGAAATTACCAGCCTGTCATTTATTCTTACAATTACAGCAGTTCCGTCTTTTTTCTTTAATGTTAACTGGTAGTTTTTAACCTCCCCTCTGGCTTCAAGTTCTTTTGTAAGAGTCTGCCTCTGTATTGGGTCAAAATAAATATCTTCTAATATATTAGCTTTTAGAAGTTCTTCCTTTGTATAGCCGAGTATTTCACATAGAGCCGAATTAACCGTAAGAAAATTACCCTCGGGGCTGGTCTGGAAAATACCAAGTGAGGAGTTATCAAATATTGAATGGTATTTATGTTCAGATAATTTTACTCTGAAACTATTCTCAGCCAGAAGCATTCTTAGTTTAAAATTAACCGCGCTGCCTACTATTGAAATTAAACTTAGAAACAAAACAAATAATACCGACTCGTACATATTCGGTAGAAAGTAAATGCTTTCATCGTTAAGAAGAATTGCTGCTGCAAATACAATGTTATAGTAAATAGCTACTATTATCTGATTTTTTACTTCCCAACTAAGAAATAATGCTGAAGTAAATATCATTAATCCAACTATGTGGGAATTTACGATCAGAGTTTTGGGCATAAGGTAAATCATGTATCCGGATGAAATTATTATGACCAACAATAGAAAATGCACCATGAGAACAGGTCGTTTTATCCCCCATTCTGTATTAAGTAATACTAGAATAATAAAAGCTATTAGTGTGGCAATTAATCGTGTAGTATATACATGTAATGAATACTGAGAAAAATATCTCACCTCAAAAACCATTGCAAATAGCCCTGATATTGCAATTAATAATGCCATTATTTTAAGGGGAGTTATCAGGACATCTATGGTTTCCCTTTTAATATATTCAGATTTCTCGCCCTTAAAAGGAAGGTTATTATTATATATATAGTCAATAACTGTTTTATTTTCAATACTAGACATAAATTCGGAGGTTCCTCAATCTGATATAATAAAATAATAAAAAATAATCAGAATAGTCTACTAATATTCCTTAACTATTTGATATTTTTTACCGTGGAAATAAGTAGATTTCAGGATTAAAATAATAACGATAAACAACTTATGACTGATTTCCTTTATCGCATTGATCTTGAAATATTCTATTTTTTTAATCATACAATATCAACTCCCTTTCTTGATAAATTCTTTTCCCTTATAACAAATGTTAATAGCTGGTTTATTGCCTATATTATTCTCTTTTTTATAAGCTTCATAAAAGGAGGAAGAAAAGGCAGAATTGTTGCAATTGGATTGGTGGTTCTTATTGCTATAACTGACCAGGTCGGCTTCCAGATATTAAAAGAAATGTTCCACAGGTTACGCCCCTGCATAGTCCTAAAGGATGCAATTACTCCATTGGGATGCAATGGAACTTTTTCTTTCCCATCAAACCATGCGTTCAATAATTTTGCTGCCGCAGTATTCATTTATAAGTTCTTCCCGAATCTAAAATGGGCTGTATTTATAACTGCTATCCTGATTTCTATCTCCAGAGTCTATCTTGGTCTCCATTATCCGTCGGATATTCTTGGAGGAGCAGCGTTTGGAATATTATTCGGATATCTCTTTGCACTACTGGTTCAATGGCTAGATAACATTTATTTAAAGAAAATTAAGAGAACTTAGTATGACCCCGCATAAAAATGGAATGTTAAAAATAAAGAAGGCATCAGTTAAAGATGTTCCCCTTATCCTATCATTAATTAAAGAACTTGCTAAATATGAGAAACTTCTCCATGAAGTAATTGCCACAGAAAAGGATCTCAGGAAATGCCTCTTTGGTGCTAAGAAATATGCTGAAGTATTAATTGCTTATTATGATAATAAACCGGCAGGAATGGCGCTTTATTTCCATAATTATTCTACATTTGTCGGGAAACCCGGTATTTATCTTGAAGATCTTTATGTGAAACCGGAATTACGTGGCAAGGGAATCGGTAAATCTCTCCTTATAGAATTAATAAAGATTGCACATAAAAGAAAATGTGGACGCGTGGAATGGGCTGTGCTCGACTGGAATAAATCAGCCATTGATTTCTATAAAAAGCTAGGAGCTGAAATAAAAGATTCCTGGAGAATATTCCGTTTAACTAATGATAAAATTTCCGCTATTGCAGAAAACAGTTAAACAATCCCGTAAAATTGTTTAATAAATATGTGTTTTTTCTTTATCTTTACTCCCTGATTTTTAACTCTATAAATGAAAATGATAAAAAAGGAAAATAATGACTGAAAGACCAAACAAAAGAGTCGTAGTAACCGGTATGGGAACTGTTAATCCATTAGGATTATCCGTAGATGAATTCTGGAATAGTATGATGGAAGGAAAAAGCGGATGTGATACAATAACATCATTTGACAGCTCCAGACTCAAAACTAAATTCGCAGGTGAAATAAAAGGGTTTGATGCCGGCAATTTTATGGATAAGAAAAGCGCCAGAAGAATGGATTTGTATGCGCAATACGCAATGGCTGCTACTGTCCAGGCTATAAATGACAGCGGTATTAAAACTGATTCCCTTACTGATTATGAAAAATCAAGAATCGGAGTAATTTATGGAAGCGGCATCGGTGGAATGCAAACCTTTTATAATCAATCAATTTTAAACTATACCCAGGGTCCGGACAGGGTCTCCCCTTTCTTCATCCCTATGCTGATTCCTGATATTGCCGCTGGATTGATTTCAATACAATATGGCTTCCAGGGTCCTAATTACTGCATAGTTTCAGCTTGCGCTACCGCGAATAATAATATGATCGATGGTTATATGATGGTGAATAACGGAATTGCCGATATAATTGTTTCCGGCGGTGCCGAAGCCCCGATAAATGAAATAGGAATGGCTGGATTTAATGCGTCTAAAGCTTTATCAACCAGAAATGATTCCCCCAAAACTGCAAGCAGACCTTTCGACATTACAAGAGATGGATTTGTTATGGGTGAAGGCGGCGGAACTCTTATTCTTGAAGAACTTGAACATGCAGTTGCAAGAGGCGCTAAAATTTATGCAGAGGTAATCGGCTTCGGTGTATCTGCTGATGCTCACCATATTACAGCTCCGCATCCTGAAGGTACAGGTGCTATCCTGGCAATGGAAATGGCTGTGAAAATGGCTGGCATAAATAAGACCGATATCGATTATATCAATATGCACGGAACTTCTACTCCTCTAGGTGATATTGCGGAAACAAAAGCAATTAAAAAAGTATTCGGCGACCATGCTTATAAATTAAATGCTTCTTCTACAAAAAGTATGACAGGGCATCTCCTTGGAGCCGCAGGCGCTGTTGAGGCTATAGCTTCAATTCTTGCAATTAAAAATGATATGGTACCTCCTACTATCAATTTTGAAAATGCGGATCCTGAATGCGATCTTAATTATACCTTCCTTAAACCTCAGGCAAGAAAGATAAATATAGCACTAAGCAATGCTTTTGGTTTCGGAGGTCATAATACTTCTGTATTATTCCAGAAATTTGCTGAATAGGTAATACAACTTTCGGGGCGTCAGGAACCATTCCTGACGCCATATTTCTTCCCCAAACTAATAAACTACATCAAATTTGTTCACTAAAGTCCACTAAAACAGCCTTTTCTCTCTAATTCCGCCATAGTACGTCCCATTCGCACCATATTCTCCGGAATCTTGTTAAAGCCCGAATAGCCGGAGGGGTATGAGGTTTGTTTTTCCTTTTTGCATCAATCCATCAATGCTATTGACTACTTTTGTATTTCTTGACCTCTGAGGATTCTTTCTCTGTGGTTCTCTGTGGTCTCCGTGTCTCAGTGGTTTTTCCTCAAATTGGTCATGTCCTTTGATGAATTTATTTAATGCTATTTCCCACAAGGCCCAGGATTGCCCTATTATATTCAGAATTACACCTTTTGGATTAAATGATAAAAGTTTACGGCAATCACATCCGGACTTAAATTTAATGTTTATAATGACTTCATTAAAGGTGTACAATTAAATTTGTTGCCTCTTCTCCACGAAACCCTTCCGGGAGGAAGGGTTTTTTTTATTTATAATCCCGGTATTGGTCATTTTGCATGTAACGTGTATGTATAATGTAGGTAACATGTAGGTAAGGACTTAAGCGATAAATAGCGATATTAAGCGACCTTTAGCGATGCGGAATCTGTGGTTATTTAAGCCGGGCTTGTATAATATTCCCCTTTTTTGAAGCGAAATTGTAATAAAAAAAAGTTTAACTGTCAAGATAAACTGTCATGTTTTTTTAATATTATTGTCCAATAAACATAAAACGTTTTTGGACAGGATAAACCTTAAAATATCAGTCATCATCGCCGGTAAAAACGAGGAGAAAAACCTACCCGGTCTATTTGAATCACTTAGTAAAGTAAATTACCCCGTAGATCGATTCGAAATTATTTTCGTAGATGATAATTCAACTGATAACACTTTGCCAGTTGCAATTGAATTTCAGAAACAATTAACCAACATGAAAATAATTCAAGCTATAAATAAAAAATATGCTGGTAAAAAAGGTGCCCTTGCTGTTGGAATAGTGGAATCCCGTTTTGATTATGTATTAATAACTGATGCTGACTGTTTGGTTGGCAAAGAATGGCTGAATGGTTATGCAAAGAAATTCAATAAAGGATTCGATTTCCTTTTTGGCAATGCTCCATTTATTAAAAAACCAGGTTTTGTTAATACACTTTCCAGATTTGAGAACCTTCGTACATTCTTCTTATATAGAACTGCATTAAAAATTAACCTCCCCTATTCAGCAGCAGCAAGAAATTTCGGTTTCAGGAAATCCTCATTTAATAAAATTAAAGGATATGATAACACAACAGAAACTTTGAGCGGAGATGATGACCTTTTAATACGTGAAGCAGTCAAGAACAAAATGAAAATTGGATTTGTCGGGGATACGGACTCTGAGGTCTATTCTTCTCCCCCCGGTAGTTTCAAAGATTACCTGATACAGAAAACCAGACACACAAAAACTTCATTATATTATCTTCCTGCACATAAAATAATGCTTGCAGCCTGGCATATTCTTAACCTTGCCTGTATTTTATCCATCCCCCTGGGTATTTTTAATAAAGCTTTCTTCATCCCTGGAATACTTAAAATTATTATTGATGTTATAATTGTTAAAACCAATATAAAAGAGCCGCATAATAAGTTCACCATCTTTGATATTACTTATCTGCAGATTGTTTATGAAATAATTATTATAATCAATTTCATTAATGCATTGTTAAAAAAAGAGAAATGGAAGTAAGATTTATCTCTTCCCTACTTTATAAAATTTACCTAACAAAGTAAATAATGTTGATTCTCTTGATTTACTTTCCGTATTTAACGGCATCAAATTATTTGCGTTAAAAAAATTAAGTGGAGCGGAGTGGCAGTGAGGGACGCTGTTCGAGCGTAGCGAGTTTGTCCCGAGCAACGACGCGTAGCTTAATTTTTAGTAAATAATTTGCAGCCGAAGTTCTTTTCGTTCTTTTCTTCAAAGAAAAGAGCATAAACTTTGCTCCAAAGAAAAGAAAACTATATCTTTGTTCAAAAAAAAATAAAAGAAAAATGAATTACGAAACTTTAGCTAAACTTTCAGTCGAAGCCAAGAAAAAGGCTCTCCCTCCCTATTCCAATTTTCATGTCGGAGCCGCATTATTAACCCAGGATGGAAAAGTTTACCAGGGGTGCAACATTGAAACCAGTTCCTATAGCTTAACAATATGCGCTGAAAGAGTTGCCGTCTTTAAAGCTATATCTGAAGGTGAAAGAAAGTTTAAGGCTGTGGCTATTGCTAGCGACTCACCCGATTTCTGCCCTCCATGCGGCTCATGCAGACAGGTTCTGTTTGATTTATGCGGTGACATTGATGTTATCATGATAAATCATGCAGAAGAAATTAAAGTTCTTAAAATGACTGAACTCCTTCCATTTGCATTCAGTGACATTGATTTAAATAAATAAGATTATGGAATATACACCTCATTTGATGCCCAAAGAAACCGGGTGGATTGAAGTTATTACAGGTTGCATGTTCAGCGGCAAAACTGAAGAACTAATCCGTAGACTGAGAAGAGCACAAATTGCAAAGCAGAAAGTAAAAATATTCAAGCCCGCAATTGACGTGCGATATTCGGATGATTCTATTGTCTCTCACTCCGATCTATCACTCCCCTCAATACTTATACCGGATGTAAGTAAAATATTTACGCTAATGGGTGATGCACAGGTCATCGGTATTGATGAAGCCCAATTCTTTTCAAATGATATAATTGATGTATGTAATGAACTTGCTAATAACGGTAAGAGAGTAATTGTGGCAGGATTGGATCAGGACTTCAGAGGTGTACCTTTTGAACCCATGCCGCAGCTTCTTGCAATTGCAGAATATATTACTAAAACCTTGGCCATTTGCGTTGTTTGCGGAAATCCTGCTGATAAATCCCAAAGAAAGACATTGTCCGGTGAAAGAGTAATTGTGGGAGCATCGGATGTTTATGAAGCCAGGTGCAGAATGTGTCATACTATTCCCCCTGAGTATTAAAGGAAAATAATGGATATCATTTCGATACTAAGAGGCATTGCAGGGTTAATTATATTAATAGGCATAGCCTGGCTGTTTTCTGCTAATAAGAAATCAGTAAACTGGCGGTTAGTCGGTATGGGGCTTTTCATTCAAATTATATTTGCTGTTTTTATTATTCACAGCGAACTGCTAAGGTCATGGTTCTTCCCTCTTGGATGGTTGAAAGATGCGGTAACATGGTTAGGTATGGCAATAGTAAGTCTTCTCAGTTTTACACTTGAAGGGAGTAAATTTGTTTTTGGTAAACTCGGTTCAAGTACCAGTTCTGACAGTATAGGATTTTTCTTCGCCTTCCAGGTGCTTCCTACTATTATTTTTGTTTCCTCTCTTGCCGCGGTTCTTTATCATCTTAATATTTTACAGACAGTAGTGAAAGGAATGGCGTGGGTAATGTCTAAACTCCTTGGCACCAGCGGAGCTGAAACTCTATCCAATGCCGCTCAAATCTTTTTAGGGCAAACAGAAGCTCCCCTGCTTGTTAGACCATATATTCAAACTATGACAAGATCGGAGATTCTGACTATCATGATAGGAGGAATGGCTACCATATCAGCAGCTCTTATTGCTACATACAGCCAGATGCTTGGACAGGCGTACGCAGAATTTCACCACATATCTGTTGAAGCTTCACAATTAAAATTCGCTGTGTCGTTGCTTGCAGCAAGTACTATGGCATTCCCCGGATCATTAGTAATTGCCAAAATACTCTTCCCTGAAGTTGGTGATCCTGTTACAAAAGGTACAGTTAAAATTAAAATAGAAAAGAAAAATACAAATGTTATTGATGCTGCCGCTACAGGAGCAGGTGATGGATTATGGCTTGCGCTTAATGTTGCTGCAATGCTGCTGGCTTTTATAGCTCTTATTGCTTTGTTTAATTATATTCTTACCGGAATCGGATATGTAACCGGCATAAATGCTCTATTGATTAAGAATTTCGGACAACCTCTTTCCATTCAACTAATTTTTGGAATGGTACTTCAATATATAGCAATTGGTATAGGTGTTCCTATTCACGATGCTTTACACTTCGGCAGTTTAATTGGAACAAAAACTGTTCTGAATGAATTTGTTGCATATTTAGATTTGTCATCAATGATTAAGAACGGCTGGTTAAGTGAAAAAGCAATAACTATGGCAACTTATGCTTTATGTGGTTTTGCGAACTTCTCTTCTATTGCTATTCAAATCGGCGGTATTGGTCCTATGGCACCGGATAGAAAAAAAGACATTGCTTTTTTCGGATTGAAAGCTGTTCTTGGTGGTTGTCTGGTTACTTTATTAACTGCTACACTGGCAGGCATTTTAACTCAATAATAAAAGAATATGAACATTAACCTAAATTCAAAATATAAAGAAACAGCTGATTCATTAAAGAAAATAGCACCGTTTAAACCTGATATCGCCCTTGTTCTGGGAAGTGGTCTGGGAGAATTTGCCTCAACTGTGAAAGTATTAAATACTATCTCTACTACATTGTTACCTGGTTATCCTCCTTCAACAATTATTGGCCATGAAGGGAAAATAATTTTTGCGGAATATGAAGGGAAAAAGCTTATCTTATTCCAGGGACGTATTCATTATTATGAAGGATACGAAATATCAGAATGTGTATTACCTGCTTTTCTATCATATAAACTAGGGTGCAAAAGAATATTTATTACTAACGCTGCTGGTGGCATAAATCCTGCCTTTCATCCCGGCGATCTAATGCTGGCTGTCTCTTTCAATGCTTCAGGTATAAAAAAAGAATTGTCATCTTTAATCGGCACATTATCTGAAGATGGAATAAATAATTTAAGAAACTTCCCTTCCAGCCAGTTTAACGATATTATCAGGCAGGCTGCCCATGAAGAAAAAATAGATTTGAAGGAAGGTGTTTACTGGTTCTCTAAAGGACCATCTTATGAAACTCCCGCCGAAATTCAAATGATGGCTAAATTCTATGGAGATGCAGTAGGAATGTCTACGGTGCACGAAGCTCTCTTTGCTGCTACTTTAGGAATGGTAGTCGGTTCTGTTTCCTGTATTACAAATTATGCCGCAGGAATTACCAATTCTAAATTAAATCATTCTGAAGTAACAGAGACAGCAAATATAGTTAAAGGGAAATTCGAAAAACTTGTCAAAAGGATCATCTCTCTCCTATAATACCCCAATTGTTCTTTCTTTTACAAAGAAAAGAACAATATTTGTTGACTTTCTTTCACTTTACGAGTAATTTTGGCTCTTAATTATTTTCAAAACTCATATGGAAATACAATCAAAATATGAAAGAATTCAGATTTAGGCTAATAATTATTGTTGCCGCTGTTGTACTCAGTGTCTACCTTTTATATCCCACATATGTCGATTACCAGAAGACTAAGGATTTAACTAAAGTACTGGATAAAAAGAAACAGGAACTTTTACATAGTAATCCTAATTTATCTGCCGACCTGATAGATAAAGACCTGAAATTTGTTGAAGACAGTATTAAAGCAGGCGATCCTGCTTATGTTTCTGCAAGAGCCAAAAGAATTAAACTTGGACTTGATTTACAGGGTGGTATGCGTGTGGTTCTTGAAGTAAACACAGCAAAATTGCTCGAAAAAGTAGCAAAAAACCCTGATGATGTTTTTAAGAAAGTATTGGCTGAATCCGAAAAAGAATCTGCGCTTTCTGATGAATCGGTTGTTGATATTTTTGCCAGGAAATTTACTGCCAGAGGTATCAGGCTTAGCCGGTATTTCGGCTCAATCAGGGACGATGACAGCAAGATTGTATCTGACCTTAAAAAAGATGCTGAAGATGCAGTTACTCGCGCTATGGAAATTATCCGTAACAGAGTTGACCAATACGGCGTTTCTGAACCTTCTATCCAAAGACAGGGTAACAGAAGAATTATTGTTGAACTCCCCGGCGTTGCAAGAGAAGAAGAAGCTAAACAACTGTTACAAGGAACAGCTCTTTTGGAATTCAAACTTGTAAAAGAGCCAGAATATACTATATCGGTTATGCAGAAAGTTGACAATGCTCTTGCCGGCAAAGTATTAGTTGATTCTACTAAATCTGATTCTACAACTGCTGCTGATACTAACAAAACAAATAAAAATACAGCTAAAGAAGATACCTCCAAAAAACAAACTCCTGAAGAGTTTGCAAAGAACCATCCGTTCTTTGCTTTGGCAAGAATAAATCCTCAGAGTCAGTCTGCGGATGCTTTCGTTAGAGGCGATGAAAGAGAAACTTTAACTAAATTATTAGATAGACCTGAAATTCAAAGTGTTATGCCTAATAATGTGGAATTTGTTTATTCTGCTAAGTCCTTTAAAGGTCAGGATGGTAAAGATTATTATACAATGTATCTGGTAAATAAAGATCCCGAACTTACAGGCGGAGTTATTACTAATGCCAGATCTACAATTGACCCATCCACTTCTGCTCCTGTGGTTGATATGGAAATGAATTCAGACGGTGCCACTGAATGGTCCAGAATAACCGGCGCCAATATCCATAAGAGAATAGCTATCATCCTTGATGGTGTTGTTTATTCCGCTCCTGTAGTTCAGGGTAAAATTCCTGGAGGACGTTCGCAGATCTCCGGTATGGCTAATGCTGAAGAATCTAAACTCATGGAGATTGTGTTAAAGGCAGGTGCTTTACCTGCTCCCGTTGATATTATCGAAGAAAGGACTGTTGGACCATCTTTAGGACAGGATTCAGTCAATAACGGTTTAACTTCAATGGTTGTAGGTTTCGTTTTAGTAGCCTTCTTTATGATGTTTTATTACAGAAGAGCTGGTGAAATAGCCGGTGCCACGCTTACCTTGATTGTATTATTTGTACTTGGTGTGTTAGCTGGCTTTGGTGCTACATTAACTCTTCCCGGCATGGCCGGTATAGTACTTACTATGGCAACAGCTGTTGATGCAAACGTTCTTATTTATGAACGTATTAGAGAGGAACTTGGTACAGGTAAAACCATGAAAGCTTCTGTTGAAGGTGGATTTACCAAAGCTATGCCTGCTATTATTGACTCGAATATTACTGCCTTCTTTACAGGTGTTATTCTTTATCAGTTTGGAACCGGTCCTGTTCAGGGTTTTGCCTTAACTCTAATGATCGGTATTATCACCAGCTTATTTGGTGCTTTAGTTATATCCCGCGTTATCTTCCAATGGATGGTTTCGAAGGGTGCAAAAATCAGTATCGGTTAACTCAAACACTTTAGGAATTTATTAAATGCGAATATTTGAAAATCTAAATATAGATTTCTTAGGAAAAAGAAAGTTCTTTTATATTTTATCCTCAACTCTCTTTCTTATCGGAGTTGTGAATTTTATCTTCAGAGGCTTTCAGTTCGGGATTGACTTCAAAGGAGGTTCTGAATTTGTCCTGGAATTTCAGAACCCTATGTCTGTCGGTCAGTTAAGACCTAGTATAGAGAAAATAGGATTGGGAAACGTAGAACTGAAATCCTACGGTAGCGCTAATTCTATTATTGTAAGAACTGAACTACAGTCAGTTCCGGCTAACCTCTATCCGGGAATAATTAAAAATATAAATACCCAGATTGAAAAATCTTACCCCGGTCTTCCCTATAAAATTGTTGATTCAACTGCAAAATCAGTTACTTACCAGCTCCCTAACCCGGATACTACCAATGCAATAATTGATAAATTATTCAGGGCTGGTTTCCAGACAAGTAAAGCTTCTGTAGATCTGAGCAATACCAAAATGAATATCAGTATTGGTATTTCAGATCTTATAAAAGAAAATCTTAAAGAAAAAGTAGCCGAAAATCCTTTCAGGATATTAAGCGAAATCCAGGTGGGTCCTAAGGTGGGTGGTGAGTTAAAAAGGAATGCAGTTTTAGCTATTTTCCTTTCACTTGTAATGATCCTTATTTATCTGGGATTCAGGTTTAAATTTATATTCGCAGCAGGAGCTGTAGTTGCTCTATTCCATGATGTGCTTATTACGATGGGATTATATGCGACACTTTATAACCTGATACCGGGATTAAACCTTGAGATCGATTTAACTACTGTGGCAGCCTTCCTCACTCTTATCGGTTACTCAAATAATGACACTGTTATCGTGTTCGACAGAGTACGTGAAATGATGAAGATTCACAAGTCAATGCCAATTGGTGAGGTTATCAACCTGGCTATTAACAAAACATTAAGCAGAACAATGATTACTTCAGGTACTACATTATTAACTACTTTTGTTTTGTTATTATTCGGAGGTGAGGTTATAAGAGCCTTTGCATTCACAATGTTCTTCGGTGTTATTATCGGAACCTATTCCTCTATATTTGTGGCTAGTGCTCTTGTATATGAATACTCATTAAAATCAAAGAAAAAAGTTCAGTTCTGATCACTTTATATTTAAAATAATGAAAGCGGAAGAGTTAATCACTCTTCCGCTTTTTCATTTTAAAGGTCAAATATCAAATACTATTCGTGTGGAATAGTAAATCCCCGATTTTTTTATATTAACCTGGTGAAATGTAATAGCTTTAATTTCAGCCTTGGTTTTGTGTTTTAGTTCAGAGTAAGGTTCACCTTTCAGTTTGGCAGAAAGGGTCCAGATTTTATCTTCCTCAGATACCCATATTGCTTCAACATTTCCCGTTACCCACTTTTTAGTATGGAACAAATAATTTAATTCATCCAGAAAACTAACTAACAATTCTTCTGAAGTCGGCTGTTCCAGGTTTATCTGATTAATTTCCTTTAAAGAAACAATCGACTTTTCAACAGTTACCTCTTTCCAGGCTTTAGCTGAGGCTGTGAAAAGATCTTCAAGCGAAGTTCCGTTAACATCTATTGCTATATCTGAATCATGATCTATGAATCTGTAAGTACCGGACATAGGCAGTCCTTATACAATTATTAATCTTACATATAAGATAATAAAATAAGAATCATAATTGAAGCCCCCTAAAATAAAAAATGTGATGATTTGCTCGCAAATGATAAATCGGCTTATTTTAATAGAATTGCATATCATCCCCGCAAAACGGGATCCCTTTAAATGTAGTCAGGATGAACTTTAACCTGGATTACCCGAATCTTCCTGTTACATAATCTTCAGTTTCTTTTTTCCCGGGTCGCGTAAAAATATTCAATGTCTTATCATATTCAATCAATTCACCTAAATAAAGAAAAGCTGTATAAGTACTTACGCGCGCTGCTTGCTGCATATTGTGAGTTACAATTACTATTGTAAAATTCTTCTTAAGTTCAAAAATTAGCTCTTCTATCTTAGCCGTCGAAATCGGATCAAGTGCACTGCATGGCTCATCCATCAAAATTACTTCTGGATTTACAGCCAGGGTCCGGGCTATGCATAACCTCTGCTGCTGTCCCCCCGAAAGGTTAATTCCAGGTTGGTTAAGAATATCCTTAACTTCATCCCATAAAGCTGCTTTAATGAGGTTTTCTTCTACTATTTCCTGAAGTTTTTTCTTGTTGTGAAATCCGTTTAACCTTAGTCCTGCGGTTACATTATCAGAAATTGACATTGTTGGAAATGGATTTGGTTTTTGAAAAATCATTCCAACCCTCTTCCTAAGTTCAACCGGGTCGTGATCCATTATATTCTGATTGTCAATAAAGATTTCACCTTTAATTGTTCCCCCTACTTCCTCATGCATCCTGTTCAGGCATCTTAGAAAAGTTGACTTTCCGCATCCTGAAGGACCAATTATAGATAAAACTTTATTTTGAAGGATAGATAAAGATATATTCTTCAGTGCCTGGGTTTTACCAAAGTAAGCATTCAGGGTCAGGGTCTTCATCCGGATAGTATCTTCCGGTGCATTTATTTCTTCTGCAATATTAAGCATATCTCTTCCGGGTAACTACCCTGAATATTATATTAATAAACATAACCAGCAAAATTAACACTAATGCTGCAGCCCAAGCCTGTCTGTTCCAGTCATCAAACGGAGCTTTTGAATAATCATAAATAAATACAGTTAGTGATGCAATTGGTTGATCCAATTGTGTAGACCAGAACCTGTTTCCTAGGGCAGTAAATAATAATGGAGCTGTCTCACCTGCTGCCCTGGCTATTGATAAAAGAATACCTGTGAATATTCCTTTAAATGCAGCTGGCAGTATTACAAACAAAGTAGTTTTCCACCTCGGAATACCAAGTCCTAACGCAGCTTCTCTGTATGAATGTGGGACTAGATTTAGCATTTCTTCAGTTGTCCGGGTTATCAATGGTATCATTAAAATACCAAGTGATACTCCACCGGCTAAAGCAGAAAATCTTTTCATCGGAATAACAACAAGAATGTAAGCAACAACTCCAATAACTATAGAAGGTATCCCATTCAAAACTTCGGTCAGAAATCTTACGGTTTTTGAAAACATGGTTGTACGGTTTGCAGAAAGGTAAATCCCGGCAAGAATTCCAACTGGCAGCCCTATTACACTTCCAATTGATATTAATATTCCAGTTCCCATGAGTGCGTTAGCCATACCACCGCCCGTTTCACCGGCTGGCTTTGGCATCTGTGTAAAAAATGCCCAATTAATCGAACTTAATCCCTTGGACATAGTATAATAAAAAATAAGAAATAACGGAATTAATGCTAATATGGCACTGAGGAAACATAATGATGCCATTATAATACTTTTAATCTTTCGCCACCTATAAAAATATTGCCCTGCCATTTAATACCCTGCCTGATATTTTTTGGTCACACTCCAGACAATCAACCTTGCCGACGCATTAAGTATAATAGTCAAAACAAATAGTAATAATGCAATTTCAATTAATGAACTTGTATATAGATCTGATGTAGCCTCAGTAAACTCATTGGCAAGAACACTAGCCATTGTATGTCCAGGTTCAAAAAGTGAAAATGAAATACCAGGTCTGTTACCTATTACCATAGTAACAGCCATCGTTTCGCCAACTGCCCTTCCCAATCCTAAAAGTGTTGCGCCAAGTATGCCTGATTTTGAACCTGAAAGTACTATTTTTATTGCTTCCCACTTTGTGGCTCCAAGGGCAAACGCTGCTTCACGTATGGAGCCGGGAATTGCTTTCATTACATCCCTTGAAATTGAAGCAATGATAGGCAGAATCATTAACGTTAATATTAATCCGGCAGCAAGCATACCAAAACCGTATGGAGGTCCTGTGAATAAAGGAATAAACCCAAAATGATCTCCGAGAAAAGGTTCTACTGTTTCCCGTAACCAAGGTGTCATCACGAATATTCCAAATAAACCATAAACAATACTTGGTATCGCGGCTAATAATTCAACAAGAAGTGAAACAGGATGTTCCAGCCATCCAGGGCATAACTCTGAAAGAAATATTGCGATTCCTACACTTAAGGGAAGAGCTATAATTAGTCCGATTAATGACGAGAAAAGTGTTCCGAATATAAATGGAAGTGCCCCGAATTCATCATGCACCGGATCCCAGGTTTTACTTGATATAAAACTCCATCCAAATCTATGAATTGATGGTAAGGACTTAGTGAACATCTCATAAGCCATTAATAAAACAAGCGAAAGGACCAAAAACGCGAAAAAACGCGTAGCGTTTTCAAATATAAAATCCCCTGGATTCTTTCCACCAGGTTTTATTATATGCCTGTATATAGAACTAAGTGATGAGGTTTTTACCTCATCACTTTTCCAACTTTTGATTTGTTCTTCGGTATTATCAACCATTATTTAAGGGCAATAGTGGATATCTTTTTTTCTACTAGTTTAACAACTTCCTTGGGAAGAGGAGCATAATAAAGATCCTTTGCATACTTCTGTCCATCGGTTTCAGCCCATTTAAGGAATTCTACAATTGCTTTAGCTTTAGATTTATCCTGCATATTTTTATTAATCAATAACCAGGTAAATCCTGAAATTGGATAAGAATTTTTACCGTCTGCATCTGTTAGTTCAACCCTGAAATCTTCAGGCATGGCTTTTAGAAATCCTGCTGCTGCGCTTGAAACCGATTCAAATGTAGGTTCAACATAATTTCCCGCTTTGTTCTTAAGTGACGCATATGGAAGTTTGTTTTGGACAGCATATGCAAGTTCAACATATCCTATCGCTCCCTCAGTTTGTTTTACTAATCCGGCAACACCTTCATTACCTTTGCCGCCTAATCCAACAGGCCAGTTAACCGAAGGTCCCTGCCCTACTTTGGATTTCCAGGTACCACTAACTTTTGTTAAGTAACCGGTAAAGATATTTGATGTACCACTGCCATCTGAACGGTGAGCTACAAAGATAGGTTCATTAGGAAATTTCATTCCTTTATTGATAGAAGTGATTTTTGAATCATTCCATTTTGTAATTTCACCAAGATAAATACCTGCTAATACATCAGGTGTAAGTTTTAATCCCTTCCCTATTTCAGGAAGATTATATGTTACTACAACTGCCCCCATAACTGTAGGAATATGCAGAATGTCAGAACCGTGTTTACTTTTAAAGTCAGCAATCTGTTCATCTTTCATTGGAGCATCGGATGCTCCGAAATCCACAGTACCTTCAGTTACTTGTTTAATTCCACCACCACTTCCAATTGATTGATAATTAAACTCAATACCTGTTTTCTGATGATAAACATCAAACCATTTAGAATATATTATATACGGAAAAGTTGCTCCTGCCCCGTTCAGTTTCATCTGTGCTGAGGCGAGTGATGATAAAATTGTAATTAGTGCAAGTATTATTATTTTTATTTTATTTCTCATAATGATGCTCCAAATTTATTATTAAAAGTTATAAGCAAATGTTACTCTTGCAACTAAATCGTGATCATAATTAGAACCGAGCTTAGGAAGGTTCTGATAGGTTGTATATTCAAAGTTTGGTATGACACTTACATTCTTATCAACTTTGAAATCAAGTCCAGCTAAAATAAAGCCGACTTGATCACCTTTATCATTTGGGTTTTTTACATTTTTCACATAATCTTTATTTGCTTCATATAAATCATATCTGGCTACCAGTCTGATCATATCAGAGAGTCCGAACCATCCCCATAAAGATAGACCGTACCCAACTTGCGCTTGAGCTGCTGTAAGTGTATCTATATTTATGTTATTTTGTTGTGTCCTGTAAAATCCTTCAACGCCAAATGAATACTTATCTTTTTCAGCATAATTCAGGAAAGCTGCGGTAGTAATAACATTGTTTTCTTTGTTACTTTTAGCAACTACATCTCTTTTCTGTGCTAAGTCTGTATAATCACCATATACCGTAAACATAAAATTTTGAGAGGGTGAACACTGAATTAAAGCGTAATACCTTTTGTATTTGTCAGTTTCAGGTCCATTACTTGAATTATTGGCAGCTTTTACCCAATATTTAATCATTCCATCGCCAGTTATCTTTCCTTTAAATCAACGCCAAAATCTCTTGAAGGAACAACTCCGCGTAAATCCATAATAGTTTTTTCTAATGACCTGTAGCCCCACGCTGCTTCTGAAATATCAAAAGCAGGAGTTGGCGAAATACCAAATATTAAATCGGAACCACTAAATACATTCTTCCACTTTAACCATGCATCTTTGACCATTACCCCTAATTTGCCTCCTGGGGTATTTGAATTTATTGATTGATCTGTTTCAAGACGGAATCTTGAATCAAATGTCTCTGATACAGCAAAGTCAGCTGTTATATAAATCCTTCTGAACTGGAAACCGTTTAAATTAGCTTTGGTAGAATCGCTTACCGCTGCATTATAAAAATAATCACCATATGCCAACCCGCTTATTTTCGGTTGAGCTCTTAAAGTATTTAATATTAAAAATGGAATTAATAACAGAAATAGTTTTTTCATATCAGTTCCTTTAAAGTTTATAAATAGAATTTTAGGTAAAAATTTATGTCCTAAAACTAAGCCTAATGTAACAGCAGTATGTTAACTGAATGTTACCTTTATGTTATGGAATTGTTAACCGCATTAAATCATGAGTTATTTTATGCATTTAATTGTAGTTGTATTATAAATCACCATTCATCTATCGGAACTATCTTAATAGTTTAATCACATTTATTTAATATTCTCTTAACAATTGTATGGTATTATTTATCATTAAATATTGGATAATTATGAAAATTGCTCATATCTCTGACCTTCATTTAAATACTTTTTATAAAAACTCTAACCTTAGTAGTATAAACTATATCATTAAATACGCACTTAAGCAGGGTTTTGATCATTTAGCTATTACAGGCGACCTTGTTGATAATGCAGCCAAAGAAGATTTCGAAATCCTGAGAAAAATGTTTAAAGATTATGGATTGTTAAGACACGACAGACTTTCTGTTATAATTGGAAATCATGATATATTTGGAGGGTTACAAAAAGCTGATGATATTTTCAATTTCCCGCAGAAATGTCTTAATACTGATTATGAAAAAAAAGTAGATGAATTTGTTAGTTATTTCTCTGAAACATTTGATAATTGCATTCATAAAGACGAAGAAAAACATTTCCCCTTTGTGAAGTTATTTGACAATGTTCTTATAACCGGTTTAAATTCCAATGCCCCTTATTCCCGGATTAGTAATCCGTTTGCAAGTAATGGTGAAATTGGAAATGAACAGTTTAGCGAATTGACAAATATTTTATGCACTTTCGGTCCACTAGTTCAAAATAGAATTGTTCTTATCCATCATTATTTCAACAAAGTTAAAACAGATAAAAAATTAAAATCTGGCAGCATCTGGCAAAATATTGAAAAACAAACTATGAAATTAAGGAAAAAGAAAAGGTTGATACACCTTTTTAAAAGGTATAATGTTGATTTGGTCTTACATGGTCATTTGCATGAATCAAGGGAATATAACAGAAAAGGTATACGGTTTCTTAATGGCGGAGCAACAATCATTAATTCCAAACCTGAAACATTTATGATTAATTTTATTGATATTAATACTGAAAGAATAAAAACCGAAATACATTGCTTGCATTCAAATTCATCCGAAATAATATTCTCAGGTAACAATACTGTTCTTGACAATATGAAACCATTAACCCTTGAACCGAATCCTGCATATTAATCTAATCTCTGATTTTAACACATCTGCCTTATTAAACCTAATTATATATTTAAAATATTAGGTAATAATTTATTATTTTATACTATAGAATTTTATAATTACTGAAATCTATAAAATCTTATAGAATCTATCAATAAGACGATATATCTCCACCAATTCTTCGATAGGAGCCTCTAATGAAACGCAAAATGTGTTACCTTTATTTCTTTTTAATTGCCATTTCAGTATTTCCTGGATGTGGAAAGGGAAAAATACCGGTAACTTTAGCTGGTTCTACTGCTTTTCAACCTTTCGCCGAAAAACTCGCACAACAATATATGACTTCAAACAATACTGCAAATATTACTGTTCAGGGTGGTGGATCTGCAGTTGGAATTCAATCTGCTCTTTCAGGCGCAGCTCAAATCGGGATGGCTGATCTGGTAGTATTACCTCCGGAAGCAAAAAGTCTTATTTCCACTATTGTTGCTAAAGATGGAATAGCTCTGGTTGTAAATCCAAACAATAGTGTTTTTAATTTATCTACAGATCAGGTACGGAATATATTTAATGGGAAAATCACTAATTGGAAAGATGTAGGCGGCTCTGATAAACCTATTACTGTAGTTTCCCGTGAAGCTGGCTCAGGAACCAGGTCTTCTTTTGAAATGATTGTACAAAATGTTAACCTTGTAAAAGAAGCAGTAATTCAGAATTCAAATGGGACTATTCGTGAGACTGTCGCTAATGATCCTAATGCAATCGGTTATGTTTCACACGGTCTTATTAACGAAAAAATAAAACCGCTTAGAATAGACAATGTAGATTGTACCACAGCCTTAATCATTTCCGGCAATTATAAATTAGTAAGACCAATTTACTTTTTGACACGTGATGTCCCTTCGGGCGAAACAAAAAAATTCATTGATTATATCCTTTCGGATATAGGGCAACAGACTATTAAATCTGATGGTTTAATTCCTGCCAAATAATCTTAGGTTTTTCAAAGGTATTAATGAAACTAGTTGGTGAAAAAGGAGTTCAGCGTCTTCTTCTGATAGTTGCGCTTTCTGCTATCTCTGCATTATTGTTAATAGCTTTATTTATTTTTATTGAGGGACTTCCATTTATTTTTAAATATGGATTAAAAAACTTCCTCTTTTCTTCTGAATGGAATCCTCAAATAGGGAAATTCGGAATTTTCCCAATGATTGCATCTTCATTTTGGGTAACTCTCGGAGCAATGGTAATTGGAGCCCCATTAGGTATTGCTGGTGCAGTATTTCTGAGTGAATTTGTGCCTGTCCCGGTAATGCGTATTATTAAACCCGCCATTGAACTTTTAGCAGCAATACCATCTGTAATATATGGTTTTATTGGCGTTATGGTTTTGTCTCCGCTTATCAGGAATTACCTGGGAGGTCCCGGACTTTCTGTACTTGCGGGTGCAATTATTCTCGGAATTATGATACTTCCAACTATTATTAGTATTTCTACTGATTCATTAACTTCTGTACCCCAGTCGTATCGTGAAGGTTCATTAGCTCTTGGAGCAACAACCTGGCAAACTACTTATATGCTTACAATAAAAGCAGCCAAATCGGGCATACTTGCAAGCATTATTTTAGGAATGGGACGTGCTATCGGCGAAACTATGGCAGTTATTATGGTAACAGGAAATTCTGTTAAAATTCCTCATTCAGCTCTGGATTCTGTAAGAACACTCACTGCTAATATTGCCCTTGAAATGAGTTATGCTACCGGGTTGCACAGAGAAGCCTTATTTGCTACTGGTGTAGTTTTGTTTATAGTCATCATATTTCTTAATTCAATTGCAAGTATAGCTATCAGGAAAAAGATATATACCAAATGAGAATACATCCCAGAAATATTCAAAGGGTTGCCGTTACTCTATTAGGTCTTGCGACCCTGATTACCTTATTTGTTTTAATTTTCATTATCTTTTTTGTTCTTGAGAAAGGTCTGCCTGTTTTAAGTCTTAATTTCCTTTTCACAAATCCTAAAGATATGGGAAAGTCAGGTGGAATTTTACCTGTTCTGATTGGCACTGCTTTACTGCCTATTTTAGCGATTATTATAGCTGCACCTTTAGGAATCGGAACATCAGTTTATTTAAATGAATATACAAGGGAAAACAGAATTACCAGAATAATCCGTTTCGGAACAGATTGTCTTGCAGGTGTACCATCTATTATATTTGGATTATTCGGTTTTATCTTTTTTGTCACTTTATTAGGAATGGGTTGGTCAATTTTATCCGGTGGTTTAAGTCTCGCACTTATGATACTGCCTACCATTATTCGTACTTCTGAGGAAGCTATCAAATCTGTACCTAAGTCTTACCGCGAAGTCAGTTTCTCCCTTGGGGCTACTCGTTGGCAAACAGTTAGGAAAGTAATTATTCCAAATGCTCTCCCGGGAATTGTAACTGGTATAATCCTTGGCGTTGGTCGTTCAATTGAGGAAACTGCTGTAGTTATTTTTACTGCCGGTTCTTCACTGTTAATTCCAACATCAATTTTCGATTCTACACGAACTATGGCTGTGCATTTTTATATTCTTGCAAGAGAAGGCATTTCTACCGAAAATGCTTATGGTACTGCAGCCGTATTAATTATTTGTGTTATTACCATCAATCTATTTGCATATTATTTTATGCATCGCTTTATTGCAAAAAAGGGATGACAGATAAATGAATATTAAATTTGATATAAATAATTTTAGCCTGAACATTCATAGCAAAGAGATACTGAAGAATATAAATTTGCAAATTCATGAAAAACAGATTTTCGGAATAATAGGACCAGCCGGTTCCGGAAAGACCTCATTCCTTAGGGCTCTAAACCGGATGAATGATCTTGAGTTCGGATTTCATTTGACTGGAAAGGTTTTGCTGGATGGTGAGGATATTTATAGCCCTGCATATAATGTTGTTTCCCTAAGAAAAAAAGTGGGTATGTTATTTGCTCTGCCTGTAGCTTTACCTATGAGTGTATATGGCAATGTATGTTTTGGCCCCAGACTTTCAGGTATTACCGAAAAGTCTTTATTAGAAGAACTTGTTGAAAAATCTCTCAGGGAGGCATTTCTTTGGGATGAGGTAAAAGACCGTCTAAAACTGTCAGGGATGAGATTGTCAGGTGGGCAACAACAAAGACTCTGTCTTGCAAGAGTTCTTGCCATGAAGCCCGATGTTATTTTGCTAGATGAACCTTGCTCCGGTTTGGACCCGATTTCAACTACACAAATTGAAGATGCACTAACGGAATTAAAAAAAGTCTATACAATTATCCTTGTTACTAATAATAATATGCAGGCTGCCAGAGTATCTGACAATGCAGCATTTTTTCTCATGAGTAAACTAATTGAAACCAGCAGCACAAAAAAATTATTTACAGCCCCTGATATTAAAGAAACAAATGATTACATAACCGGTAGATTTGGATGATTAATAATTCTAATTCCAGTAAACTTGTAATAAAAGACCTGAATCTATTTTATGGTAATTTCCAGGCATTAAAAAATATAAATATGGTTATTAATCAAAATAATATCACAGCTCTGATTGGTCCATCTGGTTGTGGTAAATCTACACTGCTAAGGTGCTTGAATCGTATGAATGACATTATTCCAGGTGTAAAAATAACAGGTACCATTCTCTTGGATAAATTGGAAATCTATGACCCCTCTGTCGATGTATCTGAATTAAGAAAGAAAGTTGGTATGGTTTTTCAAAGACCTAATCCTTTCCCTCTTTCAATTTATGACAATGTTACTTACGGGCTAAGGGTAACCGGAATGAATAATAAAAAGAAATCAGCAGAGATCGTTGAAAAAAGTCTTATTTCCGCTGGTCTGTGGGAAAATACAAAAGACAAACTCGATCACCCTGCATTAGATCTTCCCCCTGATCAGCAGCAGCGTTTATGTGTTGCCCGGCTGCTTGCTGTTGAACCTGATGTTATTTTAATGGATGAACCTTGTTCGGCTTTAGACCCAATTTCAACTATGAGAATTGAAAATCTGATGCACGATCTTAAGAAAAATTATACTATTATCATTGTTACTCATAATATGCAGCAAGCCTCAAGAATTAGTGATTTTACTGCGTTCTTTTACCTGGGTGAAATAATTGAATTCTCTGATACAAAAAAAATATTTACTTCCCCGGAAAAGAAAAAAACAGAAGATTATATCCGTGGTCGTTACGGATAAATAAAAAAGGAATAATTTATGCAAGAACATTTTACTCAGGAAATCGAGAACCTACAAAAAACATTGATCTATATGGCATCACTTGTAGATGAACAGGTTAATCGTGCTTTCAAGGCTATGGAAACCGGTGACATGGAATTATGCCGTGGATTGAAAGCCAAAGATGTTGAAGTCGATCTTTTAGATAATTTAATTAGAACTGAATGTGAAAATATTCTTGCTCTCTTTCAACCGGTTGCTATCGATCTAAGATATGTTATCTCGGCATTGATGATAAATAATCAACTTGAAAGATGCGGTGATATTGCCGTAAATATTATTCAAAGAGTTAAGAAAATTTCCTCTTACAAAGAACTTATAACCGAATGCCAAGTTATTGAAATGGGGCAACAGGCAAAGGGGATGCTCAAAAACGCCATTGATTCCTTCATAAATAATGACAGTGAAACTGCAATTAAAGTTATAGCCAATGATGATGTGGTTGATAAGTACAATAAAAAGATATTTAAGTTTTTAGTAGCAAAAATGCAGGCAGAACCCTCATTGATTGAACCTTGTTCTCACTTGATTGTCGTATCCAGGAATATTGAACGTTTAGCCGACCATGCAACTAATATTGCCGAAGACCTCATATTCTATATGGAAGCTAAAATTATAGCTCATCAGAATAAGCTTAGAGACCACAATAACGAAGAGAATTAATACTTAGAATCTTGATATTGCTTCTAGTTCGCATATAAAAGTTTTTATTATAATTCTTCATATAAATTGAAGAATTATCCCCTCCCCTTCAGATTAAATATAAAAGCGCATCAATAATAATATTTTTGTAGAATTCACGCTACATTGCAAGAAATATTTTAAACTTAACAATTTCTTAATATTGACGGAAATCCTTATGTGTATATTTTATAATCAAATAATTAGAATTATGATTTTTTCTACGACATCTATTATTTCTACCCTGGGAACTGGTGAACAAGCAAATTTCCTATTATTGAAAGTGTTAATTATTAAAAAAATATGCCCTGAGGGAATATGAAATCAGCTTTATATTACAATTTTGGGGATTCTAACGAGTTACAAATCGCCGATATTGCGGAACCTGAGATTAAACCTAATAAAGCATTAGTTAAAATTCATGCTGTTGGTGTGAACCCCTTTGATTGGAAAATAAGAAAAGGTGAACTGGATATTTGGAGTGGTTTTAAAATTTCCAAAGATTCCTGGTCTTGAAGCGGCTGGTGAAATTATAAGTGTTGGAACAGAAGTTAAAGTATTTAATATAGGTGATAAAGTTATACTTTGCACTGGATTAAAAGGTGGCTGCTGTGCTGAATTTTATTCAGCTAAAGAGAGCCACTTATATTCAATGCCGGAAGGAATAAGCTATAATGAAGCTGCAGCTTCAAGCATTACCGGCTTGACTGCTTTACAGGCTATTAGAGATATTGCATATGTTAATTCTGAAACAAGGATATTAATAAACGGCGCCTCCGGTGGCGTTGGAGTAGCTGCCGTTCAAATAGCAAAAATATTTGAAGGCAAGGTTACCGCCTTATGTAGTGAATCAAATATAGAATTTGTAAAAAATTTAGGGGCAGATGAAGTTTATGATTATAATACAACTGATATTTTAACGCTTGGAATGAAGTTTGACGCTGTCTTTGATACTATAGGGAATATGAGATTCGCAAATTTCAAAAAAATCCTTAATAAGGGAGGAATATTTATAAGTACTGCTCCCGATCCAGCTTATTTTATGGGAATGGCGATTAATAACCTTAAATCAACGAAAAAAATGAAAGTTGTAATCTTAAATATAAATCCTGATGATATGAAATGGCTTCAGGTTGAACTGGAATCCAACAGATTAAAGGTTCCTATTGACAGTATTTATCCATTATCGGAAATTAAAGAAGCTCACGATTATTCTGAAAGTGGACACGTTAAAGGTAAAATCGTTGTTTCCTTCGATGTTTAGTTTGAATAAAATTAAAACTTAATTTGGTATTAGGTGTACAATACAATATTTTTTATTAGGAAATAATAGGGGATAATTAATCAACTGGTTGCTTAATTATAATTTGATGATTTATAAAGTAATTTTTTACTCTTTATGAGTTTGGTTAGTAAAAAACGTTTCGAAACTATTCATACTATCTTGTCTTTGAATTTTACATTTGATTTTAAAGGATATTAAATGAGTTCCATTATCGTCCTTCTATGTCTCGCCGCTGTAATTTTCCTTTACTTTTATAATAATCCTTTGAAACATGGCAGATGGTTTATGATGAGGAGATTCATTAACTGGTTCCCTCTTGGTATGACTTATGCTTTTCTCTATATGGGACGCTACAACCTTAATGTGTCAAAAGTAGCTCTTGGCAGTTTAATGACTAAAGAAGATTTTGGGATGATATTTGGCGCGGGAACCATAACATATGCATTATCTTTTTTAATAAATGGACCCTTGGTTGATAAAATTGGTGGTAAGGCTGGTATTCTTATTGCCGCAATTGGATCAGCTATCGCGAATATTTTAATCGGTGTATTAACTTACCTGGTTTTAACAGGTAGACTGCATATGAATTTTGTTGTTGCCTTTTCTATTCTTTATTCAATCAATATGTATTTTCAAAGTTATGGAGCTGTTTCTATTATTAAGGTGAAAGCTTACTGGTTTCATGTAAGGGAACGAGGCACATTTGGTGCAATATTTGGTACTCTTATTTCTTTCGGCGTTTACTTTGCCTTTGATTGGGGACAAAATATCGTTGACTTGCTAAAGGTACATACAAACGGTTCAGCATCATGGTTAAGTAATTCAATGAAATGGATTTTTGCCATGCAGGATAGTTCAATAACTCCGATTTGGGCAGTTTTCTTTATCCCTGCCGCTATCATGCTTTTTTGGGCTTTAATGGATTGGATACTTATTAAAAATACTCCAGAAGAAGCTCATTTCCCGCCGTTTGACACTGCTGATGCTTCCTCCGGTGAAATGGATAGAGTATTTACTGCAACTGATTTATTAAAAAGAGTTTTTACAAGCCCTATCATGCTCACATTTGCTTTTATTGAACTGACAGCCGGTGTTTTAAGAAATGGAATTATGCAATGGTATTTCATATTTGCCAACGAAATAAAACAACCCGGAGCCGAATATTTTCTTCAAAATTGGGGACTACTGTTATGCATATTCGGAATAATAGGAGGCTTTTTAGGCGGTCTTGTCTCAGATAATTTCTTCAGATCAAGAAGAGGTCCTCCTGTAGCAATTTTATCTGGATTTATGTTTATAATGGCTTTTGTCATGTCTGTGTTTTTAACTTCATCTCCGGTAATTGTCGGTGCTACAGCTGTGTTAATTGTAATGGCTGTAACCGGCGTTCACTCTTTAATGTCTGGAACTGCAGCAGCCGATTTTGGCGGCAGAAGAGCTACAGCTACAAGTTCCGGTATTGTTGACGGTTTTGTTTACCTGGGTACCGGAATTCAATCTTTCAGCCTTGGCTTTTTAACAACATGGAATTGGCATTCATGGCCGATTTTTTTAATGCCATTTGCTTTAATTGGAATGTATCTGGCAATTAGAATTTGGCACAAGTTACCCGATGCTACAAGAAAATATATAGCTGAAGTTGAGAAATTTGAAATGGTTGAAGTAGATTAACCCTTCATTTTTATTATCTGTGATAGATATAGAGAATTTGGGAGATTACTCCCCTATCCCCTTTACAAATGCACTTCTAACAATAGGAGGCAATTGAGATTCACTACCTTTTACCGACTTCCAGATAATTTCATTGAACTCTCTTTCCGGAACAGCGTCTTCTATTACAAGATTCAATTTCTCACATTTATCCTGTCCGAATAACCCGGCTCTGTTCTTTTCATTAAGATCAATAAATGGTTTAACAGCAGTAAACGGATCAAGATTCAGATTATCGGTAACAGGATTTAATATAGGTGCAGCGGATAAATCATATTGAGTCATTGGTTTAAGTCCCAATATAAGTTCCATAGTTTTTAATACACTGCTTGTAGAATACATTGTATGATCTACAAAACCTTTTTTAATATTCGGTCCTATAACCAGCATTACAGATCTGTGTGCATCAATATGATCAGAACCAGACTGTGCATCATCTTCAACGACAAATATTATGCTTTCCTTCCAGAACTTACTGCCGGAGATTGTTTCTACAATCTGCCCGAGCGCATAATCATTATCCGCAATCATTGCCCCTACCGTCAGCGATCCTTTTCTGGTCCCGGCTGTATGATCATTAGGAAGTCTCATCAACGAAAATGAAGGAAGTGAATCCTTATCTGCAAGATTATTAAAATCTTCCTTCCATATCTTAAAACGTGTTTGGTCAGTAATCTCAAGATCGAATCCGGGATATTTCTCATTAGTTACTGGTTTCAGTTTTGGCAGTAATCCGTAATATCCCGGTTCTCTGTACTCAACAAATTCTCCGTAATTCCTGAAACTTAAACCTTTGTTTATAACATTGTCCCAGATATAACCTGAAGTAGGCGAAGCAATATCTCTTTGTCCTTCAAAATCGTAGTTCCCTCCTCTGCCACCATACATAACAGGCCATACTTTTTCTGTATAATCCGAAGCATAAGCAGCAGTTGACCAATTATGTCCGTCCGCGCTTACTTCAGCATCAGCATAAAAATTATCAAACAAAGTATAGTTCTCACAAAGCTTATGCACGTTTGGTGTTACTTTGAACGGAAATAAACACAATGAAGAATCACCGTTCCCCTTTGTAACATCTCCAAGAATCTGATCATAAGTACGGTTCTCTCTGATAATATAAAAAACATGTTTTATCTTCGAACTTCCCTTTCCATCGTGTGTCGCCGGAATAATACTCTGCTTAGAAATGGGTTTCGCTCGGGAGATAAATGGAGTGTTGCTAAAAACTTCTGATGAATATTGGCCAAGCATTTTGGCATCCGGATATTTGATCATTGAAAGAGTTCCTTTTAACAGACTCCCAATGTACTGTTCACCTTTGCGTGGGATATTAGTTCCCGGTTTTGGACCACGGGGATTAGCCATAGATGAAAGTCCCTTACCGTCAGCAACAAGGATTTCATTTCTCCCTTTCAAATATTTTACTGATGTCGGATACCAGCCCACAGGTATGAACCCTTTGCTTTTAGATTCTCCCGGCACAGATATGTTGAACACTGCTAGATAATTATTATCTGCATTTGCAATCAAAAGTGTTGATTCATTTGCACTGAATGTCACAGCGTTTGGAGTACTTCCATATGGCATATCCGGCTTCAGGGCAGAATTAATTCTTTCAGTCTCTTTGCCTTTCCTCAGATCAACTACTGATACTGAATTGTTGTTTGCATTGGTTACGAATAATCTTTTGTCATTTTGGGTAATTATCATTTCGCATGGATGATCTCCGACTTTCATATATTTATCAATCTCAAGTTTCTTTAGATTTATTCTGGCTATCTCAGCACCTCCCCATAAAGATACGTAAGCATTTAAACCTTTATTATCAATAATGACATCAAAACATTCTGAACCGGGTAAAAGTCTTTTAACCAGTTTCTTTTTACTTATATCATAAAAATAAATTGAATTGGTTTCTCGAGATACAGCAATTATATAATTTTTTGCAGCCCAGTATGCTACGCCTGTAACTGAAATGAGAGAATCATTATCAGATCTAAGGTTAAATGAATCTTTAACAGTAAGATGACCATCATGAAAATCATATGAATAAACTTTATCATTGTTACCGCCTGATACGAATAGAGTTGATTCATCCTTGTTAAAACATAGACCCCTCCATGTTTTATCAATTATAACTCTCTGCACTTCCCTTTTAAGATTGAGATCAACTACAGAGAAACTGTTTTCCCCCATACCGCTGTTAGATGTAATGGCGTATTTCTCATCTTTGGTGCAAATAAGGTTCATAGGCAATTCCCCTATGGGAGTATTATCACCAGCCGGAGTTACCTTCCAACCATTGGAAAGAAGTGTGTATGGTCCTTTGCTTCCTGGAATAACAATGTTATTATCAGTCTGACAAAAGGTTAGCTCTGTGAATAAAAAAATAACTAATAAAATAATATTCGATTTCATTATATGATCACCATTTTAGTGTAGGATGTTTTTTATTGAAGTCAGTTAGCAACTGAAACTTGTTTGCTGCTTCAAGTATTGAAGCTTCGTCATAAAGATTACCTACAAATGTTATACTTGTAGGCATTCCCTTTGAAGTAAAACCATTAGGAATAGATATGCAAGGCTGACCGGTAAGATTAAACAACAGTTGTGAATCATCTTCCAGTGAGGGAACTACAAGGACATCAATATTTTTCATCATCTCGTTAAGTTCCTTAATAAGCTTAGTCCTCAACCTGTTTGCATTAATATATTCCACAGCAGGGATAAAACGTGAAGTACGGAAAATGTTAGGCCAAGCATCTTTAGTCTGTCTTACCATTTTGTCCACTTCTCCGGTACTTGTTATCTGGTCAAAAGCAGCCCCCGCTTCAGCTTCAAGTATAATTGCTAAGTCCTGGAGAGGAACTCTGGGTTGGAATTCAATTGGCTGAATATCAAAACCCATTCTCTTTAAACTTATAAGTGTAAGTGAATCATTATCCTTCAGATCATATTTCTTCTTAAAATTCAACACCAGGTATCCGTACCTCAGGTTTTCTGTCTTTGTTTTTGAAGAATAATTGAACGGGGCATCAACGACAGTCGGGTCAATATTATCTTTCCCTCTGAGAACATTAAATACAATAGCACAGTCTTCAGCATTCCTGCAAATTGGACCAACTTTATCCATTGACCAGCTAAGCGCCATAGCTCCTGCCCTGCTTATTCTTCCATAGGTAGGACGCAGCCCTGTTGTGCCACATACAGTTGATGGAGATACAATTGATCCCCACGTCTCTGTTCCAATTGCAAATGGAACCAGTCCAGCGGCTACTGATGAAACTGATCCCGCCGAAGATCCACTTGAGCCTTGAGTAATATCCCATGGGTTTCTCGTCATTCCTCCAAACCAGACATCTCCCATTGCAAGTTCACCCATTGTTAATTTTGCAACCAGGATACCACCTGCTGTTTCAAGTTTCTTAAATACTGTCGAATTAAAATTGATCACCTGGTCTTTATATGGAACCGAACCCCATGTAGTTGGATATCCTTTTACCGCAAATAGATCTTTTAACCCGAATGGTATTCCATGCAACGGACCTCTGTATTTCCCTTTGGCTATTTCCCTGTCAAGAATCTCTGCCTGTTTTAGGGCATAGTCTTCTGTAAAATTAATTACACAATGCAGACTCTTATCATATTTTTTTAACCTCGAAAAGAAATATTTCGTCAGATCAATACAAGATATTTTCCTGGTCTTTATAAGTTCAGCAAGTTGACCAATTGAATACCAGGCAAGGTCGTCCATGTTGGCAGGAAGTGATACTTTCCTGTAGTGTGTAAATTCTATTTGTTTTTGATTAGTATTTATAATAAACCCCGGAGGGATAGGATTGAAAAGCAGTGAAGGACCGACATCGTTCGAGAGCAAGGATTCTCTTATATTCTTGTAATTTTTCAAATGACTGTTTATTCCGTCAATCATTGAATCCCGCTGAGCATCTGTATATTTTAACCCTGCTACTTTTTCAGCCTGGACTATTGACTCCCTCGTAATATTGTTATCTACAATAACAGCAGCGGTAATAACAAGTGAAACAAAAATAATAAATAGAGATAAAGGTAAATAGGATTTCAATTTTTGGGACAATCTATCAAGCTTTGTCATAGCCCGCCTGTATATTATTAATTAAAATGATTAATATAATATATAAAAATACCTTGATTTATTTATAATGCTAATCTCTTAATAGACATTCCCGCGAATGCGGGAATCCGTGCAGCTAATTTGTCTTTAGGATAGAAGTGTTTGTCATCTCCGCGAAAGGCGGGAATCCCATGGTTTGTCTTTTAAATTTAAATGTCATTGAGCGAAACCGGAGAATGTACCTCAATTTACCGGTGCTTTCTCTATTGGTTTCTCAACATCAAACCTTACTGTCTTTGCCCAGGTTCTTTTATCTTTTCTTATATATTCAGAATAAGCGGCTTTAATTACAATATATATCCAAAGCTGGCAATATGAAAAATACATTACTAATATGAGACCAATATTTTTAATACTGTCCTCATTGTCATATGATATTGCAAGTATTATTTCAAATATGAAAAGCACCAAAGCCATTATCCATACGAAAGTATATGGTCCGGGAAGCGAAATACTCACTAAATTCAGGAGCCCCACAATAAAGAGTAAATCAGATATAATAATAGCAGCAAAGAATACATAATAAAGTGCAAGCGTATACAGGATATCAAATGCAAGCCGCCTGTTCTTAAATTTAGGTATTTGTTTTGCAAACTTTGATATAACATAGCTATTTCCCCTGACCCAGCGCATCCTTTGTTTAATCCACACTCTCCAGCTTTCGGGTTCCTGTTCATAGGTAATTGCATAAGGAATGAATTTAATTTTATACCCTTCCTGGTAAATCCTTATGCTAAGTTCGGAGTCTTCAGTCAAAGCTTCTTCGTCCCATCCGTTCAGTTGTTTTATTAACCAGTTCCACATTACAAAATTAGTCCCTGGTAGTGTTGCAATATTGTGCATCTGCCATCTGCCAGCCTGAAGCATGGACTGGAAACTCAGAGTTTCGATATTAATAAACTTTGTCAGCCAGGTTCTTGTTCTTATTTACCGTTCTGAATTTACCAAGTACTGCGCCAAGTTCTTTATGCTGAATCAATTGTGCAACTAAATACTTAAGAGAATTTTTATCCGGTGTATTATCTGCATCATAAATAGCAATTACCTCCCCTTTGGCTGCTTTCAATCCGATATTAAGTGTACGTGATTTTCCTTTTCCCCCTTCTCCCATCGGAATATTATAAAGTTCTACACGGGGGTCGATTGCAGCATAACCTTCTATAATTTCCTTTGTCTCATCTGTTGAGCCATCATTGATTACTATTATCTGAAGTTTATCCTTCAGGATAATTCCAGTTTCATCATAGATTCAATTGTCTTCTCCGATTACCTTTGCCTCATTATGCGCAGGAATCAGTATAGAACAAGTGGGATAATCAAATTCTCATTCCATCAATCTGATTCTTTTCCTTTAATGACTTAACTAAATTTAATATAACCGATATACAGTTAAGGACAAACTGATATGCAATCATAAACCAATAAGAATATCTGCAACTACAAATAAAAACTCAGAACGAGTTCTAAAAATAGCCATATTACTTGATCATCTAATAGTGGTGAATATTTTCTTCTGATAATATCTTTAACACAAATACATTACAAAAAGCAAACTGACTGCCAGTGAACCGAATATTGCTATACCTGTTGAAGACCAAAGTGAAGTTAAATTTATTCCATAGGAAAATGTATTACCTGCTCCGATTTCAACAAAATGCTTCCCTGATGGAAGGAATATGCTAAAACAGTCATTTCCTTCCATTACAAGTAAATTTATAATCATTATGATCTACTTTTACCCAGGTTGGTTCTCTGTTTAAGTGATATCAATGTTCGAGTTTTTGAATCATAAGTAATTTTAATATCCTTCATACCATAGGAAACTGAAAGCAAGTTGCCCGTAAAGGACAATACCTTCGCCTGAAGTTCGTTCGTTGAAAATGAAGTTACTGTTTCATTGTTAAATTTAACAATATGCTTACCGGCAGGAATAGGAAAGGCATTTTCCCTGAATGATGAAACCGGATATCCATCAACTATTATCTCCTTCACATTCATTGGGAGTTTGATAATAAATGAATTCGGTGCGTCAAATTCAAATCCATTATCAACTGCTTTATATTGGATATTAGTTGAAGCTGCATATGGGAAAAATCCCAAATCCTGAGCATTTACACTTGACTCAGAATAAATTGTAAAACGCGGGGCACCTAATGATGCAGCATTTATAAGACGAAAACTTTCTGTACCTGTTTGTATAAGCGTAGGGAAAGGTGTAATATCTTTTTCCTTTCTAAAAGAAAGAATATTCAAATCCAGAAGAAGTTTTGATTTATCACCAATCAGATTCTAGATAAAATTTACCTATTTCTACATATCTCATCGGATCAGTTGACCAAAGATTTTCAGGGTCCTCAACCTGAAGTGTAAACCCGATACCGTTTCTGCAAACGCATAATGTCCTGCATATCTACACCGATATATTCCCTTAATTCCGGGAGATCCATGACTATCCATTGCAGTTACCATTACTTCAAATCCGTTTTTCTTACTAGCTACTTCATAAAATGATTTAAGCAACACCTGGTATACGGTATCGAGTTGTTTTACTCTGTAATTGGTAATTTTATTTTCAACATCACGGTTATTTTTCCAGTAGTAATATGACGATGGATCAAATATTTTATTCAGATCAATTCCATATTGTTTCATTACCTCTGCTCTGGCTGATGGATGCATCGGTGTAAAATAATTTGGCTCATTCATCCCTTTCGCCGGCTTCAAAATAAAGCTCTGCAAGATTAACACCGTCCCAGTCATACTTTTCAAGAAATTTCTTCAATTCAGTATTTACTGCTGCAAGGCATTTATTATCTGTAAGCGCTACCGGGTAACGCCATGAAGGACGAATATCCTCATTCTTATAATTCTTTTCTCTCCATTCAGGATGATCATTCCAGAATTTCTGGCTTACCTGCGGTGGTTCCAGCCAGGCATAAACAAAAATTCCGTTTGCATGTGCCAGATTAATAAGACGTTTATAATCATAAGTATATTTCTGATACTGATGCCATCCCTGCAGTATGTATAATTTTTATTCCCTGACCTACCCATTGTTTTACCAGGTTTTCAACACTGTACGTGTGCCGGAATCCGGGATCAAAATATACTTCAAGATTATCCCTGCGGACAAATGGTCTTAACTTAAAATAATCTAAAACATATTCAAGTAAATAAGGATAAAGGCTATACCCCTGCTGAGAATACGGATCAAACCTTGAATTGAAAAAAAGTAATTGTCCCTTTCCAATTTTCCTGCCTATTACCATCGGCATTTCTGTTATTTCGTCAAAAGAGAATACTTCATCACTCGGTTCAATTTCAATTTTATTTACTAATTCAGCATAACGCCAGGAGATCTTTTCTTCAGGAAATAATTTTTCTCTCAGCTTAATGATCCTTACCTTATTCTGACTAAACTTTATTCCTAATTCTGTGGCTACTTCATTTTTTGTATCAGTAATTATGTGCCCGCCTGTCTGAATAAATGCTGTTATAATATCAAAATCTTTATCTTCCAGTGAATCAACAAATGTATAGGGAATTATCAGCAGATTATAATTCCTAAGATTCAATCTTCTGCCCAAGAAATATAGTATCAACGTTAATATTTACACTTCTAAATACTGAAGCAAATGAAGCCTGATCATTATATGCAGCCCCCTTGGCAATGGGATTCCATAAAATGACAGGTCGTGCTATATTCCAGTTTTCATTTGACACAAATATATTCTTGAATATTTTTCTTGCGCTGTTAGAAACCTTCTCCATAAATGTTAATTCATGCTCTACAAATTCTGAAGGTTCAGCCCTGTAAAATTCCCCTGGCTTAAGTTCTATGTTTTTTGATATAAGCCCATTGATCTTTTTATCTGAATGAATCTTCTCCTTTATTTCACCATTGCGGGCATAATAGGCTTCCACAAGATATTGCTCTTCAAGATTAACAGTATAACTCTGGGAACCTGTGAGAATAACTCTGTCTTTTGTCTTTACCCAATTTGTTTGTTCCCTGAGATCGATATATGTGTAACCAAGAGCTGTAACTCCATCAACCAATTCCTTCAGTAAATCTATATCAAGAAATTCATGAAAGAAACATGCCGCAAAACCATCTCTTACTGCAAGATTTGTTTTGGCTCCTTGAATAATTTCCTGCACTGCTTTACGGCTTATATTTTCATCCGGATCCAACGGGACATAACCAAGGTTCTCGGGAATAATTCTTTGCCCGTATATGTCATGGTTTATTATATATGGGAAAAACTGGCTATGGTCAAAATCTTCTATTGCAAGTCTCTGTTCCATGCATGTGCTGAAGTATTTTGCAATAGTTTTGTATAATAGAATTGAAGCTGTATAGTGAGGAGTCTCCCAGATTACCGGGTATAGCCCGTTCTTCATAAACTCCTGAATACCAAGCTCAATCTTTCTTGAAATAGCAGCCTCAGATTCATCCCTTATAGGTTTGTTTGTTACCTCATCCCAGAATTCAAAATCCGATGCGGTAATGCCCTTATATTGATGTGTACTGCCGTGCATTATTATTGTACCGCCATTCTTCACCATATATTTAAGAGCATCTACCAGGTCCGGTTTATCTGATAAGCTTACTCTTATCCCCTCTCCGGGATTTACATAAAATGGTATTACACCTACAGCAAATGGAATTCCTCTACCTGAAAGAAAATCAGCAATATCTCTTAACTTATCCGGGTTATCCATAGGAGATATATCTTCAATCCTTATAATTGCAGAATGAGATTCCCTGTGCTGTTCACCCAGAATATCATGCAGCATATCAGCAAAAAGTAAATATCTGTCATTTTCATCCGCATAAGCAAACGGTGAGTCTGCCACATAAATAAAATTCTTTGACTTTACTATATAAGGGAACTCTTTCTTTTTCTTTGTTGAATATGTTGTGGCAAGTACCTGAACTCCCTTTTTGTCGAAAATATTAATTATACTTGTGTGATAATCACCTTTCATAAATATTCTGCCGCCGCTTTTAACAGCGTCAAATCCTGTTATGGAATCATAATCTGTCACATTAAAACCTAACGCTTTCTTAAGATCGTGACTTCTGGAAAACTCAAGGAAACCTGTATATATCCATGTTACAGGTTTTTTGGTTGCCAGCACATCATTCAGAAAAACATCCGGCACTTTATTTTTAAGCTTATAGCCGATGTAGAAAATAAAATCAAAATTATTTAACTCATCATTAGTGTATTGATTCACTCCTATTAGTGTAGTTTTTGTATTGAAATGCCCCATCAGTTGTTGAAGCTGACGACCATCTGCAAAAGAAAAACTCTTTATATCTGTATTCCCTTCTACTACTATCAGAATTTTCTTCAGATTTCCCTGCTGACTATATAAAAATCCACTTGTTGTAATTATTGCAATACCTATTAATATGCATACCAGTAATACACTAATGTTAGGCTTAAAAACTTTTATATTAATAAAATTCATTGAAATATTTATTTATTTGTGAGGAACAAATTCTTCTACTTTGGCTTTGTCGATATCGAAATAATTCTTGATTATTTGCACTGTTCGTTTAGAGGATAGTCCGTCACCGTATGGGTTAACAGCTGAAGCCATTTTGCTGTATACTCTTTTATCATCTATTAATCGCTTTGCCGTTCTATATATAATTTCTTCGTCAAGACCTACAAGTTTAACCGTTCCATATTTTACTGCTTCCGGTCTCTCAGTTACTTTTCTTAAAACCAATATAGGAATTCCAAAATGAGGACCTTCTTCCTGTACGCCACCTGAATCTGTAATAATCAGGTAGGTCCTAGACATAAAGTTTACAAAATCCAAATAGTCCAGCGGTGCTATCAGATGAACATTTTTCAGGTTATTAAGTGTACCGTGTACAACTTCCTCTACTATGGGATTTAAATGAACAGGAAAAACAAAATTGAAATCAGGATATTGTAAAGCCAGTCTCTTCACTGCTGCACAGGCTCCCCTCATAGGTTTCCCCCAATTCTCCCGCCTGTGCATAGTTAACAAAATTATCTTCTTCTTCTGCCTTACTATTTCATTTAGAAGCGGAACAGTGAATTTATATTTTTTATTAACTGAAATTTTCAATGCATCAATAACAGTATTGCCTGTTACAAAAATTGAATCCTTGTTAATATTTTCCTTAAGCAAAGCCCTTTTAGCCGTTTCTGTGGGAGCAAAATGTATATCCGTCAGAACACTTGTTAACCTACGATTTATTTCCTCCGGGAAGGGATTTGACCTGTCGTTCGTTCTAAGACCTGCTTCAATATGCCCCACCGGAATCTGTCTGTAAAAAGCAGCCAGGCTTCCAACAAATGTTGTGGTTGTATCCCCCTGAACAAGCACCATATCGGGCAATTCCCTGAATAGTATCTCATCTAATTTGCCAATTGTGTTTTTTGTAATTGTTACAAGGGATTGCTTTGGCTGCATGATATCCAGATCATAATCCGGTTTTATCTTAAATATGTCAAGTACCTGGTCTAACATTTGCCTGTGTTGAGCAGTAGCAATAGTTAATACCTGAAAATATTTCTTCTCTTTTTTTAATGCCAAAATTATCGGGGCTAACTTAATTGTATCCGGTCTGGTGCCGAATATCACCGCTATTTTTTTCAATCTAATCCTGGGGAAAAAATATTAGTAAAAATCATGTGAAATTAAAGCTAGTTTGACACAAATCAAAGACATTTAACCAGGCATTTTTAAGAAAAATATATTAAAGTTATCACTCTGCCATTTGAATAACGCCATTAAAATCCTGCCTTCTCCCTCTTAATCACTACTATGGTAGCATCGTCTTCCCATTTCTTGCCTTTTCCAAATTGATCAGCAGATTCAAATATTCTTCTAATAATGGTATCAGCACTCTGATCCTTGTTTTCAGCAATAACTGTTTTTAATCTCTCTATCTCATACAACTCTGAGCGCTTGTTCTTTCTTTCAAGTATTCCATCTGTAAATAATACAAGAATTCCGCCGGGTTGTAGCTTTGTGTAAGAACGTGATATATCAATTTTGGGGAATGCCCCTATAATCAGGCCTGTCGGTTCCAACAGACAGAATTTTTCTCCATCATACATTAAAGGGGAAGGATGTCCTGCATTTGCATAAATAATATTTCCGTTCTTCTCAAGTTCAGCATAAAATAAGGATATAAATTTGGCTGAATATACAGCATGATAAATCACAGAATTAAGCTTCTTCAGTGTGTAGGCTATTTTCATTTCTTTTTCAAGGCCCATACGCAAACCTGTAATAACATCCCTAACCATAAGTGCAGCCGGAAGTCCGTGCCCGCTTGCGTCTCCTATGCAAAATCCAAATGTGTTTTCATCAAATATATAATAATCGTACAAATCCCCGCCTACAAGTTCAGCAGGTTGAGATTTTGCTGCTATCTCATAACCGGGTATTTCCGGCGGAATAATGGGGAGAAGACTTTGTTGAATCTGGTTTGCCTGTTCCAGCTCATTCTTTATAGATTCTGCTACCAACCTGTAATTCAGTGCAGTCCGGATTGCATTTAAACATAAATCAATCTCCTCTCTAACCCAGCCGCTTTTTAATTCAAACACAAAAATCCAGGAATGCGATGGACTGCTTACTGTAAATGCCGCATTAGTCCCATATTCCCCTTCAGCATACTCAAAACCGTCAATATTGAATACCGGCTTGTCATAAATGTATGTCATCGATTTCTTTAACAAAACTATCGCCGGGTCTTCAATCGATATTTTTTGCTTAATTATCTTTTCAACTTTGGGTGGTGAGGAAATTAAAAAATAATCGGTGTCGTCTTTTTCATATATACAACCATTCACAAACTTTAAATCTTTTCCTAGTGTCTTTTCCAGTTCCTTAACAATGGAAAATAGAAAGTCCTTCCCCGTCTTCCCCGAATCTATCCTGCTTTGCAGAAAATCCAGTTTTCGGTAAAAGGTTTTGGGCTCAATCATAAAGAACCAAAATATTGTTAATAATAAGACCTGTAAATTAATGAAATTCTATCCAATACCCCTACTTTTAACAATTTATTAATATTTGAATTATGAGTATCATATATCAGATTACTTTGTGATGTACAACAATTGTTAGCGATTGGAAAAGTAACCGTTTATCCTTATTTATTATTTAATAAATCTTTTGCACATTCTCATTTATATGACTATATGTAGTAGGTTCAGTTTTCGTAATAATTTTATGACTCTATAAATATCCTTATGAAAAAAAGTAAGGCTTCTAACATATCTGAAAACATAAAAGAGGTTTCGACATCTCCTCTCTCCAGGGATGAAGTGATAATTTTTAATTCGATACCTGCCCCTATATTAACTATCGATAAAACTATTTTAATAACAAACATTAATAAGTCCGCTGAAAGAATATTTGGAAAAGAAATTATTAACAAGTACTTCCAATCCCTTATTTATTTAAAAGATACAAATGGCAAGAGAATTTCAATTGAATCCCTATTTGATGGACATGATATCTCCAGAAAGGAAGTTTGTTTTGGAACTGATTCTAAATCTATAAATTTTCTGATGTCCGCTTCTACTATTAAAACTAATGATGTTATATCCGGCTACACAATAATTTTAACCGATATTACTGAGCAAATTGAAGCATATAATGAAGTCTGTTTGGAGTTGAAGGAAAAAACGTTTTTGCTTAAGGAGATTCATCATAGAATTAAAAATAATCTTCAGATTATAAATAGTATCTTAACTCTTCAGATGTATTATGAAAAGAATGATGAACTTACAATCCTGCTATCCGGTCTGCAGGCACGTATCCGGACAATTGCATTGATTCATGAAAAACTTTATCAAACTGATAATCCTTCTGAAATTAACATTTGTCATTTCCTGAAAGACCTGCTCAATATTCTTGTCCAGGTTTATGAACTTAATATTGATTCCATCACTTTTGTATGCGACATTGAAGAAATCGTGCTTGAAACAGATAAGGTCCTTCAGATAGGGCTAATAACTAATGAGTTAATTACAAATTCAGTCAAATATGCTTTCCCATCAGGAAAAGGAATAATATTTATAGGGTTTAAAATAAATGGAGGTAATTATGAACTACATATTAAAGATGATGGCATCGGCATGCCTGAAGATTTTCATAAACATAAATCTGAAACGCTGGGATCGCAGCTTCTTGAAACTCTCATTGAACAATTAAATGGTACCGCTGAAATAAACACAAATAATGGAACCGAGTATATTATCTCGTTCCCCGGTAGTTAATTTATTCCATGGGAGCGTTAATTAGAAATAGCCTACCCGATGCGCGGGAAATTGCTGTGTATACCCACCGGAAATAATCCTCAGTTTCTTTCCGGTGAAATGATGAAAAATCTACAATCACGTTTTCCCATTCCCCTCCCTGAGCCTTATGACACGTTAATGCATATCCGTATTTAACCTGAAGAGCATTATAATATTCACTCTCCCTAAGTTTCATAAAGTATTCCCTCTGTTGCTTCTTATATTCAGAAGGATTACTGCGTCGTAATCTTTTATCGGGAAAAGGAACATCCAGCTGCCTTCTTGCACAAATACTTAAAGCTGTGGCTTCCGTAGTACTTATTCCCCTTTCGGTTGAGTTTAAAAGGTTTTCTACTATCTTGCAATTAAACAGATCTGATTTAGGTCCGTCAAGCCGCAGTGTTATATCTCTGAATGAAAGTATTATCTCCTGATGTGTATTTCTTAGCTTCACAGGAATTTTTTCAGTATCAGAATGAATATTAATTACTGTTGCAAGATCACCGTTCATTAAACCATAATAATAATTGTTGGATACAACAAGGAGCCTGTCTCCTACCTGAATCTCATTCCTGTGGTTTTCAAATAAATAATTTCTAACAGCTCTGTTATATTTAAGTGCATTTTTGTTTGTTGCTGTTATTAACAATGTGTTGGGTGTATTTAATTTTTCCTCGAAATACCCCCCCTCGTCCCCGTAATTAAGATTAACAACATCATACCCCTCCCCCATCTTCAGACATCCATAATCTTCTTCACTTATACTTTCTCGTATCCGCGTGGCATTCATTAAAATACCGCTTTCTTTACTCTGCCTAACAACATCTCTCATTTCAGTCTCATGAGATTCAATTCCATAATTATCATAAAGATGATCAGGTGAAAGTGCCGGTGAAAGTGTAGTGTTAACCGGCGGAAGCTGTGCCGGGTCTCCTACAAAAATTATTTTCCTGTTGTTCCCCTCTTCTTCTGATGCCCCTATGATTCCTGTATAAGTAAAAAGATCTTTTAATACCCTGCCACTTCCGAACTTAATAAAATAGTCTTTTGAGGGAGTATCTGATATCATGGATGATTCATCTATGATATATACACAATTCAATGAATCCCTGTTTCTCTTTGTATTAAAATTCCAGACAAAATCTTCTTCATCCTCACCAAACTCATCAACTCCCGAATATATAAACGAATGTATGGTTCTGGCATCATAATTTGTCTTTTGCGCTACTATCCGTGCCGCTCTACCTGTGGGTGCAGCAAGATATACTTCAGTTTTAATCAATCGGAGATATTTTACTATTTCCGCTATTAGAAATGTTTTCCCTGTGCCGGCATATCCTTTTAATATAAAAACAGGATATTCGGAATCAAGGAAGTCCTGTATTAATCCGAATGCTTTTTTCTGTGAATTTGTGAATGTAATCTTATTCGTATTATTTATTCCTGACTAATATATTTTAATCGCAGGGCTTGGTTTATCCTTAAATGTCTGCACTACATTAACCTTAAAGTTATTTAATTCAAGCGCCTTCCGCGTGCATCCTTCTGCAAGTTCGTTTGTATTGCATTGCTGACTTATATGAGCTAACATTACTGAATCCGGCAGGAAATCTGAATTATTAAATATATCTACCAGGAACTGAGCGCATTGATCATTTGATAAGTGACCGATTTCTCTTATTCGTTTCTTCAGAAAATATGGACGGTTTGATTTTTCAAGCATTTCCGTGTCATGGTTTGATTCAATTACAATGACATCTGAATTTGTAAAATCATTTATGAGGGGAGGCTCGGGAAATCCCATATCAGTAGAAACAGATATTTTCTTTTTTCCGGATTCACTGTCCCGAAATACATTAAATCCATAACATCCGCCTTCCGAATCATGAGGTACTTTAAAAGCATGTAAATCAAATGAACCGATACTGAAATCCTTTCCGTTAAACGGTTTGAAGTTATTTTGGTCACCTGGTTCTAAAACAGTCTGGAATTTCCTGAAAATTACATCTATAAGATCTTCATGGCAGTATACCGGTACTTTATTCTCTATTAAGGTCTTTAAAGTGTACCGGTTTATATGATCTGTGTGTGTATGCGTAATGAGTGCGCCTGAAAGATCAGAAATTTTCTTCCCGGACTTTTCAAGATTCGCTTTAATCATAGATGGGTAAAAACCGAAATCTATTATTATCGCTGCTTGATTACTCTGAATAATCGTACAGTTACCTGCGCTTGAACTTCCAAATGATTGAATCAGTAAAGGGTTATTCTCGTCTATAATTGTCATGATTTGTCTGCTTAATTAACATAATGTGCATATTTAAGGATAATCCTTTAAAGAAATTTACCCGGCTCTAACTTAATTAATATCCAGATAAAATCTCAGCAAAAAATGATCAAAAACGGAAAAAAGGGTGTATTAAATATTAGGGGGGATTCCCTGTAATTGAATCTTTAGATTTATTGTTCAAATAACCACCCTGAAATAACCCTGAAAGAATCCTGTTTTCATCCTGATTACCTATTACCCGGAGACCTTCCATACTAGTTCCATAGATAATCCATTATTCCAATGATCAATTACTCCAATAATCCATTACTCCAATAATCCATTTCCCAAATAATCCATAACTCCAACAATCCATTACTCCAATAATCCATTACCCCACCGTTTTTGCTCCTTGTTTTATAACACGTCATTTCCATACTATTCCCTCTTAAATTAACATGTATAATCATTAGTAAAGAGAATTATCAATGTCTAAAAGAACGATTTATAAAGCTCAAACCCGCGGTCACGAAGATCATGGATGGTTAGATACTTATCATACTTTCAGTTTTGCCGATTATTATAACCCTGAAAGAATACAGTTCGGCGCACTTCGTGTTCTTAATGATGACACAATAGCTGCCGGGACAGGCTTCGGCAGGCATCCTCACGATAATATGGAAATAATCAGCATCCCCCTTAAAGGAGCGCTTGAACATAAAGACAGTATGGGAAATCTTCAGGTTATTAATGAAGGTGACATCCAGGTGATGAGTGCTGGCACCGGAATTTTTCACAGCGAATACAACAGAAATAAAGATAAGGAAGGAAAATTCCTCCAGATCTGGGTCTTTCCAAATAAAATAAACGTGATTCCAAGATATGATCAGATTACACTTGACCCCAGTGACAAAGTCAACAAACTACAGCAGATTGTTTCCCCTAACCCGGACGATGAAGGTGTCTGGATTTATCAGAATGCCTGGTTCTACTTGGGACAATTCGATAAAGGAACACAAACTGATTACAAAATAAAGTCCTCAGATAACGGATTGTTCTGCTTCGTTCTTGAAGGGAAATTTAATATTGATGGAGATAGTCTTCTCCGAAGGGATGCGGTCGGAATTCAATATAAAGATTCTGTATCAATTAAGTCTGAATCTGATAAAAGCGAAATCCTGCTTATGGATGTACCTATGAACTTCCCACTTACTGGTGAAGACAACGGGTAAAATACATTTCTCCTTACTTTTTAGGCAAGAAGAGAAGGAGAATTATCGCTTCGTTTCCAGTATGGGGATAACAATAATATTAAAATTTCTTTAAGTAATCCAGAAGCGAGCTTAGTGGTTTAGAGCCGAATCTATCCTTAATTTTCAGGTACCCTTTTCCATAAACCGGATCTGGGTTTTGCTCCATCCTTTTAAGAATAAATTGTACATCCGGATTAGTCTCAGATTGCAGGTATAAGTAGGAAATAAAATTGCAACTTCCTTCACTTACATCTGAGGGTATATCATTTTTTGTGCTTTGAAATGTCCATGCGTGCATAAGTTCATGGGCAATTATGGCTTCAAGATTAATTGCCGGGATTCCGTCTAGTACATAGATTTTATGAGTGAAACTTTTTCTCTGAAGCTTTCCGTTTATATACTCACTGCTCGCATCAGAACTGCAGAACCCTTCCAGCTCACTGAAATATTCAGATCCTGCAACTCTTTTAAGTTCATTAATATTAACACCCTTAATAGTTATGTTGTCATCATTAAATTCGAGCCCAAAATCAATTAACTTGAACTTTACCTTTTGCAGTTAATCCATTAATATCTCTTTCAGTGAACACAGCTTTTTTATAACAAATATTACAGATATGCCTGCCATCCCCATAACTGATTCCACCTCCGGTTAATTCTTTACATATCAGTCTTCCGCAATTATCACACTTGTTTAGTTCTGAAGTATGAATAGCATGAAATTTATTTCCATAAATATCGATTTTATATTCACCTGATAAGGGCTGCAGACATACTGAACATCTTGGAACTACATTATTATGGTAGCAATCCGGATGATATACTTTCCCCGAACTTGTAATATAATCACCAGTAATTACTTTATTACAATAGGCGCAGATTAATCCTGAAACTAAAGCTTCACAGTTAGGATGATAATATCTCCCGTCCCTTTCCTGATACGATCCTTTGATTTGTTTGCCACACTTTGCACAAATGAAATGTTCAGGATGATAATATTTACCATCCACAACAAGGAAATTACCTTTTATTACCGCCTTGCAGTAATTACATACTAAATCCTGTCCAGGCATTTCCGGACTATAGACCATGCTTAACAAAATATAAACAATTCCTACTAAAACGAGGAATGACCGAACTCTTTTCATATCATTAAATTTATTTCCATTAAAATAGTCATTGATATTATCATTTACCACATTTAACATTCACCCTATCGTGTTTTTAGGCACTATAAAACCTGAAATTAGATTCTAAATTCAATCATCAACATTTAATTATAAGTTAATCAATAATGAAGGAGATAGATTCTATGAAACATGTTTCTGCTACGCTTAATATATTTATGATCTTGTGTTTAGCTATTGTAATAAATGGATTCCAGAGTTTATATGCACAGAAGATGTCAGATAAAGACATGGTATTAGCCAGCAACCAATCTTTTTATAATGCTTTTAAATCTGAAGATATAAGCAAAATGGATGAAGTTTGGTCTCACAGTTCTTTTGTAAGTGCTATACATCCTATGGACAAAGAAGCCACCATAGGATGGGACGGAGTAAGAAAAACTTTTTCTGATGTATTTAAGGTATATAATAAAGTAAATATTATGCCGATGCATCCTAAAGTTCATGTTGAAGGTAATGTAGCATGGGTGCTGAGTACCGAAGAATTTGAAGCGCAACAGGGAGATAAGAAAGTTAAACTTACAGCAGGAGCCACAAATATTTTTCTTAAGAAAGATGGCAAATGGCTGATGATCCACCACCAGGCTACGGTCCCAATGAAGCAATAATCTTCAGTGATGCTTAACCTGATTATATAAAAAGGGCTGGATAAATCCAGCCCTTTCTAATTACCAATGTCTGTTCAGACTATCATTAGCATTAAGGTTTAGGAGGATCCTTAGGAGCAAGAATTCCAGCTTCTGCCTTTGCAAGAAGATCTGCAGGAACAGGACGTACTCCCTGAACCAATGTTCCCTTTACGTTATTGTAAAGTTCTTTTGTTAATGCCCATGAAGGACAGCCGCCTAATTCGTGAGGAATTTCAAATCTCTGAACTAGTTTATATTCTTCCATCCATCTTCTGAATCCTATTGGGGATTCTGCAACTACTAACACTTCTTCATGATTAAGAAAATCAAAATGATATTCCATCTTTGTAGCAAATCCAAGAGCACCTACTCTTAATCCGCGTTTTAGTGTAAATGTATGGTAAGAAAGTCCAACCTTTGGATTTATTGTTCTGCCGTTAACGATTGCAGCTAGCTCACCATCAATCTGACCAATTATAACATATTCGTCCTGAACACGGTATGTTACGTATCCAAGAAGTTCTGAATATAAACGTGAAGCAACTATATTATAAAAATCTCTGTTAAGATGGATCAATGGTTCAACGTGAGGTAAAAGAAGAGCTGTTTCTTCTCTTCCTATCTGACGCATAACCATCTTCTGGCCGTCTTTAAGAGTAATAACTTTCGAAGGGAATAGCGGCATAGGTGTATCAACCGGGCGCAAACTCATTTCCATTTCATCTACCATATTATGTCTCCTATAATTAAATTAATTGATGTAGTAATGTTAAAAAAATGTGGTGTTAATATAAATAATAATTTTTAAACTATAACATAATAAAAAATATAAAATCCTCTTTGATGCTCTCTGATTGGGTTTGATTTTACATAACCTTGTAATTCTACTCATAACATTTAGTATCTTTTCTAAATATTTTTGAGTATTAATAAATATATAATATGAAAGCAGAAGAATTACGTTTAATACAAACCCCTATTAAAGAACAGTATCGTGTTAATCCTGGATTTGCATTAATTACACTGAGGGCAACTGGAATATTGGGTGAAAACGTTTCCTGCAAGGTTGAAACAGGCAAAGCATTAAGAGAGGCTGGATTGCATAAGGCAACCGGTGGTACCGGAATGCTTGCATGTTCGGGAGATATGCTTCTGGAAGCATTAGTAGCTTGTGCTGGTGTTACTTTAAGTGCAGTAGCTACTTCGATAGGTATTGAAGTTAAAAATGGAATTGTAAAAGCAGAAGGCGATTTAGATTTCAGAGGCACATTGGGAGTTTCTAAAGAAATCCCTGTTGGCTTTATGAAAATACGCCTGAGTTTTGATCTCGAAACAAATGCCAGCGAAGAACAGCTTCAAAAACTAATTCAGTTAACAGAAAGATACTGTGTGGTTTTACAGACTATTTCTAATCCCTGTAAAGTTGAAACTCGTTTTAGCAATATAACTTAAGAATACTCATGAAATAATAATTTGATTGACACTATTTTTATGATATCGGGCTCTTGTCTTAGTACAAAGAATTGATTATTATAGTCCATGGATCATCAGTGATCCTTCGGGCCGGCGGCCTAATTACAATAGGAGATGCCGAATGGAGTCATTCGCAATGAATTTGAAAAAATTGATGCAGGAACGCGATATCCAACAGGTGGACTTATCTCGTCTAACGCATTTTTCTACCAGCAAAATCTCAAAACTACTGGGTGGAAACAAAGATCCCAAACTTTCTGATCTCATAATCATTAGCAAAGCTCTTAAAGTTAGCATTATGGACCTACTTAAGAATATTTAATTATACAACGTTAATCACAACTCAAACTATCCTGTCTCTTTATATTTTCAATTTGGAAATAGATGGAGGATGAATGGTATTTGCCAATTTACTTACTGAACTTTTAGTTTCGCGGAATATGACTCAATCTCAGCTTTGTAAAAAAACGGGTTTATCAAAATCTATTGTATCTAAATTACTAAGTGGAACGCAGGAGATCAGGTATAGTCAAATTTTACTTTGTGCCAAAGCTCTTGAATTACATCCCGGTGATCTATTCGAAAAAAATGACGGTAGATCTGATTTTAAACCCATTATTGATAAATATACAATCGTCCGTCCTCAATTTGAAGATGCAACCGGAAGATTATTTGTTTATACTGTATATGCACTTGATGAATTTACTATTCCCAACGTTCGCTTGTCTGTACCACCAAAATCAATTCACTTTGTATATGTCATTTCAGGTATAATAAACTATAATGGAACTATAAGAAGTGCCGGGGAAGTATTTGTTTCACCTACAGGCAATAATGACACCTTAAAAGTGAATGTGCCGGCAGGTTCCCAATACCTGATTTGCACAGCAACAACCAAAGCTTATTCGTTTGAGGAAATATTAAAGATCCGGCAGAAAGGAATGCTTCCAGAAAGCAACAATTTTTAACAAAGTTGCCGAATTAGAAACAAAAGTTTTTGTCTTGGGCACTATGATGGTTTATTTTTGTCATGGTTAACAATTGCTTTTAAGTAATACCCTCAACCAGGACTGGGCAAGATGACTGCGTTGAGGGTGTTAACCAGACTATTACTTTACTTACCTCCAACCCAAATATTCCCCTAAATACTTTTAATCCTGTGAACGTTTTTTACTCATCCCCCGGTGCATCGTTTTCTAAAGCAGTCTGGTTCTTTCTATAATTGAATTGAACCTTCGAATTATGTTAAGAATAGAATCGATTTTGGTTAGAGATTCAATATATTGTTATTTAAGTAACAGCATTTTCCTGGTTTGTGTAAACCCATTAAAAAACATTCTATAGAAATACATTCCTGAAACGGACTGATGTGTATTCCATGAAACAAGATGAGTCCCTTTCAAATAATATTTGTCAGTCAATTTCATCACTACACTTCCCGTAATATCACATACTTCAATCCTGACATTCCCATTCTGAGGAATTGAAAACTGAATTGCTGTGGAAGGATTGAATGGATTGGGAAAATTCTGGTAAAGTACAAAACTTTCAGGGCGGTCAGGGATATTATTCCGAACGGAAACCGGATAATTATATGGTTCATTAACCAGGTGCCAATAGTCCTCAGTCTGTCCTTTATAATTACGCTGGAGATAATATGTTTTTAATGGAGTACGAGTAAAACTTTCTAATGGAGTTAAATTTGCATTCCCTGTTAGCTGCCATTCATAAAGAGATATTTTGGAAGGATTTAGGATAGTTGACAATCCACGTTCAATTGCCATATGGAACAATCCAAAATTTCCTGGTTCGTGTCCACCGAGCCAATGACCGATTGTATCAACATGAAAAGGATTTTTACCAAAAATAATATAATTAGTCATATAGTCTGTTGCCAGTCCGTTTGCCCCGGGACCATAAATAAAATTTCCGTCCCTCCCATAAATCCCTTCAATGATATGCAAGTTTGGATGTGTAATTGAATTTGTATCAAGGCAGCGGGTAGCCCAGGTTTCCTGCCATAATCCACCATCATCACCGGGACGATCCCAACGTGGAATCTGATCAGAAAGATGACGATTATAATTTGCCATGATAACTGTTTTAGCATCAGGCTGAATATCATCAGAAGGAATATTCATGTTTGCGCTATACGCTGTGCAATGCTGTTGATAGTTATGGGCAATAGAGCCTTGCATATTTTTAGCGCAAAGAGTCATCCCCATGCCATGCGTTTTAAGTTTTGCTATATTAACCAGAAAAGTATCCGGGGAATTAATTGGAGCCAGGAAAGGAATTTTATTAAACCACACTCCATTGAGAGATTCCCATTGTACATCTGAAGGATCGAGATTGATAACATTTGTGCTCAGATCGCGGATATCCGCACCTGTACGTGCTGCCATTGAAATATATCCGCCTCCCTCATAATCAGCGGGACAGTTAGTTTCACGGATATAGAATTTATTACTTTGCACCCCTAGTTCTTTAATGCTCTGAATAATCCCTTCAACATAAAAGGAGTCGGTAACAATACCCATAGTTCCTAATCTTGTATAATTAGGGTCTGAAACATTCCGGCAAGTTATATTAGGTTTAAGCGCGACTTTATAATTAAGCGGAATTGCCCCATTACCCTGATCCATATGAACAAAAACAGACCTGCCAAAATTAAGTCCTGTAGTTCTAATTGCATCAGAGTTTGTTTTCACATCCACATTAGTCCGAAATATAAACACAGCATCGGGATTAGCACTAATGAAAGGGTGTACGCCGTAATAATCCAAAGATTGTTTTAATAATCTGCCAAATATCGGGGATGCATTTAAAGCTACTGCCGTGCCTGCAATTGATGAGGTTTTAAGAAATGTTCTTCTGGAGATTTTCATAAATACCTATTATTTTACCACTGAACGATGGGACAACCATAACAAAAATATTCATTTACAATACCAAATTCAAAGTTATTGGATGGTAAATGTGAATTTTCATGCCATATCAAAATAATTTAGAAAAAGATATTAGGAATGTTAAATGATTGTAATGCTAATGACAGAGCCATTTCTGCATAAATGTTATTATATTATTGCGTGTAACAAAATAAATAATAGGAAATTATGCCATTTGTAACAATTACTTTGCAGGAAGGCAAAGATAAACAATTCATCAAATCATTGTCAGAACTAATTCATACTGCAATGCAAGAAACTTTAATCTTTCCGTCTGAAGTACTTTTCCACAAGATACATGAGATGAAAAGAGATCAGATGATTTATCAGACGGATTTTAGAAACATCAAACGATCTGAGGGTATAATCTATATTGAATGCACAATTAAAAAAGGCAGAACCCCGGAACAAAAGAAATTAATGTTCAATCGCATTTCGGAAGATCTTTTTACAAAATTAGGTGTCCGAAAGGAAGATATAATAATTGTTATAAAGGAAAACTATGCAGAAGACTGGCATTTAAATCCATAGTCGAAATGGAAAAAGCTTCAAAATGTTTAATCTTGAAGCTTTCTTGTGGGGGCTGAAGGAGTCGAACCTCCGACCCCTCCGATTCTATCGGAGTGCTCTAAATATTCAAATAGTCTATTGCTTTTCGGTAGTTCTTAAGTGATTTAAGATAGGCTTCGGTTTTCATAGCATCCTGTTTAGAAGGGAACTCTTTTGAAATTAAAATATTCCAAATTTCTTCAATGCCATAAGTTGAACCATGATGCTTTCTATTATGCTGCGATAATCTTTGAGATAAATTGGAAGTAAAACCGATATAATGTCTGTATTTATTTGATTCCAGAACATAAACATAATAATGCTGGAACCTCCATATAATAAAAAACCCTTCCACTGGAAGGGTCTTTTTGTGGGGGCTGAAGGATTCGAACCTACGACCCTCTGCTTGTAAGGCAGATGCTCTGAACCAACTGAGCTAAGCCCCCATAATTACATGTATTCAAAATTTCAATTGCTCAATTTAAGAGTTTATCCAATATAAATCTCTTCCGACCCCTCCGACTTGTCGGAGTGCTCTAAACCAACTGAGCTAAGCCCCCCTTTTGTCCAAAAAACAGAGTCCAAATATCTGATTTTATACTCTATTTTCCAAAATCTTTTTTATCTTTTTGAGCGAGCGACGGGGATCGAACCCGCGACATCCAGCTTGGGAAGCTGACACTCTACCAACTGAGTTACGCTCGCAATTTTTAGTAAGAACAATTAAATTTTCTAACAACCTAATTTAGTAAAAATCTCATATCTATACAAAACCATCTTTTCTTGTAAAGTTTCTATCTTAGACTTTGAAGTGCACATTCTCCTTTGAATTGAACGAGTTTTGGAATATCTAAATTTCCAAGACTATTTGAATAATCTAGTTTAGAGAACTCTGACAAAGTCGGAGGGGTCGGAGGTTCTAGAGAAATTCTATTTATATAATTTGAAAATAATTACAAGAAACAAGTATATTTAATAAACAATAAATTATTAATTGAAAGAAAAATGGATTCAGGAATTTCTAATTTAAATCTGCTGATATTCTCTGTGAGTTTTCTTTTTTTAACCGGCTGCAGTCATAGCAGCTTTTTACTTTCGGATGATAGTTCCATAATAGAGTTAAATAAAATGGTTAGTGAGAGACATGTTATTATAACTGTTAAAGATAGTATTTATGAAGGAGATAATTTATCCGTTAGAAGTGATTCCATTTCTATTGAATTTTTTTCAATTATGCACAAGAATATTCCATATCCAAGCATGAAAAAAATTGATTATATACCCGGTACATTCACCGAAGGTATTATTGAATTGCAAAATAAACAAAGTATAAATGCAAGGAATATTTTTATCGCAAACAGTGATTCAATAATTAGATTTGATGAAATATTAAATACTTCAAAAAGTTTCCCTACTAAAGAATTAAGAAGGATACACATAAATGACATCGTGAGTTCAATAGGAAGAGGCATAGGCTATGGACTGGGGGGAGGCCTGGTAACGGGATTAATTTTAGGATCTTTCATTGGTTCTGCAAATTCAGATATACCTGTTACCTCGGATCCGAATAAGGAATATGATCATGGTGGTCTATCACGAATGCAAATAATGGCGTATGATTCCATAGTTGGAGTTCTTGTAGGGTCTATCGGAGGTGCAATTATAGGTGGGATCATCACTAACGGAGATACTATAGATATTATCTATAATTACGGAAATAATATTCAATAAACTGTTATTATTTTATAAAATATCCAGAATTAATAAGCCTTAGCAGGGTTTCTCAATCAAATGATTTTAATTCAACTGTTGATAGTGCTTTAATAAAATTAAATATCAATATTTTCAACTAACTTAAAAGGTGAACGATATGACATCTAAAAAGATAGTTTTTTTAGCAATCATTCTGGTATCAATAACCACAATTATTCTTGGTTATGGTTTTTTTCAAGGAAGCAATATCCCCAAAGGTTGGTTTCAGGCTGGCACCAGCCCTGAAAGTTATGTAATAGGAGTAGAAAAAAACTATGGGTCTAATAAAAGTAATGCCGCATATATAAAATCTATAAAAACAGACATAAAAGGGTTCGGAACTTTAATGCAAACTTTCCCGGCTGAAAAATACCTTGGCAAAAGAATCAAACTAAGCGGTTATATGAAATCCACGGATGTTGAAAAAAGCGCTGGTTTCTGGATGCGAATCGACGCCAAAGAAGATCAAAAACTTCAGTTAGGTTTTGATAATATGGGTAACCGCCCAGTTAAAGGAACTACTGACTGGAAACTATACGAGATTGTATTAGACATTCCTGCTAATAGTGGTTTAATCAATATGGGCGCCTTAATAGTGGGAACCGGTGGAATATGGTTCAGCAATCTTAAATTTGAGGAGGTTGATAAATCCATACCAACTACAAATATGCTTTCATCAGCCAAATATGAAAAGACTTCTGAACCCATAAATCTTGATTTCAAGGAATAGCCACTATTATAAATTAGATGAGCAATTAATCTTCTTATTATTTAATCCCATCAATCTAGTGAAATTTGTATGAAGGAGTTCAGACGGAGTATCACTAAACTCCGCCTGACTCTAATAGAATAGTGAATGCTTAGTCGGTATTATTTTACCAGCATCATTTTTCGGGTAGCACTAAAGTTTCCTGCTTTTAACATGTATATATATAATCCGGATGCTAACCTGGAACCATCAAAGTTCACTTCATAAGTTCCGGCGTCTTTCAATTCGTTTACTAATATTGCTGCCTCCCTGCCAAGGATATCAAATACTCTTAATGAAACTATGCCTCTAACTGTAACACTGTACTGTATTTTTGTTGATGGATTAAATGGATTCGGATAATTTTGTTTTAACTCAAATTCCGATGGGATTAATTTAGCTGTTTCACTTTTCACACTAACCAATGGACCTGCGGGACGTGAGTTTGTAACCATCAACAAGTATGAACCATAGCCACTAAAACAATATACGTTTACATAATATTTCCCCGCTGGTAAATTAGGATAGGCAAGAAGTTCCGTAGTACCGTACTGACCGGAATGGGCAATCTGAATGCCATCGCTATTATATAAGTTAAAATCCAATTCCAAAGAAGGGCTGCTGTCGGTTCTTATGAACAAGGTGTCCCATACAGTGTTTATAGTGAAAGAAAAACAATCATTATTATCATATTTCCCCTGATTATAATAATGCAAATGCCCGCTTCTTACAGTATTTAATGCAATGCCTTTGGCGATTGGAATAGAATCATTCGGTTCCGGATCATTCTCATATTGAGCAGGAATAAAATTATCTGCAATTGTATATGCCCCATAACCGCTAAAGTCCAGGGTTCTAATGTAATATGTTCCAGGAGTCAGGTTGGGAAAATATGTAGTGTCCCATTGATGAGAACCAGAGTATGCATAACTCGCAATCATAGTTTTTCGGTCCTTATCATAAATATAATTATCTATTTCAATGGTGGGATCTGAAAATGTGGCAATCACTAATTCCCCGTCTGAGGGCACAGTAATTTTTCTCCAGTCTTCCAAATCAGTATGCCCCATAGAATAAAAACCCAGATGACCGGTGGAATTTCCATTAAGTGCTAATTGTATTGCAATTGAGGCAGAATCATTTGGTTCCGAATCATTTTGTAGATTTGCAGAGATAAAATGATTTGTTATTGAATAACCGCCATACCCGTTGTAGCAATATGATTTGATATAATATGTCCCGGGAACAAGATTAACAAAGTATGCAGTATCCCAGGTATGCGACCCACCGTATGCATATTGCGCAAGCAGAGATTTTCCATCCTGATCATAAATATAGTTATCAATCTCAACCGTTGGATCTGACAATGTTGCAATTATCAGTTCCCCGTCTGAAGGAACAGTCACTTTCCACCAATCCTGTGTATCGGTGTAGCCCATTGAATAATAACCAAGATGACCGGTTGCGCTTCCATTTAGATTTAGCGAAGATGCAACTAAAGCTGAATCATTATTTTCAGGATCGTTCTGATTATTAGCAGTATAAAAATGATTAGTTAAGGTATATGACCCCGAACCGGAATATGCAAAAGTTTTAATATAATAAGTACCGGCGATCATATTAACAAAGTAAGAAGTATCCCAATCGTGAGAACCGCCATAAGCATATTGCGCAATTATTGATGTTCCATCCTGATCATAAATGTAATTATCAATCTCAAGACCTGCGCTCGCTAATGTTGCTACTACCAATTTCCCATCTGATGGTAATGTTACCTTCCTCCAGTCAACATTATCATTCTGGTCACTTAGCGTACCATTATCAGAACCATTCACATTTATAGGATTGGCTTGGGCCCATGTATTGTTGGGCTCCGTTTCTGAGTGCACCATTGTAAAGTTTGATGCTAATACTATAAACAAGAGCACAAATATGTATCTTAAAAACATTGTTCCTCCATTTTATTTAAAATTGCTTATTCTATTAAAAGAAACACAATAATTGATTTTACCTCTATAAGTAAAATATTGGAGAATAAATGTAAATGACCTAAATGTGTTATTTTAAAATCATGATATCGAAGAATGCCCGAACGATTACTCTTTTAGCCCCCATAAAAACTCTTCGAGATGAAAGTTTTTTGTTTGTAATTGGTTTGATCTTACTAATTAAACAGGTAAACTATCACTAGGGAAACTGCGGCAGTCATAAACTCATACTTATTAAACTTTCAATCCTAAATCACCAAGTTGTTTTTTTGTTGTTTCAAAATCAGTATGATGAATTGTCCTTATGCCAAGTCCCTGTGCAACTTTTACAAACAGCATTCTGTCTTCCAGGTAAACCACTTGTTCTTTTGGGACATGCGCAATATCGAGCGCCACCCGGAAAATGTCAGCATCAGGTTTACGGAAATGAACATAACAGGATGATATAAAGAAATCCACAAAGTTACCAAGTTCGAATTTCTTTATACGGTAAGCATTCAGTTCACGACCCTCATTACTGATCACTCCGATTTTTATTTTATACCTCTCCTTTATTTTTCGCACCAAATCCAGCATTTCAGGATAGGGATCTGATTTTGAAAACATAAATTCCCTGAACTGCTTTTTAGTGAACTGACGTTTCTCATAAAAAACGACACGGCTAAGGTATTCTTCAAGATCAAGTTTTCCCGATTCATATGTATCAAAAGTAAGATGATGGCGCTCGTTCAGTTCTTCTAACTCAAGATGGAACCTGACAGCCGCAGCCGCACGGGCTTTACGATCCCATCCGTTTGAAAGCAGAACTCCTCCAATGTCAGTAAATAAAGTAGTTATAGGTTCAGGCTTTTTCATTTTAACAGAATACTCCTATGAAATAATATTTTAAGCACCATCTAAGTTGATAGACTCATACAATGAATACTCATCCTTACAATTTAATCTCAACAGAAATTATTTCCTTTTTATTTTATTGTCAATAGGTTTTCAATTGTTTTTAGAATTAACCGGTTTATTAATATTAATTAGTATTTTTGAATATGCCTGAAAAGAAATTACTTATAATAGTACTTCTGATTAACCTATCATTTTTCCTGATAGAAATTGCCGCAGGAATTTTGTCAGGTTCAATGGGTTTAACAGCCGACTCCCTTGATATGCTATCTGATGCATTTGTATACGGGCTAAGTCTTTATGTCTCGGGTAAAACTCTGATTATGAAAAAAAGGGTTGCTCTTGCAAGCGGATATTCACAGCTGCTTCTTGCTCTGGTTGGAATTTCAGAAGTGATTAGAAGATTTGTATTTCCGGGTGTTGTTCCCGATTTTTATACAATGATAATTGTATCTATGTTAGCATTATCGGCAAACACTGTTTCGCTTTATCTTTTAATGAAGCATAAAAATAAAGAAGCGCATATAACCGCAAGTAAGATTTGCACTTCAAATGATGTAATAGTTAATTTTGGCGTTATACTGGCGGGTGTACTTGTCTATCTGACGAAATCCAACAAGCCTGACCTGGTTATAGGACTTGTGGTATTTTATTTTGTTGTTAAAGGAGCTTTCAAAATAATTAAATTAGGCAGTAAAAAATTAGCAGCTAATGAGTCATAATCATAGTAATACGGTTTCTCAACCGGCAATAAATTATAACAATGCCTTTGCATTAGGCATAGCGTTGAATGTAACATACGTTATTATTGAAGCATCCTATGGTCTAATGATTCATTCAATGTCACTAATTGCAGACGCCGGACATAATTTGAGCGATGTACTGGGTTTGCTGCTAGCATGGGGGGCTGGATATCTTGCTAAATCTTCCTTTACAAATAGAAGAACATATGGATTCCTAAAATCGACCATTCTGGCAGCATTGGTTAACGGCATACTTCTGCTTTTGGTTGTTGGCGGAATTTCCTTTGAAGCGATAAGGAAATTTCTTCATCCCGAACCCGTTCCAGGAATTACAATGATGCTTGTTGCTTTCGCAGGTGTAATAATTAACGGTATTACCGCGCTCCTCTTCTTTAAAGGTAAAGACAGAGATCTTAATATTAAAGGCGCGTTTTTACACATGGCTGCTGATGCTGCCGTTTCGCTTGGAGTTGCAGCCGGAGGATTAATAATAGTTTTTACCGGCTGGATATGGATTGATCCTGCTGTCAGCATTCTTATTCTTGTAGTAATTACTATAGGTACCTGGGGATTATTGAAGGACTCTGTTTTACTTTCAATGGATGCCGTACCGGGACATATACACACGGAGGATGTGCGAATGTATCTTAGAACTTTGCCCGGTGTTACCGATGTACATGATCTTCACATCTGGGCAATGAGTACAACAGAATATGCTTTAACTGCTCACCTGATAATACCCGCTATTACATCTAATGATAATTTCCTGTGTGAAACTGCCGATGTTCTTCGTCATCGATTCGGAATTTCGCATTCTACATTGCAGATTGAGAATACAGTACTAACAAATGATTCGCTGCATAATTGTTCCGCGGAATGAAGATAAATATGTCATGAGCAACACTCAACACGGAGACCACAGAGAAACACAGAGGTTGATCTACGATTCTTCATTGAATAGATAGCCGGCATTGCGGACAGAAATTATATAAACAGGATTCTCAGGATCAGGTTCAAAATATTTCCTTAAACGGGAAATGAATATATCTACTGTACGTGTTTCAACCTCAGGACTTATATGCCAGACATTCTCAAGCAGTTCCTTCCTGGAGACAATCTTCCCCTGTCTTTCAATAAGATATTTCATCACCATTGCTTCACGCTGTGTAAGATTGAATTTCCTGCCTCCTACCAAACAACTAAGGTTCTCAAAGTTAATTTCGTTTTTACCGAACTTATAAACGGGGTTTTGTATTGCTGCCTCATTATACCAGGTTTTTCTTTTAAGCATTCCTTTAATACGAAGGAGTAATTCTTCAAGATGAAAGGGTTTTGTCATATAATCATCCGCACCATGCTCCAGACCTTTAACCTTGTCTTGCACTGAGGTCCTGGCAGTAAGCATCAGTATTGGCATTTGAGGAGATGTGGCACGCACTATTTCTGCAATCTCGAACCCATCGAAATATGGAAGCATTATATCAAGCAGGATAAGGTCATATGAACCCGACTTAAAAAATTCAAGTGCCTGTTTTCCATCTTTAGCCCATTCGACTGAATAGCCCTCATCTGTAAGATTGAATTCCAAACCCAGGGCAAGAGTTTCTTCATCTTCAACCAGAAGTATCCGCGAACCTTTAAATTCATTCTCCATCCGGGGTCTCCATAAAACGTTCTTTTCTGTCTGTCCCTCTAAGCAGGGATCTAATGTACATTTTTCTTGATGCCATATAAATCGGCAGTTCAATAACAAAAGTAGTTCCTCTGGTAAGCCCATCGCTTTTAACGGATGCCTTGCCGCCGTGCTGTCTTATAATTTCTTTCACCCAATAAAGTCCTAATCCTGTGCCCTTTACATTTGGGATAGCTTTATTATTTACTCTCTGAAACTTGTTGAAGATTGTTTTCTGGTCTAGCAGCCCTATACCAATCCCCTTGTCCGAAAATTCAATTACTATTTTCTTAAGGGTTTTGTGCAGCCTGATATTTATTTTCACATTACCGGTAGTATATTTAACGGCATTATCGGTGAAGTTATCAAAAACAATCTGCATAGCTTCTTTATCAATAACACAATCCTGCCCGGTCTTCCCTTCTATTTTTACTACACCATCCGGAAGATTAAAATGTTTTTGCGAGTTATCAATTATCTGACGGAAAATTGTATCTGCATCGTATATATGAAAATTGTGAGCAACTCTTTTTTGTTCCAGGCGTGAAACCTCAAGGATTGAATTGATCAGTTTGTGCAGTCGTGTAGTGTCCTTTGCCATAATAGCAAAAAATTCCTTCTGCTTTTCAGCAGAAAGTTTTTTAGATGAAAGAGTTTCAAGATACAGCTGAATAGATGATAACGGAGATTTAAGTTCATGCGTAATGTTGGCTATAAAGTTATCATACAGTCCGGTAAGTTTCCTCTGCACAAGCAGGTTCCTGAAAATAATAACAAGAGCTACTGCAAGTCCCACAATCATAACTATACCAATTACAAACACTCCTACTTTGGTACCGTTGATTACAATCTGAGGTGAAAGCTTGTCACCAACCTGTTTAAATATAATATAATTTGAAACATACCAGTAAATCCATAAAACTAACAGCCCCATCCATGCAAGCTGCGCAGCTACGAATGAACTAAGTACAATGAACATAGACTTACTTTTCTTCATACCGCAAAATTACTCAATTTAACTATGAAATGTTATTCCCGTGGGTGACTGCATTCTTACAAATTATATTTGACTTTAATTAAGGGGATGACAAAATGGTGTATGGGATGAAAAAAGTTGCATTGATTTCCGCCTTCCCTCTCCTGCGGCGGGCAAGCGCGGGGTGACAAAATTATTATAATTGTTTATCAATCACTGAGGATGTAGAACCTGCCTTAGTTTCTAATATTTCCATAACTAAACTTTTAAGATCATCAAGCTTGAATGGTTTAGATAAATAATGTGTCATTCCCACTGAAAGGAAATGATCTTTATCATCTTTCATTGCAAAAGCAGTAAGCGCAATAATAGGTGTTTTTTTATGTCCTTCAATTTGCCTTATCAAATGTGCAGCCTCAATGCCGCTTATTCCATATCCAAGATTAATATCCATCAAAATGGCTGAATATTTTTCTTCACCCGCAAACTCGACCGCTGTCTCCCCGTCTTCTGCTAAATCTATATTGCAGATACCCTTTAATGCCCTATTAGTTACATTAACACTTATACGGTCATTTTCTACCAGTAAAATTTTAGGCAAGTTTATAGATTGATATTGACATACAACAGGTGATACCTCTTTATTAATAATAATCAGGTTATTTACATCTTTAACTACAGCAGGAAATTTAACTGAGAATACGGATCCCTTCCCTGGTTCACTTGTAACTGAGATTGTCCCATTCATTAATTCAATTGATTTTTTAGTAATCGTTAATCCTAATCCTGTACCTTCATATTTACGTCCCATCCCTTCACTAACCTGGCGGAATTCATGAAAAATAACATGTTGGTATTCTATTGGAATTCCTATCCCGGTGTCTATTACATTTATTACCACCCAGGTATCCCTGCCTTTTTCCTCCAAATCTACTTCAATTGTGATACCACCTGATTTGGTAAACTTGATGGCATTTGTAAGTAAATTATTTATTATACCTATAAATAACAATTCATCAAGTATACTATAAATTTTGTCGTTTCTGAATTTATGTTTTAAATAAAGGTTCTGGTTTCTTGTAACCGGTTCAAATATCTTGGTGGCTTTTAAAATTACATCTCTAATATTTAAATCTCTGAGTTTTATCTCCAGTTTATTAGCCTCTATGCGTGACAAGTCCAGAACTAAATTTAAGGTCTGCATTAGTCTTTGACCGCTGATGTATATTTCATCAGCCATCTTTTTATGATCTTTTTCTGTTAATTCATTCTTTAATATTTCCGAAAAGCCAAGCATACCAATCATAGGCGTACGTAATTCATGGCTCATATTAGCAAGAAAGCTTGACTTTAATCTGCTCATTTCTTCTGCTTTCTCTTTTGCACTAATTAATTCCTCTTCTTTCTGTTTAATATCTGTCATATCAAAAGAAACACCAAGTAGAGCAACAATTTCATCTTTATTATTCCTAATTGGTGATGCCGATAAATAGACAGGAAATTCTTCACCATTTTTTCTTCTATTTAATAATTCCCCTCTCCATTCGCCGGATAGGGTGCAATTCCGGATATTGCTTTCTGTCAGTTCAGGATCTTTGTGTGTTAAAACGTTGCTTATTTGCTTTCCAATTAATTCATTTCTTCCATATCCGTAAACTTTGCAGAAAGCACCGTTAACATAAGAAAGAACATTATTAAGATCGGTTATAGTAATGCATTCATTTATACTTTCAAGAGCATACGCGAGCAATTTAATTTTTTCTTCTGAAGCTCTAGTTTCAGTAACATCCTTAGCCATAACAAGTCGTAAATGTCCACCCGCGCCATCCGGTAACGAGTGTGAATTTATTTCTACATTTATCAAAGTTCCATCTTTTTTCCGGTGAATCCAGGAATCTGATATTTTAATATCTGTTTCCGGTTGAGAAAGATTTGCCTCCAGTCTGGGGAATTCGTATTCCGGACGAATATCTTTTAAGGTCATAGAAAGGAATTCTTCCCTTGTATAGCCATAATGGTTTATGGCAGCATCATTAACCATAATAAATTTCAATGTATCAACTGAATAAACCCATAGCGGTACCGGGTTATTCTCAAATAATTCTTTGTATTTAGCTTCGGTATCAATAATTTTATTTAGTAGTATATTTTTCTCAGAAAGGTGTTTAATATCTTCTTTGGATTTAATATGACGTCTAAAAAACTTTATTATGAACCATGCTGATATTATCATGGTAATAATTATTAATATTAGCAATAATAATGTCTGGAACGCCGCGTTTGTCAGATATTTTGTTACTTCATAACTTGGAGTTGTAACAACAATTTTCCATTTTTCATTATTTAAGAATATAGCAGTAAATGAAGCATTTTTAGGCTGACTATTTTTTACTGAATATTTAAGGTTCCCCTCATTATTAGCTATTATTTCGTTAAGGTATAAATTTTCGACATGGCAGCTGAGACAAATATCTGTCATTTTGCTTATATTTAGTGACTCCATACCCGGATGATCTGATTGAAATAATACATTTTGCTCATCGTCAATAACCCATAGACCAAATTTTTCTTCATTAAGATTACGGCTTAAAATTTTAGATCTGAAAAACTTAGGCGCATTTACACGGAATGCCATTAATACAAAGTTCAAATTTCTTTTATTAGACTTATCAATTTCACGGACAGGCACATAAATAATGAAATTACTTATAATACCACTGTCACCCATAAGCTTTTCGTCGTCATCAATTATAAAAGAGTACTTACCATTTTGAAGCTCATTTATTTTTTCCCTACCAGGCTTTGTTATACTATCTCCATTTGAACAAATAAGATTCCCGTTACGATCATAGAACGATATCGATTCAACAAAAGAATCATATAAGCTTTTAAAGATGTCTTTTCTATTGAGAATGTCCTTATAATCCAAATCCCCCTTTGTAAAAGATAAATATTCTGTACTCCTGGCAATTGAATTGAGATTGGTTTGCAGATCAAGACTTATATCTTTAGCAACATATAACTGGTGTTCATCAAATTCTTTAATGATTTGTCTTTTCGATTCGTTAAAGATTGTAAATGAAAGAAAAATAGAGGATATTATTAATAATATAACAGCAGTAAAAAGAAAAACCCTCTTTTTCAAGAAGTGCTCCCTCGATTATTTGTATGACTATGTTGACAATTTATTAAGTCATTAAAAATAAGCAAATTCCAAGATTATAAAAACAGTATTTGTCGTCCAAACTCTCAGAATTTGTAGGTGGTTCCACTTATTTCTTTCCCGAAATTAATTGAGAATACGCTTCCTACACCTTTTTTACTTTGAACTGATATTACAGCATTATTCAGGCTCATTATACTTTTAACCAATGACAAACCAAGTCCAACTCCTTCATATGCTCTTCCATATCCCATCTGTTCCTGCCTGTACGGATCAAATATATTTTCAAGAAATTCTTCACTAATTCCTATGCCGGTGTCCTTAACATCAAGGATTATATTATCATTAATATCTTTATGAAGTATTAAATCGATGGCCCCGCTTTTTGTATATTTAATAGCATTATCTATTAAGTTTGAAATAGCCATATTTGTAGCGTATTTATCAGTAAAAAGCTTCACCTCTCCGCAATCATTACGGAATTTTAGTTCTAAGGATTTAAATTTAGCTGCTGTTATATATTCCTTGACCAGATTTATACACATTAAAGATATGCCAATTAATTCTTTGTTAACCGGGAATTCACCGACCTGCATACGTGAATAGTTCAATATCATATCAACTGTCCGCATAATCCGTTTACTGGAAATATCAATTCCCTCAAATAACTCTTCATCTTCCGGTTTAACTTTATCATGGAAAGTTTCTTTGATCAGGCTTGCCATTCCCATTATTCCGTTTAATGGAGTTCTGATTTCATGTGAGATATTAGCAATAAAAGCATCCTTAAGTTTATTAGCGGATACAGCTTTTTCTTTTGACTCAAATAACTCATTCTCCGCATGTTTCCGTTCAGTAATATCACGGCAGCTGGCGTATACAAATCCATTCGGAAGTAAAACCGCATTGAGATCAACGGGGATAATATCTCCATTCCTTTTTATCAGATCTATTTCGATATATGAACTGCCTTTTTGCAGCAATTGAGTAAATTGCTGTATGCTCACTTCAAGTTTATCCTTTGGAACAATATCTACAATCGTAAATGATAATAATTCTTCATTTGAATAACCCAACATATTTATCGATTTGGGATTAACGTATAAATATCTTCCTTCTTTATTTGTAATAAATATAGCATCAGGAGAGTTCTCAGTAATCATTCTAAATCTTTCTTCACTTTCCTGGAATTCTTTTTCTGACTGATCGTGTTTGGTGATATCCCTGATATTACATTGAATTACCTTTTTGTTATTTACTATGTACACGTTGCTGACAAACTCAACACTTATTTTTCTACCTTTAGCTGATTCGAGAGGTAAATGTTCATAACGGACATATTCTATTTTTTGCAGTTCGAGAAACTTGTCATAATTAGCAATTATATCTTTGAAGAATCCTATTTCCCAAATTTTCTTTTCAATGAATTGTTCTTTTGTATAGTCCAGTAAATTGATCAGGAATGGGTTAACGTCCATTATCATCCCGGATTCTGCATCAAGGATAATGATTCCATCTTTGGCTGATTCAAAAAGTCGGCGGTATTGAAGTTCAGAGGCAACTAAATTATCAAAAGTACGGCGGTATTTTTCTTCACTTTTATATAGTAGTCCTTTAAGTTCTTTTATTGTTTTTTCATCAGGGGAATCTGGCCTGACGCCAGGATGGATTGGAGTTATAGTTTCCATATTAGTAATTTAATCCTGATTGATAATTTCAAACTCTGCCATTAATTTTACGGATTACACTATTAAATATGGGACTAAATGGTAAAGAAAAACAATACTCCAAAAGGATGAAAAAGGGGTTAGATTGAGATTCCCTGCTTCGGGGAGGCAATTTTTAAGAAAATGCTTTTGTTGAAATAAAGCTTTACTCTGGCAGTTCCCCGCTAGATTCCGCAAGTGAAAAATAAAAAGTACTGCCTGTACCTTCTTCGCTTTCCACCCATATTTTACCTCCATTGCGTTCAACGAATTCCTTGCACAACAATAACCCCAGTCCTGAACTTAATTCTCCTTCGGTCCCCTTTGTACCTTTTTTCTCACCAACCTTAAATAGATTTTCAATTTTATTTTTATTTATTCCTATTCCATCATCGCAAACAGAAACTACTAATATGCCTTCCGGAGTATTCTTTACATTTACTGTAACAGTTCCACCACGATGTGTGAATTTAACTGCATTCGACAAAAGATTTAATAAAACCGAACTTATCATATTTTTATCAGCGTACACGTTAAAATTACCAGTGACGGAATTGATTATTGTAATTTCTTTTTGTGAGCTTCTCTCTTTTATCAAGGCAACATTTTCCTGAATCAAGTCAGAGGCAGAAAACTGATTTTGCTGAAAACGCATTGAGCCGTTCTGCATTTGAGCCCATTCAAGTAGGTTTTTTAATAGCGTAAATAAGTTTCTTGCGGTTTTATGCATCTCTAATCCGATCGTGGATAATTCCTGCGGAGTATAATTTTCAGCTTCCTCTGCTATATTTTGAGTTAAGCTTAAAAAACCCTGGAACGGACTTCTCAGATCATGGGCTATGATTGAAAAGAATTTATCTTTCGTATCATTTAGTTCTTTCAGTTGTTTGTTCTGTTCATGAATAATTAACTCAGTTTTCTTGCGTTCTGTGATATCTTCAACTATGGCAATATGAAAAAACGTTACGGGTATTTCTCCATCCTTCCAAAGGGGTGAAATGGTAAGATTACCCCAGATGATATTCCCATTTCTATGTACGTATCGTTTTTCAAGTGAAAATTCTCTGCCTTTATTTTCCATCAGGTGGATATTACGGTCAATATTAATTTGAATATCGTCTTTGTATGTAACATCCATTAATGTTTTTTGCAGCATTTCTTTCATAGTATAACCGAGGAAATCACAATATTTTTGATTTATCCGGACATACTGCCCTGTTTTTGTATTTAGTAAAGCAACTCCCACGGCGGCTTGTTCAAAAATTGCGCGGAACCTTTCTTCACTTTCTTTAAGTGCCTCCTGCTCTTTCTTTTGCCCGGTTATTACATCGAACACTGCTACAAAATACCCCTGCTGCGGACAATATACGGATAGACTGAACCACATTTGAAGAGCTTCGACAAACATTTCTAAAGATTCATGATTACCGTTTTTAGATACTCTTCCATAAATTTCAAACAGCTCACGGTCGGACTCAAGAAGACCCGGAATTACATCCGAAACTTTCTTCCCAACAACATTCTTTAGCCCTGTCATTTCTTCGAAAGCTTTATTTGTTGATAAATATGTAAAATCCACTGGTTTTTCATTTTCGTCAAAGTGCATTTTACAATAAGCAAATCCATTCATCATGTTCTCGAACAGTGAATGATATATTTGCTCATTAAATTGAGGCTCAGGGTATGACTTGTCCAGAGTAGTTATCCTTATATAAAATACAGGAGCTAATTAAAAGCGAATATAAAATTAGCTTAAAAATAACAGATTTATATATATGTAGCAATTTCCAGGCAGGATAGTCTTTGACGAACCGTGAAAAGGAAAACCCTTCGGGTCAAATTTTATAACTTTCTTCTATTAATTCTTTCTGTTGTTGAGTGGAGAACTTTGCGGAGCCGACGGCGGGACTGGCACTCTCGGGTCTTCCACAATAATACAGTTTCTGCTTATCAGTTAAATCTTCAGTTATCCTTGACGATAAAAACGTCCATGCTCCCATATTTTTCGGCTCCTCCTGCACCCACACTACCTTTTTTGAGTTGGGGTATGAACTTATTATCTCTTTCATCTTTTCCGGGTAATAAGGATATAACTGCTCGATACGAACTATCGCGGCATCCTCAATCCTATTATCTGTTCTGGATTTCAGTAACTCATAATAAACCTTCCCGCTTGTCAGGAGCACACGGGTTATAGAAACCTTGTTAACTTCTTTATCATCAATAACTTCCATGAATCTACCTGATATAAATTCTTCCCTTGGAGATCTTGCTTCATGAAGACGGAGCATGCTCTTGGGAGTCATCAATACGAGTGGTTTTCGTGCGGCATTTTTAATTTGTCTCCGCAATGCATGGAAATATTGTGAGGGAGTGGTAAGATTGCATACCCGCATATTATCCTGCGCGCATAGAGTAAGGAATCTTTCCAACCTAGCGCTTGAGTGCTCCGGTCCCTGCCCTTCATAACTATGAGGCAGGAGCATTATAAGACTATTCCTAAGCTGCCATTTCTCATAAGAAACAGTAATGAAGTTATCAATAATTACCTGCGCTGCATTTGCAAAATCTCCGAACTGCGCTTCCCAGATTACAAGCGCAAGCGGGTCGGCAGTTGAATAGCCATACTCAAAACCAAGAACAGCTGCTTCGCTTAAAAGACTGTCCAGTGCTTCAAGTTTTGCCTGTCCCTCAGCAATATTATTTAGCGGGAAATACTCCGCCCCGGAATGAATATCCGTTAAAGCAAGGTGTCTTTGACTGAAAGTTCCTCTTACGCTGTCCTGTCCGCTTAATCTTACGGGCGTTCCTTCAACCAGCAGAGTTCCGAAAGCAAGAGCTTCCGCCATAGCCCAGTCAGCTTTCACATTCTGTATCCAGGAACTGCCGTCTATTTTCCAGCAGCTTCTTTAGCTTCGGATGAATATCAAGCGTCCTCAGGAATGGACAGTAATTCTATTGATTACATTATCCAGAAGTTCACTGCTTACAGCAGTATCCTTATCACCGGTTTGATCGAATTAATTCATCCTTCGCAACAGCCATAGGGGCATCGATGTTATATTGTGTGCTCTTCTGTTTTATTCTGTCGAACGCGGCGCTTAGTTTATTGTTTATTTCATCCTTAAGCTGATGGATCTCAGATTCAGTAAATATCTTTTTCTTCAGGAGGTAGTCCGTGTACAATGACAAAACTGAAGGCTGGTTCTTAATCTTTTCATAAAGGAGCGGCTGAGTGAATCCAGGTTCATCGCCTTCATTATGTCCATGGCGCCTGTAACCGTAAAGATCCAGCACCACATCCTTATGGAAAGTCTGCCTGAATTCAAAAGCAAGCTTTGCCGCCCACAGGGAAGCTTCAGGATCATCACCATTGACATGAAATATCGGCGCCTGAATCATTTTGGCGGCATCTGAGGCATATTGGGATGACCGGGCATCTTCCGGTGTGGTTGTAAATCCGATCTGGTTATTTATAATGATATGCACCGTTCCGCCTGTCCTGTAGCCGGATAGCTGTGAAAGGTTTAGAGTTTCTGCTACAATCCCCTGCCCGGCGAATGCGGCATCGCCATGAATTAGCAGCGGCATTATTTTTTTATGATCTTTGCTGTCACCCATTCTTGTCTGCATTGCGCGTACGATTCCTTCAACCACAGGATTAACCCATTCAAGGTGACTCGGATTGGACGCGACAGAAACTCTTATTGACTTTCCGTTCCTTGTTGAATATTTCCCTGAGGCACCCAGATGATATTTAACATCGCCGGAACCCTGTATAGATTCCTTATCGGGAATATCTTCAAACTCAGAGAATATCGACTCGTACGATTTGCCAATAATATTTGCCAATACATTCAACCTTCCGCGGTGAGCCATACCGAGAACAACTTCCAGAATTCCCTCATCACTTGCTTCATTAAGAATAAGGTCAAGCACGGGTATCAGAGTTTCAGATCCTTCAAGTGAGAATCTTTTATGTCCCACAAACCTGCTACCTATAAATTGCTCATGCAGTTCTGCTGTGATGAGTTTTTCAAGAATAACTTTTCTCATATTCTCATCGAACTGCGGGACATTCTGCACCGGTTCCATTTTATTCTGCATCCACACCTTCTCATCCGGATTCTGGATATGCATAAACTCCACGCCAATTTTATCGCAGTAAGTTTTCTGGAGTATATCAAGAATGGTTCTGAGTCGTGCTGTTTTTAAGCTGCTGAATCCGCCTGTAATAAACTCACGGTCAAGGTCCCACATAGTGAATTTATACAATGCTGGATCGAGTTCAGGATGATACGGACTTTGAGTTCCGAGCGGATCGAGTGAAGCTATAAGATGACCGCGCACCCTGTACATATTTATAAGTTGCAGAACGCGTGCCTGCTTTTCTGTCTCCTCGGAATTTATGTTTGATGCAAATGCACCAGGCTGATAATCAGTCATCCAGTGCATTGGCGGAGCAGAGATATTAAGGTCTTTAAATATCTCCTCATAGAAATTCTCCGCCCCAAGCAGAAGCTCATGCACATCTTTAAGGAACAGTCCTGATTCGGCGCCCTGAATAATCCTGTGGTCATAAGTACTGGTAATATTCATTACCTTGGAGAATCCCAGAGTTGAAATAGTTGAAGGAGACATTGCCTGATATTCCGGTGGGTACTGAATAGCGCCAGTGGCAATTATTGTTCCCTGGCCTGCCATGAGGCGCGGAACGGAGAGGACAGTACCAATCGTACCAGGATTAGTAAGAGTAACAGAAGTGCCCTGAAATTCATTGGGTTCAATAGTACCTTTTCTTGAACGCGACACAATATCCTCGTAGGCATCAAAGAACTGCGTAAAGTTCATAGATCCGGCATTCCTTATATTAGGGACGATGAGCGAATGCGAGCCATCCTTTTTTTGAATGTCAATTGCCAGTCCAAGGTTAATTACTTTTTTCTTTACCACAGCCGGTTTGCCCTTAGAAACAGTAAAGGCATAATTCATTGCGGGGTTTTTAATCAGTGCTTTAACAATAGCCCATCCTATAAGATGAGTAAACGACACCTTAAGATTTCTTTTGAGCAAATGATGATTGATAAGAATACGGTTCTCCTCAAGGAGTTTAACGGGAACAGATCTTTCAGAAGTAGCAACCGGAATAGATAAACTTGAATTCATATTCTCCAATATCTTTGCCGCACTGCCGGCAATGAATTGGATTTCGTTGTCATCCATTACCGAAGTTACACTCTTGTCATTCCCGCGAAGGCGGGAATCCATTTTTGCGTGGTCCTCACCTCCGATCTTGTCATTCTCGTTCAACTTGTCATTCTGAGAGTAGCGAAGAATCTCCTCGTCAGCCCTCCTTTCTTGTCATGCACTCGGCTGCAGACCTTCCCGACGCCATTTTTATTTCATCCCCTAAACTCTTTTTATCCGACAACGACTTATCATATCCAATTGCCGATAACCGGGAATCCACTGAATTTACTATTCTCTCCATTCTTTCCTTCATTCTCCTTTCCGAAAAACAATCTCCACTGATCTGTAACGTCGCCCGGATTATCGTTGTAGAGTTCCTGTAAATATTCCACGAACCATGTATTAGCTCCGAACTGTTCCAGTTCCGCAAGCTGTTCAGGAGTAAGATCTGATTTTTTCATATTGTTTCTGACTTCTTTTTATTATAATCCTTTTAGTCCCAGGCATTAAATGCCTGGGCTATATAAATTTCTCTACTCACTAATTTTAATCAAATATTTTCGTATAATTTACTTAATTCTAAATTATATTGTTATTAAGTATACAACATCACAGGACAGCATGGATAACGAACAATACCAAAAGGAATTACAACAGAAATATTCCTCCGAACTGTTGAACGAAGAAACTGTAAGCAGGAATCCCTTCACACAATTTATAAGGTGGTATGATGAGTCAGTAAATTCCGGAATACCCGATGCCAATGCAATGGTAATTGCTACAGCGACCAAATCCGGTATACCATCTGTCAGGACTGTTTTATTAAAAGGATATGATGAAACCGGATTTGTATTTTACACAAACTATGAAAGTGCAAAAGCAAAAGAGTTGGCAGAGAATCCCAATGCAGCATTGTTGTTTTTATGGAAAGAGCTTGCACGTCAGATAAGGATATCCGGTAAAGTTGAGAAAACCACAACAGAAGAAAGTGAAGAATATTTCAGAAGCCGTCCGGCAGGACATCAATTAAGTGCCTGGGCTTCAGGTCAGAGCAGCATTATTCCAAACCGTGAATTTTTGGTAAAGAGATACAACAAACTTCTAAAGCAATATGAAGGAAAGGAAATCCCTCTTCCTTCATTCTGGGGAGGATACCGGGTAATACCAAATGAATTTGAATTCTGGCAGGGACGCGAAAGCCGCCTGCATGACAGAATTTGTTATTCCTTTTCTAACAACCTATGGACAATAACCCGCAAATCGCCGTGATTTCAAATGCGTGTCAAATCACATGTGTGCATCATTTATATGTTATATTGGAATTGAGCGGTAGTACAAAGATAATTTAAAAGCGGCAATTTATTCAACACTTCAGAATCATCGTCACTACAGAACCGGATGAAGTTATACATCAAATACATAGTAAGCAATCGCAGTGTTATAAAGCAATAAAATGGAAACAACAAAATCACAGGAATCTCAAAGCTCAAGAAGTTTGATAGAAGCCGAATTAGTGCAGCCAATAAAGAACTTGTCTTTCAAAATGAAGAGAAAGAAAAACGTGCAGCAGAATTAATCATTGCCAATAAAGAACTTCTCTTTCAAAATGAAGAGAAAGAAAAACGGGCAGCAGAGTTAATCATTGCCAACAAAGAACTTGTCTTTCAAAACGAAGAGAAAGAAAAACGGGCAGCAGAATTAATCATTGCCAATAAAGAACTTGTTTTTCAAAACGAAGAAAAAGAAAAACGTGCAGCAGAGTTAATCATTGCCAATAAAGAACTGGTCTTTCAAAACGAAGAAAAAGAAAAACGGGCAGCAGAATTAATCATTGCCAACAAAGAACTTGCTTTTCAAAATGAAGAAAAAGAAAAACGAGCAGCAGAATTAATCATTGCCAATAAAGAACTTGTTTTTCAAAAGAAGAAAAAGAAAAACGGCAGCAGAATTAGTCATTGCCGACAAAGAACTTGTGTTTCAAACTCAGGGAGAAAGAAAAACGGGAAATCGCGAATATTGAACTGGAAGCAATCAGCAATTCTTTAAAATCAGCTTCACAATATTCACTCAGTCTTATTGAAGCAAGTCTTGATCCGTTAGTTACCATTAATACCGAAGGTAAGATTACTGATATGAATGAGGCAACTAGTAAATATTACAGGAATAACACGTGAAAAATTAACAGGAACCGACTTCTTTGATTATTTCACAGAACCACAAAAAGCACGTGAAGTTTATCAGGATGTATTTGCAAATGGATCATGTTGCCGATTCTCCTCTTACACTTCGTCATAAAGATGGCAAACTTGACAGATGTATTATTCAATGGATCGGTTTATAAAGATGATCGGGGAAATGTATTGGGTGTTGTGATTGTTGCAAGAGATGTTACGGAACAAAAAAGAATTGCAACCGAACTTACTGAAGCAATGGTATTTGCAGAGCTGGCAACAGGAATTGCAGAAGAAGCCAAAATCAAAGCCGAAAATGCCACACGGATCGCAGAAAATGCCGTGAAAGCAAAACAGCAATTTTTATCCAATATGAGTCATGAAATCCGCACTCCAATGAATGCGATTATCGGATTTACAAAAGTGTTGTTGAAAACTGATTTGTCGGCTAAACAAAAAGAATATTTGACCGCCATCAAAATGAGTGGTGATGCATTAATCGTTCTGATTAATGATATCCTTGATCTGGCAAAAGTAGATGCAGGGAAAATGGTATTTGAACAAACACCATTTAAAATGGCCTTATCTATTTCTGCCATGCTTCATTTGTTTGAAACCAAGATCCAGGAAAAGAATTTAGAGCTGATCAAAGAATATGATAATAATATTCCTGAAGTTTTGGTTGGCGACCCGGTACGTTTGCATCAGATTATCTTAAATCTTGTAAGTAATGCCGTAAAGTTTACCACAAAGGGAAAAATTACAGTAAGTGTTCGTTTGCTTGAAGAGGATGAGGATAACGTAACCATTGAATTTGCTGTTGCCGATACCGGAATTGGTATACCAGAAAATAAAATTGAAAAGATTTTCGAAAACTTTCAACAAGCTTCCAGCGGTACTTCAAGATTATATGGTGGAACAGGTTTAGGACTTGCTATTGTTAAACAATTAGTCGAAACACAAGGTGGAACCATAAGTGTTAAAAGTAAAATTGATGTGGGATCTACTTTCAGTTTTACTTTGAGTTTTCAGAAAACAAAGGCAGAGGCCGAATTCAGTAATTGAACTGATCGAACTGGATAATGAAATTACCAACATCAAAGTATTGGTTGTTGAAGATATTGCATTGAATCAATTATTGATGAAAACCCTTCTGGATGATTTTGGATTTGAAAGGGACATTGCGTCTAATGGGAAAATTGCCATTGAAAAACTCCAGGCAAAATCGTTATGATATTATTTTAATGGACTTGCAGATGCCCGAAATGAACGGATTTGAAGCCACAGAATACATCCGTAACAAATTGAATTCCAAAATACCCATCATTGCTTTAACCGCTGATGTTACAACCGTTGATCTGGCAAAATGCAAAGCTGTTGGTATGAATGATTACATTGCAAAGCCTGTTGATGAAAGATTGTTGTACAGTAAAATAGTTGGATTAGTGAAAAAGACCTCTGTTATTACAGAACCTGATGAGCATATGGCAGAAGATAACATGAATGTTAAATACACCAACTTAGACGATTTAATCCACCGGACCAAATCTAATCCACAACTGATCATGGAAATGATCTCACTTTATCTGGAACAAACCCCGCCTTTAATTAATGTAATGAAACAAGGTTTAAAAGATAAAGATTGGAATTCATTATACACAGCAGCACATAAAATGATTCCTTCTTTTTCAATAGTGGGAATCAGCGCTGATTTCGGGAACATAGCAAAAAGGATTCAGGAAAATTCCCGCTTGTATGATAAACCGGGGCAGGTTGTTACCCTGCAGCAATCAGATGGAATAACCGAAATGGTTTTGCAGCTCGAACACGTTTGCTTACAGGCATGTAAAGAATTAGAAATAGAATTTAATACAATTAAAAATGCTTTATGATGAATTACCAAAGTAAAATAAAACTTTCCCTTGCAGATGATGATGTTTTGTTTATATGATCATTGGGAACCCAATACCCACTGCTTTCATCCGTGTTAATTAACACTCTGTATTATGTTTTAAATCAATAAATAACTATTAATAAAATTGGAGTTATTGATGAAGACTTTTTTACAGATCTTTATTTTTAGTTTATTGTTAAATATAAGTTACGCGCAAAATAATAAGCCCACCTTTACCCGAAATTAAATATCATAATCCCTACAAATCCCTGAATATTAATACTTTTTTCCCCTCACAGGCAATTGTTGATACCAGTCTGAAATATTCCTACACATACGATAATAAGGGGAACCAGCTAACTCAGCTAATACAAGTTTATTCAAATAACTCCTGGGTTAACAACAACAGAAATACATTTACTTATGACAATAACAGTAATTTGCTTTCAAACTTATCTGAAAATTGGACTAACGGTGCATGGGTTAATAATTCTTTGAATACCTATACTTATGATATTAGCGGAAATCTTATTTCAGATGTTTTGGTAAATTGGACGAATAATGCCTGGGTAAATTTCTACAGGTATACTTCTACATTTGATAATAACAATAATCTTCTTACCTGGCTGAATGAATACTGGGAAAACAGCACATGGACAAATGCCTACAGAGGCACTTATACTTATGATGTTAATGGGAATCCGGTAACGATATTAAATGAAAACTGGACTATCAATACATGGGTGGCGGCTGATAAATCAACTAATACCTTTGACAATAATCATAATTTGCTTACTTCGATAGATCAGCTCTGGCTTAATAATGCCTGGGTTAATTATACCAATTTGGTTGAAACTTATGATAATTCTAATAACGTATTGACATTAAGTGAAGAAAACTGGGCAGACATATCATGGGTTAATTATAGCCGGATAACCAATACCTATGATGCCAATAATAATCTGGTTCTTCAACTAAAAGAATCAGGGAAGAATAATGGGTGGGTAAATAAATCGTGGGACTCACTCGCTTACGAAAACGCAAACAACATTCTTATGCGTCTTGACAGAAGCTGGACGAATAACTCATGGGTAAACCATGACAAACAAACATATACATATGACATCAGCGGTAACGGCTACTAAAACGGAATATTTTTCCTGGAAGTCAAATCAATGGATATATTCTCAGGGGACACTCCGGTTAAATGTTGGCAATCTCCAATTTTCTTACTTTGGTGCTGTTGTACTATTTCAATTTGTTTCTACCGGAATAAATGACAATAGGGTTGCAATAAATACATTTAATCTCCGGCAAAATTATCCTAATCCTTTCAACCCGAGCACAAAAATCAGCTATACGCTTTCTTATAATAGTACAATAAAACTGGATGTCTATGATGCAATAGGAGAAAAAGTATATGAGCTTTTCAGTGGAAATCAGGAGGCAGGAGAACACGAAATAAATTTTAATGCTTCGGGGCTTGCAAGCGGAATATACTTCTATAGAATTTAATGCTGTCTCAACAAACGGCAGGAATGAATTTACCGCTTCAAAGAAGATGATACTAATAAAGTAAAAGGCATGATATGAATCCTAAGGTTGATGAATTTTTAAGTAAAGCCAAAAAGTGGCAGGAAGAATTTGAGAAATTGAGAATGATCATTCTTGACTGTCAGCTGACCGAAGAATTGAAGTGGGGGTGTCCCTGTTACACGTTTCAGAAAAGCAACATAGTTTTAATACATGGATTTAAAGAATACTGTGCGCTTCTTGTTTTTCAAAGGTGCCTTGTTAAAGGATGCCGATGGTATTCTAATCCAACAAACGGAGAATGTACAGGCGGGGCGTCAGATTCGGTTCACCAATGTTCGAGAAATAGTTGAGATGGAAACCATCTTGAAAGCCTATATTTATGAAGCCATTGAAGTTGAAAAAGCCGGTTTGGAAGTGAATTTCAAAAAGAATACAGAATTCATAATTCCTGAAGAATTTCAAAATAAATTAGATGAAATCCCTGCCTTGAAAACTGCTTTTGAAGCATTGACGCCGGGACGGCAAAGAGCATACATTTTTTATTTTTCTTCACCCAAACAATCCAAAACCCGGGAGTCAAGGGTTGAAAAATGCATGCAGCAAATTTCAAGGAAAGGGATTAAATGATTAGTACATTCCTCCCCGCTATTTAGTTTGTAGAATTATTATTGTTTATCGGCTCCAATAATAAATTGGTCATGTCCATGATCTTGACTCCTGAAATATTTATTAAAATGAGCATTTTTATACATGTTTTCCTTAAATGAAGGAACACCCTCTAATGATATAACAGGCAGAATTTGATTTTTGATCACCTTCGATTAAAAAAATCTTGAAATTTACTCTAATTTATTTGACTTTTTTCCCTCCATTCAGGTAAGACCTCGGTAAGACCTTGGTAAGACTTATTGCCACAAAATAAAAGGAGAATTTTTCATGGTAATTTTACCTTTTGCCCACTCTATTGATCGTACGCGCCAATTCCCGTTTTTGATCATAAATCCTAAAGTGATCAAAAATCGAAATCTGCCTGTTATATTAATAGAGCCCTACTTTTTTTAAGGATAATCTATATGAGCCAAAATAATTCTAAAGCTTATTCTATTGCCTCATTCCTGGAAGGAATTGCAAGGAACTTCAGTTTTGCGGGTTTCGATAGATTATAAAGGATCAAGAACCATGAGTTAAGAAAATCTAATAAAAAAAGATTGGAAGGAAGAGAAAATTAAGAAAGAAAAAAAAACTGCCCCGATGTAACGAACCCTATTTAGAATTAGCATAAGTTCATAATGCATATATATATAATTAATCTTTTTCTTTTATTGATTACTTTTAGGTTAAAGTTCTACAAATATCCCGGGATGTTAAATGAATTGTAAATCAATTTCGAGCATTATCCTAAAAAATATATCATTTCATAAGTACTTATTTATTCTTCCGCTATTACAATATTCTTTTATAATGGAATATCGCAAGCTCAGTGGGTACAAACAAATGGACCAACCGGTGGTACTGTTCAGACACTTGCCGTGTGCCCTAACGCGGCAGGCGGAACGAATATCTTTGCAGGAAGTCCGGGCGGCGGTATCTTTCTTTCTACAAACAACGGGACAAGATGGACAACAGTTAACACAGGTCTAACAAACAAGATGGTAATATCATTACTTGCTAGTCCCAATGGGACAGCCGGAACTAATATCTTTGCCGGCACAGGCTGGGGCGTAAGTTTATCCACTAACAACGGGGTAAGCTGGAAAAGTGTACTGGAAACAAGCGGGGGTTATTCTCTTGCCTCAAGCGGAATTAACATCTTTGTTGGTACCTGGTATGACGGCATCTCTCTATCCACTAACAATGGGACAAGCTGGACACAGGTAAACTCAGGTCTGCCAAAATCGGCGGTTGTATCTCTTACAGCAATAGGCACAAAAATCTTTGCTGGAACTTATGATGACGGGGTCTATCTCTTTAACTGACAATGGAGCAAGCTGGGCTCAGGTAAATACTGGGTTGTGGAATTTCACTATACTGTCCCTTACCTACCTGGGGACAAATCTTTATGCGGGAACATTAGATGGTGTTTACGTTTCCACTGACTACGGGATCAGTTGGACGCATTCTGGTCTTGATGGTGATTATGTTTATTCTTTTGCTATAAGCGATAATAATCTCTTTGCCGGAACCGGGGTCGGGGCCTTTCTTTCCACTGACAATGGCTCAAGCTGGTCTGAAATCACTACCGGTCTAACAAGTTCAGTTGTCTGGTCTTTTGTTATCAGCGGTGATTATCTATTAGCAGCAACAAATGATGGTGTTTTTCTTTCAGCTGACGGTTTTAGCTGGAATCAGGTAAATTCAGGGCTAACAAATTCAATTGTCTTGTCTATTTGTTCCAAAGGGAAGAATATATTTGCCGGCACTAATGGAGCAGGTATTTATCTTTCCACAGACAACGGTACAAGCTGGGAACCTGTTAATTCCGGGCTGAATAACTACTTGTGTATAATGTCCCTTGCGGTTAGCGGTACAAATTTATTTGCGGGAACTTTAGGCAGCATATTTATTTCTACTAACAACGGCGCTGTATGGGTTCAATCAGGACTTAAGGATTATTATGTTACATCTATTGCTGTTAATGATTCGAATATTTTTGCGGGAACTAATGACGGTGTTTTTCTTTCTACAAATAACGGTACCAGACTGGATTCATTCAGTGCTAAGGTATGAGTATATTGTGGCTTTAGCTGTAAAAGGATCGAATATTTATGCAGGAACAAGGGGTGATGGTGTTTTCGTTTCAACTGACAACGGTGTGAGTTGGATTCAATCATTAAAGGGTGAGTATGTTCTTTCTTTGGCTGTATGCGGGTCGAATCTTTTTGCAGGAATTAGCGGCGGCTTTTATTGTTCTACTGACAATGGGGCAAGCTGGGCTAACTCAGGTCTATTGAACAAGGGAGTTAATTCTCTTTCTGCTTTCGGAACAATTCTTTTTGCAGGAACTTATAATGGTCTCTTTCTTTCCACAGACAACGGTTCAAACTGGACTACAAGTCTCCCTGATTTGTATGTTAATGCTTTTATGGTCAACGGAATGAACCTATATACAGGGATATGGGGCGGGGGTGTATGGAAATTTCCATTAACAGGATTGGTCAAATCCGTCTGGCAGGCAGATATAAACATAAAGGACAACGGAACTAATTTCCAATTACTTTCATTTGGGCAGTCACCTGCAGCTACTGATGGAATAGACGCAGCATTAGGTGAAGTTCCTCTTCCACCCGCACCAATTGGATTTGACGCTAGACTGCATTTACCGACCGGAGAAGATTCATGGAATGACTACAGGGCATCTGAGAAAGACAGCATTAAATGGTTAATAAAGTTTCAGCCGGGGAATGGCGGTTATCCTTTTACATTTACCTGGGATAATGCAAAATTACCGAATGGCAGCTTCTACCTGAAGGATAATGTGACAGGTACAATTGTAAATGTTGACATGAAAAAAGACAGCTCCTATACATTAACGAATCCTGGAATAAGCGAATTAAAAATAGAATTAAAACCAGAAGTGGTTGATGTAAAGGATGCCCGGAAATTACCAACTGTGTTTAGTTTATCCCAGAATTATCCGAATCCATTTAATCCCTCGACAATGATAAAATATGGATTGCCGGAAGCTGGTAATGTAAGAATAAGTATATACAACCTGATAGGTCAGGAAGTTGAATCTCTGGTAAATGAAACGCAGAACGCAGGTTATCATGAAGTAATGTGGAATGCTTCAAATAAAGCGTCAGGTGTTTATCTATACACTATCAATGTTACTAATGCAAATGGTAAAGGAAACTTCCGCTCGGCTAAGAAATTAATTTTATTGAAGTGAGAGGACACTTATATTTATATTCAATGATCCCAGGCATAAAGAGCCTGTGTGAAAAACTAAAATTGTCATTCCCGCGAAGGCGGGAATCCATAAAATCATTTGAAATTAAAGAAATTTCAAATATGAAATTCTTAACCAGATGATAAATTCAGAATATTCACACTGCCTCTAAATGCCCGGGCTAGAAAAGATGACAAGTAATTTAATTTACTTTATTTCTATTTCATCTATGAATATCAGAGCTTTTTCGCCGGCACTGGAATGCCATGCAGGCAGCACTCCAACGTTTTTTGCTTTTACTTGTATGTACCGGCTGTTTATCATTTTTACTTCCTGCGCGAATTCCTGCAGCTGCGGCTGACTGCTTTCATAGGATATTTTATTCTTTACTATACCTAAAGATGTGAATGTTATTCCGTCTGCTGAACTTAAATATTCTACCTGCTCGGGAAATAGTATCCAGTCATTTACGTTCTGAAGAAAACCCGCTGACAGCGTGTGTATGTCCTGCCTGCTGCCTAAATCTATTACTACATCAAGATCGTTAAATTCAAATCCCTGCCATTCTCCGGTGTTATAATTAAGCGTGCCCCTTATGCCGTCAATTAATCCTTTGTCTCCGCCGGCATTGTATATGTTACTATATTTGGTATGATATACGGCTTTTCTACCGCCGGGTACTTTGATGTAGTTAGCAGAAGCAATTTTGCTGTCAATAAATCCTTCAGCGCTGCAGTATGCTTTTATTTCCGTTTTGTTACTGCTGATGTAAAACGGCTTTGTATAAACAGTTGAATTTTTACCGGGAACCGATCCATCCATATGTGTAATGAATTTCCGGTGAGCCGGATAATGTCTGTATCTCTATCTTTGCTGAGTCAGAGAATGATCTGCCCGGCGATAGAATTACGGGTACGGGCATTTGCTTTGCCCCTTCTATTCTTGTTGCGGGATATTCGGAAGTTCCACTCCCCCATTCTTTATTCGGGGTCTGCGACATTCTAAATTTTAATACGCCGCCGTTTACTATTGTACTATGATCAAACCAGGATTTATTATACAGCTTGTTATTTAGTTCGGCACTTTTAATATAGATGCTGCCGGGTGATGTATTATCCGCTTCAATTATGAATTTTCTTCCGTTCTTACTCTTGATTGTAATTTTATTGAACAGCGGAGTGCCAATTGCGTATTGGTTAGATCCGGGAACTACGGAGTAAAATCCCATGGCGCTTAAGACATACCATGCCGACATCTGTCCGCAGTCTTCATTACCGATTAAGCCATCGGGTTTATCATCATGAAAATTATCGAGAATGTATCTTACCTTCTCCGCCGCCTTCCACTGCTGACCGCAGTAATCATAAAGATACGCAATGTGGTGGCTGGGTTCGTTGCCATGCACGTATTGACCGATCAGTCCGGTTATGTCCGGCTGGTCCATTCCGTTTAATACTGAAGCAGCAATAAAGAGTGAATCAATCCTTTCAGCCAGTTCTTTTTTACCGCCGTAAAGTTCCGCCAGTCCGTCAATATCCTGCGGGACAAAGAACGCATACTGCCACGCGTTGGCTTCTGTAAAATCACCGCTTACCGAGTAGGGATCAAAGAACGGTTTCCAATTGCCATTGCTTCTGGGACGGAAGAATTTATCTGAAGGGCTGTATAGACTTTTATAATTCTGCGCCCTTTGTAATAATGATAAGTATGAAGGTTTGTCGCCAGCCTGCTTTGCTATCAGTGCCGCGCACCAGTCGGCGTATGCATATTCAAGAGTCTTAGAAACAGACTCCCGGTCTTTATCCGCCGGTATAAATCCATATTCTTTGTAGAAGTTCATATCGCGGGTATCTTCCATTACTGTCTTTTTAACCTGTTTCCATGCATCCTTTATTTCTGATTGTGAAAGGAATCCCTTCATTACCGCGTCGGCAATTACAGGAATGGCGGGCGAGCCGATCATGCACCAGGTTTCGTTTGACGCGAGTTCCCACACTGGCAGTGTGCCCGCTTCTTTAGATTTTTGTATAAGCGAATGTACGAACGCCTTGTATTTGCCGGGCAGTATTATTGAATATAATGGATTGGCTGCTCGAAATGTGTCCCACAGGGAGAAGACTGTGTACATGTTCTCTCCTTTTGTTTTATGGATCTTCCTGTCCATGCCGATATAACTTCCGTCAACATCGTTTAGAACATTGGGGACTACCATTGTATGATAAAGGGATGTGTAGAATATTCTTTTTTGTTTATCGGTTCCCCCTTCAACCTGAATTTTATTAAGGTACTTATTCCATTCTGCCGCAGCTTTCTTTTTTACCAGTTCAAAGTTCCAGCCGGGTATTTCTTTAAGACGGTTCGCCTTTGCCCCTGCTATTGATGTGTGTGAGATGCCGACTTTAATTTCCAGCGGTGAATTGTCTTTAATATCAAAATGCAGGATTATTCTGCCTGCCTTTAAAGTTGCTGACATCATTAGGGAATGCTTTTGAAAACACAGCGGAGAAAAAAACAGTATGGTCTTTTGCCCATCCTTTTGATCGTCTGAATCCTTCAATTGTATGATCATCAATTATTTTTAATTCTGAGTATGTGTATCTGTCGGATATTCCATGCACCAGGTCTATCAGAACGTGCTGTTCCGCTGATGCAGGAAATGTGTACCTGTGGTATCCTGTTCTTTCAGTTACTGTAAACTCGGTTTGTATTTTATAGTCTTCAAGGAAAACGGAGTAATACCCGGGTGATGCGGATTCTTTCTGATGCGAGAATAGTGATTTGTATTCATAGGTGGAATCTTTATTTATATTGCCGGTGAAGGGCATAAAAAGAATATCGCCAAGATCCGCGGCACCTGTTCCGCTAAGATGTGTGTGGCTGAATCCTGATATTGTTGAATCGGAATAGTGGTAGCCGGAGCACCAGTCCCAACCGTGAGTCTTTGAATCAGGGCTTAACTGCACCATTCCGAATGGAACAGTAGCTCCGGGATATGTGTGCCCGTGTCCTCCGGTGCCGATAAAGGGATCTACATATTTGATAAGATTATCATTAAACTGCGGGATTTTCTTCTGAGCAAGTAGTTGAGGTGTAGTGAATAAAACTACAAGAATCATGAGTATAGGGAAAGAAAATAGTTTCATCTTTATTCCAATTTTATCATGAATAAAAATAAGGAAGTTTTATTTACTTTTCTTTGAATTCTCGTCAGGGATAAGTCGCTCAGGCACATGCTAACTTTGCCGGTGCCGGTGTTTATTGTGCCTTTATGGTAGCAGGAATATTGAAGAAAGGCGATTCAGTGTTCCCACTTTCAACTTGTTACGATATTTAGGGAAATGAATTTGTCCTTATTTGTTCCCGGCATTAAATCATTGGCGTTAAGAAAATTCAGCATGTGATAAGATGTAAACAATGCCATGGAGCAGATGAGGAAATATGTTTGAGCCCCGCTTTGCGGGGCGAGTTTATTTCCGCCAGTTGAAATTATATATCGGCTAAACGGAGCGCTGAATTTTTAGCCCAATGATTTACAGCCGAAGTTCTTTTGGTACTTTTCTTCAAAGAAAAGTACGGAAAGAGATTTTATTCTGAAACAAAACTGAGGGGAGTGAAGAATCTCTGAGATTCGTCATTTCGCTCAGTTTATTCCACGGCTATTTCATCAATGAAAAGCCATGCGTCCTTTCCGGCTCCAGTATGCCATGAAGGACATTTTTTAATGCTAACTGCTTTTACTTTTATGTACCGGGCTTTTCCGCCGCTGAATGAAGCGGCATACTCTTTAATAAATACTGTTCTTTCTGTTAATGGAACACTATTGTTGATAGTTACGATATTCCCATAACTTATGTTATCTAACGATATTGATATTTCAACATACTCAGGAAGAAATATCCATGACTCAACATCGGATAAAAATGTGGTTGATACTCTGTTTATCTCCTTCTCTGTGTCCAAATCGATTACACCTTCAAAATCAATTCCTTCATACCCCTGCCATAAACCATCGTGAAAATTAGTCGTTCCTCTGATGCCGTCTGTAAGCGCCTGCATTCCACCACCGCTGTAACGGTCTGCGTAAAGTCCGGTTATTGTAATTTTAGAATTAATCGCTTTATGAAAGACAAATGACAGATTGTTGTATGATCCCGTCATATGATTGTCATAAAAGGATGCGACTTTAAGACTGAGAGGTTTGGCTATAATTATTGGTGCTTGATACAATAACGAACCGGGTGAGGGTTCACTGCCATCTGTAGTATATCTTATCTGTGCCTTTTTCTGAATGGAGTTAAGTGTAACTGTAAATTCGTTTTTATTATTATCATAAAAAGTTTTATAGTTGTATACTTTTGACTCGATGCCATAGTTTATTCCAAGCGCGGTTAAATCAGGATAAGATCTTTGCACGCGGGAATAGAAGTTAGCGTAATTGGCGGAAAGAAAAGGAGATTCTTTTCCTTCCCGGGAACCATTTGAAGTATTCAGGGGATCCCCGCTTTCGCTGGATGACAAGATCAGTATCGAGGGAATGATAATTGTGGGTATGTCCATAGAACTTCAGCAAGTGCAAGTAGCCGGGGAAACATATTGCCGTCAACTTTCTCCTGAGGCAGATATTCAGTCCATAAATTTGCTTCGCCGCCCAATACATATTTCCGTTCTAAAGAAGTCAGCGAATCGGGTACAGGGTTGAATGAATATGCCGTTTGTAAATCCAGTTGCTCAGGCGCAGTATTGAAATAGGTTTTCGATTCAGGTGAGCAGATTGTATAGTGATTAATCTTAGCCGCGTCAATTGCTCCCTGAAAACTCTGCCATGATTGTATTATGATACCGGGAGCCGCTCCTCCCTGAAGAACTTCATCCCATCCAATTACTTTCTTTCCTTTGGATGTAATGTATGCGGTAATCTTTTTAGTAAACCAGCTCTGAAGTTCATTCTCATCTTTTAAGCCTTCGGCTTTTATTCTTGCCTGGCAAAGCGGACACTCTTTCCATCTGTTCTTTGGAGCTTCGTCGCCGCCTATATGGATATAATTGCCGGGGAATAATTGTACTACCTCATCAATTATATTCTTTAGAAATATAAATGTGGAATCTCTTCCGGCGCAGTAAATATCTTCAAATACTCCCCATGTATTAGCGACCTTGAATGGTCCGCCTGTGCAGGAGTTTTCGGGATAGGCAGATAAGGACGCCAGGCTATGACCCGGCATTTCTATTTCAGGCACAATTGTTATGAACCGGGAACTCGCGTAAGCAACTACTTCTTTAATGTCCTCCTGTGTATAATATCCTCCATAGACAGATCCATCGGCTTCATTCCGCAACGCGCCAACCTGTGTTAGTTTAGGATATTTTTTTATTTCAATACGCCATCCCTGGTCGTCAGTAAGATGCCAGTGAAATCTATTCAGTTTATAGTATGCGAGTAAATCAATATATCTTTTCACAAAATCTTTTGTCATGAAATGACGGCAGCAGTCGAGGTTTAATCCCCGCCATTGAAACTCAGGTTTGTCGGATATATTGCAGCAATTAATTCCAACGGGTTTGCTGATCTTTAGTATCTTAACTGTTGAAGGGATCATCTGGAAGAGTGTCTGCAGTCCTCTGAATATCCCCACTTCTCTTGAAGAGGAAAGAATAATCTTTTCTTTTGAAACCGTCAGGTTATATGCTTCTTTGTTTGTATCAGTAAATAAGGGATCTATTTTAAGAAGTATAATATTTTCAGTAGCACCCTGTTGTGCAGCATGTAAATTTAATCCTGTGTATAATTTAATTTGCTGTACCAGGTAGTCCCGAAGCCGGGGCGATTGACATATTATACGAGTATCAGGTGAGAGCTTGAAATTCCCTTGATTCCATTTTAAATGAGCTGGTAAGGGGATTAGCGCAGGAGTATAATCCTGGGAATACAGAATAGTTGTATTAAATAAAACAACCAGAAAAAGGATTATGTGTAGAAATTTCATTAATATCCCAAATTAACAGAATTAAAAATAAGGAATATGTCTTTACTAATGAAACGATTTGAACAGAAAATGTTATTCAAAACTTGAGTCCCGGATTGTCAGGGAAACGAAGTGAAGTGAAGAATCTCCTCTGTTATAGCCCAGGCATTTTATGCCTGGGAGGAAGGACAATAAACAAATGTTATTTTAGGGGATTCATCCCCTTACAATCACCAATTCTAATTTGACTAATCGTCTCTTATCAATTGTGGTTATTGGCAGTAATGTGAAGAATCTCCGGGATTCTCAGGTCTCTGCACTTTTGGGTCATCTTGATATAGGCAGTGTGACAGTGAATGTGGAACCTACTCCGAGTTTGCTTTCTACGGTAATTTCCCCCCCGAGTATTTCTACAAACCGTTTTGTAATTGTTAAGCCGAGTCCTGTGCCCTGGAATGAACGGCTGAGCCCGGAACTTACCTGCCGGTACTCTTCAAAGATAAGTTTGTAATTCTCCGGTGCTATGCCTATTCCGGTATCTGTTACTTTAAGTTTTACAATTTGCTTCTGAACATTATCTACCCGGCTTACCGCTTTGTCGAGTACAACAAGGATTCCCCCAGAGTTGGTAAATTTAATTGCATTATTTAAAAGGTTATCAAGTATTTGCGAAAACATCCTTTCATCAGTTGTTGCTGCAATATTTTCCTCTTTAATCATGGTTTTTAATGTGAGTTCTTTTGCTTTAGCTGATCCTTCATAATTGACAACTCTATACCTGGTTACTTCTGAAAGGTTAATATTTTTATATACTGCATTTAATTTTTCTGATTCCATCTTTGATAAATCGAGGAGAAGGTTCAGTGTATCAGATAAACGTTTTGAACTTGTAGAAATCTGGGTAACCATATTCTTCAGAAAAGGATCTTTAATTTCAGATTCAAGCGCCTCAGCAAACCCCATTATTCCTATGAGGGGTGTTCGTAATTCATGGCTCATGTTATTAAGTATGGTTGTTTTGAGCCGGCTTAAATCTTCTGCTTCTTCTTTGGCTGCAATTAATTGAACTTCGTTTTCCCTAAGCGCAACTTCTGCTTTCTTTCGTTCTGCGACTTCCTTGCGCTTAAGAGAAAGCGCTTCCCTTAGTATCTGCAGGGCTAAATTGATCATAGGAACTATTATCAGGAATGATGAGAACCATAAAAAAAGTATTGACCCCGGAGGAACCGGAAAATACTTTGATGGATTTATCCCGTAGGATCCCGATAAATACATAAACAATAATGTGAAACAACTTATTACTGCTATAATTATTGATGTCCGTCTTCCAAGAAGTAATCCAGCCAGAATTGAAATTATTATATACGACACAGCAAGTAGACTGGTAACTCCGCCCGAGAACCAAATGGCGGGAGTGTAGACACACCATAAAAAGGCAACTATTAAATAACCTGCGTGAAGAATCTTCCCCCTGAATGCTAAATACCTGGCGATACTAAGAATTATGAGAAATAATAAAACTATAAGAAGAATCTGGAGCTTGCGCACAAAAATAAAAATATCCCCAATCAACACAAGTATTGAAAGTAGATAATAGAATTTAAATGCCAGGAACAGAATGCGTGCTGTACTTGTCTTTTGCTCGTCATCCGCGAAAACAGGCGGGACGAAATATTCCCTTATAGCGCTGAACATATGAATTATATTATTAGATGAAATATATAAAAATAGTTATTTATATTGTATTAAAATAGTGTATTTTTTGTCCGGAATGTTGCTCTGTAGCCTGGATAAAACCACGAAGTTTTTCATACTGAACGCATATTCAGTATTGGCTGGGAAATAAGAATGCTTGTACTTTAAAAGGCTAATAAGTTAAATTGGTATTGCCACCGTGAATGTGGTGCCTGCTCCGAGTTTACTTTCTACGGTTATTTCTCCCCCAAGTATTTCTACAAACCGCTTTGTTATTGTTAAGCCAAGTCCCGTCCCTTGAAATGATCGGCTTAGCCCTGAACTTACCTGCCTGTATTCTTCAAAGATAAAATTAAAATTCTCAGGAGCCACACCGATGCCTGTATCAATTACTTTTAGTATTGCGAATTGTTTTGCTGTTCCATTAAATGGTCTTTCTTCTTTCTGAAGCAAAACATTAACACTGCCAGTATTGGTAAATTTAACAGCATTATTTACAAGGTTATCAAGAATTTGTGAGTATAGCCTTTCATCGGTTTTGACTGTCATACAGTCTTCTTTTACTATGGTATTTAAAGTCAGCCCTTTTAATTTAGCTGCACCTTCATATATAGCTGTTCCATGCTTTGTTACCTCCGAAAGATTAATACTCTTGTACATTACAGTTAGTTTTTCCGCTTCAATTTTGGAGAGATCGAGTATCATGTTCAATGTTTCTGACAGTCTCTTTCCACCACGTGATATAAGGGATACCATATTCTTAAGTGCAGGATCCTCAATTTCAGTTTCAAGTATCTCAGCAAATCCCATAATTCCAATTAGAGGTGTACGAAGTTCATGACTCATGTTATTGAGAATGGATGTCTTAAGCCGGCTCATCTCTTCTGCTTTATCCCTGGCTGCAATTAACAGGGCTTCGTTTGCTATAAGATCATCTTCTGCTTTTTTACGAGCTGTAATATCGTGAGCAATACCATGAAGTCCCACAACTTTATCATCCTTAAATACCGGAGTTTCGTAAACTTCAAGTAGAATGTTATGCCCGTCCGCATGCCTGATTTCCAATAATATAGTAGCAGTATCAATTTCACCTCTCAGGTGCGAGTGGGTTTTATTCCTGGCGTTATTGTTTATTCCTGAATCTGTGGTGAACCAGTGTTTTTGACCGAGCCATTCTTCAACAGTATGACCCGTAATATTTTCTACTGATGGAGATACATATGTAACAATTGCATCTTTATCCTGTGTATAGAAAAATAGATAGGATGTGCCTTCTATTATCATTCGCATCTTCTCTTCACTTTCAACCAGATCTGCTTCTATTTTCTTGCGCTCGGTGATATCATGTAATGATCCCTCAAAACCGATAATGTTCCCGTTTAAATCAAATAATTTATGAGCAGTGGCTAAAGTAATTTTTAGATTGCCCCATTTGTCTTTCAATAGCAGTTCTGTATCAGTTAATATATCGTTGACAAGAATTTTATTCACAAATACATCCCTATCCTCCTGATAATAATAAACCATATCAACCGGCTTACCAATCAATTCCTCCCTTGAATAGCCTGAATACTGCATTATTGAAGGGCTTAATTCCACAATAACCCCTTCCAGGTTTACCCTGAAAAACACATCCTGCACATTTTCGAATATGTCCCTGTACTTCTTTTCACTCTCCCGTAATGCTTTTTCAACCAGGTTTCGTTCTTCTACTTCTTTCCGTTTAAATTCAAGCGATTCTCTTAATATCTGCGTGGCAAGTGTAATCAGAGGAACAACAATTGTGAATGCCATACACCATACAAAAAGTTTAACAGAAAGCTGCAAAGGGAAAAAATAAAAAGGCTTTATACCATTGGTTTCCAGGAAATACATCACAAAAAGCGTGATGCAGCTGGCTAATGCAACTATTATGGATGCCCTGCTTCCAAGTAGTAAACCCGCAAGAATTGCAAGTACCAGGTATATAACTATTATTATACTTCCAATTCCTCCCCCAAGCCAGATAACCGGCGTGAACAATAACCATAGGAAAACTATTATAAAAATACTTGCCTGGCGAATCTTTCCCCTGTGAGCAAATGAATATGTAATAGTAAGAACCAGAAGTATAAATAAAACAACGACAAGAATTTCAAGCTTTCTAATAAACAGAAAAACATCCCCGATCAACATGAGCACGGAAAAATAAATATAGAATTTTAATACCAGGAAAAGGATGCGTGTAGTGTTGGTTTTTTCCTGATCCTCGCCGAAAACCGGGGGGATAAAGTATTCCCTAATAGCTCTTAACATATTTCCATTCGTTTCTTAATAATCCGGTTAAAATAGTAATTTAATATGTTTAAAAACAGGAAATTCTTCGTATGTTTTCCGGTGCTGTCTGTCTTAAAAGTTTTTCTTTAGCGTAAGAGTTAGAAATGTGCCGCCGCTTATTCTATCTGTTGAAGCGGATGAAATTGATGACAAAGAAAGTCCGGAAGAATTTGCTTGCTGTTTTACATCCTTTTTTATGAATATCGGAAAGAACTGTTTAATAAGCTTGAACGCGGCTGATAATAGGAGGATTGATGTGCGATTCTTCGGTAGTTTCACTTAGAATAAGGTAGTTTTAAAATAAACTTTGTATCGAATAGAGCTTGTTTTATTTTAATCAAATCCGGTGCTTTAAGGAACGGAAAATTACTGTAGTCCTTAGCAGGCAGAACAACATAACGGGTTCTTTTATCTATTAATCCTTTATATACCCAGGTGGGGAGTTTTTCAACTGATGAAATCCATAGAGAATCATTCCTTAGATCCTTTGAGATATTTAGATACAGAATAACTCCGGCATCCGAATATCTCCACCTCTGGGCAGATATGAAGTTACCCAGAGAATAAATAACAAAACCTGTATCCAGTTTTGCGTTGTATGTTTTGTAATACTCCATGGGTTCAATAACATGAGGGTGCCCGCCAAGAATAATATCTGCTCCAAGCTGTTTGGTTTTATTCACTAAATCAATCTGTTCTTGTACGGGTTCACGTTTATATTCCTGACCGAAGTGGTAATAAACCACAACCAGTTCCGCACCCGATTTACGGGCATTTGAGATATCCTGAGCAATCAGATTTTCATCTATCAGGTTGATTATATACTTTCTGCCTCGGGGTACCGGGTTGCCATTTGTACCGTATGTGTATGAAAGGATTGAAATTCTGATCCCTTTAATATTAAATATTCTGATGGAGTCACGGTCCTTCTGAGAAGTGAAAGTTCCGGTATAATTAAGATTTGATTTTATCAGGTTGTCAATGGTACTTCTGACGCCTGCCTCTCCCCTATCCAATGCATGATTATTGGATGTAGTAACAAGAGTAAATCCCGTATTTTTTATATCACGTATAAACTGGTCGGGTGAATTAAAGAAAGGATAACCGGAATAAATATTCTTTTTACCTGCGGTAATAGTTTCAAGGTTGCCGATTGTAAAATCAGCATCCTTCAGGTATGGTTTTATATATTGAAACGATGGAGAAAAATCAAAACTGTCGCTGGCGACTGTGGATGTCCTGTATTCCTGCGAATGGCACATAATATCGCCGGTAACTGCAATTCTAATGGTTACTATAGAGTCTTTTATTGTTTGTGGAAATCCGGTTGCAGGAGATAAATGAATATGTGCGGGGGGGGAAAAGAAGAATATTAATGATAATATGGGAAGAATTATTTTATTCATAAAATAAAATATAGCCAAATTATTGAAATTCTGTACATAAAACATATTATTCCCCCAATCTGCAAGTTGCCTATAAGCTTATACCGGGTTTAGGATGGTACTGTCTAGACCATTTCTAAATATGGTGTATTCCTTATTTTAGCGGGTATTTAGCGGGATTTAGCAGGTCTTTAGCGGGTAAATAACTTCAGGATTCTCTGGGTTTTGAAGGAAGAATTATCTCATTTACAATTAAATAATTTAAAATATTCTCATTTAAATGTCAATAGATAAAATAAATTTTGATGTAAAAGAAATTCTAACTGGTCAAAACTATAAATAAATAGATGGTGGTCACGGAGTAGTCCGCGACCACCAGGAAATTGTTCAACCCCTTTTGCTGATACTTATTCAGCTAAGAGAATTAAGCTTTTTCAGTTTTTCTCTGAGCTTTTGTCTCTTGAATTTCCTTGCGAGCTTCCTGCGCAAGTTTTCTAAGATCGCTTAAACCCTTGCGTAAACGCGTACCGGCAGCAGCTTGACCTTTTGTATAGAATTTTTGGAAATCTACTTCAAGATTTCTGACTGCCTGCAAAAGTTCTTCGTATTTGTTCATTAGTACCTCCTAGTTTAGTTGATGAATGATTATTTAGAATATTTGAGAACAATTTCTGCAATATCTTTTACCGAAACTTCCTCAGTTTTATCAAAATGTTTAACTCCGTCTGTCATCATTGTCATACAGAAAGGACAAGCGGACGCGATTGTTTCTGCACCGGTAGACAGTGCTTCAGATGTACGCTCTTCGTTTATTCTGCCGCCTTCCTCATCTTCAAGAAACATCCTGCCTCCGCCGGCTCCGCAACAGAATCCCTTACTTTTATTTCTTTTCATTTCAACGAGTTCGATCCCTCTGATCTTATTAATTGTATTCCTCGGTGAATCGTAAATTGAATTGTATCTTCCGAGATAACAAGAATCATGGTAAGTGATTTTGGAACTTACTGCTTCTTCATTTAACTCAAGTTTTCCTGATTCAAGTAGATTTTCAATGAACTGTGAATGATGAATTACTTCATAATTACCGCCGAATTGTTTGTATTCATTCTTTAATGAATTGAAACAATGCGGGCAGGCAGTAACAATTTTCTGAACCCCATAATTATTTAAAGTCTCAATGTTTTCTTTCATCAACATCTGAGCAAGGTATTCATTACCGAGACGCCTGGCAGTATCACCGTTACACTTCTCCTCAGTGCCAAGAATTCTAAATTCAATATTGGCTTTTTGCATTAGTTTTGCAAATGCCTGGGTAACTTTTTTATAACGGGCATCATAAGACCCCGCGCATCCAACCCAAAATAATATTTCCCCATTCCGGTCATCTGCCATTGTTTTAATGTTCATTCCTTCAGCCCAATCAGCCCTGTCAGCCTGATTAAAAGCCCATGGAGTATAATTTGTTTCAAGACTCTTGAAAACATTATTAAGGTTTGAAGGAAACTGGGATTCAGTCAATACGAGGTTGCGCCTCATGTCTATAATAGAATCAAGATGTTCAATCATTACAGGGCATTCCTGAACACATGCCATGCATGTTGTACATTGCCACAGTTCTTTATCTGATATGTAGTCGTGAACCAGTGTCTTCTGAAAAATCTCGCCTTCTGTAATACCCGCTAATACCAATGCTGCTTTATCCTTTGTCCTTTTTCTGATATCAACAATAATCTTGCGTGGAGATAAAGTTTTACCAACTGTATTTGCGGGACAGGAAGCAGTACACCTGCCGCATTCCGTACATGAATATCCGTCAAGCAATTGTTTCCAGGATAACTGTTCAATATCAGCAGCTCCGAATGACAAAGCATTTTCATCATCAAGATTTAATACGCTTATATTATTCCTGATTTCCTCTGACTTAGCAAAATAAGTGTTGGGGATTGATGTTAGGACATGGAGATGCTTTGAGTATGGAAGAATATTCAGAAAGGTTAAAATAACTAAAATGTGCCCCCACCAGAATATTTCGTAAAATAAAGCTGCGGTTGCGGGACTACTGAAAATAATAGGACTTAGAAATGCCGAAACCGGTCTTACTTCGTATCCGGCTAAAACAAAACCATCCTTTGCAACCAGTGAAATATTTTCACCATACATGAAAATGCACACAAACATGATGAGAATAAGAATTATAGCTGCATCTATTTTCCCATGTTTGTCTACTTCAAGACGGGGTACGTGTATAATGTACCTTCTGTATAATGCATAAAGAACAGAACAAATTACAAGTATGCCGAAAACATCTTCGATAACAGTAATAACCGAATAAACGGGTCCTAAAAAAGAGAGACTGAAAGGTGAATAAAATCCCTGAATAATAGTTTCAAGGACAGCAAAAATAAAAAGTACAAATCCCCAGAAAATAAATATATGGAGTATCCCTGCTTTAGGGTCACGCATTAATTTAGTTTGCAGAAATGCAATCTTCCAGGTGCGGGCTAATCTGCTTCCGGGGTTATCAAAACGGTCGTCTTTCTTTTTCGCCACAAACATTCGCCGGATAAGGTTACTGCAGCTATACCAGAAAAATACGGCTGATAATAAGAAGACTATTATGAATATTATATTCTTTATTGTCATTAAAGCTTAAACTGTTTTATGGGGTTTCTTAACGAAATAATAAATGTTGACCGTTAGGAATAACTTAACTACTGTCCAGATTGAAAAAATGGCAGCGCCGAACTTTAATGACTCGAATATATTTTTAATGTACAAAGTATTCAGGAATAATGTCCCCATAAGTAAAATGAATAAATTGGCTATTAGCATTGAAAGAGTAACAAATAAGTAGCTTTGGTTCTTTTCAATCATATAGCCGGAAATAAAAGCTGCTATAGGAAATGATAATAAATAACCACCTGTTGGACCGAATAACTGCATAAATCCTAATGATGCTCCTGCGAAAACAGGGAATCCCAGACTACCCGCTAACAGATAAAGTATTTGGCTGTAAGCTCCATTTCTCGCTCCTAAAAATGCCCCTGCCAGAACAACCATTACAGTCTGTAGAGTAAAAGGCACCGGTTTTACTGGAATTGATAATTGCGCGGCAAACGCTGTAAGCAGCGTAAATGAAATAATACCAAATAGTTTTGATGTTACGATGTCAGTAATATATTTAGGAAAAATAGCGGCTTTGGTAATCATATAATCCTCAATGTAGATTTTTATTAAAAAATATCAATGTTTTATTTATCAGAGTATCAAACTTAACATTTGAGCCGGCATCCGGATGCTGCATTCCAAACGTATGCCCGGTACCTGGAATTATAAATAGTTCGGTTTGAGATTTATCAGACCATGAATAAAGAAGCTCTGCTTCTTTAACAGGAACTGCAAGATCCTGATCGCCATGAGCTATTAATAATGGTCTTTTAAACCTGGATACTGCTTCTTCAATATTCAGCAAACCTGACTTTTGTTTTTCAATATCCTCAAGAAGAGAGATATTTAAACGCATAACTTGTTTTGTTCTGGTATTCTGTACTTGAAATACTCCTTCTTTTCTCCATTTCTGTTTCTGTCTTTCGGAATAACGGTCAAGCTTGGCAACAGATGCCCACATGACTAAGGCGTTTATATTCTCATTTAACAATGTCGTTAAAACAGAAACTGCTCCTCCCCTACTATGACCTATAACACCAATCTTCTTATTTTCGGTCTTTCCGAAATAATTGTTTCTATAAGCATCTATTAATTCGGAAAGTTCACTTATTTCAAGTGAGAATGTATTTTCTGCAAATTTATCGAGTTCAGTGAATTCGAACTGATTATTACCGACACCATTATGTGAAAAATTAAATGAAAGCACAAAATAACCATTCTTAGCAAAATACTCGCCCATTAGCGGCCAGAAGCCCCAATCCTTGAAGCCCTTGAATCCGTGAACCAAGATAATACATGGCGAATTAGATATGTTTTCAATACCAAAGGTGGAAACCCTTAAAGTATTACTTAATTTGGTATTCAGGATAAATTCTTTGCTCATTGGACGAAATATGGACAATAAACAAAGAAAAGTCAAGAAATTCGTTCATTTTCAAAGAAACTAACCCAACTTTGAAAATATGTATATTTCCAATACTTTTTGACTAAATTTATTTTTAGTTTACAAATGATTATTTTTATGTTATAAAGTGAAATAAATGAAACGCTTTTTATTAGTTATTCCATCAATAGATATAAAAGACGGCAAAACAGTTCGTGTTGTTCAGGGAATTCCTGAATTAAACTGCAGCGAATATGGAAGTGATCCGGTTGAGATGGCCCTAATCTGGCGCTCTGAAAATGTAAAAATGCTTCATGTGGTTGATTTTGATGGGGCTGCTGAACATTCACATAAAAACTTTAAAATAATAGAAGATATATGCTCATCCGTTATAATACCCGTCGAATTTGCAGGCGGAATAAGAACTATGGATGATGTAAAATTAGTCATGGATATCGGAATAAGCAGAATTGTTCTTGGTACTATGGCAATTGAAAACGAGGATGAATTTAAAAAAGTATTAAATTATCTTGGACCCCAAAAAATAGCAGTAGGACTTGATATTCTTGATAATCAGCTTATTATTAAAGGTAGAAGAATAAAGACAGGATTAAATTATCTTGATTTTGCAAAAAAAATGTCTGATTTAGGAGTGGAAAGATTTATTGTCACTGATGTTTCCCGAAACGGTATTTTAGGTGGACCTAATCTACCGCTTTGTCTTAAAATTGCCGAAGTTACAAATGCTAAGATTACAGTTAGCGGCGGTGTAAGAAATAAAGATGAATTAATGGATATTCAAAATGTAATGCATCTCGGTTTGGATTCAGTAATAATTGGACGCGCATTATATGAGAACAGGTTCCCTTGCCAGAAACTCTGGCGTGTTGCCGAAAAAGATATTTACTAATTAGGAAATATATGAATGAAAATAATGATATAGTCCACAGCAGTTTTTGGGCTAATTTATTCAAACCTTCGGCTCAGAAACAAGACCAGGCATCTACCCTTTCCAATTTCCCTGCATTTGCTGCTCTCAGCAAAAAAGAGATTAATTTAATTTCTAATATTATTCATAACCGGCATTATTTAGCAGGTGAATACATTTTCTGTCAGGGAGACCCGGGAATAGGCCTTTATATTCTTATTGAAGGTGAAGTAGAAATATCTTATGCTGATGAAAAAGGAAATTGCTTAAGGTTTGCTTCTTTCTCTAAAGGAGATTTTTTTGGAGAACTGGCACTGGTTGATGGTGAAAAAAGAAATGCATCGGCTATTGCAAAAACCGATATTAAACTTGCTATAATATTTAAGCCTGATCTGGATGAATTTATTGAAAAATTCCCCAAACCTGGAATCAGAATAATGCAGGGTATTTCCCGAATTGTTACTACCCGGTTAAGGAAATTGGACGAAGATTTTCTTCAAATACAGTCAAAGTCTCTTCAAATGGAGGGTAAGTATGGAACCTAATATCAAACGTGTTTTAGTCCCAATCGATTTTTCCGACTATTCAAAGAATTCACTAAAATATGCAGTAAAAATGGTGAGTTCTTTTAATGCTGATCTTGTTCTAATTTATGTTGTGGAACCGGTCATTTATCCACCTGATTTCAGTATGGGACAAATTGCTATTCCCTCAATCGATACTGAAGTTGACAAGCGGGCATTCGAAGAATTAAATAATCTTGCAAGGACTGAAATACCGGCAGGGATTAAGTGTAAATCTATTATTAAAACAGGCAAACCCTTCCTGGAAATAATTGAGACAGCCAGGGAAGAAGATATTGATTTGATAATTATGGCTTCTCATGGTCACACTGGCGTTGAACATATATTATTTGGTAGTACCGCAGAAAAAGTTGTAAGGAAGGCTCCCTGTCCTGTACTTACTGTGCGGGATCCGGTTAAAGGTTTTGAGTTTAAAAAAGAATTGAAAAAGCAAAACGAAAGTTAGTTCTTTCTTTCTATAACGTAATCGACTACTGCTTCAAGAGCTATTTTACTCTGAGAGTCGGGTATGATTTTGAGAGATTCTTTTGCACGGATAGAATAAAGATTCGCCTGTTCCAACGCATAATCTATACCTTTATTCTTTCTCACAAATTCCATTATTTCATTAACAGAATCTTTTTTTGCTCCGTTTCTAATAAGACGTTTAATTCTATCAGCCTCACCTCCATTAACCTGGTTAAGTGAATAGATAAGAGGAAGAGTAATTTTCTTTTCTTTAATATCCCCGCCTACCGGTTTACCAATAAGACTTGATGAACCTTCATAGTCTAATACATCGTCACGAATCTGAAAAGCAATACCAATAGACTCACCGAAATTTTTCATGGCTTCATGATATTCCGGATTATCTGTTGAACTAAGTGCACCAATAAGACAGCAGGTTTCAAGTAAAGAAGCGGTCTTATCAGATATTATGTTAAAATATGTTTTTTCGTCTATATCAAGTTTTCTGGTTTTCTGGATCTGAAGAAGTTCGCCTTCAGACATTCTTTTAACGGTATTGGTAATTACTTTAAGAAAATCGTGATCTTTCCCTTCGACTGCAATGAGGAGACCGCGGGATAAAAGATAATCCCCCATCAGAACAGCTGCTTTGTTTTTGAAAATAGCATTTATCGACCAGAATCCCCTTCTTTTATCTGCATTGTCCACAACATCATCATGAACAAGGGTTGCAGTATGAAGCAGTTCAACAAGTAGAGCGCCTCTGTATGTTCTCTCATTAACTCCGCCGGTTACTTTAGCGGCAAGAAGAACTAATAGCGGACGAATTTTTTTCCCTTTCTGTCGCAAAATATATCTGGCAATCAGATCAACCAGACCCACTTTGGAAGTTATTGACTTCCTAAACAACTCATTGAATGTTTGCAATTCATTTTTAATGGGTCGGCTAATTTCAGATAATTCGCTTCGTATCACTTTTTCCTAACAGCAAGTTTTGAAATTAATATACTTATTTCATAAAGTAATAACAAAGGAATGGCAAGAACTATTTGCGATACAGGGTCAGTACCAGGAGTCAGAAAAGCAGCCGCAATCATTATAAACACAATAGCATGTCTTCTGTATTTCTTCATAAACTCAGGTTTTAAGATACCGAGTTTAGTAAGAAAAAAAGAAATCATTGGTAGCTCGAAAACTAGTCCTGCACCTAGCATAACACTTAAAATAATATTCATATACTCATCAATTGCAAATTGGTTGATAATTGATGCGGATCCAAATGTAGCTGCAAATTTCAATGTAAACGGAAGCATAACAAAATATGCGAACACGATTCCGATTAGAAAACATAACGTAGTAAAAATAACTATCCACCAGATATATTTCCTTTCACTTTTCCTAAGTGCCGGAGATATGAATTTCCATAGCTGATAAAATATATTGGGAAGACTTAATATTACACCGCCAATAACCCCAACCTGGAAATATAACATCAACTGTCCGAATGGTTTTAGGTTCTGGAGTTTTACACCTGAAATTCTGGCAGGTCTGAGCAAAATAACATCAACAAGAAAATCAACGAATATGAGGCAGAGTATTGTTCCAATCGTAAGTCCAATCAATGCAAATATAATCCTCCACCTCAGTTCTTCGAGATGATCGAGGAAAGTCATTTCCTTTTCGTCTTCCTCATCGGAACCGGGATTATTTTCTGGTTGATCTTTTGGTGCCAATTTATATCAGTTAATTAGATTCTTGAAACAATGGGAATATAGTACAGAATTCACGAACTTCTGATTTTATAGAAGCAAGTACAGTATCATTTTCATTTTCAATAATTGCTTTATCAATAAATTCACCAATTTATTCATTTCAGATTCTTTCATTCCGCGTGTAGTAACTGCGGGAGTACCTATCCTGATACCGCTGGTAACAAAAGGACTTCTTGTATCGAAAGGGATCATATTTTTATTTACAGTAATCCCTGCTTTTCCCAAAGCAATTTCAGCCTGTTTACCTGTAATATTTTTATTTGTCAAATCAATCAGCATCAGGTGGTTATCTGTCCCGCCGGATACAATATCAAAGCCGCATTCATTTAATTTTGAAGCAAGGGTCTTTGCAGTTTCTAATAACCTGTTCAGCATAGACTGTAAATGAATCCTTAAGTGCTTCTCCGAAAGCAACACCTTTTGCCATAATAATGTGCATTAAGGGACCGCCTTGGATTCCAGGCATTACTGTGCTGTCAAATAATTCTGACCATTAGTTTTAGTCTGTCGCCTTTTGGAGTTTTAACACCGAGTGTATTTTCCTTATCCTTTGCGATAAGAATAATGCCACCTCTCGGTCCTCGTAAAGTTTTATGAGTTGTGGATGTTACAACATCGCAATAAGGAAGCGGACTATTCAGTAGTCCTTTTGCAATTAAACCAGCCGGATGAGCCATATCGCACATTAGGAAAGCACCTATTGAATCAGCTATCTCTCTGAATCTTTTATAATCCCATTCTCTTGAATAAGCGCTTGCTCCTGTAATGATCAGTTTCGGTCTTTCCCGTTCTGCCATTTCAGCAACCTGTTCATAATCAATCGACCTGTTTCCTTATTCAAGGAATAACCAACAGCATGGTATAGGATTCCGGAAAAATTAACAGGGGAGCCGTGGGTTAAATGTCCCCCGTGTGCAAGACTTAAGCCCCATGAATTTATCACCAGGTTTAAGCAGAGTCATGAAAACAGCCATATTTGCCTGGGATCCGCTATGAGGCTGAACATTCACATATTCGGCATTGAATAACTTTCTTAATCTGGTGCGCGCAATATCTTCAGCCATATCGACATATTCACAACCGCAGTAATATCTTTTAGCCGGATATCCTTCAGCATATTTATTAGTTAGAACAGATCCTGCTGCTTTTAAAACTGCTGGACTTACAAAATTCTCTGAAGCTATTAATTCAAGATTCTCTAGCTGGCGCTTTGTTTCCAGATTAACAACTTCGAACATTTCCTGATCTTTAGTTAAATTTTCAAACATATGATAATAAAATTTTAATTATAAGTTTAATTCAAGCTTATCAATTCTTCTTTGGTGTCTTCCACCTTCAAAACTAGTATTAAGCCATGTATCCAATATATTATATAAATGATTCTCATCTATGAATTTTTGGCTAAGAGCAAGGAAATTAGCGTTATTGTGTTTTCTTGATAAAGATGCCATTTCTTCGTTCAATACTAAGGCAGCTCTAATTCCTTTTACTTTATTCGCAGAAATTGAGACGCCAATACCTGAACCGCAGACTCCGATACCAAATTCAACTTTATGTTGAACAACATCTAGAGCCGATTTCTGAATGAAGTCTGGATAATCTACGGATTCTTCCGAGTAAGTTCCCCTGTCAGTAATATCGTATCCCTTATTTATAAGATAATTTTTAATCAATTCCTTATATCTGAACCCGGCGTGGTCAGAAGAAATGGATATTTTCATCCTATTTCTCTTCTCTCAAAAACCATATATCACCTAAACTTAAACCGATTCCTACTCTAAATCCTTTTTCTTTATTCAGAAGAATAACATCGGTAGACCCATTAACAGGAATTGCATCGGTTGTGCCACGTACAGAATATTGAATTCCAATATCGATTGTATTTCCAAAACTGAGTGGAACTGAAAAACCACCATAAACAGAGAACTGGTTTATTCCGGTATTATTAAAAATATATTGGGTTTGTTCATAACTTACCCCACCCCTTAAAATTATCTGATTCCAGAAATTACCCCCTAATTCCCTGATAGGTCTGTATTCTGTACCTGCGCTTATTAACAGCATGTCTCTTAAGTTAGTAGATTTAATATTGCCTAAAGAATACTTACTCCAGGGTTGATATGCTACATCAAGGGTAATAAGATATTTTTTACTAACTAGTACACTTGCGCCCGCATTTATCCTATATGGAATTTTCATATCGAGTACAGCAGTGGTTACGGTATCAGTTCGTAAAGTTGATGATGAAGTTAACAAAGTATCCGCATTTATTTTTGGAACTATATTTACGGAAGCACCCACCCTGAGATCAGAAAAAGCTGAAACTGCACCTGCTAAAAAATCAGGAGTTATAAAACCAAGAGTAGTACCAACTCCTTTGGGTTGATAAGTTCTTTGATATGAAGCGCTTAAATTATTTGAACCGGTAAATGCTATCGAAGAAGAGTAATTTACATTCCCGAAATAATAGTCTAATGAAGCACCAATATTAATATCCCAGAGGGGAAGTTTATAGGAAGATCCCAGAAATACTTTTGACAGTCCACCGCTCCCTTCATAAGTGATATCATAATCCCCAACTGAGGAATTAGGATCAGTCCCATGGTCATTTACTTTATAATTTACATTTGTAACAGGTACGATACCCATCGCAATTCCTATACCGTATAATGAACTTGCTGGGAATGCCATAGTAAAACCAGTAAACTGTGTACCGGCGTAAAACTTTTTCTGTGACAAATCAGAGACAAAGTTACCGTTGTATGCTACCCCGAATTCAATTCTTGTCATTTTCAACCTATTCCAACCTGCAGGATTTAAAGTACCGATAAAATCTTCATCGGAAACAGATGTACCCATCTGTCCCATTCCCAGGCGTCTGCCAGAATAAGAAAACTCAACGTCACCAAGACCAAATCTTGTATAAACAGACTGCTGAGCATTAGTAGTTTGGATTAAAGTAATTAGAGAAAAAAATATAATAGTTATTAATTTCATATTTATAATTTATTTGTATAGGTGATTTTTAATCTCGGTCTTTTTGCGGGATCTGTTGCATTGCTTCCATAAATTGCCCATAAATCTACTCCTTCCGTGAAGGTACTTGGTAGAATTTCTATACCCATATTATTTTTCAAGGATAACCAGGTCTGTATATAATAAGTGATGTTTCCGGTATAAATAGAGCCGGATCTATTAAGAACAACAGCACTAGTACTTGTATTGCTTATAGAATCAGTATTAGTTGTATCAGTAATAAACTTCGCTATCAGCTGATCAGTGAAAGGAACACCGAAAACTGATTTAGTAGAATCAATTGTGAGGTCTAATTCTGCATAATTAATTATAGCATGGGGTGGAAGTTTGGAAAGATTAAACTTCAAACGGGATTCCAATATAACACTGGATTGTGCGAACATGTAATCCTGTTGATTCTGGGGTATTGGACCTGAAACCACACTTAGGTCTGCAGTAGTAGAAAATTTCAATGTATCTATATAAAAATTGGGTTTATTAACCACAATATAGATATAAGGAATATCAACTGTAGTTGTGGGAGAAAGGGCATAGAAACCAACAATCTTATTTGCTCCGGAAGATGGGATAAGTAAAATACCATTATCCGGAGTAGCACCGTTAGCTATGTTAGTTATCCATGTTGATGCTAGAGAGTTAGGTATACTAAACTGATACAAAGAATCGTTGACTGATTTGCTGCTTCCGATGTCAGCAGCATTATACTGATTACCCGGCTGCCAAACCTTAAAACTATCAATAGTAAAACTAGTAGAAGTCCAACCTTTATTTATTTCATGGACAGAGTAATCTAAAGCTGAAGTAGAATCACCATAAACATAACTTTTAAATAATTGCACAAAGGCGTTTGTAACTGTAAGATTACTCAATTTTAGATCAGCTATAATTGAATCAGGAAGAACGATATTAAAACTAAGTAATGTATTAGCCGTATTATCTCCTTTAACACCAAGCAAGAGTGAATTGGCATATCCAAGAGGTACTGAATGCTGGTATGTAGATGAAACCTGCGTTAAGGTATCTTTAAAGGAATCCAGAGAATCTAATTTAATCTGATCTCCTTTCAGATACGAGCTTCCAATAGCAGAAGGGTCACTGCTACAGGAAAGCAGTGTTAATGAAACAAATATCAGAATAAAGAATGATAGGGTTTTTACTGACAAAATTATTTCTCCGGATATATCATTATTAAAAATTAAGGTAATCCAATAAATTTACAGCCACAAAGCTTGGAAATATATTCCGTTTTTGCAAGTTAGAAATACAATCCGCAAAATAACCTAAATAGGAGAATGCGATCATTTTGAGATTTAGAAGTGAAAAGGATTTGTTCAGCATTAATCGCTTTCTAGTATGGTCTTATATAACTCGATATATTTTCTAGCTGAAGCATTCCAACTAAAATCACATTTCATGCCATTCTTCTGAATTTTTGTCCACGTCTTTTTATCTTCAAATATTTTCAACGCACGTGAAATTTCCTTCAGCATAGCTGCAGATTCATATTGTTTGAACATGAACCCATTGCCTTCAGTCGTCTTTTCATTAAATTTAATAACAGTATCTGCAAGACCACCAGTTTCTCTGACAATTGGAACAGTTCCATAAACAAGGCTGTACATCTGATTCAAGCCGCATGGTTCATAATTTGAAGGCATTAGAAGCATATCAGCTCCCCCTTCTATTAAATGAGCAAGATCATCATTGAATCCAAGGTAAGATGCAAATTTATCCTGGTATTTCCTACCAGCTTTTTCAAAGAAATTGTGATATTTCCTGTCACCATTTCCAAGAAGCACCATCTGCAGGTTCATTTTCATCAATTCAGGAAATGCTTCAGTAATTAAATCAAATCCCTTAGAATCAAAGAGTCTTGAAATAATACCAATTATCGGTGTAGTCGGATTAAAAGTGAGCCCAAATTTCTCTGCAAGTATTTTTTTATTTTCAACTTTATCTTCAATGGTTTTATAAGAATATTTCTTAGGAAGATGTTTATCCTTGTCGGGGTTCCAAAGGTGAGTATCAATACCATTGATTATACCATAAAGGTCATTTTTTCTTTTCGCTAGCACAGATTTGAGCCCCGCTCCGAGTTCATCATCAGTTCTGATCTCATTAGCATAAGTTTCGCTGACAGTATTTATAACATCAGCAAATAGTAACCCGCTTTTCATAAAATTAATTTTATTATAAATCTCAATTCCCTTTTCAGAGTTGAGTTCATCAGGAAATCCAGTTTTAAAGAATACTAGATTTGGGGAATTGTCCCTGATATGCAAGATTGTGAACAGTAAAAACAGTTTTAAATGTAGAGAATGTCTCTATGCCCTTAAATAGAGTTTTTAGGTAAGCCGGAATAAAACCGGTCTGCCAATCATTACAATGAATAATATCAGGAATCCAGCCAAGTTTGGAAATCAGTTCAAAAACTGATCTGGCTAACAAAATAAATCTTTCATCATTATCAGGATAATCCAGACCAGTCATTGGATCGACATAAAGACTGTTTCTACTTCCGAAATATTCGAAGTTATCAAGAAAATATATTTGAACTCTTATCTTTTGTCCGGGTAAAAAGCATGATTTTAATGAAAAAACCACATCCTTATCCCCGATTTGTAGATGCAGATCCTTTAGGCGAACAACTTCATGGATTTTGAATTTTCTGTCGTCGACGGCACCGTATTTTGGAACAACCATCCTTACTTCATGCCCAAGTTCTGTTAGCATTTGTGGTAAAGCAGCGGAAACATCAGCTAATCCCCCAGTTTTTACAAATGGAACAACTTCAGGGGTAACAAAGAGGATTTTAAGTTTTTTTGCAGCCATTTCGATTAAAATATTATAAATTAACAGTCAAAGTTACTAAATTATTTGCTGTTTCTCAAAAAAATAATCTTTAAACGATTATGGTAAGAGCGATTAGACAGAAATGGACTATACTGTTTGTTTTTTAAGGACGGAAGTTATTAGTTCAACCAAATTTTCTTTTAAAAATGGTTTTGCTAGATACCCTTCAAAACCTTCTTCCAAAAAATACTCCTTATCCCCTCTCATTGCATATGCAGTTATTGCTAAAATAGGAATTTTCTTATACCCTTCGATTTCTTTTATTTGTTTGAAAGTCTTTACCCCATCAATGCCTGATTTTAACCGAATATCCATTAAAATGATATCATAATTATTTGACTTGCACTCCTTTATAGCTTCCTCGCCACAAGAAACGACAACATGATCATAATCTATCATGTAGAGCCCAAGTATCTGCTGAGTAATAAGATCATCTTCAACGATCAGTATTTTAGTAGGATTTTTCATATATCATCTTTATTATTTAAACAAGATAGCTTGCAAAAGAATCTTACTTAAATTTAGTTTTTTTCATTTATAATTGAAAGTTAAATATAAAAAATATTAGTGGATTAATTATGGTCAGTGTTTCAGTTAGTCAATATATATATTTATATTTGTTATCGCTTAATAAGTTAAAAAAATGAGATATATTTTCTTTTTTCTAATATTTTCTATCATAACAATGTATTCCTGCGGTACGTTGACATCTGTAGGTTCCCGATTTCAACAAAATGGAAAACCATCCTCTGTAAACTCAAGGACAAAAAATTACGACACTTTAGTTCTTAAAGAAGATTTCGATATTTCACCTTATAAAGTAAACATAAATATAAGTGACACAATACCACGTTTTTTTAACAAATCCGAAACAGGTCTAAATGCATGGTATAATTTTGACTCACTTTCAATAGTTTCTACCGAGAACAAAATCTTAAGACAAATGCCTGGCTACCGGGTACTAATAGCGACAACAGACAATCTTGACGAAGCAAATAAATTCAAATCAGAAGTATATTTCAGAATGGATAGGAAACCTGTATATATTTCTTTTGACCCTCCCTTTTATAAAGTAAAAGCCGGAGATTTTATAAATTCTTCCGAAGCTAACGATTTTAGTTTCAAACTCACCCAGATGGGCTATGCAGATTCTAAAGTTATTCGAGATACAGTTAATATTATAAGATAATATGTTGAAAATCCTTAAAGATTCTTCACAAATTGTAACAGTTAATACTAACGGAAAGAATGTTAAGAAAGGCAAAGATCTGGGCTATCTTAATGTTTTAACCGAGCATTCAATTATAATTGAAGATGATATAATAAAGGATATTATTCCCACAAATTCAATTAAAAATAGTTCGAGTTATGAACTTATATCTTTAAAAAACAAAACTATTTTCCCGGGGTTTATTGAATGCCATACTCATTCCGTTTATGCCGGCAACAGGGTAAATGAATTCAAACTCAGGTTAAATGGTGCTACCTATGAAGAAATAGCATATTCCGGAGGAGGAATAAAGTCCACTGTTAAGGCCGTAAGGGATACAACTTTCAATGAACTTATAAATATAGCTTCTCCGCGAGTCCGAAGTTTTATTTCGCAGGGAGTTACGAATCTTGAAATTAAGAGTGGCTACGGGCTCGACTTCGAAAATGAAATAAAAATACTCAAGGTAATTAATCAATTAAATAATTTATTCCCCATAGATATAATATCTACTTTCTTGGGTGCACACACTTATCCTTCCGAATTTAAAGAAGATCATGAAGGATACATTGAATTACTTATTAATAATATTATTCCGGTTGTAGCCGAGAAAAAGTTAGCCATTTTTTGTGATGTATTTTGTGAAGGCACTGCATTCTCTGCAGAAGAAACAGATCGAATTTTAAATGCTTCAAGAAATACTGGACTAAAAATTAAAGTACATACCGAGCAATTCAATAATATTGGAGGACTGGAAACAGCTCTCAAATATGAAGCAGTTAGTGTAGAACATCTGGAAATGATGCAAATGGAACAAATTCCAAAATTGGCTCATTCCAATACTACTGCTGTTCTTCTGCCCGGTGTGTCCTATTTCCTGAATTACCGTTATGCACCTGCAAGAAAACTTATTGATAATAATGTTATAGTAGCTATTGCTACAGATTTTAATCCAGGTTCTTGCCACATTATTAATATTCCAATGATAATGAGTCTGGCAGCGATTAATATGAAAATGTCAATCGAAGAGGTTATTTCTTCCTATACAATTAATGCTGCTTGTGCTTTGGGAATAAACAGCAAATGCGGAAGCATAGAACCAGGTAAGAAAGCAGACTTTGCTATAATAAATTCGCCAGAATATTCAGACCTAATTTATAATACAGGAATAAATCTGAATATTATGACAATAAAAAACGGAATAATAATATTCGACAATTCGGAATTTAAATGAAGATAATAGAATGTGTACCTAATTTCAGTGAAGGTAAGAACAACGAACTTTTTAAGTCGATTTCAAAAGTTCTTTCTGAAACTGCCGATGTTAAGCTCCTTAATCTTGAACCGGATGCGGATTATAACCGCGTTGTAGTTACTATGGCAGGAACTGACAATGGGATTATTGAAGGAGCTATAAACTCCTGTAAAATTGCAGCGTCTATGATTGATATGTCAAAACATAAAGGAGAGCACCCACGACTTGGTGCTATCGATGTTGTGCCATTTGTTCCTGTTAAAAATACTACAATGGAAGAATGTGTAAGAATTTCCGAGAAGTTCGGTGAAAAGATAGCCAATGAACTAAATATACCGGTCTACCTATATGAGGCAGCAGCAAGAAATCCTCAAATGTCAAGCCTTTCAAATATACGCAAAGGAGAATATGAAGGATTAGAGGCAAAACTAAAACTTTCCGAATGGAAACCTGATTTCGGTGAAGCTGTATTTAATCCGAAGTTAGGTGCTTTAGTTACAGGAGCAAGATTTTTCCTGATAGCTTACAATGTAAACCTAAAGACTACCGATATTAAAATTGCGAAGGAAATAGCAGAGACATTGAGGGAATCAGGTAAACCTCAGAGAGATTTACTAGGAAATCTAATTAAGGTAAACGGTAAAACTGTCAATATTCCAGGCAGACTTAAAAATGTGAAAGGAATGGGAGTTTCACTAGAAAAATATAATATAACCCAGGTCTCTATGAATCTAACTAATTATAACGTCACGCCAATTCACGTTGCATTTGAAGAGGTCCAGAAAGAAGCTAAAAGGCTGGGTGTTGAAGTAGACGGTAGTGAAATTGTAGGACTTGTTCCTCTTGAGGCGCTACTTCAGGCTGGTAAATATTATTCTTATGAGAATATTTCGGTTGAAAAGGAACTAGTTAATATTGCGGTAGAAAAATTAGGGTTAAGCAGACTAAACCAATTCGACATTAACAAAAAAATAATTGATTATATGATTTAATCCTAGAGGAATTAAAATGGATACTTCCCTATCGGTTCAGCAATATTTAGATGAACTTTCTTCAAATTCACCAACTCCTGGAGGTGGGAATGTAAGTGCCTTTTGTGGTACTCTTGCATCATCGCTTGCAATTATGGTATGCAACCTTACTTTCGGGAAAAAGAAATATCTTGACGTTGAAGAAGAACTAAAGAGTCTCAAGAAAAAAATGGAGGCTGCAAAGAGTAACTTCTTAATTCTTTCCCAAAAGGATAATGAGGCTTTTGATATTGTAATGGAAGCATTTAAACTTCCGAAAGATAACGAGGAGCAGAAGGTAGAAAGATCAAGAAGAATTGAAGAAGCGACCATACAGGCTGGGTTGGTTCCCTTCCAGGTTATTTCATTATGTAAAGTATTTACTCCCATTTTATTAATAGTTGCAGAAAAAGGAAATCAGAATTCACTTTCAGACGCAGGAGTTGCGCTATCTCTTATATCGACAGCAGCACAGGGAGCATTCCTAAATGTACTTATTAATTGCGGGTCTTATAAAAATAATGCTGTTGCTGCAGAAACACTTAAATCTGCAAAGACGGATTATCTAATGGTAAAAGTATTATGTGCCAAGGGTGTTGAACTAATAGAAAAAAAGCTAGGTATGTAACAAGCTTAATCTATTATTTTACTTCACCTTCATTTTTTTAATATAAAAATGAGCGGTCAAAGACATGACCAATGCAATTATCAATTGAAGATAAACAGGTGTTGAAACCAACTCACCCTTCAACAACCCAACAGAAATAAGTCCAGCTTTTAAAATATAATAGTAAACTTTACCAATTAATATGGCAGTAAGGAGAGAGGCAAAAATATTCCCAGTTTTCTTTTCAAGTAAGCTAAAAAGATAAATATTTAGTAAAAGTTCTGAGCTAATAAGGAATAATTTTACAAATGCTGGATGGGCTGAAATTAAATATGAAAATAAAGGAAGTGCCAGTGCAATTAAATAAGTATTACGCCTGGACGTAAACATTATTGACAGAACAAGAATTACCCTCATAGGTTCAAAGAGATAAAGGGGAATTGATATTAAATGAGATATGGCAGGAAGAAAAGTTATAACTAAAATTGCCGCTGTGTCAAGTATAATGGCTTTATAATCTGTTCTTGCAACTGAAATTACTGTCATAATATTTACTCACTGTTTTCATTCAAGGTAAATATAAATATTTCTTTATTAAATATTTACTGTTTTTATCTTATTATCCAAAATATGTTGTACAATCGTCAGAGAGGTTTTATAATTATTAATAATTTCATGGATTATGAATACCTGTCTAATATCTACGAGATTTTAATTCTTCACTTTTAAAGAATCGGTTTTCCATGTATAAATATTTTCCATGGTAACAGTCCCGGCTTCATCATACATTTTCCAATCTCCATGTCTCTGACCTTTAATAAACAACCCATTCTCTTTAATCTTTCCATCAGGAAAATACCATGTCCAGATACTATCTGGACGGTTATTTTTATAATAACCTTCAGATTCAAGTTTACCTGAAGGATAAAAGTAAACCCACTTCCCTTCATTATCACCTTTAATAATATTTCCCTTCATAATAAGGTAACCATTATCAAAGTAATTTTAAATTCCCCATTTTTCAACCCATCCTTTACTTTGTATTCAAACAATTTCCCCTCAGTTTTTGCTATTATATCACCTGTATATGGTTTATCCGAACCTGCTTGGTAAATAAGATTTCCTTTAGTATAATAATTCGTTTTATCAGATCTCCTGAGACAGCACGAAAAAAGAAGCATAACCATCACAAGTGATATCACTTGTATTTTTTCCATTATTAACTCAATTTTTGACTATAAAGGTAAGGAATTTTAATAATATATTTAATGAATTAAGTTTTCTTCCTATTGAGAATATAGGCAGTTATTTCTCTTAAATGGAAAGTTTAAATTGTTCTAAGTGATGTAAATTACAACATTTGATTGGTGTAATTTTTGCTATAGTGATAATTGCAAAAATTGTGTAGAGAAATTAAATAAATAAATTGAGGAATATGGTATGAAAAGAATGATACAGTCCTTTTGTATTATGATTTTTTTAGTTTCGGGGTTAGTTTTCAGTCAAACTGAGCGTAATTTTTATTTAGGAACAGGAAACGGCACAGAAGAACAAGGAAATTCATGCTCTTCATGTCATATTTCAGGAAATATTGGTTCCCCCAAATTTGACACATATAAATACACTCTCCATGCACAGGCATATGATTCTATAGCGTCCAGCACTCCAGGATGGGGATTTAATTGCGTTTCCTGCCATACTACAGGTTGGGATCCCAATCAAATTCAATTCGGTGCAGATGAATATGTCAGGTTAGATACAACTCTTAAGCCTAATTATTCTATAACAAATGTTGCACAGTTTAATAAAGTTAAAAATGTCGGCTGCGAAGCATGTCATGGGCCTTTAGGAATACTCAATCCAGATTCAACTGTCACCTTGGGTGCAAACCATTGGGGTTTCGGAACTACAAATAAACCTGACTGGTCAGCCGTAATGTGCGGTAAATGCCATCAAGGCACTCATAATCCATATTTTGATGAATGGCAACTATCAGCACATGCTCACAGTAATGTTTCATTTGCTGTAAACAATAAAGCCTGTGTAAAATGCCATGTTGCCCAGAATTTTGCACGTTTTGCTTCTAATCCGTCAGCATACAGAGACACAATTTTAGTAACTGGTACAGATATTCAACCATTAACATGCGTGGCCTGCCATGATCCTCATGCAAAAAATAATGATCATCAATTAAGATTCCCTATTTCACATGTAAGTACTATTTGCGATCAATGCCATAACAATGCAGATACTTTAATTATTAATTCAGTACCTCACCAGACAACATCAAAAGCTTTAAGTGGAAGTCCTTTGTTCGGATATCAGTATCCTGGTCAGAATTATATTAATTCAGCCCACACTTTTGCAGCTACAGAAAGATGCGTTAACTGTCATGTTTATGCAAGCCCTTTTAATGGACAAACTGCAGCAACAGGTCATACATTCTACCCAAGAGTTGAAGCTTGTGCAAGCTGCCATGCGGATTTTTATTCTGTAGTTGACACTTCAAACCATAGTAAGATGTTTGATTACAGAGGTACACAAACAACGACAGATAGTCTTATTAACATTCTCCAGACGAAAACAAATCAGGCTTCTCATTTGGATTCATCAACAGTAGCTTTCCAGGAAGCTAATTATAACTTGTTATCAATTCAGGGTGAAGGCAGCCATGGAATACATAATACCCGCCTTGTTCAAAAGTTATTAAGAGATGCTATTTCTAGGTTTACACCTACAGCCATATTAAATGAAGCCGGAATGGCACCTGCAACATATGTGCTTACACAAAATTATCCGAACCCTTTTAATCCTTCTACTAATATTAAATTTTCGATACCTCAAGCCGGAAATGTTAAAGTAACAGTGTATGATGCACTTGGGAAAGTAGTTGTTACCCTGGTAAACAGTTTCTATAATGCAGGCAATTATAAAATAGAATGGAATGCTACTTCATACGCATCCGGTATTTATTTCTACCGCATTGAAGCTGGTAACTTCAATATGGTTAAGAAAATGGTTTTAATTAAATAAATTTAATTCAAAAAGAGAGTTCACTGTACCTAAGCTGAACTCTCTTTCACTTACACTATAAACCCGGAGGTAAAATGTATAGAAATATAGCCATCTTTTTTCTTTTGATGGTATCCCCACTGCTCTTTTCACAATCTAATGATGCAGATAAAAAGCCGAATTCATACGTCGGTGTTGAAGTCTGCGGTATGTGCCATAAATCTGAAAAAGCCGGGAAACAACTTGACATCTGGAAAGCAACAAAACATGCGCAGGCATATCAGACTCTTCTTACTTCAACTGCAGACTCAATAGCAAAATCAAGAGGATCAAAAACCGCTGCTATTAAAACTGAAGAATGTTTATCATGCCATGTTACAACTTATAATGTTGATGCTTCCTTAATTGGCCCCAAGTACAAGATCGAAGATGGAGTTCAATGCGAAACTTGTCATGGTCCCGGTTCTAATTACAAGGCAATATCTGTAATGAAAAATAAAGAACAGGCTGTAGCAAATGGTCTTAATGTAGCTTCAAGTCTTGAAACATTCTGTGTAAAATGCCATAATGAGAAGAGCCCAACATATGTAAAGCAGGATGTTAAAGTGATGTGGGAAAAGATAAAGCACACAATACCCAAGAGTAAATAATAGTTTAATTCTCAAGAAAAAGTTGAAAATGAAAAAACTAACAATCTTAATCTGTTTTATATTGTTATCATTAACAGGGTATGTTTTCCCTCAGAATATAAACGGAAGAGTAACCTCTTCCGTTTATTCATTTGAAAGGTACGATACTGTTAATGTAAATAAATATTATCTCCGGTACTTTGAACAGATCGGCTTTAATTTCAATCAGGATAATTTCTCATTCAGAACAAATATTGATTATGAAGGTGAAACTTCATCTAATCTTACTACCCCATATTATGTGAGATTTTATAATCTTTATATTGAGCAGCGGGAAATATTGAAAGTAGCTACCGTAAGACTCGGAAGACAACCTATCTTTAATAGTATCGGAGGCGGTGTATATGATGGAGCGAGTGTTGATTTAAAGTTCAGGGATTTCAAAGTATCGGGTTACTATGGCGGGAACACACCTACTTACCAGACATTGAAATTTAATAATGACTGGCACGATAACTTCATTACAGGTGGTAAATTTACACTTACTTCAATCGAGAACCTCCAGGTTGCTCTTAGTTACGTAAATAAGAACTTTAAACCTGATGATTATTATGCAACACGGCTTGACGCTAACCTGAATCCAATCCAGATATTAATCCAGCACAATTCTAACCAGTACAATTTCGGTTCTGCTGAAATATATTATGACGTGAAAAATTTATTAGACTTAAACGCAAGGTATGACTACGATTTTAACTTTACTACAACCTCTAAATTTGAATTTAACGCAGACTATAAAGAACTAGACAAATTAAAACTTAATTTTTATTACAACTACAGGCAGCCAAGGATTACTTATAATTCTATCTTTTCTGTATTCGATTATGGTAATACACAGGAAATGGAAATAGGCGGCGATTATACTATTAACAAACATCTGACTCTTACCGGAAGAGTGGCTGATGTTATTTATAAAGATGATAACTCTCAAAGAATAACCATTGGATTAAACACAACGTTGGGAAGTCTAACCTACTTGAAAAATTTAGGCTTTTCAGGTGAAATGGATGCCATTTCTATATATGCCGCACATTCATTCATGAACGGATTACTTACACCGTCCCTTGGAGTTTCTTACACGAACTATAAATTGTCAAGAGATGCAGAGACGAATAATCTTACTTCCTTTCTTGCTGGAGTAAACGTTAGACCCTATAAAATGCTATCATTTGATCTTCAGGGACAATATATGGACAATAAGATATATAAGAACGATTTCCGTTTCTTCCTGAAGCTCAATTACTGGTTTAATCATAACTTTATCTAGGCATGATATTATATGAAATTTAGAATTAAATATATTTACCTGGTCGCTTTTCCCGTAATACTGGCAATACTTTTCTTTTCTGCTTTTTCTTTACTCAGCAGCGATCAGAAACCGGATGCAAAAGGAAATGAGAAGATTATTAAGTTTTCTCATAAACTACATAAAGATCTTGCCGAATGCGATGTTTGCCACGCATCAGTTAAATCCAGCAAATCTATAAATGACAGATTATTACCCGATCATGAGGTTTGTAAAACTTGTCATGAAGAAGTTGATAAAGATGACAAATGCCAAACATGTCATTACGGTGGAAACTATGAACCACTTAAGCAGCACAGATCAAAAGTTATGTTTGACCACAGTTTTCATCTTGATAAAGAAAAAATTAAATGCGAAGAATGCCACAAAGGAATAACTGATGTTGATTATGCATTTAAATCAGTTCAACCCTACCCCATTATGGAAAACTGCTATTCATGTCATAATTACAAAACTATTGCTACAAGTGCATGCGAAGGATGCCATATTTCTACAGCTAACTTAAAACCTCAAAGCCATATGAGCGGCAATTTTATTAAGAGTCATAAGTTTGCAGCAAAGGAAACAAACGCTAACTGCGCAATGTGCCATGACAATAATAATAATTCTTGCATTTCGTGTCATGCCGCTAACAATATTATAGCAGAATCAAATTCGCCTGACTTTTTCTATCAACCAGCAACACCAAACAATTTTATAGATGGAACAAAACAACAGCAAAACACCAGAGTGCATGACCTGAATTATGTTTATACTCATGGAATAGATTTAAAGGGTAAGACCTCCGAATGTCAGACCTGCCACGAAACGCAAACATTCTGTGCAAACTGTCATCAATCGAATAACCGAGATTTCAGTATGGGAGGAATAACTCCAATGTCTCATCTGGCAAATGATTTTGTCACGATTGGAGTTGGAACGGGCGGAGGTCAGCATGCATTACTTGCAAGACGAGACATGGAAACCTGCGTATCCTGTCATGATGTTAATGGAGCTGACCCTACATGCGTAACCTGCCATGTAGATCCGGATGGAATAAAAGGGACCAACCCTAAAACCCATCCAAGCGGATTTATGCATGATACACATGGTGACTGGCATGATACTGATGCATCAGTTTGTTTTAATTGTCATACCAGCCAGAATCATAGCTCTCCGAAGGGATTCGGGTTCTGCGGATATTGTCATGGTAAATAAGTATTAATTATGGAATTAAAAATGAAATACTATTTTCTGAGTATAATAACAGTATTAACTATTTTATTAGTTATTAGCGGATGCAGCAAGCTGCAGGATAATATTACCCCCCCTCCGATGCTTTCATTGCACCAACAAGGTAATAATGACACAACTTCAATTGAATTCCATGGTAATATGCTTAAAGCAAATAATTTTGATCTCAGTTCGTGTCAACAATGTCATGCTGCAGATTTCAGTGGTGGAATAACAAAAGTAGCTTGCAATTCATGTCATACTTATCCTCATACACCAGGATTTTCCGACACAACTTCCACATCTTTTCACGGTCTGTATTTAAGAGCTAATAATTTTAATATGGACAATTGCCAGAATTGTCATGGAAGTGATTTCAGCGGGAATGGTGCAGCAAAAGCAAATTGCAAAACCTGTCATACTCAAGATGCAGGTCCACTTGCTTGCAATACCTGTCATGGAACATTTAATGATCAAACAAGAATAGCTCCTCCAAGAGATCCGGCAGGAAATACCTCCACGGATGTTATTACCGTTGGTGCGCATACCAGCCATTTGTACGGAAATGCTATATCTGTAGTTGCGTGCGAAAATTGTCATAAAGTTCCAAACTCAACTAATGTAAAGGATCATTTCACTTTGGTTCCACATACCATAGTTGTACTTGACAGCCTTGCAATTCATGGACAGATCTCAAACGCAGCATTCAATTCTGGTTCTGGAACATGCGCAAACACATACTGTCATGGTAATTTCCAATTTAAGAAATCAGATGCACCAGCTACAAATTACTATGCCTTTGATTCCAATTATTCTGTTATGTCTGGCAATAACAGAACCGTCACGTGGACACAATTAGATGGTTCGCAAGCGCCGTGCGGTTCCTGTCATGGTACACCGGATGGATTTATATCGCCTGTGGGTCATATAAAAGTTTCGAGGTTCCAGTGTGTAGCCTGCCATTCAACTGTGGTGGATGCAAACGGGAATATAATTGATAAGACAAAACATATAAATGGTCAGATAAATTATGCGTTAAGTAAGTAAGAATATTTAATCTTAGTAATGCCGTCTCTGAAGTAATTCAGGGACGGCTTTTTTATTGTATGGGTTTATCCCTTAGTAGGTGTTGAGCACCAGGACAGCAGGTGAAGAACGTGAGAAGATGCCGTTTTAGCGTAAAACAGCGTAAAGAAGCGTAAAACAGCGTAGAAATAATTTGAAATAGGAAGAGTCATTATGAACAGGTTTTAGTCGACGGGCTGGTAGTCGGATTTTCTTTTTCCCCATTATTAAAAGGAGTTAGGAGATTGTTTTTCCTCTATAAGCTTAAGTCATCCCCGACGTACTATGGCAATAATATTGAGAATAGGCTGTTTTAGTGGAGCTTAGTGGACTTTAGTGGACAAATATCCCAGGTATAAAATGCCTGGGATATTTGTAATAATAACAAATTAACGCAGTTAAGGTGTATAACCGAGCGAAGTCAGGTAATCACTTGTAAGATACACTGTTATATTATTATAAATATAGGCACCAAATATTCCAAGTCCTCCGTTGATATTTGTATAATTAGGTTCATCCAATCTTATAGACAAATTATCAAGAAAGCCGTTAGTTGTGGAAATATATCCCGCCAGGAACTGATCAAATATCAGTACGTCAAACTCGAGGTCATAAAACTGATAATTTATTTTATCATCCCCTTCAGAAACCTTTAACATATAATCATCAATCATATTTTTCTGATATTCAATTATAGAACCTTGGGATATGCCGGGATAAACAGGAGTTTTAGAATTACCAGTTATATTATAAGTAACCGGAATCTCTAAAGAGTGAAGAACCGATGGGGTTTCATTTCTTTTCTTATAAAGAATTTTAAGCCGTGGCAGGAATAAGTTATTTCCATCAGATTCTATCCAGCTCATATTAAGTGAAAATGTTGTAGGTAATATATAAGTTGGCGAAAATTGAAATAATACACCGTTAGGGACTCTTGTTTTAGATGTCAGGACTAATCCCTCTTTGGGGATAGCAGTTATAGAAACTGAATCATGAATGGAAGGTGTAAACGCGGTTGTATAATAGAAATGAAATGGATCTTTATAGCGTGAAGTATCAGACCTTACGATACTTGAGTCTCTCAGCTGAAATATTTGTCCCTTCCATTTCATATAAACCTGTGCACCGATAATAGAGGGATCAACGCTATTTGATAAAGAATTAGCACCGTTAACATTATAAGTTTTAGATAGAGTAGCCACCTGCATTAGAGAATCGCCCCTGACAATACAATTCAACACATATTGATCCTGATACGGTGTTTCAGGATCAAATGTATCCTTGCATGATAAACTAAATAAAGCAGCAGTAAGACAAATAAATATTAAATAAATTTTCATATGTCAACTCTCAATGAAACTGTAGGCAGGAACGGAAGCATATTTACCCGTTCACCGGTGTTCCTGTCAAAATAGAAAATATTTTTCCGGTTGTAGACATTGATAATATTAGCTTCAAAAGTCATTTTCATAAAATAGAAAGCAAATTCTTTAGAGAGACTTAAATCCAACCGGTGATAGACAGGCAGTCTTGCTGCATTTAATTCTCCTAAAAGAGCATAAGGTTTCGTTGGTTCAAAAGTCAGAAATTGATTCCAGTAATCCATGATATAAGATTTATCATAGAATCCTGTAGTTTGAGTAAAGGGTCGCCCGGAACTTAATGTCCAGACAGCACTTACCTTCCAGCCGGCACCGAAACTCCAACCCAGAAGCAGATCAATCTGATGCCTGGAATCATATTTAGGGTAATAGGTAACAGCATCAATTCCCTTAAATGCATAGGCAAGAGTGTATCCTAGAGAAAGGAACAGACTCTCAGAATTATATTTAGCACTGTATTCAATTCCATAACTTTTCCCATCAGTTGATATAAGATCAGGATCGGAAGCAAATACCTTACTACGATTGATGTCTACTACATGGAGCAGACTTTTATAATAAGATTCGACAGTCATACTTAACTGAGACGAAAGATCAAGATCAAATCCCACCATATAATGAATAGCCTTAGAAGGGCTTAAGTAATCCGGAATAACAAGATAGGGTTCAAATATTGAGACAACATCATTGTCATCGGAATAGGCTATAATTTCCTGTTTATATACACCCCATGCAGCTTTCAATGCTAACTGTGGGATAATCCTGTATGTAAGATTTAAATTAGGAAGTAACAACTGCGATGGGCGTATGGTAATAGTAACAGGAGAAATTCTAACGCCGGCTTCACAGCCGAAATTATCGAATCTCATGAATTTATACTTCGCATAGAAATCAAAATTGGCGCCGAAAGAACTGTATGTAATAAAACTACCAGTCCTGTTTTCATAATTAAAATCGGTAGTAAATGTTTTCACTTGCAGACCTAATCCAAGTTCATCCCTGCTATCGAACAGAAAAGTAAAATTATTATTCCAGGCAAATTCCTTTACATTATTGTTCCGCTGTTTAGCAAGACTTAAATTGGGGAATACATCAGCTTTATAATTACTGACAGACATACTGATATATGAGTACAATGGTTTTTCCCACACCTGGTAATAATCAACACCAAAAATATTATTCTGGAAACTATAATCGGCCAGTTTAGGGTCGCCATATTTAATATTATCATTACTCAATAATGTCTTTATTGTAAACTTAGAATTCTTTAACATATCATCATTTGCATAATTCAATTTCATGGAAAGGTCATAGAAATCAAAAGGAGCTGTTTGATTATTAAGAAAATCCTTCATGACTTTTCCGAAATAACTTTTTCTACCGGTAACAATAAACGACCCATCGGGAATTGGACCTTCAAGCAAAACCTTCCCTGTAAGAAAGCTTGCGTTAGCCGAGCCCGAGTACCTGTATTTATTGCCGTCATTGGTTTTAATATTCATAACCGAAGATAACCTGCCTCCATAATCAACCGGAAAAGTCCCTTTATAAAACTGCACATTGTTAATTATTTCAGGATCGATAATACTGAAAATACCAAGAGCATGGAATGGATTATAAATAGTTACACCATCAAGCAGAACGAGGTTCTGATCACTTGCTCCTCCTCTTACATAATAACGTGATGAAATATCATTGGAGGTCTTAACACCGGGAACCATCTGGAGTGACCTCATCACGTCCGCTTCAATGCCCTTGGGTACAAGCTGCACTTCTTTACCTGATAATGTAAACAATCCGGCATCAGTTTCGTTAGGCTTCTTTTCATACTGCCCTACTTTAACAATAGGATTATAATTGATACTTCCAGGTACTAGTCTGACTTTTAAATCGGTTATTTTGCCTGCCTGAATCTTTATATCTTCAGTTTTATCTATATATCCCATATATGAATAAACAACCGTATGTTTTCCTACAGGTACTGACGGTATTGAATACAATCCTCTAATATCAGTAGTACTTCCCTGTTTTGTATCCTGAATAAATACAGTAGCATAGGCAAGAATTTCCCCGTTTGTAGAATCTGTCACAAATCCCCTTAGGGTACCATAATTTTGCGCATCAGTTTTATTTATGCCTGCAAAAAAGAATAATGTCAGAATTAAGTAAAAATATTTCAAATTCAACCTTTGGTATAAAACAGATATGAGCCTAATCTAAGAAGCCGTAAATCTGCACTCTATTAAAATATAAAAGTAATTATATGTCTTGTTAATTTCTAGTTATTATTTCGACCATCTCATTATGTATTAACCTGTTTGAGGCTAGAAACTTGTTAGAAAATATATCAATTTTTTCACCTTTGAAACCTGTGACTAATCCGCCAGCTTCCTCAACAATCAGTTTTCCTGCACAAACATCCCAGGGGTGAAGATGGACTTCCCAGAAGCCTTCAAACACACCTTTCGCAACATAACAGAAATCGATAGCAGCGGAGCCTAATCTACGAACGCCACGAGAGGCTTTAGTCATTGCCGTAAACTTCTCAAATGCATTTTCAGGATTCTCAACAATATCATATGGGAAACCAGTAACAAGTAATGCCCTGGCAAGGTTACTATTTGAGTTAACATTTATCCTATTATCATTGGCAAAAGCTCCACTTCCTGCTTCAGCAGAATACAAAACTTTCTGCATAACATCATAGACAACGCCACCTATGGTGATTCCGTTTTTTTGTACACCAATGGAGACAGAAAAAAGAGGAAGACCATGTGCGAAATTAGTAGTACCATCCAGAGGATCGATAACCCAGACATATTCTGATTTGTTTTTATGTTCTCCGCTTTCCTCCGCAAGAATTCCGTGAGTCGGGAATTCCTTATTCACAAATTCTATTATTTTTTTTTCTGAAGCCTTATCAATTTCAGTTACAAGGTTAGATTCACTTGTCTTGAATTCTATACTAAAGTTTTTCCCAAAGCCCTGACGGACGATCTCACCTGCTTCCAAAGCTATGCTAATAATTTTGTCTAACATAAAATATTCTCTTTTGATTTCTGCAAAGAACAAAAATACTATCTTTAACTGAGAATATAAAAACAATCAGGAATCAAAAGAGAAAATCGATTTTAGCGAGTGGCATTACATACAAGTTAGAAGTTGTCCGGTCAACTACTAATTCACCTCCATTATTCCAAACAATATTAAAACCTACAACTAGGCGGATCATCTGGTTCAAGTTCATATAGACGCCCGGGGTAAGACTTAAAAATCTTGATGATGATTCTAAATTGAGGCTAGTACTACTCCCGGTATAACCCAACCGATAATAATTATTCAGATCAAGAGTTTCAGGGGAGAAATTTAAAATAGTCTGTGAAAACATAGCAAGACTACAAAAGAAATTTACCGGAAAGTCAGGTAGAATAGTGTTAAAAGTAAAGTTGGCGAACACGTCAAAATTACTTTGTTTACTGACATCATGATAGAAATCCACACGAGTAAATGAAATTGCATTATATGGGCTCACAGTAGATACTACGACAGTATAAGCATCGTAATGATACTGTTGAATAGAACCACCTAAATTAAAGCGGATTGCAGAAAATTTAGTGACATTTTTGAATCCTATACCAAATGAGCCACCGGTTAAATCATATGAATCGCTGGAAGCATAATTCAGAGACCCAAAAAACGAGACAGATTTAGAAACAGGCAGATCAATATCTAAGGCAGCTGTAAATTGTGGAAGATTCCAATTAACATTATTCTGAGTATTTTTATAAGTATTATCACTTGATTGCCTATAAGAGATATTTCCGTTGCTGATGATAGTATCAACCTGGTAAAAACCATGGCTATTAACACCGGAAGGATTTATCTGCCCGGATACCTGGTTTTGGGAGCTAAATGAAAATCTCGGCGAAACTTGTATAGAGTTTTGTTCATTTGTGATAAAAATGGGAGGATTATTTAAAGGACCATTAACATTAACGTTTTGCAGATATATTGTTTGTTCCAGAGATCCACAGCCGCCAAAAAGCAATGAAATAAACAAAAAGTATCTCTTAATCATCTCATCACCCATAATTATTATTCCAAATATGGTAAAAAAAACTTAAATAATAAATATTTAGCCCACCCATTTTTCAATTTTTGATCATAATTGGATATTCCTTGAATGCCGATACCAATTTTGGTATATTTTCTCTTTAAATTTATATATGCTTAAACCAAGGAGATTGTATTGAAAGGAAATACTGAGTCTAAAGTTATTCCCTCTGCTGAAAATACTGTGGTTGATGATGTTCCGGAAGTACTTCCTATTTTACCATTAAGAGATATAGTGATTTTTCCCTATATGATTTTTCCGGTTCTGGTGGGGCGAGAACAATCCATCAGAGCTGCTAATTTCGCACTTGAAAACACAAAATATATATTTCTTGCCACACAGAAAAAATCCTCCGTCGAAGACCCCAAAAAAGAAGATATTTACATTGAGGGAACAATAGCAAAGATTGTTCAGATACTGAAACTTCCAAACGGACTTATGAAAATTCTTGTTGATGGTCTATTACAAGGAAAGATTAAGAAATTTACAGATAGGAAGGAGTTCTTTGAAGCAAAAATTGAAATTATAGTACCTGTTCTAAATAATGATCATGAAATGAATGCCCTTGTCAGACAGATGTCACAATTATTCAAGGATTATGTCAAGATCAGCAGGAATATACCAAATGAAGCTGTATCTGCTTTCGATAATATAGATGAACCTGACCGTAAGTTATTCTATGTTGCAGCAAATATAAACCAATCTATAGAAGTAAAACAAACAATACTTCAGAAAGATATCATCAAAGAACAATACTATGAAGTAATAAAAATTCTAAATTCTGAAATTGATATCCTTAAAATCGAAAAAGAAATAGATAATAAAGTTCAGGAGAATATTGCAAAAACACAGCGAAAGTTTATAATCCAGGAACAGATTAAGATACTTCAGGATGAATTAGGTGAAGATGAGGATTCAGCTCCGGAACTAATTAAGCTAAAGGAACAAATAAAAAAAGCAAAAATGCCATCTGAGGCGGAATTTAAATCATTCGAAGAACTAACAAAACTGAAGAAAACCCCGCCTATGTCCCCCGAATTCACAGTTATAAGAAATTATCTTGAATGGATGACAGAGGTACCATGGTCAAAAAGAACGAAGGATAATCTTAAAATAGATCATGTAAAGAGAATTCTTGATGAGGATCATTTCGGATTAGAAAAACCAAAAGACAGAATTATTGAACACATTGCAGTCCTGAATCTCGTCAAACAGATGAAGGGGCAGATCCTGTGTTTTGTAGGACCTCCGGGAGTTGGCAAGACATCACTTGGTAAATCAATTGCAAGAGCCTTAGGAAGGCAATTTGTACGGATCAGTTTAGGCGGAATAAGAGACGAAGCTGAGATAAGAGGGCACAGAAGAACATATATTGGTTCTATGCCCGGCAAAATTATTCAGTCAATGAAAAAAGCAGGTTCTATTAACCCTGTAATGTTACTCGATGAAATAGATAAAATGAGCATGGATTTTCGTGGAGACCCTTCATCAGCTATGCTTGAAGTATTAGATCCCGAACAGAATGCTACTTTTAATGATCATTATCTTGAAGTTGATTATGACCTTTCACAGGTTATGTTCATAACTACCGCAAACGTAAGATACAACATTCCCCTGCCCTTGCAGGATAGGATGGAAATTATTGATCTTTCCGGATACCTTGAACACGATAAACTTGAAATTGCGAAAAGACATCTAATACCCAAACAACTTGAAGCGCATGGGCTTAAAAATAAAAATGTAACGATTCAGGATTCAGCAATAATGAAACTTATTACTGAATATACAAGGGAAGCCGGAGTAAGAAATCTTGAAAGAGAACTGGCATCTGTTTGCAGAAAACTTGCCCGTGATATAGTAGTGAAAGAATCAACAAACGGGAGAGGAAAGATTCATAGTTATTTAGTAGATCCGGAAAAGGTAGAAGAATACCTTAAGACACCAAGATATAGGTATCAGAAGCACAGCCTGGAAAAGATTGTAGGTAGTGTTACCGGACTTGCCTGGACAAGTGTGGGTGGCGAAATTCTATCTGTAGATGTAACTATAATGAATGGGGCTGAGAGATTGACATTAACCGGGCAACTTGGAAATGTAATGAAAGAATCAGCACAGGCAGCATTAAGTTATATTCGTTCCAGAGCAAAAGAATTAAAACTTGACCCTAATTTCTTCAAAGGAAAAGAAATACATATACATCTTCCTGAAGGAGCAATTCCTAAAGATGGTCCTTCAGCAGGTATAACTATGGCAATGGCTATATATTCAGCAGTATCAGGCAAACCAGCCTCTAATGATGTTGCCATGACAGGAGAAATTACTTTGAGAGGAAATGTTCTGCCTATTGGTGGTTTGAATGAAAAATTATTAGCCGCTAAAAGATATGGAATAAAAACCGTTCTAATTCCAAGGGAAAATGAAATAGATATTAAGGAACTTTCTCCAAAAGTAACTGAAGGATTAAATATTATTCCTATCGATAAAATTGTTGACGCAATCCCCTATATTTTCCAGAACAATAAAAAACCAGCAACATTGAAACTGAAGAGTAAATCTAAAAAACCAGTTAAAAGGAAATAATACTTGGCAGAAGATTTTATTATAGATAAATCCCTGACGGATGAGCAAAAGTATGAGAACTTTTTTCCTATGATAAAAAGTCTGCTCATTGTGAATGATAATTTTATATCAAATCTTTCCAACTTTACCGCAGCTATTAAACAAACGTTTGATAAGATAAGCTGGGTTGGTTTTTATTTGTATGACGGGAATAAACTTCACTTGGGGCCCTTCCAGGGAAAGGTTGCCTGTACGTCTATTGAATTGGGTAAAGGCGTCTGTGGAAATTCAGCTCTTGAGCATAAAACAATTATCGTTCCTGATGTAGACAAATTTCCGGGCCACATATCTTGTGATTCTGAATCAAGATCAGAAATTGTAATCCCTATAATAAAAAATGACAAAACAGATTACTCAGAAATGCTTCTTGGAGTTCTTGATCTTGACAGTGTTTCCGATAATTCATTTAATGAGACAGACCAAAAATATTTAGAGCTCATTTGTAGCTTTCTGGCAGAGGAAATATTTTAAGGACAATATGGCATATATAGTAACTGCAAGAAAATGGCGCCCTCAGCGATTTGAAGATGTAGTAGGACAGGAACATATTACGTCAACGCTTAAGAATGCCATAAAAAATAACCGTATAGCACATGCATATATATTTACTGGACCGCGCGGAGTAGGCAAAACTACAACCGCTAGGATACTTGCAAAAGCACTTAATTGTTTGAATCCTGTTGATAATGAACCATGTAACCAATGCGAACTTTGTCTTTCTATCCAAAATGGTCAATCAATGGATATATTTGAGATTGATGCTGCATCTAACCGTGGGATTGACGAAGTAAGGACCTTACGTGAATCAGTGAAATATGCTCCTTCCCGGGGTAAATATAAGATTTATATCATAGATGAAGTGCACATGTTAACCAAGGAAAGTTTTAACGCCTTCCTAAAGACTCTTGAAGAACCACCGGAACATACTATATTTATTTTTGCAACAACAGATATACATAAGGTACCACTTACTATAATTTCCAGATGCCAGCGATTTGATTTCAGGAGAATACAACTAAATACAATTAAATCTCTACTGGCTGAAATAGCTCTGCATGAGAAAATAGAAATTGATGATAAGACGCTTACAATAATTGCCAAAAAGGCAGACGGAGCATTGCGCGATGCAGAAAGTTTCTTTGACCAGATAGTTTCATTTTGCGGAAATAAAATTGAGCCTGAGACAGTATCCAGAATGCTGAACTTAATTGATGATGAAATCTATTTTATTATTTCTGATGCAATAATTGAGAAGGATTTCAAAGCTGTCTTTAGTGTTTCCGGTAATATTTTTAATAAGGGATACGATTTTATTGATTTTATAAACGGGTTGATTGAACATTTTAGAAATATACTGACAGTTATCCTGACTAAAAAAACAGATCTTGTTGAAACAGCCGAAGTATATATCCAGAAATATCTGGATTATATTGATAAATATAATGAGGGTGACCTGCTTAGAATCCTTAATTTTCTGAACAAAACGCAACAGGAATTGAGATTTACACAAAATCATAAGTTAAAAGTTGAGATTGCTCTTAGCCAGCTTATCGGGTTAGACAGAACTGCAACAATTTCAGAAATACTTACCCGGATAGACAAGACAGGTAAAAATGTCTCAACAGAGACAGAAAAAAAAAACAATAAGCTACCAGAGTTAACAATTAAGCCAGCTCCTAAACCTGCTGCATCGATAAATAAATCCGTTCTCGATAATTCCCCCGTAGTAAAAAACACAAACGAACCCTATACTTCTACTAAATTACCTGCTGGTACATTAGCTGAAAATCAAGAATCATTGTCGGATAAAATCAAACAGAAATGGGATGAATTTGTTAAAATAGTAGTTTTTGAAAAAAGACTTACCCTCGGTCCTTATATAGGAAGTCTCAAAGTAATTGGTCTGGAAGGGAATAAGATTAAAGTATTGGCTCAATGATGAGCATGGTAAAAAATCTTTTCAATTTGACAAAGAGTATTTGTCAAAAAAAACCAATGAAGTATTTGGGAAAAAACTTACATTCCAGTTCGAAAGCAAAAGACCCGGATTCTTTTGATAACACATCAATTCAAATTGAGGAAAAGTCTAATGATGATCCTCTTATTGCAATGATAATAAAGGAATTAGGTGGAGAAGAACTTTCCACGTGACCTTAATAATCTCTTAATTAATCCTTATATTTCCTTTTGTATATTTCAAAATTATTTTTTACATTCGCAACACAAAAATGATAAAACTTTGAGATTACCAACCCATCTATTTTGAGGTTTTCATACATAAATAACCTACCAGATCTTTAAAAGAACACCATGAAAGGGACACGGAACTAACACTGAAGTAACACTGATCTGACACCGAACTGTGATTTAAACCTCATACTAACAATCCTTATGAGATATTCTTCAAATATATAAACCGCACTCCTTTCATTTCGAAAGGTAAACGTTTCTTATTTTGGACGCCCTAAATAAACCATAATTTTAGTCAAAATAGGGTTATTTCTGTTTTGAGAATGCATACGATTTTAATTATCTTTGTTACTTATGTCCAAAAAATTAATTGATAGCCATTGATGGGCCGGCAGGTTCCGGTAAAAGTACGTCAGCAAAGATAATTGCTAAAAAATTAGGATACTTATATATTGATTCAGGGGCAATGTACAGGGCTGTAACTTTTCTGGCTCTGGAGAATAAATTGATGGATGATCTTGCATCAATTGTAAAAGTTGCCGAAAATGCCGATATAAAATTGAAATATATTCAGGGCAATACATTGGTTTTTGCCGATAATAAAGATATTACCGAGGCTATTAGATCATTCGAAGTGAATGATAAAGTCAGCATTATAAGTAAAATTGAAGGTGTCAGGAAAGCCCTGGTACATAAACAGCAAATGATGAAACATGAGGGCGAAGGAATTGTAATGGAAGGTCGGGATATCGGTTCTGTAGTGTTTCCTGATGCTGATGTTAAAATTTTCCTTACAGCTGCACTCGATGAAAGAGCATTAAGAAGAGCACGTGAATATGAATTAAAAGGAACGGGTGTTCCATTAAATAAGATTAAAGAAAATCTACGCCAGAGAGATATTATCGATTCTACCAGAGACTTGAGTCCACTTATCAAAGCACCGGACGCTTATGAGGTTGATAACACAATAATTTCTATAGAAGAACAGGTAGAGATTATTTACGGACAAGTAATCCTGGCTGCTCAAAGAAAAGGTGTAGATTTATAAATGATACCTGGAAACAAGGGTATCAATTGACATTTTGAATAGTTTATAAGCCATCATAACTATTGTTTAACTAATTTTCTGTCCTCTCCCTTTCTGATGGCTAAAGTGAGCAGAACAGAAACTATATTCTATTTTCAGGAGGTTAAATGCCCGAAGAAACCAAAGTAATTTCTAAGTCAGTGACAGACGCTGATTACGAAAAAGCCAAGAAAAATTTCAACAGCGATGATTACTCAAAAGAAGAATTCTTAACGCTTGCTAAATTGTATTCCGATTCTTTTAGAGATGTAAAAGAAGGCGAGATGATAAAAGGGAGAATTGTCCGGATACAAGGCGATAATGTTATTGTTGATGTTGGATTCAAATCTGAAGGATCGATTCCTAAGAACGAATTCTATGATATCGAAGAAATTAAGGTTGGAAAAGAAATTGAGGTCGTTCTTGAAAGTGTTGAAGATCAGGACGGTAACCTTGTACTAAGTAAACAAAGAGCTGACTTCCTTAGAATTTGGGAGAAAGTTGTTGGTGCTCATGAAACAGGAGAAATTCTTCAGGGTAAAATCCTTAAAAGAATTAAAGGCGGAATGGTTGTTGACCTTATGGGTATGGAAGCATTTCTACCTGGTTCTCAGATTGATATTCGTCCAATCAGAGATTTTGATGCTTTTGTTGGTCAGATCATGGACTTCAAAGTTGTTAAAGTAAATATTCCAACTGAAAACGTTGTAGTTTCTCATAAAGTTCTTGTTGAAGAAGAAATTGCAGACCAGAGACATGCCATTCTTGATAGTCTTGAAAAAGGTCAGATTCTTGAAGGTACAGTTAAAGCAATTACAGACTTCGGCGTATTCGTTGATCTTGGCGGCGTAGATGGTTTAGTTCACATAACTGATTTAAGCTGGGGAAGAATTAACCATCCTAATGAAGTTGTTAAACTCGACCAGACTATTAAAGTTGTTGTTACTGATTTCGATGAGGAAAAGAAGAGAATATCCTTAAGTCTTAAGAAGCTTCTCCCACATCCATGGGAAGATATTGAAAACAAATATCATATTGGAGATAAAGTATCAGGACGAGTTGTTTCTCTCACTGATTACGGCGCATTTATTGAAATTGAAAAAGGTATTGAAGGTTTAATACACAATTCAGAAATGAGCTGGACACAGCATATTAAACATCCTTCACAGGTTGTTGCTATGGGACAGGTTGTTGAAGCTATTATACTTAGTCTTGATAAGGATGAGAAGAAAATTTCACTCGGAATTAAACAGCTTGAACCGGATCCATGGGATACTTTAATGCAAAAATATCCTGTTGGCTCAAACCACTCAGGTGTTGCAAGAAACCTTACAAACTTCGGTGTGTTCGTTGAACTTGAACCTGGAGTTGACGGTCTTGTACATATTTCCGATTTATCATGGACTAAGAAAATCCGTCACCCCGGAGAAGTAGTCAAGAAAGGTGAAAAACTTGATGTTATCGTTCTCGGTGTTGATGTCGATCAGAGAAAAATTTCTCTTGGACACAAACAGGTTGAAGAAAACCCATGGAATATATTCGAGAAAGTGTATACTGTAGGTACTATCACGACAGGTAAAGTTGTAAGGATCATTGAAAAAGGTCTTATAGCTGAACTTCCCGAAAAGGTTGACGGGTTTGTTCCAACTACACAACTGGTTCCTAGTAAGGTAAAGAATATTGCCAATCACTTCCCGATTGATGATGTAATACCACTGAAGATTCTTGAATTCGATAAAGAAAACAAGAAAATTGTTCTCAGTGCCATTGCCGCATTAAAAGAAAAAACTGAGGAAGAGATAAAAGCATATTTAGACAAACATAAACTTGAAAGAGTTACTCTTCAGGATATAATGAATGTCGATACCGGCTCCGTAGATACATCAGATTTTCCAATCTTTGAAATCCCTGATGAATCACAATCCGGTAGTTCTAAAAAAGAATAATATTGAATGGTAAATGTTCAATAAAAAGGGCGGGATCATTTCCCGCTCTTTATTTTTAAATGATACTATGATTGAGTTCAATATAAAAATCCATAAATCTAGATTGTCATTCCCGCGAAGGCGGGAATCCATCCGTTTTAATATGTTTCCTTTGACATTTTTTATATGAATACCCTTTTTAGAGTATACTAATGAATAAAAAAGTAGCTTTACATACTTTGGGATGCAAACTGAATTTCTCTGAAACATCTACTATTGGTGACCAGTTCAGAGGCAGAGGTTATGAAATAGTTCCCTTCAAAGAAAAAGCTGACATTTACGTCCTCAATACTTGTACTGTTACAGAACATGCTGACCGTGAATGCCGCCAGATCGTGAGACGTGCCTTGAGACAAAATCCTGATGCATTTGTAATTGTGACAGGATGCTATGCTCAACTCGATGCAGATGCAATATCAAAGATTGAAGGTGTTGATGTTGTACTAGGTACCAATGAAAAACTAAAACTATTTTCACTGATAGATAACTTTGAGAAAAAAGACCTTGCCTGTATATATGTATCTCCAGTTAATCAGACGGATGAGTTTGGGGCCTCACATTCAACCGATTCAGATAATAGAACGCGTGCTTTCTTTAAGATTCAGGACGGCTGCGATTATAAATGTTCATTCTGCACTATCCCACTTGCCCGAGGCAGCAGTAGAAGCATGGAACCCGATAAGGTTATTGAAGAATTTAAACTACTGGTAAACCACGGTTATAAAGAAATAATTCTTACCGGCGTTAATGTTGGTGACTACGGAAAATCTACAGGTATAAAACTTTATGATCTGATTTGCAGAATGGTAGACATCACCGGCGATTTTAGGATCAGAATTAGTTCTATTGAACCAAATTTATTGACTGAGAATATTCTTGAGCTAACTAACCGGAACGAAAAAATGTGCAAACATTTTCACATCCCATTACAAAGCGGAAGTTCTGAAATATTACGAGTTAATGCAGAGAAGATACAATACTGGTCAGTATTCAGAATTGATTCATAAACTTAAGTCTGTAAATAAAGATATTGGTATTGGAGTCGATGTTATAACAGGGTTCCCCGGTGAAACTGAAGATGAATTCATGACCACATATAATTTTCTCAGAGACCTCCCGGTTTCATATTTTCACGTATTCACATATTCTGAAAGGCAAAATACTAAAGCGATTACTATGAACGGTGCAGTGGACATATTTGATAGGAAAAGAAGAACCAATATGCTCAGGCAGCTTAGCGACAGGAAAAAGAATCTTTTCTATGAATCTATGTCAGGTCAGGAACTAAAAGTACTTTTCGAATCAGATAATGATGAAGGGAAAATAAAAGGGTTCTCCTCAAATTATGTCAGAGTTTCTCTTCCATTTAACCCCGTTCTTATAAATCAATTTGCATATGTAAAGATTAAATGTGTAAATAATTCTCTATGTGAAGGCGATATTCCAGGGAATAAAAAATCATTTGATTTGATCGCATGTTAATCATATAATTGTAATTAAAAAAACATGAATAAATTATTCTTAATCCTTTTCCTGCTTACAGTTACAGTTTTCCCCCAGACCCATGAAAATATTCTTTCATTGAAAGAAAATATCAGGCAAAACATCATCAGGGATAACAATTTATCAATCCCGTCGAAAGATACATTTACCAAAAAGAAAGTCGGACTTGCTATAGTATATTCACTTCTACTTCCGGGGATGGGTGAATTATATGCCGGGAATTATACAACCGGAAAATATTTTACTATTGCTGAAGGTGCTTTATGGGGAACTTATATTGGAATGAATACTTATGGAAGCTGGCAGAAAAACAGATATAAGTCTTTTTCTTCATCAAATGGAGGGGTTAATACCGCAGGCAAATCTGATGATTATTTCGCAAATATAAGTTTATATCTCAATATAAATGACTATAATGATGATATGGCCCGTAATGGTGAATTCAGCAAGATGTACAATATTCAGCAGAATTATTGGAATTGGACTGCCCAGGACAGAAAGACGTATCGCGCAATGTGGGTGGCAAGCGAATCGGCTTATAACGATGTCAGGTTTGTAATTGGAGCTATGGTATTGAATAGAATTATAAGTGCTTTAAACGCTGTACGGTTAACTGTTGCTTATAATAAGAATCAGACTCAGGATTTGGGTTGGAATTTATCAACAGGAATATCTGAACAAGCTAATCTTCCAACTAGTTTTGTATTAAACTTTCAGACAAATTTTTAATATTACTCAGGATATAGATGGTATTTGAAATACCATCTACAAATGTTTATTATTTAACAGAATGGGTTACTTTGCTATAATCATAGTTAAAAGGGATCCTAACAGTAAATTTAGTCCCTTTCCCCATTGTGCTCTCCACATCAATTTCACCTCCTAACATATGCACAAATTCCCTGCATATAGTGAGCCCCAGTCCACTGCTGTGATTCGATTTATCATTATCTTTTAATGAAACAAAAGAATCAAAAATACTTCCTAGTCTCCCTTCTGGTATACCCGGGCCAGTATCCTCTACAGTCGTTACTATTTCATATCGGTTTTCAGACAATTGTTTGTTTTCATAAGTTACAGTTATTTTACCCCTATCAGTAAACTTGAGAGCATTTGCAATAATATTAATTAGTATCTGCCTGTATTTTACAGCATCGGAATAAGCTAGTATCTGAGTAATATTCTTATTTATCACTATTAACTCATTGTTCTTTACACGTGCAAGCGGCATCAATAATTGTATAGAATTATCTACTTCTTCATTAAGATTAAAAAGTTCGTTTTCAACAATTATTTTACCAGTTTCAATTTTAGCGTAATCTACAAAGTTATCAATTGTAGTCAGCAGCCTTTGTAATGAGGTCTTAACTGATTGGGAGTAATTATTTATTTCCTCAGGAGATCTTAGACTTCCATCATCCAGCATTTCAAAATACATAACAATAGAACTAATAGGTGTCCTAACCTCGTGGTTTATTTTAGCAAGTACTTCAATTTTTTGTTTTTTCTCGGCTAATAACCGTTGCGCTGTTTTTTCTTTTTCAGTTGTTTCCTTAAGGAGCAAGTCCACTGCTTCTTCCCTGGTTTTTTGTTCAAGCAATAATTTATTCCTGAGGTTATAGGTTATAAAACTAGCCGCAACACTCAAGAAACTAATCAGGCAAACAAACATAACAAGGGAGAAAAGATTGGGTAATAAATAAATATTGGAATTATTAAAAATTATTGATGCCGCAAATAATAGATTATAATAAATTGCAACAATTATTTGGTTCTTAGTCTCCCAACTGAAAATAATTGCTGTGGTAAAGATCAAAAGGGATAATATTTGTGAATTTATAAATACTGTCCTTGGAATTTTATAGATTGTAATAATGAAAGAGCTAATTAGGGAGATAAGGAAAATATGTGTAAGGACAATTGAATATTTATATGAAATCTGTTTGAACGATATACCAAATATAACCAGAGCAATAATTGTAAATATTAAATCTTGCGAAATAGATTTCTAAAATAAAACCTTTGAAAAAATAAATCTCAAATAGTAATGACCAGCACCCTACAATTATTCCTATTGCCGATAAAATTCTCAGTGAATTTAAGTTTTTATCTTCAGAGGGGTGTATTTGTTGATTAATTTCTGCCATATGTCCAAAAGTATAATTCTAAGGTTTGGAAAATATTTACCTTGCAATATAGCTGAACTAATCTCAATTAAAAAGACAGTTTAGATCAGATATTTATACCAATAGTCCAATTTTTGGATAAAATTCCCCCACAATTCAGAATAAACACTGATTTTTTAGCTTTCCTTGTGGCATATTAGTTGACAATTAACAGCAATGAAAATTAAATCTATAAACCCCATTGAAAACCCTGAATGGCTTAACTTCATCAGTAATCATAATGACGCTAATATATTTCATCATCCAAACTGGTTAAGAGTTTTGCAAAATCAGTATAATTATAAAGTCTCAACTGTTTGCCTATATGAAAATGGTATCCTTAAAGCCGGACTTCCGTATTGCGTTGTTCACGGTTTAACAGGGCAAAAGAAATTTATATCCCTCCCCTTCTCAGACTTCTGCAACCCCCTATATAATTCTAATGAAGAATTAAGCGAACTTTTAAAAGCCCTTATATCCAAAGCCGAACAGGATAAGATAAGTTCCATCGAAATAAATTTCGATGTTAAAGGTCTGAATAATTTTGTTTCCGTAGCTGACTCAGTAGTGCATATTATCGAAATAAAAAACTCCGAAGAAGAGCTAATGAAATCATTTCATGATTCCAAAAGACGCGGCATTAAGAAAGCTCTGAAGGAGGATCTTGAGGTAGTTATTTCGAAGGATTATGAAGCTGTGAAAAGCTTCTTTAACCTTCATTTACAGACAAGAAAGTTGAAAGGTATTCCTGTGCAGCCGCGTAGCTTTTTTAGTGAGATTTTTAATTGCATTATTAACCAAGGAAATGGTTTTGTCATATTAGTAAAAAAAGACAATATTGATATTGCTGCAACATTGTTTCTACATTCGAATTCTGTGTTAACCTATAAATACAATGCTTCAGACAATAAATATCAGCACCTGCGCCCTAATAACCTTATCGTCTGGTACTCTTTGCTCGAAGCAATTAAACTTGGATTCAAATATTATGATTTTGGGAAAAGCGATTTTGATAACAGAGGACTTAGGGATTTTAAATCTCAATGGGGAGGTGTTGAGAGAGATAATTTTGTGTCTTATTACCCTTCAGTACCTGAACATAAATTGTTTTCTGCAATTAAGGATAAAATTGTGTCACCCATTATTAAAAACTCTCCTGATTTCGTCTGTAGGTTTATCGGTGAACTAGGATATAAATATTTCCCTTCTATATAAACTTAAATCTTTGCCGGTACCTTCATAATTGAATTAGCATAAACTGTAAAATGCTTCTCACATAGTGGATTCACATAAATAATCATAATCCTCCTCGGACAGTTTTGAATAGTTAACAAATATGGTTTGTAGAACCTGCACAATTATCCTGGTTAATATATTTCTCATAGTTTTCCTTATTCCCCATCCAATTTACAAATGATTAATACATTACAAGTAGCAATTCATCATATATTGTAGTGTTATAGTCTGCTATTAATCATTCTACCTGCCATCTCTGTAATCTTCAATGGCATCAGTCTCCAAAGTTTTGCTGAAAGACTGGAATCCCCTTTAAAATCCATACCTTTTTTTACCATATCAGCTTTTGTTCCATAAAAATTATGATAAACACGTTCCGGTTCCGCACCCCATTTTAGTTTATACTGTATAAGACTCTGATGATTGTCAGGAGTTTCTCCAAGATCAAAGAATCTGAAACCTTTTTCCTGAAGCATCAGAATTTCATTATACAAAAGGAAATCACCGGCAAGAAGATCATTTTTATCCATTTGGCCTGCCTTAAACCCGTTAAGGTATTGATCTCTGAATATAAAATTAAAGTTACCGGATAATATTTTAGATGAATTATGATTCTCTATTACAGCCAAATTAAGTTGCATCAGACCTGCTGGTTTTAAAATATCTCTACATAACTTAAAAAACTGAAAAGAGCGGGCATGAACGCGGTGATACCTCATTACAATTAAATAAAGTCTGTACCATTCTTTAAAATCATGTAAACTCGTTGCCTCTCTGAATTTAATATTATATTCCTGAGCTTTTAAGAGACTTCTTTTAATGCCGTACTTTGTGTTTTTTTTCAGATTAAGATCGTTACCGGGTTCCGGGATAATTTTTATATATGTGTTCCTCCAGTCGATAGAGTTAAACCCTGAAATTATATTATCTAAACTATAGTTAGTTTTTATCTGAAGCATACTGCCGGGAATATTATCACAAATCTTCTTTGCTCTTTCAAGTATCGATTCAGTAATAGAAATATCATTAGTTACCGGGCCTGAGATTGATGACCTGGGTAAAGATGCAATCCTCTTCGAGCTAATAACAGCACGCGGTCCTAATGAAATACCGCGTGTCTCAAGTAAATACATGAATCCATTAATATTTCCAGAGTCAGATCGTGAAATAATTATTTTATAGGGTTGACTGGTTTCTAAAGATAAGACCTTTAAATAAAGAGGATGATGGTAAAACCTGGCATGAGGGTGTAATTTTATATATTCCTCTAATTCAATTATAAGTTCCGAAGTTAAATCATTTTCGATTATTATTCGACTCGTTATTTCTGATGGTTTTGTTAACATAGATATTATAAGATCCTTCTTCCTATAGCCTGGTTTTGTGCATGGTGATTTTTTTTCTGTGCATGAGGAGAATATTTAATTGTTGAGTTAATAAGTTCTACATATCTATCTGACATTACTTGCCAGGAAATACTCTGGAGAGTTATAAAGGCATTCTCTGCAAGGTTTCTTCTCTTGTCCGGATCAAAACAAAGTTTTATTACCTTTCCTGCTAAGTCAAGAGAACTCTCAGGATTAGTAAAAGCTATACTATCCGAACTAAATATTTTGGAGAAAGATCTTAGTTTTGAGGCAACAACCGGAAGTAATGAAGCATTGTATTCAAACATTTTAGTGGATAATGCGAGGTTCATATATGTATTATTAAGATATGGTACAACCCCGAAATCCGATTCTTTTATGAATCCATATATTTCTTCTAATGTATGAAATCCCATCAGATGAACATTATCCTCCAGGTTGAGTTCTTTTATCTGTTCCTCAAGATAGATTTTATATGAGGTATCGTAACCTCCATAAATAGTAAGTGTACTTCCCGGAATCCTGTTGTTAATATATTGCATCGCTTTAATTGCAACATGAAGTCCGAACCGTTCTGCTACAGTACCATGATAAATTATTTTAGCCCCTTTTTTAATTATTTTATACTCTCTTTTATTGTCATACGTAAATATTCTGTTGTCCGGCGTATTCATTACAATAGTAATCTTATCGGGTGGAATTCTCCGGTTTAAGAGATTTTCTTTGCAGGCATCAGTAACTGTAATTAATTGATTTGAAAACTTGCATGATATTCTTTCTATGAAATTAACTATACCCAGGATTGCTGAATGTTTTTTCCCACTCCATTTGGACTCAAATAGTTCGGGAGTAAGATCGTGTAGATCTAATACAACGGGTATCCCGGCAAGTTTTTGAAATATAGCTGTAAAAACATGAAAATCAGGCATATTATGCACTTGTACCAGATCATATCCTTTTACTAATGACAAATATTGTAATTTGAAAAATGCCCGGATAAAGAAATGAATCGATTCAATGAAATACTTTATTACAGATTCTACTTTATGTCTCACTAATATTCTATATACAGTAATAGAACCATACTTTTCAATTGCAGGTTCGGATTTTCTATCACCATAACAAATAATATCAACGTCATATCCTTTCATTGAAAGGGCTTCAGCTTCCCTTCTAACCCTTGGATCCGGGTGCGAAGACTGTGAAATCATACAAACACGATACATAATCATAACCTTATTAAATAATCAGGAAATATTAATATGCAGATACATTTATAATCTCGCATTAATTATATTTCCTATTGCCGCAGTCATCGGAAGTGGTACTTTTCTCCATATTTTAGTTGATAGGTTATCTTCGCCCGGAATTTCAAGATTATCAGATATATTACTACAATTAGAACCACAATAATGATGATAGATCTGTACCATTCTGGCTCCCCATCTCCTTTTATATCTCTCCAGATTATGACTTCCTCCAGGCACTTCTCCAAGGTCATAAGATCTAAATCCCTGTTCCTGAATCATTTGGATTTCATTGAACAATAGAAAATCGCCAAACATTAAGTAGGACTTTGACATATTACCCGCTTTAAATCCGCCAAAGTAGTGATCTCCAAATTTATAATTTAAATTACCGGAAAGGATTTCATATGATTTCCCTGTTTCAAGTACAGTAAGGTGAAGATCCATCAAACCCGCTGGCTTCAAAATCTCCCAGCAGGATTTAAAAAACAAGAAAGATCTCGCAGGTACTCTGTGGAATCGCATTCTTTCTAAATACAGCCAATACCATTTTTTAACATCATCCAGTGATTCTGCATTTCTGAATTTAACATTGTGCTCGTCAGCTCTCCTGATATCTCTCAAAATATCCCGCTCATCTTTCCGGCTTTCGAATTTAACTGGCTCTCCCGGTGGAGGAATGTCTTTTATAAAAGTCTTCCTCCATTCAATTGATTTAAACCCTTTTTCTGAATACTTTGATGGGTTGTCGGTTTTAACCTGGATAAGTGATCCACTGTATTCTTCTGACATTTCTTTTAGAGTTTCAAGTATTTGAGAAAAAACTTTACTGTCATCAGCCAGTGCACCTGCGTATGGGGTTCTTGGAAGTGATGATAACCTCTTAGCACAAACAATAGGATTTGGACCAAATGGTATACCCTTCGTTCTAAGCAAGGGCATCAGACCGTTAATTTTGCCTTCCGTATTTCGCGAAATTATTAATTGACAGGTTTGCTTTGATTCGATTGATAAAACTCTAAGGTAAAGGGGATGATGATATATTCTTGCGTCCGGATTTGAAAGGAGATATTCATTACAATCACGAATTATTCCCTGATTTAGTTCATTAATAAGTGTGATCGTGTTTTCTGATATAGTATCTTTTTCTTCAATAAACATAAATTATTTGTTTTTTTGTATAAAAAATGTATTTCCTGCGTATAGGAATTTCAATAAATATGCCAACGGAAATAAGTACAAAAAAAAGGTATATAACTGTCTACTTTATGATTTGAATGTAATTTTTGAAATCCTATTCCAATTATTGAATTACTATAAAAATATTAGCTTTGTCATTTATCCTTTCCTATAGCCCGGGCATTTATGCCATTCATGGCATTAAATGGTAAGTGGATTCATCCTCTTCCCGAAGAATCTCTGTTTTTTCTGGGGTGTCGGGGACCATTCCCCGGCACAATTATTCATTTGTGTCATTAGGAGTGCATCAAAGAATCTGTGCTCGAATGTCGGGGCGGAAATCCATTTCTTAAGTAGTAATCCCCTAAATATTTTGTCATCCCCGCGAAAGCGGGGATCCCCTTAATCCATGTCTAACCGACTTTCGAAAGCAAAGATCCTTTATGGTTTATATTACTTTTCCAGTATCAGCTTTTTCGTTGAAGTATAATTCCCCGATTGCATTTTGTAAATGTACATTCCGCTCGCAAGGTTAGTTCCATTTACCAATAAATTAAAATGACCCGGTTTCTTAAATTCATTAATAAGTGTACGTACTTCATTTCCAATTATATCATATAATTTGATTGATACATTACCTTCTTTCGGAATCTCAAATTCAATTGATGTAGATGGATTAAAGGGATTCGGATAGTTCTGGTAAAGCTGATAATTAAACGAGTTTAATCTTATTTGTTCAACATTTGTTGCTGGAATCCGGTCCATCATAATGCTATATGTAGATGCAGTATAATTTGCTGCGTTTATATTGCTGATTGTCTTGGTAACAAAACTGTCTGCTGAAATAGTAATATTATAGCTCCCGGGAGCAATCATTCGGTAAAAGGATCCTGTCACTGAGTCAGAGTAGATTTGTGATTGATCCGCATCATGATTTGTTACTGTTATTAAAGCCTTAATGGGATTCCCAATTGTATCTTTTACGGTTCCACGTATTCCATTATATGTGTTTTCAATATAATTTAGGAATGAACGGTATAGGTAATTCCAATACGTCGGAAGAAGAGAAGCAGAAAGTATATAAGCATCGCTCAGTTCTATAGTAACTTCTCTTCCATGACCAAAATAATTCATATAATCCTGCCTGCCGCCAAAAACCTGATACCAGGCATAACCATTTGTAATCCCATTATTCAGATCCGTAAAGTAGGTTGTGTCTGGATATGAATAAACATGCACCGTATCAGCAAAATTCCTCCCTATAAAATTATACCAGGTATCATCAGGATGAAGTTTCCCCCATGTATCCCAGGGATAGTTAAATACTTGTGCACCGCAATGGAAATTAGCTGAAAGAGTGAAATTATTTGATTTGATAAGGTTCATCATTATTAATGTTTCCGGCTGCCAGTCATTGCCATCAGGATGCTGTCCCTGGTGCGGATCGGGAAAATTTCTATTCAAATCAATACCATTAGCATTATATCTTGTAGCACCTGCAACTGTTGTGTCGCTCCTTTTATATGTGCCGTCAGGATTTGCAAGTGGATTAATCCAGATCTCCACATTATTAACAAGATTTGTTAATCGAATATCTTTACCATAACTGTTAAGTAAAGTATCAATTAATCGAAGCATTAAAACATAACCTGTGGTTTCGTTTCCATGCATCGATGATGTATACATGAACTGAGGTTTTGCCCCCCTTACATCACTATTCTGTGTTATTTTGGCAAATAATATATGGTGACCTTTTACTGTTATTCCTGCATCAATAATTTTGCAAATATCCGGATGTGCCGCCTGGAACGCAGTCATCATTGCAACATAAGCATTGTAAGTTGGATAAGTATTCCAGGCACTAATATCTTCTGACTTCTCAAGCATCTTTACATCTTTGACAACGCCCGGATTCGATAATACAGTATGAGCTATACCATATTCTAAGAATTTATTGTACTCCTTCTCATTCGCAAAAGCATATACAACTTTATCTTTTACATTAGCAATAGAAATAATTTTAGTAAGTAAATTCAAATCCGTTTGTGTCGATAATTGGAATTGGAAATAGACTTCCCCATTCTCAACGAAATAACTATGATCTACTGTCTGAGTATTCGAATCGAATGTGACAAGAAGAAATAATAATATTGTAGCTAATACTTTCAAATGAACCTCTAATTAATCAATCATACATCAAATAATCTTTTCATCTCATCATTATCTATCCCGTCTTCTCTTTTCTTCTCTTCATCTTCAGTCGATCTATCCATAATTTCCCTCGAAAAAACTTCAGAGGTCCTTACTTCACATCCGCAGACTCTCGCGAATTGCAAAATGTTATTATCTGAGGAAATGACAATAAGGTTCCTTCTGTTTCTCTCAGTTTCTATTTCATGCTTTATTTCATCATCAGCACTCTTTTTACCAGAGTAAATAATATTAATTGAACTGACCCTGATTACCTGATTTATAAATCCGTCAAAATGCAAAGATACTCTATTGTTTCTCCTGGTGGCAAAATAGCTCTCTAAAATGAAAGCAAGTTTTTCACGGGAAGATTGACCGTCTTTTTTCTGCAACTTAAATAAAGAAGGTATTTTCCCTATTAAGTTATTTCCATCAATTATAAAATGCCTCATACTTATTTCCCGCTGTAGAAATCTGAACGTTTGGTAATCTTAAGATCCTGAAGCTGCGGAGCTTTTACTCTGATCTCAAGATTGTAACCCCTGTATAACCCGATAGGATTCCATGTAAAGTTCATCAACCAACAATGAAGATCACGCGATATTCTTATCTGCGGTGCGGCAAATTGCTTCTCTTTAAAATCATAACTGCCGCTTACTGAAAATTTCCAGGCCGGTGTCAAATTAAAATCAAGCGATCCGCTCATATTTGAATAAGAAGATACAAATAAAGGTGTGGGCTTATTTAGTGAATAATTATAACTCAATGATAAAGACCAGGGAATAGAAAAGTCAGGTTCCTTTTGATTATATACACCCTGGTAATTCTGACGATTCAGATTATCAAGCTCACTGGCTGGTCTGTCCTCCGGTTTGGGGACTTCAGACTCTTTTGATTTTAACTTTTCACCCGAAATACTAGTAGAAAGGTTAAAAGTAAAATTCGTCAATCGGAAAAAACCCTTACCCTCATTTATTAAGAATTTATTTACATTCTGTTGCGTAACTGGTGAGTAATCGTAGGGAGTAAATGTAGTATGACTGTGCAGATTCAATATATCCCCTATCTGAGTTGTATAGTCTATATTAAGATCTGACAGTTTTAACGAATCGGCAGCAAAATTATAACTCATATTAGCACTTACGTCAATTAACCTTATTTTCTTTTCTTTTGATGTTGTATCTGTAGGATCAACTTTTGTTTTCATCTCAAATAAATTGTCTAAAGAAAATGATACGCTCTGCTGCTCACCCTGAGATGCGCCTCCAAATGCTGAGTTCTGAAATTTGTCATATTTTATTTTATTACCATTTGTATCGGTATATGTTGAATAATATCCCCACCCGGGTTTGCCAAAATCAGGTGTATAATTATATGATAATGATGGTGTTACTGAATGCCTTACACTCGCAATTCCCAGCACATCTGGATTGAATATTCCATAAAATCTCGTTTGTACAGAAACTCCGGTGTTGAATGTTCTGACTGCATTTAATTTATATCCGTCCTTGACAATTAGCGTATCATTCCCGGTAACAGGTGACTTACCAATTTCTTCTATTACGTATTTATTATACCACTTTTCATTATAACTGAAATTAGGTGTAAAATTGAAGTACCCGATCTTTGGTGAAAAGGTTGTTGAAATAGAATGGTTAAATCCTCCTCTGATATTCAAATCCCCATTGATTTTATCTCTTAAATTCTCAAACTGTCCGTAATAACTAATTCCTAATAATTCATACCATTTCTGGTCTGAAGAGACTCCCTTGCTGCGGAAAGGATATTTCTGGGACATCTGGAATGTAAGGTTTGGAAGAATTTCATTTGTATTACCTGACTGAATATCCTGTATTCTGGAATAGCTTAATGATAAACTGTTCCCCGCTTCTTCCCACGATTTGAATAGTGTAGCCGATGAGAGAATCTGTGAAGATAAGTTAAGAACCTGGTTTAGATTTGTAACATTTTGCGTATTATAATTTTGTGATGAGAATTGAAGATTAGCATCAAGTCTCGTTGTTGGATCAATTGTCTGGTTGTGATTTATTTTCAAATTCCAATTTGTAGAATTGGAATAATTCGGATCAGTTACCTTACCAATTTTCCTGTAGCTGTAATCTGCCTCAAACTGCCCCGAATAATTATACCTTTTGGCATAACGGTACCTGGAATTTAAGTCATAACTTCCGCGCGTAAAGTAGGTACCATTTAAGTTAATATCCATGTAATCATTTATAGCCCAGAAATATCCGAACCTCGAAAAATAATAACCGTAAGTGGCGTCATCTCCGAAAGTAGGAACAATTATTCCGGAGCGCCTGCCTGACTGAATTGGAAATACAGCAAACGGTATTGGAATCGGTAAAGGCACCCCCCCGAAATAAAGCCATATCCAGCGGGCATCAATCTGATCTTTTTGGATCACCTTCATTTCATGCGCATAAAAATAGAAATGCGGTGGAGTTTCGTCGCAGGTAGTGTAAATTCCGTCTTCAATAAAATAAGTATCCTTGTCCATCCTCTTTATTTTATCGCCATTATATATTGCCCCTTCAAGTTTGGAACCGGCACTCGTTATAAATCCTCTTGAAGTCTTAAAGTTAAACTTCATCTTCACACCATTATAAGTCTCTCCTTTGTCAACAAGTATAGGTGTACCTTTTAGTTTCCCCGCACCCGAATCTGAAGGTACCCCCTCTGCATCAATATTATTTGTAGAAAAATCTATCTTAATGGTTGCGCTTTTGAGGTCGGTATCTCTGTATAGTAGCTGACTGTCCCCGTATAGGTTCATTTTTTTCTTACTAACGTAAAAAATAAGAGAATCGCTGGCGCTGGAATAAATAACTGTGTCCACATCATATTTCTTTTTAATTAGCGTATCTCTTACAGCTAATGTATCATCCACGGTTTTCAGCAAAGTAGTTTCCCGCCCCTGTGCAGGGAGTAAAGCACTGAAAAGAATAACAAGAAATATAAACTTCATTTAATGATAGTTTTAATTATTTTATTGATTATAAAAGACAAGTGAAGAGGCTCCTTTTATTCCTGCATCGTTCTTAAGCTTTGCCGGAATGACTTTTATTCTGGGACGCAAAGGAGTTATAACTCTTTGAGCCATCGTTTCTTTTATAGTCTTGAACAAGGGTTCTCCGAATCCTGCAACTCCGCCGCCGATTATAAAGGTGGTGATATCAAGAAGATTGCTCATTGAACTAAAAGCAGCCCCAAGACGAATTCCAAGATCATGTATGATAGATTGAGCATATATATCACCTTTAACTGCTGCTTCATCAATTATTTTGGGCGAAAGATTATCCGGATTTTTGCTTATAAGTTCCCAGATTTTTGAATCCTTATGTTTGTTAAGTTCTTTCTGAACTCTCCTTACAAGATATCCGTTTCCAGCATAGGTTTCAATGCATCCGTAAGAACCGCATTTACATTTTTCTCCTCTATAGTCTATTGTTATATGCCCTGCTTCACCTGCTCCTCCGCGTTCACCCCGGAATATCTTTTTATTAAATACAATCCCCCCACCTACTCCCGTACCTAGCGTTATCATGATGAATGATTCAATTGATTTCCCTGCTCCGAAAATCAGTTCGCCAATCCCTGCAGCATTCGCATCATTTTCAACATGCACATTTGTTTTGAATTCCTTTTGAAGAATCTTGCCAAGATTTACTTTTATCCAACCTGGGAAATTTGGGGGATTCTCTACGGTTCCTTTTTTCAACGCTACTATTCCCGGAGATCCTATGCCGATTCCATGTATTTTATGTCCATTTTCATGAAGTAGTACATTAATACCGTATTTAATCTGCGCTATCACACTGTCAGGACCTTCATCAGCCTTTGTTTCAACAGTAGTTTTTTTAACTATCTTTCCCTTCTCCGAAACAATACCAAGTTTAATATTGGTCCCGCCAAGATCAACACCAATAGCATATTTTTCTTTCTTTGTCATTTTTTTATAATAATAAATTAAACAATATCATTCTTATTTAAATCCTCAAATTAGCCCAGTCCTTCAGGACTGGGTAAATGGTATCAAGTAAAAAATACTTTTGCCATTTATGGCATTAAAATGAATAACACCTTATACAAACTCTATATTGTCATTCCCGCGGAGGCGGGAATCCATGCAGCTAATTTTTTCCATTACTCCATTACTCCAACAATCCATTCCTTCCTGTCCTTCTCCCCCTTACCAAAGGGGGTCGCCGAAGGCGGGGGGTTGTTCCCATCAATACAACATTCCATCAATCCATTACTCCAACCTTCCTTTCCTATTCCCCCTTATCAAAGGGGGTCGCCGAAGGCGGTGGGTTGTTTCCATCAATCCATTCCTCCAACAATCCATTCCTCCATCACTCCATTCCTCCATCACTCCATTATTCCATTGCCTTTATTTCGAATACTCCAGATTCACAATCTTTACCTCCTGCGGGTAACTAATATTTCCTAACTGCGTTGCAACTGTTGGTCTTGCATATATTACTATATTTGATGCGCTCCCGGTCGAATTACCGCTAAGATTCATAGCCAGGTTAACAAGCCCCTCATAATCTTTGCTGTTAAAAAACTTATAAAGATCAATAGATATCCGGATTGGAATAACCGTCTCCTGCCCCGTCCCTGGAACAGTTACAGGATTTGAGATATCACCCGTTATGGTTTCTTTTCCGTCAATTAAAAGACGCCATGGGAATGAAACTATTGTAGCATTCGTGCTTGGATAACCGCCCGTTCCGTTGTTCGGGTTAACTGCACCAACATTAATTATAAACGAAGCCGGCATTGATTTATTTAGAAATGAAGATGTTAGTTTAAGAGCTTCCAAAGTTGATAGATCATTGATCGTTCTTTTGTTAGTAAAATTTACACCGCTGATATTATAATCTGTTACTGTATTAAGTTTAAATTTCAGCCGCGAAAGATTAACTATTGTCTGGTACACAGAACAACTTATATTACTGATTGCTAAAATAATCAGTGTACAAAAGATCAGATTCAATTTTCTCATCTCGGGTTTCCTAATATTATGCTTTTATTTTAGATTCTTCTATTTTCTGAATAATAATTTCTGCAACTCTTAAAGCTTTTAATCCATCCATTCCTGATACTACAGGTTTTTTCTTTTCAATTACTGATCTAACAAAAAGTTCAAGTTCATATTTAAGCGCATTCACTTCCTTTATTTCAGGCTGCTCATATACAACTCTTTTCTTCTTGTTGCCAATCCCTATTTCACCAAATGAAATAGCAGGTGTAAATAATGGCTGGTCTGCTTCTACAAGCCTGTAAACCTCTGCTACCCCCCCTATAAAATCAAGTGATATGTAATTTTCTTTCTGGAATAATCTCATCTTACGCATCTTCTTCTGCGATATTCTGCTTGCAGTTACATTTGCAACTGCACCATTGGCAAACTGTATACGCGCATTTGCTATATCAATGTTATCTGAAACTACAGCTACACCGTTTGCGTCTATCCTCGTTACTTCCGAATTCACAAGACTCAAAATAATATCTATATCATGTATCATTAGATCCAGTACTACTGCTACATCAGTCCCGCGTGGGTTAAATTGCGATAACCTGTCTGACTGTATAAACATTGGCTCAGTTAGAAATTGTTCCACAGCCAGAAGAGCCGGGTTAAATCTTTCAATATGCCCAACCTGAAGTGTTAGATTTTTATCCGCGGCAATCTTAACTATCTCTTCCCCCTGGGGAATTAATGAAGTGATTGGTTTTTCTATAAATATATGTTTGTTATTTAATAGACATTCTTTTGCTACCTTATGATGAGCACTTGTAGTTACTGCTATAGAAACTGCATCTACCGTTTGCATCATCTCATCAAAACTCCCGAATGCACGCGTATTAAATTCTTTTGCAACGTTTGCAAGATTATCCGGATTTATATCATATATCCCGGTTAATTCACAATCCTGTATCTGCTGAAACATTTTAGTATGTAACTTTCCTAAATGTCCTGTACCTATAACACCAATTTTTAGTTTTTCCATAACCTATTTGCTTATTAGTTTTTGATATCCAATTATTCTGTCAAATCCACCGTAATTCGGATCCTGGTAATAGATGAAGACCTGGTAGACATTCTCAGTTTCCCAGAAATTACCTTCAAGCTGAATCCAGTTATCATTTTTTATCTGATTATTGATATTGTCTGCGGTAACATATTGATAATCATACACCCCTCTTTTAAGCTCAACTGTCTTTGTATAATATCCACCGCTGTTAGCCATTTCATATTCGGGCAGTATCTGCCAGTCATTAAATGCCCCCGCTAAATAAATGCTGCCGTAAAAATTATCATAAGGTCTGAATGAAAATGTAACGTTCATATAGTTGGCATATTCGTTATTGTAGTCAGTCAGTATTTTACCGCCGTTAAGATCTCTTCCCCCGAATTTATCGAACCGCGGATATTCCATTCCATCAAACTGTGCTTTTACATTTTCCGATATGTTTTTGCCTGTATTGCGCAGATCAGTCTGCCTGTATTCATTACCGGGCTTAATGTCCCTTATGGTAAATGATAACGTCCGGTTCCCGTTCCAGTAGAATTGGCGGGTATTTGAGTTGAAAGTTCTGTCTGCTATGTATGGGTAAAGTATTTTTTGATTCTCTATAATCTCCATACTGCTAACATTCGCCGGGAAAAGATTATCAGGCAAATCAAATTTCGCTGTAATGTTAAATATCCTGCCAAGTTCTAGAGGATAATAAGTCTTGTCCTCCAGCAGTTCCTTTTTCATTGTAACATCTAATTTGATATCAGGATGAACTACTATGAACTGTCCCGTCCCATATACAATCGTCGTATCAAGTGCATCTGTAATATAAAATATATACTTGCCGGAATATGGAAATGATACGTATCCCTTCTGGTCAGGAAATACGCCGTCAAAATGATACTTTGCCTTTTGAACTGTTGATGGAAGTGTCGAGAAGTCAAGATTCAATGATATATTCTGACCGTAATTTGTCAGGAAGTTATTGTTTACAGGATGCCAGTTCCTGTCGCAGAAACGGAATACTATCCTTAAATCCGGAACATTTTGTGAATCAACATCGAAGTCAATTACAAGTCCGTCAGTTTCAGGAGTTATCACTGGAAAGGATGTCTCCTGACCGTAAGGAAAATATCTTAAACTCTTAATTTTTATCTGTGCCTGTGTACTTACTAAGGTAAACAGAATAAATAGTAACAAAAAAACATGGCTGCTGAAATTCCCTCTCTTAAGCATAATATCCTGCCGGATATAATCTCATTTATTTACCTTAATTAAGTTTTCAATTTTCTGTTTATAGCCATCAGTATCAGGGCATAAATAATACTTTTTTAGAAACTGAGAGGCAACAGAATTTTCTCCCGCATTTACAAGGTTTATGTACCCGGCTGCTATAACATTGTCAACCTGCTGTGAAGAATTACAACTTACAATATTAGATGCAAAATAATCTTCAAGGTAATCTATAATTGATTCCGTTTCTGACTCGAACAAATCGTAAATATCTTTGTTTACATTAACAACCGCAGCTTCTTCATATTCCCACACATTAATAGGAAAAGCCGTTTCTTCTTTTCCTTCATTCATTTCATTAAACAGCGGGTAACCTGTAACAATTATATTACTCTCTGCCTCGTTTGAATAAACTATGTATGGTTCTAAAAAGCCAGACCTGATTGAATCCACACAGTAGAAAGTATCAAGTGTATTATATACAAAAATCGTATAATCGTTCTTGTCGTCCTTTGTTTTATAATCCGTCAGAATATATTCCTCTACTCCATCGCTGTCAAGATCAGCAGTTGTGAATTGGGGATTTTCAAATTCCTTCGAATATAATGAATCCCCCTCACTTGATATAACACTAAGGATTTTTCCATTTAAACTGACAGTAAACAGTTCAAATTCAGCATCGGTAGAATCAGACTGTGGAAAATATTCCGCGGTAAAACCAAGTAAAATAACGATTAATATAAACTTCATAGACTCAAAATATGTAAACCCAAATATATACAAAATCACTATTATTTGTGCATTTTCGTTAAAATCCTTAACAAATTTGATCTCTAAAAACCAATTCTCTTTCCTGTCTCAATAGCTATGTTAAAACCACCAATTGTCATATTCACACAGCCTCTCTAGTCCCAGATCTTTTGCTTAAATTGCTTCCTCTGTTCATAGTGTCTTAAATTATTGTCTACTAATTGGGGTAAGATCACTCCTTACTTCCTACTCCTTACTCCCTATTTCCCTGCTATATCATTGCTACAGCGCGAGGCCACATTCAGGCCAGATACAGGCCAGTTACAAGTTTTTATTGGTTTTTCTTAATTCTCCCTTTTCTCCCCCATATCAGTCAAATTGTCATACAGTTGTGCCATTATGACAATAGCTGGATAGATATTTTCCTAACAATTGGCTCCTTCAAGTCCAATTCTTAGCTTCAATAAGCTAAACAATTAATATACCAATTTCAAATTCAAAGGTTTAAGCCTCATCTATCTCCGAATAAATAGTTTATTTCACCATTCATGAGAATTAAGGCCTCTCATATACTTCCCATAATCGGGAAATCTCAAAATAAACCATTTAATGAGCCCGAGTGCCCACGCCCCCTATCAATAATTATGTTATTATTTTATTAGTCAAAACATTAGGTGTGGGAGGTATGATTAATTACATCATCTGCCCTTGGTTTATAAAGTAAATGATAAATGATATCCAGGTAGGCATTCATTTCTGTCATTTCAATATTAGATGTGTATTTCCAAAAACCATAAATCTTCGCAAGTGATAATAGATTGTCTGCATATTGCTTCCAGTTAAATGTACTGTCAATTCTCCTTACTGCAGCCGAAGAAATCCTGTTCCAGTAATCCGGTTCCTTTTCTATCCTTTCCAGAAACTCAAGGATTTTCAATGTTGTTTCCTTACCGTTAACCGGATCAATATGAAACCCTGATCTTTCATCTTCAATAATTTCAAGAGGACCCCCATACCTCGTACCAAATACCGGAAGTCCGGATCGCATAGCTTCCAGAACTGTAAGCCCGAATCCTTCAAACAATGCCGGCTGAACAAATATGCCCCTATGGTCTGCTATTACGCGGTAAACTTCACCTGTCATATCTTTTCTGAATAACTTTCCAATCCACCTCATCTTTCCGGATAAATTATACTCCTCAATAATCTTGTACATAATTTCAATTTGTTCTTTTTCTTCTGCATCGGTAGTTTTATTCGGGTCAATTTTACCGGCAACTATTATAAGGTTTGATCTCTCTTGGAGCTCTTTGCTTTCGCCAAACCATCTGGCAAGCGATGTTAGATTTTTTATCTTATCTAATCTTGCCAAAGAAAACAACGGAGTAAGTTCCGGCTTGTCTAACTTCCCGAATACATCTTCCATTTCGGAATTACTAAAAAGAATTTTCTCAAGTTCATCCTTAGTTTCCTTTATCCTTTCCCTCACGTTTGTATACGGGAAATATATTACTGTATTAACACCGGGCGGTACAATATTAAATTTAGGATGATATAAATTTATACCATACTTTACACGATACAACCCGGGCATCGTAAAATCAACATATGATTCATACTGACCAATCCCGTCATCAGTCCCGGCAATCTCCTGGAAAGTAGAAGAGATAATAAAATTAGCCGAGTTCATTGCATATAGGTCTGCAGTATATTGAACTGAAAAGTTGTATGTCTGTTCAAGATTTTTCCAATAGAGTGTACTGTAAAGATATTTACTCTTTTCAAGAGCATGAGCAATGTTACATTGCGTTACACTGAATTTTTTTGAAAGGAAAGTCGCTACTAGGTTTCCGTCAGAATAGTTTCCTATAATAAAATCGGGTCTCTCACCGAATTCCGCAAGCAGTTCTTTATAAGAATCTTCTGCAAATTTCTCAAGGTATGGCCATACTTCAAACCTTGATATCCAGTTCTGTACTACCTGGTTCTCTTTGTTGTGAAAAGGAATTCTTAATATGTAAACATTTTTTGTGTTATGCACCTTTTCAATTCTCTGATTACAACTCGTCTCTCCCGAATTTGGAATTAACCGGGTTAATATAATTATTTTAGGTTTAGCATCTACTCCGGATTCACGCAATGATCTTATTAATTCTTTCTCAAGGGCTTTTACCTGATCAAGTATATACACAACCTGTCCTCCGGTATCTGGTTTTCCAAGCACTCCCTCCTGACCGAAATAACCATGCGGCGAAATAATTGCAATATTAAATAACATTGGTATAGCAGAGATAAATTCTTTTAATACAAAATAATCCGGTGTATGAAGAAGACGGTCAAGCTGACTCAACCTTTGAACTAGTAAACTCGCTGTGTTTCCTAACCCCGGTTCAAATCCCATATTCTGAAGCTCATTCTTAAAGTTTATATATGGCTCCCTGTCCTCCTTTTTCCTGAGATAATTTAAGGCAGTGTCTATATTATAACTTAACTGATCTGGAGTTTTTACTCTGTCATTTAGAATAAGCTGCTGTGTTTTATATTTATGCACCAAAATAAAATCGAAAAGTGCTTGCTTCAATTTTTCAGGCTCATTAAACATTTTGCTGGATAAATATCTGTTCAAATGTTCTACCCCCCTGCCAATCCGCTTCGTAGCAGGAATACTTGGGAACTTATCATAGAATGGTTTGAAGTCTAATGTCAGGAGATCATTATCTGGCCCCGGCTCAACAAATTGTTCCTGAGATTTAAGGTAATCAACAACACCTATCTCTTCATAATATTTTTCTTCAACATTGAAAACATAATATTCAGATTCGCAGATACCTTCTCTTATTTCCAGGTAAACTGTATTACCGATACAAATTGATTCAATAATTTTATTAACTGCTTCTTCAAGTTCAACAAGTTGACCAATATTATCATGAAGCTTGAACTCCCTGAATACTTCAATGAGATTTCCTTTGACTAAAAGTTTGCTGTTGTTTGATACAACCAGATTAAGATAACGGAAAAAATCTATCTTCCTTTCTGCTACCACTGCGATAAATGATTTAATCATTTGGGTTCCTTTTGTCTTCCAAAAAGCTGTAATGTTCAATACCCTCTATAATTCCATCAGCATAATTATTATGTGCAAAATACACACGTTTTGTCCCCCTGAGATCTTCAAGTTCAGGAGCATAATTCCCGACAACTACTGCCGGCAATTCACCTTTCAGCATTTCTATATCATTCCCTGAATCCCCCGCCACAAGAATATTCTCGAATGGTATATTCCATATATATGCAAGATACCTGATCGCCTTTCCCTTAGATGCCCGGTAAGGAAGTATGTCAAGAAGATGTTCATGACTGAAAATCACCTTAGCCTTTATTCTTTTCTGTAAAAGTAAATCCTTCACTATTTTAATTTTCTCCGGATCTTCATCTATGAAGTAACTAATCTTATATTTTTTCTGTGTTTCCTCTTCCTGGGATGTTAAAAAGTCAAACTTTGACAAAAGATCTACAATCAATTTTCTGTTCCACTGATACCCAAGGTGCGCATCCCATCCTTTTGAATAAAATAATTCCCCCTGGTAGTTATAATAAATTTCTGTACCAACCGAAGTAAGGAGCACAATAGGAAGATGCACATTTTTCATTTTTAATACTTCTATGGCTGAATCTACTGTCCTCCCGGTTGCCACAGCAAACCCTACTTTGTCCTGAACATTTTGTATTAGTGTATCAAATCTGTTCAAAGCATCGTCATCTCCAATAAGTGTATTGTCTATGTCAGTTACAACAAGTTTATTTATACCCATAACCTTTTCGCCAAACGGTATGAAAGCCGGTTTATCTTCTGTTTCATGTTTTGCCATATATATTTCTAACTCCTTAAGGTACTTATTAATATGCGCTTCCCACGTATAATATTTTTTTACGTTCTTTAATCCATTCTCCGCAAAATTATTCCATGCACTTTCATCCTTAAGTATTTTTTTAATTGCTTCTGCAATATTCCCGGGATCGGTTACATCAACCAGAATACCATTTTTACAATTATCAATTATATCCTTCGGTCCCCCATCATTAGTGGAAACCACTGGAACACCGGAAGCCGCTGCTTCAATAAGGGTTAATCCAAATGGTTCTGTCAACGCTGCATTAATAAAAACACCCTTGTTCCCCGCTGCAATTCTGTACAATTCTGGTACTTCCAATTTTGTGTCATGGCGTTTGGGAATTGCCATTTTGCCGTAAAGATTATATTTATCCATCAACAGAAGAATTTCTGTAAGCACTTCTTTTTCATTATCTGGCATAGTCTGTATGTCTTCCCTGATACCGGCAAATATAGCCAGGTTTGCTATTTCCCTTAGCTCCCGGTCTTCCCCGTATGCTGTAATTAGCCCGGATATATTTTTCCTTTTGTCTGCCCTGCACAGCGTAAGTATCAATGGCTTATCAATTTGCATAAAAAACTTAAGGAACTTATTTCTTATTTTATTTATAATCTCAATAGCTTCTTCATCTGCGTTAAAAGGTTCAGTCGGTGGATGAAATATTTCAAGATCTACTCCTGGAGGAATTACTACTATTTTGGATTTAGCGCTGTTTGTATATTCACCATATTGTTTGTCAATCTCCTGTTTTGTACTTGTGATTATCAGGTCAGCCATTAGAATTATTCTCTCCTCCATTTCGATACGGTGGCTGATCTTATATCGTTTTTCAATTTCCTCATGAGGTAAACCATCTTTCAATAATTTACTCAATTTACTCCTTCCCATTGAATGCCCGGTATAAATCAAAGGAAGCCCAAAGAACGACGACAATTCTATTCCGACATATCCTGCATCAGGATAATGGCTGTGAATTATATCGGGAACTCTTTTCCCCACCTTAATATATTTGATACTATTATCTACAAATTCTGCAAGGTGTCCCCATAATAATTCTTTTCTTATATATTTTGAACCCCCGCATTTCATTCTTATTATGCTGAACTTTTCATTTATTTTTTCTACCTGCCTTGAATAATCAGAAGAAACACTTCTGTCGTTTATCCACCTTGTAATAAGTTCAACTTTGTCAACTTGGGGATGTGAACTTAATGCGTTTCCAAGTTCAACAACATATTTTGTCTGCCCCCCGGTATCTGCATCACGACCAAGTTCAAGGTTTTGCCCTCTTATAAGTCCATGAATGCTGTATAACTGAATATACAAACCATTCCCGTTTTTATTTTTAGGCACTATTTATTCCTCTACATTGCTAATATCTATACCTAAGTAAACTTTAATTATCTTAATTCCAGCGGAGAGCCTGTCCCGACCCGGTGGGGCTGGAATCCATGCACGTATTTCTTTCTTTCCGGTGATCATATTGTTATTAAATAAACGCTACGACTTATGAGTTATTCTTATCATCTAAATATTATACTGATTATATCGCCAATTAATAACCGGTTTTATCACTCCGTGTTTATCTTCACTAAAATTACTTTCTAATTATATTGCAATTTCAGCATGTAATTCAGCTCAAATTTTGATAACTTTACGATTCATTTCATGTAACTATAATGAAGAAATCTGTCGGAATATGTATCGGTGCTGCAACAATATCTTTTGTAAAAGTTTCAAAGGATAATGACGGAATTCTCCGTATTGCCGATGTTTTATCGGCTTCTCATAATGGCGCCCCCCAATCTATCTTCTCCGATTTATTTAAAAAGTTTAACCCTGATAAAGACCCGGCTATTGTTACTGGTAGAAAATTTAGGAATTTAGTTAACCTTACCGCAATTCCTGAACCTGAAGCTGTCGAACTTGCATTCGCACATATGCTAAATAATCTTGCTTCAAGAGAACATAAAAACAAAACGATCAAAGCTATTGCTAGCCTGGGTGCTGAAACTTTTATGGTTTATACGCTGGATGATGATAACAAGATTGCCCGCTTGATTGCAAAAAATCAGTGCGCATCCGGTACCGGTGAATTTTTTCTTCAGCAGATTAAAAGAATGGATATTGAACTCGATGATGTATTAAATTTAGCCCGGGATGCTGAACCTTTTAAAGTATCCGGAAGATGTTCCGTTTTCTGTAAATCTGATTGTACTCATGCCTTGAATAAAGGAACATCAAAAAGTGAAGTTGCTTCAGGTCTTGCCCTTATGTTGGCTGATAAGATAGAGGAACTGGTTGATACTGTAAGAAATGGAAATATTCTTTTAACAGGCGGGGTTACATTAAATAATCTGGTTATGGAATTCCTCCGTAAAAAATCATTGAATATTATCATCCCAGATGAAGCTCCCTATTTTGAAGCTCTGGGTGCTGCTATCTATGGATTGAATAATAATGCCATACCTTTCACCGATTTTAATGATTTGTATATTAAGAAAAAAAGCTCATTTGTTTTTCATCCTCCCTTAAAAGAATTTATAAACAAAGTAAAGTTCTGTGAATCCGTTTCCGGAATTGCGGAAGACGGAGATGAATGTGTACTGGGTCTTGATGTCGGATCCACAACTACTAAAGCCGTTATCGTCCGACGTAAGGATAAATCTATAATCGGAAAAGTTTATTTATATACCCACGGAAATCCAATTAAAGCAGCAAGAGAATGTTATACTGAACTTCTAAAACAAATCCCACAGAATATTACTATTACCGGTCTCGGCACAACCGGCTCCGGAAGACATATCGCTGGTCTGCATGCTCTCACCAGTGATATTATAAATGAAATTATTGCTCATGCTACATCAGCTGTTAATTTTGATCCCGATGTCGATACCATTTATGAGATCGGTGGACAGGATGCGAAATATACTTTTATTGTTAATAAAGTACCCGCGGACTATGCCATGAATGAAGCCTGCTCTGCAGGAACAGGATCTTTTATTGAAGAAACTGTTTCAGAAACATTTGGCATTCAGGTTTCTGAAATTGAGCCTATCGCTATGAAGGCAAACCATCCTCCCAATTTCAGCGACCAGTGCTCAACTTTCATTAGCTCTGATATTAAAACAGCTTTGCATGAAAATATTCCTATTGAAGATATCACTGCGGGATTGGTTTATTCTATCTGTCTGAATTATATTAATCGTGTTAAGGGTCCCCGCAAGTCAGGCAATAAAATATTTATGCAGGGCGGAGTCTGCTACAACAAAGCAATTCCCATAGCAATGGCAGCTTTAACAGGATCTGAAATAATAGTTCCTCCGGAACCCGGTCTCATGGGGGCTTACGGTGTCGCGCTTGAAGTAAACAATAAACTTGACCTCGGCTTAACCATTAAGAAAGAATATTCTCTTAAGGATCTGTCTGAACGGAATGTCCTTTATAAAAATCCCTTTATTTGCAGGGGTACCAAAGAAAAATGTGATAGGAAATGTTCTGTCAATATTATAAATGTTCTTGGTAAGAACTATCCCTTCGGAGGCGCTTGTAATAAATATTACAATATGGTCTATAGCGAAAATTTTGATGCCACTCAATTTGATTATATCAATATACGCCGGCGGCTGATGTTTGAAAAATATGCCAGACCGGTTCAATTACCCGATCATTCCTTAACTATTGGATTGAACCAGTCTTTCCATACTCATAATCTTTACCCATTATATTATAATTTTTTCACCAAGCTCGGATTAAAAATAGTCCTGTCTGATATCCCTGAAAAAGATTCTCTTCAAAGAGAGCTTACTTCATTTTGCTATCCGTGCCAGCTGTCAATAGGTCTGTTCCAGAACCTTATAAATAAGAATCCGGATTATTATTTTATTCCACAGATACTTGAGATGTATGTTAAAGACTCTGAACAAGTCAGAATGGATTTTAACTCCTGCTGTGCTTTTGTGAGTGAAGAACCTTTGTTCCTTAAACAGGCATTTAAGGATTACAATTTTAACGGACAACTAATTGCTCCTATTTTGAATTTTGCAAAAGGATTCAATACTCAGGAAGATAATTTTATTAGTATCGCTCAGCATATTGGAATACAGAATACTGACAAGATTAAAGAAGCTTACAATTTTGCTGTACGTATGCAGGAAGAATTTCAGAAAGAAATGTTTGCTACCGGTGAAGAGTTCCTGAAGATGTTAGATAATAATCCTAATACAATAGCAATGGTGATTTTCGGAAGATCTTACAATTCTTTTACCGGGTTGGCTAATAAAGGAATCCCGCAAAAGTTTGCTTCGCGTGGTGTCTATGCCCTCCCCTTTGATATATTTGACTACCGGATGGAAATTCATGAGGAAGATCAGTTCTGGGAAGCCTCAAAAAAAATATTAAAAGCTGCAAGGATTGTACAGCGGCATCCGCAGTTATTCGCCACCTATATTTCTAACTTCTCATGCGCACCCGATTCAATGACAATTCCACAGTTCAGATCGATCATGGGTTCAAAACCATCCTTAACACTCGAACTTGACGGACATACTGCTGATGCCGGTATAAACACTCGTATTGATGCAGCTCTGGATATAATTCAGAATTACAAAAAGATTCACAAGAAAGAATTAATAATAATAGATGATTTTGTCCCCGCATCTATTCTGTCTTCTAATAACAATACTTTTTTTATTTCTTCCGATGGTGAAAAGGTTCCTTTGTCCGATAAACGGGTCGTCATTCTTATTCCATCTATGGGTGATCTGAGTTCTGAACTTTTTGCCGCAGGTATGAGAAGCCAGGGATTTAATGCTCAGGCTCTGCCTGAAGGCAATAATGATATACTAAAATATGGTCGTTCTAATACTACAGGGAAAGAATGCCTCCCGCTGATTCTGCTAGCAGGATCATTAATTGACTTCATTGAAAATCGTTGGGATAAAAATAGCTTCATAGTATTATTTCTGATTCAGGGTGCCGGGAATTGCCGTCTTGGTCAGTATCCGGTTCTTCTGAGAAGTATGATTAAACAGAAAAAATATAAAAACACAACTATCCTTACTGTAATGAATGAGGATGGACTTGCTGGGCTTGGTCCAAATTTTGCCCTAAGAGCCGTCCAAACCCTTCTTGCAGCGGATGTTCTCGATGATATAAGATCCGGTATCATGGCTCATGCTGTTAATCCGGATGAAGGTCTTAATATATTTAATAATGAAATTAAAAGACTAACTGGTGTTCTGGAGAAATCTCCTGATAATGTTTTCACCGAATTGAAAACCATTGCAAAAAATATACACTCTAATATTCCCGCTAAAAAGAAAATCAGCCATGCAAAATATATTGCTATGGTCGGAGAAATATTTGTTCGAAGGGATCATTTTTCTCATAAGTTTCTCAACAAACAATTAGCTGAAAAAGGTTTTATCCTTAAAAATGCCTATCTGACCGAATGGCTTTTTTATATTGATTACCTCATGTCAAAAAAACTTCTTGAACCGGATACTTCATTCAAAAAGAAATTTGAACGGTTAATCAGAGAATATTATATGAAATATGCTGAATACCGGATTAAGAAAATACTAGCGAAATCAGGATATTATAAATATTCACGCACTGATATTGAGTCCCTGCTTAAACACAGCAGACATATTATCCCCACTGAAATCAAAGGCGAACCGGGTCTTACTTTAGGTACAGCTTTGCATGAGTCAATTGAAAAATACTGCGGTATAATAAATATTGGCCCCTTCGGGTGCATGCCAACCCGTTTCTCAGAAGCAGTTTGCATTCCTGAAATGACAATTGAAAATAAAATCTATGCGAAGAAACTTCATGACCCCTCTTATAAACTTCATTCAAGATATAAGAACAGAATGAGTATTCCGTTCCTTACGATTGAATCAGATGGAAATGTTTTCCCTCAAAATACTGAAGCTAAAATAGAAACCTTCCTCATGCAGGCTGAGAATCTCTCCCGCTTAATGCACTCCACTAATACTCATTCTGAACCCGACTAATTCATTTGAAGTATCTAGCCCAGTCCTTTAGGACTGGGTAAATGAAATAAAATTATAATTACTTATGCCATTTATGGCATTAAAACAATTAAATTTATATCATCCATGCAGCATATTTCTTCCAATCCAACAATCCAACATTCCATCAATCCAGTACTCCATCAATCCAGTACTCCATCAATCCAGTACTCCATCAATCCAGTACTCCATCAATCCAGTACTCCATCATCGTCAATGTCCACTCTCAATGTCTGTAATACCCGACCAGATGCACAATATCACAACGTGATGTATGTACATATCAATTGATGCACATTTGTGATATTTGCCGTAAGACTTTCTATTTCAGGAATTTACACGGAATAAAAATTTGGTACTCCCGAAACTTGAACGGAACAGAATAACTGATTTAATACCTCACCAGTTGAAAAACTCTCCCAAAAATGCTGCAATTTCTGATAAAGTAACCGGGACATGGAGAAGTTACAGCACACTTGAAGTAAAAGAAACCATTGATAAACTTAGTCTGGCTTTCATTAAACTCGGTATCGAACCGGGAGATACTGTTGGACTTATCTCAAAAAATCGGGTAGAGTGGAATTTCATCGACTTATCAGTTTTGCAGGTTGGAGCAATATTAGTACCCCTCTATCCAAATAATAGTGAAGATAATTATAGTTTCGTTTTTGATGATGCTAATATTAAACTTGTATTCGTTGAGGATAAAGAGATCTTATCAAAAGTAAAGAATGTAAGAAAACACACGACGGCTCAAATAAAAGATGTCTTTACATTTGATAAAATTGACAACAACCGTCACTGGTCAGAATTGTTGGATTTGGCAGATGAAATCAACCATCAAGAATTAAATCAAAGAATCAATGACGTTAAAGAAAGTGATATCGCCACTATCATCTATACTTCCGGCACTACAGGTATTCCTAAAGGCGTAATGCTTTCTCATAATAATATTATGAGTAATGTCCATACATTGGCTCAGATTTTCCCGGTCCGTCTATACAAAAAAACAATCAGTTTCCTTCCCCTTTGCCATATATTTGAAAAATCATGCGTCTATTTTTATATGCTTATAGGTGCAGAAATATATTACCCGCAAAGCATAGATACTATCGGTGAGAACATAAAAGAAATTAAACCTAATTTCTTTGTTACTGTCCCACGCCTCCTGGAAAAAGTCTTTGAAAAAATAATGGCTGCCGGACGTGAATTGAGTTTTGTAAAACTGGCTATTTTCGGATGGGCTGTTAACCTTGCTCTCCATTATAACCTAAGAGGAAATAACAACTGGTTTTATAATCTACGATTGTTCTTTGCAAGGAAAATTGTTTTTGTTAAATGGCAGCAAGCTTTAGGCGGTGATGTAAAAGGAATCGTTAGCGGTTCTGCCGCTCTCCAGCCTCGTCTTGCAAGAATCTTTACTGCAGCCGGTATTCCGGTAATCGAGGGATATGGACTAACTGAAACTTCGCCTGTACTTACATGTAATAGATTTGAAAAAGGTGGCTATTTCATTGGTACAACCGGCACACCTATTCCCGGTGTATCAATTAAAATTTCAACTGATGATGAGATCCTTGCTAAAGGACCGAATATTATGCTGGGCTATTTCCGCAATCCTGAGGCAACTTTACATGCCATTGATTCTGATGGTTGGTTCCATACAGGTGACACTGGAGGAATCGTTAAAGGCGGTTTCCTGATAATAAACGGCAGATTGACTGACATATTCAAAACAAGCGGCGGTAAGTTTGTTGCCCCGCAGCCTATTGAAAATAAAATGAAGGAATCATTTTTCATTGAGCATATCATGATTGTAGGTGATAACAGGAAATTCACTGCTGCCTTAATTCAACCAAGATTCGATTTCATCAGGATATGGGCAGAAAAAAAGAACCTCCCATTAAAAACTCCTGAAGCAATTGTCCACTCAGATGAAGTTAAAAATAGAATATGGAAAGAGGTCCAGAAACATAATAAAAGATTCGGGCACGTTGAACAGGTTAAAAAGATTGCTCTTGTACCTGATATCTGGTCTGTGGAAACAGGTGAATTAACCCCAACCATGAAGGTAAAAAGAAAATTCCTTGCGGAAAAGTATCGGGAGCAGATAGATCAAATTTATAATGCTCCGGTAATTACTAATATTTTATAACATCCTGGATATTTATGAACAGAATTATTAAAAATGTCACCGTCCTGGGCTCGGGTGTTATGGGCTCCCGTATAGCCTGCCACTTTGCTAATATAGGGTGCTCCGTACTGCTCCTTGATATTATACCCGATAAATTGACAGATGAAGAAGTTCAAAAGGGGTTAACCCTGAACTCATCTAAGGTTCGTAACAGATTAGTTAACAGCAGTTTACAGAATGTTATCAAATCTAACCCGGAACCTTTATTTCATCCTTCCTTCGCTTCAAGAATTAAAACAGGGAATTTTGATGACGATATGAAGCTTATTAAGAATTCGACTGGATTATTGAAGCAGTTGTTGAAAATCTGGATATTAAAAGGAAAGTGTTTGAAAGGGTGGAACAATTCCGGAGCAAGGACACCTTAATAACATCAAATACTTCTGGCATTCCTATAAATAATATGATTGACGGAAGAAGTGAGGATTTCCGTGAGCACTTCTGTGGAGTCCACTTCTTTAATCCCCCACGATACCTCCCCCTTATGGAAATAATTCCAACAAAATTCACCAGGAAAGATATTATTGACTTTCTTTCCTACTATGGGGATTTGTTTATAGGGAAAACAACTGTAATCTGCAAAGATACTCCTGCTTTTATTGCTAATCGCATTGGTTTGTTCAGTATAATGGCCGCCTTTCAGCTAATGCGTGAAATGAAATTGAAGATTTCAAGAAATTGACCTGCTCACTGGTACTTTAACTGGTAAACCAAAATCAGCTACTTTCAGAACTGCTGATGTGGTTGGACTCGATACTATGATTAAAGTTGCATCCAATATTTATAATGACTGCCCCGAGGATGAATCTAGAGAACTTTTCAGAATCCCTGACTTTATTAAAATGATGGAATTAAATAATTGGCTGGGAGACAAAACCGGACAGGGTTTCTATAAAAAAACTAAGTCCCCTGACGGGAAAAAAGAGATTCTTGAGCTAAATATTGATTCCTTTGAATACGAATCATCTGGCAAATCAAAGTTTCCCTCTGTCACTGCCGCAAAACCAATTGAAGATCTTCATGAAAGAATAAAGTTGCTTTCTTTCTCCAATGATAAAGCAGGTGATTTTCTGAGAAAATTATCCTTTATGATATTCAGATATTCTTCATTCCGTATACCTGAAATTGCAGATGAAATTTATAAGCTTGACGATGCTGTTAAAGCTGGCTTTGGCTGGGAACTTGGTCCTTTTGAAACCTGGGATGTCCTTGGCGTCAGTAAAACTATCCGGTTAATGGAAGATATGAATCTGACACCGGATCGCTGGGTCTACGATATGCTCTTAAAAGGATATACGTCCTTTTATAAAACAGTTAAAGGTGAGAAACTGTTCTATGATATTCTCGCCGGTGAGTATAGAAATATTCCGGGTAAAAACAATTTCATTATTCTTGAGAACTTCAAGGACATTAAACCGGTTTGGTCTAATGTCGGAACAGTCCTGCACGACCTTGGTGATGGCATTCTTAATCTTGAGTTTAAGACAAAAATGAATTCTATCGGATCTGAGGTCCTTGAAGGTATTAACAAATCAATTGAGATTGCAGAAAAAGATTTTAAAGGATTGGTTATTGGCAATGATGGACAGAATTTTTCTGCAGGTGCCAATCTTGCTATGATGTTTATGCTTGCCGCTGAACAGGAGTTTGAAGAAATAGATCTTGCCGTTAGAGCATTCCAGAATACTACTATGAGGATTCGTTATTCTGATATTCCTGTTGTTGCGGCTCCTCATGGACTTGCTCTCGGTGGAGGTTGCGAGGTTTGCCTTCATTCTGATAAAGTGGTAGCTGGTGCTGAAACTTATATTGGTTTAGTCGAATTTGGTGTTGGAATAATTCCTGCCGGTGGAGGATCTAAGGAATTGACACTTAGGGCATCTGATAGTTATAAAGATGGTGCCCTCGAATTCCCCGAACTCCAAAATTATTTTCTCTCAATTGCTCAGGCTAAAGTATCCACTTCAGCCTATAAAGCCTTTGAACTCGGTATCTTCAGAAAAGGACTTGATGAATATATTCTCAATCAAAACCGGGTTATTGCCGAAGCTAAAAAAGCCGCCCTCGAATTATCTGCTCTCGGATATACCAGACCAGCTAAAAGAGAAAATATTAAAGTATTGGGACGCAGTGCTTTATCTACTCTCCTTGCTGGTGCGTATTCTTTTTTCAAAGCAAATTATATAACTGAGCATGATAAAAAGATTGCTGAGAAGCTTGCGTATGTTATGTGCGGCGGTGATCTTACTTCCTCCGCTCTGGTTAGTGAGCAGTATCTGCTTGATCTTGAAAGGGAAGCATTCTTAAGTCTTATAACTGAAAAGAAAACACTTGAAAGAATCCAAAGTATCCTCACCACAGGAAAAATATTAAGAAATTAAAAAGAGAAATTAAATGAAAGAAGCATATATAGTTGCAGGTTACAGATCTGCAGTTGGAAAAGCTAAAAAAGGTGCTTTCAGGAATTATCGCCCGGATGATTTAGCTTCGGATGTAATTAAGTATTTGCTTAATCACGTCCCGCAGCTTGATCCGGAATTGGTTGATGATCTTATTGTGGGTAATGCTGTCCCCGAAGCAGAACAAGGTCTGCAGATCGGAAGAATGATTGCCCTTCAGTGTCTTCCTCAAAGAGTACCGGGAATGACCGTAAACAGGTATTGTGCTTCCGGAGTTGAGACTATCTCAATCGCGGTATCTAAAATTAGATCAGGTTTTGCAGATTGTATAATTGCCGGTGGTACTGAATCAATGTCACTTGTACCTACTTCCGGTTGGAAACTTTCTCCTAATTATAAAACTGTTAAAGATCATCCTGATTATTATCTCAGTATGGGACTTACTGCAGAAGAAGTGGCCCATGATTATAAAATATCACGCGAGTCTCAGGATCAGTTTTCCTACAACTCCCATATGAAAGCCTTAAACGCAATTGATAAAGGTTATTTTAAAAATGAGATCGTTCCCGTGGAAGTAGAAGAAGTATTTATAGAAAATGGGAAACGAATCGTTACTAAATCAATTGTTATTATTGACGAAGGACCAAGAAAAGACACTACCCTTCAGGCTCTTTCAAAACTGAAACCTGTGTTTGCCGAAGGTGGTTCGGTTACTGCCGGAAATTCGTCTCAAACTTCTGATGGTGCAGCTTTCATATTAGTTATGTCTGAGGACATGGTAAAGAAATTGAACCTTAAACCTATCGCCGTTCTGAAATCATATGCTGTTGAAGGTGTAGAACCAAGATTGATGGGAATAGGACCGGTTGCTGCTATTCCAAAAGCTTTAAAGCAATCCGGTTTGAAATTAAATGACATCGATATCATAGAACTTAATGAAGCTTTTGCTTCTCAGTCTCTCGCTGTAATAAATGAAGCAGGACTTGATATAAATAAAGTAAATGTTAACGGCGGAGCAATTGCACTTGGACATCCGCTTGGCTGCTCTGGTGCTAAACTTACTATTCAGCTCCTTAACGAATTAAGAAGAAGGAAAAATAAATACGGAATGGTAACAGCCTGTATCGGTGGCGGTCAGGGTGTCGCTGCAATCTTTGAATTACTCAATTAGTTTTGACATTCTAAACATAATTGACTGTGTATGTCGGGAGATATCTTATTTGTCATTCCCGCGAAGGCGGGAATCCATTTTTTTTATGTGAAACATAAATAATAGAAATTTTCAGGGCTGTCTGGAACTATTCCCCAGACAGCATTACAATATAGAATTAAATTATTATAGGTAACTAAAATGATCCCAGTACAAACCAAAACAAAAGTCTTAAAAGGCGGAGAATTCCTCATTAAAGAAACTGATCCGGATTCCGTTTTTATCCCCGAGGAATTTTCAGATGAACAAAAGATGATGATTTCCGCTTCTCGCGATTTCCTGGATAAAGAAATTGTCCCCAATATAGAAGCCATAGATAAACAGGAAGAAGGGTTAACTATTCGTCTTATGGATAAAGCCGGTGAAATTGGTTTATTGGGCGCCGCTGTCCCTGAAGAATATGGCGGTCTCGGTGAAGATTTTAATACTAACACAGGTATATCACTTGAACTAGGTGCAGGTTTTTCGTGGAGCGTTTCCTTTGCCGCCCATACAGGAATTGGAACCCTGCCAATTCTTTATTACGGAACCGATGAGCAAAAGAAAAAATATCTCCCCAAACTTGCTAGCGGTGAACTTAAATCTGCTTACTGCCTCACTGAACCAACTTCAGGTTCTGATGCTCTCTCCGCTAAAACAACCGCTGTCCTTTCCCCTGACTGCAATTATTACATCCTCAATGGTCAGAAGATGTGGATTACCAACGGCGGCTTCGCCGATATACTAATTACCTTCGCACAGGTTGAAGGGAATAAATTTACCTGCTTTATCATTGATGCAAAGTCTGAGGGATTTAACCGCGGCAAAGAAGAAAATAAGATGGGCATTAAGGGTTCATCAACCCGTGCCCTGTTTCTCGATAATGTAAAAGTACCTGTAGAAAACATTCTCGGTGAAATCGGCAAAGGTCATTATATCGCCTTCAATATTCTTAATGTCGGAAGGTTTAAACTCTGTGCAATGACCACAGGCAGCGCTAAACGTGTTGCTTCAGTTGATATCGCTTATGCAAATAACAGGAAACAATTTGGTCAGCCTATATCTTCATTCGGCGCTATCAAACATAAAATTGCAGAGCAGGCTATAAGGATTTTTGTATCCGAATCTGCCACATACCGGGTAAGTGACCTCATAAATAGAAAAATAAAGGAACTCGTTTCAGATGGCGTCAAATATGAAGATGCCGCGTTAAAAGCCGCCGAAGAATATGCAATTGAATGTGCCATGCTTAAAGTCTATGGATCCGAAATGCTGGACTATGTTGTAGATGAAGGTGTACAAATCCATGGCGGCTACGGATTCTCTGAAGAATACCCTGCAGCTCGGGCATATCGGGATTCCAGAATTAACAGGATCTTCGAGGGGACTAATGAAATAAATCGCTTGCTGACTGTTGATATGCTAATGAAACGTGCAATGAAAGGACGACTTGATATAATGGGTCCTGCTCTCGCAGTTCAAAAAGAACTCATGTCTGTACCTGATTTTGGAAGTGATTCTTCAGAAGGTATTTTAGCTTCAGAATATAAAGCAATTCAAAACACAAAAAAAGCTATATTGGTTGTTGCCGGTGCCGCTGTTCAGAAACTTATGTTGAAACTGAAAGATGAACAGGAAGTTATTATGAATGTTACTGATATGATGATTGAAGTTTTCGCTTGTGAATCAGCCTATCTGAGGACTAAAAAACTTTCAAACTTCAAGACTCCTGAAGAGCTTCAACCTTATATCGATATAACAAAGGTTTATGTCAGCGATGCATTGGAACGTATTAGTAATTATGGGAAACATGCTGTAACCGGATTTGCGGAAGGTGATGAACAGAAAATGCTCCTGCTGGGACTTAAAAGATTTATTAAATATGACCCGGTAAATACTATAAAACTACGCCGCGGTATTGCAGATAAACTTATTGGAGCTGGCAATTATTGTTTCTGACAATGACCACTTTGTCATTCTCTATCCCAGGCATTTATGCCCGGGGAGCATATAATATAAGGCCCATTTGTCATTCTGATCCCGACTTGTCGGGAGAAGAATCTGCATTTCATTCGCTAGTTGCTTCGCACTTCGGAGGATCGTGTGACCCTGTTGTCATTCCCGCGTATATGGGAATCCATTCCGAAAATATTGAAGTATTTCTATCATCCTTGCGAATGAATGAAGTTGGTTTTCTTATTTAACATATTCAGGATAACACAAAATGGATACTCCACAATACACTAACCAAATGTTGAAAGATGATGCTTTAAAAGACAAAGTCATCGTTATTACCGGCGGCGGAACCGGACTTGGAAAATCTATGTGCCTCAGTTTTCTTGAGCTTGGAGCTTCTGTCGTTATTTCAAGTAGGAAAATCGATATCCTCAGAAAAACAGCAGAAGAATTATCCTCCTTCCCTGGCAGAAAAGTTTTACCCGTCCAGTGCGATGTTTCTGATTATCCTCAGGTTGAAAAAATGCTTACTGAAACTTTGGATACCTTCGGGAAAGTTGATGTTCTGGTTAACAATGCAGCCGGTAATTTTATTAGCCCGACTGAACGTCTCTCTAACAGAGCATTTGATATTATAATCAATATTGTATTAAAAGGAACCTCCAACTGCACTCTTGCTTTCGGAAAACATTGGATAGAAAATAAACAAGCAGCGTCAATCCTGAATATTGTAACTACTTACGCATGGACAGGTTCTGCTTTTGTTGTTCCCTCCGCTTGTGCAAAAGCTGGCGTTCTTGCTCTTACCAGGTCACTTGCTGTCGAATGGGCTAAATACGGTATCAGATCAAATGCTATTGCACCAGGACCCTTCCCAACTAAAGGAGCGTGGGATAGACTCTTCCCCGCTGATCTTCAGGATAAATTCGATATGTCTAAGAAGAACCCCCTTAAAAGATTCGGTGACCATAGGGAACTTACTAACCTCGCCGCCTATTTAGTCTCAGATTATTCTTCCTATATAAATGGTGAAGTAATTACCATCGATGGAGGTGAATGGCTTAAAGGAGCAGGGCAATTCAATATGCTCGAAACACTGACCCCTGAAGACTGGAATAATATCGAACGCGTGGTTAAAAAACCTCAAACTTGATTTCTTTTAATAACAATAATATTATTATATGTGTGGTCGATTTGAAAGCAAACCTTCAACTGAAGGACTGGTAGATCAGTTAAAGCAGTTGAGTCTTGATTTAGTTGTTGAAGATGATAATCAGAATAAAACTGTTAACATCGCTCCCACTGAAAAGATCAATGGTATCAGAAAAAGAAATGAGATTTTACTTTTATCAAAATACAACTGGGGAATAAAATTCTCACCTGACTCACCCCTTATCTTCAACAGCCGTATGGAAACAATTCTACAAAAGAAATTCTGGAGAGATGTCTTTAATCAAAACAGATGTCTCGTACCAATGAGTGCATTTTATGAATGGACTAAAGAAGGAAGTAAGAAAATACCCTACAGGATTTTTCTAAAAGATGACCCCTTGTTCTTTGTCCCCGCTCTCTATCATATTGATAAAGATAATTATATCTATGCCTCACTGTTAACAACAACTCCCAATGATTTCATTAAAAATATACATCATCGGATGCCGGTTATTTTTACATTCAACAATGCATTGAATTATTTTACAAACACAGCAGATGAAAATCTTAAATTATGTATCCCCTTCCCTCACCCCGACAAAATGGACATGGAACGCGCTTATCTATAAATTATTGTTTTAATTCTTACTACTTGATTGTCATTCCCGCGATGGCGGGAATCCCATGGTTCGTCTGTCATTCCCGCGCATGCCCGCCTTTGGCGTGGAAGACGGGAATCCATGCAGCTTATTTGTCATCCTTGCGAAGGCGGGAAGCTTATTTGTCATCCCTGCGAAAGCAGGGATCCCATTAATTGCCAATTATTGAGTTTCCTTTAGAAACGGATTTTCCCTTTTCTCCCTGCCTATTGTACTCTTCTCTCCATGCCCTGGATAAATTTCAGTATCATCAGGCAATACCAGTAATTTATAAACAATCGAATTTATAAGTGTTTCGTAATCCCCTCCCCAAAGATCGGTTCTTCCTATACTATCGTTAAACAAAGTATCACTGGTTATACATTTATTATCTTCTCTCATATAAATACAATATCCACCCGGTGTATGCCCCGGTGTTTGTATAAATTCTAATTTACTTTCTCCTAGAAATAATATGGTCTCTTCTGTAATAAATTTATCCGGATCCGGAGGAGTTCTCATTTTAATTTTGAATGCTGCTGCTTGTTGTAAAGCATTCTGATGCAACGGTAGGTCTTGTTCTGGCAAATAATATTCTGCGTTATACTTCTCTTTAATGAAAGCACACCCTGCAATATGATCCAGATGAGCATGAGTAACAATCAGATATTTAACAATCAAATTGTTATTACTTATAAAACTCTCAATATTATTTTCATCCTGTTCACCAATACACCCGGGGTCAATCACAGCACATTCTTTTGATTTATCATCCCATATAATAAATGTGTTCTCCTGAAATGGACCTGATACTATTTTCTTAATTTCTATCATAACCTCAATTACCTGAAATTCTTCTTTATCCTTGAAAACAACTTATTGGTATACGAATTGTAATTATCTTTTGTTTCTTCCATCGAATCGCCGCCAAACTTAATAAGAAAAAACTTTGCTATACTCCATGCAAGCATTGATTCAGCTATAACTGCACAAGCAGGCACTGCTGTAAAATCACTCCTTTCTCTTCTTGATTCTGATGGTTTCATTGTATGAAGATCGACGCTCATCAAAGGATCCATTAATGTTGCTATGGGTTTCATTGCTCCTCTTACTATTATCGGCAGCCCGGTCGAAATTCCTCCCTCTATTCCACCCGCAAGATTTGTTTTCCTTGAAAACTGATTTCCTTTAATAATTATTTCATCATGATTCTCTGATCCCATAAGATCTGCACTCATAAAGCCGCCCCCTATCTCAACTCCTTTCACTGCATTAATTGACATTATTGATTGAGCAATCTCCGCATTAAGTTTCAAATCATATTGCGTGAAACTCCCCAGTCCAGCCGGAACTCCTGTAGCCACAACTATAAATGTCCCCCCCAATGTATCACCGCTCTTTTTAGCTTTCTTTATTTTATTTATGATCTTTAATTCCTGTGCTTTATCCAGAACCCTGACATCACTTTTGTCTGCTTCTGTTGCAATAGTCCAACCATCAATCTCGCCCTTCTTTTTATTGACCAGAAGATCAAAGGCTCTGTCATCCAGTGGAAATATGCCCCCGAGACTTTCAACGTAGCTTCCAACAGTTATTCCAAATTCCTCAAGAAACTTCCTGGCAACTGACCCGGCAGCCACCCTCGCGGCAGTCTCCCGGGCACTGCTCCTTTCAATTGAAGTCCTTATATCATCAAGATTAAATTTAGTAACACCTGTCAGGTCAGCATGACCCGGTCGAGGTAATGTTATTTTTTCTACATTCTTACTCTTAACCTCGTGATCCATCCTCTCAGTCCAATTCTCCCAATCTCTGTTTTTAATTAAAAAAGAAATTGGGGATCCAAAGGTTTTCCCGAATCTTATACCTGATAGAATTTCAACCTGGTCGGTTTCCATTTTCATCCTTAAGCCTCTGCCGTATCCTGACTGACGCCTCTTCATGTGTAAATCCACAAACGCCTTCGTGATTTTAAGGTTGGCAGGAATACCATCTACAATTGTAGTTAATGCTTTACCGTGTGATTCACCGGCTGTTAAGAATCTTATCATTTATCTCTCATATCTTTTTTACAAATATATATAAATACCGATCAATATGATCGTAATTGAAGAAATTCCTACAGGCACCCAAACAGGCGCTATCCAGGGTCGTGGAATGAGAAATAGTACATCCATTGTAGTTAATTTAGGAGGCCATTTTATTAGTAAATAAAGAGATACATAATAAAACAAATCCCAGAAAGCGAATGTCCATAAGAAAGCTAAACCAATCTCCAGCCATGAATTCCCGACTACTAAAGCCAAAGCAACAAGCATTACAATAGTTGCCGCTTCTCTTGTTTTCTCAATTAAAAGTATTTCTTTAGGAAAATCATCTAGTGATTTCTTGTTTGAATCTGCGTCAGGTATTCCAAGAACTTTACGAAGGTAAACCACAACCACCCCTTCCAGATGAGCCATTGCTATTCCGAATATAGCTAATAGCAAAAATTTATCTGTCATAGAATATTTACCTCCTCAAAATAATCTTTGCAATTCTAAAGTAGCAAATCAACTTACAAAACCTCAGAATTAAATACTTAAGGCTTGTCTATATAATAATACTACTTTTAACAAGGATTAGACTTGTTTTAGCGTGCTTTAGCGTTCGAAAGCGTGCTTTAGCGTGCAGAATACCCATATCGGGGGGGGGGAATATATTTTAGATTTTCTGCTTCAACTCTGCTAATTCGAAAACAAGCCGCCATTCAATCACAATTCCTTTTATATCTCTGGTCTGTGCAAATAATGGATAAGAAATTAGCAATGCTAGCATAATGGAAAGTAGTTTGGCTTTCAAAATATAATCCCTGTATAAATATGGGTGTAAATATAATAATTTTCATTATTTCATTCCTCCATAAATTCTGCCGCTCATCATAATAGTCATAAAAAAAGCTGCCATTTTCAGGCAGCTTTTAATCCAAATACTTATATGGAATCAGGTTTAATTAGGAACTTCAATTCCAATGAATCTGCTGTTCCCTTTTCCATCTTGAAGCCTCAGTAATATTGCTGAACCTTTTTTGTTGTCTATAGATGATTTTAAATCATTTACATTCCTCACCTTCTTTCTGTCAGCCTCAACAATTACAAGCCCTTTTTGCAGATTTTCATCTTCAGCTTTACTGAACTGTTTCACATCTGTTATAACAACCCCGTTATCAATGTTGAGATCTTTTTTCTCCTGTGAAGTCAGGTTCTTAACCGTAAAACCTATTTTGTCAAAGGTGGCTGATGACATGCCTGATTCTTTCTCACTCTTACCTTCTTCCTTATTTACAACCGGTTCAGTCTTTGCATCATCCTCTCTGGCTTTTAATGTTACGCTTCTTTCTACATCCTTTCCGTCCCGGTAAAGCATCAATTTTACAGATGATCCCGCAGATTTACTGGCAATATAACTCTGTAATTCATTTGGCTCGTTAACCTCTTTACCATCAATTTTTAGTATGATGTCTCCAGCTTTAATGTCAGCTTTCGAAGCAGATCCGCCTTCAACTATACCTTGTATAATTACTCCTTTCGGTCTGTCTAAACCAACAGATTTAGCCATCGCATCTGTTACTTCTCCAATATTCACTCCAATATATCCGCGGCTAACTTTCCCATGTGCTATTAAATCTTTTGCCACAGATTTAGCAAGATTAATTGGGATAGCAAATCCGTACCCTATATATGTCCCTGTCCCTGAAGCAGCTATTGCTGAATTTACACCAATTACTGATCCGGATAAATCCACAAGAGCTCCCCCGCTGTTACCGGGATTAATTGCAGCATCTGTCTGAATAAAATTCTCAACTCCATAAGGATTTTTGTTTATTAACCCCAGACTCCCGCGCCCTAATGAACTCACAATTCCTGCTGTTACTGTTGATGATAATCCAAGTGGGTTCCCTATTGCAAGTACCCATTGCCCTACTTTAAGTTCATCTGAATTCCCCAGATATGCAACGGGAAGATTTGTTGCATCTACTTTAATTACTGCAAGATCTGTTAATGGATCTGTACCGATTACTTTCGCGTCAAATGTTCGTTTATCTGTCAAACCTACAGTTACATGACTGGAGTTCTCTACAACATGGTTGTTCGTTAATATATATCCATCCGGAGATATTATAATTCCGCTTCCTGATCCTCTCTGCTCCTTTGGTGCATCAAAAAATGGAAAGGGAAATAGGTTACTATGAGGATCTTCACCTTTATTCTCAGATACTACTTGTATCTGCACAATTGTTGGCGTTGATTTTTCAGCTACTTCTATGAATGCTTTACTGAATGCCGTAGCATCTGCATCAAGATTTACTGGCGGTGCGGCTGCCCCTAAATTAATATCCGCGAATCCTGGCCTTACTAAACCAAACCCGGATACTAATATAGCCCCGAACAAGATTCCGCACGCTATTAATGCAAATGCACTTATTAGGTTTTTAGATTTCATATTATTTCCTCCAAAAATAAAAAATTTGTATTCTGCTTTACTGCATTTGTATCAATTATTCTCAGTCCTTACTCCTAAAATATTATGAGAAATTATCCTTAAAAATCTTTAAAGATAGCAATCCTTTGAAATCTGAAACATGGTGCTTTAAAAACTTCTCCATAAAACTGATTGCACTATCCATAAGCTGCAAATTATCTGTTCCGGGATTCTTATTTGATTTTAGACATCTTAAATAATTGAAAAGTTCCGCATCTATTCTGATATTTTCAGGATATTTTGTACGGCATTCACCGCATAAGATACCAATTCCATAGTTGTATGACAATTCCTGATTCTTGGGCAATGTTTTACCGCATTTATCACAATTATTAAGCTGTAGTTCATAACCCATCTCTTTTATGAAGAACAAGAAGAACCTTCCGAAGGATAGAACAGCTGGTTCTTTGTCTTCCTCTATAAGTTCCAGTATTCTAACTAATCCCTGAAAAAGTCTATGGTTTGCTTCATGATCAACTGTTAGATTTTTAATAAGTTCTATTGTGGAATGGGAATATTTTAGTTTTTCCAGGTCTGATTTTATCTTATGAAAATGACCCTTTAGACTTGCTTCAGTAAGAATCTGAACATCCCGGGAAGATTTATTATATATAATTACTTCAAGATAATTAGGCGGATCAACAATTAGACTAAGTTTTGATTTGGGATTTCTTCCACCTTTCAGTATAGCAGATAATTTCCCGTTTTCTTTTGTATAAAGGGATACTATTACGCTGCTGTCACTGTAGTCCAGTTTACTTAGTACAACTGCACTGGTTTTAATAATTTCGCTCATTTTATAAAGTTATATGGGAAGGAATAAACGTCTTCTTCTGTAATTATTCCCCTTATTAAATGGGCTGGTGTTACATCAAATGCCGGAGAATATACGTCATAATGATCCGGTGCAATTTTCAGACCTGAAATAGATAATATTTCATTCTTGTCACGGAACTCAATTATTATTTCTTCCCCGGTAGCAATATTCCTGTCTATAGTTGTACTGGGTGCGGCAATATAAAAAGGAATATCATGATAATTGCATAACACTGCCAGATTATATGTCCCTATTTTATTTGCCGAATCCCCATTTAACGCTATCCGGTCCGCACCGGTAATAACCAGATCAATTTTTTTGTCTTTCATCAATGTAGCCGCCATCGAATCGCTTAAAACAGAAAATGGTATACCTGAATGGTCAAGTTCAAATGCCGTTAATCTTAATCCCTGAAACAAAGGTCGTGTTTCATCAGCATATACATAATTAACCAATCCTTTTTCAAAACCTGACTTTATAACACTGAATGCTGTTCCATCCCCTGCTGTAGCAAGTTTTCCAGTATTGCAATGTGTAAGTACAGTGGATTTTTTCCTGAATATTCTTAACCCGTTCACCCCCATCTTCCTGCAATATTCCGCGTCTTCTTTATGAAGCTGCTTCGCTCTTGAGATAAGAACTGAATAAACATCAATTAAATTCTTCCCGGTTTCATAAGCAGATTTAATGTGGTTCAGTGCAGAAAAAAGGTTAACTGCAGTTGGTCTCGTACCGGCTAATCTATTATAGGCTTTGAAAAAAACAGGATCTCTTTCAGAATCAGGAACGTTTTTTAGTGAAAGAGCAAGTCCATAAGCCGCGCAAACTCCAATCAAAGGAGCTCCCCTAACCTCTAATTTTTCAATAGCTTCTGCTATTCTCTCATAATTATCTGTTTCTACGTAAACTTCACTGAGAGGAAGTCTTGTCTGATCAAGAAAAATTAACTTATCGTCTTCAAATTTAACCGAAAAATAATCAGTCTTTTTCATGAAACTGTGATAGTTTTAGAAATTCTCTGAACCTGTCTTGTATTCTCAAATAAGACAATTTTTCCAATCCTCCAGTACTGAATTTTTCCACACAAAAAGATGCCATTGCACTTCCATAAACAACAGCGCATTTCATGTTTTCAGAGCTTAAATCTTGTGTCTTATGCAGATATCCTATAAATCCTCCTGCAAATGTATCCCCTGCTCCGGTTGGGTCATATATACTTTCCATGGGATATGCCGGCGCTGAAAATATTGTATCTGCCGTTATAAGTAAAGCTCCGTGCTCTCCTTTTTTTATAATAAGTATTTCAGGACCCATTTCCCTTATCATTCGCGCTGCTTTAATTAAATTAGGCTCCTGAGCCAGCAAACGTGCTTCAGAATCGTTAATAATTAATACGTTAACTCTTTTAAGGAGTTTCAGCAATTCTTCTTTTCTCCCTTCAATCCAGTAATTCATTGTGTCGCATACTACAAACTGAGGATTTACCATCTGATCAAGTACTTTAATCTGAAGAACAGGATCAATATTTCCTAAACATATAAACTGAGCTGTCCTGAATTTTTCTGGTATAATTGGATCAAACTTTTCGAATACATTCAATTCCGTAAGCAGAGTGTCTCGCACATTAAGGTCATAATGATACTTGCCTGACCAGCGAAATGTTTTACCTGGTTCTATTTTTAAACCTTCAAGATCAATATTATGATCAGCCAGAAGGTCAACATATCTTTTGGGAAAATCTTCGCCAACCGTCCCCACTAAATAAACAGGACCTGCAAAATAACTTGCTGCAAGTGAAATGTATGTGCAAGAACCACCTAAAGCTTCTTCAACTTTATCAAAGGGTGTTTCTACTGTGTCTAAAGCAAGCGAACCTACAACTAATAAACCCAAGTTTAACTCCTGAATGTTTTCAAATCGATTATTAAAAATAACTATTTTAGCAGTCTAAATCATTATAGAGATATTAAATATTCTTAAGATAAGGTGCTAATTTGATTTCGGTAAATTGTAAAAACTCCATTCCTCTTAGGAAATATTCCTTAATCAGCTCAACTGATTTTCTCTGCCCTTCCCATGCCAGCATATTTTTTGCCTCTGCTGCACTTACCCATTTATACTCTGTATGTTCTTCTGAAATTTTTACCTTAGCATTATATTCAACCTGAGCCGCAAATACTGGAATAACTGAAACAAAATCTTCTTCCGGATTATATAAGGAATTTACATTCGGAGCAACCCAAAGACGATCCGGAATCAACCCTGTTTCCTCTTTTACTTCCCTTAATACTGTTTCAACAGCAGTTTCATTTTTATCAAGATGCCCGGAAACCATCTGCCATAACCCGGGATACTTTCTTCCCATGGATCTTTTAAGCATAAGAAATTCCAGACCTTCTTCCCCGATTCGGAATACATGTGCTTCAATCAAGTCTGCTATAATCTTCATAAAAATCTTTCACTCCTTTATAGCCCGGGCATTTATGCCTGGGATTACATTCCCTTAAAAATATGCTCTTACTTCCGCCCTTAGCGTATGCACAGCTTTATTTCCCCCCTGAATTCTTCCGTCATAACTCACCGTTGACTGTAGGTTGGCTGACATCCGGTAATCGAAATTCAATCTCCAGAAATAATTCTTACCCAGCTGATTTGCTCCTAAAAGTTCAAATGGCAGCGTTACATCTTTATCAACATTAGCTATTAATTCATCTCTTTCTATTTCAATCCTTAGCCTTCCTGTTCCTGCAAATGATAAATTAAACCTGAGCACTTGAGAATTTAGATTAATTGTTGTCGGCTTTACCGGATATGCGTCAGTGCTCCTTCCGGTTTTAATTTTGAATCCAACTTCTATATTTCTTTCTGGACGATAAGAAAAATCAGTAGTTAAATTATTGTCCGTTATCTCCCTTGCCCTGTTGGATGTAACCGGTGCCGTATTATAATCATTCGTAGTCACAAGATCAGTTTGATTAGACATCTCCTGAATCATTTTAAAGTTTATCCTCAAACTTCTTTCACGGGCATATGCCTGTTCAGTCCCGCCATTATATACGTCAAGACTTTTCCTCTGCATGTATCTGAATCTGAAATTCAGGTCCTGATTTTTTTCCAGTAAAAATACATCCTGCTGTATCATATTTGAACCTCTGATAGTTTTATTGGGGTTCAGAAAATCTGAAAAGTGAAGCAGGTATATCTTTTTGTAATCCTCTTCCTGACTGTTTTCTTCTACACGCCAGTAGGTTTCGGTCGAAAATGCTTTCCCAATATTATCTCCAATGCTCTTTCCCTGAAATATATCATAGAAGTTTATTCTCCATTTAGTACTTGTTTTCAAATCTATAATGGGATAAAGCTTATCTGTCGGAATTGTAACCAGAACATAATCACCGTCATAAATAGTCGGTTCAAATTCATTTTCGTCCTGAATTCCGTTATTGTTTAAGTCTCCGAGATATTTATAATTTCCGGTCCCCTGAGGTACTTTAACAAAAACCTTTTCAAGCTTAGCAGTTTTCTGTGTTGAAACTTCATAATAATAATCACCGGATATTGGCTTCCAGAAATTAAACTTTGTCTGAGACTTAATCAGGATCGTCTCGCTGTTCCCCAAATCCTGTCAGTTTAAAAACATCCGTGTATTTTTTACTGCTATAAGTAAAATTTAAACTCGTCTGTACTTCCTTAATACCATTATAATTCAAGGAATATATCTCAGAAGTGGTAATTGCCTGGTTCTCCATTATTCCATTTAACGGAACGTAATCATTTCTTAAAGAGTATTTTGCCGTGAAATTCAGCCCCTTAAAATCAATTAATTGAATGAATGGATCAATTTCGTAATACTTAAGACTTCCGTTCAGCAATGAATCATTTGTCGAATATTCGTCTTTCCTGTTCTCAGCTAGAAAATCAATCCCCGGTTTCACTTTCCCGAAAAGATAAAAAGCAGATCCCCTTTGTCTTAACCAATTGGATTGAAGTGCCTGATTCCTTCGTGCCTACGTAATCCAGATTATAACTAAAACTATAATCTTTATCAGACAATGTAATAGTATTATTATATCTTTTTGAAGTAAAGTCTCCCCTTCCCAAATAACCATAGTTAGAATTAATATTCAATTGATTTATTGGAATTAATGTGAGAGATATTTCCCTAAGTTCTTCATTCGGCTGTACTGCCGTTGGCGCTACATTATAGTTTCTGTTGAATTCCACTTCGTTTATTCTGTCCGGCGATGTAAACCTGTCCTGTACAAACCGGTCTTTATAAGAAAACCCGATCTTCCCGAGATTCATGTTCCCTATTTCGATTTGCTTAGGATTCAGTTTAAAGAATATGTTCCTTGCATATCCATAATCTTTATCCTTATCAATTGTGGAAAATGTATTTTGGTTCCATAGACTGCCTGCATATTCAAGACTCAATGTAACATCATTCCAGGGGTTTAGATCCAGTACAACATTCCCAACCTGTTTTAACTCCGGCATCGGTAAAAATATTATTGGTGCATAGTTTCCCTGATTAATCCCGACAAAACTATAATTGCCAAGACTTTGTTTAATATAATCACCCTGTTGTTCACCAACAAAACTAAAACTAACAATATAAAGTGACTTCGGGTCTCCCGGATTGTAAACATAATAAGAATAAGGTACCGCATTAATAACTGTGTCAACTTTACTGAATATACCATGTGTGGCACCTAAAGAATCAGGAGTAGCCAAAGCAATTCCGGATTTGCTTGCTTTATACCTGTCATTTCCGGCAGCAGCAAGTATCTGCTTATCATTGTCTGTTAACACGAGATCAATTGGTGAATTTTTATCATCACCCTCCCTCGAAAACTGGACTTTTAATCCCACTTTTTTATCAAGGAACTCTGATTCTACTCCGGTTGCAAAGAAATTTCGTGAATACTGCCTGTCTGTATATTCAAAATCAATTGAAATTCTGCTGGCTGATGTTATTAGTCTTTTGGTTGTAAATGTGAATTGCGAGTTGCTGTAATCAATTGTATAATCATTATTGTCCCCTCGTTTCATTTCCATGCCGTCAAGGTAAACTTTCTCAGTTCCGGCAATAATAATTATACTGGGTTCATTGTTTCTTCCCGCTAAAGTATATGGACCCTGAACTCCATCCTGCCCGTTATATTGGTTGCTGTTAAATTTTCCCTTCGAACTTGCTATTGAGAAATATCCGCTCTGCCCCGCATAATTGAATTCTCCTTCCAGACCCTGCAATTTACGATCAATTAAACCAAACTCCCCGATTTTCTTCTGAAGCTGGTAATCACCAAAAGTACCGGTTGCATTAGGATGCTTCACCTGAATAAAAACTTTATCAAGTTCATCAAGTCTTTCGGTATTACCTTCCGGTTGTATGGGCGTATTTTCATCTGTCAATGCTGCTACAATTTCAATATCGTCAGAAAGTTTCCCGGATAGCTGCAGCCTTAAACCACTGTTTAATGTAAAATCCCTTGTTGTCCCAACTGTAAACCCTCTTACCAATGTACCGCTTTTCTCAATACCTGATCCAAATATCTGCTCGGCAGAAAACCCTCCCTCATTCTTAGCGACACGAATTGTATCCTTGGATTTTTCATCATATTTAATTTCCAGACTCCTTTTCTTGTATTCCTTTTTTAGTGCCAGATCGATAGTATTGTAGGTTATATAAAGTGTATCGAAAATAGAATAAGGCAGTGAGTCCATGAGTGTGAAATAACCTTTGTCGTAGAAAATCCTGTAATCAGCTTTATTCAGGATCCTGCTTCTAAGTCTTATAATTTCTGAACCTGGTATTATAGTAACGCGGGATATCTGGTAATTATTATCAAAATTTATAGGGATTGAATCTGTTACAGCTCTGTAATAATATTTAACCTGAGCATAAGAATTATGCGACAGGATAAAAACAAGTAGAATATATAAAAGAAAATATCTGAATTTCAATTAAGAAGAAATATTTTAATGAGAAAAGTAAATTTACATACTCCACATGTCAAGTCTAAAACAAAACCTTTAACTTAAGCGTCTAATTTATGTTTGTACAATCAATTCCAAATATTACGCTTAAACTTTTATTATAACTTACGTAATTTACTGCATTTATCTAATAAATATAGCCCATGAAAACTACCCGTCATTAATAATTCCAAAAGGGTAACTGGGGTAAATTGAATCAGACAGCAATTAACAAATACATTAAAGATGTGGAGAAATATAATAAAACAGACATTTTCGACTTATTATAAAAAAGTTTTGGGAGGGTATTGACATAAATAAAAATATTTATTATAATCGCGAACCGTAAATAGTTGAATATTGAACAACATCAATCGTATTAGTAGGACGGGTCATTTCATTGAGGTATTCGGGCAGGGGTTTTAGATAAATTATTGCTGATAAGCAATAAAAAAGGAGAGAAAAAGTAATTCCACGTGGCTCTCACCTGTCTCTCCCCTGACTCTCACGTGCCAAGATATAAGAGGAAGTAAAGACTCACCCAAGACTCGTATATATACCTTTCAGGCCAAGTTCAGGCCTTGGCCAGTACCCGAAGTGTACTTAACCAGAAGTTGATGAATTAGGAACAGAATGTCGGAATCAGCGTAATAAGTTTCGAAACTTTCAATCTGGGGTTCAAGGAGTCGAACCATCTTTATAAATAATTGAACCTTTTATGATACTCATTTTACCATTTCAGTTCTACAGGATTAAAATTTACCAATCCTTATTCCTACTCTCATTTGGTTCCAATAATAATTAGAAGTAACTCCGTATAGGTGGTTTTATTCAGAAGTATGGTTAGACTAGTTACTTAACGGGAATATGATAACTTTATGTAGAGAGTCGGTAACTCTCCACATACAATAATATTAATACTTAATCACTCTACTATTTCCAGGTCTGTATTCCCTGAAATAGTTGTATTATAAACCTTTAATACATTTTATTCTAATTTTACTCATAGTAATTTTGCAATTAATCGGGCGGAGAATCAGGGAAACTCCGCGACTCTTCAAAAGGTTCAGTTTCAGGCTAAATTTCCAATATTTTCGAAGTGATGTCCTAAAAGTGTCCTAAGGAGTTTTGCAGAGAGAAAAAGATTCTCTAATAATCTAACGTCGAATTTAATCAACCTAAAAATACAATTTTTCTAAAACTCAGGAAAAGTGGTCATATTGTATCTCGATGCAAAATTATGATGAATATGGGTTGGAGAAACTGATAAACCAGATTGATAATGTTAAGTTTGAACCAATTGTCCGGAGAAATCGACTAAGTTTTATATTGGATGAGGTTTTGAATATGGACAACACCCGTTAATGGAATTCAATCGAGTTTAACGAGGGATAAGGTTTTGAACAGTAACGACTGTTTTTTACATGATGATTGATGTGCCTAAACTAATATTAAAATGATTCTGCATCTCATTAAATAACTCCCAGGAAAAATTGATTCTAATAAATGAAAGGATATTCCCCACGCCAAAACCAATTTCACAAATTTTATTCTGCGATCTTAAATCGTAGTTTGACGAATTGGATATTAAACCGATGTTTGAAAATAGTAATAAACTATAAGGAACGTTTTTTAGTATAGATATCCCACTGAGATTGAATAAATAATTATTGAAATTATTTTCAACAAATATTCCTATGTATCTTTTACCGGAATAATTGTCATTTAATATTGTCCTAAAAGTATTTATTCCGGAAAATGTTGAATAATTGCCTGGAAAATGGAAAAGGTATTGGGGAATTATATCACCTGATAGAACTCCTGTTTCCAAAGTAAGGTCGGTATTAAAAATATAGTTGAACTGATTGTATAAATCAATATGTAAAAAGAGCGATTGGAAATTATTATTACTTTCTAAATATTTTTTCGAACTGTAAATGTAATTTAAATCAAAAACAAAATAGCTGCTTGAATAATCTGGGCTTTCAAACCAGCCAAAGTCATTGTATTTTTTTGTATCATAATTAAAGTCGAATAATATACTATTTATTTTCCCCTCGGAAACTGGGATAATTCTTCTAAAACGGTCGTCTTTATTAAATAAGCTCCAATTGGTATTCAAAGATACATTCGTCTGATTTTCTGAAGCAAAACCTAAATTGAACTTCCAAATATTCGAAAGATTAAAATTTATAAATGCACAATATTTATTTGTATAATAGTAATCTGCATAATCTTGCTTGTTAAATAAGCTGTTATAAGTAATGTCAAACTGGGAATAATCATAATATCGATTTAAATAAGCCAAAACATTACTTCTTGTAAAATTAATATTCACATTATCACTTACTATATATTTCAGATCAAACTTATATTTATTTATTTTATCAGATATTCCGTAACCGCAAATTGTTGTAATTCTAAATGGCAGAAAATTATTCTTGGAATCAAGACCTAACCCTATATATGAACCTTCTACCCGGTTGTAATGATAGAAATCATCAAAGCCGGTAATTGGTATGTCTGAAAAAATAGAATAACTATTTGTTAATGATAGTATTGCTTTTTTTACCAAGCTGGCATGCTCAACTATACTATCTATCAAGGTGCTAGCATCCTTTTCTCTGTTAGTCAGCGGTATAATTTGTTGACTCTGCCAAAGGTCTGCTTCTTTTTCTTTGCCGGATAATTTAGTTACAAAAACCTTGTTATCAAATTTATAGTCAAAATTCTTGGAATTTAAAATATAATCAGAGAATAAAGAATTCTGGGCAATATAAATAGGAGGTAAACCCGGAAAATTGAAATTCATCTGATAGTTCTTTGAAAATATTTTAGGAAGCCAAAAATAATTTTGATATTCGGAAAATTCGCATCTCATACTGACATTTTTTTCTTCTGCTGAAATTATACAGCTGTCTCCATTTAATTCAAAAAATACCACCGTATATATCTTATCTATTATTTTTAAATTTCCACTGAATAAGGGGACATACTTATTTATGGGTTTAAATTCAATTGAATAGATTTTTTGTCCTTTATAATATGATGTATCCTTAATTTCATAATTATAATACTTCATACCGTCTTTACTGATTGGACTATAAATACTCAATTCATCAATTTGAATTTTATCATTTAAAAGATTAGGGATCCTTCCGGCTAAAAAAATATTGTTCGCTTCGGATAAATTCTTGGTTTGCTTTTTTGCAATTACCACTTCTTGAAAATTATCGGGATAACTAAAGTATCCTTTAGACAGATTCTGAAATATTCCCGCAGTTATTAGAGAATCCTTTCTCGATATTTTAAGTTCGGTTTTAGTGTAAGCATCGAAGGTATAATTTTTAATTTTGCTTAGGTAATCCTGTTTTTTATCAATTACCTTTAAAATTATCTGGGCTCCAAGGTTTATATTATCCGCTGAAATAAAAACAGGACTCATAGTAATTGGCGATGATTCGAGCGTTATATCCTTAATTAAAACCTGGTTATTATTTATGTCTACCTTAATTGTGTCACTTATGTATCCGAGATAGCTAAATACAACCTTATATTCCCCTTGTAGTAATTTCAAAATATAATTCCCGGACTCATTGGTTGTAGTTCCCGTACCAGAATTCAATACATATATGTTTGCATAAGGCAAAGGCAGCCCGGATGTGCTTGTTACTTTGCCGTGAAAAGATTGACCTTTCAAGCTGCATAAATTCCCAATAGTGAAAAATAAGCTTAATAAACAAATAAATTTCATATTATTTAAAAACACTACTACTTTAATAAATCAATAAAGGTATAACATTATGTATCTTATCTGAAGTTGAGACGTAAAATACTTAACATATTAAATGTAAACATTATTATAATCATTACCTGAAGCTATTTATTACGTTATTTTCAATTTCAGATAAAATATTGTAATATCTCAAAAAGCTCTAAATATCAGGGCAAATTTTTCTTCTAATTGTTGATAAAATTTAAATATATAATTTAAGGATTGATCATTATTTGGAAATGGGCAAAATGAGTGATTTATAATATCTTCTATTGTGTTTTTGCCAGATGCCATTTCCCATAAAAACACATCCTTATCGGAAATAATTACTTGTTCATTATTGAAAGAAATAAATTTGTATACATTTTCTTTAGTAATAAAATCAATGTCCCAAAGCCGCAAAGGACAAAGCATTTTTATTTCATTTGGATCTAATGGCTTTGATGAGGTCTCAATACTCGAATTTTGATCTAAAAGTTTATAATACCGTTGAAGTGTTAACAACTTATAAAAAGTTTTGGCCCAGGCTTTTGTTATTACGCCAGTTTCGCTGCTTCCAAATTTTTTATCAAATCTTATTTTTTTATCTATTTCATGTTTCGGTAAATTCCATATATTATCCCTATAATATTTTGTTATTTCGGATTCAAATTGAATCCCAAAAATTTCTAAATCTTCTAAATCGATATTCTTTGGTTTGCAAATTGGAGTTACAAAAGCTGTTTTATTAAATTCAAAATCTTCATAAAGAATTTCTAACTCATATTTTCCAGGATCCTCTCGGATTGGGGTACCTACAAAAGGAGTAAGATATCCGCTGGAAAGGTCAATTTTATAATTGGAAAGAGCAATTAATTTTTTTGCAAAAAGTAAACTTTCATTAAATGTTTCTTTGGTTTCACCTGGATTCCCTAAGATAAAATTCCCATGAACAATAATATCGTCAATTTTTGAACATTCACTAACAACAGTTTCTATTTGTTGCAGAGTTATTCCTTTTTCATAAATATCAAGAATTTTTTGAGATCCTGATTCAATTCCAATTTGTAATTTATAAAGCCCGGCGTCACGCATAATTGGAATAATGAATAAATTTTTTGATAGTATATCAACTCTGCCTTCAGCAAACCAAATAAAATCTTTATTTTCTTTAAGTTTTTTTAATTCACGGCATATTTCAACAACTCTTTTAGGACCGGAAGTGAAAGTATCATCACCAATTACTATATAAGGAGTATCAAATATTTCTAAAAAATATTTGAAATCCTGGATTACCTTTTCTGTATCCCTTTTCCTTTGTTTTACATTCAAATTACCCTCAACACAGAAAGAACACCTATAGGGGCAACCCCTACCAGTAAAAAATATGCTATTTGCTGCTGCTACTCCTTTTAAATATTGATGAAAATTCTTATAAGGTGTATCTTCCGGAACAATCCAATATTTTTCATTTTTTATTATTGCATATTGTGGAGTAGGAAACTCATTAATGTCAAGTAAAGGTGCATTTTGATTTTGCACAATTTCCCCATTATTCCTATAGGTAATACCATTAATATCTATAATGTTACCTATATCCATAATGTAATAATCTAACAATTTTATTAATGTTTCCTCTCCCTCAGATCTTACAATAATATCGCATTTACATTCTTTCAAGGTTTTTAAATCTGAAAATGTAACCTGGGCTCCACCCAGAATAATAACAACTTCCGGAAAATAATTATTAATGGCCTCAACAACTTTGTAGACATAATTAATGTTGTCAACATTTGTTGTAATTCCAATAGCTTTAAATGTGTACTTTCTCAGACAATTTATTATTCCATCTAATGAGTAGTCCCCAAGTGTGGTTATATTCAAAATCTTAAAACTATAATTATGGTTTTCCAGAACAGAAGCCAATGTAAATAGATATGTTAAAAATGTCGATTTAGGACTTACATTTGGAGGTTCTAATCCATCCAAAAATATAATGTCAACTTTATTTTCCTTCACTTTTTAGGATCTCCTTTCACTTCAATTTAAAATTTTTGTAAATAGTAATAAATCCAGAGATTCTAATTTACTATAATAATCCAGGAGATTTATTCTAATATTTTGGTGATCATCAGTTAAATCCGATAATATATTTACAATTTCAATGACTGTTTTTCTACCATCTGCCAACTGTATCATTTTAAGGTTCTCACTTGAAATAACTAAGAACGGTGAAGAATCTAAGTTGGATAGAAGCGGATCAAAAACTAAAATATTCTTTTCATCTTTTTTTAATACTTTACTAAGTAGAAATGGTGAATATTTATCAATTTCGTTTGTAATTTCCCAGCTAAATTTAAAAAAACGATTTCTACTTTTAAGTTGGTGTAATCCACCTGTTGTGCTTCTACTAAGAAAGTGAAAGAAATATTGAGTACATAGTCCTTTTTTATAATATTCTACATGCGTTAATCTGTTTTTTTGATTAATTTTGCAGACAGAAGATCGTAATAATTTGTAAATTTCTTTATTAAATAGTTGTTTGGTTGTTACTAATTCGACACATTTTAATTCTTCAGTATCTTGCATACAACCTAATTTTCGTATGTTTCTTTTGCTGAAACGTTCAAAAGATTGATCTTCAGTATTATAAAGACTAGAACCAACATCAGGATGAATGAAAGAAATATTAAATTCAATATAACCTGAAGATATATTTATCAATTGTTGAATAAATTCAAAAGTTTCATTTAGAGAATTTTTACTTTCTTTGGTACTGCCAATAATTTATATGCCCAAGGATTGAAGTAATATCATTCTCGATTATATTTTTAATAACTTCAATTATTATTTCGTTATTTAAATTAATATCATACTGTTGTAATATATCTCTGGAACCACTTTCTAGGCTTAATTCTATTCTGCCGAGTTTCGATTCTTTCAATAATTTAAAAATATAATTTTCTTTGTATAAATATTCCGGTAACCCAAAACAGGACCATAAAAAATCTTTATCATTAAATTTAGATATTAGCTTAGTACAAAATTTTTCTACGTAAGGTAAATCAGTTGTGAAACTATGATTTGCCACATGAAAATATTGTATCCCATTATTTAAAAGGAATTCAATTTCATTGATTACTAAATCAATATCCCGAAACTTTACTTCAGTACAGGCAATTGAACAAAAACTACATTTCCTTGGACAACCTGATGCAACATTCAATTCAATTGAATAACCAGATAAATCATCAATAAATGTCCAATCTGAAACTAACTTATCAACAGATAAATGGGAAATATCTTTTAAATTACAGGATAATACATTATTAATTGGGATAAGATGTTGTAGAATTCTCCGGATAAAATCGCTTATGTCAATTGACTTATCCGAAATAATAAAATGATCTATTGTTACTTCTCCAAAATGAGATAACCAATTCAAGTCAAAGTTATCAGAAAATAATACTACATTAATGTCATTATAACTTTCCTTTATATTCAATCTGGCAATATGTTGAATGTTATCATAATTTGTATTGATCAAAATTGATAAAGGCTTCTGTTCAGTAATAATTTTAATTAAATATTCTTTTGAAAATATACTTGATCTTGCATCAATGTATTTAACCTCAAAACCATATTTCTTTAATAAGTATGATAAGAATGAAAAATATTTATTTGGTACTTTAGTACGATTTATTTTCTGAACTACTGAATAATCACCTACACCATCTAAGAAAAACACGCAATTATTCATAAACATTTTTCCTTTTTTCTTTTAAAATTGCACTATGTGTAAAAAGCACCATCATGTTGTTTAATATATGTGCTGTTATCGCTGAAGCAAGGTTACCCGTATATAATACAAGGCCTGAGAGTATAATCCCCATTATATATAGTTGTAAATATTTGTTATTAAAATGGTAGATAGAAAATAAAGCAGAGGAAAATAATATAGCCAGTAAATCATTAAAATATTTACAGAAATAAAATAGTATTATGGACCTAAAAATAATTTCTTCAGTTATAGAAATAATAAATATAGATATTATTGTAAAGAAAAAAGAAAATGCATACGGTCCCGAAGTTAAGCTTTCTTTTATAAAGCTTCTGGTTTTACTATTATTATTTGTTAATGATAATCTTTTTAACATTCTCGATATAAGTACAGAAAAATAAAAAATACTGATTCCTGAAAATAAACCAATAAATAGATCCTCTATCTTCAAGAAGTTAATCGGGCAGTCAATTAACTTCTTGTTGAATGCATAAAAAATAAAAATTAGAACAACAAAAAGAAAAATAATCTTTTTTAATATTAGATACCTGTTCATTACTGTATTTAAACCAGGCAGGAGATAAAGCATATGTAACAAGTCGAATTCCTTTTGATTATTATTGGTAGACCGCAAATATCCTGATTTATAACCTGGCCGGCTTTGTATTCTTTTGAAATTTCACTAATGCTGCAAATTCACTTTACTTGATCTAAGGCTATTTATGCTTCAATCTCTTTACTGTAATATTCCCTTTTGAAGGACATAATTAAAGCTTTATTCAGCTTATTATTGGATAAGATTATTACCTTTAATTATTGTTCAGAATATGGGGTGTATTTTTAGCATTTATTCCCAATGATATAAAAATAAAAAGATATGTATGGTTAAGATTTATATAAACCACACATATCTTTGATGTTGAATAACAACTCTCTATAAAAATAGTTCAATAATCCTTTAAGAACAGGATGCAAAAATATAATGAACTAATTTATGTAGCTATACCTGCGATGAATGAGACACCAATGATTACAACAGCAACAATCGCTTCGATTGGGGCTCCTGCTCCTTCAACTACCTCATCCACTTTAACACTTTTTAATTCTTCAAATATACTGATCATTTTAACCTCTTAAAATAATAATTTATGAGAACTATGCTTAATTTATAACAAACATTAATATTCCTTGCATAAGAAATCATTTTATGATTTAAATAACTTTTATGTGGGACTATAAATAGTTACAATAATAAAGCCAACAAGAACAAGGACTCCACCAACGTCTACCGGGGTGCCGTCCACAACTTCATCCTCTTTTACACTATTTAATTCTTCAAATACATTTAACATTTAACCTCCGTTCAAAATTGTTTTAAAAATGACAAGAATAAATATTATACTGACTGTGGTTTAATTATATATGTTTATAGCTAATAATATTTATAATTATCAACTGTGTCAATAAGGGAATTCCCCTATATTTATAAATAATCGTGCGGTTGGTTTACGGTAACTTTAATTTAACGGCGTACTTCAATAATTCAGAAGCTCCGGTGAGATTAAATTTTTCTATTAAGTGGGATTTATGTATCTCTATTGTTCGGGGACTAATGTATAGTTCTTGTGCGATTTCAATATTCTTCAAACCTTTTGAGATAAGCAGCAAAACTTCTTTTTCTCTTTTGGTCAATATCTGATTTGAAATGTTTACCTTATTATCATTGACGGCTCTATTTGATAATAAATTTTTAAGTATCGGATCATAATAAACATTACCACTATTTATTAAGTTAAGAATCGATGGAAGAGTTGCGAATGTTGAGCCTAAATGAATAAATCCCTTAACCCCCAATTTATTTAGTTTTATCAGATAATCAGCATCTTCACGATTAGTACATATAATTGTATTAAGAGATTTTGAGTTTAATGACAGTGTGGAAATAAAATTAATAATTGTATCTTTATCTGAACATACATCATTTATTAAAATAAAATTAAAAACATTTTTTCTGATTTTAATTGATGAACTCAGACTGTTCTCATCATATTCATAAATATTTAAGGAGATATCCCTATTAAATATATTTTTTATTCCTTCAATAAAGATTGGCTCACCGGACCAAATAAAAAGATTTATTGATTCCATAAAATTATCTATTGAAATATTTGTCTTTTATGTTTTTAGGAGCAAATTTACGATTTAGAGGTTATTATTGTTGATAAACCTAGAAATTTAACCAAACGATATACAAACTTTTCAATGCCTAAGTATTCCCGTATTATTAAGTTAAATATTATATAATAAATATACAAGCGATACAGTTGATTTATATTTGTCAATACTTAGCAATCGACAAGCAAGTCGAAATACTATCTTTATATTACATGGTAAATACAGGTCTCCAATAATATTATTCCTTTCCATAAAGGGTCTGAGAAATACCCCTCAAAATCTCATCATTTTCTAAACATTTGACCCCCTATTTTTCATTCCATTTAACTACAGTTTTTTGGAATGGACTCTTATAATCGTATAGTAATTTCTATTTAAGATTTACACGAAGGTTGTAATTACCTTGAGTTATTGGACAGAGTTGAACAAGGGAAGTATTTGCTCCATTTTTACTAAGAGTTATGTTTCTACAGACCAGTAATTTTATAAGTTGCAATTACTAATAGGTTACTCAAAATACCTACCATAAAAAAATGACCGTTTAGTTTTAAATCTATCTTGAGTTTATAAGTCGCTCTTATTACAACTAGAAGCAATATTATCATAACAATTATTCCAACTGTATATGTCCCGACACCCATAATTGAAGATATGTTTGCTTCATCTTGCTTACTGTACCCTCCAAATACAAGAGAAAAAAAACGAAGTACCATTTGCATAAATAAAACCGGGTAAGCATAGATGATTGCATATTTTTCAACAATCAATATAGAGACTACAGCTAACAATATCGTAAATGCAGGTCCACCAATACTTACATATAAATTATGGCTTTCATTTAAATAATGCCCTTCTTTAGGCCATACATAATTTAGGCTGTATATCATTCTATTCCCTAAAATCTCTCCTATTATCCAGTGTCCGAATTCGTGAAAAAGATAAGAGAAAAAAACTATAGGTATAAATAATAAGTAAAGTCTGACTAATGTTTTTTTATCAATTGTCATAATGTCTCTATTACGGCGTTGTTTTTAAGCCACCTTATTTAATTATTTAATGCAATTGAATTATGAAGTATAAAGAAAGTATATAGCCCCTCGAAATATTTAAAGCGGGAAGCCTATATTAAGTTGAATTACCGCGTTGAATCCACCCCCATCAATAAAGTTATTCATTGGCGTATTGGATAATTCAGTAGTTGTTAGATATGTCCCGTCATCCCTCTTTATCTTATCAATTTTCATATAAGTATACCCGGCAGATCCTTCAAGACTCACGTATTCACCAATTATCGCAAGAATAAAACCTGTCCCCAATGTATAACCTAAAATCTGACTATCAGATTTATAGGATTGTACAATTGTCTGAGCACCGGGTAAATTTGTTGTATTTGTAAATTGTGCATTATTAAAGAGAAGTACAGCATCTATAACCTTCCAACTTAGGGAATTTGTTATCGATGTTCCAATGTCAACTCCTATTCCCCAACTTTTAAGATCAACATTAAAATCCGTATTTGATTCTCCCTGGAGACTTGAAACAGTAGCGTCGGATTCCTCACTTAAATTCTGATAAAAACCCTTAGCCGTGAGTATTAAACCTCTGATGTTCGCCCGAAAGAAGTTTACCCCAACTCTGTAACCCGCACTCTTCCCGAAATTCTGTATCGGGCCCTTAAGTGAATCCCTCCGTACCGGATTCAGGTTAAAAGATTCAATATAATTATTCAAACCGGAAGGTTTATATATTTGATAGCTATACCCCGCATAACCACCTACCAGGCCTAGACATCCAAATCCAAAACTCTGTGCGGTTATTGTGCTATTTATAAAAATTATGCTTAGGGCTATGACTAAATGAAAAGAACCTTTGAACATATTACTCCGGTAGCTTCATTACATAACTTAAGGAAATTAACATTAAAAAGGAATGGAGAAGATTATACTGATGACACTTAATAAATAAATTTCCCATACATTAATGGATGACAACTTAAGAAATGGATTCCCGCCCCGATCGAATCGGGCAGCTCTTCGCGGGAATGACAATTGGAGGTTTTCACACAGGCACAAAATGCTTGGCTATTCTGAATGACAAGAAATTTAATCAGGCTTCTGATGCATTGAGCCATGCTCAAGTCCTGCACCTGCCTGCGATTTTCTCAATAGAAATGCGAAGATCAATCCAAAGAATCCAAGTGAAGAAAAAATCCACATCCCTACATTATATCCACCGGGATTTAAAGCACTTGCTTTGCTTATATCATTTGAAAATCCAATAAGCAGATTAAACCCGAATAACCCCATATTCTGTATCATGGTCATAAGACCATATGCAGTTCCAAGTTTTGCATTATCCACAATTAGAGAAACTGAGGGCCACATAACTGCAGGAACTAATGAGAAAGCTACCCCCATTATGCTCATCGGAAGCAAAAGATAAATAGGTATGGCGGCGTGAATATCTAAAAAGTTAATATTAATATTGAGTAGATCCTGCGGTCTTAATACTGCCACATCCGGCCGCCCGAATTTATATGCCATCATTAAATAAACAGGAATAATCAATAAAGAACCAAACATCATAAGTAATGATCTCTTCCCTATTTTATCTGAAAGCCATCCGAAGAATGGTGTCATAAACATCGCGGCAAGGGTTAACATGCTTGAAAGATTACCACCCACTTCCCTTGTAGTTCCGTGGGCTTCCTGAAAATATTTAATAGCAAATGTCTGGAAAGGAAACATAGCCGAATAAAAAACAACACATAACGCTGTGATATACCAAAATGGTTTTCCGAATTTCAAAACTTCTCTTAATATAATTTTATCCTGAGCCCCTTCCTTTGGTAATGAATATCGTTTTGATGCCGCTATATCAAGGAAATAATATATAACCATGCATAACAATGCAAAGAGTCCTGCATATACTGTAATTATTAAAGGCGACTGCCAATATTGATATAACGACCTTCCCCATGTTGGAGAATTTAATGCCATAAATGAACCCGCTCTGGCTACTGTAAGATTTAAGCCAAAGGCGAATGACAATTCTTTTCCTTTGAACCATCTTGCTATAATTGTTGTGATTGCAACTATCATTGATTCTGCACCAAGACCAAAAATCAACCTACCTGTTGCCATTAGTGCCAATGTATGGTTGAAAGCAGTAACAATTGCCCCCAATGCAATTAGACTCGTAAAGATTAATACTGATTTACGCGTCCCTATCTTATCTATTATTAAACCACCCACAAGAACCATTATAATATTAGGGAAACTGTAAATTGCCTGAAGAAGACCAATATCCGAATCAGAAAATTTAAGCTGTTTAGCCAAAAGATCGGCAAGTGGACTAACACTATCATAAACATAATAGTTGCCAAACATCGCCAAACTTATGAGAATTAATACTAACCATCTATAAAATGCTGATGGTTGTTTAGAAACAGTTTCTTCCATAATATTATCTTTGTTTTGGTATTTGATGACGAGCCAGGATGAGGCTGTCCCGGTTTGTGGGACAGCCATTTGTCCTGGTAATTATTTACTTCTGGGGAACATTCTTTAAAATGTTTGTAAGGAAATCCCAGAACTTTGGAATAGAATCAATCTCCATCTTTTCATCTGGAGAGTGGACTCCGAACATGGTAGGCCCAAATGAAATCATATCCATCTGAGGATATTTCTCACTTATAATTCCGCATTCCAGACCTGCATGAATTGCCTTAACTTCCGGTTCCTTATTGAATAGTTTTTCGTATGTTTTCTTTGCAACTGCAAGAACTTCAGAATTAACATTTGGTTTCCAGCCGGGATATCCGTCTGTTCTTTCTGTTTTTGCTCCTGCAAGATTAAATACTGAATGAACCATTTCCACTACATCTATTATTTCTGATGCAACGGAACTTCTTTGTGAAGTTACAACCGTAACAACTTTCTCATCGGTTGTAATTGTTGCAAGGTTTGTGGATGATTCAGTTAATCCCGGAATATCAGGACTCATTTTGGTAACGCCATGAGGAACTGCATATAATGCGAGAAGAAGATTCTTCTGTGTATCTTTATCAATCATGTACTTAGGCAGATCAGTTTTAGAAACACTAACTTCGAGATTCGGTTCAACTGTTGAATTCTCGGCTTTAACCATAGCATTATATTTCTTAACAAAGTTTTTGAATTTGTTAGCATCAGCTGCAGGAACGAGACAAACTGCTCCGGCTTCTCTTGGAATAGCATTATGTTTATTGCCGCCTTCTATACAGCAAAGGCGTAATTTGTTTTCTTTACTATAGGTATACAGCAATCTGGTAAGTATTTTTATTGCATTCCCTCTTCCCTGATGTATTTCAAGACCTGAATGACCACCAAGTAAACCGCTTATTTTTACCATTAAGGGAGTATAAATTTTTGATACTTTCTCAGAAGTATAATTAAATTTGCTTACTGATGTAGCACCACCGGCGCAGCCGATATAAACGGTTCCTTCTTCTTCGGAATCAAGGTTCAATAAAATATCTGCTTTTAATGTTTTAGAGTTAAGACCGGCAGCTCCTGTAAGACCTGTTTCTTCATCAAGAGTGAAGAGACATTCAATAGGACCATGCTGAAGATCTTTACTTTCAAGAACTGCAAGGGCTGCAGCTACGCCAATACCATTATCAGCTCCTAAAGTTGTTCCTTTTGCTTTTACCCAGCCATTGTCGATATAGGGATAGATTCTTTCATTGTCAAAATCGTGTGTGACATCACTGTTCTTTTCACAAACCATATCCAGATGCCCCTGAAGAACAATGGTTTTTCTGTTTTCAAAACCGAGTGTAGCCGGTTTTCTGACTATTACATTTCCGAATTTATCTCTGAATGTTTCAAGCTTGTTTCTTTCACCAACGGAAAAGACATAAGCTGCAATTTTTTCTTCTTTCTTTGAAGGTCTTGGGTATTTTGTAATTTCTTCAAAGTGTTCCCAAATCAGGGTTGGTTTTAAGTGGCCAAGAATTTCTCCCATAAATAACTCCTTCTGATATTTATTGAATTTCTATAAATTTTAAGAACTTATAACTGTATAACTGTGTCAGGAATTTTGTTACGCGCTCCTCTGTTGGTTCTGCTTTTTCTCCATATTTATTTTTAAGACTTAATGCAATATCTGAAACTTTATTCTTTCCGTCTATCTCCTGCCATACATGTGACCCAAAAACATCAAATATGGTTTTAACATTCGGGGATTTAAGAAAGGGGTTAATTAGTTTAACCAGTATCTTATTGGTGAACCTTGGAATCAAAACTGCTACTTTGCCATCCTCTTCAACAATATATTCATATAAACGATAAGGTGTAAGTTCCAGATAATTGATATTTGATAACTTGCTGTTTTTTCTGCCGAACAATTTCTCTCCATAAAATTAAATTAGAGACTGCATAAAAAGAAGAAATGAATAAGGCTGTCTCAAAACCCTAGAACAACCGGAGTGGATTCCCGCTTTCGCGGGAATGACACTTCAGGTTAATAATCAGTTACTAAAATGCTGCTGAAGGAGGTGCTGGTTCATCAGGGCTGCCGGCATTCTTCAACGGAACTTTTACTAGTATATATCCAATAACTACAAACACAACCAAACTAACCAGGAATGATGGCTCAGCAAATACAATAGGTAGCTGCCATTTCATTAGATACATAAAAGCAAACAGCAACCCGATCAGAGCCTCCCCGGCAATTAAACCCGATGCCAGAAGAACTCCATTGTTCTCACTCCTTATTTTCTGTCCATCATTGAATTTCAGTTTAGCTGCTCTCATATCAAGTATTCCCTTTATTAAACCTCCAATAAATATTGCGAATGAGGTCTCAAGAGGAAGGTACATTCCAACGCAGACAAGCATAGGACTTTTAACTTTCAATAAAACAAACCCGACTGCCATTAGAATTCCAACTATAATTAGTGGCCATGCCATATCACCACCGACAATTCCTTTTGCCAGAATTGCCATTAAACTTGCCTGTGGTGCAGGATAGGATTTTCCACCTAATCCATTCTCACCAAGTATGAACTTACCACCATTAGCTATTATATCTCCCTGATGCAGTAACAAGAGAGGAAAGAACATAACTGCAGATGCAACTAAAATTCCAATCATATCTCCAACCTGCATTTTCCAGGGTGTACCTCCAAGTATATGCCCTACTTTTAAGTCCTGAAGCATTTCACCTGCAACTGCTGCTGCAACGCATATAACTGCTGCAACACCAAGTACGGCAGCGATACCGGGCATTCCTTTAACACCAAGAGCAACCATCAAAATAGCGGCAATGATCAAAGTAGAAATTGTTAAACCGCTGATCGGGTTATTGCTTGAGCCGATTAAACCAACCAGGTAACCTGAAACCGCGGCAAAGAAGAATCCCGCAACAATCATTACAATTGTTGCTACAAAAGCTGCGGTAACATTCTGTGCAAAATATAAATAGATAAAGAAGGTAGCTACAGAAGCCAGAGCGATTCCAATAAATACCCATTTGAAATTAAGATCTTTGTCAGTTCTGATTTCTGTAGCGGCACCACCCTTTGCTGCATTTTTTACATCTCCAACGGCACGGGATAGTCCTGCGCCCAGACTTTTTCTCATGCGGTATAATGTAAATGCCGCACTCATTAGCATTCCGCCTATGGCAATTGGTCTAACTACTGAACGCCAAACCTGGTTTGCTAAATTAATCCAGGTACTTTCTGTAATTGGAGTATTCGGAGCAACTGCCTGGAGAGAAGTAATAAGATCAGGTCCAAGGAAATATAAAAGCAGCGGAACAAATAATCCCCATGCGAGCAATCCTCCTGTAAAGTTGAGTGCTGCAAGGTTTGGACCGATAATGTATCCAACTCCCATATATGCAGGACTTACACCGGGAGTGCTTAATAAAGCTCCTCCGCCTGCAGAAACTGAAGCTTTGTCTCCGATCATTATTTTCTTATTTGCAAAGCTGATGAATTTTTCCCAGCTTGCTGCAAAAAATTGAATCTGTTTTAATATCTGTACAGCCGCACCTAAAGCCATAGCTGAGAATAAAAACTTAGCACCGCTTTGACCGCTTCTTCCGGCTTTATGAATTTCGGAAGCTGCTACTGATTCAGGAAAAGGTAATTCTTTATCTTCAACCATTACCCTGCGGAGAATGGTAACGAATAATATTCCTACCATACCACCAACAAACATAATAGCAGTAGCTTCAAGATAATGCTGCGCTGTAAAAAACTCTTCGCCGCCCCAAACGCCGGCAATTAGAAATGCAGGGATTGTGAAAATTGCACCGGCTGCAACTGATTCACCGATTGAACCGACAGTACGGGCAAAGTTTTCTTCAAGTATAGAGCCTTTAAATATTCTCAGAATAGCCATTCCAATTACTGCGGCTGGATAGGTAGCGGCTATTGTCATTCCTGCTTTCATTCCGAGATATGCATTTGCTGCGCCAAGTATAACACACATTACGAGTCCAATTAGCAGGGCGCGTATTGTAAATTCCGGCATTGTTGAGTTCGGAGAAACGAAAGGAACGAAGGGTTTTTGTTCTGCCATAAAAATCTCCTTAGGAGGTAATTATTAAATAAAGAATGATGAACTATGTGTTAAAAATTATTCTTCAAATATATAAAGTATTTGCTCAATTGTTCAATTTATTTTTTCTAAAATATGTTATTTTGAGATTATGAATGAGTTCACTTTAAATAGCCGTACGTCTAGATTGTCATTCCCGCGAAAGCGGGAATCCATTCTTTTTTATGGGTTTCTTTATTACATTTATTATCTGTATACCCATTTTAGAGTAGACTCATGAACCTTAGGGATAAATTAGAGCATCATTACAAAGCTTTTGATAAATCCCGGATTTCCCCCGACCCGCTGGAATTCCTGCATAGATTTGAAAGTGAAAAGGATATTGAGGTCGCGGGCTTTATCTCATCTGTTTTTGCATATGGTAATGTGAAGCAGATAATTAATACTCTGGATAGAATATTTATTTTGACTAATGCGCAGCCATTCGAGTATATAACTAACCTTAATAATAATAAGGATAACAAATTAAGGGAATTAAAGCACCGGTTTTATACAGGAAATGATATAGTTGAATTCTTCAGGATTCTTAATTATATATATAGAATACATGGTTCATTAAGAAATTACTTTATTCAATTTCTTAATGAGGATGAACCCAATCTTAAACACTCTATAAATAGTTTTTCTTCCGGCTTAATAAAATATGCGGGAAAGAAGAAGCCGGTAACAAACGGAATAAAATTCATGTTCCCTCTTCCATCATTGGGCAGTGCATGCAAAAGGATGAATCTTATTCCTTAGGTGGATGGTAAGAAAAGATGAACTTGATTTCGGGTTATGGAATGAAATTTCACCCTCAAAACTTGTTATCCCGGTTGATACACATATCGCAAGGATATGCCGGGAATTAAAATTGACAAGCTTGAAAAATGTAAGCTGGAAAATGGCTGAAGAAATTACCGGTAACCTCCGAAAATTCGATCCTGATGATCCTGTCAAATACGACTTTGCAATTTGCCATATCGGTATGCGTAAACTTCTATTCTGAATAAATGCTAATTTTGGGGCTTCATTTTATCAGGGGTCATATCACATGTTTATATATGTCAGTTGCATTTTTCCTTATTTAATCATATTTTGAATGTGAATTATAATTCTAATAAAAAGAGGTAACCAATGACTAATACTAAGAAAAACCATGAACAACTTATTTATAGGTGGGCTTATTATAATGTTAATAACGCCTGTTTATATCTATTCCAGGTCTACTGTGAGAATTAACTCTGATGATGAACAAAAGAAACTTATTGAAGAAAAGGCAGCACTACTTACAAGCGATCTCCAGTCGAAAATTGATCTTAATGACAATCAGGTTTCAGAAGTGAAGACAATTTTAACGGATTATTTAACTAATGTTTCCTTAATCCATTTTACTCAAAGAGCCGGAGCCAGGGAAAAGACTTATGATGTTAAAGCAGATCCTCCTTCTGACTTGCAGGATTTAAATCTGAATAATGAGGATAATTCATTAGATGATTTAAAAAATGCCGATACGGAAGCTAGCTCAAAACTTGATAATATTATTACTGAAGCCCAGAAAAATAAATGGAAGGATGTAAAAGATTCGTGGTGGAATAGAGTTATAGCGGTTCAGTATACTGAGAATTAAATACCCGGAAAATTCAGATAATATAGCTGTTTAAGTGTAATAGACATTTGTTTCGTAAAAAAACGGGACTATGTCACAGGTGCTTAAAATTCTATTGAAACTTTACCAATTATATTTTTTATTGAGATTGAATTCATAATCATAAAAAATTAGCGAGGTAAGAAATGTCTATTAACAGAAATTTCATTAAAAGCTTAATGATCTCAGTTTTATTCTTAATCTTTATATTTTCAACCAATATTATTGCCCAGAGCACAACAGATCAATCTAATAAAACTGGTATGTATGGTGATGATCAAAAAAGTATGATTGAGAAAAGAGCAACTGATCTTACCAGTGATCTACAGTCCAAAGTTAACCTGACTGACAGTCAGGTATCAGCGGTAAAATCAGACCTTATTGATTATTTTACTAAGGTTTCAGTTATACAGAGTTCTCAAAGAGCCGGTCTTAAAGAAAAATCACCTTCAGACAGTTCTATGAGTATGAGCAGCAACAATTCTGATGAACTAAAAAACGCAGACACTGATGCCAGTTCTAAAATTGAAAGTCTAATTACAGATGATCAAAAATCTAAATGGTCAGACATAAAAGATACATGGTGGAGTGAAGTGAAATCTGTAGCCTATAACAATAGTATGGGTAAATAAAATAAATTATTTGGTTATTAAAATGCCCCCTTGTCTTTTTTATTAACAAAAAGGAAGATTAAGGGGGCAAAATATTTTTATCCCATCTATTTTGCCCTACAATCCTATCAGAAATTTTGTAGGGGCGTGGTCTCCAGACCCGCCCGATAAATGCCGGAGGCATTTACCTATCACAATGTTAATTTCTATTAAAATTAAAATGATACCCGATCTTGTCATTAGACGCAAAACGAAGAATCTGCATTTCGATTTCTCTTTTAAGGAATACGGAAATATATTTAGCAACTGCGTTTGCACAATTCTCACCATCAATTGCAGCAGATACTATCCCGCCGGCATAACCGGCACCTTCACCGGCAGGAAATAATCCCTTTATTGTAGCATTAGCAAAAGACTCCCTGTTTCGAACAACTCTTACAGGAGAACTTGTCCTGCTTTCAGATGCAACAATTTGTGCACTCTCCGAATAATATCCCTTCATAATTTTATTGAAAATGATTATCCCGTGCTTAAGCGCATTCACAATAAAACCTGGCAATGCTTCATGCAAAGGTGCTGAAGTTAACCCCGGAATATATGATGTTGGAAGAAGTGTATCAGATAATTTATTTTCCATGAAATCTGTTAAACGTTGGGCAGGTGCTTTCTGAGTTTTATTGGCAAGTTCAAAAGCAAGATGCTCTACTTCCATCTGGAGATGAAGAGCCGAAAAAGGATATTCCTTTTCATACTTAACCCAATCCCTTTCATCTACAGCAACTACCAGTCCCGAATTAGCATATGGCGAATCTCTTTTAGCTAATGACATCCCATTTACAACAATCTCACCGGGTGCTGTTGCGGCAGGTACAATAATTCCTCCGGGGCACATACAGAATGAGTAAACTCCTTTCCCTTCAAAATTACATGCAATATTGTAACTGGCAGATGGCAGATTCGGATCTTTAACTTCTGTATGATACTGTACTTTATTTATAAGTTCCTGAGGATGTTCTATCCTTACTCCCATTGCAAAGGATTTGGGTTCAAGAAGAATTTTATACTTGTGGTAAAGATAAAATACATCACGGGCAGAATGTCCTGTTGCTGCAATTACTGCATCTGCGGTATATTCTTCATTCTCATTTACAATCACGCCCTGAATAGTATCATTTTTTATAATGAGATCAGTAACTTTTGAATTGAAGTGTACTTCTCCGCCGCATTTGATAATTGTTTCTCTTACTTCCTGAATAATTTTGGGAAGTTTATTGGATCCGATGTGCGGGTGTGAATCCAGCATAATATCCGGTTCGGCACCATGCTGAACCAATATGCTTAATATTTTTCTTGTATCTCCTCTTTTAGTAGCACGAGTATATAGTTTGCCGTCGCTGTAAGTTCCGGCACCACCTTCACCGAAACAATAATTGGAATCAGGATTAACTGTATCTAACTGCTGAACAGCCCTCAGATCTCTTCGCCTTGCCTGTACATCTTTTCCCCTTTCAAAAATTATAGGTTTAATTCCATGTTCAATTAATCTCAAAGAAGCATAAATTCCCGCAGGTCCAAAACCAATAACAATTACCTTCTTATCCCCTGTAACAGGCTTGTAATTAATTGTATTATCAGTATCTTTTGGAATTTCATGAATGAAGACTGAACAGGAGACAATATATACTGGGTATCTTCCCCTTGCATCAATTGATCTTCTTTCAGGTACTACTGCAGTTATTTCCGAAATATCTCTTGACAGCTTTTTAGCCGCAGTGACATAAAGGAAATCCTTGTCATTTATAAATGATGGAGGTATTGCTAAATCGGTTCTTGTAATCATATTTCCCGTCCTCTATTCGGAGGAAATAATTAATAAATAGAATTTATTGTTAATATAATCCTTTTACTAGCCCTCCGTCAACATGTATTGTGTTACCTGTGAGGTAACTCGCTTGTGATGAAGCAAGAAAAACAGCAGTGGATGCTATTTCTTCAGGTCGTGCAAGTCGATTCATTGGTATTTCCTTCCCCATATCATGAAGAATTTCTTCATGTGATCTGCCAGTAGTTTTGGCTCTGAGTACTGCGAGTTCGTATAACCTGTTTGTCAGTGTATACCCTGGAGCAACATTGTTAACGGTTATATTATATTTCGCTATTTCATTACTTAATGTTTTTGCGAAACCTATTACTCCACTTCTTAATGAATTCGAAAGTATAAGATTATCAATAGGCTGCTTTACACTAATTGATGAAATATTAATAATTCTGCCCCATTCATTGGCCATCATACCCGGGACAACAAGATTGCAAAATCTTACTGCACTCATTAATACTTGCTCAAAAGCATCTTGCCATTTTTGACTATCAAGTTCCTGGAAATATCCTGCAGCAGGACCTCCGCAGTTGTTCACAAGAATATCAATTTGCCCGAGTTGTTGAGTAACAATCTCGTGTGTATTTTCAATTTCTCTTGATTTATTAAGGTCGCAGATACACCAGATTACTTCAGTCCCGTATTTTTTCTTTATTTCAAGTGAAGTATTAATAAGGTCTTCTTTTGTTCTGGAGCAGATTGCTATATTGCATCCTTCTGCAGCAAACTGTTCTGCTATAGCTTTACCAATCCCCTTGCTTGAGGCTGTAACTAGTACATTCTTTCCTTTAATACCAAGATCCATTTCTATTACCTCCGGTATTTATAAACTGGATAAAATCCTTCTATTAAACTTATTTAGAAAGCCCCCGTCTGCTCTTCTCTATAAAATTTATTACTTCGGCTACTTCATTCTCAACCTTAAAATCAGCCTTTATTTTAGTTAACTGCCTGAGTAACATTTAATCCTGAATCATAAAGTAGTGTAAAAATAGTTTTGAGTAAAGTAATTGATTCAGTTGAAAAACCTCGTCTGCGTAATCCAATAACATTTAATCCTTCATAATTTAAAGGATTTCCTGAAAATAAACAGTAAGGAGGTACATCTTTTACAACCATTGAATGGGCTCCAATCATAGTATGTTTGCCAATTGTGGTAAACTGATGGATCCCTACAAGACCTCCTATAATTACCTGATCTTCAAGATGGACATGCCCGGCAAGCGCAACTGAATTTGCTAATATGCAGTTATCCCCTACTCTGTCATCATGTGCTACATGCGAATATGCCATAAATAGTGAATTACTTCCCACTATCGTTTTATCAGTTGCATGCGTACCCCGGCTCATTGTAACACATTCTCGAATAGTGTTATTACTGCCAATAATTAATTCTGAAAAGCCGCCGTCGAATTTAATGTCCTGAGGAACAGCACCTATTACCGCACCCGGAAATAGTATGTTTTTTTCACCAAGGGTAGTATACTTAAATACAGATACATTGTTATATAATTTGCATCCATTTCCGATTTTAACATCATCTTCGATAATGCAAAAGGGACCTATCTCTACATCTTCGCCTATTTCAGCTTTAGTACTAACAATTGCTGTTGAATGTATGTTTGTCATTTTACGTTCTTCAATTATTTGTCTTATTTTTTTTCCAGCATCTCTTCAACAATAGCCGCGGTGTCCAATGCTATAACAAGTTCTTCATTGGTCGGTATACGCATTACTGCCACCTTGGCTCCGTCAGGAGACATAACAAGTTCTTTCTTTTTATTTTTTTCAGGATCGAGTTGTATACCAAGGAAATCCATATCCTTGCAGACTTCCTCCCTGACATCTGCTGAGTTTTCCCCGATTCCACCTGTAAATACAATTGCATCCGCTCCATTCATTGCTGCAATATATGCACCGATATATTTCTTTATCCTGTAACAGAAAATGTCAAATGCATATTGAGATCTTTTGTGAGCTTCTTTTGCGGAATTGATAATTTCCCGCATATCACTGGACTCACCGCTTATTCCGAGAAGTCCGCTATGTTTATTTAAAAGTGTCTGTGCTTCTCCCAAAGTCAATCCTTCTTTTCCCATAATGTAAAGAATAACTGTTGTGTCAATATCACCGCTTCTGGTTCCCATTAACAACCCCTCAAGAGGAGTAAATCCCATAGTCGTATCAATAGATCTTCCTTTATCCACTGCAGCCATACTGCAGCCGTTGCCAAGATGCATAGTTATGATTTTTAATTCTTCTTTCGGTTTACCTAATATCTCAGCTGCCTTATTTGAAACAAATAAATGAGACGTACCATGGAATCCATACCTTCTTATTTTATATTTTTTATAAAGTTCATATGGTATTCCATATAGAAATGCTTTTGGAGGCATCTTTATATGGAAAGCAGTATCAAAAACTCCAACCTGCGGAGTATTTGGCAAAATTCTTTTGCATGCCTGAATGCCTCTTATGTTTGGCGGATTATGAAGTGGCGCAAGTTCAATATTATCCTGCAGTACCTGTATAACTTCATCGGTAATATAAACCGATCCAAAGAATGTTTCACCACCGTGAACCACCCTGTGCCCTACAGCTTCGATATCTTCCTTGTCGTCAATAACGCCATGATTCTTACTGAGCAAAACACCCAGGACATATTCAATGGCAATCTGATGGTCAAGTATTTCACCAACTATTTTAATTTCATCGCCATCATATCTGGTATGAGTTAGTACAGCACTGCTCATTCCTATTCGTTCAACAATTCCTTTTGCCAGGACTGTCTGAGTTGTAGTATCATAAAATTGATATTTAATTGAAGAACTGCCACTGTTTAAAACTAATACTTTCATATTAAATCCCCTCCTTTTCGCTAAATAATACTATGCTCCCGTTTTCATCATACTTATAGAATCCTTCCCCGGTTTTACGGCCAAGTTTCCTTTCACGCACAAGTTTTCTCAGAATCGGGCAGGCTCTGTAACGGGGTTCACCAAGTGTCTTCCATAAAGTTTCCATCCATGCCAGTACTTCATCTAAACCCATCATGTCCGCCATTTCAAGAGGACCATATTGGAAATTATATCCCAAACGCATTGCAGTATCAATGTCTTTAGCTGTTGCAACACCTTCCATAAGTATATACATGGCTTCGTTCAACAGTGGAACAATCGCGCGCGTAGTTACAAAACCGGGATATTCATAAACTTCAACTGCTGTTTTTCCAATCCTTGCTGCAAACTCTTTTACATGTTCCACTGTGTTATTTGAAGTGTATAGGCATTTCACTAATTCAACAAGAGGGATTTTAGGCACTGGGTTTAAAAAATGCATCCCTATTATTCTATCTCGTCTGGTTGTTACTTCGGCAATTTTAGTTAAACTTAAAGTAGATGTATTGGAAACAAAGATTGCATTTTTCTTTGCAATCTTATCCAGGTTCCTGAATATATCCTTTTTAAGCTCAAAATCTTCATCTACTGCCTCAATAATCAAATCCCTGTCAGCTACTTTATCCAAAGTAAGCTCCCAGCTGATCCTGCTAAGGATTGATTTTTTTTCACTTTTAGTCATCGCCCATCTTTTAATCTCTCTGTCTATATTTTCAGATAGGTTTGCTTTAGCATCCTTCAATTGATCTTTATTTTTTTCTATTAAAATAACATCAATACCCGCGGAGGCAATTGTCTGAGCAATTCCCTGTCCCATAACTCCGGCACCAATAATAGCAACATTATTCAGTTTATCCGGTCCGGGAATATTGTTCGTGCCTGTAAGTAGGTCTTCAAGTTTTAGGTTTTCACCCTGCATATAAATCCTATAAAGTTTTTCTATTTGTAGTTAAAAAATGTGTTTTTGTTTATCTTATCGTTCCTTATAATCTCATCGTTATCTGGTTATTGTATTATAATTTTATGTGTTACGAAATAATTATTTATTAAAAATCTTTCTTTCTGAAAATAAATACACTTAAAAATAGCATTACGAGTAAAAAGACGAATGATGTTGCAACCGGCTGGTAATTTTCAATTCCGTTTTTAGTGGTCAGATCAGCCAGCGTATCATTCATCAGTTCCTGAGTTTTTGGTACAATATAGTAAAACCAATTTATCACAGTCTTTATAGTCTCATTCTCTATAAAATTAGCGCCTTTGTACTTAGCAAAATGTAAAAGCGGACTAAGAACAATGAAAATAAAATAAGCCGCCATCATACCCGACATTGAACCCTGAGTAATAACTCCAAATAGAACAATAAGTGAGTATAGCACAGCAAAGGTGAATGTTATTATTAATGAGGAATAGAGAAAAGTAAAATTCCAGTAACCGAATTTCAATCCAATTATCAGCCAAACTCCAATTATCATAAATAAAATGTTAATGAATACGACTAATAATCCACCTGCATATTTTCCTATAAGTAGTTCTGTTCTTGATACTGGTTTTGAAAGAAGAAGATCAATATTCCCTTTCTCCAGCATTGAGGGAATAAATGATGAACACGAAAAGATTGAAAGCAGAAGGCATAATCCGGATAAAGGACTAATAATCATTAATTCGAGTTTCGAGATACCTTCAGCTGCAGCCATGCCTGGTGTCAAGGCATTTGTCTTAAATAAGCTGAATACAATTGCCTGTATAATTAATACGATCAAAGATATACCAATGAAGAAAATAAAAACCTTTTTGGACATTGCTTCCCGAAGTGTAGACATTGTAAGTATTCCGATATTCCTCATTTCTTATCTCCTTTATCGGCTTCCTGAATCAGAGAAATAAACATTTCTTCAAGTGTATTTTTCTGGGGTACAATCTCTTTAATTAAAATATTTCTGTTCCTTAATAAATCAATGGATCTGTTTAATTCACTAATATCAGCGACATGAAGTGTGAAGTTATTATCTTTATTCCTTTTTAACCCTTGCACACCTGTTATAGCCTCATCTTTTAATTCTCCCTCAAAGGAAATCCTGTATTCTTCCTTTTTCTCTGTCAGTTCTTTTACAGTACCTTCCTTCAGGAGTTTCCCTTTATTTAGAATACCAACGTTATCAGTAATAAGCTCTACTTCAGATAAAATATGACTGTTTATGAAAATTGTTTTCCCTTTATTTTTCAGTTCAATCAGTATATCTCTGATTTCTTTTCTTCCAATTGGGTCAACTCCATCAGTGGGTTCATCAAGAAAAATAAGATCGGGATCATTGATCATTGCTTGCGCTAGTCCCAGACGCTGCATCATACCCTTTGAATAGGTTTTTACTTTTGAATTCTTCCATTTAGCAAGATTCATAAGGTCAAGGAGCGAATCGATCCTGTTTTCGAGCGATTTACCATCCAACCCGCTCAGTTTACCGTAAAATCTCAGGACTTCCCCGCCCTTTAGGTAGTTGGGATATTTATGATTCTCAGGCAGATATCCGATTTTCTTTTTGACATTTATATCTTTATAGTCTTCACCTAACATTCTGGCATTCCCTGAATCAGGAAATGTAATACCAAGAAGTAGTTTTATGAGAGTTGTTTTACCAGCCCCGTTCGGACCCAGAAGTCCGAATATCGTCCCACCCGAAACCGTTAAAGAAAAATCTGTTAATGCATTAACTTTTTTTTTGTTGAAGGTGGAAGTGTATACTTTATTAAAATTTAGAATATCGACTGTGTTTGAATTGTCCATTCATACCTGATAAATTTATATCATGCAAATTTACCAATTTTCTCTAACCTTACCAAGAATTTTACTTGTCATTCCCGCGACAATATGGACTCTTCTTAATATTTGGTTATCCCGTCCACATTGATGTGTTTGTCATTCCTGCGAAAGCAGGAATCCCTTTGTACTTAGAATATTATAATTTCACATTGAAGAACAAAATTACTCTTTAGACAAACTCACAACTTTCAACCTTCTCTTGTTGTTAGAGTCTTCGATAAGAATATTAAGCCTCTTTAGTCTTGTCTCTTCCCTCTTCGCGCTTGTTACCCAAAGGGCTGCTAATTTTCTATAGGATGGTGGTTGAAGTTGAAAGAATCCCCACGCTTTAATTTCTTCCTTAAATAACTTCTGATATGACTCATCAAGTTCTTTTACTCTACGTTCGTATGAGTATTGTTTTTGTTTTTCCCTGTCACGATCCTCAAAAACTTTTAATCCTACCTTATGCATAGCCTAAGTGTTATTAATTCCTTAGCGCGAATAATGTTTACCTTACTCCAAATACTTCCTGATTCTTCTGGGAGTAAACCTGTGCATATAACTTGATTCATCAACTTTTTTTAATGCCATCTATCCAGCCAAAACAAAGTGCCTGGTCTACTGCTTCTTTGTATGTAATCCCTTTTTTACCTGAATCAATTTTATAGAATCCAACAAACAGTTCTTTTTCAGAAGCATGGTTTTCCCTTAGCCAATTTCTGAATTCAGCAGCCGATCTGAAATATACGATGTCCATCTTGCTTCACT
>CAWAZD010000009.1:0-204717 GCA_963786395.1 uncultured Ignavibacteriales bacterium | reverse complement strand
CTTTCCACCACCTTAATTGTTCCTGTACTTCTTTCCATTCTGGTAACCTCTTGAATAGGCAATTTTTGAAAGAGAATTATCACGAACCATGCGCCATACCAAAGACTCTACACTGCCAGAAAAAGAATTAAAATCTGATTTAATGAATTTAACCACCTGTTCTCTGAATCGAAGCCAGTCAACAAAATCATTAAAACTGTATGAGCCTTTATTCATAGAAACTAGTACGAGAGAACCTAAGTTCTCCTTTAAGGAATCTGCCTGCTTTTGTAAGATATTCCAGTTTTCATCCAATCTCCATTCCTTTATTATATCCGCCTTAACCTCATTTTTCGCAAGATATGTCCTTATAAGTTCAAAAGTTTTACCAATTATCTGCGGATTCTGATCGATGAAAATCTTTCTTACATATATGTCAGATAATGAATCCATTTGATCTTTTTCAAGAGCACGGAATGATTTTTCTTTTAACTTTATTAATTCTGATTCATTAGGAAAGGCTTCTTTCCAGATATTGACAATTTTGAATATATACCATCCATCCGGACCTTTTACAGGAGAAGAGATGGATCCAACTTTCTGGTTTTTTATTAAACCTGCTATCATACTGCTTTTTTGTTCCATGTCAAAGAGATCGGTATTCCATTTCCGTTGATCCTCAAAAACCGAATCATTTAACTGAAAACTAAATAGTGAATCAAATGTAAGACTTGAAAATTCTTTTATAAAAAAATTTAGGCTATCTTTCTTCGGAGCAAATAGCCATTTCAATTCAATAGTAATTAACTTTTTACCAACGGCATCGTTAATGTCCTCTTCCGAGATTTTTATATCTTTCATTACCTCACTTTAAATAATTCTTCTGTAGCGAGATCCGATTCAATACCGTAAAGATTATCCTTAACAATTGGAAGAGTATCTATTTTATGTAAATAACCATCTGCAGCTAGAAGTTTTTCATTTATTAAATAATTAAAATAAACTTCCTTGAGTTTTTTACCTTTTTAGGAAAAGAAGGACCGAATTCATAACCATAAAGGAATTCTTTTACTGCTATTTTTTATTTCCCGCTTCGGCCACAATAAGATCTCCTTTAGAAGAATCCGCTGAATTAAGTCGATCGAATCTTTCTGTGGGAAAACTATTAATGAGCAAAGAAGAATTAAACCATGTAAGTATTAAGGATAATATTCATTAACTATTAAAATTTAATATCAACAGATAAAGTATGGACATTATTAAGTCTTCCGAAATTTCGATATGCATAGTCAAAGCTAACGAAATCCTCACTAAAAAGGAGTTTGGAATTTACTCCTAAACCCAAAGATAACCCGCCTTCAGAATCTTTCAGAAATATATTCTTAAATCCTCCACTGATAAATACATAATCCTTGAATGAAAATTCCCACCTATATTCATACTTTCGTAATTATCGTTTGGATGGAGAGCATCAACTGACAACAAAAAGCTATAGTCCTCACTTTTTATAACATGAGTAGATATTCCAATCTGAAAAATAAATGGCAGGTCCCATGAATCAAGTTCAACATTAAATGGAACCTGATCAGTTAGAGCCTAGAATAGATGGATTGACTCTACCAAAAGTTCTGATATCACTTCCAGTGAGTTTCATTTGTGTACCGAAATTAGAAATAGAAGCACCGATGACAAGACCGTTAAAAAGATCTGTTCTGAAAAGTTGTTCCTGCATCTATTGCAATAGCACTGGCTGATTCGTGCCAGATCGTTTCCTGAATATATTTAGCGGAGAATCCAATTGAAAACCGGTCCGTTAAATTTCTTGCATATGAGAGACCGACAGCAATATCTCCGGCACTAAAAAATTCACCAGTTCCTTCAGGCTGATCAACAGTTCTGACCAATTCATCCGCCATGGAGAGAGAAGTAAAGCTAATCCAATATTCCAGCTCCACCTAAGGGGAGAACAAGAGCTGCATAATCAAAATTAGTAGAAGCAATCCAGTTAGCATGGAAGATTGTCACTTCATTTTTAGTAAAATTAGCGATGCCTGCAGGATTCCAATATAGAGCAGTTGCATCATTAGCAACACTAACGAATGCACCTCCCATACCAGTAGCAACCGCGCCCGGTCCAATTTCAAGAAATGTGCCAGCTGTAGTTCCGACTTTAGAAGTTTGAGCGAAAAGATTAGTTGATGCTAATCCAAGGGCAATTAAAATTGTAATTATTTTTATTTTCATATCTACTCCATACATTCACAGCTTATTTAATAATCGCAAATTTTCCGATTTTCTGGCCTATACCGGGTGCATCGACGTGAAAGACATAAACACCAAAGGCCAAGATTCATACCATCTTTAGTTGTAAGATCCCATGGTTCTTGACCATTTGTAATCGGAGTACTATGATCAATAGTTTTAACAAGATTACCGCTGATAGTATAAATCCTGATTGTACATATAGTAGGAAGGTGGATGAAATAAACCCGTCTTTCACCACGACCTACAGTAGCTGAAGCCGGTTCCCATGAAGCCGCACCGACATAGGGATTAGGAACTACAGCAATTTTATCCATATCCGTCAAAGCTTTAGCGCGGTTGAAATCAGCTCTTCGAGTAGTAAACTGCACATAATCACCAGTTCTGAAAGGTTTAGTGGTTTTGACAGAAATTACATCCCCAGGTTGGGGAACTTTCTGATTTGGTTCTTTAATAGTTGTATCTTTTACAAGAGTTACAGACCAGCCATAATGAGAATCCGAATAACCTGTTGCTTTTTTTCCGGTAGAATCACCGAAGGCGAAAAATATAGCATCACCAGCATCAAACAGGTTGTTATTATTCTGATCAAAAAAGGCAAATTGAAAATGGTCAATATTATCTGTAAGATCTTTAACAATAATATTAGATGGAGTACCTGCATCGCCATAGATAGAGAATGAAGTATCGCCTTTGGCTGGATCAGTAAACCTTATTTCGAAGTCAGCTGGATAATTAACTCTTTTACTCTGAATTGCAGGGGCAAATCTCAGGATCGAAACCTACCTGAACTAAATTATTACTTTTACTGCTTTCCCAACCAGTATTATTGTAATCGACAGCAACAGAAGAATCGTTAGTGAGAGATACACTAAAACCTTCCATAACCAGGGTTTGGACAATACTACTATAAAACGGAGTATATTTTATTAAAGTATCATTAGTAGAATAATTAATAAGTCTATACAGGGGGTGAGGGTTATTGTTATATGCTGAGTTATTAAAAAATTCAATCTTATAGGTATTAAATTGTCTGAGAGAATCTGCATCAACAATAGTTACACCTGCAATGCCAGTTGCAGGTCCAATTTTTTTGAAATTGTCTATTTGAGGATCAATATATCCTGCACCTGCGACATGGGGGATAACAACTGCAGTATTGATATCTGTTTTATAATTGCCATTTATATCAACTTTAATAATGCTGGTTGTTTCCGAAGGAGGAATACCAAGAACCTGCCCCTGGATATTTGTTTGAACAAAACCCTGATCATACGAACAGACCGCATAATAATAAGTTTGTCCATTAGTAAGATTGGAATCAACATAAGAATGCTTTAGACCGGAATCAGTACCAAGGTTAAAATGAGCGCCATTAATATCAATCGGATGAAGACCTTTAATCCCATCTACAAGATCAAAAATAGCAATCGGTTGGCGGAAGACCGGAATACCTGAAGCATCGGTTATAGTTTTATCTTCAATAAAATTAGGTTCAGTAGAGCGATAGATCCGATAACCCTCGAAATTAATTTTCTGATAGAATGGATCAAATGTTTGTTCAGCACGGCTATCCCAATAAAGAGTTACCTTTTGATTGCCAGCAATCGCTTTAACTATGGGTTTTTCAGGGGGCTTAGCAAAATGGTAATTGGCATTATAAATAGACTGAACTGTTTTCTTTCTCCTAAAAAGATCATCAGTATTCAAACCAAAGATTAAAGCCATAGAAAACCGTTGAGTAGACCCGGTTTCCTGAATTGACTGAGTTTGGGCTGAATAAGTTGTGCGACCAACCATTGGAAACAATGCAGATGAAAATAGATTAGCGAGATTTACTCCAGACAAAAGCTGTCCGCTGAGGTTATGGACAGAAAGTGCGCCCCAATTATGCTCATCATTATTAAGGTCATAGGTATGCGCAGGGAAAATGGCAAATCCAGTCAACCCAAGCTGATCAGATTCATCTTTGTCGAGAATTCCGAAATTTGGTTCACCTTGTTCAGGTTTACCATCACCTTCAGAACCATCGGGGTCAGGGCCCGGGTAACCAGGATCATATGGACCTAACCCATCAGTTCCAACATCGTCATTCAAAGGTTCGCCTGGATCCCATTTACCATTTCCGTTGAGATCGGTAAAGGTTCGCCAGTTTTCATTTTCATCAGCATCCCAATGCGGGTGCCAGGAAACGCCATAAAAGTTTTTAAAATTAACAGTGTCTCTTTCGAGAATTCTTAGGAAAGGGTCGTCCTGAGGTCTTGTAATAAATACTTTTGCATTGTTATCTCTTCTTTCATCGGTTAACCCATCAAGATCATTATCAATATTATCGTTATCAATGCCGGGGCTTTCGAGGAATGCGTAGCCGCTATAGCCAACCGGACTCCAGTTTCCGGGAGTACCGTATGTTACAGTTGACCAGGCATAAGAGATATTAAGGAGTTTATCATAAGTACCGGCATTATTGGAAGAATTGTCATGCCCCCCGATACCCCAGTCAACATATTGACCAAACAGGGTACTGTCATAATCGGTAGTAGACATATTTGTAATTTCGTAATACCAAAAGATAACATCCTCTGCAAGAACCTGGGACCACTGAAAACCTCTCGTGCGAACCTGCATACCAAGTCCTCCTCTGGTAGAGTCACCAGCATCTGGTCTGAAACCAAATTGATTAATATATTGTCGATCAGAATTATCATCCATAACAAAGAAAGTTTCAAGATCGGCATTGAGAATATTTTTACCGAAAAATCCATCCCATTGACCATCCCAATCTGATTTTTGATCAGGCCAGGATGGGGGCCAGGTATTTTGATCATCGCTTCTAGCTACAGCAGTTTGGTATAAGCTTGCATAACCGGGTAATGGATACCAGCCATATACATTTTTGGTAACAGGGTCAGTTCTCAGATATTCATAATAATTAGTTTCCAAAGGATGAATTATCTGACCACCAGGTGCAGTTGCCTGAGCCTGAACAATAACAGCAACGCCGTCAATATAAGTATGATTAGTACCCTTGGGCCAAACTCCACTAAGAGTTGGTTCATTCTGCCAATCAGCAATTTCACCATAATTGTAATACACGGTGCCTACAAGATTTCCATCCATGTAACCTTTTTTAATATTCTTTGGGTCACCTTTATTTTTATCAACCAATCTTTGAGAAAATGTAAGTGATGATAATAGAATAAAAAACAAAGTGATTAATAAACAATTATGCCGGGCAATTTTAGTATATGATTTCATATAATTACTCTTATTAAAAATCAAGTTGACCTCCTACGATTATCTGGCGCGGAGCGGAATAGTAATCGGGTCTTGTATAAAATTCAGCTATAGTATTCACGCCCCTGGGAGCAGATTGCTGCTGTGCAGTTTGAAGAGTATAGCCAGCCCGACCTGTATCTGTAAAGACATTATCTTCATTAGCAGTATCAAACAGGTTATAAATTTTCGCAAATATTGAAAGATTGAATCCATTTAACTTCAGATATTTAGTTAAATAAACATCAACGTTAAAAAAACCGGGTTTATTTGAACTATTTTGAATTCCAGTATTAGTTCTTTGGAATGATGGAGTATAAGGTAACCCTGATCCAAGTCGAGCTACCATGCTGATGATATAATTTTCCGGTTCACCGGCTGAAGCAGTAAGATTAAGCGAATGTCTCCTGTCCCAATCAAGAGGTACCAACATTTTGTTAGCTTCAACGGGCGGAGTTGCCTGAGCTTTATTAAAGGCATCATTTGGATCAGAAGCATCACCTTTAGCAACCTGGAAAGTATAATCCAGGTTAGCACTGAAACCATTGGAAAATCTTTTTTCAAATGAGAAAGTAACCCCCGTTACAGAGCCATAATCGGTATTAATAAATTTGGCGAATCTTTTTGAATTTTCCTTTAAGTATAATTCGACGCCGAGTAAATTCCGTATATCTTTATAATAAGTAGTTATATTAATTCCGAAGTCGGTAAAGATTTCCTGCTGGAGTCCAATTTCATACATAACTGTCTGCTGTGGTTTAAGGTCGGCATTACCGATTGTATTTTGATCAATAGGATTGACATCGTTAGTCAATGGGATTCTAAAATTCGGATTTCGATACAAATAATCGAACGGTGGTATCTGGAAAAAATGTCCATAGGAAATATGCACTGCACCTTTGTCACTAATCGGGTATGATATTCCCAGGCGGGGACTGAGCTGAGACTTTGCGCTTGCTTTATAGAAAAAGGTACCCGGGAAAGGAGGTATAAAACCATCAAGCTCAGCAATATTATTAGGATCGGACAACACAGTTGCATCGGGTTGGAAATAATCGTACCTGACACCGACATTAACAATAAGATAATCAAGTTCAATTTTATCCTGAATATAGCCAGCCAACTGATATGGATGATTTTTATAAATATTATAATCAAACGAACCAAAAGGTGGTAATGCGGGTACAAAGCCCGAAGAAGCATCTACAATTGTTTGAAGGTCCTGATATCTTAGTGTATGATAGTCAAATTCAATACCAGTTTTAATTTCGTGAATATCAGTAATTTGAGAAGTAAAATCTATTTTGCCTGTATATGTATTTGTATAATGGAGAAAATGCCAGTTCTGAGTACCGCCTGTATAAAAGGCAGCGCCGCCGACATCACTGAATCTTTGAGGGTTAACATAATTAGGGTCCAGGGGGTTTTCATAAACATACTGTTTATAATCAGATATATAAGCAGAGCCAAGGAAATAAGAAAAGATTTACTATTAAACAATTGAGTATAGCTAGCGCTTCCGAGGAAACTTTTCTGATAATAGGTATAATCACCATCCGGATTCAACACGAACATACGATCATACTGCCTATAATCGTTATTTTGGTAGAGGCCATTTAGAACTATTCCTTTCCCAGAACCAACTTTGATCGCCAATTTGCCCTGTAAAATTAATTTCTTTGAATAGTTCATAGGAACCCAGGCATTATCACCAGTTGCACCCACATACCATTTAGTGGGGTCATTATTAGAAAAATTTGATGAGTCTGAGGGTTTGAATTTTCTTTGACCATAGAGATAACCATTATCATTATTATATCTTCCAGAAAAAAAGAATTTAAGGAAATCACCAGTAAGAGGAACCGGTCCACTAAGGTTTCCCTGAAAATTATAGACATTTCTAGGATCAATTTTATTGATATTAGGAAATAGACTGGTACGCGACGACATATAATCACCGGTATAAATGGAAAAGTTGCCGGAATATTTATCACCTGCAATTTTTGTAACCTGATTTACAACGCCTGAAAGTGCCTCACCATACTCAGCATTGAAAGTTCCGGTTAATACTTGTAATTCCTGAATACTGCTAACATCTGCTTCCAGGGTTGAGGCTCCGGAATACACATCATTAACTGAAACACCATCGACAAGATATTTAACTTCTCCGGCTCTGCCCCCACGGAAATGTCCGTCAACAACGCCTGCCTGTAGATTGACTAAAGAATTGACATCTTCGACCGGAAGTTTTGCAATCTGGTCTCCGGTAATTTTAGCTTCAGTGGAAGTAAGATCTTTTTGAACGAACCCGCGTGTGGAAGTGACGACAACATTTTGAAGTTCAACTACTTGTTCCCCAAGTTTAATATCAATCCTAGTGGTCTGGTCAACTGAAATTTTTACATTTGCAATAGTAGTTGGGGAGAATCCGATTTGTGTAGCTTTGATCTGATATGTGCCAGGAGGGATATTGAGGATAAAATAATTTCCCTGAAGGTCAGCAGCGGCACCGAGATTAGTACCGACAACAACAATATTGGTTCCGATTAAGGGTTCATTTGATTTAGCATCAGTTACTTTGCCTGTAAGTTTACCGGTAGTACCCGGGTAAACTACAACTGAAAATAAAAGCACTAAAGAAAGAAAAAATATGCAAGGATCGAAATTGTAAATTTTCTTCATACGCAACCTTATTAATTCAGAATCTAAAAAAAACGGGAATGCATATTTCAGCATTCCCGTTATTAAATAATACTTACTTAAGAAGTATCATCTTCTTTACCTGGAACTGGTCATTATATTTAACCATGTAAATATAAATACCACTAGATACCTTAGAGCCGAAATTATTATCACCATTCCAAGTAACATTATGAACACCGGCAGTCAGATTTCCTTCAAAGAGGTTCTTAACTTCCTGACCAATCATATTGTAAATCTTCACGCTGACAAGGGCAGCCTGAGGAATATTATATCTGATCTGGGTACTTGGATTGAATGGATTCGGATAATTCTGATAAACATAGAACTGAGCCGGAACAATATTACCCTGGTTTTTAATGCCAGTAGTTCCGACAAGTTTTACTTCCATATCATCAAAATAGAGAGTTCCTACCATTTGACCGTAAGGATGAATTCTCAGTGAGAAATTCTTTGCATTAGGATCAGAAGGAACTGTTATATCGAGGGTATACTGAGTCCAGTCAAATGAATGGGCTGTATCAGGGAAAGTGAACGTATAATCATGACCGCCTATTTCATCATAAGGATCATTAGGTTTATATCCGGAATGGAATAGAGGAGTAAATCCTACAGCCCATGTACCCGGATATTTTCTTGCTGAATCAGGATATAGACCTGAAGCTTTAACCCATACACTCAATCTTAATGTACTTCCTGCTTTAACAGAAGGATCAAGCGGATATCTGATTGTACCAACCCATCCATCGTGCTGAGTTCTTGTTATAGGCAGATTAAATTTAAGTGATTGTGTTCCTGAATGTGCTGCTTCAGTAGTTACTACTGTGTTTTCGTAACCGTCATTAAGAACGCCATCATTTCCACCGATTGGGGGAAGCCAGTAAATCCATCCAGTTGGTACACCAACAGAGGTATTCCAATCCTGTCCGGCCCAAGCTCCACCTCTTCCTGTAAAGATGAAATCATCAGCCCAAACTGTTCCAGTTGCATTCTTTCCTGCAACAAAAGAAACAATTGTTTTCCAGGAATCTTTTGAAAGAATAGTTTGACCGACACCATTTGTATCTGCTACAAAGGCACCGCTCGAAGCAACGGTTTGATTTATAGGCAACATTGTGGTTTTTATAAATGTTCCTGCACTATCGTAAAAAGTGTAAGCAACATACCACATCTGATCAAAGCTTGTCGGGTTAGTATTGACACCAGATGTCATTACATATGCGCCAAGGAGAATATCGACATTAGCGCCATTTTGTGGTGACCAGATATCGCACATATTTGTTGAAACCCAAGCAGTAGAATCAGTAGTAGTAGTAGGTTTTACAATCTTTAATGAATGTCCCATATGTCTGGATTGATCGGAAGCCCATGAAGCAGTTGCGCCTGTGGACTGATTTCCAATGGTCCAATATGAAGGAAGATTACTTTCGAATCCTCCGACATTATTAATGCTTGTAACATTTGTGAGTTTTTCGACCTGCATATCATCAAAATACAGAGTACCGACCATTTGACCATAAGGATGAATTCTCAGAGAGAAATTCTTAGCATTAGGATCAGACGGTACGGTTATATCAAGAGTATACTGAGTCCAGTCAAATGAATGAGCAGTATCCGGGAAAGTGAATGTATAATCATGACCGCCTATTTCATCATAAGGATCATTAGGTTTATATCCGGAATGGAATAGAGGAGTAAATCCTACAGCCCATGTACCTGGATATTTTCTTGCAGAATCAGGATAGAGACCTGAAGCTTTAACCCATACACTTAATCTGAGAATATCGCCAGCCTGGACATTAGCATCAAGCGGATACCTGATTGTACCAACCCATCCATCATGCTGTGTTCTTGTTATAGGCAGATTAAATTTAAGTGATTGTGTACCTGAATGTGCTGCTTCAGTAGTTACTACTGTGTTTTCGTAACCGTCATTAAGAACGCCATCATTTCCACCGATTGGAGGAAGCCAGTAAATCCATCCAGTTGGTACACCAACAGAGGTATTCCAATCCTGTCCGGCCCAAGCTCCACCTCTTCCAGTAAAGATGAAATCATCAGCCCAAACTGTTCCAGTTGCATTCTTTCCTGCAACAAAAGAAACAATTGTTTTCCAGGAATCTTTTGATAGAATTGTTTGACCGACGCCATTTGTATCTGCTACAAAGGCACCGCTCGAAGCGACGGTTTGATTTATAGGCAACATTGTGGTTTTTATGAATGTTCCTGCACTATCATAAAAAGTGTAAGCAACATACCACATCTGGTCAAAGCTTGTCGGGTTAGTATTGACACCAGATGTCATTACATATGCGCCAAGGAGAATATCGACATTAGCGCCATTTTGTGGTGACCAGATATCGCACATATTTGTTGAAACCCAAGCCGCAGAATCACTAGTAGCTGCTGGCTTTACAATCTTTAATGAATGTCCCATATTTCTGGATTGATCGGAAGCCCAGGTTATTGTAGTTCCAGTGGGCATATTCGCGATAGTCCAGTACGAAGGAAGATTACTTTCGAATCCCCCAACCTGGTTAATTAGACTTTGTGCGTAGCTATAATTCCATGCTCCTATAAAAAGCCAGAGCAATGGAAGAACAGACCAGCATAGTCTGACACTTTTTCTCATAGATCCTCCTAAAGAATTTATTGTGTTGTTATTAGTACTACTTAACTGTTTGGTGTAACCATAAATTTTACAACGGTTTCATCTAACAGACCGTTAAATAAGTTTTTAATTTTATCCTGGTTTAATAAAACCGGATACGGATTGAATAATTCTACGTTTAATTTATTATTAACAATGAGATCGACTGCTGCCTGAAATGTATTAGGGTTTAGAACCGAACTTATTAAAGTTAGCTCTTTATGAAAGAAGGACTGCAAATAGACACTTATAGCAGCAGTTTTGTTAGCCAGACCAAAAATAACAATTTTGCCACCTTTCCTGACAAGCTTCAAAGCACTTTCGGCGGCAGTTTGATTACCTACACATTCGATAACAGTATCTGCTCCACCGGAAGTGAGTTCGAAAATCTTTTCAGTAATATTTGAATCAGACGGGTTTAATACAAAATCCGCATTTAATTTTTCAGCCATGATTCGTTTTACCGGTAAGGGATCGAGAATAATAATTTTGGAAGCACCGCGTAACTGAGCGAGCTGGAGCATAATAAGACCAATAGTTCCCGCGCCTATAATCACTACTTGTTCTCCCGGAATAATATCGGCTTGATTTATACCATGGATACAGCAGGAAACAGGTTCTGCAAATACTGATTTACTAAATGGAAATTTTGGGGGTAGGATATGAGCCTGGGTAACCGGGACAACAGAATACTGAGACATGCCCCCGTTAATTGTAACTCCGAGAGCTTTAAGATTCTGACATAAATTTATTTTGCCTGATCGACAATAAGAGCAATAGCCACAATGGATATTTGGATTTACAGCTACCGAATCGCCAACAGTCAGATTGTCAAATTTGCTTCCCGAATCAATGATAGTGCCGGCATATTCATGTCCAAGAACGACCGGAGGTTTTGCCGGAGCATTACCTTCAAAGATGTGAAAATCTGTTCCGCAGACACCGCATCCGTCAACTTGAATCAGCAACTTCATTTGGCTGGAGTTTTGGTAAAATAAGTTCTCCAACTTCTATATCATGCGGACCATTAAACAAGAGTGCTTGCATTTTTATGTTTTAATTTATTTTTTAGATTTCAATTCGCAGACTGATTTTCTTTCAATTAATTCAACAGGGACTAATATTTTTTTAATGTTTGCCTTTTCATTTTTAAGCATATCCGCCATCAGTTTGATGACCTCAATACCCATTTCATGTTTAGGAACGCTGATAGTGGAAAGAGGGGGATCAAAGGAAAGATCTGCTTCGACATCATCAAAGCCGATAACTGAGATATCATTAGGAATTTTGTAACCATTTTCTTTCAGGAATTGCATAACTCCGATTGCCATAGCATCATTACAGGCAAAGATTGCAGTAATTTTATTATTCTGAGCGAGTAATTTTTTAGCGGCATTAAAACCATTTTCTCTTGCAGTATTATTCTTCATCGATTACATAATTAAGTTCATTAAATGGAAGACCAGCATTCTCCATTGCGGTTTTAAATCCAAGGAAACGGTCGCTAAGGCTAGGGTGGCTGATATCGCCGGCAATGAAGCCGATGTTTTTATGTTTATTTTGAATTAAGTATTGGGTTGCTTTCAAACCACCGCTAATATTATCGATAAGAACAACGGGGTAGTCAGAAGAAGCGAGATAATAATCGACAAAAGCCAGAGGGAGTTTATATTTCTCAACATGCTCAATAATGGCACAGGGGACCTTACCTGCGATAATGATACCGTCAATATTTTTTTCTAAAATGAATCTTGGAATTCTATCTTTATCGTTATAGTCAGAAGGGATGGTTGTTAGGAGAATGTAGTATTCATATTTGCGGGCTTCAAATTCAGTTCCGAGAAAGATCCTTGTATAGAAAGGTTCAGAGCGGAGGAAGTGATCGTCCGTTAAAATAAAACCAATGTTGCCTGTTTTCTGTGAAACAAGTCCGCGTGCAGATCTGGAAGGATGATAATTCAATTTCTTGATCGCTTTATTAACACGCTGGGATGTTTTAACAGAAATTCTGTTATGATTATGAAGGACTAAAGAAACAGTAGCAATAGATACATTGGCTTCCTTTGCGACATCCTTTATTGTTGACATTTATAAAATTTAGTTAAACGTTTAACCTAATTAGTGAAATAATTATTCGAAGTCAAGTGAAAAAGTGCTATTATTTAAAGAATTAATATATAAGTGTGACAATATTAGGTTAAACGTTTTATGTGATTTGGTGTATGATACAAAACACAGGTGGGATTGAGGGTTCTCATCCAAGCGGATTGGCGGAGATGAGACTTGGGAATTCCAAGTAGTCATGTGAAACGTCAACAGTTAAAGGAGGCGCAGCTTGCGCATGGAGTAGTGTACTTCAAATTCTCAATTTTAGGAAAGGTGTGAGAGGCCGGAATTCTTATTTTCTGGAAAATTACCGATGCGGAGGATTATAGTTTTAGTATCAAAATGTTTGATTTTATTTGGCGCAATTATTGTTATTATTAAAAGGTTATACTAAATAGTTTTTACTTCCTTCAAGGCCCACCAAAAGAAAATAAAACACCCAAATTCCACGTGGCTCTCAGGTACCTGCCTGCTGCCTGTCAGGTAACAAATTCAGAGTATGAGGACAGTATGTGGCAATAGTGGGGGAAGTATTAATGCAGTATGATTTATGTATTGGGCAAGTATGTTTTAGTTAGTTTGGCAACTAAAAATAAATGAAGATCGTAATGGATTGTTGGAATAATTGAATAGTCGATTTATGGAGGCAAGGGGACGAAAGATAAAAGGAAAATGTTAAAAGTTAGCGCGGGCGATATCATGACTCCAATGCGATGTGTGGATGCGATTGAATTGTGCAAAGAAAAAGCCGGTGTATGAGGCCGGCTTTTTTAAAGGACATCAACGAAGCATGTTTATTTTAGAAGTACTAATTTTTTAATTTGCTTAAAGGCTTCGCCAGAGGAAGTCTTTGCGGTGAGCTCATAGAAATAAATACCACTAGCTTTGTTGGCACCATTCCAACTAATTTTATATTGACCGGCATGGCTATTATTATCAACAGGGACGTCAATAACTTCGCCAAGGATATTATAGATAACAATTTTCACATAAGAATCAACCGGAACAGAATATTCAATAGAAGTAGATGGATTAAACGGGTTAGGATAATTCTGCATCAACTTAAATGATGTAGGTTTTTCAGTTTCGGGATTAACTGACGTGAATTCTGATGCGGAAAAAGCAATACCAGTTATACCGCTTAATCCAACAGAACCAATTAAAGTACCTTTGCCAGTATTTTTATCTATAGAATTGAAATTGCTGTTACCTGAAGTTGAAGTAACTCCGAATAACTGACCAGCATTATCAAATGCGATACCGACAGTAAAGACGCCAAATCCAGTTTTACCGAGAAGAGTAGTATCTCCTGTAGAAAGATTTATTTTGAATATGCGATCTTTGGTTGATCCCAAAACAATATATGGAGTTCCATAGAGTTGATTGGTAGTCGGATCAAATGCAACAGAGGTGAGTTGAACCTTGGTGGAACAAATTTTAGAAATAGTTTTTGATTCCAGGTTAACCGAATAGATTAGTCCACCTCTAGCAGCGGCATAAAGATTACCTAAAGTATCAAAGGCAACCGCAGTCATATCTTTTTGGGGGACAGTAAATAGATTATAAGAATCGCCACCAACAGCATTAACGCGGACAAATTCGGTACCCAAGGATGTAACCGTCATACCGTAAATGATACCTGATTTCGGATTAACTGAAATGCTATTCATAGCACTATAAAGAGAAGAACCCAAATTAGTGCCGACACCGGAAGTGGGATTAATAGTAAGAATTTTTCCACTGTCACTAGATCCAGAGGCAGCGTAAAGCATATTATTTTGTGCGGCATCAACTTTAAATCCTCTTCCCTGCAGGACAAGCCCAGTAAAAGTAGGATCATTATTCGCGATAGTAATATTTTGCTGGAATAAACCGACCTGTGATGGTTCAAACTTAAAGTGAAGCGTCACAGAATCATAAGTGGCAATTGACAGCGGGAGAGTCAAATTATCAGTAAGCTTGAATGGTCCGGCTTGATTTAAGACGGAAGTAATTACAAGTGGAGCCAAACCATAGTTTTTTAAAGTAACTCCATTAGTAACACCTGCCTGAGGTACTTCAACATTACCGACAAAAAAAGTAGGAGGACATGAGGCATAAGGTTTAGTACCGACATCAAGATCAGCGATCATATCAAGACCAACATTATGTATGTTTCGGACTGAAACAAAAGAAGTGGCAGAATAACCATTACTAGAGGGAGTGGTTAAAAAATCAAATTTAGTATTGTTAGTAGAGCCGGGGAATGGATCACCAGCATCACCTCTATTAGCACCAAGATTAAGGCCCCGTAGTCCATCCGCCTGTTCAACATCAACCCAGTAGTGGTTTTCATTTTTGTTATTTGTTCTGGTATCATCTATGTGGTAGATGAGCAGACCGCTGTTCATAAGATTTTGATCAAAACTCAACTTTTGTCTATTTTCAACGAGGAAATATTCACTGCTGGCCTGGTTCTGTTTCCACATTTTGTAAATAGCGGGATTTTGTTCAGCATTATGAAATGTAAAATTCATATTTAAAGAGTCGATAGCAATAGGAGTAACCCATCCAAGGCGTTGTTTGCACCAGGCACTCATATGAGTAGGAGTTTGAGGAGAACTTCCATTGCCGCCCCAGGAACCGGAAGCCATCAAGCACCATTGTCCAATACCTTCAGAGGAACCATCAGTATCATAAAGATCGGGAAGTCCAAAGACATGACCGAATTCATGGCAGAAAACACCTATATCGATAAGATTTCCTGAGGTGTTACTTGAACCTGATAATTCCGGTTCGCAGGCATAAGTGCCATCAATTATAACATTTTTTCCGGAAACAGGATCAATATCGTTTGTTACATAAGGTTGATTTCCAGTATAAGCACCGAAAGACCATTTATGAGACCAGATATTATTTGCACCGGCTTCTGAACCAGCGCCGGTATGAATAGCAGCGACCATACCAATCCTGGGATTTCCAGAAGCATCATAGTACTGAATATAATCAGCATAATTTACATCATTATCTGCAGCCACAACAAGATCGTAGACAAACTTTGGTCCTTCATTAGATCCCAACCCATTATCGGAACCAACATAAGAGGCCATATTGCCAGGAACCTGGTACCAACCTTTGCAGCTGCCGGTGAAATACATTTGATTATATGATATTTCTTTATAGAATTGAGTCATAGTGCCAGTTGGATTGGGGCCATCAAAAAGTTTGGTCTGTAAATCCTGTGGGGCAAATTTAGGAGATGAATCAGAATATTTTCCAAGGAGACAAAGTGCATGAACAGTATCAGCGACAAGGCTCTTTACTGATATTTCACCACTTGCAATTCTATCCCTTAGAAGCCTTCTGAGGTCCATTTTTTGAGCATAGTATCCCTGCCCATAGGACTGTTCGATATTTTGTTTAAGTTGTTCAAAATTATTGGGCAGTTTAACACCTTTCTTCGGAGGTTCAATGGCAGATAAAGACTGTATGGATAAAAACGATATTGCCAGAGTTAAAAATAGATTGATCTGTAATTTATATTGCATATAAACCTGCATAATTTAAGTTAATAATAATTAGAGGTAAAGAGCGGAATTGAAAAGTATAAAACTCCGGTTCTTTGTTTGTTTGTGATTACGACGTAGGTAAATAAAACCGAGTAATACTATATAAACCAAAGTCTGAATAACTCAGTTAATATTTTATTTATTCGTATTCAAATCGCTCTATAATATAGAAATATTTTTCGTAAAAAAGCAAAGAAAATATAGAAATTAGGTAACAATTATTTAGAGATAATTACGGATAATTTATTTAAACAAATAGTTTTGAGGGAGAGATTGTTTGCCAGGCTCCTAATGACAAAAAAATAATAATGGTGTCGGGGAATGGTCCCCGACACCCCAGAATACAAGGTTAGTCAATTTTGTTAGACATGGATTAAGGGGATCCCTGCTTTCGCAGGGATGACAAAATATTTAGGGAAGGACAACTTAAGAAACAGATCCCTGATTTTCCTCCAAAGGCGGGCAGGCACAGGTATGACAAACTAGCGCTTCTCATTACAAGCGGCGGGAAGGGGATGAATCCCCTCATTATTGATAATAACATTATGTAATCCCAGGCATGAATGCCTGGGCTATAACAGAGGAGATTCTTCGCCAGGCTCAATTACAAATTCAGCCAGTAGGTAAATTTGATAGCGAAGATATTATCGGGATGGACATCGAGCAGACTGGTAAAGGTTTTCTGGATTGCAAAGTCGCCGATGGTTTCAACATCGGATCTGGTTTGAGTCCACACGAAATAAAACACAGAACCAGGTAAATATTCCCATCTAAGAACCGCATTCCCCCTTAAGGATTTATAATTAAAATCGGGGTTGTTAAAAGAGAATGAAGAAGCGGGTCCGGAACCATCGGGATCTACGATATATGAATCGTCGGATGGATTATAAGAAATGTTTGAGTAATTATTAAAATTAAAAGTTTTTGGTTGAGCAAGTTCTTTTATGCTGGTATATTTTCCAGTTGAGACCAATGGCTGCACATAGAGCTGCAAAGTAAGATCGGGAGTAAAGGTCCAGTTGAGTCTAATACCCGCGCCAATAGTTTTCTGATCGAGTTCTCCGAAGACATATCGATTAGAAAAAGTATTTACGGCATAATTATCCGCGAAAGTTCCAATATACATTGCTCGCTGGAATTCTCTATTGAAGAACGGGGAGATGCTTAGAGTAATATTTGAAGCAGGCCGGTATTCAAAAGTTAAATCATATTCAATATAACTATCATGGGATGCCTGATAGGTTGAGACACCGTAACTATAAACGATATTTGATTTATCATCACTATTGATATAAATATTTGCCTGCCAACCAGGAGGATTTAAAGAAAGAGGGCCACCCCTGGTTCGATTATTATTAACGGTCCAGGGATTGTAAGCCCAGTTCCAATTTAGATAATAAAAATTAGTGAACTGATAGTTGCCATAAAAGAAAACTCCATCAGAAGTTTTATTAAGATCAAAGTCATAATTCCGGAAGAAAAACAATCCGAGTTCCACGAAATGGTAAAAGCTGGTCGGTTCAGTCCAATCATAACCACCACCGGCATCCATATTTATTACATCAGCGCGAGAAAGGAAACCGAGATCATTACACTCAAAACCGGGAGTAATAAATCCAATTGAGGAGTTAAAAAATGAATTTCCTTTTTGTTTAATGAGGTAATATCTGCCTGCAAGCCCGTAAGGGAAGTCCTGGAGCTATCAACATGCAAATTTTTTGAATCAGGGCGCTGGTAATAACGCTGGGAATTTTCCTGAAGTTCAATTAAACGTTGATTAGTTCCATTTAAGTTAGAGAGAATTGTGCAAGCTGTAATGACCCAGGTTTTTGAGGTATCCAAACTTGTCCATCCGTCAATGCCAAGAATGGATGAATTTTTATTGGTTACATTAGCAAGGGACAGATCTTTATAATCCCGAGCAGTAAATGTTGCAAGGAAACCCAGGGCTTGTCTTCCATTATTCATTTCTTTTTGAATACGGGCGACGCCATAATAAGTAAGCGGTTCAACTTCGGATTCACCTTTTATGCCATTCATCTGATAATCCGCATATTCACGCTGGGTAACAGCAGAGATTGCTCCGATATTCCAATCATCGAAAACTTTACCAGTAAGTTTTGCCGCACCGAGAATATGAGTACCTGAAGGCATATCAACATAATCAGCATTATCCGGAACTGAGCCCTGCGGGTTTCTACCGATTCTTCTACTATAAAAGAGACTTGTTTGTGGAAAGTTGAATGAATAGAAACTTCTTGCACCACCATTTGCAAAACTATTAAAGATAGCAGAGCCCTGAGTAAAGAAAGGACGATTTTCATTATAATAAGTTTCAACGTCGCTAAGATTTATAACAGCGGGATCAATTTCAACCTGACCGAAGTCGGGATTGATAGTTGCATTTAGAGTAAGATTGTTGCCGATGCCCATTTTAAGATCAGCGCCTATACCAGGGGTATAACGAGATCCATTGTTGAATGGATTATTAGGATCATGCTGAAGATATTCGGCTTTCCCGGTTAAATATGGGACCACTTCAACTTTTGTGGACGGTTTAATACCATCGAGTCCATCAAGTTCTATAAAGCGGGAAACGAAACCACTTTCATTCTTGGGGAATTTGATGGTATAATCTTCTTCATTTTTGCGGGCAATAATTCTTTTAAAGTTAATGCCCCAGACCTGATGGTCATCATTTTTAAAGCGGAGCTGGGTGAAAGGAATTCTCACTTCGACGGTCCAGCCTTTATCATCAATATGGGCTTTGCCTTCCCAGACACCGTCCCATGTATTATCGTCCCAATCATCATTATATAAAGTACCGTCGGTAAGAATGCCTGCTGCATTTATTGTAAAATAATAACCGGATCTTTTATCGTGGTAGGGGTCGAGAAAGATGAGCAGGCGGTCTGCATTTATTACATTATCCCTGCGGGTCAAGCGAGCGATAATAGAATCGGGGTGACTATCATACATACGAGCAGCTATATAAAGAGCCTGGTCATCGAAAGCGATATAGACATCAGTTTTTTCAGAAGCAATTGCACCTTCAACAGGATCTCTTTGCACAAAGACATTAACAGAGGGGGTATTATTCCAAATGCTTTCATTCAGGATGCCATCTATAGTAATGTGTTCAGATGTTTTAACAGCGGTAATGCGTGAGACAAAAGTTACGCCATTTTCATATGGATCAGGGAAGATGTTGATAGTTAGCAAAACAAGAAGGAGTAACAGTTTTTTCAAAAGGAGAATCCTATTTATATGATTACGTTTTTTACACAATGCGTCGGGGAGTGGTCACCGACAGCCCGGAAGAACAAATTCGCTGCATGGATTCCCGCCTTCGCGGGAATGACAATTCTTCAATAAGAACTGATGGAATAAAGACAATTTAAATTTAATTTACCCTGGTATTATGACAAACGGATATATTTCTAATCAAAAGGTGCAATCAACGTTTTTTCAGTTCAACATTTCCATTGCTGACATTTATTAAGATATTACTTCCGCCGCCGTTAATCTGGTAAACTGCTATAACCTGACCAGTATCTCCTTTTTTATCAACTGTTGTAACCTTAAAATCAGATTTAATATTTTCGATATTATTCCCTTCTTCATCACCCGCATCCCAGGAATTTACTTTAGCGGTTACAGTGGCATGAATATTACCCGGCAAATAGAGTATGACATTACCGTTGCCATTTTTAATTTCACTATTACCCTTATAGGCAGACGTAAAATATATCTCGACATCACCCGAACCAGTATTAAGATTTAATTTATTAAACACATTTTGAATATTTATGCTTCCGCTGCCAGTTCTTGCAGTTACTTCACCATAAGGTTCTTTTAGTTTAATATCGCCGCCGCCGGTTGTAATTTCAATTTTACCATCAGATTTATCTACTACGATATTGCCTCCCCCAGTAACAACCTCAGCAATATTTCCAATTTCAACAACAGAAACATTACCGCCACCGGTTCTGAGTTTTAATGTTTTGTGGACTCTTCCAACTTTGACGTTGCCGCCACCTGTTTTTAAAACCAGGTCACCTTCAATATCTCCTACCTTAATGTCTCCGCCGCCGGAATTAAGTTTTGTCTGACCTTTGATATTCATGGTTGTAATATTTCCGCCATAGGTATTAGCATCCAGATAACCATAAATATTATCGGTTATTATATCACCCCCGGATGTTCTTACTTCAACGCGGCCATTTACATTTCCTTTAAATATAATGGTACCGGCATTGGTTTCAATTTCAAAATTAAATTCATATGGTACAGATATCTGAATATCGGAACCACTGAAATCATGTGTGGCATTTACAGTGATAGTATTACCGCTTTGGTTGATGTTCAATTTATTGTTTTCATCATCATCGTCAGCATCAGATTTCAGGACAAGCTGATTATTATTCCATGTGTTTATAGTAATATCCCCATTGTTAATATCGAGGATAAGTTTACCACCTTTTGAAACATTAAATTTTTTCTCATCAGCTCTTGGAGTTGTTAAAAAAACCAGAGCGAAACAAACGACCAACCATATCTTATAGTTTTTAAGAAACATTATACTTTCTCCTTAAGAACGGACTTAACCCGATATTGAATGTACTGGTTATTGTCCTGTTTTAAATTTTGTTTTAATATATTAAGATCTTCTTTAGTGAAATTGTGCCCATCTTTTTGAGCGTCCATTAAAATATTCAAAGCTTCAATTCTCATTCCTGTATTCTTATCATTTGAAAGAGCATACAGCAAAGCCTTTTTAATATCATCATCATATGGGACTTTTCTTAAAAGCTTTAGAGCTTCTCTTCTAACGCCGGGATTTGCATCATTTTTAACGACATTAACGATTGCATTCTTTACATCATTATCTAATTTCTTTGCGGGGCCTGAGTTTATAAGACTGATCGAATTCAACCGGACACCGGCATTATCACCATTTACCATAGCGTAGGATAGAATACTTTGGATTTTAGGATCATTGATATTCCCCTTTATATGAACAGGTTTAATGGCATCAAATGAAAAATCAACCTTGCCGTCAGCGGTAACATTTTCAGCAAATTTAACATTAGTAATCTGCATATTATCCTGAAGCAAAGACGCAGGCTTTATTTGCAACTCTTCCGTCCGGATATTTGGATTGACATTAAAGATTAAATTTCCAGCTATCAATCCAAAGAGAGCCATGGCAGTTCCAACAATAAAGACCTGGTATCTGCCAGTAAAGAATGAACTTATAGTGTCGAATATTTTTTTAATTGGCGATGCTTTGATCTCATTTCCCAGGGCAATTCTTAATTCCCTTCTTGCCTGATTAAGGAGAGCAGCGTCAGGTTCGGGAAGATTTGATTTTAGAAAAGTTTCTTTGAATTTTCTTTTATCCTCAAAGTCTGCAAGACATTCCTTACATGAGATTAAATGATGAAGAAGATCCGACTGATCTTCGGGTTTCAATTCCTCATAAACCGAGAGAGTATTCAGCTCTTTATATTTCGTATGATCCATAACTACACCTGTAAATCTTTTAATTTATCGCGAAGCGTATGAACAGCTTCAAAGAGATATTTCTTAACAGTACCTTCCTGGCATTCCATCATATCAGCGATTTCCCGGATTTTATATCCCTGATAATGTTTGAGAACAAAGACCATTTTTTGTTTAACCGGGATTTGTTCCAGCGCATTATTTATTCTGAGTTGAATTTCAGAACCGGAAACAGACATATCCGGAGAAGACTCCCATGATTCATCTTTGATTTCTCTGACAGGATCTCCTTCTCTGTTCTCTTCATCTATAGAAACAAAGACTGAGCTTTGTATTTTTGTTTTATAAGTGAGGCAGACATTAGTGGTGATCCTAAAGAGCCAGGTCGAGAATTCACTTTTGAACTGGAAATTTTTCAATCCTTTATAAACACGGATAAACACCTCCTGGTAGATATCTTTTGCGAGGTCATTATCCTGTATATACTTCAAAGCAAGAGAAAGAACATTTTTATCATAAAGGTAAACCAACTGTTCAAAAGCAGCAGCGTTCCCTTTCTGAGCAAGTATTACTAATTCTTTTTCATCCGGCGCCATTTAGTATCCTGTTAACTATTAGATTAGACTTAACATAAAGGAAAAAGGTTGGGCATTGCAAAGTTAAAAGTAAAAAGTTAAAAGTAAAAAGGAGGAAGGGGGTTGATACCACTTACCCAGCCCTAAAGGGACTGGGCTAGAATTCCCAGGCATAGGAAGAAAACTAGGAATTGAGACAATCCAGGATAGATGCGACGGAGGAGATTTCATAAGTGGGTTTTATATCAACATTTCCATTCATAATGTTTTTGATTCCTGTTTGAACCAAAGCAGTGTCTATTCCGAAAATATTACCCATAGCTATATCTGTTTCCAGGCGATCTCCAATAAGAAGTATCCTGGAATTATCAGTATTCAATTTTAATTTAATCTCATCGAACATAAAACCGGATGGTTTTCCGAAATGAAGCTCTAATTTTTTATGAGTTCTTTTTTCAAGAGCAGAAATTGTGACACCTGCATCAATTATCTCCCCGTCGAGGACAGGACAGGTATTATCAATATTAGCCGCAAAGAAATGTGCCCCTTTCTCCAGGGCATGTGCAGCCAGTTCAATCTTATCGAAATTCAGTGTCCGGTCTAAAGTAACTATAACGATATCGACTAAATTTGGATCAAGTGAATATATTAACCCTACATTTTCAATTTCGTCAATAAATTTTTGTTCACCAATAGCAAAGAAATATTTACCCGGATAATTGGTCTTAAGATATTTTTTAATTACGAATGAAGCGTTTATAATTTCTTCAGGTTCAACATTTATATTAAAGCTTTTGAGCAAGAGATAATACTCTGATGATGAACCAGTGGTTTTATTGGAAATAAAGACAACCTTTTTCCCCATTTTCTTGATTAAATTTATGGTTTTATCCGCATTCACAATTAATTTATTTTCAGTATAAATTGTACCATCGAGGTCGAAAATAAATGAATCATATTTATTAAGCATCTTATTTAACAGAAGTAATTCTGAAAATATTAACAGAACCAGGAAGTGTATTAACTTTCAAGAGTGCGCTGGAATTTTCAGTACCAGATCCGGCACCTGAATTACCGTAAAGAAGGTCTTCATAGGAAAATTTAATTAACCCCGTATTAAGTTCAATATCAGATTTAAGTTTTCCGGTATTAAAGACAGTAATAATTTTTTCTTTTTTATTAAATCTTTCAAACGCAAAAACAGCTGATTCATTATTAGTATAAATAAACTTAACATCACCGTCTTTTAGTGCGGAATTTTGATTCCTAATTGAAATTATTTTTTTGTACCAATTCAAAAGATCTTTGTTTTGTTCGACCGTATAGGTTCCGAAGCCTTTTTTAAATCCGGACTCAGCATTTATCACTTCATCATCATATTTCAGATTATCCCATACCATAGGATTTCTATCATGCGGATCATCAGCGCCCCACATACCAACTTCGTCACCATAATAAATCATTGGAGCACCTTTCCAAGTCATTTGGAAGGCAGCTATGAGTTTTTGTTTTTCATAAACCAGACTATCCGGTTTACCCGGATTATAATCGGGGTTGTTGTCATTACCATCGCGATCATAATTCCTGTCGGGGTTATTTATCATTGAACTGAGCCGTTCTGTATCATGACTATCAACAAGGTTCTGAAGGATATCCTGGTTTTTTTCTGGATAAGTCATCATGATAGCTTTCAGAGAATCAACAAAATCCGTAGTGCTTATTTTTCTTTTATCGGCAATGAAGTAATTATTAACGGCGAAGGCAAAATTATAATTCATCAATGCATCGAATGGACCACCGGGATAAATAAAATCAGGAGACCGCTCCCAAAGTTCGCCTATAATAATTGCTTTAGGATTAACAGACCGGACAATTTTACTCCAATCTTTCCAGAATCCAATAGGAACGTCTCTTGCAACATCAAGTCTCCAACCATCAATACCATCGGCACAGTCTCCATTTTCATTTGGATCCATCCATCTTCTAGTTGCATAAAAGATATACTGTTTGGGTCCCGGATTCAGGTCTTCTTTAGATCTATTAAACTGTGGCAGAGATTTAGCATTCCACCACCCTTTATAATCAAACTTTTTACCGGTTTTGGGATCATCAAAAGACAAAACCTGGAACCAATCTTTATATTTGGATTTCTCCTGGTTTTTAACCAAATCCTGAAAAGCCCAGAATTGAGTACCGACATGATTAAAGACACCGTCAATAATAATTTTCATTCCTTTTTTATGAACATCTTTAATCAATTTAAGAAACAGACGGTCAGCTGAAGTCCATTTCCAGGTTTTGGGGTCTTCCGGGGTTTCGGAGGCAATAAGTTTATTATCGCCTTGTGGGTCGGGTCCAAAGTTAACATCGATATGATGATAGGAAGAGCCGTCATATTTATGGAGAGAGACAGCTTCAAAAATAGGATTAAGGTAAATAGCTCCAACGCCAAGGTTTTTAATATAATCAAGATGGTCAATTATTCCCTGAATGTCACCCCCGTATCTGCGTAGATGCAAATGGTTGCGAACTTTGCCTCCCATTTCTTTTTCCCATGGCGACTGACTAAACCAGGCACTTGTCCATTTTTTTGGTTCCCAGTTTGCGGGAAGTTTACCTTCATGAGAAATCTTATCAGCTGTGGGTTCATTAGTGGTATCGCCATCGGCAAATCTTTCAGGAAAGATCTGATACCAAACAATGCCTTTTGCCCAATCAGGAAAATTATTTTGAGCGTAGGCGATTTGGAAAAAGGAGAAAACAATAAGTAAATATTTAATCATAGTGATATTTCTTTTTTCATTATAGAAAGTGTTTCATTTATAGAATGTGGTTTATAACCGAATTCAGATTCTGCTTTGATAGTAACCAATCCGGAACGCAGAGGTCTTTTTGCCAGTTGGTTCAGCATTTCGGTAGTAATAGGAGTAATAAGAGATTTATTGAGATTAAAATATTCGGCTATTTTAATTGCAAAATCATATCTGGAAATAAGGTCTCTTCCGCCGATATTATAGATGCCGTATTTCTTAAATTCAATTACTTTACTTATAGCCTGAACGAGGTCGTCAATATACGTTGGATTATTTATCTGATCAGTGACAATATTTATATTCTTCCCCTGCTTAAGAGAGTTAACAACCCACCTGACATAATCAGGGCGGCTATCAGCAATACCATAAAGGACATTTGTTCTTAAAATAGTATAATAAGTTCCGCTAACTTTAAGAACATTTTCGCTAGCAAGTTTAGTTCTTCCGTAATAACCCAGGGGTTTTGGAGTAGCTTTCTCATCATAGGGGCCTTTAGTGCCGTCAAAAATATAATCTGAGGAAAAGTGAATAAGATGGGCATCGATAGTGCGGCAAGATTCAGCCAGATATTCAACTCCTTTAACATTTACTTTCCACGCGGTTTCCCGTTCAGTTTCACTAAGGTCAACATTAGTAAATGCAGCGGCATTAATAATATAATCGGGATAAAAATCAAGAATTATATCTTTGACGTTATCTCTTTTTGTTAAATCGCAGAGTTTATAATCGATATTGTGAAAACACGATTTGTCTTCAAACGAGCAGGTCAGAAGCTGGATGTTCGGTTTGTCAGAATAGAATTGAACAATCCTTTGTCCTAACATTCCATTGGACCCTATAACGAGGAGTCTTTTTTTAATAATATCGTGTGAAAACATGTTAATTTTCTTTTAGTTTTGTCAGACCATTATGTTCAGCGGCCAAACCGGAAGCGGAAACCGAATTCTCCAAAGAAGAAAACAGATCGCCTGATAAAATATAATTATAAAAATAAACCGCCCCAAAAACATCACCAAGTCCGATTAAGTTCCCGGTATTCACCTTTGAAACGGGCTTAAATATAGAATTTAGTTCCCCGTTTTGCAAATAATAAAGCCCAGCCCCCAGGGCACCTTTTGTCAATATTAATTGACTTGTTCCAAGGGCGAGAATTTCCGCCGCAATATCATCATCAATTGCTTTATCAGATAAAGTTTTAATTTCATATTCATTAACCTGGATAATATCGACGCATTCAGCCCATAAATTAAAATTCTCAATATGTCTGAAATCCCTATGACCGTGATGATTCATAGCCCGGGAAAGAGTATGAACATCTAAATAAATCAGACCGGAGAAATTCTCCCGGATTTTTTTTAATTGTTCTAATCCAATATCGAATCCAGTTATCATGTTAATAAGGATACCATCAAATTCATTGAGTCTTTCATATGGAATATCCAGGGAGTGATTTATACTATTATATTTTTCACCTCTCTCCTTTTCACCATGAATTGTAAGAAGGACTTTGGGAATCGATTTACTGAATTGAATGAAATCGGGTTCGCATAGATTAAAAACATCAGCGAAAAGATTATAGTTTTCTTTTTCTGCAGAAGTGCAGAGATAGATAAGTCTTTTACGCTATTCAGGGGATCCCTCGACGCGTCGGGGCTAGCTCCGCTTTCGCGGGATGGCAAATTGATGTTAAAGCTAAAGCAGAATAGTAGATACCACCAGGTTTAACAATTTCATTATCGTCTGAAAGAATATGATCTTCGACAGAGTGTCCGATGACTAAAAATTTCATAACAAAATTATCTCAGTAACAAAGAAAGTAGGGAATTTTTCTTTTAAATGAATAGCAATTCTTTTAGTTTTTTCAAGCTTACCATACCTGGAAGAATAATCTGCTTCCTGTACTGAAGTATAGAAATAATCGGATGGAGTATGGAATTTAATCTCCATTCTTATATTATCTCTAACAGCGGAGAAATGATTATTATCAATTTTTTCAACAAGTACTGAAGGATGGAAATGAATCTTAGCTTTTATATGATGTTCAGAGCCGCCAAACAATTCATCTTTAATTTTAAGTATATTCCCTTCTTTAAGGAGGTGGAATGTTCTTTTACAGATGACCGGATCGGGAAGTTTTATATACGCATAGTGCTGAATAGCGAGAATATCCTCCTCATTGTTTGATTTCCATTCAAGTAATTTCGGATGAGTTATATCTCCGCCTTTAATTTTAAAGGCCCCGTCAAATTCGGAGATCTGCATATCATCAATAAATACAGTATTATGCCCTCTGACTGAACGTAGGTTATTACGCATAACCGGGTGGGCAAAAAAGGAGTAGGTGCCGGTGTCTGAAATAAACTGTTTCCCTTTATAGACCAGATCGAAAGAAAAGATATCATTGTGTCCCGGGGCTCCGAATCCATGTCTTCCTATTTCACCACCGTCCGCGAATATTTCAAGATTATGTTTTCTTAGAAAGTAATGCCCACCTTTGAAATAACCTTTAGAAGTTTTGTAAGGCATCTCCATTTTTATAGCAGAATATTTTTCTGTGAATGTGGTGCCGAACAGAATCAGAAGTTCAGGAGTCCCTTCGGGGTACAAAGGTTTATACATTTCCATACCGAACATATAGGCACCCACGGCAAGCGGGGTTGAGAAATCGAGCATATTATCCACAAGAGAGGGAGTAATAATCCGGCTGGAAATTGCATCACCTGATTGAGGAACAGACATATCTTCTCTTAAATAATTAAACTGCACATCGAACATCTGAGTAAGCAGTTGGTTATATCCGGCAGAAAATAATTTACTACTTTTTTCTAAAATAATTTTACTCAAATAGAGTGCTTCAAGACTGACCAAATGATAAGGAACGGACTGTTCATAACTAATTCCATCATCAGTGACCTGACTTCTTATTTCCTGTTCGAGACCATTGAATGCAAAATTTATGTTTTTAATTCCATAGTGGTGATTATTAAATAAAACACCTGATGCTGCAAGCCCGAGGAGATTTAACAGATAACCACTCCCCCGATGTTGAGAGTAATCGAGGTTGTTTTCAATATATATAGAATGGAAGAGAATGAAGTCCCTAAAATAATTTATAAAAGTTTCATCAATCAAGGGAGAATCAATAAAAAAGGATAGAGAGTAAAGGAAATTAACCAGTCTAATAGCAACCTCAGATGAATCGATCCAGTTTATGCTGGCACAGAAAGGATTGTTTCCCCTGAAATCCTTTGTAGTATCTATAAATTTCTGAGTATATTTTTCATCTTTAGTTAACAAGTAGGCTTTCCCCAGAGCTATTCCCTGGTGAAATCTGGCAATTTCCCATATGTTTTTAATATCCACACCGATGGGTGTATTAAACGGATCAGTTTTCCACAGAAGGTTATTTTCCCATTGATAGCCAGAGACATAATCTTTATTCCAGTTAATTAAATCGCCAAGGTCAATTTCGTCTCCATTTAGAATAATCTTATTCATTAAAATTTTATTGGCGAGCTGGATTATTTTTTCTTTAGGTTCAATTTTTTCGAGTAGATGAGCGGCAACTTCGAAATCATTATTGTCCTTATAAAATCTGAACGGATATTTTTCCTTAAATGAGGAGATACTATCCAATTTGATTTTTGGGATAACAGGAAGCCGAAATTTCCGATTTGAATAGAAGGATGCCTCAACTTCCCGGCGGAAGATCTTTATTCTAATAAACCTGTAGTTAAACATCTTTATTAAGTCAAAAACGGGCATCAAAATCCTTGGATTACTGAAAAAATTTAATATTCAGGAAAAATAAGCTATATTTATACCTTATTACACTGAATTTATATTAAAAATTTAATCAATTTAAGAACAGTATGAAAATCGGAATCACTTGTTATCCAACATATGGTGGTAGCGGAGTAATAGCTACCGAACTTGGTAAAGCACTTGCTGAGCGAGGACACCAGGTTCATTTTATAAGTTACGCTCTTCCATTCAGGTTAAACAGTTTTGTAGAGAATGTAGTTTTTCACGAAGTTGAATTAAGCAGTTATCCATTATTTGAATTCCCGATGTATACATTGGCATTAGCAAGTAAGATGGTTGAAGTAGCAGTTTATGAAAAGCTTGACCTGCTTCATGTACACTATGCCATTCCACATGCGAGCAGTGCATATCTGGCGAAACAAATGGTAAAGGATAAAATTGACCTTAAAATAACAACCACGTTACATGGAACGGACATAACGCTTGTGGGTCTGGAGCCATCATTTCTGCCATTAGTCAAATTCAGTATAGAAGAGAGTGATGGAGTTACGGCAGTTTCCCGATTTCTGAAAGAAAAAACTCTTACTAATTATGATATTAATAAGGATATCGAAGTAATTCCAAATTTTGTTGATACAAATATCTTTCGTCCATTACCAGCAGATTGTATAAAAAGGAGACTTGCCGGTGAAGGAGAAAAAATTCTTATTCACACTTCAAATTTCAGACCTGTAAAAAGAGTAACAGATGTAATAAAGGTATTTGATATAGTTCAAAAGGAGATTCCATCTAAATTAGTATTAATTGGAGACGGTCCGGAGCGTTCAGAATGCGAAAGACTAACAAGACAACTTGATCTAAATGATAAGGTTAAATTTCTTGGCAAGCAGGACGGACTTGTTGAAATATTATCCTGTTCGGATTTGTTTTTGATACCGTCCCAATCTGAAAGTTTCGGTCTGGCAGCACTTGAGGCAATGGCTTGTGGATTACCGGTAATCAGTACCAGCGTTGGTGGGCTACCTGAATTAGTAAAACACAATGAATCCGGTTTTATTGCAGAAATAGGAGATGTTGATAGGATGGCGAAATATGCTATTGATCTACTTTCTAATGATAGGAAGTATGAAATGTTCTCAAAAAATTCCCGGGACAGGGCCGTTAACTTTTTTGATATCTCCAAAGTAGTACCTTTATATGAAGAACATTACAGGAAAATATTAAATTCATGAGCGAAAAGGAATTCATACATAAACATGCAGAACAGCTATCTAAGGAGTTAAGAAGATTTCCTGAAGACTTTTTGGGTAATGTTGAATGTACCGAATTTGAACTTCCGGGTAAAACATTAATACTTGGTGAGGAATTTTTCGGAAGGTATGAGATAATAACTCCTGACGGTACACCGGTGCTGCATGTTGACGATTTTGACAAAGCGAATTATATTGTATATTCCTCGAGGAATAAACAAGACAAGATAAAAATACCTCTTAAAAAGGAATCTGTTAAATTAGTTTTAGATACTTACAGGAATTATTTAGACAACCTTGTAAAAAAGCTTGAACATGAGTTCAAGGAAACATTCCCCGCCTCAAAAAACTTTAATGCTGCGTCATCAGCCATCTTTAAGAAACTAAATATAGTAAGACATTAGGAGAAAATTGGAAGGTTTAGGAACAAACGTTTATAATTACATAGAATCTCTTTTCGGCAATGATGCAGTCAAATCTTATCTTGATTTTGTAAACAAGGAACCAACACAGTACTTGAGAGTAAATACTCTGAAATCAAACCGGGACAGAACTTCTGATCAACTGTTTAAATATTACGGAATTGAAACCGAATGTATTGCGGGAGTTCCGGCAGCGTTAAAAGTTAAGGAGAAAAATGATATCATAAGCCGGTCATTAGAACATGTGATTGGTGAATTTTATATTCAGGGACTATCATCAATGCTGCCACCACTTGTATTGGATCCAAGGGAGGGAGAAACAATACTTGATCTTTGTGCGTCGCCCGGATCAAAGACCACTGGTATTGGTGCGATGATGAACAACAAGGGGACACTTCTTGCTAATGAAATAAAGCTAGACCGGATAATGACACTTATCTTCAATATAGACCGTATGAATCTTATTAATACCGGGGCGCTGCATTATAAGGGAGAGCTTCTGAGTAAAATTTACAACAATTACTTTGACAAGGTACTAGTTGATGCGCCTTGTTCAGGCATGGGAATAATCCAGAAGGTAGGAGAAGTAGGTACCTGGTGGCATCTTGAGAAATGCCTGGGGCTGGGAGAATTGCAATTTAAATTATTAATGGCTGCAGTTAAGATGGTTAAGGTAGGTGGCGAAGTTATTTATTCAACATGTACCATGAGTGTTGAAGAAAACGAAATGGTTATAAGTAAAATACTTGACAAACTACCTGTTGAATTAGTTGAAATAGAGCTGCCGGTTAAAAGCCATCCCGGAATAACTCATTATAAAGAGGAAGTGATTAATCCAGAATTGGAAAAAGCACGTAGAATTTTACCATGGGAAGCAGATTCAGATGGGTTTTTCATAGTAAAGCTAAGGAAGACAGGTGAAATTACTCCATCAGTTCCTTTTAATCTCAGACCCGGACATCTAAAAATTGTTGACCACAAGCATAAAGAAGTACATTATCTTCTAAAGAAATTAGCTGACACATTCGGAATTGATTATGAAGTATTTAAAAGATATAAATATCTAAAAAAGACATATGATGTTTTTTTCATAAATGAAGACTGGCAGGACCAGAACTTAAGTATTTTTGAAAGAGTCGGGACGAGACTTGGCAAAATTGATAAGCATGATGAAATTACATTCCATACACAGGGGGCGCAGATACTTTCAAATGAGATTACAAAAAACATATATCAGCTTGAAAGCGATGACGAGTTGAAGAAATATATTAACGGTGGTATTATAAAAAAGGATGTTCCATCTGATCAGTTTGTTATTAAATATAAAGATTATTTGTTGGGAACCGCAATTGGAGGAAATGAAGGTATAAAGAGCCGTTTCCCAAGATCCAAAAGAACGCAGGGTATTTATTTGTTATGAGTTTAAACATCCAGATATTCGGCACAAAGAAATGTAGAGAGACACAAAAGGCTGAACGATATTTTAAAGAAAGAAATATTATATATCAGTTCAGAGACCTCACAGAAAAGGGAATATCTAAAGGAGAGCTTAATAATATATCCCGGGTAATTCCTGTTGAAGACCTTATTGATAAAGAAGGAAAGCAATTTGAAAAACGTAATCTTAAGTTTATGGTTTTCAATGTTGAAGAAGAACTGCTTAATGATCCCCTGCTTTTCAGAACTCCTATAGTAAGAAACGGAAGATTTGTTACGGTAGGATTTGAGCAGGAGGTGTGGAAGAAGTGGAGTGATGGGATATTTGATTGATGGAGTATTGGATTGATGGAATAACCCATAAAGGGGTTGCCTTTATTTATTAAGAAAATGCCCACACAGTATGGCAGAACAATAAATTTTTATTTATTTTAATGCCATAAATGGCATAAGTATTTTTAACTTAATTAAAAATACCCAGTCCTGAAGGACTGGGCTAATCTAATAATAGTTATTGTTTAGTAACTCAGGCATTAAGGCCTGGGCTAAAATGGAGGAGATTCTTTGCTACCCTGGCAAGCTAATTCAAAAAAAGTGTACGCTGTTTTACGCTCTTTTACGCTGTTTTACGCTAAAACGGCTTGTTCTCTCGCTCTCCTCCTTATCTTCTCCTGCTAAATTAGTGCTTATTGTCTAATTAAAGATATAAGGGGTTTTGGCCGAATCGGAGGATTCCCGATTAAATTGACAATTCGGGAAAAGTACTTCGACTGTGGTTGACAGAAAAATATGGGTATGACAAAACAGGAGGGTTGATTATTATAAATATTTTTAACAAATTAATGACTGAAAGGCAGCAGTGGTTTAAAATCAGGAAGGCGGATCTTACGATCCGCCTTCTGACATATAGGAGGTCTATTTCTATACGTCGTAGTACAAAGAGAATTCAAATGGATGCGGCTGCAGAGCCATTGGTTTAATTTCTTTTTCAATTTTATAGTTTATCCATGTATCAATTACATCTTCAGTAAATACATCGCCTTTCATCAGATATTCATGATCTTCCTGCAATGCCTTTAAAGCTTCATCTAAAATTCCAGGAGTTGATGGAACATTCTTCAATTCTTCGGGAGACATATCATAAATATCTTTATCGAAAGGTTCGCCCGGATCGATTCGGTTTATAATTCCATCGAGTCCAGCCATCATAATATTGCTGCAAATCCAAGGTAAGGATTTCCTGCAGCATCGGGACAACGGAATTCAACTCTTTTTGCTTTAGGGCTTGATGAGTACATTGGAATTCTAACTGAAGCACTTCTGTTTCTCTGTGAATATGCAAGATTTACCGGAGCTTCAAAACCGGGGACTAATCTCTTGTATGAATTTGTAGTTGGATTTGTGAAAGCAAGTAAAGATGGAGCATGTTTCAAAATACCACCGATATAATAAAGTGCCATTTCACTTAAGTCCTGCATAACCGAACCTGCAAATAATGGTTTTCCTTTTTTCCACAAGACTTGTATGAACGTGCATACCGCTTCCGTTATCACCGAAAATCGGTTTTGGCATATATGTAACAGTTCGTCGATTTTCTTAGCTGTATTCTTTACAATATATTTGAACATTAATAACTGATCAGCAGCCTCAACCAATGGTCTGAACTTCAGATCAATTTCGCATTGTCCGCCGCTTGCTACTTCATGATGCTGCGCTTCAACTTCGATTCCAGCATTCATGAAGGTTTAATCACCATTTCATTTCGGAGATCAACCAATGAATCTGTAGGAGGAACCGGGAAATATCCTTCTTTGTATCGTGGTTTGTATCCAAGGTTTGGACCTTCTTCTCTCCGATATTCCATTTGCCTTCGATCGAATCAACATTATAGAAACTGAATGTTGGGCCGTTGAATCAAAACGTACATCATCAAAAATAAAAAATTCTGCTTCGGGACCGAAGTAAGCAGTATCCGCTAATCCTGTTGACTGCAAATAAGCATCAGCTTTTTGAGCAATATTTCTCGGGCAGCGAGAATATTGTTCTTTTGTTGCCGGTTCATAAACGTCGCAAATAAGACTGATATTGTTGGTAATCTCTATGAATGGATCTAAGAAACATTGTTTCCGGATCAGGAATAATTAGCATGTCACTTTCATTTATAGCTTTCCATCCTCTGATAGAAGAACCGTCAAATCCAAAGCCTTCTTCGAATGATTTGGCTTCAAATGCTGTAAATGGAACTGTAAAATGCTGCCATTGACCCGGAAAATCCATAAATTTTAAGTCAACAAATTTTATTCCATTAGTTTTAATATACTTAAGTACTTCTTCCGAAGGAGAATTTATTTTAGCCATTTTACATTCCTTTGATTAATTAATTATATTTCTATAGCCGTAGTTTCTTTACTAGTTGACAGAACAAAAGTTGTTTTAGTAGCAGTTACGCCGGGCCAGGACTGGATTTCGCTTAATAGTTTTTCCAGCGATTCGGTATTTTTTACAATTGCCTTTAGTAAATGAGATCCCTCGCCAAGAACTGAATGACATTCAAGTATCTGGGGTATTTTATCAACTTTTAATATGAGTGTTTTGAAATGTTTTGATGATTCCATCATAACATGGATGTAGACCATTATATCATAGCCGAAAGCTTTTTTGTTCACTTTGGCATAATAACCCTCAAGAATTCCCTTGGTTTCCAATTTATGCAGTCTTTCACTCACTGAGGGAATTGAAAGCCCAACAGCCTCTGCAATCTCGTTTCTTTTAGTCCTGCCTTTCCCCTGGAGGATAGTCAGTATTTTAATATCTAAGTCGTCAGTCATGTGATGCCTAATTTATTTAGGATATATATTATATACAACTCAAATATAAAGGTGTGATTTTTAAAAAGCAAGAAAATAGTGAGTAATCGTGTGATTTAATTGGCGAAGAGAAATAACAGTAAAATAGGAGTCTAAAAGATTAGTTTTCCTGAGTAATATAATCGATATATTTTTTCCTTTGGTATTCAAAGGTAAATTTTTCAACAGTATTATATTTTTCAGATTTATTCTTCAGGGATGATTTATCGAGGCAGATAGAATTAATTACGTCTATTAAATTATCATAGTCGTAAAAGAAAGAAATATCTTTAAAATCCTCAATATGACTCATAGAAATATGAATTAAAAGAGGTTTCTTTAAACTGAAGCCAACCGACCAGGTACCAGATATTTTACTAAAACTATATTCGTGGAAATTCTTTACCATTGGATCGATTAAGGGAAGGAGGACATCGGAGTTGTTAATTATTTTTAAATATTCTGATTCCTCAATATAGCTGGAATAAGTTGTAATAATATCAGAAAGATTATTTTCTTCAATTGTTTTGAGGATGTTTTTACCATCCTCACCAATGGGGCGTCCGAGAAGAACAAATCTCACAGAAGGATGCAATTTTTCTTTGTTTTGTAATAAGGTTTGAATGAGATAAGAATAATTTCTTCTTTCGACAGAGACTTCACCCGGTACGCAAATTAAAAAACCATTCCCGGAGTTATCATTAATCTCTGGATAATTATGCGGAGTAAAATAAGGATAAAGAGATATTACCTGAATGTGTTTAAGGTTCAGGAGTTTGCAGTAATCCGCGATATAATCGTTGAGCACAAAATATTTTTTTATTTTTAATGACATTGACCATTGTGTAAATCCGGAGGATAACTTTTTCCCATCATGTAAAAGTCCAAATATTTTAACTTTATTGAACAGGAAACGAATAATTATATTTCTTGCTTTTACACCCTGGGAAGTATTAAATACAATTTTTTTTATGTTATTACGTTTGACATATTTTTTTAGTTCCCTCGCAAAGATTTTTCTCTCGTTGGGTGTATCAAATTTATATTTAATTATCTCAATATCGCCTTTTATAATATCCGGCAAGAAAGCATTGTCTTCATTCAACCAAAGAACCGGTTTGAATCCACTTTCAATTAAGAACAATACCTGACCGTAAATTAAATCCTGGTGGGCTTTGGCGTGCTCAACTATAATTACTTTTTCTTTATCCAAGGTCATAATTATTTACGCTAAGGTTAAACACATCTTTTACTGATATATCATTAATTTCGTTTGATTTAGACTGAATATACAGTTGGTTTTTCTTTAAAGGAGCCCATTCAAAACCATTAGTAGGTCCGAATAATGAAATGGTATTAATACCGGAAAACCCGGCTAAGTGCATTAACCCGGTATCGTTTGTTATAAATAAATTCAGTCTTTTTAGCACCGCCGTTAGCTTTCCTATTTCAAGATTATCGGCAACGACAGGTTTTATTCCTGCTTCATTCAAACGGGCAACCAATTTTTGAGTTATTTCTTTGTCTATAATGCCGGAAGTCAGCAATATATTACTACCGAAACTACTATGGAATAATTTGATAAGCTCAAGGAAGTTTTGAATGTCCCATCTATTAGCGGTTTTTCCTGCACCGGAATGGAACCCAATTATTTTTTTATCCGGGTAAGTGAAATTGTTTCTGATAAATTCATCGGCAAACCTATTATCATCATGAGTAGTGCTAATACATATATTTTCAATTTCCTGTTTGTCTAATTCGCATCCGATTTGTTTTACAATATCAGTGATGCGATATATCTGATGCACTTTATTATTATTCCAGTCAAATTCTTTTTTAACATTTAGCAGGAAATGGAAAGGGTTTTTCTCATCGTCTATTCTTTTTACACCGACCCGTATTTTAGCCCCGGAAATAAAATTGATAATATTTGAAGTCCTTGATATTTTAAGTGTGGCGGGTATAATACCGAAATCATATTTTACCTCCCTTAGTTTTTTTAGAAATTCAACATAATCCTTTAAGGTATCTTTTTTAAACCAAATAATATTATCAATAAAAGGATTGATTGAATTAATGGGAATTTTATAATTGGTCGGGGTAGTTACTAATGAGATATGCGAATCGGGATATTTTTTCTTAATAGCCTTGTACATGGGAATAGAACAAAGCAAATCACCCAATTGGTTATTTTGCTGTCTGACTATTAGAAAATATTTCATAAAAATAAACCGTTGATATCTTTTAACTTAAACAACTATTTAACTTTAGTATTCGTTGTTATAAGCGGCAGAGACTTACGTAATTTATTTTTTTCTTTCTTCCGGTTATATACTTTTTTATCCTCCTCAATTTTAGGTGGTTTCTGCGGAACCGGAGTTCTTTTCTTGGTTTTCTCTACAACTATTTTAAGACTTTTACCCATATTAGAATATTGCATATATGAAAGGAGCCAAAGCAGATCCTTGTGTTAAAACTATTAAACCTCCGAGGATCAGCAGCATTACAATTATGGGTGCAAGCCACCATTTCTTTCTTACTTTAAGAAATTGCCAAAGTTCAGATATTATTGATAATTTACTCATATTTATGCCTTAAAATTGTCTCTCATAATCAACCGGTTTAATTCCGGTTTTTTCTCTTTTTTCCCAATAGGAAGTTTTTGATTTATCTATCTTTAGATCAAGGAAATGTTTCCCGGTAATCCTGGCAATAATTCCTGTTGGAGTTAGTATAATATAATATAATACGGATAAAATAACACGCGTCATTACCCATCCTAGAATCAACGCAAGTATCATCCACCCCTTATTTAAAGGACGGAGAAGTGCCGGAGTAAAAACTCCTGCAAGCACCAGAAATAATCCAACCGGGAAGAAATACAAGAAGGAAGGTTTTTGTTTCCAGAATAATAATGCGGCTATCAGTATAAGGACCACGCCCACCGTCAAACCGAACTTCCTTAAATCTTTTTCCGATTCTTTTATGTTTTTAATTTCTTCTTTTATCATTAGTCAAGCTCGAATTCTTTTTTCCAGTCTAAATCTTCTTTAAGAGGTGACTGGTCTATTTTACTTAATAAATAATTGCCAAGAACAAGGTAATCTATATCAGTTCTCATAAAGCAGCGATATGCATCTTCGGGAGTGCAGACTATTGGCTCCCCTCTTACATTAAACGAAGTGTTAATAATAACAGCATAACCATATTTTTCATTGAACCTTGAAATGAGTTTATAATATAGAGGGTTCGTGTTTTTATTTACTGTTTGAACTCTTGCCGAATAATCTATATGGGTAATTGCAGGGATATCAGATCTTAAAATATTCAGCTTATCAATTCCGAACAATTTTTCTTCATCGCTGCTCATTACTTTACGACGTTCTTTCTTTACATCAGCAACAAGGAGCATATACGGACTTTCGCGATCAAGTTCAAAATAATCAGATACTTTATCTTCAAGAACCGAAGGTGCAAACGGACGGAAGCTTTCCCTAAATTTAATTTTAAGATTCATCTGTGCCTGCATCTTGGGAGATCTTGCATCCCCGATAATAGATCTTGCTCCCAGAGCCCTGGGTCCGAACTCCATTCTTCCATTGAACCATCCGACAATTTTTTCTTCAGCCATAAGATCAGCCACTACGTCAACCAATTTATCATCCGAAAGTTTTTTATAGGGAAGTTCTTTGAAATTAAGAAACTCAAGTATTTCATTATTTTTAAATTCAGGTCCCAGATATGAACCTTTCTGTGAATCTATTTTATTATCAGCAACTCTTGGTTTTCCGTTATACATATACCACCCAACAAGAGCAGCGCCCAGTGCACCCCCCGCATCTCCTGCTGCCGGTTGGATCCAAAGATTTTCAAAAGGACCTTCTCTTAGGAGTTTTCCATTAGCGACACAATTTAACGCAACGCCTCCGGCAAGGCATAAATTCTTTAATCCGGTTTCTTTATAAACATGTTTTCCAATACGGAGCACAATTTCCTCGGTAACATCCTGAACTGAGCGAGCAAGATCCATTTCTTTCTGAGTAAGTTTCGATTCGGATTTCCGGGGTGGACCTCCGAACAGTTTATGGAATTTATTGTTAGTCATTGTTAAACCAACACAATAATTGAAATATTCCATATTCATTCTGAATGACCCGTCTTCCTTCAAATCAACTAATTCTTTGAAAATGAGATCGACATATTTTGGCTCACCATAGGGAGCAAGTCCCATTACTTTGTATTCCCCGGAGTTTACTTTGAAACCTGTATAATATGTGAATGCAGAATAAAGAAGTCCAAGAGAATGAGGAAATTTAATATCGGCAAGAAGCTCAATATTATTACCAGAACCTTTGCCGTAGCTCAATGTAGTCCACTCTCCAACCCCATCCATAGTAAGAATAGCTGCATCGTTAAATGGAGAAGGAAAGAAAGCGGAAGCAGCATGCGATTCATGATGTTCGGGGAAAATAATTTTTCCCTGATACCCAAGTTTATCTTTAATAAACTCCTTCATCCACAATTTTTCTTTTATCCACAGTGGCATGGCCTTGATGAAAGAAGTAAATCCCACAGGTGCATATGCAAGATAAGTTTCCAGCAAGCGTTCGAACTTAAGGAAGGGTTTATCATAAAATGCAACGAGGTCAAGATCTTTTGCCTGAAGCCCGGCTGATTCCACACAATACATAATAGAATTTGAGGGGAAATTATGGTCATGTTTTTTACGGGTAAATCTTTCCTCCTGCGCAGCGGCAACTATTTCACCGTCCTTTATTAAACAGGCTGCGCTATCATGGTAGAATGCCGATATTCCTAATATGTACATATTAATAAAACTTATTTCTGATTATAATGAATTTGTTTATTATGGATTTCATTTTGTTGCCTATCAAATCACTTTAGTAGGATCATTTTTTTTGTGGAGACAAATGTGCCGGATTTTATTGTATAGAAATAAATTCCACTTGACACAAATTCTCCGAAACTGTTTTTACCATTCCAGGTTATTTTATACGATCCGGAATTTTGGTTTTGATTAACAAGTGTATTGATTTCCCTTCCAAGTAAATCATATATTGCTATCCTGACATTTCCGGCAAGACGCAAACTATACGTTATTATAGTTGTCGGATTAAACGGATTTGGATAATTCTGTTCGAGCTTATATTGATATACAAGATTGTCATTACCGGTAACTGAGGTTATAAGATGATTCTGGAGGCTATATACCTTGGCTTCATAACCGGAGAGTTTAAAGGTAAGTGAGTTAATCTGAGACTGTGAAACATGAAGAGAAGTATCTGCAAACAAGTCATATACAAATAATGAAGTATCGGTAATACTGTTTGTAAAATTTATTGTAACAGACGCTGCATTTAAGCTGAAGTTAGCTATCGTTAATATTTTATTGGTGTCCGAATTAGTTAAATAGCTTTCAACCAAAGTTGCATTGCTGTTGTTTAAAATATTTACCTGTGCATCATTCTTGATGAATTTCTTTCTAATGCTTATCAGTTTTGTAAAATACGGCTTGAACTTGTTAGGATCACTCCAGTTTATTGAATTAAGCTGAGTAAGTTCTCCAACTTCTCCACCGCCATATATTAATGGAATCCCACCGACGGTGAAGACCAGTGTATGTGCTAATTTGGATTGATTAATTCCAAATTGATTTGTTGCTCTAAGAAAATCATGGTTTTCAACAAATCTCATTGGATAATCATTAACAGGGTATGATTTTGTAATTACAGGATTCAGAATTGTTGGATTCGGCGAAACTTTAAACAGTGTGTAAATTGCACCTGCATCAAACCCACGGAATTTCCAGTCATACGCAGCATCAAATTTATGATTAAAAATATCAAGGCCGGTCACATACCCGCCCAGGTCATTATCCGCTGGCGATTCAGCTAACAAGAAAGCCTCAGGCTTAAGAATTTTTATTCTCCTTCTCATTTCCTGCCAAAAGGAATGATTGCGAGAATCTATTCCCCAGGCAACATCGCACCGGTATCCATCAACATCAAATTCCCGGATCCAATATGCAGCTACATTATATAAATATTCTTCAAGTTCCGGGTTATTAACATTCATATTTGGAAGGTCTGTCCAGTTATAATAATAACTGAATCCAGATGATCCTGGAACACCCGACCACAGGTAATAATTTGCAAATGGTGAAGCTGCCTTTAATGCAAGTACATTCTGGAAGAATGGATGCTGATTCCACGTATGGTTTATTACGAGATCAAGTAAAATTTTTATTCCTTTCTGATGAGCTTTCTGAACAATCTGTCTCAGATCATCTTCAGTTCCTAATGCCGGATTTATTTTATAATAATTTTTTTCGGCATAACCATTATAATTTCCATCAAAAATGGGTGTCAGCCAAACAGTATTAATTCCAAGGGCTGATAAGTCATCAAGTTTCGCAAGCAAACCTTTCAAACCGGTTATAGATGATGTTGGCCCATATGCGGATGTATAAATTTCGTATAACACTAAACTATCAACCCAACCGGGATGTTCATCGGGACCTTCAATGTGGACAGAATCACCTTCGGCTCTGGCGATGAAGCCGGCATAGCTATATTTTCCCTGACTATCTGCGACTTTGGCTTTGAAAATATATTCACCTTTGGTTGATGGAATAGTAACCTGAAAGTTTGGTGAATTAACATTTTGAAGTGTTACTTGTTCAGGGTTGCCGGGAAGTTGGAACCAGGAATAAGTCAGCGGCAAACCAACAGGAGAAGTGGCGGTTACTGAAGCAGAAACAGTTCTGTCATTAAGGGTATTGGTTAACCCTAAAACGGGTTGATTATCCGGCAGATAAATCAATTTCTGAGTTTTTGATCCATCACCATATGTGGATTTTACGGTAACAGTTGCTATATTGGTATCATTTGTGAGCGTAACCGGAAAGGTAAAATTACCACTAGTGTCAGGCATAGTTGAATAGGGAATCCCATTTAAGTTCAAAGCGATATTTGTTACTAGTTTTGTATATACTTTACCATAGATTACAATATTGGCTTTTTTATATATCATATCCTCTGTAAGAAGATTGAACCTTGGGTCGGAACCGACATTAATAATAGTTGATTTCGATTTAAAATTACCGAACGACAGACTTAAATTGACGACAACCGTATTGGATCCAGTTTTTATATAATTAGTGTCGAGAGGGTAATCAAGAGTTTTTGAAGCAGCATTATAATAAGCAGACAATGAAGTGATGTTGTGACCATTTATTGACATATTAACGATAGGAAAAGTAGTGTCAGCCGGAGGATTAAAGGCAAAGATAGCTTTAATATGCGGGAGAGTTGACGGAGTAACAGAATTTGTATCAATTGGCAATAAATAAGTTATCATTGGATCTGAAATAACAATCTGTGAATTTTGATACTGAGAACCATCGAAAACGGGATTGTCAGGATCGGCGAAATAAGCACCGTCAACAACAAATTTATATTGATAAGCGCCAGGGTTAATTTTTACTGTTATTTCAAAAACACCATCTGAATTGAGATCATACATGATATAATTGGCATCAGTAATTGACCAATTTTCAAAGGAGCCCGCTAATCTAACAGTAGTGAAACTTTGTACGGATGGCTTATAATGAAAAGTAACCGGGACACTTTGGGAATATATTTTAATTGAGCAGCATGTTGATAAAACAAACAAACAATATAAAATCTTTCTAAACATAATTCAATTTCGCTTTTTATATTAACATCATAAATTATTTTGATTTCAAGGCCAGCTGCAACTGATTCCGCAAAGCTATCGCTTCCTGGTAGCCAGGGCTAATTGCAATTGCCTTAGTTACCAAGTCAATAGCTTTCACATAATTTTTTTCATTTACATAGTCACCTGCCAAATTGTACCAAACCTGTGCGTCATTATTATCAAATTTTAAACTAAGAGTAAGGTATTTAATAGATGAGACAAATCTGTTTTTATACAGGTCAATAATCCCAAGCCACTTATTAGTAAAAGCACTTTGTTCATTGGCGTTCATTTTAAGCAGGAAATTATATGCGTCATCATAATCCTTCACCCGCAGTAATGCTGTAACCGTATAAGTTGGGTATTCGACAACGATCGGGTATTGGTTCATAAGGACATCCATTACTGATATGAATGACTTATAATCTTTGTGAGCAAAATACCAATCGGCGGCTTTTCTGTGAACTGCTTCCCAGGTTAACTTATCCATTACCAGATCAAAAACTAATGAATCAATATGATCACTCGGATTCAGCAGCAAATTCTCATTGATTTTCCTGCTTTTATCAATGTATGGCCAGTCATTTTTTAACAGCTTAATTCTATACTCTCCGATTAAATAGTCAACTTTAGAAAAAGCGAAATTAGCAACAGTTATACTGTCCTGTTGATAATTATTTAAAGGAAGTGGTTTCGTCTTAGGTAACAGATTTGATTTTTCCATTTGCCTGTAAAAAAGATCACCGATAATCTGGTAACCGCGTGCTGTGGGATGAAGATGGTCAGTCATTAGATTATCGCCGGTAATATGGTCCGGGCTGATTGCATTAAATACTGAGTCAATATTTACAACAGGAATATTATATTCATTTCCGAATTTAATAATTAGTTTGTTTATATCACCGGGTGCTCTAAATCTTAGGGCATCAAGGTCTTTAGCTAACCTAAATAGCGAATCGGCTTTTGGCTGATTTTTTTCTGCAAGCAATTGCTTTGCCTGCATGAATATTTTATCCGCAGGAGGAAAACCTTTTTGATCAATGGAAACGAAAGGAAACTGATCTTTCAAATTAGATGCAACAGTACCTAAAATAACCGGGATATTTTTACTTTCCGCCATTTCAAGAATATCCCGCATGTTACCATCAAACTGATCAATCCCCTTCTTATATATATCGGATCCAAGACCGATATATTGGTTTTGTGCCATACGGGACATAAGGGTTCCGGTAAGAACCTGATTTTTAGAGGAGAAAATATCCGCTGTACTTTTTAATATATTCCTTAGAAGTTGAAATGTTTTAAATTGTTCAAGATATATAACAAAATTCACAAGTTTTCGAGATGTACCTATCGATTCAATGGAGCCCACACCTAATGCACCGTAATACTCGTTATGACCTGCATAAATGAGAACAAGGTCAGGTTTTTGCTCTATTATTCCCGGGAATAAATCGCGGAGAGTATATGAATTTATAGCTGTCATGCTGCAATTTATAACTTCAATCTTTGATTCGGGATATATTAGACTCAATCTTTGCTGAAGATATCTTGAAAACGCACCCATGGGCGTGAATGGATATCCTGCTCCACTGCTCTCTCCAAGAACAAAAATTCTATAGGCGTTAGGTTTCTTTACTTCATCAAAAATGTCCTGGTTGGAGTAAGGAATGGATTCAATATTATGAAAATACTTACGTGCTATTTCAGGATTTAAAATAAACTTGCCCGGTATAGGGTTAACCCATTGAGGATAATCGTGTCCATAGTTAAAAAGTCTAAGACCTAATTCGAGGAGGATAAAAAACAAAATCGGAATAATTACCAAAACAATATAGAATAATTTGTGTGTTGGTTTTGCATTAGTTGAATTAACCGATACACTCGATTCCATAATTGGTGTGCGAATATTTTTGTTTTGAGAATTCCCTTTCTTTGGTTTATTGGAAAGAGCCAATTGGATTCCTTTCTTTATACATTGATATATTAATATTCTATCATAATAAAATTACACTTTTTTAGTCATTTTTTAACAGCATTAATTGGTATGGCATGAGATCAAGTTTATAGACATCCTTTTCGGATTTATAAGTTTTGCTGCTCAATAAATCAGAGATTATTAATTTTCCTTCGAATAGTTTTTTATTAACCATGATGGTTTTTTGTACTTTATTATTATTTAATAAAATATACATTGTTGTTTTGCCGAGAGTTCTTTTATAACCAATAATTTTATCAGAATCATTAATATAAAAGAATTCAAGGTCACCATCAGATAATACTTTGTTGTCCTTCCTTATTGAAATAAGTTTTCTGTACCAATTGAAAAGGGCTGTATTAAAAATAACCTTATCAGGGTTGTGCTCAGTACCATTAGCATTGCATTTTTCCGGATCATATTTAATGTTTTCCCAGACCATCGGTTTACGACAATCAGGATCATCCCCTCCCCACATACCGGCTTCATCTCCATAATAGATCATCGGAGCACCAGGCATTGTCATCTGGATTCCCGCAATCAGTTTTTGTTTGAGTAAGTCACTAATTCCAGGTTTTCTTGTATTATAATCCTGATTCTGCTGAGGATTTGCATTATGATCATAAAACCGGTCAGGATTTAAAATCTGAGAACCTAATACGGTCAACATCATGACTGTCTACAAGATTTTGAACAGCATGGAAATTTTCTTTTGGATATTGGTTCATCAAAGTTTTAATACTATCCGCAAAGGCATTTGATGTAATCTGCTTTTTTACGTCAACAACATATTTTATAATTGCCTGGGCAAATCTGTAATTCATCACACCGTCAAACGCATCTCCTTGCAACCACGGAGCGGCATTGGACATTTGGTTTGCCTGCCAATTCTCCCAAAATATTTCACCAGTTATATATGCATCTGGATTTATTTCTTTCACCCATATTCTGAACTGTCTCCAGAAATTCAAATTGATCATCTCAGCGACATCAAGTCTCCATCCATCAATACCATTTGCAATATTTCCATTACCCTCAGGGTCCATCCACCGTTTGATAACATCATGAATATGATCAGCAAAACCCTTTATAAGCCCGGTCTTGTCATCTTTTTTAATCTCTGGTAAATCTTTTACTCCGGCCCAACCTTTATAATCAAATTCATTTTCAGGTGTATTAGGATTATCCCAAGATTTTATTATGAACCAGTCTTTAAATTCTGATTTTTGCTGGTTTTTAACAACATCCTGAAAAGCCCAGAAAGTAGTTCCAACATGATTGAATACACCATCGATAATTAATTTCATACCGCGCGCATGAACCTCTTTAATCAATTTCAGAAACAATTTATCTGCAGCCGTCCATTTCCAGGATTTGGGGTCAACCGGGTTCTCGCTAGCCCAGATTTTTTCATCTCCTTTAGGATCAGGTCCGAAATTATTATCAATATGGTGATACATTCTTGTATCATATTTATGAAGAGACGGAGATTCAAAAACCGGAGTCAAATAAATTGCTGTGATACCCAGAGTTTTCAAATAATCTAGCTGATTTATGATTCCCTGAATATCGCCACCATATCGTCTTAATCCGGCATTCCAGTAAAAATCATGACCATCAGCTTTTTCCCAGGGCTGAAGTTTATACCAGTCTGATTCCCATGGTGATATTTGCCAACCTGGAGGAACCACATAAGGCCAGGCACCATTCATGTCCGAAGGTGTAGGATCATTTAATTTATCACCATTAGAAAATCTTTCTGGAAAAATCTGATACCACACGGCTTGTTTTGACCAGGAGGGAACAAGAGCAGAATCATTGTTAATCAGGGCACTCATTTCAACAGATGAACCAAGGATTAATGAAAGTACTAGTAAAAATATTTTATTCATAGGGAAATCAGGTTATTTATAAAGCAATATCCTTATATAGCCTAAAATAAAGCCCAATGCAGATATTCTCCACATTGGGCTTTTAAGAACTTAACTATATCCAATAAATTATGTTTTCAAAAATTCTATTGGTTATGGAAAAATTACTTCAACAGAATCATTTTCTTTGTCTGGTTGAAGTTACCTGAATTTATTGAATATAAATAGATGCCGCTGCTTAATCTTGAAGCATCAAATTTATATGAATAAGAACCAGGAGTTAATTGTTGGTTAACTAAAGTAACCACTTCCTGTCCAAGCACATTATATATCTTCAAAGATACGAAATCACCTTTCATAATTGTGAATTTAATAGTAGTTGAAGGGTTAAATGGATTTGGATAGTTTTGTGATAAACTATAAGTAAAAGGAATCTGATTTTCGTTTTTGATACCGGTCAAAGAAGTATAAGGATCTTTTTCCTGATCTGTTTTTTTATCGGTGTTAGTCCAGGTGTCTGTTGGAAATAACCATGGATTTTTAGGGAAGTGATTTGCTACATCCTGACCAACATATCTTACCCTATAAGCAAAATCGACACCTAAACCAGCTGGTTCAGAAGTCCAGCTTAAATCAGCTTTCTGCCATTCATAATTATATTCAAAGGCATTAAAAGAAGGTTCATGAACGGTAAAGGTACAAGTATAAATATTAGTTGTACCAACCCTGTGTAACGGAACATTTTTTATATGACCGCCCGAAGGTCTGTACCAATGCTGAGTAGCAGCAAAAGCAGGTTCTCCCGAAGACCAGTAAACTGTATCGGTAGCAGGATCAAATGGAACAGCTTGTTTGGTTGCATCCATAGCGGGGGTCATATCCAGATTAAATGTAACCTGTAAGTTAGTGCCGGAAGGAATGGACCAATCAGGGTGAACACCATCGTAAAAATCGGAAGTGTCTTTATCAACTCCTGAAAATAATTCTACTCTATTATTACCACCCCAGTGCAAAGGTCTTTCATAACCATCTATCCAGACTGAGTCTATTGCAGTTGAATGTTTCTTAACAACATACTTATATGGTTCAAGAGTCCCAACAGCTTCATTAGTGAAAGTATGCGGTAGGAAATACAATTGATCATTTACCGCATTCTGATTTAAAAAGTCAGATGTTGTCGTCCAACTATTAAATGAACCACTTAACAGAACACTATCTTTGGTAGTATTAAAAATACCTGCAGTGACCATCACACTCATATCAAGATTGAAATTAACTGTCGCTGTACCAAGTTGAATATTTGGATTCTGATCATTCCAGAATACAGAAGTAACTGAAGAATCCTGTTGGGGAACGAAGTATAATCTGTTGGCAACACTTTCCCAGTTACTACCGCCATAAACAAATTTATATTGCTGAATACTACCTGAAGGTAAGCTGTCGACTAAAATAGAATAAACAGAATCATTAGCTCCTTTGGTCATTGGTGTCGAGGAAGCATTCCAGCCATTCATAGTACCGGCAAGAGTAACAGCTGTGGTTCCTGGTACAACGAGACCAGCCTTAATAGGTACCGTCATATCTACTTTAAACCAAACATGTTCTTTGGCGCCAGTAATATTTGTGAAAAAAAGTACTGTTGGTAAGGTGATATCTGTTGTGCCGATCGTAGCTTGTCTATTGTTCGCTAATGATTCCCACTGTATTCCAACTAATGTTGAGAAAATGAATTTGTAATTTATTGTACCAGTTGGAACTGCGGCTACGGTTGCAGAATAAATTGAAGAATCTGCTCCTGTGCCTTTAACAAGACTATTTGCAGTTGTTGACCAACCATTAAAGTCGCCTGCGACCCTAACAGTATCACCAGCAGGCACATAGTACCCGTTAGCTATCAAAACTGACATGTCCACTTTGAATGTCACATTCACCTGGGAATAAGCAGTCATGCTAAGCCCGAGGATCACTGCACCCAATAAAAGAAATTTTTTCATGTTACGCTCCTTAAATTGTAATGAGAATTTTTCTTGTTTGATAAATAAATTTCCATGCAAACCTGCATGAAAACACTAACTAAAGATCAAAATTTTATTACTATACCGAAACTATTAACGCTGCCAAGATAAGTAAATTTCTGATAAGAATAATCGACACCGATATCTATAAAACCGGCTCTTTTATATTTAAAACCAACCCCAAGGGTTAATCCTTCCTGGCTATCTACGAGGAACAAAGATTTATAACCACCGCGAAGAGAAAGCATATCATCGAATAATGCTAGTTCACCTCCAACATTGACCGATTCATTATTGTCATTGGGTACAATACCGTCGATGGCAATGGTAAACCTTTGATTTTCCATAAACATGAAATCTTTAGACATGCCGATTTGCAGTTTAAGGGGAAGGTCGAACTGGTCGGTAGCAACATTAGCATCAGTAGTATTATTACTCCCATGGTTAGCAGGATCTACACTTATACGCGTCAAGAGGTCACTTCCGGACATTTGCATTTTGGTTCCAAAATTAGAAACACTGCTTGCAAAACGAACACCGTAAAAAGGAGTTTTAAAAATAGTTCCAATATCAAAAGCAATTCCGGTAGCATTAGAATGATAAATGTTTTCGGTGATCATTTTGGCAGTTGCTCCGACAACAAAGTCTTCAGTAATGAATCTAGCATATGAAATACCGAAAGCATAACTACCTGGAGAAAATGATTCGCCTGTGCCTTCAGGTTGGTTTTCAGTAGTCACCTGCATTGAGCCATAATTAACAGCAGTAACACTTGCAGCAAAATTACCAATATCTCCAGCGGGAAGGACTAATCCGATATAGTTTAGACTAATACCAGCAAAAAGTGCTGTATTAGAAAAGAAACCCTGAAATTGATCGGAATATGCTATACCTGCGGGATTCCAATAGATTGCGGAAGCATCATTAGCTACAGAAGTAAATGCTCCTCCCATTGATATAGCCCTGGGTCCAATATCGATACTAAGAAATTTAGCTGCCGTTGTACCTGTTTTAGTTACCTGAGGAAACAAAGTATAGGGTACAGATATTCCCATAATAATTATAAAAATCAGTAATTTTTTACTTATCACTTTTGGACTCCTTGAATAATTTCAAGATAAAATCAATTATTTTATCACAGCAAATTTAGTAATTTTATTCCCGATGCCCGGGGCATCCACATACAAGACATATACTCCGTATGCAATAGATAAATTGTCTTTCGAAAGCATATTCCAATCCTCTGTACCATCATCGATCAAACTATTGTGATATATAGTTTGAACAAGTTCACCATTGGCAGTAAAGATTCTAAGAGTACATTGAGCAGGAAGATGTGTAAAATGCAACGACCTTGGGCCTCTACCAGAGGTGTAAGGATTTTTACTTTCCCATTGAGCGTATCCCATATAAGGATTAGGCACAACTTTAATATTATCAAGACCCGCTTTCGCAAGAGAATTATCAACATACTGAGGAATCGAAGTAAATTTAAATATATCTGTTGAAAGAAAAGGTTTCAATAGTTTAATATAAGCAGTATCGCCCGGCTGAGGAATATATTCAACTGTATCGGGTCCGGTAGTAAGATAAAACCACCAAGTCGTCACTAAAGAATCTTTTGAGTTCGGCTCGAAGAAAACAATTCTGTCTCTTAGTTTCCCAAAAGATGAGAATATACCAGGGCTTTTTGCATTATTTCAAATCCAAAAAACCGCATTTAACATATTTATTTGTGGAAGTATTAAGTACTTTGAAATTAATCTTTTCCGCAGGGTAAAGAATATTTGAATAAGTAATATTAATAGAAGAATCGTATCCTGCATTACCAAAAAATATTTTGTAATCATTAGGTCGTAATTCACCTGTTTTACCGTTTGTACTAACAAATTTTTCAAAAATAAATTTCGGATCGGTATTATTGTTCCATTTAGAATTTATAGTATCGACACTAACACTTGCGGCATTATTAAAGTTTAACCTAAAACCATCTATTATTGGCTGTTCATATATTGGCGACCATTGTGTGTTTTGATAAACAAGTATTTTATTCGTAGTCGAATCAATTAAAGTATAGTTCTTCGTAGTTAGAGTATCCGGTTTACCCTTTGTAACAATCGTTGTATCCTGAAAAGTCAGAAAATAATCATGCCGATTTTTAACTGCATGAGGATCCACAATTTCATAGCCAACTTTGCTAGAAGTAGCTCCCTGAATAAGATTAATCGTTCCAAGAGATGAATTTACATATCCGGAAGACGAAGCCTCTGGAACAACTCTTGCAACGTTAGTTCCAAGTGTAACAGTTCCATCAGAATGAAGATTTATTCTAATTGGGCTTTCGGCAGGAAGAATACCGAGAGAAGGAGATCCCTTGCTATAGGAAACAACTGCATAATAATAAGTAAAACCATTTTTAACTGTAGAATCGACAAATGAATGTTCAAGACCGGAATCATTCCCCAGGTTATAATGAATACCATCAATACCAAGGGAATCATACCCCTTAATCCCGTCAATGAGATCAAATATTGCCATGGGTGACATGAACTGCGGAGTACCTGCACCATTGGTTATATTCAAAGCATCCTGGAAAGCGGGATCGGAAGACCTATAAATTCTATATCCTTCAAAATGATGTCCATCGCCTCCAATATTTGCCAGGAAGTTATCAAATGAACTCTCTGCTAAATTGTCCCAGTAAAGAGTAACTTTATTATTACCGGGGATAGCTGTTAAAGTAGGAGTAGTAGGAGCTGTAGCAAACTGATAATTATTCTGATAAGTCTGATCGGCTCTACCTCTTTTTTTAATAATCTCCTGCCTTCTAAGAGAACCATCAGGATCATTGACCGGAGCATTGGCAAGAATCACTGCCATTGAGAAGGGCTGCACGTCTCCAGCTTTCATAGGGAACAAACTTGAAGTAACTAATAAATCATAGTCGCCTGAGGCTTGTGCTACAGCCGGATTAAAATATTTACCGGGGATCATGCATTCGAACCACACTTCAGCATCACTTTTGGGTGTAAATGTACCAGCAGTAATTTTATCTGCACCGGTGATACCAATCTGATCGGTTTCCTTAACATCAGTCAGATCAATATGTGGTTCACCGGGTTCGCCGGTTCCAGCACCAGAAGTTGGAATGCCATCTCCTTCACCAAAGTCATGAGTGTCAGGAACACCATCGAGACCCACATCATCTTTAAGAGGATTCCAGTCCCCATCATTATCTACACCATCAGTTCGGGATTCATCAATCATTTCATCTATACCTTCATCAACGCCGGCGTCGCGAAGTCCATCTTTATTTAGATATCTTTTCCCAAGTGAAGTAGAATCAACGGAATACAATACAATATGAGTACCAGGAACTTTGTAACGATGATATTTGTCCTTGGCTGCAAGGTTAATTATATCCTGAGTAACTGTGGGAAGATTATTATAGCTATGGTTATAACCATTATTATTGTTATCAATATTGTCTTTATATTTTTTACCAAGATCGGCTTGTTGAAGTTCGATTAACCAAATCTGTCCATTTTGAATTGTATCAAGTTCAGGATTAGGGGGCCATCTATGCCATTTATCAGGTGCCGCATCATCTATCATTTGCTGGGTAACAACAGGGCTACCTATTTCACCGTTATTATTATCATCAAGACCATTTGCAAATGTAGTTCCTAGCTGGGTTCCAAATGCTATATCAGTTTGATTTTCATCAATAAGACCATTCCCGTTATCATCTATTCCGTTATCAGGAATTTCACCAACAAGCATATCTGCAGTAACTTTTGGACCATTAGCTTCACCATCGCCATCGTTATCTATTCTATCAATTGAATTACCGGGTGTTTCAAGTAAAAACAGAGCGACAGCGCCAACCGGATCAGCACCAAAAGAAGGAGATCTGTTGCCCGGACATCTTGACCAAAGGAACCTACCAAGAATATCGAAGTCCGCAACATTATTCTGAGCTTCTTCATTCCCTCCCACAAAATCAGCAAACCAAATAGTAACACCCATTTTAGGAATGTCTTTGGTGCCATCATTCCGCAAAGTGTAAAGAAGGAATACATCATCCTGAATTAAAACCTGGGACCAGGCAAGTGATCTTTGGTCGATTATTATTCCCAAGCCTTTTCTTGATAAATCAGTTGAATCGGGGAAATAGTCAGTATATCTATCGTAGTGATCATCGGAAGCTTTAGCGAATAATTCCTGGTCTGCATTAAATTTGTTTTTACCAAAATAGCCATTCCATGAACCTTTCCATCCGGGATCATTTACATCGCCTAATTTATCCGGCCAGGTAGAAGGCCACGTCGATGGATCAAGGCTATTTGCCAAACTATTTGATGCTGGGTTCGAATAACCCGGGATTGGTTCCAGGTTCCAGGATTTTCCGGTCGGGGAAGTACGGTAATCCGGTTCTTCAATAACATGCTGCAGTACTCCCTTATTATCAATTACTTCAGCGCCTAAAACAAGTCCGGTTAGGGCAAGATAAACTTCGCCCGTATTCTTTGGCCATTCATAAGGAGTCTGTATATTAAAAGGGAAATTACCATTCGCTCTACCTGTAAAGGCATAATTAAAAATGGAGGTCCTTACCCTGTTGCCTTCAAGCTGGGTATGAGTGCGGATCTTTGGATCGCCTCTTTCTTTACTTGGTATGTGTCCACCGATTGGGTTTCCAAACTGAGCAATTAAAAGAGAATGAGATAATAATAGTATTACAACAAACTGTAAAAAAATATTTAGAACTCTATTCATTAAATTCTTCCTCCGAAGTAAAAACTTAAAATGAAAATTCAATTCCTGTCTGGACTAACCTTGGTGCGGCATAATTTGTAGGATATTTAATATATTCTGCTACAGTATTAGGACGGGCTGGATCATATCCAACATTTTGAGTCTGCGTTGTATAATCCGGTGCGCCTGTATCAGTAAAAACATTAACTACATTTCGGGCATCGAATAAATTAAATACCTTCAAATAAGCCATTAAACGGAAACCCATAAGATTAAAGGATTTATTAGCATAAAGGTCCACATCAAACTGTGAGGGACGATTCAAAATATTTGGATAAAATCCGGTACTAAGACCACGATCAGCAGTAGCCTGAGTAATTGAAGGCGTATAAGGTAATCCCGCACTATATTTAAATAGTAAACTTACGTTCCAATCGTTATCGCCGACTAAAATATTCAGATTCAGATTATGCCTCTGATCCCAATTAAGGGGTGACAAAAATATTACTGGTGCCTGGTTATTTAATATTGCGTTATATTCATCATTTGGATTGGAATTGCTTCCTTCCGCAACCTGATAAGTATAATTTAAATCAATAGAATAATGATTGGAAAATCTTTTACTAAGATTTAAAGTTATACCCCGAACATTGGAATAATCTTTATTTGTATAAACTGAATAGCTAGCTCCGGTTATAGTGGAAACTGCCGGACCAGCTGTTATCCAATCCCTAATATCTCTATAGAAGCCGGTAGCATCTATAACAAATTCATCCAAAAACTGCTGTCTGAAACCAAGTTCATACATAATCGTTCTTTGGGGCTGCAGATCGGGATTTCCAAATGGACCTACAGAACCTGATACAGGCACTTTATAGGTTGACCCATCAAACAAATACTGAAAAGTAGGAATCTGCAAAAAATGACCATAGGAAAAATGAACTACTCCGTTAGCGCTGATAGGATAGGCTACTCCGAATCGAGGACTTAACTGTTGTTTAGGAGTTGCTTTTTTATAAAAATATGGAGTAAGCTCAGCTAAAGTTAAATTTTCCAGGCCAGGTCTTAGTGGTAAATATATATTAGGATCCTGAGGATCAACGAGAACATTACCCCTTGAATTAAAATAATCATACCTTAACCCAATATTTATAATAACATCTTTATATTCTATTTTGTCCTGAACGTAACCGGAAAACTCTAAAGGTTTAGCATCATATAAATTTCTATTAATAGAGGAAATATCCGGGATTTGAGGAGAAAATGGAACAGCAGGAATTCCGTTTACAGTCAGAGGTTCCAGGTTATAATCATCAAATTTAAGTTGATGAATTTTACCTTCTGCCCCAAACTGTAATAAATGGTTCTCGGATACCTGACTTGAAAAATCCAATTTGGCAGAATAAGACTGCGTTTCACGGAAAAACCTATGAAGGTCAGTTCCTTTGCTATGAAAAGCATAACCAACAGTAATAAGAGAATCGGGATGCATATAGCCCGGATCATACGGATTAGCATAGAGATACTGATTGAAATTCTTGAAGAAATAATTGGCTCTTAAAATGTAAAAGGTTTTAGGGGATAAAACATGATTTAAGGAAATAGTTCCATCATAACTTTTTGCATATTTAAATGGATTACCACCGGGTTCCCATTTAAATGAATGGTCATAATCCTGATAGTTATCTTTTGAATATAATAATTCGGTATTAATTTTAATACCCTGGATAAACTGATATGCAATATTTGCCTGACCAATGGTTCTTTTACTCCAGTTCATGGGAACAGCATGGCCATCTGCAGTAGTACCATTGGTATTAAATTTATCCAGGCCGTATAAATAGCCTTCGTCATAAACATATCTTCCATTAACAAAGAAAGTTACCATATCATTTGTAAATGGAATTGCTCCACTTAAATTACCCTGGTAATTATAGTTTGTAAATGGATTATAATGATTTATATCGGTAAAATAAGAACTGAAAGTGCTAACGTAATCGCTGCTATAAACATTAACGGAACCGTGAAATTCTTTCCCGCCTTCCTTAGTAACAGTATTAACAATTCCTGACATTGCGTTTCCATATTCTGCGTTAAAGGTTCCACTGATAACCTGAATTTCCTGGATACTACTGTTATCAATATCAACGCCCCTGCTATTATCATAAGGATCTGTAATTGAAACACCATTAACCTGATAGGCGATTTCAGTTGATCTTCCACCTCTAATATGAAATCCTCCATCGGCGTCAACAGACACACCTGTTTGCAGACGAAGTACATCGTCAAATTCGGCAACCGGTAGAGACTTTATCTGGTCAGCTGTGACCATTGACTGAGAGGAGGTGACATCTTTTTTCAGTTCATCCTGTTTTCCTTGAATAACAATTGACTGAAGTTCTATCATTGAAGAATTAAGATGGAAATCAAGTTTCGTTGTGAGATCGATGGAAACACCTATGTTTTCCATTATCACTGGCTGGTAACCGACTGATTGTGCTTTTACCTTATAATTTCCGGGTGGAATATTTAAAATTACATAATTTCCATCGACATCTGTTGAAGCACCAAGAGAAGTGCCTGTAATAGTTATATTAACAAATGGAAGTGCCTCATTAGTTTTTCCGTCCGTAGCTTTGCCTGTAAGCTTACCAGTTGTACCGGCAAAATTGTAATCAGTAACAAATAAAGACAGGAAGAAAATTAAAAGTAGAATTTTTCTCATGTATTTCTCCTAAAATCTTTAAGCATAATTTTATTCAGACAAGTTAAAGTTGTAATTTTTAATAAGATCATTATAAAACCAAACAGTAGTTTTTTTTGCAATGGTTTCCAATCTTTTTATCATGTATGGAAAACCTTTTATATTTTGAATATTGCTAGTTATTTGTTTCTTGACTAAACCGATATCAACCGGTTGACCATCTTTTTTATCCAGCACACGGAATATGCCGTAATAATTATCAAACTTTATAGGCCCAAAAACTTTTCCAACTGGTGAATCCCATAATGTATCTTTCATATCACCGAAAACAGATACAGGTGAGAACCCCATAACACCTTTTTTTGCAGCACTCCATTTTCTAAGAGAATATTTATCCGCAAGATTACCAAAATCTTCACCGTTTTCAATTTTGTTTTTGAGGTCGCGAGCTAGTGAATCACTTCCAACAACAATTTCCTGAGCATTCATTTCTCTTTCAGATTTGTAAAAATCTATATTATCATTATAATATTTTACAATCTCAGAATCCGAAACAGGAACAAGATCATATATCTCATTTTTTTTGTAATTCAGGAATATATTATCTTCAAGGTCTTTGGCTGTTTTGATCACATAAGAAATACTATCATAACCTTTTTCATGTGCAATTTTCAGGAGAACATCCTGCATTATTAATCCAGTTACAGCATTTTTTAATAGGTTAACGTCAATAAGTAAATCGCGATTGTATTTAGGTACCTTAAATAATTTCGTTTCGATTTCCTTTTGAGAATAAGTCTTATCTTTAAACTTTACACAATCCTTAAATATTTTACCGGAAGAATTATTAAATTCTAAATTGTTAACATTTTCATAATCAGGTTTTTTCAAATCATCAAGTACAGCTGCCATAGCTTTATCATTAAATTTTACCTGCGATCTATTAAATATCTTTTTCAGATAAGCAGCTTCTGAGGGTATCTTTTTTGAAATTTTTACAGCCCTTTCGAGTTTGTGTCTCATATTGACGAACCCACTTTCTGTTAAAAAGGGATCATGGATTTTATTTTCAACCTTAATTATGCTATAACCCTGCGCAGTTTTAATAGGTTCTGAGATTTCTCCGATTTTTAGGGAATAAGCAACATTTTCAAAATCAGGATCCGTTTCGCCCCATTTAATATATCCAAGATATCCGCCATTATTTTTAAGTAAAGTGTCCGTAAAGCATTGTTTGGCTAATTCTTCAAAGCTAACACCGATTTTTGCAAGACTATAAAGATTATCTGCTTCTTTTTCAGTAGATGCATACAAATGACGCACTGATACATCAGTTTTTGAACGCACATACGCTTGTCTAAGATCATCTTCACTGGCAGTAATTTTAGCATAGACTTCCCGATCTTTAAGAAAAGCAAGTGCAGCTTCATTTTTTGACCATTCTAATTCCTTAATGTACTCTGGATTGCTAAGGATAGCTGAATTATCATCATAATTACGCAGAAGGACTTCATTTATCATATTATTGAGAATAGCAAACCTAGCTTGTTGATTATCGCGAATACCAGTATATATAAGGTAATCTTCATAACGAGCTAAAAATGTACTGAAGGTAATATTTTTATTGCCGATACTTGCTATAATCTGCGAAGTATCAGTTGAAGACTGAGGGAAAACACTAAAAACGGATAATAATATAAAAACTAAGGTCCTGAATTTCATTTAATCATTATGTTTTTCTGTTCACAAATCTGCAATTTAAGTTACCATTACTTAAAAATGAAGATGGTTCTGAGAACTCAGGTATTATTATATCCAAAACGAAGGCAGCCCCGATAATTTGCGTAATTCGATCACAATATTTAGAGTGAAACGGTTTACTGTAAAAAATAATCTATACTTTATACCTTAGATTTTTGGAAATAATAAGTCCTGAAATTGCCATTTATTTTAACGAACAAAAAATTGTGAAAACTTCGATTAAAAGCAATACTATCCTCATCCTAAAATTAAGTATATTTTAACAAGAGCGGATAGCCTTAAAAAGTTAGGTCATGTTGCAATATGGATTAGTTATTTAGGTAAAACGCTTTGGCAGGAGAATAAGGGTTCTCGAGTGGTGCTCCAAATCACGGATTTTTCTGAAGGTGGTTATATAAATGTTAATTTATTCTTCTATTTGAGGGTTTACTAAAAACTAGTTTATCGGATGATTTGTTATAAATAATTAGTTTGTTTTGCTGTTTTAAATCTCTCTTATTTAATACTATTTTTTCATTATAGTCATTCCACAAATAGATTTCCAGGTATTGTTTTTCCTCATTCGTCAGTTTCATTTTATCACCTCATCAAATCTAGTATAGTTTACTATTAACAAATCCAATGCAGGAAAGTTAAGCCAATATTAGTTTTTCAGTTGTGCCTTAAATCGCAGCTAATTATTATATTTATCTTGAGTTGTATTAGATAGCAACAGAAAGGTTAAACGTTTTCCTTTAGCAGATCATCTTTTTTCTTTCCGAAATTTTCCTGTAGAGATTTATCATCTTTGGATTTATTCTTTTTCGATGATTTGAAAATACTAGCCAATATAAGCCCGATTATCACACCTACCACACCAGTAATTACAATAATAATAATTGCAGAGGAACTAAAATTCCAGAAGAAAACATTTATGTCAACCGCCTGGGTATTCTGGGTTACAAATATTGTGAATAAAACGATTAACATTAGAATAATAAAAATTCTTGCTTTCATGACCGGCTCCTCCAAATAATTTTAATTTAATGTCGGACAGCGTTGTGTTTATCTTTTATTTATATAAATTATGTAAAAGAAAAGTGAAAAGAAAAGAATGAATCGGAAATGATCCTCGCCATCCCGTAACTGTGATAAGGTACCCCGGGGTGATTAGCGAGATTTCGGGAATTCTTAGTGGTTTTTAATATTATGTTGAAATAAAATATGATAATGAAATACTTCAATAATTCTGAATTTATGGTATCCCAACTCGGATTTGGCTGCTGGGGGATAGGGAAATCAGAATGGATGGGAGCGGACGATAAAGAATCAAAACTTGTAATTCAAAAGGCAATCGCTGAAGGAATTAATTTCTTTGATACTGCTCTTGCTTATGGAGAAGGGCACAGTGAAAAAATAGTTGGTGAAGCTGTAAAGGAATCGGGAAAGGACGTTTTTATAGCCACAAAGATCCCATCGAAGAAAAGAGAATGGCCCTGTCGTGATTCGTCAACTTTAGAAGATTCATTCCCCGCAAAATACATTATTGAAATGACCGAAAAGAGCTTAAAAAATCTGAGGCGTGACTATATTGACCTTCAGCAGTTTCATGTTTGGAACGACAAGTGGGCAAAGATGGATGAATGGAAAGAATCTGTTTACAAATTAAAGAAGGATGGAAAGGTAAGATTTTTTGGTATATCGGTTAATGATCATCAACCGGAAAACGGGATAGAAGCCTGCAAAACAGGCATAATTGATTCGATACAAGTAATATTTAATTTATTTGAACAGAACCCAAGTCATAAACTATTGCCATTCTGCGAACGTCATAAGATAAGTATTATAGCCAGGGTACCATTTGATGAAGGGGCTCTGACCGGGAACGTAGATCCATCCACGGATTTTCCTTCTGGTGATTGGAGAAATGATTATTTCAGGGGAAAGAGGAAAATGGATGTAAAGCTGCGTGTTGACGAGATATGGAAAGATGTAAAAGGATTTACTTCTTCTATGTCGGAAGCGGCTTTAAGATTTATAATCAGTTTTAAAGCCGTAACAACCGTTATTCCGGGGATGAGGAAAGAAAAGAACCTTAATGCGAATATTAAAAGTATTCAGAAGGGACCCCTTCCGGCAGAGCTTCTTGAAGAATTAAAGGTTCATCACTGGAACAAGAACTTCTATGAATAAGTACATCTATCAGAAACCACTGTTTGCGAGGGCGGAAGTAAAAAAATTTACAGTTTCCGCGAGTTTGGGGTGTGAGGCTTCAAACTCTTTAACAGATTCAGATATACCATCTATTGACAGTTTGAGAAGTGTCGGGTTTTTCTTTTTACGCGAACTTTCATGAGTTGACCGCTCAATAAATCCTAATAAACTTTCAGCTTCTTCGGCATGACTTTTAGATAATTCATTAACTTCCACTTTAAGAGTAGTAAGCAGATTCATAATAAGGTCTTTGTCCTTATCGGACAAAGATGGGTTGTTTTGAATTGTCTTTTTTATTTTTGTTAGAGTTGTTGAAATCATAATTTTATCCTACAAAATAAGTTACTAAAAACATTTTAGTTACTCTTTTTAATATATCAAATTTTTCTCCTAGAATCCGATAAGATTTTAAGACAGAAAATATAGGATTATTATATAGGGATATACGATTATGTTTTAGTTATGTAGGATTTTTGCTATATTAAAAGGGAAATAGGTTATCCGTTAACAAAAGTGGAAGAGCAACATATTTCATTATCTCAACAAACTAATCTTCCTGACAATAGACATTTTCGAAAGTATATCATGGAACAAAATGGCTGATCATCCAAAAACATACAAGGAACTCCTTAAAGAGTTTGTAAAGTTGAAACATGAGAATAAGAGTATTATTATTGATCATGAAAAATATAATGAGCACAATAAAGCAGACAAAGCACTGCGCGAGAGTGAGTTTTTCTTCAGAGAATCTCAGCGAGCAGCATTTATCGGTTCATATAAAACTGATTTTATTTCCGGATTCTGGGAATCTTCCGAAGTACTGGACCATATATTTGGAATCGACAAAGATTATCGCAGAAGTGTAAAGGGATGGATTGACATTGTACACCCTGAAGATGTTGAGATGATGACCGCTCATTTGACAGATCATGTTATAGCAAAACACAATCAATTTGATAAAGAATATAGAATAATCCGAAAATCAGATGGTGAAGTCAGATGGGTGCATGGTTTAGGTAAAGTTGATTTTGATATCAATGGCAATATCTTAACAATGTTTGGAACAATTCAGGACATAACCGAGCGTAAAAAAGTAGAAGAGGAATTAATTCGATCAAAAGAAACTGCCGAGAAAGCAAACAAATTAAAGGATGCATTTATTGCCAATATATCGCACGAAATAAGGACACCTTTAACCGGAATAATTGGTATGACGACTTTAATCAGGGAGATTTTCAGCGATAAAATAAATGAAGAAAACAAAGAGCTGTTTGATGGTGTTGACCATTCAAGCAGGCGAATAATAAGAACTGTTGATATGATCCTGAACTATTCCCGTTTACAGGTAGGAGAATTTAATGTTAACAAAAAGCATTTAAATCTTGCCACAGTCTGTACCGATTTGATTAACGAATTCAAAAATATGTTTTTATCTAAATCATTAAACTTTACAATGCAAAATAATTGCAGTGATCCAACAATTATTGCAGACGAATATTCTATAATTTTAGTTATTTCTAACCTTTTAGATAACGCCATTAAATTTACGAGAAAGGGATATATTTCTGTAACCCTTAATGATGGTAATAATAATGAAGTTATTCTTGAAGTAAAAGATACAGGGATAGGGATAGGGAAAGATTACCTGGATAGTATTTTCGAGCCATACCGGCAAGAAAACATGGGATATGGAAGAGCCTATGAAGGAATTGGTCTTGGATTAGCTTTGGTTAAAAAAGTGCTTGTCCTTAATAATGCCACAATCTCAGTTGAGAGCAAAGAAGGCATTGGAACCACCTTTACCATTGCTCTTAATAAAATCTAAAAGTACAATAACCAGTCTAAATATAGAAATTCAATCATGAGATCAAAACTCCTTTTAGTTATATTTTTCTTCATATCTATTGCATCATTTATTTTACTATATAGAATTCATGATACCACTGAAAAAGAAGTTGTAGAAAGATTTCAAACCAGACAGCTATTACTAACAAAGCAATTAGCAAGAGAAATAGAAACAAGCCTCCGGAATAATACCCAAACAATAAATAAACTTTCTTCTCTTATCCCATTAAAGAATAGTAATGTAAACTTAATAGCAGCCGCCGTTCAGGAATATTTTGATTATTTAAAAAAAGATCAAATACGATCAATTTCTGTGTTAGATAAAAACGGGACGATCATATATTCAACCGAAAAAAATGAAGAGGCATTAAAATATTCCGGCAGAAGACTAATCGAATGGGTAACCCGGTTAGAAAACAAGCTGAAGCCACTCATTACAACAGAATTACCCGTAGGGATTTCGAAACCGGATAATAATAAGACATTTCGTGTTTTAATAGCCGCGCCAATTTATGGCAAGAATAACACAGGTGGAGGAATTCCCGCAAATGCAAAAAAAGAAAGCCAGGAAGATAATATAAATGGAGTGGTTGTTTTTGTATCGGATTTGGAGAATATAATTGAATCATTTTTCAAAGTAGATAGTGCAATTACCACAAAAGAAAGTGTTTGGGTAATGGATGGTGACGGCACTCTTTTGTACAATCCTGCCCACCCGGAGATGGTAAGGAATAATATCCATCATCTGGATAAGACCTGCTATAATTGCCACTATTCATTCAGATATGAAGAAACAATACTATCAAATTCGTCTGGTACAACAGGATATAAAATAAAGGATCATCCCCTTAAGTTATCGAGTTTCTCAACTATATACTCCGATAATATAACATGGAAGCTTGCGATAAATATACCTTTAGACGAGGTATCGAATTTTATAAACGTTAATTTAAATCAGACTTTAATCCTATTCGGAATTATTGTAATTACGCTTTTGGGATCTTCATATTTTATTTCACACAGTAACCGGCTGAAAATAATTGCTTTTGAAGAGACAAAACACTGGAAGGAGAAGCACGAATTAGAAGTGAAACTTGGTGAATCGGAAAATCAATACAGAACGATAGTAGAGAATTCACCGAATCCAATTTTCATTCACAGTGAAGGAAAGATAGTTTTTGTTAATCAGGCGGCAATAATTTCATATGGAGTAAAACAAGCAAGCGACCTATTGGGTAAATCAATATTTGATTTAGTTCATCCGGATGACAGAGAAGGCGTCAAAAAACGTGTGATGGAAATGCTTGTGACTGGTCTTCCGGGATCCGTATTAGAGGAAAGATTTTATACTAATGATATGCAAATAGTTTTAGCGGAGGTTACCCCAATTCCAATAGTATACCAGAATAAAACGGCAATCCTGGTAATAGTTAAAGATATAACGGAACGAAAAAAACTGGAGTTAGAACATCAGACGATGTATGAAATTACTTTAGGAGTTACATCGACTTCCAATCTTAATGATTTACTTAAGTTAATACATCTGTCAATGAAAAAAGTAATTTATGCGGATAATTTTTTTGTAGCACTTTATGATCCGAATACTGAACTTTTCAATTTCCCTTATTTTGTTGACAAATTCGATTCGGCACCGGAACCAACAGCAATGCGGAAAAGCTGCACTGCATACGTATTCAGGACCGGTAAACCATTATTATTAACTCCGGAATTATTCCAGCACCTAAAAGAAAAGAATGAAGTTGAATTGATAGGCTCACCTTCACCATCATGGATAGGTATCCCATTAAAAACTCCTAATAGAACAATCGGTGTTTTAGTTCTACAGCACTATGAAGACAATAATGCCTATTCTGAAAATGATGTTAAATTTCTTTCAACAGTCGGAAACGAGGTAGCCGTTGTTATTGAGCGAAAGTTGGCAGAAGAGGAGTTAAGGAAAAGTGAGATAAAGTTGAACGTAATTCTTGAGTCAACCGCTGATGGTATTTTGGCAGTAGACAGCGAAGGAAGAATTATAAAAACCAACATGAGATTTGCAGAGCTTTGGTCAATTCCGCAAGAAATTATCGATTCGGGAGATGACAATATATTATTAAAATATGTAAAAGAACAATTAACAAATCCTGATGAGTTTATTTCAAAAATACAGAGACTTCATAATTCGACAGAAGAAGATTTAGACCAGCTTAAATTTAAAAACGGCCGTGTATTTGAAAGATTTTCAGCACCATTAGAAATGCCAGATGGAACGATAGGACGCGTTTGGTCATTCAGGGATATTACAGAACGCATACGGGCTGAACAGGAAATAAAAAAGCGAAGTGAAGAACTGGTCAAGATTAATGCAGAGAAGGACAAATTCTTTTCAATAATAGCACATGATTTGAAGAGTCCATTTAACGGATTTATCGGATTAACAGAACTTATGGCTACGAGTGATGAAGAATATTCCAAAGCTGAGTTGTTGCAATTCAACAAAGCCCTGAATAATTCGGCAACAAACCTATATAAGTTGATTGAGAATTTATTAGAATGGGCGCAAATGCAAAGAGGCATGATAAGTTTTACACCTCAAAAACAGAATATATCTGAAATGGTTTTCCAGAATATTATACTAATTAATGAGAAAGCTTTACAAAAAGGAATAACAATCATAGATGAAATGCCGTCCGGTGAGAGTGTAACTGCAGATGGAAAAATGTTAGACGCGATACTTAGAAATTTATTATCAAATGCGGTAAAGTTTACTAAAAGAGACGGGCGGGTAATAATTAAATCTAAAAGGACAGGAGATGGCACACTGGAAATCTGTGTAAAAGATACCGGTGTAGGCATATCCGAAAAAGATATTAAGAACTTATTTAAGGTTGAGGAAAAGGTCAGTTCGCCTGGCACCGAGGGTGAATCAAGTTCGGGATTGGGTTTGTTACTATGCAAAGAATTTGTAGAGAAGCACAGTGGGAGAATCTGGGTGGAGAGTAAAGAAAATGTTGGTAGTACATTTTTCTTTACACTGCCGGAAGGGTAAGGAATGTAATGACAATAAGATTTGGTTATAGAATTACGGCTAGTATTCCTGCAATGAGTCCAATTAAAATGGAGTAAAATATAATTAGTTTAGCTTTTTTCTTATCCTTCTCAACATATTCCTGGTTATCTACTTTCCTGAACTTTCCTAATTTATCAAAATTGAAGATCCCGGCTAAACCAAAATAAGCGCAGAAGTGCATCCGAGCCTGTAAAAACCCAACGGCAGAGAATGATACCGGGAAAAAAATAAGGATGCGTAACCATTTGGAAATGTCGAAGTAGAAAAAGAGAATGCAGGCCAGGATGGTCAAAACCAGGCCAATTACACCAGTCAGTAGACGTTTATTTATTTCTTCTTTACCGATGTTGCAAGAGCCGGGGAGATATTCATTAGTGTTCATTATTTTCTCTTTTTTATAATTCAAGAAAACATAATAACTTTAATACTTAAATATATAAAAATTTTAATATTTTAATCGCAAATCGAGCGCATTTCGTGCGTGTTTGATGCGCAATTCCATGCCTATACGATTCCTTCAATGATATTAGTACAAGCCCAAACGATATTTAACATCGTTAAACACCACAGTCTATTATTTCCCCGCAAGATAAACCAGGGCTGCATTCATAGCATTATCACGACCGTTTAAAATATCGCTCCTGGTGTTTTCAGCAAGAATATCGGGAACTATTCCAATTCCTTCATAACATTTACCTTCGGGAGTGGTAGTAAAACGACATGGGTATGTAAGTATCCAACCGTTTGGAATTTCAACCGTGTTAATAATATCCCCAAAGGCACCGAATGTGGTATCGCCTATCTGCTTAGCATAGGACAGACTTTTAAATATCTGTGTGAAATGTTCGGATCCGCTTGCGGAAAACCTATTTGTTAACAGAGCAAGCTTCTTTGTATATGAAGGTCTGCCAGGAGTTGGTCCGACAAGAAGATGAATAATTGGACTGAATTCATTATGACCGGGGCCAGTCTTGGCACGCTGGTCAAAATAATTTATATCGCGGTCAATAAAATCGGCAACTATAGTCTTTAATGAAACTACTAATCCGCCGCCGTTATTCCTGAGATCTATTATAATTCCATCTGAAGCAGCTAATTCCTGAACTGCTATATCAATATCATTAGCCCACTCTGAACCTGACCCGGAAGGATTGCCAAAAGATGAGATGTATATATACCCGAAATTAGTATTCTTTATTTTACCATAGAGAATCTGATTTGAGCCGACAATTTTTTCGTAGGAAAGATATTTACTCCTTACTAAATCAAGACTAAAATCTTCAGGTTTTCGTAATGCTATTCTGCTTGAGTTAAAAAACTTTGTGAAGTTTTCATTATACAAATGCAGATGCCCGTCATCAAGATTAGACACCATGGCACATGTTATATCCCAAAGATCTTGATTTGGAGTTACGGGAGTTAAGCTTGGCCTGGAAGTATTTCTGAGCACTGCACTATAAAACTGATGTACCGAATCCCAGTTAACATTCTTCGCAGGGAAGTTAGCATAATTCTCATCTAATGTTTTCCATATGATATCCAGATTACTTTGAGGAGTATTATCCGGTTCAGGGCCTAGCAGTGTTTTCTCACAACCAGCTATCAGCAACAACGGTACGATTAGTAATGACAATATTAACTTTTTCATTTGGATCCTCTTAGAAACAATAAAACAAACCACCACGGAAATTATTACTATACATCTTAATGACCGATGGTTTGCTATAATATGAGTAGTAGAATTCATAGCTGAACTGCACATTTATATTCCACAATAGCGGACGCTGGTAATTTAACCTGACATCCATTGAGAAATAATCGGGGAACAAAACAGTAGTTCCGAACATTTTTATTTTATACACATTCTCAGTGTAATTATAATCGAGACTAGCGGAATATTGGGGGCGCGAAATATTGCTGATAAGCGGCATATCAAATTGCGCCGAGATGAATTCTCTATTCAGCAATGTTATAGATACCATTAAGGGAAAGATCTAAAGAATGATTCCAGATCCATGAAACATCAGCTATAGCACTTGCATTTTCAGGTATATACAAATAATAATAATTCTGCCTGCAATAAAATGTGCTGATAGAACCGCCGACATATAAATTGACTACTTTACCCAAAACCTCCGGTTTAGCAACTAAATGAGTATAACTATATTTAATTTTTCCCCTCCAGCTTGCAGTATTAAAATTACTGTTAAAACTTAAAAGATTGTTGTTATAGTATGAAGCCTCGAAATTGTGGATCCCGTTTTCTCCCACATAAATAAACTGAACCACTGGAGCAATGCCGATGCTCCGGAAAAACATCGGTGAGGCATGTTCGTCTGAAATATGGAAGTCGGAACCGCCAAAACCCGCACCCACAAAACTCTGGGGGTGTAAGAATATAATCGGAATTATTACCAGGAGTAATAATTTAGTCGTAATGTATTTCAACAACATATTCTTTTCACTTTAAATTAATATAAGCTTATTTAATGCCATTCACAGAGTAACCAATCCAACTATTAATTCGTATATACCGAAGCATGCTAAAGCGATTGCTGATATTCCAATCAATCCTTTATTTACCTTTGCGCTTAATCTGCCTGTTGTTCCAAAAATTATAATTGTAACAATCATACCTGAAACCAAAATGACATAAAATGAAACCACCAGAGCAATACCGTTTGCCGGAGTCATCATGCCATCCTTTAAGGAATATGGGTCCTAAAATCAGGCTCCATCCGATGTAAGGATTCGGGTTAAGCAGATTTACTATAACTGCTTTCATAAGTGTAGTTTGTCCTGAATGCAATTCAATTGATTGTTCGGGATTAAAATATTTCCACGTTTTGTATGAGTTGAAAGCAAGATAAAGTAGGAACAGTCCTCCGGCAGCCTGCAGAATCGATATTACTTTGTGGGGGAAATTATTAAGAAGAAAAAGAGTAATTATAAAGACAGGGACGTCACTTATAAGAGGTCCAAACGCAGCAGGTAATGTCTTTTTCCATCCTTTACTTAAAACCTGGTTCAGCAGGAACACCTGAAATGGTCCCGGCTGTACTACAGCGGCAAATGCATATGTAATTCCAAATACCACGTACTGAATCATTCCATATATCTCAATTATTACCACCGAAATATATAGTAAAATATATTTTGTCCGGTATTTTGTTAATATTTATTTTGATAAGTGGGGTTTAGTCGTGGTTGGAAATTAATAATTATGTGTTAAATTATGAATAAGTATTTATTAAATGTTTAGGATAATTGTGAATAAGCTCTTATTGCTAATTATTTGCTTCTTTTCAATTTATGCAAACCCTGGGTTTTCGCAGGGGAATATAAGTTCAATAAATATAGTCTCCGATGATAATTATCCACCATATGTTTTCCGAAACGAAAAAGGCGATCTTCAGGGTATTATAGTTGACGAATGGAAACTTTGGGAATCAAAAACCGGCATACATGCTAATATTATGGGAATGGACTGGGGAAAAGCATACAATTATATGATTGAAGGAAAGGCTGATGTTTTAGAAACTGTTTTTTATAATGAAGAACGGTCTAAAATATTTGAATTTACGTCTCCCTATGCTAAAATTGATGTGCCTGTATTTTTTCACAAAACATTAAGCGGAATTACTGACTTAAGAACTATCCGCGGTTTTACCATAGGAGTAAAAAGAGGGGATGCCTGCATCGATTTATTCAAACAGTATGGTATAGCAACTTTAAAAGAATACGATAATTACGAAGCAATTATTAAAGCCGCAGCGAATGGCGATGTAAGGGTATTCTGTATAGATAAACCTCCGGCACTTTATTATCTATATAAGGATAATCTGGAAAACGAATTCCATTATTCTTTTACTCTTTATTCGGGTGAATTTCACAGAGCCGTTAAGAAAGGACAAACAGAACTGCTGAAAATTATAAATGACGGCTTCTCTAAAATTTCAGATGATGAAAAGGAAAGCATTGAGAAAAAATGGTTAGGCACAATGATCCCCCCACCTTTCTATATTCGTTATATTATTTATTCTTTTTTGATCGTAGGGATTATAGTCACTCTTCTGGTTTTATTAAATATTTTTCTGCGTCGCAAAGTGAAGGAAAAAACTAATCAATTAGAAAAAGCCTATTTGGAAGTGATAGCAGCTAAGGAAAAAGCAGAAAAATCTAACAAACTAAAATCCGAATTCCTGGCCCAAATATCACATGAAATCAGGTCACCCTTGAATGTTATTTTAAGTTTTAGTGAAATCATTAAAACTGACTTAATAGAAAAAACAAATTCTGAGTCTCTTGATTATTTTAAATTTATTGAAGCTGCCGGAAACAGACTTTTAAGAACTGTTGACCTTGTAATAAATGCCTCGGAAATGCAGACCGGAACTTATGAGCCTACTTTTTCCGAATTCGGATTGATTGAAGAAATTATTGATAAAATTCGGCACGATTATAAAAAGCTTATAAAAGACAAAGGTTTGGAGTTTAAATTTAATTGTAATGTTTCTGACGTGAAGATTAGAGGTGACAAATATAGTGTTTACCAAACATTTGTGAACCTGATGGAAAACGCAATTAAATATACGATGTTTGGAAGTATTGCACTGTGTATTGATGTTAATGATAATAATATAATTGTCAGTGTTGAAGATACGGGGATAGGAATTTCAGAAGAATTTTTGGGCAAACTGTTTGAACCATTTATGCAGGAAGAAAGAGGTTACTCAAGGAGATTTGAAGGCAATGGGTTGGGATTATCTCTGGTAAAAAAATATTGCGATTTAAATGGCGCTTCAATAAAAGCTGAATCCCAAAAAGGGGTTGGAAGTAAGTTTATTGTAATATTTAAAAAAATTATGACCTCATAACTAAAGGCATCTCCTATTCGTATAAAAAGTAATTAATCTTTCATTCGGAAATGCAGATTCTTCACTTTGCTCCTAATAACAAGGAGGAGATTCTTCACTCCACTACATTCCGTTCAGAATAACAGTAATAATGCCATTTCATTTTCAATTAGGCAAACCTTTATTGTTCCCTAAGAATAATTATTCTTCTATTTTGAAAATTTCTCTGTAACCGCTTTCAACTAGTGTCATGTAATCCTTCATTGCATCTCTTATTTCAGGGCTTACATTTGAAGTATTCATCTTTTCCCAGTTAGATAAATCGGGAACTTCAAATTCCGAAACAACAGTCCAGAAACCAGAAACAACATCTGTCATTATTCTTGTTTTCACAACCCCTTCTCTCTGCATATACCTGGAGGCTTCTTTGAATTTAGTAACAAGTTCTTTAGCTTTACCTGGTTTTGTCTGAAAAACATTCCTTATCAAATACATAATAACTCCTTTGTGATTTTATTCAGCCAATAAACATAAAATTTCTATGTTCTGACATTTCCCCCGTCACTATTTCGTTAACAAATGATCATCTATAATAGAGTTTCTTTATTATTTGTGATTTGTTATATTTAGTATGTGCTAAAGGATAGAAGTAAAATTGTATCACATTTACTATAAATTTACTTATCTTGAGTAGATTTTACCTGTTGTGTATCAATACGAGATAGAAAATCATCTAAAAACAAAGATATCTGGTGGCACAATATTCTCTATGCTATTTGATTAAATAAAAATATTAATTAGACTATGAATTCCGGACAGACAATGATTACAATGTTAGCAATGGTATTGTTATCAGTTCTAATTCTACGTGTAAATAATATGTTTCTTCAAACTAACACTACATTATACAATTCTAAGTTTGAGATACTTGGTTATTCTCTGGCGCAGTCAATGATCCAGGAAATTGAGCGACTCGACTATGACCAAGCCACTGTATCCGCCGCTGTTTCTGACAGCACTAAACTTTCATCTACTCTTGGCCCTGAAACCGGCGAAACTTTTGATACATTTAATGACATTGATGATTATGATAATTATACAAGAACGGATACAGTCCCTGATCATAACGGAGTTGTATTTAATTTAAGGTGTACAGTAGATTATGTTTTACCTACTACTCCCGATGTAATTACTGCTTCAAAAACTTGGCAGAAAAAAATAACAGTTTATGTTACAAGTCCTTATATGATTCAAAGTACTCTGACTAGTCAATACTATACCAAGGTAAAGGCTACTACCCAACAGGTACAGGACACAATAAAATTATCCCAGGTTTACAGTTACTGGATTTTTAAATAATACTATACTTATAATATGGGAACAATGATAGATCTTGTGGCTTCAATAATCATCGGTGGAATGATGGTTGGCATAATGCTTAAATTGAACGGGAATGCCACACAGAATGTTTATATAAATTCCGGTGAAGTTGTATGCCAGCAGAACCTGGTTGTGCAGGCACAGATTCTGGAAACAGATTTCAGACGTATTGGTTACTGTTCGGATTATACGAATATACAGGATGTTTCCAAATCTATCCTTTTAGCTGACACTGCATCTATAAGGTTTGTTGCTGATATCGATCAAAATGGTAAAATGGATACTATCTATTATTATCTTGGACCGGCAAGCGCACTTAGCGCGACAGCAAATCCCCGTGATAAAATTCTTTACAGAGTTGTGAACAATATTACTCCTACGGGTTCGGATGCGGGAATTACACGCTTTTATCTGGTTTACTATGACTTTAACGGCGATACTATCCATTGTCCGGTTACGGCAACAAATCTTCCGTTAATTACTGACATTGAGTTAAATATGAATATTGAAAATACATCCATTGACAGCAGCCAGATCTATGCCTATTGGCGCCAGGAAAGATTGGCTCTCCCAAATATTAAAAACAGGTAAATTATGGGCGGCAAAGCAGTATTATTAGTCGTATTGGGGTTTAGTGTGGCTTTCCTTTTAATTGGCAATAATTTTAACCGCATGTCTTTAAGCGCTAATGACAATATGACTTATTATGCAAGCCGGCAAGTTTCTCATGATATTTGCTTGACAGGAGCAAATATTGCATGCAATAAATTTTATTTGAACCCAACGTGGGCTGGTGGATATACAAATATTGCCTGCCAGGGGGGATCATTTACAATTACTGTTAAGAATTTGGATACTGCAAAACTGATTAAAAGCATTACCAGTGTTTCCACTTATTCCGGTTATTATACCGGATACAATAACATTGTTTACCATGATACAATTACTGTTATTTTCCAACCAAGCAGATTCTCACGATACGCATTTTATTCTGTGAGTGAAAATGGTGTTGCATGGGCAACCGGCGATACTGTAAAAGGACCATTACAAACCCAGGATGTATTAACAGTTAATGGAAATCCATATTTCTATGGCTTTGTTGGAACTAAGGGTGGCGTGGTTTACGCTAATGGGAAAAATTCGGATCATCCTACTTTTGCAGGAGGTTTACAGACAGGAGCCAGTATTCCTATTAATTCTGCCGGTGTATCAAGTGTTGAAACCTATGCCCTCTCTAATGGAAAAGAATTTACCGGGCATGATACTGTTTATCTAAACTTTGTAACTGATTCAATTAGATACAGATATACCTGGAATGGAAAGGACACCACAAAAAAACTTTCAACTTTTGCGCCTAATGGAGTAATATTTGTTAACAGCGGAACTATCCGTTTGAAAGGAACCATTAAAGGGCAGTATACTCTCGGATGCAGTGGTAAATCCGCAACTGTTGGCGGATCCTGTTATCTTGACAGTGATATTGTATATAAAACTAACCCGCAGGTTAACCCCGCTTCTTCAGATATTTTTGGATTGGTTTGCCAAAACAATTGTTATGTTGAAGATAATCTTGCCAATAAAACGGGTATATATATCAACGCATCTATTTATTGCCAGAACGGCAGCTTTACTGCGGATAATTATAACACCGGTTCATACAGGGGATACATAAATATAATTGGCGGAATTATTCAGAATGTTAGAGGACCAGTAGGTACTATTTCCGGAGGTCATATTGCCACCGGCTATAGCAAAAATTATTCCTATGACAGCCGCTTTATGTTTAGTGCACCGCCTAATTTTCCTAATACCGGGGCGTACTCCGTCATTTCCTGGTACGAATCAGGAATGAATTCCACCGACAGAAATCTTTATTGAAATTTGATTAAATAATTATCTGAATATTTATTAATTTTAACCTAATTAATTTATTCAGGTTTATCATGTTTAAACAAATCAGTCTGCCAGTCATTATGTTTGTAATTTCTTTCACGCTCTTCAACTGTAACTCCTCATCCGAACAGGACGCAAAGAAGTTTGTTGACAATTATACCAAAGAGTATCAGGGGCTCTTTTACCAGGCAAATCTAGCCCAGTGGGTTGCCAATACCGATGTCAATGATGCAAATTCCCAGAAACAGGTTGAAGCAAGTAAAGTACTTTCTGAATTCATGGGAAGAAAAGGCATAATCGATTCCGTTAAAATGTATTTGAAAGAAAAAAGTAAACTCGATTACATAACAGTTGGGCAGCTTGAAAAAATATTATATAACGCAAGTCACGCCCCTGGTTCGATTCCTCAGGTAGTTGACCAGCTTGTTAATGCTGAAGCTAAACAAACCAAAGACCTATATAGTTTTGAATTCAAATTAAAAGATGGCAAAAAAGTTTCGGCTAATGATATTGATAATATGCTAGTAAGCGAGACAGACCTTGCCAAACGTCAGGAGATATGGGAAGCCTCGAAAGAAATTGGTAAAAACCTGAAAGATGGACTTGCTAACCTTCAGCAGTTAAGAAATAAAGTAGCCAGGGAAATGAGTTATTCTTCCTATTTCGATCTTGAAATTTCGCAGTATGGAATGAACGCTTCAGAAATGAAGGATTGGATGCAGAAGGTTAATGAGCAGTTGAAACCTTTATATGATCAGATCTACACATGGGTAAAATATAAACTGGCAGAACGTTATCATGTAGCGGTTCCTGATAAAATTCCTGCTCACTGGCTTCCAAATCGTTGGGGGCAGGAATGGCCGGGAATTGTTGAGGGAATTAATCTCGACAATATGTTCAAAGACAAAACACCGGAATGGATTGTAAAACAAGGTGAGCGTTTTTATATGTCAATGGGAATGGGACATCTGCCTCAGTCATTCTGGGAAAAGTCAGATCTTTATTCGCTGCCTGCCAATTCCCCCCGGAAGAAAAACACGCATGCATCCGCCTGGCACCTTGATCTTGACAAAGATGTCCGTTCACTCATGAACGTTGAAGCAAATGCCGAATGGTTCCAGACAGTACACCATGAACTCGGTCATACATATTATTTTATGGCATACTCCAATCCCAATGTTCCTATTCTTTTACGCGACGGGTTAAACCCTGGCTTCCATGAAGGCATGGGAGAGCTGATTTCAACAGCTTGCATGCAGCAGCCTTATTTAAGGGAAATCGGATTAATGGCAAATAATGTTCAGATAGATTCCATCAAGTGGTTACTTAATGAAGCCCTTAGCAACGTTGTGTTTATTCCATTCGCTACAGGGACAATGTCTCTCTGGGAATATTCATTCTATGAAGATAATCTTCCTAAGAACGAGTACAATAAAAAGTGGTGGGAACTTGCTGAAAAATACCAGGGTATTGTTCCCCCAACTAACCGCGGTGAGGAATTCTGTGATGCTTCAACAAAAACACACATCAACGATGCTCCTGCTTATTATTATAATTACGCAGTTGCTAAACTGATACAATATCAGCTTCATAATTATATTTCTAAAAATATACTTAAACAGAATCCACATAGTGCTAATTATTATAATAGCAAGGAAACCGGGAAATATTTAACCAGCATACTTGAAAAAGGAAAAACAGTTGACTGGCGTTCATTCATCAAAGAAAAAACCGGTGAAGAATTAAGCGCCAAAGGTATGATTGAATACTTCCAGCCTTTAATGGAATGGCTTAAGAAAGAAAACGCCGGAAGAAAGATAGGGTGGTAACCTTATAAGTTAAATAGTTCAGGTTAAAAACTAAAAGAAAGTACGATCTCTATAGCCAGAGTATTTACAGAGCGGTTCATGGGTACTTCCAGAGCGGTTTACCAGTGGGAGATTAAGCCGTTTTCAATATGGCTTGAGTATTTTATGTTGATGGAGTTTACCCCCTGGGTTGAAGTAGTTTTGCAATCAAACCGGTCCAACCGGTTTGGTGCGATGCTCCAAGCCCTTCACCAGTATCCCCGTTAAAATATTCATTGAATAAAATATAATCCTTAAAGTTCGGGTCATTTTGAAACTTCTCGTTATTACCAAACACGGCACGTCTTCCTTGTTTGTCTCTAAGGAATAAATTTTTAAGTCTGCGTGTTAATTCATTTGCCGCATCCTTTATTGTAATGTTCTTTCCTGAACCAATAGGATATTCAATTAGAAATTCATCACCATAATAATGATGGAACCGCTGAAGCGATTCAATTAAAAGAAAGTTACCCGGAAACCAAATAGGACCGCGCCAGTTGGAGTTACCTCCAAACATTCCATTATCTGATTCAGCGGGCGTGTACTTTACCGTAATATTTTCCCCGTCTGAAGAAAACACATACGGGTTATCTTTATAAACTTTAGACAAAGACCTTACGCCATAATCAGAAAGATATTCGGTTTCATCAAGAATTCTCTTTATAAGTTTTTTCATTCTGCTGCCTCGAAGAAGAGACAGAAGGTGCCTCTCTCCTTTACCATGTACATTCCAACGTGATACAAGTTTTGCAAGATCCGGGCGGTAATTCAGGAACCAGTCAAGGCGCGCATTAAATTGTGGCGCATAATCCAGCTGGTCTGATTCAAGCACCTCCACCGCGAATAATGGTATCAATCCTACCATAGATCTTATTTTAATCATCTGTGAGGTTTTCTGGTTTTCCGAATGAAGTATGTCATAATAAAACTGGTCTTCATTATCCCAAAGACCACAACCATTATCTCCCATATTTTCCATCGCACCGGCAATGTATAGAAAATGCTCAAAGAATTTAGTAGCTATATCCTGGTAATATGGCTTTTCCTTTGACAGCTCAAGAGCTATTCTCATCATATTCAATGAATACATAGCCATCCATGCTGTACCGTCTGTCTGATCTAATCTTAAATTCTTCCCCAATCCATTGCTTCTGTCAAATACACCTATATTATCCATTCCAAGGAAGCCACCCTGAAAAATATTCCTGCCACCATAATCCTTTTTATTCACCCACCAGGTAAAATTGATTAGCAGCTTATGCAGTATACGCTCAAGAAAAACCAAATCCCCCTTACCTTTATATTTCTCTTCTATTTTATATACACGCCATGCTGCCCATGCATGTACCGGCGGATTAACATCACTGAAGTTCCATTCATACGCGGGAAGCTGCCCACTGGGATGCATGTACCATTCCTTTGTAAACATAAGAAGCTGGTTCTTGGCATAATCAGGATCGATAAGAGCAAAAGGAATGCAATGAAATCCTGTATCCCATGTGGCATACCATGGATATTCCCAGTTATCCGGTACTGAAATTATATCTGAATTATTAAGGTTGAACCAATCTGAATTTCTTCCATTCTTTCTTTCATCAGGTGGAGCTGGCTGCGTTGAATCTCCATTAAGCCATTCTCTTACATCATAATAATAAAATTGTTTGTTCCACAACATTCCTGCAAATGCCTGCCTCTGAATTCTTCGCTCATCTTCATCATGAATATCCTTTTGAATCCCGTTGTAGAAATCATCCGCTTCTTTTATTTTATTGTTAAATACTCCTTCAAAGTTATCAAACGGATTATCGGGCAGCTGCAACTTTGTAAGTCGGAGTCTTATAACTACAGGATTATTTGGTACAACTTCAGTAATATATCTTAACCCTGCCTTTGTACCGGACACCCTGTTAATACTTGACTTATTTTGGTTTATTATGTATTCATTTATCCCATCTTTGAAATACTTAACGTTTGAATCCGAATTGTATAGTTTTTTAGAATTGGTTTCATTATTACAAAACAATACTTCGGCTGAATTCTCATAATATAGATAATAAGGGCTATTCTCTTTATGTTTAATTATTAAATGCTTCTCCTCTTCATTTGTAATTTCCGGAACAAATGGATCCTTCCCCCATGCCCAGGTATTCCTGAACCAGATTTGAGGTATTATATCAAGACGTGCCTTTTCACCCCCTCTGTTAAAACATATAATCTTAATAAAAATATCTTCCGCATCCTGTTTTGCGTATTCTACGAACACATCAAAGTACTTGTCTTCATTAAATATACCTGTGTCGATTAGTTCATACTCCCGATCAAGGCGGTTCCGTTTTTTGTTTTCTTCTTTTAATTGTTCATATGGAAATGGAGATTGGGGATATTTATAAAGCATCTTCATATAGTCATGTGAAGGAGTATTATCAAGATAATAATAGTATTCCTTTACATCCTCCCCGTGGTTGCCCTCTTTATTTGTAAGCCCGAAAAGCCTTTCTTTTATTATTCCATCCTTTCCGTTCCAGAAAGCAGGAGCAAAACAAATTATCTGATTCTCATCGCAGATCCCCCCAATACCATCTTCACCCCATCTGTACGCACGGGATAAAGCATCTTCATATGAAAAATAATTCCATGCATCACCGTCTACACTGTAATCCTCTCTTACTGTACCCCACTGACGTGTTGATAGAAACGAACCCCAATTCACTTTGCCCTCTCATATTGTTTGGGCCATTCAATATCTTCCTTTAATACTTTAGCCGCATGAAATGGCCAATAGGGATATCTTAAACTTCCTCTTGCCATCAGCACCATATCCGCCTGCCCTGTTCTGATAATATTATCAGCTTGTTCCGGTGCGGTAATGAAACCAATAGCACCGGTTAATATATCCGCTTCTTTTTTTATCCGCTCCGCAAAAGGGACCTGGTATCCGGGGCCTATCGGTATAACTGCTTTTAATACATTCCCGCCGCTTGAACAGTCTATAAGATCAACTCCTTTTGATTTTAATATGATTGAAAGACGGACCGAGTCTTCAATTGTCCACCCTCCCTCCACCCAATCGGAAGATGATATTCTTACAAACAATGGAAAATCCTCGGGTATAACCTTTCTTACATTCTCTGTTATTTCAAATGCAAGACGCACACGGTTTTCAAAACGTCCGCCATATGAATCTTTTCTTTTATTAGAAACAGGTGAAAGGAATTCATGAACTAGATAACCGTGCGCAAAATGAAGCTCTATTAATTTGAACCCTGATTCAACGCTTCTTTTTGCTGCAGCAGTAAAATCACTAATAACTTTTTTAATATCGTCTGTCCCCATTTCCTGAGGCATTGGATAGTTCTCTGCAAAAGGCACAGCACTTGGCCCGTAAACCTGCCAGCCTCCCAATTCAGCAAGCACCGCTCCACTACCCTTCCAGGGCGAATATGTTGACGCTTTCCTTCCGGCATGTGCAAGCTGAATTCCCGGGACTGAATTCTGTGAGGTTATGAACCCCGCAATTCTTTTATATGCTTCAGCATGTTCATCACTCCAGATGCCGGCATCATCCGGTGAAATTCTTCCTTCCGGGGATACCGCAGTTGCCTCCTGAATAATTAAAGCATTACCTCCAACAGCACGGCTGCCTAAATGCACAAAATGCCATTCGGTAGGCATCCCATTTAAACTTGAATACTGGCACATCGGTGATACTGCTATGCGGTTCTTAAACTCAACCCCTCTTACTTTTAATGAAGAAAATAATTTATTCATTCGAATTGTCTTCCTTTTGATATTTTATCAATTTCACACTAAAACAACATTTTTCTCAATATAATTTAATAACTTTCACTTGAATACAAATTAGGAGAAATCAATGCAGACGATTTTAGGTGCCGGTGGCGCAATAGGTATTCCCCTTACTCATGAACTAATAAATTATACCGATAAAATCCTGCTGGCAGGAAGAAATCCCCAAAAGATTAATTCGGATGATATTGTAATCAAAACCGACCTTACAAACCCTGGTCAAACTATGGATGCTGTTAAAGGATCCGATATTGTTTATCTGGTTGCGGGTCTGAAATATGATCTGAATATATGGCAGGCTCAGTGGCCTGTAATTATGAGGAATGTGATAAATGCCTGCATAAGACATAATGCTAAACTTATTTTCTTTGATAACGTTTATATGTATGGTAAAGTTACTGGTGTTATGACAGAAAATACCCCTTTTAACCCCTGCAGTGAAAAAGGAAAGGTCCGCTCACAAATTGCTCAAATGTTGATCGATGAATATGAAAAGAAAAATCTTGAAGCTGTTATTGTCAGGGCTGCTGATTTTTATGGTCCAGACATAAAAACTTCTGTATTTAATATATTGGTGGTTGATAATCTAAAAAAAGAAAGACCGCTCACTGGATGCTAAATGATAAAGTGAAACACTCCTTTACTTTTACTCCTGACGCCGCTAAAGCTGTTGCGCTTATCGGAAATACTCCGGAAGCTTTTAATCAAACCTGGCACCTTCCAACTTCCAAAGAGGCAATGACCGGTGAAGAATATATTAAGTTAACCGCTGAACTGCTGAAAGTGCCTGCCAAATGGAGCGCATATAAAAAATGGCAGCTTAAACTTGTGGGATTGTTCAATTCCGATGTAAAAGAATCCTTCGAGATGTTGTATCAATATGAAAATGAATACCTGTTTGACAGTTCAAAATTTGAGAACTATTTCAAAATTAAACCAACAACTTATAAAGAAGGCTTGCAACTAACAGTCAAATAGAACTATTTGGGATCCTTTGAATATTTGAAATCTAAAAATGTTTACTCTTTCTTCTTTTTTAATTTTTAATTTCTAATTTTTAATTTATTATTATTACTATCATTTAATAATCCTTTTTCACAGCCATGCAAACAACATTCAAATATAAATGGTTCGTAAAAGAAGACCTTAACGGCTTCTTCGGTCTGATGTTCGATAACGTCACTGTCCTTTCATTCCTTGCCGGAATCCTGATCTTTGTTTTCAAATTCCCCGCTGATATTATTTATTCAAGAATGTTTCCCGGTACCGCTCTTGGCGTATTAGTGGGTGACATAATTTATACTGTTATGGCATTCCGTCTGGCTAAGAAGACAAACAACCCGAATGTTACTGCAATGCCGCTGGGGCTTGATACTCCCTCAACCATCGGTATAGCATTGACTGTACTTGGACCAGCTTTTATTTACCTGAAATCGAAAGGTATGGCGGTTCACGATGCAGCTATGATGACCTGGTATATTGGTATGGCTACTATGGTTTTAATAGGTATTATTAAAATCCTGTTTTCCTTTATAGGTGGATGGGTTCAGAAAATAGTTCCACAGGCAGGACTCCTCGGAAGCCTTGCAGGTATTGGATTGGGTCTAATAGGATTCACACCATTAATAGATGTATTCGGTCTTCCTGTCATCGGTGTAATGGCTTTGGGTCTGGTAATTTATACATTGGTCGCTAAAATTCGTCTTCCTAAAAACTTCCCCGGTGTCTTTGCTGCTGTAGTGATTGGCACTATTCTGTATTATCTGCTTGCGCCAATGGGATTATTGGGAGTTCAGTTTTCCTTCATAATGCCTGAATTCCATATGGGTGTACCGGTACCATCTCTGGGATTTTTACAGGGATTCACTGAAGCTCTTAGATATCTTCCTATCTCTTTCCCTTTTGCACTCCTTACAATTGTAGGTGGAATAAATGTAACTGAAAGCGCAAGAGTAGCTGGAGATGATTACAACACAAAAAACATTCTTCTTACTGAAGCCTTCTCTACTTTAATAGCTGGAATATTTGGAGGAGTTGCTCAGACCACACCTTACATCGGACAGCCGGCTTATAAATCAATGGGAAGCAGAGCCGGATATACGTTATTAACGGGACTCTTTATTGGTCTCGGAGGAATTTTAGGGTATATCTCATTTATTGTGGAGTTTATTCCGCGCCCTGTTTTGGCACCTATTCTGATATTTGTTGCCTTGGATATTATTTCTCAATCCTTCAAAGCAACACCTGAAAAACATGCACCAGCTGTAGCGTTTGCATTCTTCCCTACTATTGCACGTCTGCTTCAGATAAAACTTTCTAACCCGGATTTAGTACCAGTTGATAAATTCTCTTATTTCCTTACTCAACCGGGGAAACAAATCCCTGAGCTTCTTGTTATAGTTGCGCTTGGAAACGGGTTCATATTAACCGCAATGCTATGGGGGGCTTTTATAGCAAAACTGATTGATAAAAAACTAAAAGCTGCTTCAGCGTTCCTTGTTGTAACTGCATTCTTCACATTCTTTGGAATTATACACTCAGCTATTCCGGAAGGAAGTATGTATTTGCCGTGGCAATTGTCGCCACAACTTTCTGTTGTGCCATATCAGTTCACAGCCGCATATATGCTGCTGGCTGCAATGTTCTTCCTGTTCTCATTTGGAAAGAAATCAGATCTGGAATTAGCATAATCATTTCCCCGTTGGTCACGGAATAATCCGTGACCAACTTATTACAATTTTAATTTTTACAAGACTATACCCTTTTTAGGGTATAGTAAAATTTGATGTTACTGTAAATGCTGTTCCGGTAGAGCTGCCTAATTTACCTGTAAATGTAAATACCCATTTTTGTCCGGAAGCTACACCTGTATACTCTTGTGGAAGAGTTTGGGGTTGATTTGCCGGAAATACTGTTGTCCCATCTCCTGTAAATGGATCATTTAAGTTCTGTGCCGGTAAACTAATAGTAAGTGAGGTAATTACAACTGCGACACTGGGGGTAGTAACAAATAAAGTTCCACCCTGAGTAGCCCCGGGTTTCGTAGACATTGTAAAAGTAACTGTTCCGGGGTTTCCACCTCCATTTGGACCACCTATACCTCCGCCGGCACTTGTGGGGTTGCTATTGCTACTGCAACTTGTAAAAAGAAATAATAATAAGACCATAAAAACAGACAATAAACATTTCATTTAACCTCCTTTTATTTTAATTCTCATATAATCTAAACCCTGCAATTTCATCAGGATGTTAATCTATCTGTAGTTTAATTAAATGCCGAATTTCAAAGCAACTCCAAGTTTAAGCGATAACACACTATTGCTTACACCCGGGAAATTGTATGTGTCAGATAAAGGGATATATACCATAAAATCTGTTCCCATATACATTCCTGGAGAAAGAGTAAATGTATAGCCGGTTCCTAAGGCAATGTTAAATATTATTGAATGTGTATCAAATGACTCTGTTTGATCATTTGCGGCTTGTCCTTGTCCTGACGTTGTGACATCACCACTGGATGCAAGCTTAATTCCCAAAGATGGACCAGCCACCATATAAAAACCACTGAAATCAAGTTTGAACATTGGGTCAATTGTTAGGTATGATAATGATAAACTATTATCCGTAGTTACATTACCCTGAGTTTGGGAATTGGAAAAGTTTTTCATATCAAATGCAGTTAAATCAACCATTAAGCCAATATGCTTGCTGAATGTAATATCCAATTGCCCACCTATACCTACACCGATTCCATTCCAGGTTCCGGTAAGGTTTTTCTCATTGAAAATATTCATGTTTCCGGTTATTCTTGGGCCAAGTAAAAATCCCTGTGCTAAGACAGTGCTTGATGTCAAGATTGATAAAAATATTGCAGTAACAAATGCAACTTTTTTCATAGTAGTTTCCTTATGATGATGTTATTAAATAATTTCTTCGCTATTTAAGGGAAGAAAAGTTATATACCCATTGATTTTATAGTCAAATATTTTCATGGATATTTTTATGACCTGATCGAAGATAAATTTATGTGATAAAACTATTTTTGATTCTTGACACATAATCCCTTAAATCTATAATCGGAATCATAAATCACAGATATCTATTCAATTCTTGAAATGATAAACACTCTAAATAAAGATAACTCCTACTTGCAGGTTTAAGTTGCTTTGTTTATTTATGTTACAGACATAAACCAAATAAACAAAAATGAGCCAGTTTACAATAATTAAGGATATAGTTTTAATTCTTCTTGTCTCACTTCCTATAGTTTATATATTCCGGAAAATAAACCTCCCCGGCATAACCGGCTTCTTGATTGCCGGTATGATAATAGGTCCCTATGGCTTCCATTTAATCTCCGACACATCTGATATACGAATAATGGCTGAGGTCGGAGTTATTCTTCTGCTTTTTGTTATTGGTCTTGAGGTAAAACCTGGCTCTCTTTATAAAATTAAAAAGCTCCTTATTTGGTCTGGTGGACTACAGCTGATTCTGACTGTTCTCATCACAACTCTCATTATTTATTCCTTTAAGATTCAATTAAACAAAGCTCTCTTTCTCGGTATTCTTATCAGCTTGTCAAGCACAGCAATAGTTCTTAAAATACTCTCAGAAAAAGGTCAGATAGATTCCCCGCATGGAACAATTACTCTTGGCATCCTTGTGTTTCAGGACCTTGCTGTAGTCCCCGTTTTTATAATACTCCCTCTTCTTGGTGCCGAACAGATGTCATCCATCCCTGATATTCTGTTAAAACTGTTCCTTGCATTTGCATCGCTTGCAACTATTATTGTTCTTTCCCGGTTCATTATGCCTAAAATATTGTATCAGCTTGCCCGGTTGAGAATTAGAGAAGCATTTACAATCGGCACTGTTCTTATTCTTCTTGGTACTGCATATCTCACACATGCTATTGGACTCTCTTTTGCTATCGGTGCTTTTATTGCTGGTCTCATTCTATCTGAATCCGAATTCAGCCACCAGGTTATATCAGAAATCCTTCCACTGAAAGATATTTTCAACAGCATCTTCTTTGTTTCAATCGGACTGCTTTTGGATCTGAGTTTTGTCAGCCGGATCAATTGGACTAATCTCCAGCAATTGTAATCTGTGTAATTATTCTTAAGTCAGCAATAATTTTTATTATAATCAGAATGTTAAAATACCCCATAAGAACTGCGTTCCTGACAGGGCTCGCGCTCGCACAGATAGGCGAATTCTCATTTGTCCTCGCGCAGGAAGGTCTGAATTATAATCTCTTCAATAGCAATCTGTACAATCTCTTTCTCTCTTCCTCCATATTCACCATGTTACTTACACCTGTCATTCTGCAAATTGCTCCCGCACTTGCCGACAGGTTTGTAAGAATTGCTCCCGCGAAAAAAGAACACAAGCTTCTCCATTTATTGACCATGTAATTATAGCGGGGTTTGGACTTAACGGCAGAAACTTAGCCCGCGTCCTTAAAGAAGCCGGTATCCCATATGTGGTTATTGAATTGAACCCGGAAACAATTAAACGGGAAAAGGAACTGGGTGAGAACATGATATATGGAGATATAACAAAAGAAGAAATTCTTATACATGCAGGCATTAAGCACGCCCGCGTTATTGTATTTGCAATCTCTGATCCGCATTCTACAAAAGCTGCCCTTAAAATTACTAAAGCAAATAACTCTACTATTAAAGCAATTGTCAGAACACGCTATGTCAACGAGATCGATGAACTCATAACTCTCGGTGCCGATGAAATTATTCCTGAAGAGTTCGAAACTTCACTTCAGATATTCAGCAAGGTATTGGAAAAATATCATCTGCCGCTGAATATAATAATGAAACAGGTTTCAATACTTAGGGGGGAATCCTATATACTGTTAAGAAAAGAAAAAACAGATGTCAGTTCGTTTATTCATCTTAATGAGATTCTCGCTGCTGGTCTTACCAGTACTTATTATGTTAACGAAGATAATTATCACGTTGGGAAAACTCTTGCGCAGTTAAATCTTCGCGCTAAAACAGATGCCACTATTATAGCAATTGTAAGAGGTACAATTACAATCTCAAATCCCTCTGCAAAAGATACTATTGAAATAAATGACACTCTTGTTATTACCGGCACACACAAGTCGGTCGATCTTGCATTTATATTCCTGGATCAGAAGGGAGAAACCTAAAGCTCCCTTTATTATAAAGCTTCTATAACCTTTTTCAATTTAGCCTGAATTGGAAATGCTATTTCCCCTAACTTTTCATTATTAACTGCCATCATAGATGAAACAGGGTCTATAGCCGCAGCCACTATTTGATTCATATTGTTTTCATATACAATTACATTGCAAGGCAGCATAAGCCCGATCTGTTCTTCCATCTGTAAAGCCTTATAAGCAGATGGTGGATTGCAAGCGCCTAATATTTTATAAGGTTTGAAATCAACATCAAGTTTTTTCTTTAATGTTGCCTTAACATCAATTTCGGTCAGCACTCCAAACCCCTCACTCTTTAAAAGTTCAGTTACCTTCTCAATCGTTTCCTCAAAACTATAATTAACAATTTTTGAGAATCCATAACTGCTCTGTTCCATATAAACTCCATATATTCATTTCCCATTAGATGCCCCATCTCCCAAAACGTCTCAACACATCCCAATCTCCTTTTTTGGCAGTCATGTTAGAACTGGGAATAGTAAGGGGATGAATCCCCTCACTCAATAAGACTTAGTCTATGAACCCAGGCATAAAGAGGCTGTGTGAATATTCTGAATTTATCATCTGGTTAAGAATTTCATATTTGAAATTTCTTTAATTTCAAATGATTTTATGGATTCCCGCCTTCGCGGGAATGACACTTGTTGATTTTCACACAGGCTCTAAATGCCTGGGCTATATAAACATTAAACTAATTCAATTAGCGCAGAATTCTAGCCCAGTCCCTTTAGGGCTGGGTAAATGGTATAAGAGTATAAAATATTTATGCCATTTATGGCATTAGGGAAAAATCTTTTTCTATATTTATTTCAAAATAAAAATATCATTTGAGTTATCCGCATCCAGCCAGATTTCGTCCCATAGCTCCACAACTTTAATCTTCTTAGAAGCAGGTTTAATAATATTAAACGTTCTCGCCCCACTCCTCCATGCTGCTGCACTCTGTTTAATAGTTTCACTTGTTCCATCAGCATAATTAATTGTTAGCTTAAACCCGCCTGGATAATATCCCTTCTTCTCAATCTCTATAACATAATTATTCTGAATTAAAGAAACATCCTTTACAGCAAGATCCAAATAACCATATTCATAGAACCATGGTTTGATAAGCCATGAAAGATCCTCGCCCGAAGCATTGCTCATAGAATTAAAAAAGTCATAAGGGATAGGGTGTTTGCCATTCCATCTTGCCATATATTCATGAAGTGCTTTTGCGAAAAGATCATGTCCAAGATATTCCCTCATCATGTCATAAACATACGCTGATTTAATGTAAGCATTGTACCTGTATGGCGGACTCTTCAAATATTTAGATATTGCGAATATTGGTATATCAATATCATCCCCGATTGCCTTCTTATACGAAGTAATCCTGTTCCGCTTAATTATTTCTGTTGAGTATAATGCCGAAGTTGACATGAAATCAATATATGCCGCCCAGCCTTCATCCATCCATGCATATTTAGTTTCATTTGTGCCCATAAAGAAAGGAAAATATGAATGAGCAATCTCATGAGCAGTTAATCCCTTCATGCTTGAGTCAGGTACAGAACTATCGTTCACCATCATCGGATATTCCATTCCACCCTCACCATTATAAACAGTCTCCTTTGGGAATGGATATGGCCATCCGGGAATAACAGTCGACATATAGTCAATTACCTCTCTCGCGGTTTGTGCAACTTTATAAAAATCTTTAGAATTCTTATTATATGCCGCGTCAATAAAAACTCTTCTGCCTGTAGTCTTATCAACAATTAACCCGGATCCATCCCATAAATAATGGTCACTTAATCCAAATGCAAAATCTGTAACATTGTCCGCTTTGAATTTCCATACGTTCTTTTCTTTCGGAACTGTAACTTCTTTCTTCGCTATATCATCTGCAGTAATAATGTTTACCACTTTATCCGACTCAAGCGCGGATTTGTATCTATCAGCAATTTTCCCGTTCAACACTTCTTCGGGATTCTGCAATACACCCGTTCCTCTGATTACAAAATTCTTTGGAACTGTAATTGAAACATCATAATCAGCAAAATCATTGTAGAACTCTACTCCGCCTGTATATTGTGTGTCATTCCATCCGTCAATATCGTCATACACTGCAATGTGCGGATAAAAATATGCAATAAAAAACGATGATGAATCCAATGTGCCTGTCCTTATATCAGAACCTTTATTTAATGTGTAATTCCATGTGATAATTAATTCCGTTTTCCCTTTCGGAAGAACAGGAGTTCTCAGCTTCACATTCATATTCGTCCCGTTAAACTCAACTCTTTTTTCATCGGGATCCGTGCTTATCTGAATTCCATTTACTTTTATTTTTGCAATAGTGATACCATCATCTTCATCTTCAGCATTGATAGGGAAATCTCTTGCTGCACCCTTTTTGAAAATATTAGGGAAAAGCTGAATGATCATCCTCTTCAGAGAATCCGGACTGTTATTTAAATAATTAATCTTCTCTGTCCCTTCAATCTTCCGTGTAACAGGATCAAATGCAAGATCGATAACATACTCTGCCTTATTCTGCCAGTAATTTACCCCTGGCTTTCCATCCATCGATCTTGTTTTGTTGTCAAACGCTTTCTGCATATTCCTCGGAACATAAAGTCCTGATGCCTGACCGAACGAATAATTAACAACAGCCAAAACAAAAATGGCTGTAAGATATATTAAGTTTTTCATCTGCATACAATATTTGTTTATTACCAAATATAAATTAAAATTTATTTTATCAAAAAGTAATCTTTCAATACTCTTTTTTCCTAACCCATTTCCCTTCATCGAGAAATCATCGACTCATCAGCGAGAGATCAGCGAGAGATGAGCGAGAAACCATCGAGAAATCATCGAGAACTGATCGGACAAGGATGAACGGTAGTAAATTAAACTTAAAGCATTTTTTCTCTCCTGAGTTTCTCGATGAATTTCTCTGTTTTCTCGATTAACCTTTCCTTTTCCCCATTAAATAAGATGCCACCCCTGTTTTCCGGGAATATTAGGGACTTTGGTTTGATATTTACTAAAACAAAATCTACAAAGAACATTTCCCCTATATATTAATTAGGCGTCAATTACCCAAAATTGAGAAAACTTTTTTAATATTTCTTCATATTGACATCAGATCCAATCATATTTTAATTAACCATTATAAAAAAAACACCGGAAGCCTTAAACTCCCGGTGCTCTAATTCTTTTCTAAGTGAACTTAGTGTTCTTAGTGGTTAAATTTTTTCCTAACTATGCCTGATGGATAAAATATCCCCATCCTTCACAATATACTCCTTCCCTTCAAGGCGCCATGTGCCCGCTTCCTTAGTCTTGGCAAATGAACCTCCGGCACGAATAAAATCATCATACTGCACAACCTCTGCCCTGATAAACTTTGCAAAGAAATCGGAATGTATCTCTCCCGCAGCCTCCTGTGCGGTCTCTCCTTTCCTGATTGTCCACGCACGGCACTCATCTTCACCAATAGTTAAGAACGACTGCAGTCCCAGCAAAGCATATGCCTCCCGGATAATTGTATCAAGCGCGGAATTTTTAATCCCGTACTCTTCCATAAATACTGCGGATTCCTCTTCAGATAACTCCGACATCTCCAACTCAATCTTACCGAAAAATGTAAGCACCTTTGTATTCTTCCCTACCTTATGCTTTGCAAGTTCGTTCATAAGTTTGTCAATATCGTTAATCTGATTCTCATCAAGATTAACGGCAATAAGCTGCGGCTTAAGAGAAAGGAACTGATATGTTTTCAGAATCTTCAGGTCATCTTTATTTAAGTCCGCATCCCGTAATGGTTTTTCCTCCTGAAGTATTTCAAAACATTTCTCAAGGACAATAAGCTCTTTCTTTAGATGATCCTCATGAATTTTCAGTATCTGTTTCTTCAGACTTTCTATTCTCTTTTCAATTATTGCCATATCGGCTAAAATAAATTCCGTCTCAACAGTACTAATATCCCGCATCATATCAATCTTGCCTTCAGCATGCGGCACAAGCTCGTTTTCAAAAAGCCGGACTACATGAATCAAAGCATCTGTGTTCTTGATTTTTGAAAGAAAATTACTCGTAAACTGAGCGGATCCGGAGTCTCCCTTCTGAAGTCCTATTATATCCACGAATTCAATTGTTGCGTTTACTTTCTTCTTCGGATTAAATATCTCTGTACATTTATCCAATCTTATATCCGGTACTTTTATTACCGCCTGATGACTTTCAGCCCTTGCCAATATTGATGGATCAATGTGGGTTTTTGTAAGTGTCTGGAACAAGGTGGATTTCCCTGTTGTTGGAAGTCCGGTTATTCCTATTTGCATAATTTTTCCTTAATGATTACACAAATATACCTAAACATGTTATAGTTTTCTATATCACCTTAACTTTTTCCACTCATCCTTCTATAATTACGTTTATCCTATTTCCCCTGTAAACACGAAACACCCCAAAAACCCGCGCGTCTTAATAATAAACTCCATTCAACCTTCGAGGTTTTCATCAACCTCGAAGGTTTTGGACTTGTTTTCTAATTGTGTTTCCGCAAAGGTAGGAATACATGCAACTTATTTGTAAACATGATTTGTCATTCCCGTCCCGATTCATCGGGAGGAATCCATGCAGCTAATTTGAAATTTTAGAATTCGTAGTTAATTTAATAATCCCATGAGGTACATATGTTAATTGATAATAAAACCCACATCATGCGCGCCGCGTTGATGCTGGTGCTGCTTTCATTTCTGTCTGTCTCATGCTCTGCTACAGCCCGCGAAAATCCCGGCGGAGATAAAAAAAGCAAAAAGACAGAACAAACCTTCATCTTCCATAGCGGTGAAAACCAGGACAAATATGAAGCAGTATTCTCTGACGGCAAACTTGTCTCACTCTCCAAAAACGGGAAGCATCTATCAAAAGAAGAGATGAAGGAAAATGAGGATATCGTCTATCAAAACCTGGGTGACTTGCGTAGACATGACGATGGTGATAATGAAGATTTTGTTTTCCATTTTAATGGCAAGGAGTTCTCTGAACATATGAAACACTTCGGGGATAAAATGAAACACTTCGGCGAAGGCTTCCCGGATATGATGGAATAAACTCGATTCAATCAAGATTGACTTTGATACAACTGAATTTAATAGCAATATGAAAGAACTTAGTCATAAACTCAAGAATATGAAGATACAGGTATTCAGCAATGACGACATGGATTTTGATATCCCCGACATTGAATTTAATGAAAAAGACCTGAACCTCGATATGGACAAGATCCAGAAAGACCTTGATAAAGCTGGCGAAGATATTAAGATTTCAGTTGAAACAATGAAAAACATTGACATCCCGAGGTTAACAGAACGAGTGAAGGAGGAAATGAAAAGCGCCTCTCATAGTCTTAAGAAATCAAAAAATGAACTGCATAAACTCTCTCAGTTCATAGATGAAATGAAACAGGAAATGGTAAAGGATAATCTTATCAAGAGTAAAGATGAGAAAGTAAACTTAAAAATATCAGACGGCGATATTTTCGTTAACGACAAAAAGCTTCCCGATGATCTTCAGAAAAAATACAAGAAAATGTACCATGATAAATTCGGGCACGATATGATTAAGCACTTCCGCTTCAACATGAACGACGATTAAATATATCAAGTTCTCCACCATGATATATAAATAAGCACCATCCCTCTCCCTTCAAGGAGAGGGATCAAGTGCCATCCCTTCACTTATTCATAAATACCCATGCCCGCAGGAATTGCATATTGAATAATATTTCTGTAAAATTACTAAAAGTATAAGGTAAAAAATGAAATTCAGAGTGAAAATAGAGCAGGATGAAGACAAAGTGTTTGTTGCGGAATGCCCGGTATTGCCCGGTTGTATTTCACAAGGAAATACAAGAACCGAAGCATTGAATAATATTCAGGAGGCAATCAAAGGTTATTTGGAAAGTTTGAAAATTCATGATGAACCAATACCGCCAGCAATTGATGAAGAATTTATTGAGGTAAAGATTTGAGCGGGCTTCCGGTTGTATCCGGAAAAGAATTATGCAAACTTTTATCTAAGATTGGTTATGAAATTGACCATCAATCGGGTAGCCATATAATCTTAAGAAACTATAATTATCCTTTTAGAAGATTAACTATCCCGAATCATAATGAAATAGCGAAAGGTACTTTACGTGCAATTTTAAGAGAAGCCGGGTTAAGTATCGAAGAATTCAAAGAGTTAAAATAATACCCGCCTGTCTAAATTATTAATATCCACTTATGAATTGTTGCGGTTGTAACTTTAATTGCATTTTACATGCATAATTCCCTAAGTTTCACTTGTTATTTAATTTAATAACGAATGGTTTTGAAAATGACGGGCATACGACAAGCGCGCAGACACCTATGTTGAAATAAGAATAGTAACAAATTAACAAGCGTACTACATCTTTAACATAATGGGATTTTTATGAAACAAACAACTTTCCTTATTGCTCTTCTTATCTTTGTTTTATTTACTGAAACAAATGCACAAAAATACGGACTGGGTAACACCGACCCGTCTGTCTTCACAAATTTCAAAATACCTGATACTGATTTAAGATCGATCTGGTTTAATACTAATTTAAACATTAATACCAACAAAAATAACCTTATCTATCCTGAGCCTAACGCTTCAAATTCAAGTGCCAATTTTAGTTCGGACTTCCGGTTTAATCTGAATCCACGGTTCTTTTTACTAAAGGAGTCTGACGATAGGCTGCTATCAATTAATGCAGATGCATCAGGCGCCTATAATCACCACTTTGATGAAAGTAATTTTTTTGGTGAGCCGGTAATTAACAGTAAAGTAAACAACTATTCTGCTAATATTAATCTGAATCTTAATTATAACTATTATATAAATTCAGGAAATGTATTTTATTCAGTTGGTTCAACAGATCGGGTTGAATTAAATGATTCAAAAGGTGAGTCAAATTACGTTACTCCACTTTATAAAGAATATAATGGGTACAAAACCCAAAGTTATACATTCTCTTTAGGAGCGGGTATTGGTAAACTTAGAAATGTTACTCCTGTAGTTACAGCTCTTAGGTTTCAGGAAAGATTAAAACAAGTTAATTTGCTGGATAAAGACCTAAACAAAAAAACTATTGAAGACCTCGCCGGACAGTTTTATAAACAATCCTATTATAATAGTGTTTATAACAGACCCGATAAATATTTCTGGCAGGATATAGACAAAATTCTTGCAAATGATGCGGTTTCATTGAAAGATATGAATATGTATTCGAATGCTTATTTAAGAGAGTCTCTTAATGAGGTTAGGTTTTTAAGAAATGAGGGTTTCGTTGCGGGAATGAATTTGCTGCTCAATTATCAAAATCAATATTCAGCTTCTAATCAAGGGCACTATTTGTCTGAACAATTATTTGCAATGGGTCAGGCATATATAAATTTCAGTCATCAGATGAACCTTAATTCACAGATAAACTTTAATCTGTCGTTAATGGGCGGCCCCGATGTTATTGCCCATCCGTCTGAAAGACAACAATATTCCATGGCCGCTGGACTGGGCTATGATTATGAGTTAACTGACCGTCTTGTTGCTTCCGTTAACAATACTTTTTATCTCTTATTTGGCAATTATGTTGTTCAACAAAAATTATTATCCAATTATTTTAATATTAATATGAAATATTTTGTTGAAGACAATCTGTCATTAAATGTTGACTATAATTGGACTTATTCAGATTCTAAGGGGCCATATGAATCTTCTACTCAAAACACTGTTAACACACATTCAATAAATATTGGTTTCAGCTATTATATTGAAACAGGTCCATTGATTAATGAAACTACAGGTATGATTTATTCAATGATTGCGCCGATTTATAATAATCTCTTTCACTATGCCCAGCCAAACTAAACGGAACGAAGTGTAGTAAAGAATCTCCTCATCAACTTAAAGTATAGCCAAAGTTAATAGTATATCTAATCTTAGGTTATTTGCATATTTTTGCCTATTAACAAAAGCAACAGAATAAATGTCAGATCAATACCTCCTAAGCAAATCATCCTTTATAAAGGGTCTTCAGTGCCACAAACAACTTTATTTATATAAATATCATTACGACTGGATGGATGAAATCAACGATGGTCAGCAGGTTATCTTTGACCGCGGCCATGAAGTTGGTAAACTTGCCCATCAGCTTTTCCCCGGCGGAACAATTGCTACGGACGATCCAAAGAAATCTTCTCTGGCAGTTAATAGAACTGCAGAACTGATTGCAAATGGAAATGAAGTAATTTATGAAGCAGCATTTATATTTGACGAGGTTCTTGTTATTGCGGATATCCTCGTAAAAGTTGACGACCAATGGAAAATATTTGAGGTGAAAAGCTCCACCAAAATCTCCGATACTTATTTAAATGATGCGGCAATTCAGTACTATGTAATTTCAAAATGCTTAAATGTTGCGGATATCTCTATTGTATATTTAAATAATGAGTATGTACGAAAAGGTGAATTAAATGTCCGTAAGTTATTTAAAATCAACTCTGTATTGAAAGACGCTTTGAAACTACAAAACTTTATACTGACAGAAATGAATCGACTGAAAAATGTCCTCTCTGTCCAGGATATCCCGGATATCAATATAGGTCCTTATTGCACTGATCCCTATGCCTGCAGCTTCATGGGGCATTGCTGGAAAGAAATACCTGATTATTCTGTTTTTAACATCGGTGGTCTGCGGGGAAATAAAAAGTTCGACCTCTTTGAACATGGTCATCTGAAATTAGAAGACGTCCCTGAAGATTATCCTCTTAACCCCGGGCAGAAGATGCAAATCGACTGTCATAAAGAAAACAAAACTATAATCAACAAAGAGGAGATTAAAAAGTTTTTAGCAACTATAAAGTATCCTATCTGGTTTATGGATTTTGAAACGTTTATGCCCGCCGTACCGAAGTTTGATGGAGTGCGACCATACCAGCAGATACCATTTCAATATTCTGTCCATTATCAAAAGAATAAAAACAGCAGGGTCGAACATTATGAATTTCTTGCTGATGCTTCCGGGGATCCGCGACTCTCATTTGTTGAAAACCTTGTCGAACATACTAAAGGAGACGGAGTTATTCTGGTTTATAACCAAACCTTTGAAAGTACACGGCTAAAAGAACTTGCCTGGGATTTTCATCTTTACGAACAGGATCTGAATAATATTAAAAACCGTATCACCGATCTTATGGAACCATTCAGGAAAAAATATTATTACTCACCTGAAATGCAGGGATCCTATTCTATTAAATCAGTACTCCCGGCGTTAATTCCTTCCCTGAGCTATAAAGAATTGGAAATCGGCGACGGTGGTACAGCTTCTAACGCATTTGAAAACCTGTATTATGAAAAAGACCCTGCCCGGATTAAAAAAGTAAGAGAAAACTTATTAAAATACTGCGGTCTCGACACCCTTGCTATGGTAGAAGTATTTAAATTTCTATCTCACCTAACCCTTGAAGAAGAAGTTTAATTAAAGTCAAAGAAAATTAAGCATTGGCTAAGTTTTGGTAATCTTATGGAGAAGAAGGAGATCCTTTTTCCTAACTCCTTACTCCCTACTTCCTACTCTTTACTTCTTTTGGTACAAAGTAAAGAAAGAGCTATTTTTACTACTTATAATTCTTAAAATAATAGAACCGGAGTAAATAAATGACTACAATTATAGATGTTTTAGCAAGAGAAATCCTTGATTCAAGAGGAAACCCAACCTTAGAAGTTGAAGTTCAGTTGGAAAGCGGCGTAATCGGAAGAGCTGCCGTTCCCAGCGGCGCTTCCACAGGCGAACATGAAGCTGTTGAATTGAGAGACGGCGATAAAGCCCGTTATGGCGGTAAAGGTGTTCTTAATGCCGTTGATAATGTAAATGAAAAAATAGCCGACGAAATAATTAACCTTGATGCCTGCGACCAGGTTGAAATTGACCAGCTCCTAATTGCTTTGGACGGAACCCCTAATAAAGCAATCCTGGGTGCAAATGCAATCCTTGGCGTTTCATTAGCAGTAGCAAAAGCAGCTGCTGAAACATTAGGACTTCCCTTGTATAGATACATCGGCGGCGTTAATGCTCGTACGCTTCCTGTTCCAATGATGAATATCCTAAACGGCGGATCGCACGCAGATAATAATGTTGATTTCCAGGAATTCATGATAATGCCTGTTGGCGCTCCTAATTTTGCAGAAGCAGTAAGAATGGGTGCTGAAACATTCCATGCATTGAAATCAGTTCTGAAAAGCAAAGGTTATAATACTGCTGTCGGTGACGAAGGCGGATTTGCTCCTAACCTGAAATCAAATGATGAAGCTGTTGAAGTTATTCTCGAAGCAATCGGAAAAGCAGGCTATAAAGCAGGTGAAGAGATTTGTATCGCTCTTGATGTCGCTTCAAGCGAAATGTATAACAAAGAGAAAAAACTATATGAGTTCTTCAAATCTTCTAAAAAAGGATTTACTTCTGAACAAATGGTTGACTTCTACGCTAATTGGGTGAAGCAGTATCCTATTATTTCAATTGAAGACGGACTTGATGAAAACGATTGGGACGGCTGGAAACTCCTTACTGATAAATTGGGCAGCAAGATTCAACTTGTTGGCGATGACCTTTTTGTTACTAACACAAAAAGATTGTATGAAGGCATCTCAAGAGGAATTGCAAATTCAATTCTTATAAAAGTTAACCAGATCGGTTCACTTACTGAAACATTAGATGCAATTGAAATGGCTAAGACAGCAAGCTATACCAACGTAATCAGCCACCGTTCCGGTGAAACTGAAGATGTTACTATAGCTGATATCGCCGTAGCTACTAATGCAGGACAGATTAAAACCGGTTCTCTTTCAAGGACAGACAGAATAGCTAAATATAATCAGCTCATCAGGATTGAAGAAGAGCTTGGAAGCGCTGCTGTTTTCCCTGGAATTGATGCTATTAACTATGTAAAATAATTAAATGATGCCCGGCTTACAGCCGGGCTTTTTTTATGTAATAAACAGGATCGTTATGCCAGACACCCACCTTCAAAAGTGTAATGATTTAATTAAAAAAACTAATATCGAGTTTATTGATCTTAAAGCAATCGACCTTTCAGGCAGACTTCATCATATTACTCTTCCAACTTACCCTGGTATACTTGAAAAATTACTGAAAGAGGGAGTAGGCTTCGACGGCTCCAGCTATGGTTTCCTGAAAGTTGAAAACAGCGATATGATTTTAATCCCTGATCTTGCTACTGCTATGCTTGATCCCTTCAGAGTTGAAAACACACTAAGTTTCTATTCGCATATTGTCTTAACTGATGAAGCAAGAACTCCATTCCCTCAGGATGGAAGAATCGTTGCCCGTAAAGCAGAAGAGCTTCTGCTTGAAACTACCGGCGCCGATAAATCAATGTGGGGACCCGAGTTCGAATTCTACATATTCTCCAATGTTGAATATGATACCCGAACTGCTACTTCATATTATAAGGTTGAGCATGCGGAAGAATTTTATAAGAAAGCTTATCATGCTGCAAACCCTTTCGATGTATATGATGATTTCCGCGATGAAGCAAGTAAGTTATTAAGAAGGTTTGGTATTAAGGTTAAATATCATCATCATGAAGTTGGTGAACGTGGTCAGCAGGAAATTGAAACTTACTTCTCTGATCTCCTTACTACAGGAGATAATATTGTTAGCACAAAATATGCTCTATTTAATCTCGCACGCCAGAAAAACCTTTTCATTACTTTCATGCCAAAGCCCATGTATATGCAGGCCGGTAACGGAATGCACCTCCATATGTTTTTAACTAAGGAGGGTAAGAATTTGTTTTACAAAAAAGGTGCTTATGGCAATATGGGCGAACTGGGAAATTATTTTATTGGCGGTATGCTTAAACATGCACCCGCACTCTCAGCTTTCACCAATCCAAGCACCAATTCATATAAACGACTTGTTCCTGGCTTTGAAGCTCCGGTTGACTTAACCTTCGGTACCGGTAATCGCGCTTCTGCAATCCGGATTCCAAATTATGTTTCCAATCCTGAAGAAACAAGGTTTGAATATCGTCCACCTGATGCAACTGCAAACCCTTACCTTTGTTTAAGCGCTATGCTGCTTGCAGGAATTGACGGTGTTATAAATAAGATTGATCCTGTTAAAGAAGGCTATGGTCCATATGATAAAAACTTCCTTGACAACCTTGATGATAAATCTATTCACTATCTTCCGCGTAATCTGGAAGAAGCGCTGGATGCTTTAAAAGCTGACAATACATTCCTAAAAAGGAATGACATCTTTACGGATGAACTGCTTAATCAATGGGTGAAAATAAAAGAAGAAGAAATAATGTCAATCGGCACTATGCCTCATCCGTTTGAGTACAAAATGTACTTCAATTTATAAGACTTTAAATAGAGCAATAGTTATTTGAAATAATTGTATTTTGGCATTTTAAATAATTATAACATGTTATGCCTTTTCTTGGTGAATTAAGCGCCCTTATAACTGCCCTGCTATGGTCAGTCGGATCATATGCATTCACACATGCAGCGGAGAATATCGGGTCTATTCAGCTTAATATGAACAGACTGATTCTTGCCACAGTTTTATTATTCCTAACAATAGTATTATTCAATTTTAATTATGACCTTTCTTCCAATCAGATATTATTTCTTGCAATCAGCGGAATAATTGGTCTGGTAATCGGAGATGTATTCCTGTTCAAGGCATATAGTCAAATAGGAGCCAGGTTAACAATCCTTTTAATGTCATTTGCTCCGGTACTCAGCGCCCTGATGGCTTTTTTCTTTCTATCGGAAAGAATTTCCTTTATTGGAATAACCGGTATGGTAATTACTGTTATGGGAATTCTTCTGGTCGTATCTGAACGAAGTAAATCCCCTGAAGCAAAATATAAAATGACACCAGTTGGATTCTTCAATGGTTTTATGGCTGCAGCGGGACAGGCAGGCGGACTTATATTCGCGAAACATGCTTTTGACCAGGGGGAAATAAATGGATTCGTTGCAACGTTTGTAAGAATGTTTACTTCGGTTCTTGTATTTGTTCCTATGCTGATAATCCTGCGTAGATTTAAAAGCCCTATTAAAACATACAGGCACAATTATAAAGCACTGCTTACTACTTTTATTGGAACAGTTTGCGGTCCATTTCTTGGAGTTACATTTAGTCTGATAGCCATTAAACATACAAAAGTGGGAATTGCTGCTACTATTATCGCAACCATGCCCGTAATCATGCTTCCAATATCAAGATTTTATTTTAAGGATAAACTTTCCTGGAGATCTATTATTGGGGCTATTATTGCAGTAACAGGTATTGCAATACTGTTCCTGAGATAAGTCCCTCCTTTTCTTTATTTAAGAAAAGTAAAAAAATATCTCTCTGTTCTTTTCTTTGAAGAAAAGAACGAAAAGAACTTCGGCTGTAAATCATTTGCATTCTTCCATCTCCTTTTCTTGGCGCAAGAAAAGGAGCAAAAGAACATCGGCTGTAAATCATTTGCTAAAAATTCAGCGCTCCGTTTGTACAATCTGTAAATTTATCTGGCGGAAATAAACTCGCTCCGACTTAGTAGTCGGAGCTCAAACAAATTTCCTCATCTACTTCACAAGCTTTACTTTTATTTATTCGATGCTGAATTTTCTTAACGCAAATGATTTAAGGCCGGAAATACGGAATGTAGTTATTCTTCACCCAGAAGAGATTTGTAAATCTGAAATGTTTTATCTTCATACGCTTCGGGGGATTCCCGCTTTCGCGGGAATGACACACAAAGTTACTTCGCTAATAGGACAGAAGGCATTATTGTTATAAATGGTTAATAAAGTGTTGATACATTCATCAAAGACGTGTATAAATAATCAACGCGATTATATCTTCATTAGGCTTATAATTTCGACTTAATTGATTTAGCCCCCGAAAACATGTGGTGAATATATATACAAACTCATTTATTTATAAACGCAAACTATCTCAGTTAAATAATCCGTAACATTTTATTATGTATAGGGTTATAGAATACATACAATGACCTTTATCGATGCGGCATGATTGTTGCATTGAATATAGAGTTATTTAAAATATAAACATGAAAAATTAAGTTATAATAAATTTCTAAAGGGTGCCAAAATGGTCGCAATATTTGTTCTATTTACCTTCTTATTATTTATCGCTATCGATATGGTTGTATTGAAAGCACAGAAGAAAAAACATCCTGCTTTTCAAGGCAGTTCACCAATCGCAGATATAGCTGTATTTACAAAAGAAATTTTTCAAGCTCCCCTCGAGTTATTTCTTTCAAAGGGGCATACATGGGCTCAGAAAAATGAATATGGTTTAATTAAAGTAGGAATTGACGAATTCATATTAAAGGCACTAGGTAAAATAGCTTTAACAAAAACAGCAGAAGCAGGACAGTCGGTAAAGAAAGGTGATGTCGTATTTGAAGGTTCTGTAAATAATAAAGTTCTTAAATTCCGTTCTCCTGTAGAGGGAACAGTTAAATTCATAAATCCGAATATACTTAATAAAAAAATCACTGATCCTTATGGTGATGATTGGGGTGTTCTTTTAGCCGCAAACAATTTTGCAGAAGAAAAGAATTCGCTAATTACAGGTAACGAATTAAAAACCTTTCTAAGCAATGAATTTTCAAGATTAAAAGATTTCCTTCATGCACATACATTACGCCCTGAATTAGCCGGTGCAACTATGCTGGATGGTGGTAATGTTGTTGAGGGTGCTGTTTCTTCAATAACCGAAAAGGGAATTGAGGAATTTGAAAATGATTTTCTAAACTTTTAATCCGGAGCTATTAAAATGATTAAGCAAAAAGGGATGCTTTACGATATTACTCTTTGTGTGGGATGCGGCAGCTGCTACAATGCCTGCAAAGAACAAAATAAGCTTCCGGAAACAAACAAAGATTTTCTTAAGGACCATCTTTCTGACAAAACATACACAGTGGTTGAGCAGTATGGTGATCGTTACTCCCGTAAGAATTGTATGCATTGCCAGGAACCCGCATGCGTATCAGTTTGTCCGGTAGGAGCATTTACCAAAACCGAACTTGGTCCCGTTTTATACGATGCAGATAAATGTATCGGCTGCAGATACTGTATGCAGGCGTGCCCTCACAAAGTTCCCCGTTATGAATGGAGTGCTCTTAATCCCCGTGTTCGCAAATGTATCCTTTGCCATGACAGGCTAAAACAAGGTTTACCAACTGCATGTTCAGAAGCCTGCCCAACAGGCGCGACTATGTTCGGCGATCTTGATGATCTTCGGGAAGAAGCAAAGAAACGGCTCAAAGAGAATCCGGGAACATATTATCAAAGAATATACGGATTAGAGGAAGCAGGCGGCAGTAATGTGCTTGTTATTTCTCCTGTACCATTTGAACAACTTGGATTTGTTTCCAATCTGCCGAAACAGGCTCTGCCTAAATTAACTGCACAGGTAATGGAAAAAATTCCGGGTGTGGTTGGAGTTGGAGCAGCTTTCCTAACCGGTATGTACTGGTTAACTAAAAGAAAAAATGAAGTAGCCAAAGAAGAAAGAAATAATAAACCAGGGAGCGTTAACAATGAAAAGTAATTTCCTGAAATTTACATTTTGGAAAGTAGTTGGTGTTATTATAATTGTAGCCGGACTTGTTTCTACATATGTCCGCTTTACCAAAGGACTTGGTGCCAGCACAAATTTAAGCGATGCATTCCCATGGGGAATATGGATTGGATTTGATATGCTTTGCGGTGTTGGACTTGCTGCAGGCGGGTTTACACTCTGCGCGGTTACACATATTTTCAATATTGAAAAATTCAAGCCACTCACCCGTTCCGCGATACTTACAGCATTTTTAGGTTACATACTTGCAGTTTGCGGTTTAATGTTTGATCTGGGAAGACCATGGGCAATATGGCATGCGATAATTATGTGGAATCCACATTCAGTAATGTTTGAAGTTGCCTGGTGTGTAATGCTTTATTCAACAGTTCTATTTCTTGAATTCTTTCCGGTTGTACTTGAAAGGTTCAAATTCGCAAAGATGTTGAAGATAATGAAGAGAGTAGCCATTCCAATAATGATGCTAGGTATATTGCTTTCAACATTACACCAGTCATCACTTGGATCGCTCTATTTGATAATGCCGGAGAAAATGCATCCGCTATGGTACTCACCTCTGCTCCCGGTTTACTTTTATTTGAGTGCTATCAGTGCTGGTTTCGCGATGGTAATATTTGAATCGTACCTGAGCGCAAGGGCATTTAACCATGGGCTGAAACTAAATCTTTTATCAACCTGCGGATTAATATCTTTAATGTTTATTTTAGTTAATTTTGCATTAAAGATTGTTTATTTAACAGTAGCAGGGAAATTACAATACCTGATGGTTCCATCGTCAACCACATATTTGTTTTATCTTGAAATATTGCTCGGCACTATAGTACCGGCATTCTTCCTGAGTTCTAAAAAGTTCAGAGAAAACCGGAAGTATTTATATTTCTCTTCATTGTTTGTTATTGCCGGCTTCCTGTTAAACAGAATGAACGTTAGTGTAACTTCATTAGCCGCAATGTCTACAGCATCATATTTCCCATCTGTTTATGAAATAAGTGTAACACTAATGCTTTGCACAGCCGGTATGTGGGCATTTAAAATAGTAACAGCTAACTTCCCGGTATTTGAAGAAGAGCATGAAGAAGAAACTGAAAGTGTTATTGAGCCTCATACAAAACCATTAACCATAAGTGAATAATAATGATTGATAAGAAAATCGAGAATAATAAGACTTACCAGGAACTGCAGTGCATCTGGATGGCTTCCAATGTTTTAGATTATAAACTGTGTGATAAAGATTTTGATTGCGAGAACTGTCAGTTTGACAAAGTAATCAGAAACCTATCAGTTGAAACAAGCCAGAAGAATTATTCCGGAGATCCCGGTACTTCAATAATTGATTCAGTTATGCAGAAAGTAAAATCTCAGGTTTATGAACCAAAATATATATATCTGAAGAATCAAATGATTGCAAAACATCTATTCGCGAATACTTATTATCTCGGAATAGATCCTTCCATATTGGCATTTTTTGATAATATAAATTTGGTTAAAGATGGGGGACACCAGGGATACATACTTGTAAACCAGGCATTGTTCAGAGTGGAAGGTGAATGGGGCTACATGACATTTACGAGTCCTATGAATTTTATATTACTTGATAAACTTAATCTTAATCCTAAGGATATATTTACTACCCAATGGTATGCAATAATTGGTATTAACCAACCTGAGATAGTTGATGCAAGGATTACCCGGGAACAGTGGCACTCCAAACAGGCTAGTTCTCTGAAAATGCTGAATGACTATAAAATTGAGAATCCTAAAATAGGGACAACTATGATGGATGGCGGTTCACCGGTTACCAATCTTAACAGGTACCTTGGAAATAATGAATATTTGAAACTGTTGAGTAAGCTATTTCACGAATAGGGTCAAATAAGTAAATATTGATTGTGAATTAACCAAAAGGGGGTCGGAAGACCCCCTTTTTTGATTATAATACCTTCCACTTAACCAGAAATCTAAACCTTCGAGGTTGATGAAAACCTCGAAGGTTAACCCAAAGTGTAGATATAATCCACAAGGGGTGATGAATTTTTATACTCTTTGTGTTGAAAATGACCTGGTTATTGTTTAATTTTGCCATGTGGGGATGAGGGGTTATATATGAAAATAAATATCTATAATAAGCTGAGTGTAAAGCTTATTATTACTTTGTCCATTGTACTAATTTGTATACTTGCAATATATACTTATCTAAACATCAAATATCTTGATGATTATCTCACTAATATGAAATATCAGACCGCTAATAATATCAGTGATCTGATAAAAAAATCAACACGTTATTCCATGCTGCTTAACAGAAGTGAAGACGTTTATGAGATTATCAAAAATATTGGGACTGAAAGAGATGTTAAGGGAATAAGGATATACAATAAAACAGGGACCATAATATTCTCAACTGATAGTACCGAGTTAAACAAAAGGGTAAATGTTACAGCCGAAGCCTGCATTGGATGCCACAACAGTTCAATTTCATTAAAATCGTTAACTAATACACAAAAGATAAGGACCTTTAGAGATCCCTCAAATAAAAGGATACTGGGGCTGATAAATCCAATCCAAAATGAAGTTGATTGTTATTCCGCAGAATGCCATGCTCATTCTCCCAAAACGGAAATGCTTGGTGTACTTGATGTGATGATATCTCTTGAACAGCTTGATAATATTATTGCCGATAATAAAAACAGGGCAATACTTAATTCTATGGTTCTGCTTCTTGTAATTTGCGGAGCCAGTGGCATCTTTATTATTGTACTTGTTAACCGCCCGATCCGTAAGCTGAATAAAGGAATTGAGGAACTTGGGAAAGGAAATCTTAATTATAAGATATCATTAAATTCGAATGATGAGTTCGGAAGAGTAGCTGACCGGTTCAACGAAATGTCTACAAAGCTAAACACTGCATATCAGGAAATTAAAGATTGGTCTGAGAATTTAAACCAAAAGGTAAAAGAGAAGTCTGAAGAGCTTAAGAATATTTATGGACAGGTAATTCAAATTGAAAAGCTCGCTTCACTTGGTAAGATGTCAGCCACGGTAGCGCACGAACTTAACAACCCTCTTGAAGGAATTTTAACGTACAGCAAGCTTATTGCCAAAAAGTTAAGGAACAACAGCGATGAGGGTGACTACACAAAGATCCTTACATATCTTGACCTTATATCAGATGAATCTGCCCGCTGTGGTAAGATCGTAAAAGATCTGCTTTTGTTTTCTCACAGGGGTGATGATGAAATGACCGAGGAATCAATTCAAACCATTGTTGACAAGAGTGTTACCTTAATTCAACACCACCTGCAGATTAACAGAATAAATTTATATAAATCATATCCCGGTTATGAGATCAAAATAAAATGTAATCCGCAGAAGATACAACAGGCACTTATGTCTCTTCTTATTAACGCAATTGAAGCTATGCCACAGGGTGGAGATATAAATGTAAGTGTAGGCGTAGAAGAGAGCAGCGCAATAATAAGGATTAAAGATGAGGGGACAGGCATTTCCGGAAAGGATCTACCGCATATATTTGAACCTTTCTATTCAACAAAAGAAGCATCGAAAGGGACAGGACTTGGTCTCGCAGTTGTTTATGGAATTATAAGCAATCATGGCGGGAATACCGTAGTTGAGAGTACTTCCACAAAAGGCACTATTTTCAAAATTACATTACCATTAATGATAAACAAACAAGAGTTGAGAAATGAGCAATAAAAAAGAAAGAATTTTAGTAGTAGACGATGAGAAAATTGTTAGAGAATCTCTATTCCACTGGTTTGAGGAAGAAGGTTATAACGTTGACACTGCCGAGGATGCTGAGATTGCATTAAGGAAATTTGATAAGGGTAAATACGATTTGCTGTTGGTGGATATGAAGATGCCAGGCATGAGCGGATTGGAACTGCTTACTAAAATTAAGGAAATTGATAAGGAGACAATTGTAATACTTATAACTGCCTTTGCATCTGTCCCTTCAGCTATTAAAGCATTAAAGGATGGCGCATACGATTATGTTACCAAACCTGTAGACCCCGATGAACTTGAACATCTTGTAAAGAAGGCACTGGAACAGAAATCTCTACGTGTTGAAAATGAGCATCTCAAAGATAACCTTGAGGAGATAATTAAGCCTGACAATTTGATAGGCGAGAGTCCTCAGATGAAAAAGATATATGAACTAATCAATACAGTTGCAGGAACAGATACAACTGTTATGTTAAGAGGAGAGAGCGGAACCGGAAAAGAACTTGTCGCGAAAGCGATACATATAAACAGCAAGAGAAAATACTTCCCGATAATTCCTGTAAACTGCGGTGCACTTGCAGAATCAATACTGGAAAGCGAATTATTCGGACATGAAAAGGGTGCTTTTACCGGAGCCCAGTTCAGACGCAAGGGTAAATTTGAGATGGCGGACGGAGGCACAATATTTCTTGATGAGATAGGATCAATTTCTCAAAAGATGCAGGTAGAACTGCTCAGAGTAATTGAATCAAAGCAGTTTTCACGTGTAGGCGGCAACGAGGTAATAAGAAGTGATTTCCGTGTAATCATAGCAACGAACGAACCGCTAGAGGATCTTGTAAAGCAGGGTAAGTTCAGAGAGGATCTTTATTACCGGTTGAATGTATTTACTATAATAATTCCGCCAATGAGAGAAAGGACCGGAGATATTCCTGTGTTGGCATTCTACTTCTTAAATAAATTTGCTACTACAATGAATAAGCAGATTAAGGGAATTTCTGAAGAGGCATTGGACTTTCTCTGTAAATATGACTGGCCTGGGAATGTCCGCGAGCTTGAGAACGCAATTGAACGTGCTGTAGTTGTTGGTAAGGGAGACAAGATAATGGTTGATGATCTTCCATTTCACGTTTCTTCATCTCAATCAGCAAACGGAGACGGCGACAAGAGCATGTCGGCAATGGAGAAGAAACATATTTCACGGGTACTGAATGAGAACAATTGGAACATTTCCAAGAGTGCCGTGGAGCTTGAGATTGACCGGGTTACATTATATAACAAGATCAGTAAGTATGGATTACGGAATCCTTACAAATGACAGACATCTTCCTGGTTCCTGTTAAATTCTCGAACAGTTCTTTACTTAGAAGAATAATAAGTGAATTAAACAGGAAGTTCAGGTCACCCTGGAATGTCCTGAACCTTGAATATGATATAGAGAAAACTTTATCTAAAGAAAGGGGGCAATACTTTTCTTCACAGATAATTGCAGACGTAGCACCACTAACTAATAATGCAATGGGGAAGGTTTTAGTAATTACCGATGCTGATCTTTATGTTCCTGTTCTTACATTTGTTTTTGGAGAAGCGCAGCTTAACGGGAAGCATTCAATTGTGTCTGTCTGCAGGCTGCACGAAGAGTTTTATTCCGGGATTTCAGATGATGAACTTTTATTCGTAAGGACTATGAAGGAGGTTCTTCATGAACTGGGACATAATTTCGGTTTGCTGCATTGTGTTGACTGGGATTGTGTAATGCATTCATCGCAGGGGATAGAGGAAGTAGATATTAAAGGAGAGTTTTATTGCCGCGCATGTGCAAGTCACGTTGTGGGATTGAAATAACTGTTCTTTTCTTTTAAGAAAGAACATCGGCTACAAATGATTGCATACTTCAATCTCCTTTTCTTGGCGCAAGAAAAGGAGCAAAAGAACATCGGCTGCAAATGATTTGCTAAAAATTCAGCACTCCGCTTGGACCATAAGTAAAATCAACTGGCGGAAATGAACTCGCTCCGACTTAGGAGTCGGAGCTCAAACAGCATTTCCTCATCTACTCCATAAGATTACCAATACTTAGCATATGCTGAATTTTCTTAACGCAAATGATTTGAGGCCGGAAATAAGGAAGAACAGTTAAAAATTAAACGAGGAGGATGACATGTGGCAAATGATTTGAGGCCGGGAATAAGGAAGAGCAATTAAAAATTATAAATTAAAAAATGGGGGAGATTCTTCATTTCACTTCGTTCCAATCAGAATTGGGGGATAATATATTTCGGAATTCTTATTATCTTTAATAGATAAAATAATTCAGATTTATGATTTATAATCTTATTATTCAGCAGTGTGATCCTTTATGTGAAAATGCTTTGGAACTGACTCAGGGGTTGTTTCATGAGCTTGAAGATTTATATGGAAAGGGCTCAATTGAGAATTTTACAGAAGAGAATGGGAAGTTTATTTATTTTCTTGTGGTTAAGTCGGGTGAGATAAATATTGCGTCCGGTGCAGTTAACCATATAAATGAGTCAACTGCTGAGATAAAGAGGATGTTCGTTAGGAAGGGGTTCAGAGGGAAAGGGTTATCAAAGCTTGTACTAAATGCTTTGGAGGAGTTTATTAGAGGACAGGGTTACAACAGGATAATTTTAGAAACAGGCGGACAGCAACCGGCAGCCATTAGTTTGTACCGGAAGTTCGGATATACAGAGATACCCTGTTATGGAAGGCATTCACTGGACCCTGATAGTTTATGCTTTGGGAAAGACCTGCCCCGCTAAAGCGGGAAAGGTAAAAGGAAAATGTTAATAGTAAGGCAGGTATTCTTCGCAAGCTCAGTAAACACCTACTTAAACATTTGGGGAATGGAATGTTGGAGTAATGGAGTAATGGAAAAAATACGCTGCATGGATTCCCGCCTTCGCGGGAATGACAATGTTTGCATATACAAGATATAGATTCTTCACTCCACTTCGTTACGTTCAGAATGACAATTTTGACTTCTCACAAAGGAAACAACCCCTTTTACCAAGGGAGAATATATGACAATAGTTTTTGGTTTAAAAATAAAAAGCCGGTTCTAATTAAAAGAACCGGCTTTTTAGAATTTCAGAAGATATTAACTAAAATCTCTGATCATTAGGTTTATTATTATAAAGCCATTGTAGTTTTATCCAGGCAGGATTTCCAGGTGTACCTCCGCCTTTAGCAGTAATAATCATCTTTGAATAGTGGCCATCCTGATCATAAAGGAAGAAATAATTTTGTTGAGTATCGAGTACCTGAGTTGCCCAGGCGTTTGTAACTAATGGAGATGGGGCACCATCGTTAAGATTGGTTGATGATCCGACATAAAATGATGTGCTTCTACCGGTATTATTATGCAATCCAAAAGCGGTTGCAACCACATATCCATTACTAGAATAATATACATCTACCGGACCATAGGTGCTAGTACCGATAGAAACTGCTGTTCCTGCTTTAAGAACTATTCCACTAGGATCTGTTGCAGATGGGTCAGCTGATTCCCAAGCCTCCACAGGACCAAAAGCGGTAACCGATTTATCTAACACTAAATTTTTACCCAGATTTTGAGTACCTTCAACGACATTAACGTTAGTGGTATCATTAAAATAATTCGCTAGTTTAAGAACAAACTGATGAGTTCCAAGGCTAAGGTTACTTATAGTATCAGGAGTAATTTTACCCGAATTAGTTCCATCAACCCAAATTTGCGCTGAATCCGGAACTGAGGTTACGAATACACTTCCAACCGGGGTAGTGGTTGGAGCAGTAGGATTGGTTGTGCTATTGCAAGAAGAGAGCAACAAACCAAACACAAACAGAAGTGGTAGAATTATATATAACTTTTTCATAAAGGAATCCTTTGTTTATTTTTTAGTATAATTAAAACTGAATTTGCTGCCGTCAAGATTCATTGTAAAAGTGCCTGACATTTTAGTTTTATCATCTGAGAATTTCCCACTGTATTTTCCCTGGAAGCGGCTATGGAGCAAATCAGTCATAGAGAACTTTAGGGTAGTCTGGTCGAACTCGCCAGAGACTTGTTGATTGATCACCTCGCGGTAGTTTACAGTAAGGCTGCCTTTAAACTTATTACCATCCTGTTCTTTAATATTCAAGGATGAGGAATGGTTATCAAAAGTTCCGGCATATTTTCCTTTAATATCGACAGGAGCCGGTACTACAGTTTGGCTGATTTTGGCACTTGTATCTGTAACAACCGGGGTTTGTTTAACGGGGGCTTCCTCTTTTTTCTGGCACCCGGCAAGGAACAGGATAGAGACTATTAATAAAACGGGAGTGATAAAAGAATGTTTTTTCCTCAGCATTTCAAACTCCAATAATTTAATTAAAATGGTTTATGGAATATAAATATTTTAGGATTTACGAACAATGAATATGATTAAAAAGCAATTTGCATAGGGCGGAGAGCACAAATTAACAGGACAAATTAACAGGTAACCCAATAATTATTGATTAAAAAACAGATTCTTAATAGCAATTATCTGGAAGAATAACCGTAAAGGTACTACCAACTCCTTCTTCACTTTTAACTTTGATTTCGCCATTATGTTTATCAACAAATTCCTTACAGAGCAAAAGACCTAAACCAGTGCTTAGCTCACCTGCTGTTCCCCGGGAACCGATCTTTTCACCGATCTTGAATAATTTTTTAATATAGTCTTCAGACATACCAATACCAGTATCAGAGACTGAAAAAGCTACAGACCCATTATTTGTCGGGACCGAATTAACAGTAATGCATCCGCCCGGCTCAGTAAATTTAATAGAGTTCATTATAAGATTTCTTAGGACAGAATTTATCATGTTTTCATCTGCATATATATGGGCGGAATCAGGAACAAGATTTTTAATAGAGATGAATTTGTTTTTAGAGTGAAGTATGATAGATTCTATTTCCATTGATACAATTTTGTGTAACGGGATTATTTGAGGGGAGAACTGAATTGATCCTTTTTGCAACTGAGCCCATTCAAACAGATTGTTGATTAATTTATAAATATTCTGTGCAGAATCGTTTAATGATTTACTATACTCTAAATACTCGAGGATAGTAAAAGTTTCACTTTTATCTGCCATCATTTCCGTAAGGTTCATAAGACCTGTAAACGGACTACGGAGGTCATGGGCAATAATAGAAAACAGTTTGTCCTTTTCTGCATTGAGGGCAGAGAGTTTTTCGTTTTGTGTTTTTATTTCCATTTCAATCCGCTTCCGTTCAGTGATATCGCGGGAGATAGCGAAATAAATTAAAGTAAGGAACACGAAAAGAACGATCATAAAAATGATTTGCAAACTGTTGTTTTCTTTATCTACGGCTAATTCCTGTTCATGTGTGTTTGTATAGTTTACCAATTCAACAGATTTCATTTTTCCGGAAATTGACCGGATATTATCCATTAAGATTTTATCTTTTTTAGTAAAGACACTTTCAGCGGCAAGTTTAATCCCATTTAATTTACGAACAGATATAGTGGTTTCACAATAAGATATTTTTTCTGTAAGTAATAACATAAGGGAATCTAAATAATGTTTCGTCGAGATATCTGTTGTCATATTGCTCAAATCTTGGAGGTCCAATTCAATATCATATTTAGACTTTTTGAACATTTGGAGAAACACATCGTCACCGGTAATGACATATCCTCTGGTATCAGACTCGATATTAGCAGCCAAAAAAAGGGTCTGGTCAATTTTGTCAATAACCTTATTTATTTCCGCAACCTGTTTATCAAGTTTAACAACTTTGTTCTGTAAGAGAATAAATAAAACATTTGAAAGAATAAGGATCATGGCGATAGCAATAAAAGCAGCAAGGGATTTTTTTTCAATAGTTGATCTACTATATTCTCTCTCCGGGACAGCGAAATAAATTCCAGCAGAAAGAACAATAAGACATATAGCAGAATTGAGTGCAATAGTATTTACGCCAACCATTTCCAAGAGAACAGAGAGGCTAAGGATATAGCTGAGTGCAGCCAAAACGCCTATACAAGCAGATAGAATAGTAGCCGCTCTTGCGAATTGGTTACTGGTACCTATAAGAAGGAGGGCTATACCAGCAGACGTTAGACCCAGAGCAAGGTTAAAAGACATTCTGCCGGGAATTATTGTAAAGACAGCATCTGGGGTGTCCCTAAACAATAACTCGTCAATATGGAAATTGATTTGAAACAGGTACTCAATGAGAGTAAGCAGCCCAATACAGAAAACAACGGCTGCAGATGATTTTGCCATAAGTTTAGATACGCTGTTTTTATTTTTCAAATTCAGCATAACCAGGGACAGACCAGAAAAGAAAAAGGCAAGGGCGGGGTTGGCTTTCATGGGTACAGGGCTTACACCAAAGGTTTTGAGGAAGTTTACATTAAGCTGCCAACCAGCAAGAATAAGGGACCCAAATAAAACTGTTAAAACACCTGCAGCAAAAGAAAGCTTATTATAAACAGTATTTGTTGTGCCATTTTTATTTTCCATATAATGACCAGTTCCAATTTGTAGTGCTAATAAATAAATTAGTCTTTTTAATAAGCACAAAAACAATATGGGGCTGTTACCTCGTATTGTGGACTGAAATAAGCGAACCATGCGATTTTAATTAAGCAATAATTAAAATCCAGCATGATTATAAAATTGGTCTTAAATATAGCCTCAAAAAGTTACCGATTCAACAACCCTTTTGGGTATTTTGGATTATTGGATTGATGGAATATTGGATTGCTGGATTATTGGAGTAATGGAAGAAATACGCTGCATGGATTCCTCCCGATCCATCGGGACGAGAATGACAATGCGGGTTGTAAGTCAAAGAATCCATGGGATCCCAGATTATCCCGATATTATAAAACACTTTTTATTAGATTAATCAAATCATTTTTTTCAAAGGGTTTAGAAAAGTAATAAGAACAGCCTGATTAAGAAACTCCTCTTTATCACCTGACATAGCAAAAGCTGTAATTGCGATTATTGGAGTATTTTTGTAAAAATCGATTTGCCGAATGATTTTGGTTGTATTCAATCCATCGGTTCCATGTCCTAAATTAATATCCATTAAAATTGCAACATATTTATTTGAAGCTGCTTTTTCTATAGCCTGTACAGAATTTTGAAGCACATATCAATAAAACAAATGGATTTTAATACTTTTTTTACGATAGAAACCGCAATAGGATCATCTTCAACATAAAGGAGAAAGGGCAGATCCGCAGACTGGAGATTTTTCAGGAGATCGGGATAACTTAGGCTCTTCAATAATATCTATTTTGATTTTCAAAATCCTAGAATTTAAAACAGGGAAACGAACAGTAAATATTGAACCTGCATTCAACTGGCTATCGACAGTTATACTTCCTTTCATTATTTCAACAAACTTCTTAGTTATAGTAAGACCAAGGCCAGTGCCTTCAAAACTACGTCCCGAGTCCCTCGCTAACCTGCCGGAATTCTTCCCAGATAGCAGCCTGATTCTCTTTTGAAATACCAATTCCGGTGTCTTTAACCTTTATCATAGCCCAATTTTGGGAACCGGATCTCTCTGTAGTGATTTCAACGATTACACCTCCCTTAGATGTAAATTTAAGAGCATTGTTTATGAGGTTATTCATGATTTCAAGCAACATCATTTCATCTAAGTTCACTTTCAGTGCAGAACATTTAACTTCGACATTCAGGGAAAGAGATTTCCGGCGAGCTAATTCTTCAAATAATTTGCAACTTTTATGTACAGTTTTAATTACATCAACACTTTGAAAATCAAGACTAAGTTTTCCAGATTCAATTTTTGATAAATTCAAAATCATATTTAAAGTATTCATTAACCGATGTCCGCTCTCATTAATAATTGTGGCGGTCTCTTTAACATCCGGATCCATTACTTCATCGGCTAACATTTCAGAATAACCAAGAATACCAATCATTGGAGTACGTAACTCGTGGCTCATATTTGCAAGGAAGTTTGACTTGAGACGGTTCATTTCTTCCGCTTTTTCCTTAGCCTCGATTAATTCCTCTTCTTCTGCTTTAAGGGTTTCGAGTAAATGTTTTCGAAGCTTTTCAGTTTCTATTGATTTAAGGGCAAAGGCAATATTGGAAACGACACCTTCCAGTAATTTTATTTCATCAGCATTAAAAAAGTTTGGCTCTGAAGCATACAAGGTCAAAGCGCCGATAACAATTTCATCCACAACAATAGGAAGTGCAATAGAAGAGAAGTATCCATGTATAAGTGCCTTATTCCGCCATAGGCTCATTCCAGGAGCATTAGAAATATCATTGCAATAATAATATTTCCCTTCTCGTATTGCAGTACCCGTAGGTCCCTGACCTTCGGGTATATTTTTTTTTGACACTTCAATATCTTTCAGATATCCATCCTCAGTCCCACTCCAAGCAACAGGATTCACATTTTCATCCTTATCGACAAGACCAATCCATGCCAGAGAGAATTTCCCATATTCAACGGATATCCGGCAGACTTCCGAAAAAATTAATTCCTGTTGCCGAGTTTGCACTATCATCTGATTAATTTGACTAACAAAGGAGTATTGCCGATTAGCATTTAGAATTTCAGCTTCGGATTTTTTGCGATCACTGATATCATGAACAGACCCAACAAGATGGGTACAGTTTCCATCAGTATCGAAAACGGGAGAAATACTCACTTCACCCGTTAACTTTCCGTTTGGATAATCAGAAGTTTCCTCCCATCGAATAATATCTTTTTGTTCAATTGCATTTTTAAATTTTTGCAGTACCATGGTCAACGAAGGCTCGGGGATAATCTCGTGAACCAATTTACCAGAGACTTTTGAAGAAGGAATTCCGGTCACTTTGCGAAAAGCAGAATTGACAGAGACAAAGCGATATTGATTATCCGCTTCAACAGCAAGATAGTAGAGCACGTCCCCAGTGGCATTGTAAATTGATTCCAACTGATTTTCATTTTGCCGAAGTACTTTTTCTACCTTTTTGCGCTCAGTTAAAGTTGTTTCAAGTTCCAGAACGTAGGCTTTTAGTTTTTTTTCATTTTCTTCAGTCTGGTGCATTTTATTTTCTAACTTTCGGATGAGGGTAGCATTATACTCTCTTAAAACAACATTTTCAGCCAAATCAGGTTCTTCATTCGGGAAGATCTTTTTCCCCTTAACGTCATTTAACACATTTTTAACAAGCTCAATAAAAACATCCGGGTCCTGGGGTTTTAGAATAAATTTATCCGCACCAAGACTTAAAGCGAATTCTTCATCTTTTGTATCGGTGTAAGTTGCAGTATAAAAGATAAACGGAACGTTTCTAAGATAGATATTTTTCTTGCATTCACGACAAAATGTAAATCCATCCATTACGGGCATCAGGATATCTGAAATGATAAGGTCAAAGTTGTCTTTCAGAGCAAGTCCAAAGGCTTCCGCACCATTTTTAGCAGAGACAGTTTCATACCCGTAACCATTTAAGAGAGATTCAAGCAGGTACAAATTTTCGATTTTATCATCAACGATTAATACTTTCATATATTTTTCTTTTGAATAAGTTCATATGGAAGGAAAGACTTCATTTGAGGAATAAATGTATCGGGGTTTATAGGTTTTTCGATATAGCCAGTGGCACCGGATTCCATTGCTTTTTCCTGATCGCCCGGCATAGCGTATGAAGTTACTACAATGATAGGGATATTTTTTAAATTTTCAACTTCTCTAATCCTTTTAGCAACAGTATAGCCATCCATTTCAGGGAGTTGAATATCGAGGAGAATAATGTCGGGAATAATTTGAATCGCAGAGTTTATACCGTCAATCCCGTTAAATGCCTGAAACACCTTATAATTTTCACTTTCGAGAAGAAAGCTGAGCATATACATATTCTGCTCATTATCCTCTATAATTAAGATTCTGGTTTCCATAAATAATCCTTGATAGTCAATTCAGAACAATAATTTAATTTATAAACCGTTGATCAATTGAAAACCTTTTCGTTTTCCTCAACAGGCAGAGTAAGAGTAAATGTACTTCCAACACCGATCTCACTAACGACAGAAATATTACCATCTAATTTCTCGGCAAGCTTTTTACTGATAGATAATCCGAGACCGGTTCCTTCATGATTACGTGTTATACCAGTATCGACCTGGCTAAACGGTTTGAAAAGCTTTTCCATATCTTTAATACTAATACCGATTCCCGAATCAATAACTTTTGTAATAATATTATTTTCCTTTCTTACAGAGTTGATTTTAATAACTCCATACTCGGTAAATTTAACAGCATTATTAACCAGATTCAATAAAATCTGTGAAACCCTTCTTTCATCACTACAAATTTCTCCAACGTTATTTGAAATGTCTAAACAAAGTTTCAATTTTTTATTCTCAGCAAGGGGTTGGATTGTAGAAATTACTTTTTGCAAGACATTATTGAAATCAAAATTCTTTTTAGAAACAACTAATTCGCCGGCTTCAATTTTTGAGATATCGAGAACATCATTTATAAGGTCAAGTAAATGCTGGGCGCTTCTTTTTGCCATTGTTAATTGTTTAGATTGCTCGCTGTTTAAAGGTCCAGCGATACCTTTTAGTAAAATGCCCGTAAATCCGATAATTGAATTAAGAGGAGTTCTCAATTCATGTGACATTGTAGCCAGGAAAGCTGATTTAGTTCTATCAGAAGATTCAGCCCTTTCTTTTTCAATTTTCAATTGCCCGGTTCGTTCCCGGACCTTTTCTTCAAGAATTTCATAATATTGCTGAAGTTTTTCTTCACTATATTTGCGTTCAGTAATATCGCGGGAAACGAAAACAACATTTGTAATAACATCCCATTCATTCCGGATCACGCTACCCTGAGATTCAATAAAGTGAATGCTGCCATCGGATGCAATAATCCTATATTCGGATCGTTTGTCTTTTCCGGTATTTATTATACTATGAAACATATCTTTAATCATCTCTCTGTCATCAGGAATAATCTCACCGAAAGCATCGGTTCCAGATAAAGAATTAACATCCCCAAGAATATGTTTATATGAAGGGCTGCTATAGGTTCTTTTCCCATCGAGGTCAAGAACAGCAATCATGTCAGCCACATTTTCAGAGATCAGTCTGAATTGTTCTTCACTTTGACGAAGTTTAGTTTCGGCTTTTTCCCGTTCTGATAATTCAGTCAACAACTGACTATAGGCATCATTTAATTCGTGAGTTCTAACTGCGACCTTATTTTCCAACTCCTTGTTTAATTTTTGTTTACTCTTATAACCGTAGTAAATGGCGATAATTAAAAACAAAGCAAGTAAAACGATAACGACCAGGAGATACATTAAATTCTGTTGTTTTTGGATTTGGCTGCCTTTTTGCTGAACAAGCTTAGACTGGGCAAGAATCTCCGAATTCTGACTTTCAAGTTTAGTCTTTTGTTCAGTTAAAAGCACATTACCTTTCTTTATTGCATCATCCTGTTGTTTAAGATTCAGTGACTGGATATTAAGTTCAGCGGACTGTTTATCAAAAACACGTTGCTGTTCCTGAACCTTTTTATACTGCAGATCAAGTATAGACTGCTGTTCCTGAATTTTATCGGACTGTTTGTTAAGGCTATCCTTTTGAATATTTATTTCTGTGGATTTATCAGCAGTAATCTTTTCAAGCCGACTCAGGTTTTGTTCAAGATCCTCTAATTGTTTTTGAAGTTTCCTTAAACTTTTCTGCCCCTCACGATATAATGAAGCTACGTCAACAGCAGTGCCCCCCATTAGAATCATGTCAGGCAAGATGTAAAGATGTTGATTGGTTATATTGGCTTTATTTATTTCGAAATGGAGGGTGTTGTCTTTTTCAGAGTCAATAAAATTTATCATTATCAGCCGTTTATCCGGGTAATTATCGCTTACAAGAAGAATATTCTTTCCTTCTATCCGGTCAAACAATTCAATTAATTTACCTTCTTTACCTTTAGTAACAAAGAACAACTGCACATTATCTATATCAGAAACAACGGAGGCAGAAGAGACCCTTATAGGTTTATTCCGCAAAGTTTTCATTTTAGAAAGAGAGGTCATCTCCCTTATAATATTCTCATCATCTCCAATAATAACAAAATGAAACTCTTTAATTGCATCTTCATTTTGCCATTGAACATTTTTGGCAAAGTTGTATATATAAGCACTTACAGCTTCGTACCGCTTCAACTGTTGTGCTTTCAGATTCAAAGTAAAAGCAGAACAGAAAATGATTGAAATTAAAATCTGCCAAACACATTTTTTCATAAAATAATTGTACGGAATTAAATTAAGTTAATCCTTAAAAATCCACACTGCAACCAAGAGTCCAACTAAACCCCGGGTCAATGAATTGGAACGGCATATTGAACTTATTGTTAGTAATATTATATAGCTTAACATAGGCGTTCATTTTAGTAAACTGATTAAGGGAGACCGGTTTAGAGATAATGAGATTAAACAGTTCTCCGGAATTGAAATAACGCCGGTTAGTTTTGGAATTACTGTCATAAATTCCACCCCCCCAATGTATATAGGGAGAGAATTCGAAATCTAATAAGGGAGAGAAAGTAATTCCAACATTACCCATTATTTTAGGTACAAACGGGACATCGACACCATCAAGATCGGGATTATCAGGATTACTTATTTTAGAACTGGTTAATGTAATATTTGCAAACCAATTCAGACTATTTAGGGTTTGTTGTTTGAGACTTATTTCAACTCCTTTAGTAAGGGTTTTACCATCGGCATTAACAGACATAGTTTGTGAAGGGTTCTGGCTAATAACATTATCAATTATAGCGTTAGTGATTGTACTGAGGAAACCGCGGACTGAGAGAAAAATATCCGAATAGAGTTTACAATCCACACCGGCGTCATAGCCAATTCCATTTTCAGGATTTAGATTATAGTTAGGAAGCTGTCCATCCTTACCAGGTTTGAACATATCACTTAAAAGAAGAGTGCCACCGATGGATTTTAATCCCGGCAACATAAAACTGCTTCCACCATTGGCAAAGAGAGTTAGTTCATCGGATAATCTGTATTTAGCTCCGGCGCTCCAGAGAAAGACGTTCCAGCTTTTATTCAGCAAGTTCCGTGGCTGATCTTCAAATTTGTTAACAGACTGACCTGTATAGTTAAATCTTCCACCCGCCCGAAGGGTTAATTTATTTAACTGCATTTCTTCCTGTACGTAGAGACCTAGTTGATGAGTAGAAGCGTCATTGCCATCAATAGTATTGCTGTCTAATGGCTGCAGAGAAGTCAGATAAGTTGAATATTGATAATCAGAGCCGACAGTTAAATTGCTATTACTGAAATGATTAAAAGAAAAGGAAATATCGGCGGGTACAATGAACTGTTTAACGCTATTTGTAGCTTTCAATGACTGAACATTATTAGGATCAATAAAGTCATCCTGCCAAGAGCGATTGTAGGAGCGTAACCCAGTTCTAAAAGCAACATTGAGATTATTTATTATTTGACCAGTATATCCAAAATTTAATAAACCATATCTATAATCAAATTTGCGATATATACGTCCGACATCTCCCCATTGAAAGGACTGGTTGCCCATAATGGTGATTTTATGTTTAAGTGAATCATCCAGGAAAAAAGAAGTACCAAGAAAAAGTTTTCCTTTTTGGTATTCGGGATTTTTAAGCATATTTAACCAGGAATCAGTGGAACCATAATTTGTATAATTTGATTTCTCATAAGATATGCCACCGAAAATATTAAATTTACCTAAACGGTCTTCATGGTAAAGTTTACTTGAATAAGTCTGGTATGAGCCATAATCAAGAACGAAAGTAGATTTAGGAGTAGTAACATCTTCCTTTAATAAGAGGTTAACGGTACCGCCCAAGGAGCCCTGGTTTCCTGCAAAGTCCTGAGACAGGTAATTGGGATATAGGACGGAAGCGGGACCTCTTTGCACCTCAATGCGCTGGAGTAAAATAGCGTCAATACTGGTTGGGTCCATAGAGCCATCAATAGGTAAACCCTGCAATAGATACGTGTTGTATTTTGGACCTATACCGCCATAAGCACCCCAATTGACATCATTTCGAGAGAGTACATTTACAGAGGCACCAGGAAGGTACTGGATAAGTTCAGCAATATTTCTATTGTTCATTATTATCTGATGCATTTGGTTTTCAGTAACTATATCAATTTTCTGAGTTATGTCAGAGATTAACTTTGGAGTTTTGGAGGCGGTGATAACAATTTTTCCTAACTGTTCAAGGTTTAGGTCATAGCGGTCGGGTTTATTATGATCATCATTTGCCTGGGCAAAAATATCATTTGCAAATAGCGAGAGAATTATGATTAAGGAAGCCCAAAAGGTTTTCTTAAATAATAAAATGTTATTACAGTTAATGAGATTATTAAGAGATGAGATGCTGCAATGATTCATCAACAGATTATTTGTTTGAATGGAGGTTTTCGGAAATTTTGTACTGCGTAACATAGTAAAACCCTTTTTGCAGGAAAATCTATTTGCTAATCAATTATAAATTTCTTAAACGGAATCTTTTAACAACCCAATATCAGCTATTTTACTTAGAATCCAGTTAACAGTGTAATTAAGGTACGGATGTTTTTGAATTTTAACAACAAAAAAAGTTAGCCGGCCCATTATGAAACTGCAGTAGGTTTGCCGTAAGCGATTTTTCTGATGGTGTCCTGATGCAGGCATTTATATTTTTTCATTATACGACTGATTGCCTGATCAACGCTTATTTTTTTGTTTCTTAATGTTCTAAATTGTTTGCGGATCTGGTAATTGCGTATGTCTTTGTCAAGGATAATTCCCAGTGAATAGAGAAGTACAAAAATGTCATCAGAGATGAGATCACGTAAAGGATTATATACCTTTTTCATTGATGGATTCCTTTTATGGTTTTAGTTTTTATCTAAACAAAGGGTATCAACTTGTATAAGTATACTCCATTTTGAAATTGAAATGTGATAATGTTTTTATTATTAAAACCTGCTTACATGAGTGTGTAATATTATAAGGTTAACGTAAATTTAATATTTTAAATTGTCAAGGGAAAATTTATAATAATTTTATTTTACCATCTCTAAATAATTGTTCAACTAACAACTTTTAACCAACTTACTCCTATAAATCCCCATTCCCGTTTTCATGCATAAGTCGTTCCATTCATGAAAACAGGGGTAAGGATGTACTATTAATAGAGGGCTACTTTTTATTGCTCTCAAAAATGATCAAAAACTGGAAATGGGGTGTATTAATATTAGAGGCCGACTTTTTTCCCGTTGGCTAAACCATGAAACATATAGAGATACGAAATGTTCTTTTGGGAGAATCCGGACGTCAGACAATTTGACTTGGTTAATTTCTTTTTTTACCCTATCATAAATAAAGCCTCACTTTATTTACCTCTTATTTCTAAAAATTGCTCCTGCATCGAACACAGAATTAACACGGAAATAAGACAGAACTGACACAGAACTCGTGATTATAGCACATTTAAAAGTTATACCAAACCTATTTACGTGAATTATTAACACCTTTTTCTTTATCGGAAAATCCTCTTCGGAAAGACTATGACAATGTAATCTCGTAAGTAAGAATTGCGGATGATTCGGAATGATAGGAGTTACAGGTTGGGTATGAGGGGGAACATTTGCGGGAATGAATTGTTTTATCAATTTCAAATCTTCGGATACTATTATATAAAAATAAAGGAAAGGATGAAATATGAGCAGCTACATTGTTAATGATAAGAATAAAGATGGAATAGACAGAAGGGGTTTTTTGAAATGTATGGCATGGGCTGGTACGGGTGTACTTTGGATGATTCAGGGCGGTGTGCTTAAGTCATTTGGAATGAGCCAGTTAATTGATATGAATACCGGGAAGCTTAAGGAGGGATTAAAGATACCGGCACATGATTTTAGTTTTATTCAAATAAGTGATAGTCATATAGGGTTTAATAAAGAAGCGAACCCCGATGTGGTTGGAACGCTTCAATCAGCAATAGATAAGATAAACGCAATGCCGGTGGCACCTGAGTTTACAATTCATACGGGTGATCTTTCGCATCTTTCAAAGGCGTCGGAATTTGATACACTGGATCAGTTACTGAAGAGCGCAAAGACCGGGAAGATTCATTATGTGCCGGGAGAGCATGATGTATTGAATGACGATGGTCAGCAATATCTTGAGAGATACGGTAAGGGATCGCGAGGTAAGGGGTGGTATAGTTTTAATTCGCATGGTGTTCATTTTGTTGGTTTGGTAAATGTTGTAAACCTGAAGGCAGGAGGGCTTGGTCAACTTGGGAGTGATCAACTTGAATGGCTTCAAAAAGATTTGAAGGGATTGAAGGATAGCACTCCAGTTGTAGTGTTTGCTCATATTCCGTTATGGAATGTTTATCCCCAGTGGGGATGGGGTACTGATGACAGCGCCCAGGCGTTATCTAATTTGAAAAGGTTTGGTTCGGTTACGGTTCTTAACGGACATATACATCAGATAATTCAGAAGGTTGAGGGGAACATTACATTTCATACTGCGATGTCGACTGCATTTCCGCAACCTATGCCGGGAATGGCGAAAGGACCGGGTCCAATGAAGGTACCGGCTAATGAGCTCCGCAGTCTTTTGGGGATAACGGATGTAAATTATATGGAACATAACCACACCCTTGCGGTTACGGATACTCCGCTGTTAGTGGCGGCGGCAACAAACAGGGAGCAGAATGAGGAGAAGCAAAACAATGGGAGTGTTGGAGGCAATGAGGTAAGTATAGATAATTTTAGTTTCAATCCCCAGACGTTAACGGTTGCACCGGGTACAAATGTAACGTGGGTGAACCATGACGATGTTCCGCATACGGTAACCAGCACGGATAAGAGTTTTAAATCTAAAGCACTGGATACAAACGAGAAGTATTCCCATATATTTGAGAAAGCGGGAGTGTATGAATATTATTGTTCAGTTCATCCAAGGATGACAGGGAAGGTGGTGGTGAAGTGAAAAGGTAAAAGGTAAAAGGTAAAAGTAAAAAGGAATGGAGTAATGGATTGGTGGAGGAATGGATTGATGGAGGAATAACTAAAGGCCTTACCAATGATAGAATAAGAATTTTAGGAAAAACACGAAGACACAGAGGCCACAGAGAAACACAGAGAAAAAAGAGGTCATTCGCAGTAATGGATTGATGGAATAATGACCTGGAAGTGAGACAGTACAATAATATAATAATTCTTTTTAATGCCATAAATGGCATAAGTATTTTTAACTATATTCAATTTACCCAGTCCTGAAGGACTGGGCTAAAATTAGGAATTTTATATGCGGGATAGAATCTAAGATTTAATATTTGGTCTAAAATCATAGATTTATGAATTTCTCCTTTATTGAAAGCACTTTTTAGTACATTAGATATTTCGTAGAATAATAATATATTTAGGTCATAGAAAAATATGACTGGAGTAAATATGAAAATAAAGATGTACCAGGTTGACGCTTTTGCTGATAAGATATTCACAGGTAACCCCGCTGCTGTTTGTCCCCTACCAGATAACTGGCCGGAGGATACAGTAATGCAGAACATTGCAATGGAGAATAATCTTGCCGAGACTGCTTTTTATATTAAAAAGAACGGGAAGTATAATATACGTTGGTTCACACCGCAGATAGAGGTTAATCTATGCGGTCATGCTACGCTTGCAACCGGTCATGTTTTGTTTAATCATGAGAAATATTCTGATTCAGAGATAGAGTTTGACTCAAAGAGTGGTCCTCTGGTTGTTAGAAAAGATAAGGAGTACATTACACTTAATTTTCCAACAGATACGATTACGCCGGTTGACTTAGATAATGAAGTAACAGAGTGTTTTGATGTTAAACCGATAGAGGTGCATAAGGGGAAATCGGATTATATGCTGGTTTTCAAAAATGAGGGGCAGATAAAGAATATACGGTTTAATATAAGGAAGATAGCGGAATCAGACGGTCGTGGAGTAATAATAACTGCTCATGGGAATGATGTTGATTTTGTTTCGAGGTTTTTTGCACCGCAGGCAGGAATAGATGAAGATCCTGTAACGGGTTCTGCTCATACTACTCTTACTCCTTACTGGAGTAAGGTGCTGAATAAGGATGTGCTTACAGCAAGGCAGATATCGCGCAGGGGCGGTATGCTTGTGTGCAGGAATCTTAACGAACGTACCGAGATTTCAGGGCATGCAAAGACTTATCTCCAGGGGGAGATAAGTATATAAAGAATTTTCTCTCTCCTTTTCTTGGCGCAAGAAAAGGAGCAAAAGAACATCGGCTGCAAATCCTTTGCTAAAAATTCAGCGCTTCGTATAACCTGTCTGTAAATTCAAGTGTGGGAAATGAACTCGCTCCGACTTAGAAGTCGGAGCTCAAACAGCATTTCCCCAATCTACTCCGTATGCCATATCAATATATATCCTATGCTGAATTTTCTTAACGCAAAGTATTTGAGGCCGGGAATAAGGAAAGTATAGAGTATGGAGTACGAAGAAAAAAGGATTCCCTCATCCACTCTGTAAGTTTATTGATAATACAGTCTATGCTGAATTTTTTCAACGCAAAGTATTTGAGGCCGGGAATAAGGAAAGTATGGAGTAAGGAGTAGGAAGAAAAAAGAATTTCCTCCTCTACTCCGTAAGTTTATTGATGATATGCCCCGTGCTGATATTCTTAACGCAAAGTATTTGTTGCTGATTAATTAGTTTTTTTTGATGTAGACTTTGCGGCCTTTGTCGGACATGTAATATCTGCCGCCACGGGGTCCTTCATAAATGATTTTGCCGTCTCTGGTTTTACCTATTATTTTATTTTTAGTTTCTTTTTTGGTTTCCTGCCACTCTTTTGGATAGGCGGGTTTTTTAGTTGTGGTTTTAATAGTATCAGTATTATTAGTGGAATATATATTGTTGCTGGTACTTATGTGGTTTTTGTCCTGTCCCAGAGCAATGTTATTTATGCCTGATAAATTACAAGTTACAAAAAGCAACAACACAATGATAAAAGCAGAGTTCTTCATGGAGTTATCCTTTAGTTTATTTTTGGAATTGCACAAACCTTGTGGTTATAATTAAAGGAATTGGGAATATAAAAGCAAGAGGTAGAAGAAAGTTAAAAGGTAAAAGTTAAAAGGAAAAAGTTAGGAGAGGAGATTGTTTGCTTCTCTCCTAATGACAAGGACAGGTAATGTTTCAAAAATAATTAATTCCGGTTAGACATTGATTCATGGGATCCCCGCCTTCGCGGGAATGACATTTGGGATTTAACGAATATCGTGTAAAAGACCCGTTCCTACAAATAAGGAAAATATAGAGGTTATTAATTTTTAAGGATGATCTGGGTTATTTCAGGGGTGGAGTTAAGACGGAATGGAACAAGGGACATTCCCAATCCACGGGTAACAACCAGCATCATATTGCCGATCATGAAATTACCACGGACGTATTTCGTTTCAATTAAAGTAGGACTGAGATTAAAGAAGGGAAACAAGAAAGTAATCTGTCCGCCGTGAGTATGACCAGCAAGCATTAAATCGTAATTGTCTTCAGAAGCTTCTTCCGGTATCCCACCTTCCGGCTGATGTGACAACACAATATTAAAGTCCTGCTTTTTTTGTGCGAGCAGAGTATCGAGCTCGTATTGTTTTATTTTTTCGGGATATGTATATGTAACGAAGGAGATTAACATTTTGGCACCGTTGACATCCAGAATTCTGTTTTCATTGTTTAACATGGGGATGTTATATTTTTCAAGTTCATCTGTAACTGCATTTATACTTTTGGAGATATCGGGTCTGTATGCCCAGTGGTCATGATCGCCGCGGCAAGAATAGACGCCATATTTTGATTTAATCATCCCCATATATTCAGCCGCTGTTTCAATATATTGCGGGGTGGAGGAGATAAGATCGCCGCCTATAAGGACAAGATCGGGTTTTAGATTATTTATTTTCGTGACATAATTTCCAAGACGTTTATTTCCGGTATGCCTGTCTGCGTGGATATCACTTATAAAGACTATACGGAAATTCTTTAATGCAGGATTAAGATTATGTTTTTTATAGACAACATTTCTTACGGAAACAGTATTATAGTCAAAAATAATCCGGGCAGGCACATACAATGTGAACCAGAAGATAAGAAGAAAAACAACTTTGTTCTCGAAGCTACGGTAGGATGGTTTGTTTTTTTTATATAAAGAGTAGAAGACACCTTTTATTATAAGCATAAGCAGAAAGAAAAGTGAACACTGGATGATGATTAAACCAAAGCCCCAGAAGGGGAAGACAATGAGATAGTCAGCCAGGCGGGAATCGGGCAGAACAGAGCCCTTTATGTAATATACAAGAAGAAATAGCGGGTAAAGGTTCAAAAAAACAAGCAGTGTAATTAAGAAGATTTTATATCTTTTCCAATTTATTCCTGAGAGAACATATTTGAAAGAGACAACTACTTTTTTTAGAAAATAAAATTCAAGTAAGTAGATAATCAAAAAGACAAATATAATTCTCAATACAAAACTCATATATTGCATTATTTAATTGATTTGAAAAGCTAACCTGTCAGGGATCATGTTTATGGAAATACTTTCCAATGTGCCTATGGTCCATCATGCGGTTATGCAGTCTTGATGAGGATTTGGCGAGGCAATATGCTCCTGGAATTAGAAATATGAATCCTGGCATAATGGGAATAACCAGTCCCAGTGTTCCAATAACTACAAAGAAAATACCGAAGGAAAGGTACATTATCTTAACGATTTTATTATTAGAAGGTATAACTTTTATTTTAACGTTTTTAAAAGGGTTAAACACATCAACTCAGGAAAAATTCATAAATATAAGTTTATAGAGCGGATTCTTCGCTTCGCTCAGAATGATATTAAGTATAGACAAATCAAGGGATTCCCGCTTTCGCGGGAATGACAATCTAATTTTCGATGCGCTAACGCGCGTGAACCAAGTATCTTTTTTTAATCTGTTCAGCTAATTTAACAGATCCGTACGAGAAAAATGGGGCAGAAAAAACATCTATAGAATAATGTACGTGCTGCAATAATACCGAAATTCCAACAATTATTGCACAAAAAAGGAATATTCCTTTAAGAATTTTTCCATTAGCCGTAAGGAAGAGCAGGAACAGAGTGGACGTATGTCCTGAGAAGAAAAGATCTTTAGTGAGTACTTCACCGGGTCCAAACATTTGAACAAAGGGATCGTTTAAGGGAAGCATTCCCGGGGGAGGGTTTAAAGGCATAAGGAGCAGTGCGATAGTTCTGATAACACCCAGGATAATAAATGCCTGCAGGGCAAATAACAAATTAGACGGTTCGCGGGATAAAGAAATAATAGCAGTTATCAGGCTGATATAAATAAGGCTGAAAATAACCCATGTAAGATCAATGGGGCGAATTAAATTAAGTAAGGGGTCGTAGAAAGTTTCTCCGGCTCTTAGTTCAATATGATTTAGGAAGCGGATAAAAGAAGCGAGAAAAATAGCCAGTAATAATACAGTTAATAGAAGTTCGAGTTTATGATGCTTTCTGATTAGAAATGTTTTCCATATTCTCACTAACTGATTCTTTTTATTTAAATCAGTTGCATATGCAATCCTGGAATTATTTCTGATTATTTTTTTCACACAGCTCTATAAGAACGCCGAAGGATGCTTTAGGATGAAGAAAAGCGACATCTAAACCTTCAGCACCTTTTTTCGATTGTTTGTCAATAAGTTGAATTCCCTTGTTACTTAATTCTGTGAGGGAGGAGTCAATATTGTTAACCGCGAATGCGATATGGTGAACCCCCTCTCCTTTCTTTTCAATAAATTTTCCAATAGGACCATCGGGGGTGGTTGATTCAAGCAATTCAATCTTAGTTCCCCCCACATTGAAGAATGCAGTCCTGACATTTTGTTCCTTTACTTCTTCAATCAGATAGCACTTCAAGCCGAAGGCATCCTGATAATATTTAACAGACTCATCGAGATTTTTTACGGCAATACCAATGTGTTCGATTTTTTTGGTTTCCATTATATAACCACTGTTTCCTTATATTCCCCGTGCACTAATCTCATTGTATTGCAAATTTCCCCAACGCTTGCATACGATTTAACAGCATCTAAAATATACGGCATTAAATTGTTGTCACCACGTGATGCAAGTTCTAATGCAGCGAGTTTGTTTTTAACTTCAACATTATTCCTTTCGTTCTTTATTTTGTTTAGGAATTTTATTTGATCTTCCTGAACCTTTATATCAATTTTTAACAGGTCAAGATGTTCTTTTTCCTTAACCTGGAATTTATTCATGCCTACAATGATTCTTTCACCTTTTTCCATTTCTTTTTCAAACTTATAAGAAGCGTTTTGGATTTCGGATTGAATATATCCTTCTTCGATAGCGGCGATTACCCCGCCCATAGCATCGATCTTATCAATATAATCTGAGGCTTCTTTTTCAATTTGATCTGTCATTTCCTCTATATAGTAGGAACCGGCAAGGGGATCGATAGTATTTGTAATACCACTTTCATAAGCAACAATCTGCTGAGTTCTGAGTGCAGTACGAACTGAGTTTTCTGTAGGAAGAGCCAGGGCTTCATCTTTAGAATTAGTGTGCAGGCTCTGGGTACCACCAAGTACGGCAGCGAGAGTTTGGATTGTAACTCTAACAATATTATTATCGGTCTGCTGAGCAGTGAGAGTGGAGCCTGCGGTTTGGGAATGAAACCTCATCATCATAGACTTAGCTTTTTTAGCGCCGAATCTATCCTTCATGATTTTTGCCCATAGCCTGCGGGCTGCGCGGAATTTTGCTACTTCTTCAAGTAAATCGTTATGAGAGTTAAAGAAGAATGAAAGTTGTCCGGCAAACTGATCAACATCAAGACCGGTTTTTATGGCGGCTTCTACATAAGTAATTCCATTTGCAAGCGTGAAGCCCACTTCCTGGGCAGCGGTGGAACCAGCTTCCCTGATATGATAACCGGAGATGGAAATAGTATTCCATTTAGGAACTTCTTTTGCGCAGTACTCAAAGATATTGGTTATTAGCCTCATGGAATGTTTGGGCGGGTAGATGTAAGTCCCGCGGGCGATATATTCTTTTAGAATATCGTTCTGAATAGTGCCGCTGATTTTATCTTTAGATACTCCTTGTTTTTCGGCAACAGCAATATACATTGCAAGCAGCACAGAAGCTGAAGCGTTTATAGTCATGGAAGTTGATATTTTATCAAGGGGGATTTTATCAAATAGAATTTCCATGTCTGCAAGAGAATCAATGGCAACGCCAACTTTACCTACTTCACCGGCGGCAATGGGATCGTCGCTATCGTAGCCTATTTGAGTAGGCAAATCGAATGCGACAGACAAACCCGAAGTGCCATGTTCAAGCAGGTAGCGGTAACGTTTATTGGATTCCTTAGGATTTCCAAATCCCGCGTACTGTCTCATGGTCCAGAATCTTCCACGGTACATTGTTGGCTGAATACCTCTGGTGAAAGGGAATTCACCCGGGAAGCCAATTTCTTCGACATAATTTTCAATGGCATCATTCGGGAAATACAGAGGTTTGACCGGATTAAATGATACGGTAGTAAACACTTTTTGTCGTTCAGGAGACTTTCCCAATGATTTATTATATGTAGATGTTTCCCAGATCTTATATGCGGATTGAACTTTATTCTTTAATTCGTCTATGCTGTCCATTATATCACTATTATCATAATTTGTTATAAATAGAGTGTAAAAATTAAGGAATAATAGCTTGTATTTAAAGTTTTTTTAATATTTTCTCTGGTATCATAAACAATATTTAATGAGAAATCATATGAACTGCCGGCTGCTCACTAAACCAATACAGTATTTTATATTATTGTTAATTCCACTTTTTGCTTTTGGTTTTTATACCAACAACACAAAAGTGTTAATGAATAATAATACTTATTATATGAGCCATACAATTGTTGTAAAGTTGAAAAGTGTTCCCTCAACCGGTTTGAACAAAAGTGCAATTCTTACCTCCGGGTTAAGCAAGGTGATGAATGTATTTAAGGTTAATTCAGTTAAAACATTTCTGAATAAAACCAACACGGGTACCGGACTTGATAAAATAATAATCATGAAATATGACTCCAATGATGATCCATACTTTGTATCAAAGCAGTTGAAAGCTTCGGGCGAGATAGAATGGGCTGAGCCTAAGTTCATGTATCCGGTTAATTTTACGCCTAACGACCCAAGTTACGGCAGTCAGACTTCATTAATTGAATATTAATGCAGCAGCGGCATGGGGAATAACTACCGGAGATACTTCGGTAGTTATTGGAATTGTAGATACAGGAGTAGACTGGCCGCATCCTGATCTAGCGGCAAACATATTTCGTAACTGGGGTGAAATACCTGATAATGGGATTGATGATGACCATAATGGTTATATAGACGACTATCATGGGTGGGATTTCGGCGGTCTTGGAAATAATGGAATAGCAACTCCGGATAATAATCCAATTGAAGACCGTCCTGACCATGGAACACATGTTGCGGGCATAGCTTCGGCAGTAACCAACAACGGAGTTGGTATTGCATCTATAGGTTATAAATGTAAAATATTACCTGTTAAAGTTTCGGAGGATGACATAAGACTCGGATTAGAGCCATTAATATCTTTCGGATTTGAGGGTATAGTTTACGCTGCAGATATGCACGCAAAAGTTATTAACTGCAGCTGGGGCGGAAGCGGATATTCTATACTCGGGCAGGAAACAATAGACTATGCAATAAGCAAAGGAGCGGTCGTAGTTTGTGCGGCCGGCAATAGCGGCAGTACAGAACTTTTTTATCCAGCTGATTTTAATGGTGTTCTTTCTGTAGGTTCTACAGATTTCAATGATCAATTATCCGGTTTTTCAAATTATGGACATTTGTTAGGAGTATGCGCGCCCGGATCTGGTATTTACTCAACCTGGCAACCTAATACTTATCTAACTTTGGAAGGAACATCAATGGCTTCGCCATTAGCCTCCGGTGTATGTGCATTGGTTGCCTCTAAATTTCCTCTATATACCAGCGAGCAGATAAGGGAACAGGTAAGAGTTAACTGCGATGACATATCTACCCAGAATCCGGGTTTGACTAATCTTTTAGGTGGAGGAAGAATTAACGCATTTAAAGCAGTTAGTAATCTTAATTCCGAATCAAGCAGGGCAATAAAGGTTGCTTTTTCTGATGAGGCACCAGGGGGAAACAATAATGGAATACTCGAACCCGGAGAAACAATTACAGTGAGAGTACAATTCGAAAATTATCTTTCTCCAACTTCAGCACTTTCAGTATCACTTGTAAACAAGAACAGTTATTCAACCATAGTGAACGGAAATTTTAGTCCGGGGGTTTTAGGAACTCTTCAGACAATTGATAATTACACTAACCCATTTACTTTTACTATTTCTAATTCGATACCGAGTAATACTCCTCTGGATTTTATTTTAAGCTTCAGTGATGGCAGCTATTCAGATTTTCAATGGATAGGTGCTCAGGCGAATCCCAACTTTGCAACCCAGTCAGGTAATGACATAACGCTTACATTAACAGCCAAGGGGAATCTGGGTTTTAATGATTTTCCCAATGACCTGGAAGGGAACGGTTTCCATTTCCAGGGTGGTCCAAACTTTATGTTTGAGGGTGCATTAATAATTGGTACAACTGCTACTACTATAAGTGATTGTATAAGGAATAATAGCGGGGGTGAGGATGGAAGTTTTATTACAATACAGCCATTTAAAATAAGTACACCTGGAACCAAAAGCGATATACAGGGTTCTACAATATTTGCCGATGGCGGGATTTCTTCTGCAAACAAGGTTGGTGTTACTGTACATTTGCAATCATATTCATTTATAGATCCGGCAGATAAAAATTATATTATATTACGTTATACTATTATAAATACATCGGGGGCTCCACTGACTGGACTTTACACCGGGCTTTACTTTGACTGGGACATGATAGAGGGATCCGGGTTGAATGATCTAACCGCATGGGATAGTACCGGCAGCTTCGGTTATGTTCATCATTTAGGGTGGAGCCCGGATACTACAATAGGAATTGGTCTTTTATCCGGAACCAATTATGGTTTCTATGCCATATCGAACCAGACATTTCCATATGATATAGGGTCTAAATGGGCTGCCCTTATTTCCGGACTAACAACAACTTCAGCAGGTCCAACAGACATTGCAAATATTACCTCTTCGGGACCGACTACAATTGGAACCGGTGATAGTATTGATGTGGCTTTTGCACTTGCCTGCGATCTAAATCTGGATAATGTTAGGACTGCAATAACTAATGCCCGCGTTAAGTATAATTCAATAACGAGCATAAAACAAACTGTTCAAAATCCTATTACATATAATCTTGGACAGAACTTTCCGAATCCATTTAATCCGACAACAGTGATAAAATACTCCTTACCTGCGGCAGGTAATGTGACAATTAAGATCTTTGATATTCTGGGTAATGAGGTAATGACACTTCTTGATGAGAATAAAGCTCCCGGGAATTACTCGGCAATATTTAATGCGAAAGGATTGCCTTCAGGAGTATACCTGTATAAACTAACCGCGGGGAATTATACATCAGTAAAAAAACTTGTTTTACTGAAATAGATTTGAATTGGTAAATCTCTGCTTCCTTAATAATTTCTGTAACTTCAGGGAGCCTATTTCAGGTTTGCACATGGTTTGATTAGGCCTTAAAGCCGGTTTGAACTGAATTTAGCGTGCTTTAGCGTGCGAAAGCGTGCTTTAGCGTGCAAAATACCCCCATCGGGGGGGAACTCAGCTCTCTCCTTTTTCATAATTGAGAATTGGACCTAGCCAGCGTTCAATTTCATCCATACTCATGCCTTTTCTCTTATGATAGTCCGTCACCTGGTCTTTGCCGATATTACCAACATTAAAATACTTTGCATCGGGGTGCGCGAAATATAGTCCGCTAACTGATGAAGCCGGATACATTGCCATACTTTCTGTTAATTTAATGCCAGTTCTCTTTTCAACTTCGAGTAAATCCCATATTATTATTTTTTCAGTATGATCGGGTTGTGCCGAGTAACCGGGTGCCGGGCGAATTCCCTGATAATTTTCTTTAATCAATTCCACGGAATTTAATTCTTCCTCTGGAGCATATCCCCAATATTTTTTTCTTACCATAAGATGGAGATATTCCGCAAATGCTTCAGCTAGCCTATCAGCAAGTGCCTTAGTTAAAATCTCATTATAATCATCATGTTCACCATGGAACTTATCAATTAGTTTTTCAATTCCAATACCCGTGGTAACCGCAAATGCTCCTATATAATCTCTCATACCCGAATCCTTTGGTGCTATGTAATCTGCCAGAGCAATATTAGGAACATTATCAGATTTCTTTAGTTGAGAACGGAGAGAATGAAGCACACCTTTAACGCCTTTCCCTGATCTATCAGTATATACCTCAATGTCATCATCCGAAACACTGTTTGCAGGAAAGAGACCAATGACACCATTAGCAGAAAGGAGTTTTTCTTTAATTATGTAATCAAGCAATTTATTTGCATCATCAAATAATTTTTTAGCTTCGGCGCCGTATTTCTCATCCTTAAATATAGACGGGTATTTTCCTTTCAATTCCCAGGTCATAAAGAAGGGGGTCCAGTCAATATAATCTCTTAATGTACTTAATGGAAAATCGCTGAATTCGGTTATTCCCGGATTGGCTGGATTAGTAATAACTGCTTTGTTCCAGTCGGTTTTATATTTATTCCTGCGTGCTTCAGCAAGACTAAGATAATTTTTTTCTTCTTTCCTTTTCAAATGATCTTCACGCAGTCTGGTGTATTCTTCTTTAATATCAGCGCCAAACTTATTTTTTATTGATTCGTCGGGATTGATTAAACTACTCACAACTCCAACACTCCGAGAAGCATCGAGTACATGGACTACGGGGCTATTATATCCAGGTGCAATTTTCACCGCGGTATGTATTCTTGAAGTAGTTGCACCACCAATCATAAGCGGTATTTTAAATCCTCTACGCTCCATTTCTTTTGCAACATGCACCATCTCATCAAGCGATGGAGTGATGAGTCCACTTAATCCAATTACATCCACATTTTCATCAATTGCTGTCTGCAGAATTTTATCAGAAGGTACCATTACACCTAGATCAATCACCTTATAGTTATTGCATCCCAATACTACGCCTACAATATTTTTCCCGATATCGTGAACATCGCCTTTCACAGTTGCCATTAAAACTTTACCGGCTTCACGTGTATCGTTTGAGTCCTTTTTTTCCTGTTCAATAAAGGGGATTAGGTAGGCAACCGATTTCTTCATAACCCTTGCACTCTTTACCACTTGCGGAAGAAACATTTTACCTGAACCGAAAAGATCACCTACCACACTCATCCCATCCATAAGCGGACCTTCAATAACTTCAATTGCGCGGTTATAAAGTTTGCGTGCTTCTTCAGTATCATCATCAATATAATCTACAATCCCTTTTATTAAAGCATGTTTCAATCTTTCCTTTACAGGGAGATTTCTCCACTCATCAATTTTTACAGCTTCTTTTCCTTTTTGTTTAATAGTTTCAGCAAATTCAACAAGACGTTCGGTTGCATCTGTTCTTCTATTAAGTAGAACGTCTTCAACGAGTTCGCGAAGATTTTTCGGAATTTCCTCATATATCTCAAGCTGTCCGGCATTCACAATACCCATATCCATTCCCGCTTTAATTGCATGAAAAAGAAAGGCTGAATGCATTGCTTCGCGTACAGTATTATTACCTCGGAATGAAAACGAAATATTACTAACACCTCCGCTTATTTTAGCCAGGGGCAGATTCATTTTTACCCATTTTACAGTTTCGATATAATCAAGAGCGTAGTTATTGTGTTCTTCAATTCCGGTTGCAACAGTTAATATATTAGGGTCAAATATTATATCCTGCGGCGGAAACCCGACATCCTCAGTAAGAATTTTATATGCGCGTTCGCAGACTTTAATTCTTTTTTCAAAAGTAACTGCCTGCCCCTCTTCATCGAATGCCATTACAACAACAGCGGCCCCGTACATTAATATTTTCCGTGCATGATCTTTGAATGCCTCTTCACCTTCCTTCATGCTTATCGAATTAACAATACCTTTACCTTGTAAACATTTTAATCCGGCTTCAATTACTGACCACTTAGATGAATCAATCATAATTGGAAGTTTGGCAATATCAGGTTCTGCGGCAATAAGATTAAGAAACTTAACCATTGCAGCTTCCGAGTCAAGCAGACCTTCATCCATATTGATATCTAGAACCTGGGCTCCTCCTTCAACCTGTTGCCTTGCAACGGACAAAGCTCCCTCGTAGTCATTCGACATAATCAGTTTCTCGAATTTCTTCGAACCGGTTATATTGGTTCTTTCGCCGATATTCACAAAATTAGTTTCGGGTCTAATTATGAGAGGCTCCATGCCACTTAGTCTTAAATAGTTTTCAACTTCAGGAAAACGCCGCGGGTTAAAATTCTTCACTGTTTCGGCAATAGCTTTTATATGATCCGGAGTGGTACCGCAGCACCCACCAACGATATTAAAGAAACCACTTTCACCAAATTCTTTTAATACGGCAGCCATAGAAGCTGCAGTTTCATCATATTCACCCATTTCGTTTGGGAGTCCGGCGTTTGGATATACAGATACAAAATAGGGTGCTTTATCAGAAAGCTCTTCTATAAACGGGCGCATTTGTTTAGCCCCGAGTGCACAATTTAATCCAACGCTCAATAAATTTTTGGTATGTGAGATTGAAATTAAAAATGCTTCTGTTGTCTGTCCGGATAAAGTTCTTCCGCTCATATCAACAATAGTCCCGGATATCATTACGGGAATTCGCAGATTATTTTCATCGCAGTATTTTTCAACAGCAAAAATAGCCGCCTTGCTGTTCAAAGTATCAAAGATGGTTTCTATAAGCAGGATATCAACTCCACCAGCTACTAATCCCCTTACCTGATCATAATAAGCTGAACATATTTCATCAAAAGTAGCAGCCCTATAGCCCGGATCATTTACATCAGGTGAAAGTGATAAACTTTTGTTCGTCGGACCGAGTGCCCCTGCTACGAATCTTGGTTTATCGGGAGTTTTAGAAGTGTATTCTAAAGCTGCCTCTTTAGCAATTTTAGCAGATTCAAAATTAAGTTCATAGGGTAAATGTTCAAGTTGGTAATCCGCCTGGGCAATTGCGGTAGAGCTGAAAGTGTTTGTTTCAATTATATCAGCGCCTGCTTCAAGATATTTTCTGTGTATATTTTTAATAATTTCCGGTTGAGTAATTGAGAGAACATCATTATTTCCTTTTAGATCATGCTTATGGTCTTTAAACCTTTCACCTCCGAAATCTTTTTCGGTTAAATTGTGCCTTTGGATCATAGTCCCCATGGCACCATCAATAATCATAATTCTTTTATTTAATAAATCTGTTAACTTCTGAAAACCGGAATTCATATAATTCATATAATTGTTAAACATTGTAAAGAACTTTAAATATAATTAAATTGATTATCATTAAAAATTCATATTTAACAAAGAGACATAGGATCAAATGATAATAGTGACCGGAGGCGCAGGATTTATTGGGAGTGCAATAATTTGGCGGTTAAACCAGCTTGGATCAGATGACATATTAATTGTTGATGAACTTGGACTTGAAGATAAATGGAAGAATCTTCCGTCATTACAGTTTGCGGATTACATGAACAAATGGGAATTCCTGGAAAAGATAGAGTCCGGATATGAGTTTAATATAGAATCAATAGTCCATATGGGCGCTAACTCCTCTACCACCGAAAAGGATTCGGATCATCTAATTGAAAATAACTATGAATACACAAAATCTTTAGCCAAGTATTCGGTAGAAAACGGAATTCGTTTTGTTTACGCATCATCAGCAGCTACATATGGGGATGGTTCTCTGGGGTTTACAGATAATGAAAACGATTTACAAAATCTTCGTCCTCTGAACATGTATGGTTATTCTAAACAGTTGTTTGATCTGTGGGGGCTTAGAAATAAACTGACAGATAAAATTGCCGGCATTAAATACTTTAATGTATACGGCCCGAATGAATATCATAAGGGCGATATGAGGAGTGTTATCAGTAAAGCCTATGATCAGATTAATTTAACCGGAAAGGTTAGATTGTTCAAATCGGAAAATCCTGATTATAAAGACGGGGAGCAGAAACGGGATTTTATTTATATAAAAGATGCGGTTGATATGACTTTATTCCTATTAGCAAACAAAGACAAAAATGGAATTTATAATGTTGGGTCGGGATTGGCGCGTACATGGAACGATCTTGTTAATGCAATATTTAATGCTCTCGGTAAACCAGTAAACATTGAATATATAGATTTACCCGGTACCTTAGCTAAGAAATACCAATATTTTACCGAGGCCGATTTATCTAAAATAAAAAAAGCCGGTTATGCTCAACCTCTGATAAGCTTAGAGGATGGTGTTACCGACTATGTAAAAAATTATTTAGTGCCTGAAAAGTATCTTTAAAATCCTTCTTCTTCGTCTTCGATGATATCGTCATCGTCTTCATCTTCGAAGTCAAAGTCCTCTTCATAGAATTCTTCTTCTTTGGGTTCTTTGTCTAATATCTCCTCTTCATCCTCGGGTTTATAATACTCATCTTCATCCTCGAGAGCATCATCTGAATCGTCGTCGTCAAAATCCTCGTCACCAAAGTCGTCATCATCCTCAAAATCATCTTTCTTTTTTTGCGGAGAGAGATAAAAAATTAGCTCGCGCTCTTCATTAAATAATTCTTCTTTTAATTCCGGATTATTTTCTTCGGAAGAAAATTCTATCATATAATCCATTCCTGATTTTTTATTTTAAAAATAAAACTATGTCTATACTTTGTTGTGATTTCAAGATGACAATTTAATTGTGTGCTAAATATTCCTATTTTTTTTCAAATCGCCAAATTAAAATTTGATTATCTTTAAATTAAAGCCTATTGCAACACACATTGTTTTTTACATTTATTTCCCTAATATTAATTATCTTATACAAATAATCAAAGACAATTAATAATAACAATATAAAATATGAAACTCGCTACTTTATGCTACATTACAGATACACAAAACAAAACAACACTTATGCTCTTCAGAAACAAAAAAGAAAATGATTTCCATGAAGGGAAATGGAACGGTCTTGGAGGAAAATTTGACCATACCGAAACACCGGAAGATTGTGTAATCCGTGAAATTAAAGAAGAATCTGGTCTTACAATCTTCTCACCGAAACTCAAAGGGATTATAACCTTTCCACTATTTGATGGTGTTTTTGATTGGTATGTTTTTCTCTTTACGGCCAATAAATTTGAAGGTGACCTGATAAGCTCAAATGAAGGTCACCTGGAATGGATTCCAAATGATCAACTTCTTTCACTTAACCTTTGGGAAGGAGACCAGATATTTATACCCTGGTTGTCAGGAGATAAGTTCTTCAGTGCTAAATTCATATACGAAAACAAGAAATTTGTTAGTTATTCAGTCAATTTTTACTGAAAACAGGTAGAAATATTTGCTGACCGGATAGTCATTTTATTGTTGACGGGCAATTGATAATTCTATATTTTTGTACTCATCAGTCAGTTATAGGAAGAAATATGAACTCCACAATTGATACAATTACTATTCTTTTACCATTTTTCTATATATGTACTTTTGGGATTTACGCTTTTGATTTCTGGAAAGGAGAAAAGAGATTTACGAATTCTAAAAGAGTTTTTCTTTTCATTACTTTGCTGATACATATAGTTTATCTTTTGACAAGGACTGTTCACTTTAATCATCCTCCTATAACAAATGTATTTGAGATATTTACTGTCTTGGCTTTTGCAGTTACATTTTCCTATTTCATACTTGAGTTGATTACTGACATAAGGGGTACCGGTCCTTTCATAATAATAATATCAATTGTTTTTCAGGTGATCTCATCTCTTTTTATTAAAGATAATCCCGATGTTAAAGATGTATTGAGGAGCAACCTTCTGGGAGTTCATGTTTTCAGTGCATTACTTGGGTATTCCGGTATAACTATAAGTGCAGTTTATGGATTTTTGTATTTAACACTCTATAAAGATATAAAACTGAATAAATTCGGACTAATCTTCAATCGTTTGCCAAATCTTGAGGTTCTGGAAACTCTTAGCTATTATTCAGCTGTTCTAGGTTTTGTTCTACTAACATTTGCAATTACGATTGGAATTATTTGGCTTCCAAGGGCATTTCCTAAATTCCAGTATTTGGATCCAAAGCTTGTGGGTACTTTTCTTGTCTGGATAATATATGGAATAGGTATTATGACAAAAGCTCTGGGTAAATGGCGAGGCAAAAAAGTAGTTTCTCTATGCATAATCGGTTTTGTCATTGCAATTTTATCAACTTTAGTGACCAACTTTCTGTCATTAAGTTTTCATTCGTTTTATTGATATGAATATACTTGCAGTTTCTATTAACCATCATACAGCACCTGTCGAACTAAGGGAATCGCTTCATTTGAGTGATGATGAAATCAGACAATTAATCCATCAAGCCAGGGAAGATCTCTTTACAGAAGGGTTGATAATTTCCACATGCAACCGGACTGAAATATATGGAATACCAAAAGATCCAAAGCTTGACCTTATTGATATCCAAAATTTTATTTTATTACACAAAAGAAATGCTGGTGTTCACGCTGACCATTTTCAGACCTTTTCTTCATCTGAAGCTATCAAACATCTTTTCAAAGTAATCTCCGGAATCGATTCACTACTTATCGGTGATAATCAAATTTACCACCAAGTGAAAGAAAGTTTCCAAACAGCGGAAGAGATGCAGTTTGCAGGATTCCTCATGAAAAGGATATTTGACGCAGCAATTAAAGCAGGCAAGAGGGCAATTACGGAAACTGAGATCAGTGAAGGTGCCGTAACTGTTAGTTATGCAGCCGTTCAATTAATAGAGAAAATATTTTCAAACCTTTCCAAAAAAACTGCGCTTGTCATCGGGACAGGCGAATCGGGTGAATTAGCTGCTAAACATTTAGTAGATCAGGGCATAGGCAAACTTGTTTTAACAAACAGAACGCTTGAAAAAGCCGAAATTATTTCCAGAGCAATATCGGCCGAAGTAATACCATTTAATACATTCAAAGATAAACTCCATGAGTTTGATATAATACTCAGCGCTACAAGTGCTGACAATTTTATTCTTACCAGTGAAGAAATTAAATCAGCTATGAAAAAAAGGAACTACTCCTCGATGGTACTTATGGACATAGCTATTCCTCGTGATATTGATCCTTTATGTAAAAATATTGATTATGTTTTCTATCATGATATAGATTCACTCAATATAATCGTTGAGCAGAACCTCTCCAAAAGAAAGTTCGAAGTACCAAAAGTAGAAAAGATTATTAATGAAGAGATTGATAACTTCATAAATTGGTTTAATTCACTTGAAGTAGCTCCAACCATTAAGGACTTAAGAGACTATTTTGAATCTATCCGCGCTGACGAAGTAGATAAAAACAAAAACCGATTCTCACCGGGTGATCAGGAAAAAATAGATATAATAACTAAAAGAATTATTAATAAAATTCTTCATCAACCTACTGTCGAACTGAAAAAAATAAATGATCTACGAAATAGCGCGGAGGAAACAGCGGCAAAAGTAGGTGTTCTAAGAGATATCTTCGGAATAAATAACAACAAAGAAACAAAAGAATAAATTCTTAGGGAAAAGATTTGGCTAAAACTAAAATTATTATCGGTTCAAGAGGTAGTGAACTAGCCCTGTGGCAGTCATACTATGTCAAAAAGGAACTCGAAAAATCAAATAGAAATATTATTGTTGAAATAAAAATCATCAAAACCAAAGGGGATAAGATCCTTGATGTAGCATTGTCACAAATAGGTGATAAGAGCCTTTTCACTAAAGAGCTTGAAGTTGAACTCTTAAATAAAAAAATTGATATTGCCGTCCATAGTTTAAAAGACTTACAGACTATGTTACCGGAAGGACTTATATTCGGGGCAATATCAAAACGTCACCCGGCAGAAGATGTTCTTATTGCCCGTAAGAAGGGGGTTACTCTTCAAAACCTACCGGAAAACGCAGTAATAGCAACAGGATCATTAAGAAGAAGATCTCAGATTCTTCATTTCCGTCCTGATATTCAGATTAAAGAACTGCGGGGTAATGTTCCTTCAAGGATAAAGAAATTTTTATCTTCAGAATGGGATGGAATTATTCTTGCCCGCGCAGGCGTAGAAAGATTGAAATTGAACAAATATATTTCATCTGTAATTAGTTTTGATCAGATAATACCAGCCGTAGGACAGGGTGCACTTGGAATAGAGATCCAGGAAGATAACAAAATTGCACAGGAAATACTTTACCCTTTGCATGATGAAAACACAAACATAGCAGTTATGGCAGAACGAGCACTTCTTCGCACACTTGAGGGAGGTTGCCAGGTCCCCATTGGCGCTCATGCTGAATTGAAATCGACCGGACTTTATCTTGAAGCTTATGTAGGATCTATAGACGGTTCAATTTCATTCAGGGGTAAACTGCGCGGCAGTAAATCAGATCCGGAAGCAGTCGGAATAAAACTGGCGAAAAATCTTCTTAAAGCAGGTGCCGGAATTATATTGAATGAAATCTATAGAGAGATGCGGTAAAGAAATGAAGTTTTTATCGGACTTGATTATTGGAAGTGTTATTGTCCTGGGCTTTTTATTAAGTTCATGCAGCAGTTCTTCCTACACAAAAAAAGATGCAAATATTGTTCCTCCCGGGATTCTCACTAAAACCGATAATTTTATAATACAAAAAACAGGGAAAGACTTTTTCGAAAAGTACATTACTACTGATTTTGAAAAAACTAAATATGTTGCTCCATATTACAATATGGTTTATCGACTCGTCATTCCCGACAAATCTTATGTTAATGAATTGATCACGTTTTCAGTAGATACAATTGGAAATATAGTCCGCGATATAAACATTACCGGTATACCCAATTGCGTTGAAGAGGATTGTAATTTCAACATTACTGAAGATCAAGCTGTGAAAATAGCCAAAGACAGCGGATTACCTATTGGTATTAAAGACTGGAAAACCGAATTTACCTGGAATTCGAACCTTAACCAGTATGTTTGGCAGATTATATCGACTGATCAGGCATCTGAAAGCACTCAAGGTTTTAGAGGCAGCGGTAAAGAAATAATAATTGACGCTAACACCGGGCTTGTTATTGCAATGCATGATTGGAATATTAAATAAATTGTTAAGATACGATGATAATTCCTGAATTAAGAAAACAAAATGGTAAAGAGATTAAAAGGAATAAGATAATAGATTCTGCCTCTATCCTGTTCTCCCGAAAAAGTTATCACGAAGTGATGATGGAAGATGTTGCTAAATTAGCATCCATAGCAAAGGGGACTATATATAATTATTTCTCTTCCAAGGAAGAACTTTATTATTCTATAATGAAAGGGAGAATGGAAAAACTTAATACCTCTCTAAATGGAATAATTTCAGAAAAAAAAGACATTGTCGACTCTCTTCGTTCTTATATTCTTCATCTTTATATGTTCATGATGAAATATCAGAATTTTTTCATGATGTACAGGAAAGAAACATTTAGTGCGGACTATATTTTATGCGATGAATTAATAGAATTAGAAAAGGACCTTAAGGAAACATTAAGAAACATAATAAAATCCGGAAAAAACGAAGGGATCTTCAGGGATATTGATGACGAGTTTGGTGTCGATCTTGTACTTGGAAGCATTTATGGTTCGGTTCAGCGCGGTATAGCTAAAGGATTGAATGAAGATCAGAAAATAACCGAAAGAGAAAAAACATATGACTTTATACTGCATGGTTTGTTTTCCGGATTCCAATATAATAATGATCTTCCTTTAAAGGGTAAAACAATTGTTGTTACCAGAGCCGTTGAGACATCCAAAGAATCTGCAGAAATATTTATACACCTAGGAGCAGAGGTAATTACTTTCCCCACTTTGGATATAGTTCAGCCAGATAGTTGGGAACAATTTGATGAATTCATTATCAGTAAACATAAAATCAACTTTATCATTTTTACCTCAGCGCATGCAGTTAAAATGTACAGCAAACGCCTTGAAGAACTTAACTGTACAATAAATTATACAAAGATTATAGTTGTGGCTGTCGGTAACAAAACCGCAGCTATCTGTGATAAATACGGGATCCCGATTAATATAATACCAAAGGACTTTAGCAGCGAAGGTGTTACTTACGAACTTATTAAATTCCGACTGAACAAGAAGGTAATATTTATCCCCCGTTCTGCAATAGGCAGAGAGGAGTTACCAAAAAATCTGGAAGAACTGGGAGCGGTGATTAAATCAGTTCCGGTTTATAACGTTGCGGTACCATCTCAAGAATGTCTTGCCCCATATATTGAGAATCTTAAAAACAGCAATCCCGATCTCTTTATATTTACAAGTCCTTCTACTTTTGAAAATTTTCTGCAAATCCTTAGAATTAAAGATCCATCCCGGTATTTTGAAAAATCTGCCATTGCGGCTATTGGTCCAACGACAAAATCTGCTATTGAGAACAGAAAGCTCAAAATTGATATTATGCCGGAAGAATTTACTATTGAGGGACTTGCTAAAGCTATTGTTAATTATTACAAGATGAACCAGGAGAAAAATTGAACTTATTACAGAACGACCTTTTTTTAAGAGCATGCAGAAGAGAAAAAACAGAACGTACACCTGTATGGATTATGCGTCAGGCAGGAAGATATCTGCCCCAGTACAGGGCTATAAGGGAAAAGGCTGATTTCATTACAATGTGCAAAACTCCCGAACTGGCAGCAGAGGTAACCATTCAGCCGGTAGATATTATAGGAGTTGATGCAGCAATACTTTTTTCAGATATATTAGTTATCCCGGATGCTATGGGAATGCAATTAGAAATGCATGAAGGGAAGGGACCGATGTTTCCTAAGCCTATAAGAACCAAATCAGATTCTGATAAGCTAAAAATAATTGATCCCTGGAAAGACCTGAAGTACGTTCTTGATGCTGTTAGTTTAACAAAAAAGTTACTCAATGGTAGAGTGCCGTTAATCGGTTTCAGCGGTTCACCGTGGACATTATTAACGTACATGGTTGAGGGGAAAGGTTCTAAAAACTTTTCCATTATTAAAAAGTTAATATATACTAATCCTAAACTTGCTCATCAGGTTCTGGATAAACTTTCAGTAGCAGTTTCGGATTATCTTTCAGCTAAAATTGAGGCTGGTGTTGATGCTGTACAAATATTTGATACCTGGGGAGGTATACTTTCACCTCATGATTATGAGGAATTTTCTCTTCCTTATATAACAAAAATTATCTCCTCAATTAAAAGGACAAATGAACCGATTATCTTCTTTGCAAAAGGAGTTCATTATGATCTAACAAAAATTGCAGCATCGGGTGCAGATGTTTTAGGGCTTGATTGGACAAATGATATCAGTGTTGCGAGAACTGTTCTGAGCGGTAAAACAGCCATCCAGGGAAACATGGATCCAACATTACTATATGCACCAAAGGAAAGGATAAAAGAAGAAGTTATTAGAATTTTAAGTTCTTATGGTCGTGGCAGTGGGCACATATTTAATCTTGGGCATGGGATATTACCTGATGTAGATCCTGAAAATGCAAAAGCTATGGTTAATTTTGTTAAGGAAGAAAGTCAAAGATTTAAATAAGGAAAATGCAGATAGTCAAAAGAATAAGACTTAGCAGGACTAAAGGAGTATAGAATATGTTCGAATTAGATTTAGCAAAGTTCAGAAAATATGATAAGCCAGGACCAAGGTATACAAGTTACCCCACGGCTCCGCATTTTAATGAAAGCTTCAATCATGAAAATTATATGGATGAGATAGTCAAAACCAATTATGGTGAGAATCTCCCGGATCTTTCATTATATTTTCATCTCCCTTATTGCGACACTCTTTGCTATTTCTGCGGTTGCAACATGATAATTACCAGAAACCGCGACAGGGTTAAGGAATACCAGAAATATCTTAAAAAAGAAATGGATATGCTGCGAAGTTTTCTTTTGGTAGATCGGCAGGTTGCACAATTACATTGGGGAGGGGGTACACCAACTCATCTAAATCCCGATGAAATTTCCGACCTTGCTTATTACATTAAAGAATCCTTTAATTTTAAAGAAACTTCTGAAAATAGCTGCGAGATTGATCCCCGCGGGTTAACAAAAGAGCATCTTGAGGCACTTCGCCATAATGGATTCAATAGGATAAGCATGGGGGTTCAGGATTTCAATGAAAAAGTCCAGAAAGCAGTAAACAGAATCCAGCCGGAAGATATTACCCGGCAGGCATGCGATTGGATAAGGGAATTAAAATTCCACAGCTTTAATCTTGATCTCATGTATGGACTCCCCTTCCAGACTGTCGATACATTTGCTAATACCGTTGACCATGTTATTGATATTTCTCCTGACCGTATTGCCGTTTTTAATTATGCACATGTGCCGTGGATGAAAAAGCATATGGGGCTAATCCGGACAGAGGATATTCCTGAACCCGAAGAGAAACTTAATATCTTAAAGATGACGGGAGAGAAACTAACCGAAGCTGGGTATGTGTTTATTGGAATGGATCATTTTGCTAAACCAGATGATGAACTTGCCATAGCACTTAGGGAGAAAAAACTATACAGGAATTTCCAGGGATATAGCACAAACGCAGGTGCCGACCTATATGCAATGGGGATAACCGGAATCAGTCAGCTTGAGCATATTTACACTCAGAATTACAAGACAGAAAGAGAATATTATAAAGCGCTCGACGATGAAATATTGCCTGTTGCAAAAGGATACAGACTAAGCGATGACGATATTATACGCAGATATGTTATCATGAAAATTATGTGTGATTTTGAATTAGATATTAAATCCATCGAACAGAAATTTAATATAAATTTCAGAACTTATTTTGCCTGGGGATTAAATAATCTAAAGGAAATGGAATCAGATGATCTTCTTAAGATCACTAACGACAAAATAATTGTCAATGGGATGGGGCGGCTTCTTATCAGGAACATTGCAATTAACTTTGACGGGTATATTGAAAGACAGGAAGATACTTCAAAATATTCAAGGACAGTATAACTTAAATGAGGTATAATTAATGGATAACAAAGTTGTTATAATGGGTGCGGGAGTTTCCGGTTTAACTGCTGCTTATCTCCTTAAAAAGGAAGGCTATGACGTCACAGTACTCGAAAAAAAGAATGCTGTAGGTGGATCTGTCGAAAGTATTTCTGAAAATGGTTACATGTTTGACCGCGGGCCTAACAGCGGACTTGAAACTACTCCATTGATAGAACAGATTGTAAACGAACTCAACCTGAAGGAAGAGCTTGTATATGCAAACAGAAAAGGAAATAAAAGATATATTTTGAGGGATAATGTACTTCACCCTCTGCCAATGAATCCGATTAGTTTCTTTAAATCAAAGCTTTTCTCCAAAAGTGGAAAGTTAAGGTTATTTGCCGAGCCGTTTATTAGAAGATCAAAAGACGGATACTATCAGAGTATTGCGGATTTTGTAAAGAGAAGATTGGGAAAAGAATTCCTCGATTATGCAATCAACCCGTTTGTTGCAGGAGTATATGCAGGGAATCCTGAAGACTTAAGTGTAAAGTCTGCTTTTCCTAAATTATATGATCTTGAAGAAAAATACGGCGGACTAATAGTAGGAACTTTTAAGAGTATAAAAGAAAGGAAGAACCGACCTGAGGTAGCCAAGCAATCTGCCAAAATGTTTTCTTTTGTTAGTGGTATGCAGATATTACCCGAAACAATAGCAAAAAATCTTGGCGACAAGGTACATCTTCAAGCTGAGGTAACATCAATAGAAAGAGCCGCTTCAGGATATAAAATAAATTATTTAGATAAAGGCAATCCTGTAAGCATTACATGTAACTATCTGGTGTCAACGGTTCCGGCCTATATTGCCTCAGAATTATTCTGCCCTCTTGATGAAAAAGTAGCTGAGCATTTGAATAAGATTTACTATCCACCGGTACTTGTTATTTATTTAGGATACGAGATGAAAGATGTCGGGCGTCCGCTTGATGGTTTTGGATTCCTTATTCCGGCAAAAGAAAAGAAGAGTTTTCTTGGAGCAATATGGAGTTCAGTACTTTTTCCTAACCGCGCCCCGGAAGATAAAGCAGCATTTACCTTATTTGTTGGGGGCGCTCGGGATCCATTGGTAGCAACCTTTGATAAGGAGGCTTTATTCAAAAGAGTAAGAAATGAATTCGAAACATTAATGAAAATTAACTCCGATCCTGTATATCTATCTTATAAATTATGGCCTAAAGCGATACCTCAATACAACATCGGTTACATTGAACATGAAAATTCTTTTGTAACATTTGAGAAAGAAAACCCGGGGTTAATAATTGCTGGTAATTACAGAGACGGTATTTCTGTAGGAGATTGTATTAAGAGTGCAGAGAAGATAGTAAATAAAATAAAAAACTTTTCTAATTGAAAGTTAAGGAGTAGAAAAATGGCTGTGTATCCAACTAAAAGGATGAGACGATTAAGATATAATCCGCTCGTAAGAGATTTGATACGGGAAACTGTCGTTACAAAAAATGATTTCATTTATCCATTGTTTGCAGTACCCGGTAAAAATATTAAGAAAGAAATAAAATCTATGCCCGGCAACTATCAAATGTCGGTTGATGAAATAGTTAAGGAGTGTAAAGAGATTGCAGCACTAGGAATTCCAGCAGTAATTTTGTTTGGTATTCCCGATCATAAAGATGAAGTTGGTTCTGGTGCGTATGATCCAAACGGAATAATACAGCAGGCAGTCAGGGCAATTAAGGAGCAGGTAAAAAACTTACTTGTTATAACGGATGTTTGTTTATGCGAATATACATCCCATGGTCATTGCGGAGTGCTAAAGGGAGAAGAGATACTAAACGATGAGACAGTTGAACTTCTTGTTAAAGAATCTGTTTCACATGCCGAAGCGGGTGCCGATATAATTGCTCCTTCTGATATGATGGACGGCAGGATTGGCGCAATCCGTAAAGCCCTTGACGAAAAGGGATTTCAGAAGATTCCCGTTATGAGTTACGCGGCAAAATATGCTTCCGGTTATTACGGTCCTTTCAGGGAAGCGGCTGAATCAACACCTGCATTTGGTGACAGAAGATCGCACCAAATGGATCCAGGTAACGGAAATGAAGCCATGAGGGAAATTGCCGACGATATTGAAGAAGGTGCGGATATTATTATGGTGAAACCTGCGGGCCCCTATCTTGATATTATATACAGAGCAAAGCAAACATTTGAGATGCCTACGGCAGCATACCAGGTATCAGGTGAATTTGCAATGATTAAGGCTGCAGGAAAGAATGGATGGATCGATGAGGAAAGGGTAATGATGGAATCTTTGAATGCCATTAAACGAGCAGGCGCGGATATGATATTAACATATTTTGCTAAGGACGCTGCGAGATATATAGATAAAAATGCGAAGTGATTATTAATTTATTTATTGTCAACAATTCCAGTCCCGACAGAATCGGGACTGGGCTAGTGGTTAAATATGGATATTGAAAAAGTCAGAGAATTTTGTCTTAAAAAACAGGAGGTTACCGAAAGTCTTCCCTTTGATGAGGATACTCCTGTATATAAGGTATTAGGGAAGATGTTTCTTCTATTAAATCTCAACCCACCGGTAAGTATAAATATAAAATGCGAACCGGAGTTGGCTGTGGAACTGCGTGAAAGATATGAGGCGGTAACACCCGGCTATCATATGAGCAAAGTTCATTGGAATACAATTGAACTTGATGGGTCTGTTCCGGATAAATTCATTTATGATTGGATAGATCTTTCATATAATCTTGTAATCAGTAGTCTTGCTAAAAAAGACAGGGAAAGATTAACCGGGATTTCAAATCAAAAATAAAACTATTCTTTCATGACCCTTTGAATCAAGTCTTAATGATATTTACCTTTTTAGTTTAACTGTTTCATATTATTTTAGTAGTTAGATGTATTTTCATAACCCTAGTAAAGAAATCCTTTATTAATCGATAAAGGATGTTAAACATACAATAAATAAGACATTAAAATTATGAAAGAAATAACCACCACATTTTTTGCCCGTGCTGAACGAGATACTTTTCCTAATTTAATCAAAGAGCATAATATTTTCCTGGAGAACAAACTACTTTGTGAGGTTATGGATGCAGTCCCTGATATTATATTGATACTCAATCATAGCAGGCAGATTATTTATAGTAACCATACCGCAATATCATTATTAGAAGAGGATAATTTCAATTCGATTCTGGGAATGCGTCCTGGCGAACTTCTGAATTGTGTTCACTCAATAGAAACCCCGGGAGGATGTGGTACTACCGAGTTCTGTAAAACATGTGGAGCTGTAAATGCAATCCTCAACAGTCAAAAAGGGATAGCGGACGTGCAGGAATGCCGGATAACTCAAAACGGAAGTCTTGAGGCACTTGATCTTAAAGTTTTTGCCACACCACTATCAATCAATGGATATGAATTCACAATATTTTCGGTTCTTGACATCAGCCATGAAAAGCGTAAGACCATGCTGGAGAAAATATTCCTTCATGATATTATAAATACAGTAAGTGGTGTGAGAGGAGCGGCACAACTTTTAGGTGAATCGGATCCATCAGACAAGACCAATTATGTTGAAATGATAATTAATTTATCTGATTCCCTTTTAGAAGAGATAGTAGCACAACGGGAAATAGCCTCAGCCGAGTCAAATGATTTAAAAATTGAGATAACTACTTTCAATAGTCTGGATTTGTTAAAGGAAATTACCAGATTTTATAGCATTTATGAGGCTGGGAAAGATAAATTGGTAGAAATCGATTTATCATCGGAACTTATTACAATTAATTCTGACAGAGTTCTGCTTCGCAGAGTATTGGGTAATATGATCAAAAACGCACTTGAAGCAATAGAACCAGGTGGGGTTGTTAATACCGGTTGTAATTTAAAAGGGAACATTGCCAGTTTTTGGGTTCATAATAACACTTTTATTCCACGTGATTATCAGCTTCAGATATTCCAGAGGTCATTTACTACTAAGGGTACCGGAAGGGGGATAGGAACCTACAGCATAAAATTACTAACAGAAAAATATTTGAAAGGTAAAGCCAGTCTAACTTCAAATGCGAAAGATGGAACTATTTTTACAGTTGCCTGTCCGATAAATCTTAAGAATTAGAGGCTAATAAAATAAACCATCAGAAAGGAAAAACAACACACTGATTCCTTTTTCATAATGGTGAATTAGACTAAAGTACAAATTCTTTACCGGGTTCAGCGCTGAAGACTTTGATATGTTTATAATCCCTGAGAATGTTCTCACCGACCCAGTCGATCGCATTGGGATATCCATGCACAAGTACAACTTGGGAAGGATTGAGTTTCCGAACAATTTCAATCAACTGTTCTCTTGCTGAATGAGAGGGAAAGCGGAATTTTTTGATACCGCATTTTACTGTTTCACTTTCAGAAGTATCAGACAACTTAATTTTTTCTCCGCGTGAAGAAGTAGCAATTATATAGCCAGGAGTATTCGACTCCATATAACCAACAATAAAAATGGCTGATTTAGATTTCTTAAGCCAATATTGCCCGAGGTTAAACGAAATAGTTCCGGGAAGCAGCATTCCGCTAGAGGCAAGGACTATAGATGGTGTCTTAAAGAAATCCTCAAAATTTGTAATATCAAACAGATTTTTTTGAGGAATATTCATCAGCTCAAATTCTTTATCTGTTCTTTTTACAGCGTACCGGTTGTAATCATATACCCTGCTGATTTTAGGACCAATTCCACCAGTGTAGATATCAGTTTGCGTTAAAGTCCCGGCCTTCATTAGGTTCCATATTGTGGAGAGAATTTCCTGATGCTTCCCAAGCGAAAATACTGGAATTAATACAGAACCGCCCTCACCAATAATTTTATTGGCTTCAGCTGCAAATCTTTTGCCTTCCTTACTCCATAAAGGAATTGAACCGGTATCGGTTGATCCATAGGTAGATTCAAGCAAAATAATATCGACCTGAGTATGCGGAAGGTCTGCTTTATCAAGCAACGATTGTCGGCTAAGATTTATATCGCCGGTGTAAAATAATTTCTTACCTTCAAATTCAAGAAGAATCCCCGCGGAACCCAATATATGTCCCGCATCGTGAAAAGACGCCTTTACGATGCAGTTTCCATTATATCCTTCCAGTTCAAATTCTTCCTGATAATTATGGTATGCTATTGATTGGATCAGAAGGTCAATTTCCGCATGGGAATAGATTTTAATATCATCCGTCTCTTTGAGTTGTTCCTTTAAAATAGATACAGAGTTATGAAGAGTTAATTCAGCGATTGCCCTGGTTTGCGGTGTAGAAATAATTTTAATATAAGGATGCCTTTGAACTAAATATGGAAGTGAACCTAAATGGTCAAGGTGGGCATGAGATATCAAGACAAAATCAACCGGTTTATCGGCAATCAGATCAAAATCGGGCAGTGATTCGATTCCAAGTTTCTGTGGATGCATACCGCAGTCAAGAATAATACCTGTTCCTCCGATATCGAGGTAATAACAGTTTGCACCTATTTCGTTGGCACCGCCAAGGGGGAGAAAATTAATCATAATGCAAATATATTAATTTGTTCATACAATTATATTAAATTTGAATAATGAAGAAATTAAAAAATATTGTAGTAATTGGAGGCGGGGCTGCGGGTTTTTTTGCAGCAATAATAACAGCGGAGAATAACCCGGACTGCGATGTAACTATACTGGAAAAAGGTAATTCAGTATTGGGCAAAGTAAAAATTTCCGGAGGCGGAAGGTGCAATGTAACCAATGCGTGTACGGAGCCAGGGGAATTGATAAAATATTATCCCCGAGGCAGTAAAGCTTTACTTGGTCCATTCAACAAATTCAGTTCAAAGGACACAATACAATGGTTTGAGCACCGTGGTGTAAAATTAAAGACCGAGCCTGATGGCAGAATATTTCCAGTTTCGGATGACTCACAGACAATTGTTGACTGCCTAATCAGATCTGCAAATAACTCAGGAGTAAATATTTTAACCCGCACACTCGTATCTGATATTCAACCAGCCCCAAAGAACAAATGGATTATAATTGCAAACGATAAAGAATTCCTTGCTGACTCAGTAATAATATGTTCGGGGAGCAGCAGTGCAATTTGGGGACTGATAAGTAAATTGGGACATAAAATCGAAACTCCTGTACCTTCTTTATTTACATTCAACATAAAAGACAAAAGGATCGCCGGACTTCCAGGAGTATCCGTTCCCAATGCTGAAATTAAAATAGAAGGGACAAAGTTAAAATCGAAAGGTCCTTTGTTAATAACTCATTGGGGAATGAGCGGACCCGCTGTTTTGAAACTCTCCGCATGGGGCGCAAGAGAATTAAGCAATTGTAACTACAATTTTGAGCTTATAATAAATTGGCTCCCGGGGTTTAATCTGGAACACTTTAAAAGAAAGGCTAATCCAGATAAAAGGTCAAAACCTTAATAAAAGCATACTTTCCTTTTCGCCATTAGGTTTGCCTATCCGTTTGTGGGAGAGTTTTCTCTGGAACTTGAATTGGAGTAAAGAATTCAAATGGAATAATCTTTCGTCATCAGATTTGAACCAACTTTCTTCTGAATTAACCCAGGCGAGATTTTCTGTCAATGGTAAAAGCACATTCAAAGAAGAATTTGTTACGTGTGGAGGAGTAAACAATGATGAAATTAATTTCAAGACTATGGAGAGTAAAATTCACAAGGGGCTTTATTTTGCAGGAGAGGTTATAGATATTGATGCAGTAACCGGGGGATTTAATTTTCAATCGGCATGGACAACCGCATATATTGCAGCGATCAATTCGTCAGATTCGGGAAATTCAATATGATTTGACTTTTAAATAAAGATACATTATATTATTTAATCATAGATGAGATATTTTTCCCTCCTAAATTTAAAACATCCCAAAATCATTTACCTGCTAAATACCCGCTTAATCCCGGTAAATACCCGCTAAAGCAAGGAGAACAGGGTGTGTAGGCAGAGGATAGAGAGTAGTACGGCATATCGGGGTGATGGAAGATTATTAGAAAGTGATGAATGAACGTTTTAGATTCAATTAATTGGGGTGACATGGGATGATGCGCGGGGTAAACAGTACTTTCTATTTTTCACTTTTTCCTCTATCTTTGAGTCTTACGAATAATAAACATGAAGATAAAAATGGATACACATAAAAGTAAGTTACTGTTTGAAGAAGCAATTAAATTTATTCCCGGGGGGGTTAATTCTCCTGTGCGGGCATTTCGTTCAGTGGGTGGAACGCCTATATTTATTAAACGCGGTGAGGGTTCAAAAATTTATGATGTTGACGGAAACAAATTTATAGAATACATCGGCAGCTGGGGACCTCATTTATTCGGGCACAATCCTCCATTTATAAAAGAAGCACTGTTGAAAGCAATTGAAGATGGAACAAGTTTTGGTGCGCCGACAGAGTTAGAAGTGAAAATGGCAAAACTAATCACCGAACTGGTGCCATCAGTTGAGATGGTCAGAATGGTAAACAGCGGGACAGAAGCAACGATGAGTGCAATCCGTACAGCCAGGGGATATACCGGCAAGGAAAAGTTTATTAAATTTGACGGATGTTACCACGGACATGGGGATTATTTTCTGATAAAAGCCGGATCGGGGGCATTAACATTGGGTGTTCCCACGAGTCCGGGTGTAACAAAAGGAAATGCGGCAGATACTTTACTTGCTGATTACAATAATATTGAATCTGTCAGGAAACTGATAACAGCAAACAAAAATGAAATAGCGGCGGTAATTATTGAACCTGTTGCCGGGAATATGGGTGTGGTGCGTCCTACTGATGAATTCATGCATGAACTCCGTCAGATTTGCACTGAAGAAAACATAGTTTTGATATTTGATGAAGTAATGACGGGTTTCCGTCTTTCACCACAGGGAGCGCAAGGGATATTGAAAGTGAAACCTGACATGGTAACATTCGGAAAGATTATCGGCGGCGGACTGCCGGTTGGAGCATTCGGAGGCAGGAAGGAAATAATGGAAATGGTAGCTCCCGCTGGTCCTGTATACCAGGCAGGAACATTAAGCGGAAACCCGCTGGCAATGGCAGCCGGTTATGCTGCATTAAATCATATAAAAAACAATCCCGACATTTATAATATATTAGAAGAAAAATCCGCTTACCTTGAAAATGGTATACGGGAAAACATGAAGATGTTGAAAAAGAATTATGCGTTGAACCGTGTAGGTTCCATGATGACATTATTTTTTTACGAAGGGAAGGTTGAAGGGATTGGCACTGCGACAAAATCGGATACCGCTCTTTACGGAAAATATTTTCATGAAATGCTTATGCGGGGAATCTATCTTGCCCCGGCTCAGTTTGAGGCGATATTCTTGTCCACGGCACACACAAAAGAAGACCTGGATTTAACAATTAAAGCAAATTTAGAGTCACTGCGTACTTTAAATTAAAGTTGTCGTCTGTGCTTTTCTTTGAATTCTTACATTGCTTCATTAGCCCAGGCATTTATGCCTGGGATTAATGACTAAAAATAATTGTGATTTTAGGGGATTTATCCCCTTACAAAGTTACTCTTCGATTGGGGACATTAGCATTTTAACCTACGCTTAATTTTATTAAGGTAAATGAATTAGAAAAAACTTAGCCCTCTTATTGAAGAGGGCTATATGAAATGATCCTATTATCGATCTTTACCATTTCCACGACCATTACCGTTTCCATTACCATTGCCGTGACCATTTCCATTATCACGGCCGTGGTTGTCATTTTTGTTGCCATGGTTATTGTTGAGATGTCCACCCCGATTTCTATCAAAGTAAACGCACAGATAAGCGATTATTAAATATGTATGACTTGGGTCAATTAAAGATTTAAATCTGAATCACTAATAGAAAAATTCTGATTTATGTGTTCAAATATTCCTTTACATTTATCCAATAAATCACAACATTATTGCGGGTAGATTATTAAAGTGTAACACACGCCAAAAAAAGTAAGGAGGATTTGATGAAGAAGGAAGTCGGCCTTTGGATTGATCGCAGGAGAGCAGCAATAGTAACCGTAACAGAAGCAGAAACGAGAATGAGATACATCATTTCAGACATCGATGATCATTTTCAGTTTGCAGGAGGAGTACCCGAATTTGCAGATGAAGACATAAAAGAAAGACGGATTGCTAATAACCTGAAGAAATATTATGATAAAGTAATCTCTGATATAAAAGATGCACATTCGATACTTATTTTTGGCCCTGGTGAGGCAAAGATTGAATTGAAGAAAAGGATGAAAAGGATATCAATGGCGGGGAAAAAGATAGAAGTAGAAACTGAAGATAAAATGACTGATAACCAGATAGCAGCAAAAGTGAGGCATTATTTTTTAAATAATAAATAGGAATGACAAATAGTTATTATAATTAAAGAATTGAGTAAAACAGCAATCTGTTTGAAAATATTGCCATAAGTTATTATCTTTTAGAATCGTTAAAACAGGTAGTATTGCAAATAATGGTTTTAGGAAATTTCCATATAATTTCGAAAATTCAACGGTCATGAAGAGGACTAAGATTCTTATTGTTGAAGATGAATCTATAGTTGCATTATTTTTAAAGGTGCAGTTGGAGAAGAAAGGTTATAGTGTAACAAGTCGGGTAATAACAGGAGAGCAGGCAATCCAGGCAGCACAAAATGAGGATCCTGATATAATATTGATGGATATACATCTGGCGGGGAAGCTTGATGGAATACAGGCGGCTATGGAAATTCGTCATTTTAGTAAAGCAAATATAATTGTAATGACAGGTTATGAAGACGAAGAATTAAGGAAAACCGTTAACGAATTACAGTATTCGGCTATTCTGATTAAACCAGTTACGATTAATGATATAATAGAGAAGATTGAGGAAAAGTTTAAGTACATAGTTTGAGTGGCGCAAAAAGCGGTTTTATATTTCAGGCAATCAAAAAACAATAAGGAGGTTATATGAACAGGATAGTTATTACATCAGTGTTGGTATTAATTCTTACAGGATTTATTTCAATATTTGCACAGGAAATGACAGCCGAACAGAAGGAGGCAGAGGCAAAATGGATGGCGTACATGGCTCCCGGGGAAAATCATCAAAATCTTGCAAAATCTGTCGGGGACTGGGACGCAACAATGCTTATGTGGAATGGTCCAAAAGGGGAACCCACAAAAACGACCGGAACTGTAAAAGCTGAAATGATATTAGGGGGAAGATATTTGCAGATGAAATACAATAGTACAATTATGGGAATGCCGTTTGAGGGGATAAGCACTGACGGATATGATAATGCAAAGAAGGTTTTCTTTAATACGTGGGTTGATAATATGGGAACAGGAATAATGTATGCTGAAGGGAAATATGATGATAAGACAAATTCTGTTGTTTTTACTGGTACAATGAGCGATCCGATGAGCGGGAAAAATATGCCATACCGTCAGACTGTACAGTCAATGGATGACAAACATATGGTAATGGAAATGTTTTATCCGGACCCAAAAGATGGTAAGGAATACAAAGCCATGCGGGTTGAGTATAGCAAGAAGTAATCACTTACTTTATTTACTGACTTTTCTTTGGCGCAAAGAAAAGTAACAAAAGAAAACATCGGCTGTAAATCATTGTCTAAAAATTCAGCGCTTCGTTATGTCAAATAGTTAATTCAAGTGTGGGAAATGAACTCGCCCCGACCCGTCGGGGCTCAAACAGCATTTCCCCACCCTACTTCATAAGATTGTAAAATATCTAACCTATGCTGAATTTTTTTAACGCCAATAATTTAATGCCGGGAAATAAGGAAAGCAGACGGCATTCTAAACAATGACTCAATTCTCTACTATAGCAATGCACTGTAGTTTAAATAATGCAAGAAAAATGACTTTAATTTGCTTAGATCAGAATGAATATCGAATGGTAAATAAATGAAATCAGATTCAGAGTTGGTAAATGTTTTCAGGGAAGCTGTGTGGGACCTGTTATTTATGAGTGAAATTGATGCTCCGTTTGAGGTCATTTTATGGGATAAGACACCTGACGGCGAAATAACAGTAGGTGCATTACTGAAGTTTACGGGACATAAAGGAGATGAATATATTGAGGAGACCAAACTTGAGACATTGTTTTCAACTCCAACTATGGATCAGGACTGGCATTCACCGGAGGATAAAAAAAGAGTTATGCGATTCCGTGCTTTACAGGAATGTATTATTGCAAACCTTAAGGAATTGAAAGTATTTAGAGTTGGGAGAATTAATATCGAGGTATTCATTCTGGGGCGAACTCCCTCGGGGAATATATTGTGTGTTTCTACGAAGCAATTACAGACATAGAAAAATTCCAGTTGCTTTTCTGTTATAGAGATTCTTCACTTCGCTCAGATTTAATCCCAGGCATAAAGAGGCTGTGTGAATATTCTGAATTTATCATCTGGCCAAGAATTTCATGTCTGAAATTTCTCTAATTTCAAATGATTTTATGGATTCCCGCCTTCGCGGGAATGGCAATTGCAGGTTTTCTCACAGGCCCTAAGGGCTGGGCTAGTTTCTTTCTTTATTTGTGTAAAAGGGGGTGTCAGGAAAAGTTTCCTGACACCGGGGAAAGAATGGTTTATTGAGTTGGGCCGCTATCTACTTTTGATTCAATTGAAGATTGAATAGAAGTTGAAACGTTGGAGAAGAAATCAAATCCGGTCAGGGATTCAATTGCGTCAACAGAAACTCTGTATGTTCCCCATGCATTGAACGGCCCATTATCATTATTCATTAAAACGGCAATGCATCTTGTGCTAGTAGTAACACGGGAAACATCATTAGTTCCGGCAGGAAAACCATAATAACTTTCCATACTTTAGCCGGGACGGTAACTTTTCCACCGGCGATAGTAGTTGCTGTACCATTAGTACCCGTACCGCCGCTTCCATAGCCGCCGCAATAAATATAGAGTACATTTCCTGCATTAGCTAAAGTGCGTTCGTAGGTTTCAAGAGCTTCCCAGGGACCAGCATTATTAGTCTGGTTCTGAGGAACCATATTAGTCATAACGAACAAGGCATCATTATTTGCCTGAGTATTTATACGATCGGCAGATGGGCACATATGCCCGCGTGAGAAACCAGAACCTGTATAATCACCAGTTACTACATGATACCATGATGAGGGAAGAATTGCATCGGGAATAAAATTATCTTGTCTAACACCAGGACCATTGCACCATGTTGAATTGAGCTGCCATGCAACCCAGTTAGCAATTCCCTTATCGCGATTATAAGAAGCGCAGAATTGTGGTTTATCGAGAAGATAATTTGCGGGATAATTTACATCAACAGTTGCGCCTGAAGGGTTACCCATAGTAAGGTTTACATTTGATGATGTCGTATAGATTGAAAATGCTAATCCAGCTGATGTACCGCCACCTGGTGTAGGATTAAAAACAGTAACAGTTGCAGTACCAGCTGTTGCAATCATTGCAGCAGTTATAGGTGCCGTAAGTGAAGTTGAAGAAACATATGTGGTTGTAAGACTAGTACTATTCCATTTAACAACTGAAGAAGAAACAAAACTGCTTCCGGTTACAGTAAGTGTGAATGCTGATCCACCCTTAGCAGCGGATGAGGGGCTCATTGATAGAGCAACCGGAACTGGATTATTAGAAACAGAATTTATTGTAAATGTAAGTCCAGCCGATGTTCCACCGCCAGGGGCAGGATTAAAAACAGTAACAGTTGCAGAACCTGCAGTTGCAATCATAGCAGCAGTAACGGCACCTTTGATTGAAGTAGCAGAGACATAAGTTGTAGTAAGGCTTGTGCTATTCCATTTAACGACAGACGAAGAAATAAAATTGCTGCCAGTTACAGTAAGAGTGAAAGCCGCGCCGCCGGCAGTAGCAGAAGAAGGACTTAAAGAAGTGGCGGCAGGGACAGGATTATTAGAAACAGAATAATCATTTATTGTAATATCGTCAAAATTAGTTCTGTTAGTTGTACCGTCAGTTTTTCTGATATCAAATCTAATTGTTCCGGAAATATTTACAGTAAAAGTAGCAGTAGCAAGAGTAGTAGTAGAAGTAGAAACAGCGGAGCCTGTTTGAGTCCATGTAGAGCCGCTATTAGTAGAATACCAAAGCCCCCATGTGGAGGCGGCATCTGAGCCATATTTGGCATGTTTAATTGTGACAGTTGAAGCACCGGTAGTTCTGTTAAATTTCATAGTAACAGCGCCTGAATTGCGGACGCGTGCACTTGCGGTTCCATTTTTAACATCACTAGTAGTAGTTCCGATTAAAGCATCATTCATATTCCAAACCCCGGAGCCTAAAGTAACATCGGCTGCTGCATAGGCAGTTTTGGAGCCAGTTTCAAAACCTTCGGAAGTAACAGCTTGAACAGCCAGGGGAGTTGATTTAGCAAGTGCAAGAGACTGGTTATCAGATTTCTGATCGATTACAGTCAGGGAAGAATCTTTACAACCTGCAATGAACATGAAAGAGAGAAGAGCTAACAGAAGAAAAGAACGTAGAGATCTGAACATATTCGCTCCTTTTTATTATAATATATAAATAAAACAATACTGGCATTGCAAATGGCAAAGCCAGAAAGAATTTTCGAATAGAAAGCTAAAGGGCACCCCCTAAAGAAATATCTATCTAATTTGTCTCATAAATTTACTAACGCGAACAGGGTCAACAGGATTAGACCATTTGCCGTCAGCTTTAAAATAAGAACCTATAATCAGAGCATCACATAGTTTTAAATATTCCTGCACATTTTCAAATGTAATACCGGAACCGGCAAGAACGGGAATATTAACAGAATCTTTAACAGAACGGATTTCTTCAAGAGAGGGTTTTACCCCGGTGGCACTGCCGGTAACAATGACGCCATCGCTTAAAAAGAACTCGGCTGCTTTTGCTGTATCTTCAATGCTGGTATCATCAGTAATAGAATGGGAACTGTGTTTCTTTTTAATATCGGTGAAGATTGCGACGTGGTCAGCGCCGATTTGTTTTCTATACCTGAGAATTTCGGCGGCATCAGAATTGAAGAATCCTTCATCGGCAACATGAGCATAAACGAAACCCTCAGCTCTGATAAAATCACCACCCGAGGCGAGGGCAGCTCCGAGCGCTTGTTTATTGGCTCCGGCTAAGACCTGCAGACCGGCAGGCAGACTGGAGACATTTTTAACTTCATAAAGAAGGATGCTCATCATAGAAGTAATTTCGGGACCGGCAGTACGGTTAAGATAAGGGACGTCATGCATATTTTCGATCATAAGGACATCGACACCGGAATCTTTATACAACTGCGCTTCTTTTATTGCTTTAGTGATAATCGATTTAACATTACCGGCATATTTGGGGGTACCGGGGAGAGGGTCAACATGGATCATGGCGATCACGGGTTTCATAAGGTTCAGGACATTCATCAGGAAAAGTTCTCTTGTTAAGAAAAAATATGATGCAAATAAGGAAATATTTTAATTAGAATCCACTAAATATTATTATTTAATTGTTAGGTCAGAGAGAGAGAGAGGTGGAATGATGGAGAAATGGATTGATGGAAGAATGGAATAAAAACAAATCTAAACCTTCGAGGTTGATGAAAACCTCGAAGGTTGATTAGAATTATTACACTAAAGTTTCCTCGGGTTCGAGTTCGGGTTCTATGGTTATTTGTTTTTTCTTTCGAATTACTTTTATCCATTTGGGAACCGCATCAATAAAGATAGAGATTGCGCAGATCATTATTATTGCAGTAAGAATAAGATTTATAATTCCCTGAATCATTGTTTTGCCAACGAGCATCTGAGGATAATAAATATTTATAATGTTTTCAGAACCCGCGGTAAGAGTTATAATAAAAATAAATACCATGGGAACAATGGTTACCCAGGCGTAGCGTGCTCTTCCGCGATTTATTATATAGGACGTTCCGATAACAAGAGCTATTCCTGCGAGGAGCTGATTAGCAGTTCCGAACATAGGCCAAATTGTAGCGACAGAACCAGTATAAATAAAATAACCCCAGGCAAAGACAATGAGGAAACTTGCTATTAGGTTTCCAGGGAGCCAGTTTGGCTGAGCGAAAGGTTTATAGATTTTCCCAAAAGTCTCCTGCAGAACAAATCTACCTATCCTGGTACCTGCATCGATAATAGTTAAAATAAATACAGCTTCAAACATAATAGCGAAGTGGTACCAATATGACATAAGATTTTTCAGACCGGGGATAGAAGAAAAAATCTGAGCCATGCCTACAGCAAGGGAAACTGCGCCTCCTGTTCTGCCGGCAATTTTCTCACCGACCTGTGCAGAGAGGTTCGGGAGATCGGAAGTATTAAATCCCATTGCATGCAGCTGTGGAAGAATAGCCTGGAATTTTTCTACAGGAACATTTATCTGAAAATAATCAAGCGGGAAAAGGCTTGATGCGGCAATTAGGGCAAGGATACTAACGAGTCCTTCAATAAGCATTCCACCAGCCGCGATAGGTTTAATATGACCTTCATTCATCAGCATTTTGGGAGTAGTTCCGGAACTTACCAGAGAATGGAAACCCGAAATAGCACCACAGGCTATCGTAATGAATAAATAAGGAAAGAGAGTGCCGGGGATAACAGGACCGCCGCCATGAATATAATTAGTAAAAGCAGGCATCTTAAGAGTGGGGGCGACAACAATAATTCCAATGGCGAGTAAAGCAATAACACCTATCTTCATAATTGAGCTGAGGTAATCCCTTGGGGAAAGAAGAATCCAGACAGGTAAAACCGAAGCGAGAAAACCATAGCCGCAAAGCATCAATGTTAAAGTTTTATGATCATAAGTAAACCATGAGGCGTAGGCTGAACCCGGAATATATCTGCCAAGGATAACGCAGGCGGTAAGAACAATAATTCCGAAGGTGGTAGCTTCGGCAGTTTTCCCTTTTCTGATTTTAAACATCCAAAGACCCATAATAACGGCAATGGGCATAGTAGCGAAGATAGTGAAAGTGCCCCATGAACTTTCGGCAAGGGCATTTATTACAACGAGTCCAAGTCCGGCAAGCGAGATAACAATGATAATTAGAACAGCGATATTGGTTGTAATGCTGCTGAGTTTGCCGATTTCCTCTTTAGCAATTTCGACAATAGATTTACCATCGTGACGTACAGAAGCGACGAGGATAATAAGGTCGTGCACACCGCCAGCCATTACAGCACCCACGAGCATCCATAGAAATCCGGGGAAGTATCCGAACTGCGTAGCAAGGACGGGACCTACGAGAGGACCTGCGCCTGCGATTGCGGCGAAGTGGTGACCGAAGAGGACCCATTTGCTCATCGGGTAGAAGTTCTGACCGTCGTAGAACCGACCCGCGGGAGTTCTTCTTTTATCATTAATTACGGCAACTTTAGCACAAATGAAGCTGTAATAAAATCTATATGCCAATGCGAAAACGAGTATGGCAATTATTATCAGGGGCATCGCATTCATTTTATTTACTCACACCCATTATTATTATAAATAATTTATGAAATGTACGCAAGATATTCTTAAATAAAAACACGGTTTGTTTTTCTTTAAAGACATCTCTTTTCTTTGAAAACAAAGAAACTCTTCCGTGATTTTCTTTGAAACAAATCTTTCCGTACTTTTCTTGGCGCAAGAAAAGTACCCAAAGAACATCGGCTGTAAATTATTCGCTAAAAATTCAGCGCTTCGTTTGAACCACCTTGTAAATTCAAGTGGCGGAAATAAACTCGCCCCGACCCGTCGGGGCTCAAACATATTTCCTCATCTACTCCATTACATTATGCTAAATTTAATTGATGCTGAATTTTCTTAGCGCGAATAATTTAATGCCGGGAAATACGGAAAAGAACATTTAAATAATAAAAAGAACAATATAATAAATGATTAAAAAGAGATGTCGGGGATGTCACTTTTTACTTTCTAAAAAGCGAATTCTTCTTTTACTTCTTTGAAAGCTTTGACAGCAAAGTCGAGATCATCTTTTGAATGAGCGGCAGAGATCTGAACTCTTATTCGCGCAGTTCCTTTTGGAACAACAGGATAGAAGAATCCAATTACATAGACGCCTTTTTCGAGCATACGGGTAGCGACTTTTTGCGCAAGCACTGCATCTCCAAGCATGATTGGCACAATAGGATGCACACCATCTTTAATATTAAGACCGGCTTTTTTAATATTCTCACGGAAGTATTTTGTATTCTCTTCGAGCTTATCGCGTAGATGAGTATTGGAACTCAGGATTTCGAGTACTTTAATTGAAGCAGCAACGATACCGGGCGCGACAGTATTGGAGAACAAATACGGACGTGAACGCTGTCTGAGTAAATCAATAATTTCTTTTCTACCGCTGGTATAACCTCCGCTTGCACCGCCGAGAGCTTTGCCGAGAGTACCGGTAATTATATCGACGCGTCCCATAACGCCATTATGTTCATGAGTACCTTTGCCGTGTTTGCCCATGAAGCCGACGGCATGAGAATCATCGACCATCACCATAGCGTTGTATTTATCGGCGAGATCGCAGATGCCTTTAAGGTTAGCGATGAAACCGTCCATAGAGAAGACGCCATCGGTGGCAATGAGTTTAATTTTAGCGGAAGAAGCTTCCTGAAGTTTTGATTCGAGGTCGCTCATGTCATTATTTTTATAGCGGAAGCGCTGTGCTTTGCACAATCTGATTCCATCTATTATACTTGCATGATTAAGTTCATCGCTGATGATTGCATCTTCTTCGGAGAGGATAGTTTCAAACAGACCGCCGTTGGCATCAAAGCATGAAGTATATAGAATAGTGTCTTCGGTTTGGAGGAATTCAGATATTTTTGATTCAAGATCTTTATGAATCTGTTGAGTACCGCAGATGAAGCGGACGGAAGAGAGACCGTAACCCCAGGAAGTAAAACTGGAACGGGCAGCTTCGATAATTTCTTTATTATCCGCGAGACCGAGATAATTATTAGCGCACATATTAAGGACTTCTTTGCCGGCAGCTTTAATATGGGCACTTTGGGGGCTGGTGATTACTCTTTCGTTTTTGAAAAGACCTTCGTTTTTAATTGAATCTAAAATGTTCTGATAGTGATTTTTAATTTCCGGTTTCATGATTATTCCTTTTCCCAATCGAGAATTATTTTACCTGAGTTACCTGAAGCCATTAGTTCGAATCCTTCTTTGAAATCTTTATAGGAAAAATGGTGAGTGATTATAGGGGAGACATCGAGACCTGATTGAGTCATAGCCTGCATTTTATACCATGTTTCAAACATTTCCCTTCCATAGATACCTTTAAGGTGCAGACCGCTGAAGATAATTTTATCCCAGTCGACGCCAGCCATAGAAGGCAGGAGTCCGAGTAGTGCAATTTTGCCTCCATGGAACATAACGCTGATCATACTATTAAGCGCAACGGGGCTGCCGGACATTTCGAGACCGACATCGAAGCCTTCTTTCATATCGAGTTCTTTCATTACGTCTTCTATTTTTTCTTTGGAGACATCGACAGCGCGAGTGACTCCCATTTTTTTTGCAAGGTTGAGGCGGTATGGATTAACGTCAGTAATTACAACATTTCTTGCGCCTGCGTGGGAGGCAATAGCAGCAGCCATACTGCCAATTGGACCCGCGCCTGTAATGAGGACATCCTCGCCGAGGAGGTCATAAGAAAGCGCAGTATGAGTTGCATTGCCGAAGGGGTCGAAGATTGCCTGGATATCGAGAGGGATACCAGGAGCGCTATGCCATACATTAGTTACGGGGATGCAGAGATATTCGGCGAAGCATCCGGGGCGGTTAACGCCAACGCCCAAAGTATTCGGGCAGAGGTGTCTTCTACCGGCGCGGCAGTTGCGGCAATGACCGCAGACGAGGTGACCTTCGCCGCTGACGATTTCGCCCAGCTTAACATCCTGGACATTGCTGCCGAAGGCGACGACCTCGCCGACGTATTCATGACCGATAGTCATAGGGACGGGGATAGTTTTTTTAGCCCAGTCGTCCCATTTATAGATATGGATATCGGTGCCGCAGATGGCAGTTTTTTTAATTTTGATAAGGACGTCGTTTACACCGGGGACAGGGACAGGAGTTTCGCCGAGCCAGATACCTGGTTCAGCGAGCTGTTTAATCAGCGCTTTCATATTAGCCATAAAAAAATCCTATATAACTTAAAATCAATGGTTAAAATTAGAGATAAGGCAAACAAGTGTAAAGCAGAAATTATGTGAATTTCGCACAAAGGAATAACGCCTTTGTGTCTGAAAAACCATATAATAGATAGGAATATAATAACTGCACCAATAAAGAAGGGACTGTGAAATTTTTCGTAGAACAAATATTAAGAGAGAGCCGATTGGCTCTCTCCTAAAAAAGATTTTTTTTACTTAGTTAAAATCATTTTCTTGGTTGCTGTATAACTTTTTCATATTTTTCCTCTAAGATTGTTTTAATGATTGTTATCCCCCATTAAAGCTACTTTATAAGGACCATTTTACTGTTGATAATTCCTGAGTTTGATTGTAACTGATAGATATAAATTCCAGAAGCAATGTTTCCCGGAACAAACTCTATATTATATTCGCCTGCTTCTTTAACCCCTTGAAACAAAGTCCTCACTTTTCTTCCCAGGATATCAAAAATACTCAGGGTGACATTCATTTTGTGCTGTATTTTGAACCTGATGTTTGTTGAAGGATTGAATGGGTTAGGGTAATTTGGAAACAAGAAAAGATCTTCAGGTTTTATCATCTGACTTTGTTCTTTTATAGAAGTGATGCCTCCTGTTGTTGTTTTTAATATCATACCAAAATCCCCTGCTAAATAACCTGAGTTTTCATCAGTGAAATAAACGCTTCTTATATTTTGAGGTACCATCAAGGGTGTTCCGAAGGATAAATGAGTCCAGGAGATTCCCCCATCTGTAGTCTTATAAAACATACCTCCCCCCGCATAACCAGTGTTTTTGTCAACAAAGAAAATATCCTCAAATAAATTAAATCCAATAGTCAAATTAACAAACCAGGTCGTGCCGCCATTAGTTGTTTTTAGAATTCCACTCCTTCCTGCGGTATATCCAGTAAGGGAATCAGTAAAATATATTGCACATATTGAATCAATATAGCCGGTATACAAGCTCGTCCAGTTTGCTCCTCCATTTGTTGTTTTCAATATTACCCCCTTGCTTCCGGCAGTATATCCAATCTTATCGTTACAGAAAAAACTAGTTGTAAGATAATTTGTCACACCACTAACTTCCGGTTTCCAATCTGATCCACCATTAGATGTATGAAGTATCGTTCCTTTTTCACCAACCACAAAACCATTGTTTTCATCAACGAAAAAGAGAGATCGGAAATTAGTTGAATCAACAGTCCACTGACTAAACCAGTCTTCCCCTCCGTTAGTTGTTTTAAGAAGAGTTCCTTTATTTCCGGTTGAATATCCAATAGTGGTATCCGTAAAACAAACAGATTGTAGTTCCATATTTACGCCACTTGTTTTACCGGCCCAATTTGCTCCACCATTTGTAGTCTTAAAAATTACACCACTATCACCCGTTGCATAACCAGTATTCGAACTCGGAAAATAAATCGAATTAAATCTTTTCCTTGTCCCAATGGAAACTTCATTCCAGGTTTCACCCGCGTCAGTCGATTTGAGCATTATCCCATGGTTTCCCGCAATATAGGCTGTGTTCTTATCAATTAAGTAAAATGAATTCAGGTCTTCGGTTGTATTACTTGGTTTTATTGTCCAGGTATCACCTGCATTTGTAGTCTTTACAATGATACCATTCCATCCAACAGCGTATCCGGTATTTGAATCAATAAAGAATATCGAATTCATAAGCCCCACATTAGCAAACTGAGTAGTCCAGGAAATTCCACTGCTAGTTGATTTAACAATTTGTTCACCCTGAAGTGCATAACATGTTGATATATCAGTAAAACATATTTGATGAGCACTACGACTTGTATAGTTACTTACTGGCGTCCAATTATTTCCTCCATTATCGGACATATAAAGTCCATTTGAACCACTTATATATCCGTTCTTAGCATCTAAAAACAAAACATTATTTAGGTCACCTTTAATGCTGCTCAATATCTGAACCCATGTTTCTCCACCATCAGTTGTTTTTAATATTAAACTGCCCCCACCAACGGCAAACCCAATATTATTATCGATAAAATAAATTGCCTTTAGATTATATGATAATCCATTCGATTTCTCAATCCAACTTTTTCCACTATCGGTAGTCTTAAGGATATAACCCCCGACAACAAATCCTATCTTGTCATTAATAAAGCAAATATCATAGTATTTATGAAATGGGTATTGAATCTGTACACTTTTCCAGTTTCTTCCACCATCTGTTGTAGTTAATACGTTTTTAACCCACTCACCAACTGCAAAGCCGGTATTTGAATCAGAAAAACATATTGATGCGAGGTCATTCCCCTGTGGTAATGGGTTCTGCCAGAACCATTGGGAATAAATGTTTTGAGAGCTGCTGATTATTATAAAGACGATAATAAAATATCTCAAAGAATCAAGGCTGGTTATATGTTTTCTGTTTTCCATAGAGGATTTTCAAAACCTTTCAATTTATCCAATATTTGCTATTTTATAAGCCAAAAGAGCATAAGGCATGAACAAAGTATTTTCAATATGAGAAATATCAATTAAAAAAGATATAGTAACGTTACTAAAAATTATAGTAACGTTACTAAAAATTGAGGTTCAAATAAGGATTCAGACGGGATTTCAATAAAACTTAAGGGAGGTTTTACTTTAAAAGCATCATCTTTTTAGTAGATACATATTCTTTTGATACAATCTGATAAATATATACACCGCTTGCCAGTCTTGATGCATCAAAATTGACATTATATCTGCCAGAGTTTTGATATTCGTTAACAAGATTTGCTACTTCATTACCTAAAATATCATACACCTTCAGAGTAACTAATCCAGGATTTGGTATCTGGTACTTTATAATAGTTGAAGGATTGAATGGATTTGGGAAATTCTGATATAGCTGGTAATCTTTAGCCGGTCCAATTTCATTTGCAACAGAAGTAACTGTATCGTTTATTGCAATAAGATTGCGGACATTTATCCGGTATAAGGAGCCATTATGAAATCCAAGATATAACGTTCCATCCGATCCGATTGCCGGGCATGAATCATAGTTTGTGGGAATAAGTGTCTTCCACAATATTACTCCGTTTGAGTCAATACAATAAAAATATCCCATATATGGAGATTGCGAGCCAAAATAAACTTTCCCTTCAGCATCACAGACCAATCCATAGTCCGTCATACTAAAGGGGTAATCTTCCTGGAGTGTATCGACCCATCTTGTATTTCCACCGTAGTCAAGTGATACAATTAATGCTGATTTTCCATTGTCTCCGCAAGCCATAAAAGTAATATTGCCATTATGATCAATAGTAGGGGCATCATAATAAGAAAAACCCCACGTTGGATATTTCCACTTAAGAGTTCCATCAGATTTTAAACTGTATAAATAACTAATCCAGCCAAATAGAGTATCAGACCCAAAGAAATAGACATTATTCTGGTTATCAACAACGGGTAAACCCCAACCGACCCCCCCTAAATTGTATGACCAGTAAACATTTCCATTTATGTTTGACGCAGTCATTGCTCCTGATAAACTTTGGCTTATTGGACCACCGGTTACAGCGAATATTGTATCTCCTCCGAATGAGAAAGAGAGAGAGGTGGATATTTTAGGGAAATAAATCTTATTCATATTGCCTGAAGGAGAAACTATTCTTAATGAATCATTGCCCGGTATATAAAGATTTCCTTTTTTATCTATGCCATACTGGAAATACTTGTTCTGTGCACCAAACATAGACCAATTTAATTTCCCATTTTTATTTAAGGAATAGAGTTCCAACGAGCCTGACATAAAATAAACTGAAGTATCACTTGCAAGCAAAATGCCATTTGAACTATTGTTAGGTCCCGAAGTCTTATATGTCCATATATTCTCTGAGTTTTTCCCAACGGCGTAGAAATAATTCACAGGATCACTATTGAAAGCCCTGGCACCCATATATAGAACATCATTATAACCAATAAGGGGACCCTTAATAATTCCGAACGGCATATCTTTTACCCATTTGACATTATAGCTATGGGGACCGACAAATTCCGATCTGCCTGTTCCCTGCATATCACCGCGTAAAACAGGCCAGGGTGAATTTGCCAGTGAAGGCCAGTCCGGTTTTATCTGCTTCTGCCCGAAGACAAAAGCAGATAATAAAACAACAAATACAAATGCCAGTTTTTTCATTTGAATGAATACAATTATTTCATTAATAACATTTTCTTTACTTCATTAAATTTACCAGTTCTTATTGAATAAAAATAGATACCACTAGATAAATTATTTGCTGTAAACTTTGTCTCATATACTCCTTTATCTTTTGTTTCAGATACTAATTTTTCAATTTCCCTTCCCATATTATCAAAAACCGAGATTTCAACAAAGGACTTTTCCGCCAAACTATATGTAATATTAGTTGACGGGTTAAAAGGATTAGGATAACATTGGGAGATTGAGAAATCAGAGACTTGAGTTGAGATTCCTTTCTTTTTTTGAGGGAAATTAGTATTGGGTCGATTAACTTGTACAGTATCTGTTTGCAGACTTTCAAACCCAGTTCCATTTATGGCTGAAATACAATATGATATCGGATTTCCATAGGGGTGATTTGGATCTGCTATGTTATAAGTTGCATCTGTGTAAGAATTAATATTATTAGCTACCGTTGTAAATACCTGCCAATCCTGATCAGGTAAAAACCTCCTATATATTTTATAACCGGTTCTATATCTCCCAACACCATCATTGGAAGGATGTGACCATTGTAGATGTGGATGTCCTGTTGTAGCAGTTTGCATTAAACCTGTGGGAATAGAAGGTTCAAGACCCTCACAACTCCAGCCAACTTCGGGGAATTCATCCCATATTGTTGTACCACCTCCATATGGTTCGCCAATTACACGCTCATATGGAGGCATGCTAGGAAATGGTCTATCATCTATATATGTTATCTCATTAGTGGCATAATCGTATTTAAGATTAAGATCAACCGTATGTAGTGGTAAAGTAGAGGTTCTATAATCAATACCAAAATATTTTTTTACTACACTAGTGCCAGGATAAAAAATATCAACCTCATATGCCCCTAATGAAAAGGGAACAGAGAGTTGATTGTCCCAATCTGCGTCGAAAAAGACGAAATAACGATCTGAAGTAGTTATGGAATTATAAAGTTGAGTAATATGATGATCTTTATCCCAGCATACAGGACTTACAAGACGCATATTAAAGGTAAGGCTTACTGGACTATTAACAATTGTTATATTAATTTCACCCCCAATACATAGGGCGGAAGATTGAAAAAGCAGAATAAATATGACAAGAACACCAAGTAAAAACTTCATATGAACTCCTAATTATTTATGATAATTTATACCCTACTCTAACACAATTAAAGAAGAATATATTCTTAAAGTAATGCGCTGTAAAATGAAAAGATATAGTAACGTTACTAAAAATTATAGTAACGTTACTAAAAATTGAGGTTCAAATAAGGATTCAGACGGGATTTCAATAAAACTTAAGGAAGGTTTTACTTCAAAAGCATCATCTTTTTATTAGAGACATAATCTTTTGATACGATCTGATAAATATATACACCGCTTGCTAGTTTTGATGCATCAAAATTGACATTATATCTTCCAGTGTTTTGATATTCGTTAACCAGATTTGCTACTTCCTTACCTAAAACATCATACACCTTCAGAGTAACTAATCCGGGTTTTGGTATCTGGTACTTTATAATAGTAGAAGGATTAAATGGATTTGGATAATTCTGATATAGCTGGTAATCTTTAGCCGGTCCAATTTCATTTGCAACAGAAGTAACTGTATCGTTTATTGCTATAAGGTTGCGAACATTTATCCGGTATAAAGAGCCATTATGAAATCCAAGATATAACGTTCCATCCGATCCGATTGCCGGGCATGAATCATAGTTGGTGGGGATAAGTGTCTTCCATAATATTACACCGTTTGAGTCAATACAATAAAAATATCCCTTGGGCTCTGCCGAACCGAAATAAATTTTCCCTTCAGCGTCACACACCATACCAAAGTCCATAATACTGGAGCCGTAGTCTTCCTGTAATGTATCAACCCATCTTGTATTTCCACCGTAGTCAAGGGATACAATTAATGCTGATTTTGAATTATAAGAATTTGCCATAAAGATAATATTACCATTATGATCAATTGTTGGCGCATTGTACTCCTCAAAACTCCTCGTTGGATATTTCCACTTAAGGGTTCCATCAGATTTTAAACAGTATAAATAACTAGTCCAGCCAAAAAGAGTATCAGCTCCATAGAAATAGACATTATTCTGATTATCAACAACAGGTAATCCCCAACCGACCCCCCCTAAATTGTATGACCAGTAAACATTTCCATATAAGTCGGTTGCTGTCATTGCCCCAGATAAACTTTGGTTCATTGGACCACCGGTTACAGTGAATATTGTATCTCCTCCAAAGGAGAAAGAAAGAGAGGAGGAAATTTTAGGGAAATAAATCTTATTCATATCGCCTGAAGGGGAAATTATTCTTAAAGAATCTTGACCTGATATATAAAGATTTCCTTTTTTATCTATGCCATACTGGATATATTTGTCTGCTGCACTATAGATTTCCCACTTTAATTCACCATTTTTATTCAGGGAATAGAGTCCTCTTGAAGCTGAGACAAAATAAACCGAAGTGTCACTTGTAAGAAGCAAGCCATTTGAATTATTGTCAGGTTCTGAAGTCTTATAAGTCCATATATTCTCTGAGTTTTTCCCGACGGCATAGAAATAATTCACAGGATCACTATTGAAAGCTCGGGCACCCATATATAGAACATCATTATAACCAATAAGGGGACCCTTAATAATTCCGAACGGCATATCTTTTACCCATTTGACATTATAGCTATGGGGACCGACATATTCCGATCTTCCTGTTCCCTGCATATCACCGCGTAAAACAGGCCAGGGTGAATTTGCCAGTGAAGGCCAGTCCGGTTTTATCTGCTTTTGTCCGTAGACAAAAGCAGATAAGAAAACAACAAATATTAATATCAGGTTTTTCATTTGATTGGATTCAATTATTTCAACAATAACATTTTCTTTACTTCATTAAATTTACCAGTTCTTATTGAATAAAAATATATGCCGCTTGATAAATTATTTGCTATAAACTTTGTCTCATATACTCCTTTATCTTTTGTTTCAGATACTAATTTTTCAACTTCCTTTCCCATATTATCAAAAACCGAGATTTCAACGAAAGACTTTTCAGCCAAACTATAAGTAATATTAGTTGACGGGTTAAAAGGATTAGGATAACATTGGGAGATTGAGAAATCAGAGACTTGAGTTGAGGTTCCTTTCTTTTTTTGAGGGAAATTAGTATTAGGCCGTTTAACTTGTACGGTATCTGTTTGCAGACTTTCAAACCCAGTTCCATTTATGGATGATATACAATATGATATTGGATTACCATAGGGGTGATTTGGATCTGCTATGTTATAAGTTGCATCTGTGTAAGAATTAATATTATTAGCTACTGTTGTAAGCACTTGCCAATCCTGATCAGGTAAAAACCTCCTATATATTTTATAACCGGTTCTATATCTCCCAACACCATCGTTGGAAGGATGTGACCATTGTAGATGTGGATGCCCTGTTGTAGCAGTTTGCATTAAACCTGTGGGAATAGAAGGTTCAAGACCCTCACAACTCCAGCCAACTTCGGGGAATTCATCCCATATTGTTGTACCACCTCCATATGGTTCGCCAATTTCTCATTAGTTGCATAATCGTAATTAAGATTAAGATCAACGGTATTTTGAGGTAAAGTAGAAGTTCTATAATCAATTTAAAAATATTTCATTACTACATTATAACGTGGGTATAGAATATCGATCTTATATTCTCCTAATGAAAAAGCATTATTTCCGACAGGCATATCCCAATCTGCGTCGAAATCCACCTGACCAGATTGTGTGTAGGTTATCGAATGATAAAGTGAAGTAATATGATGATCTTGATTCCAGCACACTGGACTTACCAAATACATTTTGACTGTAAGTACACTATCGTAATTTAGAAATTTAATGTGTATTTCAGGTTCACTACAATAGCTAGAAAATTGAAATAGTACGATACATATAAAAAAAACACTAAATGAAAATTTCATATGAACTCCTAATTATTTATGATATTTATTCTCTACTCTGACACAATTAAAAGAATAATATATTCTTAACGTAATGCGCTGTTAAATGAAAAGATATAGTAACGTTACTAAAAATTATAGTAACGTTACTAAAAATTGAGGTTCAAATAAGGATTCAGACGGGATTTCAATAAAACTTAAGGAAGGTTTTACTTCAAAAGCATCATCTTTTTATTAGAGACATAATCTTTTGATACGATCTGATAAATATATACACCGCTTGCCAGTCTTGATGCATCAAAATTGACATTATATCTTCCAGAGTTTTGATATTCGTTAACCAGATTTGCTACTTCCTTACCTAAAACATCATACACCTTCAGAGTAACTAACCCGGGTTTTGGTATCTGGTACTTTATAATCGTTGAAGGGTTGAATGGATTTGGATAGTTCTGATATAGCTGGTAATCTTTAGCCGGTCCAATTTCATTTGCAACAGAAGTAACTGTATCGTTTATTGCTATAAGGTTGCGAACATTTATCCGGTATAAAGAGCCATTATGAAATCCAAGATATAACGTTCCATCCGATCCGATTGCCGGGCATGAATCATAGTTTGTGGGAATAAGTGTCTTCCATAATATTACACCGTTTGAGTCAATACAATAAAAATATCCCATATATGGAGATTGCGAGCCAAAATAAACTTTCCCTTCAGCATCACAGACCAATCCATAGTCCGTCATACTAAAGGGGTAATCTTCCTGGAGTGTATCGACCCATCTTGTATTTCCACCGTAGTCAAGGGATACAATTAATGTTGATTTTCCATTGTCTCCGCAAGCCATAAAAGTAATATTACCATTATGATCAATAGTAGGGGCATCATAATCAGAATAACCCCACGTTGGATATTTCCACTTAAGGGTTCCATCAGATTTTAAGCAGTATAAATAACTAGTCCATCCCCAAGCAGTATCAGCCCCAAAGAAATAGACATTATTCTGATTATCAACAACGGGTAAACCCCAACCGACCCCCCCTAAATTGTATGACCAGTAAACATTTCCATTTAAGCCGGCTGCAGTCATTGCTCCTAAAGAAGGCCCTCCTGTTACAACAAATATTGTATCTCCTCCAAAGGAGAAAGAAAGAGCAGTGGATATTTTAGGAAAATAAATCTTATTCATATTGCCTGAAGGAGAAACTATTCTTAACGAATCATTGCCCGGTATATAAAGATTTCCTTTTTTATCTATGCCATACTGGAAATACTTGTTCTGTGCACCAAACATAGACCAATTTAATTTCCCATTTTTATTTAAGGAATAGAGTTCCAACGAGCCTGACATAAAATAAACTGAAGTATCACTTGCAAGCAAAATGCCATTTGAACTATTGTTAGGTCCCGAAGTCTTATAAGTCCATATATTCTCTGAGTTTTTCCCGACGGCATAGAAATAATTCACAGGATCACTATTGAAAGCTCTGGCACCCATATATAGAACATCATTATAACCAATAAGGGGACCCTTAATAATTCCGAACGGCATATCTTTTACCCATTTGACATTATAGCTATGGGGACCGACATATTCCGATCTTCCTGTTCCCTGCATATCACCTCGTAAAACAGGCCAGGGTGAATTTGCCAAAGAAGGCCAGTCCGGTTTTATCTGCTTCTGTCCGAAGACAAAAGCAGATAATAAAACAACAAATACAAATGCCAGTTTTTTCATTTGAATGAATACAATTATTTCATTAATAACATTTTCCTGTTTGAAATATGGTTGTTTGCCTGAATCCTGTAGATATAAACTCCACTGGCCAAACGGGATGCATCAAATATAGCATTATAGGAACCTTGATGTTGAGTCTCATTTACAAGAGTGGCTACTTCTTTACCAAGAACATCATAAATTTTCAGAGTTACCAGCCCAGGTTTTGGTATCTGGTACTTTATAATAGTAGAAGGATTAAATGGATTTGGATAATTCTGATATAGCTGGTAATCTTTAGCCGATCCAATTTCATTTGCAACAGAAGTAACTGTATCGTTTATTGCTATAAGGTTGCGAACATTTATCCGGTATAAAGAGCCATTATGAAATCCAAGATATAACGTTCCATCCGATCCGATTGCCGGGCATGAATCATAGTTTGTGGGAATAAGTGTCTTCCATAATATTACTCCGTTTGAGTCAATACAATAAAAATATCCCATATATGGAGATTGCGAGCCAAAATAAACTTTCCCTTCAGCATCACAAACCAATCCATAGTCCGTCATACTAAAGGGGTAATCTTCCTGGAGTGTATCGACCCATCTTGTATTTCCACCGTAGTCAAGGGATACAATTAATGCTGATTTTCCATTGTCTCCGCAAGCCATAAAAGTAATATTGCCTTTATGATCAATTGTAGGAGCATCATATTGGGAAATACCCCACGTTCGATATTTCCATTTAAAGGTTCCGTCAGGTTTTATGCAATATAAATTAGCAGACCCACCATTCAAAGAATCACCGCCAAAGAAATATACATTATTCTGATTATCAACAACAGGTGTTCCCCAATCTACCGATTCTAAATTGTAAGACCAGTAAACCTTCCCAGTTAAATCGCATGCATTCATTGCCCCGGAGTTCCATTGATCTCCAGTTACAACAAACATTGTATCTCCTCCGAATGAGAATGAAAGAGCGGTGGATAAATTAGGGAAATAAATCTTATTCACATTGCCTGATGGTGAAACTATTCTTAAAGTATCTTGGCCAGGTATATAAAGATTTCCTTTTTTGTCTATACCATACTGGAAATAAATGTCCTGAGCACAATATATCGACCAATTTAATTTCCCATTTTTATTTAACGAATAGAGTTCAGCCGAAGCTGAGATAAAATAAACCGAAGTATCACTTGTAAGCAGCATTCCATCTGAATTATTGTTAGGTCCCGAAGTCTTATATGTCCATATATTCTCTGAGTTTTTCCCCACAGCGTAGAAATAATTCACAGGATCACTATTGAAAGCCCTGGCACCCATATATAGAACATCATTATAACCAATAAGGGGACCCTTAATAATTCCGAACGGCATATCTTTTACCCATTTGACATTATAGCTATGGGGACCGACATATTCCGATCTGCCTGTTCCCTGCATATCACCGCGTAAAACAGGCCAGGGTGAATTTGCCAGTGAAGGCCAGTCCGGTTTTATCTGCTTTTGTCCGTAGACAAAAGCAGATAATAAAACAACAAATAAAAATGCCAGTTTTTTCATTTGAATGAATACAATTATTTAAGTAGTATTATTTTCTTAGACAAGTTTTGAGTTTCTGTATTAAGATTAAGTATGTATAAACCACTCCCTAAATTGGAGGAATTAAAATAAATTTGATGATCCCCTGATGTATACTCCCCCTGATTAAATTTCCATACTTCTTCTCCTATAATATTATATATTTTGAAAGTTACTTGTGAAGGTCTGGGTAATGAGAAAGAAATTCTTGTTGAATTATTGAAAGGATTGGGATAGACATCCAATTTTAAGCCAATTGTTTTCGTAGTCCTTTCATTTTCATCCTTAATACCCACGAGAGTTCCATATTTTAAACCATTTATTATAGCGCCAGTTATAATAAAATAACCACCCGCATCAGTAATACGGGAAGTTAAGCCGATATTTTTTGTAATGACTTCAGGTGGTGTACCAAGAACATCATAAATTGTATCTCCATTAGTTATAGCTACCCAGACAAATTCTTTTGCCTCAAAAATTTTGTTAAATGCGGGGATATAATTATTAAAAGTACTCGAACAAGACCTATAATCGGCACCGATACAAATTGGCCAAATAGATGAATCCTTTGTTGCGAAATCATATTCAATATATTCCCTTTCAGGGCAGTCAATTGAATACCCCATATATTTATATATTCGTTTCCCTTCATTTCTACAGTAAGAATAACTTATACCTGAATCATCAGACCAGGTTCGTTCAATTATTTTATAAGTTTTACCATTATTCATAATAGTATCACCGATTACAGTATCGAAGGTATAGACAGAAGGCCAACTACCATAGTCAAGGTACTCCCAATGATTCCCGTTTTGTAGTGGATAATATTCCGATGTATCGAGTTGTGTTTGGGGGAATAAGTTGGCTGCAAATAAAAGAACTAAAAAAGTAAAAGTTATTTTTATCATCATATTTACCTAAAAATCTTAACTTCAATAAGTAGTTGTTTTTTGCCCGCATTATTATATAATTAAGTCTGTTAATAAGCAGCTAAAACAAAACAAATAATTAAATTTATTAATCGGAACGTAAGGTATAAGCAATTAAAAAGATATAGTAACGTTACTAGAAATGATAGTAACGTTACTAAAAATAAAAAGTAATTAGAATTGAAATCGAAGATTAGAGGGAAATTCTATTGGTATTCGTGTTCTTTGCTGAATGGTAACCTTATAAGCGGGCTGTTATCAAGATTGTAGAAAATAAAATAAACGCAAATAAGTAATTCGAATGCTAATGATATATAGAATAAATAAACCCCGGTGAAATAATTAAGGACAAAAGCTATAAGTTTTAAGATGATTGTAAGCTCATATAGTAATAAAACGGAGAAGTATGTATTTATTCTTTGTGTCTGATAAAAACCCTTAATAGCAGGCAGTAATATTGATATCAATATTAATAGATGAAGGGCAATTATTGAAAGATACCTTATATTCCGTTCACCAGTCAAAAGTGAGAATATTACTATAAAAGTTAAACCGATAAACCAATAATAGTTCAAATATTTAACATAATACAAAACAGAAAGAACCAGTAAAAACGCGATAACCAAGTGTGTGTAATTAGCGTTAATATTAAATAGCCAGCCCAACAATAATGCAAGGGGATCAGAATATCCCAAGATTAAAAAATACAAAAAATATCCTCCTTTTAATTGTCTAAAAGGAGGCAATAACCAAAATAGAATACTAATGTTTATTATTACTTTTGCTAGAAACATTACCAACAGTAAGGCGGACATTCAACACCGACTTCCATGGTATAGAGTCCATTTGTTATTGTAATCAAGTTTTTATTGCGCAACTCGATGTATGTCATGGAATTGTTTCCGTCTTTAATAATCTTTTGAATTAAAGAAATACTGAAATACCTAAAAACATCCTGGGCACTTATATCAGAACCTATTGGATATAATACTATTCTTTTATCTCCCAAAATAGTAAGATTTCCATTTAAAATCCGAAACATCAGATAATTAGTTGTTTGAAAAGTTAAATTATTGAGCTGAACACTTGAAATAGGAACCGAAGTTAAGACGGATCCATAAATTGTGTCAGCTTCAGTATTTGAATAGATCTTGCCCACAATTGTTTGTGAAAAAGACATACTACAGATGAAAAAAACGGAGATAATAATTGCATGAAGTTTACCCATAACTCACCTTATATGTTTGTTTGTTATGGGAAAATTATAGATAAAAGCCTAACGAATAAATAGCAGCGTTACTAATAATATGTCTTAAAATTTGTCGTTTTTACGACAATATTAAAAATCAATAGTAACGTTACTAATTTTTTTGCTTTCAGTGTACCTGACGGCAAAGCTAATTAAGGCGGGAAGGGACTTTAAATTGAAATTTTGCATAATATCGGTGCGGGCTTTATCGACGGTTCTTTTACCCAGATTCATTTTTTCGGCTATTTCTTCACTCATTAAACCAAGGCTCATATATTTTAGTATTTCTTCTTCACGCGCGGTTAATTTGACACCAAGCGTATTGAAGGATATATTCGAGTTATCATCATATTTCTTTACTATTTCTTTGACTTTATTTTCGTTATATAACGGACCAAAGTATTTTCTGCCTAAACTCACTTCCCTTAATGCATATAGCAATTCATCTTTTGCAATATTCTTACTTACGAGTCCGGACGCGCCGACTTTTACCGCGCAATAAACATATTGTTCATCAAAAAGCATGGATAAAAACAATACTTTTACATCCGGATAATCCTGTTTAATTATTTTAACCGCATCTATTCCGGATAATACAGGCATAGATATATCAGCCAAAATGAGATCCGGCAGGTAAATTGCATTTTTGTGGATTAACTCTTCTCCATTTTCAGCTTCAGCAACTATATAAATCCAATTCTGATCCGCGAGTAATTTTACAAGACCGCTTCTAACAATCGCATGGTCATCGCAAATTAGTATTCTAATATTTTTGTTTAAATCCGACATGATCAATTATAAAGGAATTTCAAATAATAACAAAGTACCTTCAGAAGAAGAGTTTATTTTCATAGTACCATTCAGTGCTTTTATTCGTTCAGAAATATTTAATAATCCATAATTTTTGTTTTTATTTATTATTTCTAATTCGAAGCCTACACCATTATCAGAAATATATATTTTTAAAGTATTATCTGAATAGAGGAGTTGAATATTATATTCACTTGCCCTGGAATGGCGAATAATATTACTTAGGCATTCCTGGATTATTCTATAAACATACAGCTCGACATCACCTGCAAATCTTTTTGATTTCCCAATAATTTCAACATTTCCGGCTTTCCTGGTACTAAGGGATATATGTTCAGATAATTTTCTAACTGCAAAGTCGAGTCCTAAATCCTCAAGGTTTTTGGGCTTTAAGTCATACATAATGTTCCGCAAATCATAAATTGTGGAATTTAATGATTCAATTATATTTGTATAATTATCCTTGAAATCATTATAATTTTGGGAGGCTTCATCAAATTTTAATTTTAAGAGGAACAGGTTCTGTCCTATAACATCATGTAATTCCGACCCGATTCTTTGCCGTTCAGTTTCAAGGTAATCCTGCAAATAAAACGAAAGAGATCTGAATTTTTTTTCAGATTCCATAGTCTCATTTACCTGGTTATTTCTATCTGTTAGATCCATAAAATATATCTGAGCCCTGTTTAAGGATCTAATGCCATAGAAGTTTAAGGAAAAATATTTATCACCAAAAGTAGTACTTAGCTGCATATTGGAATTCTTATAAATCTCATCCTTAAAATTTATGTTAATTGCGGGGATAATATCTTTAATGTTTTTATTGTTATCTAAAGATTTCTGGAACAAAGTTCTGGCTGCTCTATTAAAGTTTTTTATTTGCCCAGTATCATCGACGCGAATGATGGGATTCGGGTCATACTCGGCAAATATTTCAAGCATCTTCAAGTTGTCATTTTCCAATTCCTTTTTTTCTGAGAGATGCTTCTTTTTTGTAGGGAGAATAATATACTTGTTAACAATAGTTAAAATAAAATAAACCAATATCACGAAAATAATGGCATAATAAATTGGATTATCCAAATTTCGGAAAAGGCTGAAATAGTAATCAATGTCTTTTTTCATTTAACTATTTGAGTTGAGTAACATTATGAAACATGGTAAAAAAAACAATTCGGTTAAATACCCATATGAATTTCCTCAAGGAAATGATAAGATATATAGAATTATGGCAATAAAAAATAGTAACGTTACTAAAAAAATTAGTAACGTTACTATATCTTATCTCATCCCCTACAATTATGTTATGCATTCAGAAAATGATTTATATACAAAACAATTGGTTTAATTTTCTATAATTGACCGGGTTAGCGGGAAATATCGCGGACGGGTGGGAACAGATAGAAGGTGAGCTCTGACCATGGACAAAAACATGGTCAGGGCTATATCTGTTGAAACTAAACAACATCTGAGTATTATAATTACGGAAAATAATTTATGGATAATTTGAATGCAGGGTTAATAAATGAACTTGCCGGTAATTTATCGTCATTTGCAGATAGGATTGGTAAGTACAGAGAAATAAACTTTGACAAAATTTCCACAAATGAAAATGCAACTTTGATATATATGCAGAATTCAATTCTTAATTTTGCCAATGAATTATCTACACAATCCTCCATAAGAGTCTCCGACGAGGTTCAGGGGTTATTGAAAAAAACAGACAACCTGATTGTGGATATAAACAAAACTTACACCGATCTTAAAGAAGTTCAAAAAGCCATTGATTTGGCTTACTCAATTGTAAATGCAGGAGCAGCCGTTATCAGTAAAAACCAGGAGTCAATTACAAAAGCGCTAGCTAATTTAGTAAGCACTTATAATAAACCCCATAATGGATTCCCGCCTTCGCGGGAATGACAGTTGGAGGTTTTCACACAAGCTCTAAATACCTGGGCTATAATACTGTCGGGGAATGATTTCTGGCAGATAAGGGGATCCCCGATTAACTGCGGTCGGGGATGACAAAATAAGAAATGGATCCCCGCTTTCCCTCCATGGCGGGCAGGCGCGGGGATGACAACCTGAAGTAAATTATTTGCTCATGTCCGGGTATGCGGGATGAGGCGGTAACTGAGGTGGATTGTTTTTCAAGTCAATTAATATCTGCTCAATAGCTTTATCAAGCTGCTGATCGGTCCCTTCAAATTCAAGCGCAGGATCGTTATCAACAATAATATCAGGATCAACTCCATGACCTTCGATAACCCAGTTCTTACCTTCAAGATCGTACCTTGAGAATTCAGGGCGATTAAGAAATCCACCATCAAGCAGAGGCAGAGAACCTCTGATTCCGGTAACTCCACCCCAAGTCCTTTTACCGATTATTTTTCCCATGTGGTATGTTTTAAATCTATACGGGAAGAGGTCACCATCCGAGGCGGAAAATTCATCAATGAGTAATACTTTAGGACCTACCTGCATGCCTCCGGGATCAAAACCAGGAGCGCTGTTACGCGCGATATCTATCATTACTGGTTCACGTTTGAGCCGTTCTGTAATAATTGGAGAAACATTTCCGCCGCCGTTACCCCTGTCATCAATTATTAGGGCTTCTTTCTTTTCCTGAGGATAGAAATATTTCATGAATTCATTTAAACCGGGCACGCCCATATCAGGAATATGGATATAACCAACGCGACCATTTGTGGCTTTATTAACTTTCGCAATGTTGTTCTCAACCCAGTTGTAATAATAAAGCTGCGCTTCATCGTCAACAGGTACAACAACAGTTTCATGACTACCGGATTCTTCGGGTGAGGAATTTACTTTAAGGGTAACCTGTTTGCCGGCTTTATTAACGAGGGCTTCATAAATATCAAGCAGTTTGTTAACGGGTTTATTGTCAACCGCTATAATATAATCGCCTTCATTAACGTTAACGCCAATTTCGGTGAGCGGAGAGCGGGTTTCTTTATCCCAGTTCTGACCTTTTAATATTTTGGCAATTTTATAATATTTTGTCTGCGGATCACGAACGAGCTGGGCACCAAGGAGTCCGAGTTTTATTCTTTCAGCTTTAGGATAATCACCGCCGCCGACATAAGAGTGACCGATATTAAGTTCGCCGATCATTTCACCTATGATATAGGTAAGATCAGCACGATGGTTAACAAACTTAACGAGCGGGGCATATTTTGCTTTCATAGCATTCCAGTCGACGCCATGCATGTTGGGAGCGAAGAAGAAGTCACGCATCTGGCGCCATGATTCATTGAATATCTGCTGCCATTCGGCATAGCGGTCAAGATTCATTTTCATATCTGAAAGATTCAATCTTTCCTTGAGTTCAGGTTTCTGCTGCGGAAGATCAATAATATAGTAAGCGTTTTTAAGGGAGACGAGCATTTTTTTCAAATCAGCAGAAATTTCAAATCCGTTTATCTCACCGAGTTCAGTTTCTTTCTTTTTTTCGAAGTCGTACACAGCCAACTGTGCCTGATCGTCTTTACTTCCCTGTTTACGGTAATAAAGTTTATTTCCAGCGGATTCAAGACCACTGTAACCGGAACCTTCGGTGGTAATTTCGGCAATCCTGGATTGAATTCCTTCAGGATCAACTTTTACATCAACAGTACCGGGTTTTTCTTTGTCAGTTTTTTTATCCGATTCTTTCCCATGTTTTTCTTCTTTTATTTTTACTTCATCGGACTTTGGTTCGAACGGGGACTTTGTATCTTTTGCAAGGGTTACGAGATAAATCTTTGCCATATCTTCATAGATCTGATTGAATTCAGTCCAGCCGAACTTAGGCTCGAAGTTTCTTTCAGAAACCATAAACAGATATTTACCATCGGAGCTAAAGACGGGATTACCGGAAGCAAACCAGCCATCTGTAACAGGAATAGTTTTTCCGGATTCAAGTGAATAGAGATAGACAACCTGCATAGTTTTTTCTTCGGGTTTGGCATAGGCGATCCATTTACTATCAGGCGACCATGAATATTCAGCAATTTCAAAAGCGGTAGATTCGGCAACTTTAGTTATTTTTTTTGAATCGATATCCACGAACTGAAGCTGCTGCTGTCTATCGGACCAGAGTAATTTTTTACTATCGGGTGACCAATAGATCTGGTACTTATACACATTTCCGTTTGTAGTAATGCGGACAGGGGCACCATTTCCATCCTGCGGCATTATATAAATTTCATCTTCACCGGATGCATCTGAAATATATCCGATATATTTTCCATCGGGTGACCATTTGGAATTTCTTTCATGGACGCCGGATGTATTGGTGAGGTTTCGGGTATTGCCATTCTTTTCGGGAACGGTAAAAATTTCACCGCGCGCACCGAACAAAGCACGGCTGCCATCGGGGGAAATTTCGTAGTTGGTTATGTTTTTGCTTACATCTATAAGTTTAGAGCGGGCCATAGAGAAATCTTCATTAAGATAAACTGGAATTTTATCTGTTTTTTCTGAGGCAAGATCGAACTTATAGAGGAGACCGCCATTTTCGAAAATTATGGCATTATCACCAAGCGAAGGGAATTTAACATCGTAATCTTTAAAGTCAGTAAGTTTTTTTGTTTCTTTAGTATTGAGGTCATAGGAGAAGAGGTTCAGGCGGTAATCCCTATCGGAAGTAAAATAGATTTTATTGCCTGCCCACATTGGAAAATTATCCTGTGCGGGATTGTTTGTAATATTTTCTATTTTCTTTGTGGTAAAATCATATATCCAGATATCGTCAGCCTGTCCGCCGCGATAATGTTTCCAGGTTCTGAATTCGCGGAACACGCGGTTATAGGCAAATTTATTGAGGTCAGGCGAAAAGGAGCAGAAGCCGCCGCGGGGTAAGGGAAGCTGTGTTGATGGACCGCCATTTACAGATACGGAAAAGAGTTGACCCTTGAAGTCATTAAATTCAATCATTCTTGATCTATATATAATAGTATCGTTTCCTTTCCAGCACATAACAATATTATTTGGACCCATTCTGTCGGAGACATCGTCACGGTTCAGAGTCGCGGTAAAAGTAAGTCGTTTTGGAATTCCCCCTTCAGAGGGGATGAGGTAGACTTCGGTATTTCCATCGTACTGACCGGTGAAAGCGATATACTTTCCATCGGGAGAGAATTTAGCGAAGCATTCGTAGCCGACATCGCTTGTAATTTTACGAGCGGTTCCGCCGAAAGAAGGAACAGAATAAAGATCGCCGGCATAAGTGAAGACTACCTGGTTGCCATGGATGGTAGGAAATCTCAGGAGCCGGGATTCTTCCTGCGCGGAAGCGATGGTAATTGTCAATAATAGTAGAAAGGACAGAAAATATTTTCGCATAAAGACCTCAGATAAAAATATGATTTATAGCCCAGGCATTTATGCCTGGGATTATTTATAAATATCAATAACGAGGGGATTCATCCCCTTACATTTTCACTACTATTTTCGTTAAACTTAATATTGTGCAACTCTATCCCCAGCCCTAAAGGGCTGGGCTAGACTATTTCAAAAATCTATTGTCAATCTCATCTCAATATACCAAGCCCTAAAGGGTTGGGCTAAATATTGGAACAAAATAAAACATAAAACATAATTTTTATGAAGTCAATATAATTATGATGAGCGGGGCTATATTACTTTAGAAGTATTGCGGAAACTTTTTTATAAGGTAACTGCATACAAGTTCAGCGGCTTCTTTATAAGGGACAAAGTGAGTATTTATTATAAGGTGGTATAAATAAAGTTCTTCGATTTCTTTTCTATAATGGTGGTAGAGATAGTGTCTTCTCATGGCGTCGTCTTTTTTAATTCTTTCCTGCGCATCATGTTCAGACAGATCAAATTTTTCCCGGATATGTTTAATCCGGTCATGCAAAGGAGCAACAAATCTGACGTGTAAAACATTTGGCATTTGAGCAGTGATTACGTTAGCTCCTCTTCCGACCAGGATAACGTTTCCAAGAGACGCGAGCTGCATGATAGTCTGTGTGGTTTTATGAATCAGCAGCCATTCCGGGGGGTGGAGACCAAGCAATTCATTTACGGTATTGTTGATAGCATTGAACTTATCCTCCTCGAGATATTTTGCAATTTGTCCGGGGAGGTTATGATCCTCAATGATTTTTTCTATCAGATTTCTATCAAACACAGTCCACTTAACGAAATCATTGCGGACTTTTGATTGAAGAATTTCGCAAATCATGTCGGCGATGACATCTGCACCGGCACCAGTTTCCCTTGACAGGGTAATGGCGGGACCCTGAATTCGTTTTCTTTCAGTAACAGATATATGTTGATGGGACTCTATATATTTCTTTGCTTTTTCATATGGACCTGTAATCACAGCATACCTCCTGTGGATATAACTTAGATATTTTAAATATAATTATTTCCGGAAATAGAGTATGTAATATGGAGTAACTTAAAAAAGTGGAGGGATTTCCCCAGTCCGATATTTTAATTTCCTTTTTTGTAAATTTATTCAGGATGTTTTTGAATATTTTTCAATAAAATTTAATTCGGAGGAATAGCATGGAGTTCCGGAAAGAGACAGATAGTATGGGTGAGATTCAAGTCCCGGTTGATAAATATTACGGGGCACAGACAGCACGATCAATAATGAATTTTAAAATTGGCGGAGAGAGATTTCCCCGAGAATTAATAAAGGCATTAGGCATACTGAAAAAAGCCGCAGCCATGACCAATAAAGAATTAGGATTACTGCCTGCAGATAAAGCGGATCTTATAGTAAAAGCAGCCGATGAAGTTATTGAAGGAAAGCTCGATGAACATTTTCCGCTTGTAGTCTGGCAGACAGGCAGCGGAACACAGACAAATATGAATGCCAATGAGGTTATTTCAAACAGGGCGATTGAAATAACCGGCGGTGTAATGGGAAGCAAAAAACCAATCCATCCGAATGATGATGTAAACAAGGCTCAATCATCGAATGATACTTTCCCCACAGCAATGCATATAGCTGCTGTTGAAGAGATCCACAGACGTTTAGTTCCAATGGTTACAAAACTTAGGGATGCACTTGCTAAAAAATCTGAAGAGTTCAAAGATATTATAAAGATAGGCAGAACGCATTTAATGGATGCTACACCGTTAACGCTTGGTCAGGAATTTTCAGGTTATACGCAGCAGCTCACGAACGGACTTGAAAGAATAAACGGCTGCATGTCGAGGATGTATGAATTAGCACTTGGCGGAACTGCTGTTGGAACGGGCTTAAATACTCATCCTGAATTTGCAGTAAAATCTGCTGCGGCAATAGCAAAATTAACCGGACTTCCATTTATTACCGCAAGGAATAAATTTGAGGCGTTAGCAACACATGACGCACTTGTTGAGTTAAGCGGAGTATTGAAAACACTTGCCGCATCATTGATGAAAATAGCGAATGATATCAGGTGGCTTGGTTCAGGTCCCAGGTCCGGAATCGGAGAATTAAGTTTACCCGAAAATGAACCGGGAAGTTCTATTATGCCGGGAAAGGTAAATCCTACACAGTGTGAAGCAATGACAATGGTTTGCGCCCAGGTATTCGGTAATGATGTAGCTGTTAATTTCGGCGGGGCGATGGGAAATTTTGAACTTAATGTATTCAAGCCTGTAATTATTTTTAATGTGCTCCAGTCTATAAGATTAATTGCGGATGCATGTGAAAGTTTTACGGATCATTGTGTTTTGGGAATTGAAGCCAACAAAACAAATATTAAGAAACATCTTGAAAATTCGCTGATGCTTGTTACCGCACTTAATCCTCATATTGGATATGATAATGCGGCAAAAGTTGCCAAGAAAGCGCATAAAGAAAATAAGACACTTAAGGAAGCTGTAGTTGAACTTGGACTTCTGACAGCTGAGAAGTTTGATGAGGTGGTGCGCCCCGAAAAGATGATAGGACCGAAATAAATCTCTGCCGCTACAATTTGCAACATAGAGTTTGTAAAGGAATCCTTTGACGGAGAAAAGCACAGTAATTTTTGTTTGAACGGTAATCTTACTTTTCTTTGAATATTTCTCCGTACTTTTCTTGACGCAAGAAAAGTACCAAAAGAAACATCGGCTGCAAATTATTTACTAAAAATTAAGTTGCGCTTCGCTGCTCGCGGAAAACTCGCTGCGCTCAAACAGTTCCGCTCACTGCCGCTCAGCTACACTTAATTTTTTTAACGTAAATAATTTGAGGCCGTTAAATACGGAAAATGAATAGTGGTGTTACAAATTATGAGTTTTCTTTTGCAAATAATTTAAGGCCGGGAAATACGGAAGGTAGGGAGTAAGGAGATCTAAATTAACAATTAAGGAAATGGGAAATTGAAGGAAATGAATGAATAACTGGAACGGGATTATTTCACTGTTAATTGCCTGCATTGAATTTGTTATAATTATTAATCTTATAGTCTTTGCGGAAAAAAACAGGTTTAATTGGATTGTAGTTCTGTTCCTTGTTATTCTTATGGTATACCAGGCACTGGAATTTATTATATGCCAGGCGGGGTATTCTTCATCATTTCTGACTTATCTGGCATTCGCGGACATTTCATTCCTGCCCGCATTGGATATATATTTCATATATAATTTTTTCGTAAAGGACAACAGAAACTTAAAAATTATATTTATTATTCCATTGATGTTTATTGTTTATTATGCTTTTATAATAGGCCGGTTTGAAATGACAAGCTGCACTGTACTCTTTGCGATCTTTAATTATCCCCACGGGACACTATTTGGTATGTATTATTATTTGCCTGTAGTAATGTCTGTTTATTTTTTAATTTCCTATTTGCAGAAAGGGAGTTCACGGAAAAAACTACTTTATGCCGGATTATTTTTAGCCGGGCATGTAATTATGATTCTTCCCGTTCTGTTTGCTTTTCTATTGTCTGCATTAAAAATGCGCGCAATGCTTAATTCAATTGAAAGTATTATGTGCAAATTTGCATTCGGCTATGTTCTGTGTCTTACTTTTTTTGCATTGAATTACAAGGAAAGCACAAATGAGTGAGACTATACTTAATATCTATCTTATTATTGAAACGGGTTACGTGAAAGAATTTCGGGCAATTGCTTATGATGTAGATGGAGATGATGAAGATAAGATCAAATATTTAAAATCCAGAGCCAGGGAGGATTTTACAAAAGCATACAAGTTCAACGCTCCTTCTGACCGGTCGGGCAGATTTATGAAATATTCAAAATTTGCCAAACTTGAAGACAGGGGGAAGCATCCTGATCTTTATGAAGAAATCTTCGAAGAATTCAAAACACCCGAAAGACCGCTTATATGCGTAACCCCGGTTGTTGACGGCAGGATAATTACTAATGAGTAAAAAAGTAATAAACTGTTATATCTGATTAATTATGAAATTTATTCCGGTCATAATAACTATTATATTTATTTGCATGAACAAATCATATTCTTCTCCATTATTTAACGAACCCACACCGGATACAGCAAAAGAATATTCGGAAAAAAGACTTGGATCGTTTGTAGAATACGGAGACACCTATTTCCGTTTATTTTCGCCTGATGCTGTTGAAGTCAAACTTGTTACGTTTTCATCTTTAGAAGATAAGGATGGAATAGAAACAGAGATGGAGCCCGATGAAAACGGAGTATGGGAAGCAAAATTAGGCGGAGAGAATTACGGTCTTTATTACGGATTCAAGGTAAAGCAGAAGAAGAACAAAATTCCGGGTCAGCTTTGCATTGACCCTTATTCAAAAGCAGTAGCAACATTTAATACTTATATGAACCCCGGCAGGTCGATTGTGATTAATGAAGGGAATTATAACTGGGAGGAAGATGAATGGATACAGAAAGACTGGAGAGATCTTATAATTTATGAAATGCATGTCAGAGATATGACAGCTCATCATACTTCGGGATCGGATGCCCCCGGAACATATCAGGGTCTTATAGAAAAAGGAAAGAAGGGCGGGATTGATTATATAAAAAATCTCGGAGTAAATGCCGTAGAGCTATTGCCATCCCAGGAGTTTTCAAATATTGAACTCCCATACCATGATTCAACCTATGGAACTTATAATACATGGAATCCATATGAACGGAACCACTGGGGTTATATGACCTCATCATTTTTCGCACCCGAATCTTATTACAGTGAAAACACAAAAGAATTTGAGTGGAATAAATGGTATGGTGTTACCGGGAAGCAGGTTAATGATTTTAAAGACATGGTTAAAGCATTCCACAAAGAAGGGATTGCGGTTATTATGGATGTGGTTTACAACCATATTTCACAGTATGAATCGGGAAACCTAAAAGATATAGACAAGAAATATTATTTCAGATTTGATGATAAAGGAAATTATAAATCAGAAAGCGGATGCGGTAATGATATTAAAACCGAAAATCCTATGGTCAGGAGAATGATTGTGGAGAGCATTCTTTACTGGATGAAGGAATATCATGTTGACGGGTTCCGTTTTGACCTTGGCAAATTAATTGACTGGGAAACCACTGAAGAGATAATAAGAGAGGCGAAGAAATTAAATCCTTACGTTATTATTGTCTGCGAGCCCTGGGGAGGAGGTTATGATCCGGAAGGTTTTTCATTACGCGGATGGGGAAGCTGGAATGACCAAATAAGAAATGGCGTAAAAGGAGAGAATCCCATTAATGGTACCGGCTGGATATTCGGACATTGGTATGGTGATAATAATGTTGACAGAATAAAGAGTTACGTAAACGGAACCCTTGTCCGCGACCTTAAAGGACTCTTCCAAAGAAAGGAGCATTCTGTAAATTATCTTGAATCGCATGACGGATATACCTTTGGTGATTTTGTGCGGATAGGAACCAAGGAAGTCGGACCTGATGAAATCATAAAGGATATTGACTTCAATGCTAAACTATCATCTAATCAACTGGCAATAAACAAACTTGGAGCATTATTTCTATTTACATCCCAGGGAATTACAATGATCGGATCGGGACAGGAGTTTGCCAGGAGTAAAGTTATAGCCAAAACTAATCCTAAGGACAAGAATGCCGGGAAGATTGATCATAACAGTTACGAAAAAGATAACGAAACTAATTACCTAAACTACATGCATGCAGATCTGAATAAAGAACTTTCAGATTATTATAAAGGATTAATAGCTTTAAGAAAAACATTTCCCGCATTCAGAAGAGCAGATTATGAGGATGTTAGTTTTCTAAAAATATATGACAATGATTTCGCATTGGGATATAATGTTAAATATGATAACGATGAATTCATGGTGTTGTTTAATGCAAACCCTAAAACCGATGAAGAATTTATTCTTCCCTCAGGTAAATGGGACATATTAGTTAATCCTGACAAAGCGGGCGTTGATAGGATAGACGGAGCATTCGGAAAACTTATTGTAAAGCCGGTTTCGGGATATGTGTTAAAGAAAGAGAGATAACATTGATTAAATTCTTATAATCAAAGTCGGGAAATTTCGAGATTTAATTAACAGAGAGGCTAAATTGAAGATTCTCTTTATCGGAGGAACAGGTGTAATAAGCAGCGCGTGTTCAGCATTATGCAGTGAAAAAGGGTTCGATCTATATCTGCTTAACCGTGGAAACTCCCCGCTTCCCAAAGAAGTTAATTACAATTTATTAAAAGCCGACATATGGGATTTCGACAATGTGAAATCATTAATATCGAACCACACATTTGATGTTGTTGTTGAATGGCTTGGTTATTCACATGACAGAGTTCAGCGTGATTATGAATTGTTTAAAGGGAAAACCTCACAATATATTTTTATCAGTTCCGCTTCAGTTTATTCAAAACCCGGTCTTTGGAAACCAATTACAGAAGAGACCCCGGCGCACAATCCATATTGGTCATATTCCCAGGCAAAAATAAAATGTGAAGAGACAGCTATGGAATATTACAAGAAAGACGGCTTCCCAGTAACTATAGTTCGTCCCTCCCACACATACGATAAAACAAAAATACCTTTATTTGGCGGATACAATGTAATTGACCGGATGACGCACAATCAAAAAATTATTATACATGGCGACGGGACATCACTATGGACACTAACACACCATAAAGATTTTGCAAAAGGATTTGTTGGACTATTCGGTAAGAAAGAAACTGCCGGGGAAATCTATCATATTACATCCGATGAAGTGCAGACCTGGGATCAGATATGCAGAACAATTGGAGATGCGGTTGGCGTTGAACCAAATATAATTCATATTCCGGCAGATTTTATTAAACATTATGACGATGAATGGGGGGATGGATTATTGGGAGATAAAAGTCACTGCATGGTTTTCGATAACAGTAAAATTAAAAAGCTGGTACCGGAGTTCAGGGCTGAAATTCCATTCAGCAGGGGGGCAAAGGAAATGGTTCAGTGGTACCTTGAAGATAGTTCAAGGCAGATTGTTAATGACGGTATCAGCTGGAAATATGATGAAATAATCGGATGGTATGAAAAGGGAATCAGGTAAATAATAACTGGATTGATGGATAATTGGAATAATGGATCGGGCGGGTGTGGAGACCCGCCCGTATGAGTTCGAAAAGACAAATTCACAATAATTATTTTTTATAACCAACCACCGTTATACTGAAAATACCGAGATTGCTGCTCTTGAATTCACGGATCTTTTCGTCTGAAAGATATTGCTCAAGAACCTCGTCAGGTAACGCAATAGTTTTAGTTTTAAGTATCTCTACATTAACAAACCCTGCCGCTTTTATTAAATTGATATACTCCTCAAGCTGAATCGCGCCTGCCACACATCCCGCATACATTTCGGCAGATTTCTGCAATTCTGCAGGCAGTTGACCTTTGATTACAATATCAGATACACAGAAGTGACCGCCGCTTTTTATAATCCTGAACATTTCTCCAAAGGCTTTTACTTTGTTTGGAACAAGATTAAGTACGCAGTTGCTTACAACAACATCAGCGACATTATTATCAAGGGGAACAGCTTCAATTTCGCCGAGTTTGAATTCAACATTAGAGTATCCGAGTTTCGAATTATTTCTTTCAGCTTTGGAAATCATTTCAGGTGTAAAATCGATTCCGATTGCTTTACCGTTTTCACCCACAAGAGCTCTAGCAACAAAAATATCATTACCTGCACCTGAACCAAGATCAACAACAGTATCGCCTTCTTTTATTCCCGCATATTCTGTCGGCATTCCGCAGCCGAGTTTCAGATCAGCTTCGGGAACGTAACCTTTCTGGTTGTTATACTTTTCCTGCATAACAGTATAACCCACGATTTTTGAATTTTCATCGCAGCCGCATCCGCAGCCTTTACTTTTAACTGCCAGTTCCCCGTATTTTTCTTTAACACTTTCTTTAATTTCCTGATCGGTTTTCATATTAACTCCATTAATTTTTAATTGTTTCTAAATTTGGTTTTAACTCCTCTTTAAAGTATTTCCTAAAGAAGAGCGATACATTTACCAAAGAAATAAGGACCGGAACCTCAACAAGCGGACCGATAACAGCCGCAAAAGCTTCACCTGAATTTATTCCGAATACTGCGATAGCTACCGCGATAGCCAGTTCGAAGTTGTTACTTGCAGCAGTAAATGAAAGAGTGGCTGTTTTACTGTAACCAGCACCTGCTTTATACGCCATGTAAAAAGAGACAAAGAACATTATTATGAAATAAAGAACCAACGGGATTGCAATCCTTAATACGTCCAAAGGAATCTTTATTATCATCTCACCTTTTAATGAGAACATTACGAAAATCGTAAACAGAAGTGCCGCAAGAGTAATAGGGCTAATCCTGGGGATAAAAATCTTTTCATACCAATCCTTCCCCTTCAGTTTTAATAATGAGAACCGGCTTATTATTCCGGCAAGGAAAGGTATGCCAAGATAAATAAATACACTATATGCAATCTGTCCTATCGTTACTTCAACCTTGAAGGAATGAAGTCCCATAAATGAAGGGATCAACGTTAGGAAGACATATGCATACACAGAATAAAAAAGGACCTGAAAGATTGAATTGAATGCTACGAGACCCGCGGCATATTCTGTGTTCCCTTTTGCAAGTTCATTCCACACTATTACCATGGCGATGCACCTTGCAAGGCCCATCATTATGAGTCCAGCCATGTATGATGGATAATCCTGTAGAAAAATTACAGCAAGCAGAAACATCAGGATGGGTCCAACAAACCAGTTCTGTACTAGACTCAGGGACAATATTTTATAATTTCTGAATACCTTACCAAGTTCTTCATATTTAACTTTAGCAAGCGGAGGATACATCATAAGTATCAAGCCTGCTGCAATCGGGATGTTTGTAGTCCCGCTGTTAAAAGTATTCCAGAAACCAACTATACCCGGGAATAACCAGCCGGAAAATATTCCTGCAAACATTGCAAGGAAAATCCACAATGTTAAAAAACGGTCGAGGAACGAGAGTTTTTTAATAACAGTAGTCATAATTCCTCTACTTGATTTATTTCTTTAAGCCATGATTCAATCCGCAGTTTTATTTGATCACGGATAAGAATTGTGTTATAAAGTTTTTCATCGAAAGAACCCTTCAATGCTGAAGGATCGGGGAAACTCCAATGTATGGTTTTGGCGGCACCGGGGAAAAGGGGACATCTTTCGGCATTGGTTTCATCGCAGACAGTAATGACATACGAATATTTGTTTCCGTGTTCGATCATTTCGTCTACAGTTTTGGTTTGATTTTGTGAAATGTCAATTCCCACAGATTTCATTGCCTCTACAACTACGGGATTTAATATCCCTGGTTCGAGTCCCGCGCTTTCAGCTATAAATTTTCCATTACCAAGCCGGTTCAGAAATGCTTCAGCCATCTGGCTTCTTGCACTGTTATGGACACATACGAATAATACTTTTATTTGATTCATAATGTTACCTGTTTCGTTTATTGACGAAATGTACTATAAAAATTTTTGTCAGCAGCAGATAATTTTTCTATCAAGAGAGAATATTTTCTTCTTATCAGAATTAATGACACCATCATCACCTATCCAGAAATCAATGGTAGAAAGTATCGCGCTGATCCTTGGATCTGATGGTCTGGGATTTATTGAATAGTTAACCCACTTACCCGACTTCTCTTCAACTATAAAACCTTCTTCTTTCAGAATAGTCAGGTGCTGTGATACTGTTGAATTAGCAAGCTGAAGCAATTCCCGTATTTCACAAACACAGAGAACTTTAGTCTGGAGTGCTTTTAGTATCCTAAGCCGGTTGGGGTCGGATAGAGCTTTGAATATTTTTGTTTTGTCTTCTAGCATATTATCATTTCGTTTACAGACGAAATATAAGACGGACAAAAAACAAAGTCAAATTAATTTAAGATTTTTATTATGGACGGAATTAAATGGCAAATGAGCGGTAAATTGAGGATGATATTCTTCACTACGTTCAGAATGACAATTATGGGCTGGAACACTTTAAATATTAATCATATTATTCCCGACCAATATAGGAATCCATAACACTTCGGGTTTTCCTTAATCCCGAAAGTTAAATCAAGATAGCAATGCCACCTTTCTTTAGTAAATAGTTCAGATAATTTAATTTTTGCAATTAGTTTTTTTTTTTCGTAAATTGGTATTGTGTTTATATAATAAAAGAAGAATGGGCTTCTAATTTATTTAAAAGGTTTACGCAAATGCAATTTTACTCCAGTTTATTTCCTCCTTTTGTTTTTACATATCTCAATACTTGTTAATATATTGTTTCGGATTAGCTTAAAAGTTATCTGCGAATAATATAATATCAACTTATGTGGGATTAAAATGATTGGTTTCGACTCAAAAAAAAGTTCACGCCTTTCTGGTTATTGGGGGCTGAAGACAAAGACTGCGACATTACTATTAATAACAATCCTTCTTATTTTATCATCAGGCTGCAAAAAAGCTCCAACCGAACCCGGTAAAGACAATCCTCCTCCCGGAAGCAGAAACTATACCTGGACGATTGATACGCTAAATAAAATTGCACCATATAATTTTTACTCTTCTCTGTGGGGTACAAGCCCATCTAATGTTTGGTGTATAGGACTTCATGGTGATATCGATAAAATGTTAATGCATTATGATGGATCAACTTGGAAAAACTTCGCATATACGGGGCAAGGAATGATTCCATGGTCAATATTTGGATTTACCGCTGATGATTTCTGGGTCGGGGGTCAAGACGGTGCTATTTATCGGTACATAAATGGATTGTTTAGCAATTTCGGTTATTATAAACTGCCGGGTTATCCGCAAACAGATTTTATAAAATTCTGGGAAATAATCCTAATGATATATATGTTGTTGGAGACGCCCATAGAACCGCTAATGAAACAAACTATGCAATAATAATGCATTACGATGGAAAAGAATGGAATTATGTTATTAACCCGGAACTAAAGGGAGAATTTCTTAACATAAAAAGAGGTACTAATGACAGTCCGAATTATTATTTAATTTATTTAAGCGAGAATATAGATTCAATAAGTATTTATGAATTTGACGGAAAATCTTTGAAAAGTATCTATAACCAACCTGATATTGATTACAATATTGTTGGGATGCTTTCAATTAATAATAATATATACTTCGGTTTTAATGAAAAACTTTTAAAGTATGACTACAAAAATAGCAAATTTATTACTCTTAAAGATTTTGCGGGAGCCAATATCAAAACGATGTCGCACGTAAATGGCAGAAGCGAGAATGACTTATTTATTAATATGAATGATGGAATCGGACACTATAACGGAAGTGATATACAAACAATATTTCAACTTGACAAAAATGCCATGTTTGATGATGCGGTTATTTTTGAAAAGGATGTTTTCTTTTTATGCACTGATTATCAAAAAAATAATTTTCTAATTGTACATGGACAATTGAAATGAGAGGAGGCTAAAGCTATTAAAATAAAAAGGAGGTAATGCACGAACATTACCCCCGCCAGTGGTATATATATCTCTAAGATTGAATCAGGAAACTATGTTCAGGTTAAAAAGATGATATTAACAAAATGACCTTTTTACAATAAAAAAATACTGCCGGGAATGGTCTCCGGCAGCCAGGGACAGTTAATGACGGTAAATGCCTTCGGCATTTACCGGGCGGGCGCGGAGACCCGACCCTAAAAATATGCTACATGGATTCCCGCCCCGACAAGTCGGGGCAGGCTCTTCGCGGGAATGACATCCATTTTGTTTCCCCAAATTAATCTTGTACAAAAAGATATTTTGACAGAATTTTATCTTTACCATATACATCGGGTCTGAAATTAACTATACCGTTATCATCAACCCAAGCGGTAAAATAATCAACAATGACGGGGATATTCTTTTCAAGTTTAACTTCTGTAGTTTTTCCATAGCTGGCGCCACGTCGAAGCTCGTTTCCTTTTCATATTAAATTCAGCAACTTTAGTGTTATCAGTAATTGCAAACCCGGTTTCTATTTTAATGTAATCAATATTCCATTTTGAATTTCCCTGCAAAAGATATTCTGCAAGCTGAAATGGTTTTTCAACACGGATGCATCCATGGCTAACAGCTCTTACGGAATTTGAAAAGGGTCCACTTGTCGGTGTATCATGGAGATAAATGCCGAATTTATTTCTGAATATAAATTTAATCTTACCTAAAGCATTACCGGCACCGGGGTCCTGAACAAATGAAAAAGGAATCTTATTCTGTGCATATTTTTTTAGATTCACACTTGCAACGTTTACCTCTTTTCCGTCTCTGAACACTTTGAAATTTTTCTTCATTAAATAAGTAGAATCCTTCATTACCTCATGATAGATTTCTTCTTTAATAATACTTGGCGGGACAGTCCATGTTGGATTAAGAACCAGATTAGTAACCTGACCAAATATCTGAGGAGTCTCCCAATCGTCCGGTCTGTTTCGCCAATTATGAGTCTTGAGGTAAATTTTCATTCTTTCATCAAAATTAGCCGGTTTTTTTTCTGCCAGTGCAGACCCTGATATTAAACTTCTCCTGTCCATTCTCAATTAAGTGGAGATAGAAATCAGGGATATTCACCAGGATATAGCGGGCAGAATCAGGATAGGTTGACCATCTAAGCCTTTCCATGCTTAATTTTATTTTCTCAATATATTCAGCCGGGGTAGTATTCAACTTGTCAATAGTTGGTTTACCAATTGTACCGTCATCGATAAGGCCATTGGCTTTCTGGAAAATCTTTACCGGCTGAACAAGTGCAGAATCAAATTTATCAGTAATGCCTGTTCCCTTATTAAGATATCCAAGCATTTCTAATCTTTCGGAAATTAGTTTAAATACAGGAGATTTATCACCGGGTTTATATTTTTTTTCTGTTACGGGTATCCGTGTCCATTCAAGTTTGTTCAACTCATTGAAACGAATAAGCGCAGCCTGTAATTTTTTGTATTGAGGGTTTTGTGGGAACGGATTCTCTAAGATACTCAAACACGTTTTCTGTAAAAAGAGGCTTAAGGATTTCCTTTTTAGTTGAATCCGGTAAAGGAAGAAAATAACTATCATTATATATTTTTTCGGGATTTACCATTCCGAATCGCACACCGGATGCATATTTAATAAGAGCATCGGAGATCAGCAATTCGGTATTTGCCAGATGTTTATAACCAACTTCACCGCCTGCCAGAGCTTTCGAATATTCATCCTTAATAATATCATAGTTAAATAAAGCCGGCTGCAATCCATGTTCTTCAACTTTTGAGAAAATAACAAGAACAGAATCCATAAATGAAGTGTCTTCAATATTTTTAATAAACAGTGGTTTATAATCGCGGTCGGAATAAAAATATTTCAAGGTATCAAAATAATCAAACGCAGACGTTTTAATTATATATGATGAATCTCCTTTGTTGAACCTGCCCTGCAATGCAAGCTGATATTCAGATGATGAAAATTTTGGTTTGTTTCCACCACCAAAAGATTTATTGCTCTCCTGCCGGCAGGAAACGATTAACAGGAATGCGGAGATTATTAAAAGTATGTAAAGTTTTTGAAGCATATATGTTTTTTGTTAATAGACAGGAACTAAATTAGCAAAAATAAATCATACATGGCTCCACTTTTCTGTTATTTTAAAAACAATCTGATAAAATGACCTGAATGGGTCATTGCATTTACAATTTAGCGGGAATAATTTAATATAAGTCAGAAAAAAATCATAAGGCATACCATGTTAATATTTTTAACCTTAGTTTCAATTGGTGTCGTCATATTTATTGTATACTTTCTTTTAAAGCCCTTGGTTTTGTAATAAACGCGACAAGGCTGTATAGAAGAATGATAGACCGCCAGGATGCCATGATAAAAATACTTCTTGATATAAGAGACAGCAGTAAAACCGTTAATGATGATCTGCTTAGCTCCATTGATCAGAGGACAGATAATTAACTTTTATTAAACCGGCTGCCCGATATTTGAATCAGTTCCCTTTTGAACTATTTTATCTTATATTTTAAGCAGAATTATTCTGAATATATCAATGAACCTGCTTAATCTATTTATTAGATCTCTGATATGCTCTGTTACATTATTAGTATGTCAGTCAAGCACTTTTTCGCAGGTTAAGCAAAATCACTTCGAATATCTATCAATTGAGCAGGGTCTTCCATCTAATTCCGTTAACTGCGTTTATCAGGACAGGAAGGGATTCATCTGGCTCGGCACAAACAATGGTCTTGTCAGATATGACGGTTATGAATGCAAAGTTTACCGTCATGATCCTAAAAACAATAATTCTATATCAAGTGATGCCGTAGTTTCTTTGCTTGAAGATTCAGCAGGAAATTTCTGGGTAGGAACATTGAGAGGGGGGTTAAATAAATTTGACCGCTACACAAACAGATTTACCTGCCTGAAAAATATAGCTACCGACCCTAATTCAATTCATGATAATAATGTTGTCGCGTTGTATGAAGATAAGGGATGCCTATGGGCAGCTACATGGTCAGGATTATCAAAACTGAATGTTAAGGATAATAAATTCAGAAATTATTTCCCAAAAGATTCTATATATACTAATAGTTCTGTCTCCTATATTAAAAATTTTATCAATGATAAAAAACCTATTGCTGCACTGCTTCAAATAGGTTCATTTGAAAAAAAGGAGCAGCTGTTTCAGGTTAAAAATAACCGGAAGTTCCTATTGATCTGCGAAGGGGAAATTATTTTTGAAGATTATTACGATTATGGATGGATTGAAAATCTGAAGGGTGAAATAGTCTGGTCAATGAGAAACTCTTCCAACCTGTTCGCGGGGGGAGATCTTAAAAACCGGATTAAAATAAGTATAATTGATTTACCCGCAGGTACATATTTATTAAAATACAGATCCGACGTTGACCATAGCTATAAACAATGGAATGGTATACCCCAAATGACCAGGAACTTTGGGGAATACAGCTTTTTGAAGTTAATGACCAGGAAGCGAATGTACTAGATATCCGGACCAGGCAGACGGAGTATATCCCCGGGCTTTCACATATCTCAATTACTTCAATTTTAAGAGATAAAGAGAAATTATGGGTAGGCACATACAATGGAATTAATGAGCTGGATACTCAAAAAAATATTTTCAACTGTTTTGGAAATGAGGAATCAGGACAGTTTATAATAAGGTCTCTTGTTAATGAAGATAAATCAAACCTTTTAGCTGCGTCGGATAAAGGTTTATTCCGGTTTAATAAAACGACAAAACTGTTTTCACGCTTGTTAGACTTTCCAATAAATTACATATTAAAAACAAATGACGGCAGGTTATGGTGTGCCACTTCGGGCAATGGAATAATCCTTTATGATCCCCGGACAGGAACCAGTACTGTTTTTAAAAAAGATCCGGGGTTTACGAACGGAATTATTTCTGACGGTTATAAAAACATTTTTCAGGACCGGGCGGGTACTATCTGGTTTACTTCGCTTAACGATGGCATAAACCTGCTGCATAAAAATTATAAAATCTTCAACACCTACACTCATAACCCTAATAATATTAACAGTCTTTCATTCAACAGTATTAACAAGGGGTTTACAGGAACCGATAATATTTCCTGGATTCCAACTCAGGGAGGCGGAATTGACCTTCTCGACAGGAACTCTAATTCCTTCTCTCATTTAACAGATCCGCTGATTAATAATGAAAAAATTAATGTGCTTTACAAGGATAATAATGGAAGAATATGGGCGGGAACAAACACCGGGTTGTTTAACAAAAGACCGAACATTAATACATTTGATAAAATTAATTTTAACAACTATTCTATTAAAGATAAACCCGTAAGCGTTATAACCCAGGACAAAAATGGTGATATATGGCTAGGAATTTATGACAACCTGGTTAAGTACTCACCCGGAAATAATGAAACCCGCGTAATAAATCTGAAACCTGATTCAATCTCCGTTATTTATTCTTTTAATATCAGCTGCATATTAAATGACAATAACTTTCTGTGGATAAGCACTTCAAGCGGGATATTTAAATATGATATTAACAAAAATTCCCTTCTGTTCTTCCGGGACAATGAACCATATCCTATCAGCAATCAACTTTGGTCATTAGCAAGGGATAGAAATGGACTTTTTTGGCTAGGATCATGGGAAGGCGGTTTGAAATGCTTTAATCCGTATGAGAAAAAGTTCACTGCATATAAAACAACAAATGGTCTCCCCTCAAATAATATAGTATCGGTATCTCAGAAGATTATGAGAATAATCTTTGGCTTGGCACTGACAGAGGTCTTGTACGATTCAACCCGGTATCAGGAAATATGATTATATATAAGATAAATGACGGACTACCGGGAAATCAATTCATTCCTAATGCAGCATGGATTTCCCCTTCGGGGGAATTATGGTTTGGGACTAAGAACGGGGTTGTCTCCTTTTTCCCTAAAGATATAATAAGTAATAACTATGTACCCCCTGTGGTTTTAGCTTCATTTAAGATATTCAACAAGGAAATAGATCTTAATTATGAAACAAGTTATGCCCAGGAAATTGAAATTCCTTACTCCGAAAATGTTTTCTCTTTTGTTGTTGCAGCGTTAAACTATATTGATCCGGAAAGAAATCAATATGCATATAAACTTGAAGGATTCAATCAGGATTGGACATATACACACTCTGTCAGGGAAATTACATATACTAATCTTGACCCCGGCAGCTATACTTTAAGAATCATGGGATCAAACAATGACGGTATCTGGAATTATTCAGGTCTTTCTATTAGAATAATAATTCTGCCTCCCTGGTACCGGACATGGTGGGCATATATTCTGTACCTGATAATTTTGATTTTAATTTACTTTGCTATTAAGAGATATGAGTTTAATAAACTCAAAATAAGAAATGAGCTTGAACTAAAAAAACTAGAGTCGGAAAAACTCCTGGAAGCTGATAAAGTAAAATCCGATTTCTTTGCGAATATCTCTCATGAGTTCCGTACACCGCTTACATTAATTCTAGAACCTGTTGCCGAACTAAAAGATAGGTTACCCGCACCGAAGGATAAAAGAATCCTTGATATGGTAGAGCGCAACGCAAACCGGCTGCTGCAGTTAATAAATCAATTACTTGATCTATCAAAACTTGATGCGGGGAGCATGAAGCTGCAGGTTACAAAGAATGATTTTATACCATTCCTTAGAGGAGTGGTCATGAACTTTGAGTCAGCAGTAAAAGTTAAAAACATTAACCTCGTATTTTATTCTAGACGTAGACCATCTTAATATCTTTTTTGATCCGGATAAAGTTGAGAAAATCATAGTTAATATAATCTCTAATGCTATTAAGTTCACAAGTTCCGGCGGAAATATTATTGTATCAGTAGAATTAAAATCAGAACGGGTTTATATTAATATTAAAGATGATGGTTCGGGAATTCCTGCTGATAAGGTTTCACTTATTTTTACAAGATTTTACCAGATTGAAAACAGCTCATCAAAAGACGGGGGAGGGACCGGAATTGGTCTGGCTCTTACTTAAAAATTTAAGTCGAACTACATAAAGGACAAATAAGGTGGATTCGGGAGCGATGTGCGTGGAGCTTCATTCACCTTTTGGATTCACGTTGATGATATGGTTTATAAATCTTCCGAAAAAAATCGACGAGTCTAAACTGGCCATTTCTTTCAACCTATAATCCGAAGGATACGCAAAGCTCTCCTGGATTAAAAGATTATACTGAAAAACAGATTGTTCTGCTGGTTGAAGATAGTAATGATATGCGCAGGTTTGTTACTTCTTTGCTCGATGAAAAGTATGCGGTATTTGAAGCAGTTAATGGTGTAGAAGGATTTGAAAAGGCTAAGGAAGTAATTCCCGATTTAATTATTAGCGATGTAATGATGCCGGAAATGGACGGATATGAGTTCTGCAGACTGATTAAAAATGATTACCTGACAAGCCACATACCTGTTACTCTGCTTACTGCAAAAGCAGCACCTGAAAATAAAATTGAAGGTCTGGAGACAGGTGCTGATGATTATATTTTAAAACCATTCAATAAACTCGAACTATTAGTAAGAATAAAAAACCTTATAAGTACAAGAAAAAAACTTCGGGATAAAATCAGTAATAAAATCTCGTTGGGAGTAAAGCCGGGATCAGGTGAAAAGGGTTTAAGTAAAGTTGATAAGCTATTTCTTGAAAAAATTGTTCGGACAGGTCGAAAACAATTACAAAGATCCGGATTTTGATATCGAGCAATTCTGCAGCCTGGTTGGAATGAGTCAGACTCAGCTCAGAAGAAAAATTTCGGCTTTACTCGCTAAATCTCCGGTCGAGTTTATTAGAAGTTACCGCCTTAACAAAGCCGCTAAGCTCATAAATGAGGACGGACAGTCTGTTCCTCAAGCAGCTTATGCCACCGGGTTTAATAACCTGTCATATTTTACAAAATGTTTCCGCCAGGAATTTGGAAAACTCCCCTCTGAGACTGCACGTTCCTAATAAAAAATCTGAGTTTCTTGGTTTTTGCCGTATTGTGTTAATAAACGGCTGAATAGTATTAACCACCCGACCTGCCTGAAAAGTAAATTTACTCCCGTTATTTAACTAAAAAAAATTGAAGGAGTTAGTATGATTGAAGAAATGACAGAAACCAGCACAGTATCAATGGTATTACCCCAATTTCCGGCTCTTTTCCGGTTTCAGGAAATTATTGGAATGCAAAGTTACCTGGAAGAAGTATAGCTGTAACGAACAGTCTGTGGGTAGCAGAAAAAGAAACACCGGGTAAAACGAATTACTTTCTGGGGAGTAATTACATTTATTATCTTAACCATTGCTGGAAGTCTTTTCCGTATTGTTGGAAGGTTATTTTTAATGAAAATTGGTTTTACCGCAACCTGGGTATTTAACTAACTTACTAAGGCTTATAATCAATTGTTTGAACTTAAATGGACTGCCAATTGAAGTTACTGACAAATTTCAAAATGTACTTGGGAAGGGTATACGTTTTTCGACGGCACTATTCTTTTTATTCCGATAAGGTATGCGCATTTTCAGATGTTGAGACAGGACAGGTTGCCGGTTTTAGCAATAAGATCAAGAAAGTTAATGCTTGAACAGATGTTCACTTCTGAAGCACTACAGTTGGAACAGCCGTAACTAAAACAAAAGGAACTATTACCGCATCGCTTATTTCCGACCGGCATGCTTCAACCCGTTCTACAAGCAAAACCACAATGAACTCAACTACTACTGATCATTATGAATGGCGTCTGGACGTTATGACTAACTTTATTGAATATCCAAAACTTAGTCTTGTATTTCCTGATAGCCAGGATGGCGAGGCATCTGCAAAGACAATTTATGCAGTACTGAAACCTGACAGATAATTAATGATGATTAAATGTTAATGTATGAGGCTGCCTCAAATGGCAATGAAAGTTTAATAACTTTGCTGGGGCGTCAGGAACCATTTCCTGATGCCATTTGTCTTGACTTATTTTGTCATCCCAGTCCCGATTCCCGGGACGGATCCCTTTAATCCGTGTCTAACTGAAATTCGTTTGTTTTGAGGTCATTCTGATCCCGACTTGTCGTGAGAAGAATCTTTCTTGAATTAGCCCAGTCCTTCAGGACTGGGCTAATTATAAAAACTAAGATTATGTGCCATTTTATGGCATTTCTTTTAGAATAACAGTTTAGTTTCTTAAAGTAGTGCCTTTAAATAAGAAATGTTTTTTTGTCTCCCTTCTTCATATTTAGATTTTGCATAATCAGTATAGAATTCATGACGGGTCAAAAAAACAAGGCTTGATTCAATCCATTCCGCATCGGTAAATTTTTTAACGTCAAAATTCTCCGATTCATTTTTAAGATAATTGGATTTTTCAAGAATCCGTCTTTGCCGATATGAAGATCGGCATCACGTATAATGTTTAACATATTGACAGTTTTTTTGAAGATTAAGTAATGCCTATTATTTTTTTTATTGTTGCTGTTTTCTCCGGAGGATAACTACAATCATTAAGAAATTCTTCGGCAATTTCGATACTCTTATCTTCATGGCCTTCATATCCGGTACAATTACATCATGGAACGATGCAGATATCTTCAACATCTCTAATTGTTCATCGGTGATACCTGAACATTTACCAATTTCATCAACAGCATCAACGACCTGCCGTGTATGTTTAAGATTGTGGTATTTATATACAGATGGCAGGCTGTTACTTAAAAGTTCTGTGACATATTCCGATGCTTTTTTAACCACTTCATCCATTAAATTTTAATAGTTTTCCTAAAAATACACAAAAACAGAATATTTCCTTGTGACTACATCACAGAATTATATACATTCTGAATTCACGTTGCTTAAATCATTCTGAAGCAGAAATATTTTTCTTTTTGAAATCCAGACCCGCATTTGATGACTGCGTTATCAGGATTGTGTCGCCGGGGACCAGATCTTCCGGTCAGTAATTCCTGCGAAAGGGGATTGATAAGATATTTTTGAATAGTTCTTTTCAATGGTCTCGCGCCATACGTCACATCATATCCAAGTTTTGCCAGCCAGTCTTTTGCTTCATCATCAACCTCAAGTTTAATGTCTCTCTCAGAAACCATTATGGTTACTTTGTCAATCTGGCATCAACAATCTCCCTTATCTCCTTCCGGGTCAATGGTTTGAAAAGGACAACTTCATCAATCCGGTTC
>CAWAZD010000008.1:0-60680 GCA_963786395.1 uncultured Ignavibacteriales bacterium | reverse complement strand
CTGGGGCAGCGCGGATTTACAATTCCGAATAAGGGAATTAACAATACCGAAATTACCGTAGCAGCTATCCACATAAAGATTATTCTTGAAAACTGTGCCTGTGAGAATAATTTTGAGAATGTGGGAAACCCAGCTTTCTCATAATCCTTTGCAAGCACTGATAGAAGAAGCCAGAAATGCGGAATCTGCCAAATGAAAAAGAAGAATGAAAGGATTATTATCTTAGGATCAAATAAATTACCTCCGGCACTCACCCACCCTACTGCAGGTGGAATAGCGCCAACCATTGACCCCGGAATTATAGCCAGAGGTGTTTTTTTCTTTAATGGAGTATAAATTCCATTGTACCAAAGAATGTTTAACAGACTAAGTCCTCCTGCTAATATGCCTCCGCTAAGTGTTAAAATTACAAATCCTGCGGCAGCAAGAATAACGGAAATAATTAATGCATTATTCGGAGCAATTTTCCCCGAAGGTATCGGGCGGTTCATAGTCCTCATCATCAATGCATCTGTATTTCTCTCCTGGTAATGATTTATAACTGCCGAACCGCAGGCAACCATTAATAGACCAATCGAAGGAAGAATAATTCCCCAATCGATCCCGCCCGCAGCGCAGATATATCCAAGCATAGTTGTTACCATGACAAAGATTGTTATCTTTATTTTGGTAAGTTCAAGTAATATGTTTAAATATTGTTTCATAGTTTATTTATAAAGAATAACAACCCCTTACCCCCCTTTATTAAGCGGGAATAGGAATGGATTCCCGCCGATAAATCGGGACGGGAATGACAAACCAGATTCTTGTATTGTTCGGTTTGTTTCATAAATTATTTATTCTGTGTCTTGGTAGTGTCATTCATTATTGCAAGTCTTTTACTCAGTAAATCATTAAAATTATTTTCAGGAATGACCACAACTTTAGTTATCATGTATGAATGTCTCAGTCCGCAATATTCTGCGCAGAAAAGATTATATACACCAGACTTTTGTGTATGGAACCATGCATAGTTATTTCTTCCGGGTATAGCATCCTTTTTTACACGGAATGCAGGAACATAAAACGAATGGTTAACATCTTTAGAGTGAATATTAACTCTAATATCTTTATCTAAAGGAAGAAAGAGTGAATCTGTCAGTAATCCATTTGGGTATTTAAATGTCCATTTCCACATTTGTCCAAACACATCGATAACATATGAATCTTTAGGGGGTTCCGATTCATACTTATAATCTGTCCAGCCATACCAGAACATTACCAAAGTCAATAAAGTAGGAATAACTGTCCATGTAATTTCAAGAAGAATATTCCCATGTATATTAGTTGCTTTTGGATTTCTTTTCCTGCTATACCGAGTAACAAAATAAATCATCAATCCTGTTATCAATACCAGAAAGAACAGGGATACACTTACAATAAAAATAAATGTCCGGTCTACATAGGTTGCAATATTTGACGCCTGTGCTAGCAACATTATGCCCCCAAAAATGAATAGTCAGCAAAAAGCAGAGTAAAAGAAATAATAATAAAACAGATAGCAACTATGACAAATATCCTGAATGCTTTCATCTCAAGACGCAAATGCATAAATATTGTGAGTACCAGATAAGATTTAACTGAAGCAATTACCAAAGCAGTTGCAATAGTGATTGCCCCGAAATTAATTCCCGCTACTGTTACTGTAAGTCCTGTAAGTATCAGAAGCGAAAGCCACACTAATATGTAAATTCCATATTTATGCGCGTGTTCAATTTCAGTATGATGTCTATCCATTTGATATCTCAAAAGATTTAATAAAAGGAATGGATTCCCGCCTTCGCGGGAATGACAAACAAGGTTCCAGAATGATGAAATTGGATTCCCGCCCCGACAAGTCGGGGTAAACTCTACGCGGGATTGACAAACAAGATTTTAGAATATGTAATGCGATTATTTCCATAATTCTAAGTAATAAGGTAAAACAGAGGGAAAAGAAAAATCCAGATTATATCAACAAGATGCCAATACAAGCCTGCCGCTTCAAGTTTGACATATTTCTCAGGAGTTATTACTCCATTAAAAGTAAACCTTGTCATTACGGCAATTAGAACGGTCCCAATAATTACATGAAGTCCATGTAACCCCGTCATTGTGAAGTACAATCCAAAAAAGAGAATTTGACCGGGTCCCTTTCCCAATAACAATTCCGATCCAGGGTAATTACCGTTGTGTATTTCAGCCATCCACTCAAAATACTTATTAATTAAAAACGTTATGCCAAGAATTATTGTTATTAACTGCAGGAGAATTGATAGTTTTTTATTATTACGCTGAATAGCAGTTATAGATATAGCCATAGTCATACTGCTTGTTAAAAGAATAGCGGTGTTTAATGTGCCGATAAGAATATTCATTTCTTTGGCTGCCACATGAAATTCAGCCTGATGCAGAAATCTGTAAACAGAGTAAAGGAAAAACAAACCTCCGAATAAAAGAAGTTCTGTAAACAGGAATAACCAGACTCCCATCCGGGTGCTGATATCGTCCTTATGAACATGCTCAACTGCGTGTTCCTGGTTGATCAATGTGTAACCTCCTCTTGAATATCATTCTGCTTATACTCATAAAATCCATCTGTGATGAAGGGAACTTCCTCAAAATTTTCATGAATAGGCGGTGTTTCAACTGTCCATTCCAGAGTTTCACCTCCCCAGATATTCTTTTCAGTTACTATCTTTCCTTTTCGAACACCTCTAATTAGATTTCTGAACATAATAATGAGACCTATGATTAATATCCAGGAACCAACAGTAGCTATCTGATGGTAAATAGTATATTCAGGGAGATAATCGTAAGATCTTCTGGGCATTCCTAACCAACCCATTACAAACATCGGAAAATACAGGATATTAAATCCTATAAATATTATCCAGAAAGCAACTTTGGCGACTTTATGGTTGTACATTCTGCCGGACATTTTTGGAAGCCAATAATGGAGTGCCGCAAATATTCCCATACCTGTACCACCAAACATTACATAATGGAAATGAGCCACAATAAATGAAGTATCTGTTAAATGGATGTCCGTTGAAAGAGCTCCCTGTATTAGACCTGTAAATCCTCCGATTGAAAAAAGAAAAATAAAAGCCAGTGCAAATAACATTGGAGGGTCAAGTGAAATTGATCCTTTATACAAAGTAGCAGTCCAGTTAAATACTTTAATCGCACTTGGTATGGCTACCAGAAATGTAAGGAGTGAAAAGATAAACTGACCATAGTCACTCATCCCGACAGCAAACATATGATGTGCCCAAACAAGAGAACCAAATACCGCAATGCCTAAGCTCGAGAATGCTATGAACTTATAACCGAAAATAGTCCTCCTCGCGAATGTAGGAATAATTTCAGAAACAACTCCCATTGCCGGAACAATCATAATATAAACCGCGGGATGGGAATAAATCCAGAATAAATGTTGATACAAAATAGGATCTCCTCCCAAAGCAGGATCAAACAGCCCTACTCCAAATAATCTTTCAATTACAATGAGAAGAAGTGTGATTCCGATAATTGGAGTAGCAAGAACCTGTATCCATGCAGTGGCATAAAGAGACCAAGCGAATAATGGCATCTTGAACCATCCCATTCCGGGAGCCCTCATACGATGAATTGTGGTAATAAAATTCAAACCCGTTAATATGGATGACATACCGAGAATAAAAGCTGCAGATCCGGTTAAAATAACATTTGTTCCTGTCCTTACACTGTATGGAATATAAAATGTCCATCCCGTATCTGCAGGTCCACCGGGAATAATTATCGAGACAATAATCATTATTCCGCCTGTTACATATAAATACCAGGTAAGAAGATTTAGTCTTGGGAACGCCACATCCTTTGCCCCAAGCATAATAGGAAGGAAGAAATTTCCAAATACAGCAGGCAATCCCGGAATTACAAATAGGAATATCATTATCACACCATGAAGTGTGAAGAATTCATTATATGTCTGCGCTTCTACAATAGTCTTGCCCGGAGTAAGGAGTTCCAGCCTTATTAAAAAACCAAATGTAACTCCAACAGCAAAAAAGCATATTAATGCAATAAGGTACATGACCCCGATTCTTTTATGATCGGTTGAATATAACCAGCCTTTTAATCCCTTATTTTTTCCTTCGTAATCGAGATAACTTACATGCCCATTCTTTGCTAAAGCAGTATTTTCTGACATAACCATTACCTTCCTGCAATTTTTATTTTTTTAGGTTTCACTACAATAAATACTATAAACAATGTTAGTAAAACCAAAATACCGGCACCAAATATTCTGGTAATATTAAATACATAAGTCCTGCCTTTGGGGTCATAACTGAAACAAAACTTGATAAGCTTAGCCATAGTTTTGATCTGCTGCCCCTGGGAGGTTTCAATAACAGCCATCTTAAAATCAAAGGGCATTATATTGAACTGTCCCCTGGTATTGTAATCAGGATAAAGATACCTGCAAATTTTACCTTCTTTTGTAATAAAAACAAATCCCCCGGAATGAATAAAATCTTTTCCTATTCTCTTAAAGTAAAAACCTGCGGCATTAGCAACCACTTTAATATTTGTGCTGTCTCCCGTTAAAAAGCTCCATTTATCAAGTGGGAATGAACTTTGCGTAAACCCAAGAATACTCTTCTTCTTTTCTACAGCATCCGCTGTTTTTTCTTTCTCATCCATGCTGATAGTTACTATATCATAATCCTCACCAGCAACAAGATCAACTTTACCAATTACGTTAGCAAGTTCAGTTAAGATAGGACTGCAAATGCCTGGGCATTTATAATATACAAACGCCAGGAGAGTCGGTCTCTGCACTAAATCTTTAAGAATTACTTTATTCCCATCTTCATTGGTAAATGATATATTGAGAGGAACAGTAGAACCAAGCTTCTCTACAATTCCGATATCATTAGCGGATACATCTTCAGCGTATGAATCATTACTTAAGAAAAGTAATAATAACAGTAACGTAAATAATAGTATTTTTTTCATACTGCCTTCTTTTATCAGAATATTCTGTTTAAATATTTATATAAATCATCCCATTCATTCGGCGACAATGTATACACTTCACTGTTAAAACCATTCTGATTTATATTGTAAACAACATTGTCAATAAATAATTTTTCGTTCTGCTTCCAATCCGTTGCCCTGCTTAAAGAAACAAAAGCCTTGAATTTATTCGTGCTGACTTTCTTAAATACCTGGGCGCCTGGATCAGCCTGATCCATCGCGGCATTTCTCATTAACCGTGTTATGTTCTGAACCATAGAATCATTATCAGCCATAACAAATTTAGTAGCTTCAGCAACAGGAATTTGTGCGGGGATATCCTTCCCTTTTGACAAATTAAATAACTGATCAAGTCCTTCAAGATCTTCCCGGGAATCAACCGGGGGATTCTTTACGAAATTAGTTCTTATATAATGTGCCAGTCCAAACTTTTCCTCAGGAGAAAGATATTCATAGGATGCCATTGCTGATCCAGGAATTCCATCCTGTAAAGTCTGATAAATCTGTGAAAGTTTAGGTCCGCTTTTCCACCCTGTAGTTGAAGTAAAATTCCGTGGTTGTGGATTTAATCCTGTAGAAGCGGGACCATTTCCCTTTCCCTCTAAGCCATGACAGGAGGAACACACACTGGTAAATATATTCTTTCCTTTATCTAACAGTTCCTGTGAAGGTATGGAAACTTTATTAATATCAACAGGAGGAATTGTTTTTGCCTGTATTACGGTCAGATCTTTCTGCGATGTTGAATCAGGTAACGGAGGATTGACATTCTGTCGTGCTACATATTGCAGATTAAAAACATAAATAAAACAAATAGCCGTAATTATTATGAATATATATGGATACACTAACCCGAATACCTTTCCAGGTTCGGTTTTTATCTGCTCTATATTTGCTTTAATTATTTTCTTTTAAATCATCCATAAAATAATAATGGTTATATCCTGAAGTTAAGAGCTTTTTGAAGCTTAGGATCCCTGACCGGGATAAGGTTATATCTTTTTGCACTCCAATTAAATACAACAATTATTAATCCTAATGCACCAATCGGGAAAACTATATCCATAGTACTAAACGTATAAACTTTTCCGTTTACATAAAAACTTGGCATTATCAGCCAATATAAATCGATGTAATGAGCAATTAGTATCCATATTGAAATAAACTTTAATCTACCCGGATTTGTTTTTGACGGGAATGATAATAAAGCACCAAATGGCACAATAAAATGTGTTAGTATAACAACAATGGAAAGAATTGACCATCCTCCTGTCCATCTGTGAAGGAACCAGAATGTTTCTTCAGGAAGATCAGCATACCAGATTAACATATATTGTGAAAAAGCTATATAAGCCCAGAAGACAGTAAATGCAAATAATAATGTTCCGAGTGAGTAATAATGGTTCTCATTTACTTTAGGATGAAGGTACCCATTTTCTTTTAACTTTAAAGAAATAAAAGTAATTGCTGCAAGGGAACTCCAAACTGCTCCTGAAAATAAATATGCTCCAAAGACTGTTGAATACCATAATGGTGCAAGGCTCATTAACCAGTCTACAGCAGAAAAAGTAATTGTGTATGCAAAAACAGGCATAAATATTCCGGAGATTATAACATTGCTTTTGGTAAATCCCTGATCTCCGTTACTATCCTGTTTCCTTGAATTTCTTATAAATATCAAATAGAATATTATCCAGATAAGACAAAAACCTATAACGCGGATAACAAAAAACGTAGAATTCAAATATGATGCTTTTCCCTGCATAATTTTACTTTCTGAAACAATAGCAGGATTCATCCACGAGAATAACTCCTTCATGTGCAATAAAAGAGGAATTGCAAGAATAATAAGCAATGGTATAATTGCCGATAAAAATTCTGCTACCCTTCTAAATGGAACACTCCAATCAGCCCCGGCAAGATATTCAAGGGCTACCCAAAACAATGATCCTACAGCTATACTTAATAAAAACATGAATGCCGGTAAATAACTGAAGGCGGCTCTTTCAGGTTCGGTTATAAATCCTATTACGCCAAATACAATTCCTAAAGCAAGAAGCACTGTTCCAATTTTGCCTAAACTTGCCGGCATGTCTTTTTTAATATAGCCAGAATCATTTGTTGTCATTTTTGTCCTGACTCCTTATTTATCTCAACCAAATCATTCGGTCTGGCATTTTTTGCTCTCTGCAAAACTCTTAAATAATTTATTATAGCCCATCTTTCTTCTCTTGTTACCTGGTAAGCATAAGAAGGCATTGCATTCTGCCCGTTTGTTATAATATGATAGATCATTCCATCAGGATAGCCTCTGACCTTATTAGTATGAAGAGTTGGAGGACTTGGAAATTGACCTCTTAACCTGCTATCACCATCTGCTGTGTATCCGTGACAAGGACTGCAAAAAGAATTAAACTTTCTTTTCCCGAGTGCAAGAACTTCTTCTGTGGGTAAGAGCGGATTAGTCAAAACTTCTTTTGGTGCTGCTTGTCCAAGGAATGGATAAGGTATAAAACCCCGGGCAACTGTGCCGGCTACAGGCTTACGCATTCCGAATCCATCAGAAAAGTATTCACTTCTTGACTGTGGATTTACTTTATCCTGTACACTCATCCATCCATAAGGTGTAATATATAATAATGTATTTAATGTAACGTAAGTTGCTCCTGATACCAACAATGCAACTATAACAAGGAAGAAAATAAATTTTGGAGCAAATAATGGATAGACTACTTTTTCGGGATAATATATTTTCTCAACAAGTAAGGGTTTAAGGTTTCGTAGAAATTCTTCAGTATTTGTCTTATCAAATAACTTGTCCTCAGCTTCGATTACAAGCCCGTATTTATCAATTGAAACAGCTTTCAGATATTTTGAATCATGCAATGGATGACTGTTCGTAGGAAGACTGAAATAAAGCGCGATAATACTGAAGAAAGTAGCAAGGGATCCAATAAGAACTGTTGTTTCAAATGTTATTGGTATGAATGCTGGTAAAGCGAAATATGGTTTACCGCCGATTACTAAGGGATAATTACTCGCAAGCGTCCACCACATAAAGAATAATATAAATGCCGCAGCAGAAAACCCAAAAAAGAGTGTAACGAAACCTACGGTAGATGGTTTTAATCCCATTGCCTGGTCCATCCCATGCACCGGATAAGGTGTATTAACATCAAACTTCTTGTAACCTGCTTTTTTTGCAGCTTCAGCAGCATCAATAATCTTATCGGGTGTATCAAATAATGCAGCCAGTCCGAATATTTTATTATCCATGATTAACTCCATGATTTGTCGGTTGGGCACCCGGGGCAACTGCTTTTAATTCAGCCATCGAAACTACAGGTAATGTTCTTGTAAATAACAATATCAGTGTGAAGAATAATCCAAAGCTGCCTAATAAAATTCCTAAATCCACCAAAGATGGTGTATACATTCTCCAGCTTGAAGGCAGGAAATCTCTGTGAAGTGATGTAACAATTATAACAAATCTTTCAAACCACATACCTACATTAACAAAAATAACTATTATAAGCATAATAGGAATTGACCTTCTGATTTTCCTGAACCAGAATAACTGCGGGAAAAGGACATTGCAGCTTATCATTGTCCAGTATGCCCAGGCATAAGGACCAAATGCACGGTTTATAAATACAAACTGTTCAAAATTATTACCGCTGTACCATGCCATAAAATATTCCATTATATATCCATATCCTACCATCATACTTGTTACCAGAATAATTTTATTCATGTTGTCAAGGTGAGTCATTGTAATTATATGTTCTATATGAAATACTTTTCTTAAAAATAAAAGACAGGTAACAACCATTGCAAAACCTGAAAAGATAGCACCCGCCACAAAGTATGGAGGAAATATCGTTGTATGCCAGCCGGGTATAACAGCGACAGCAAAATCAAAACTTACTACCGTATGAACAGAAAGTACTAATGGTGTTGCCAGTCCCGCAAATATTGTATAAGCTTTTTCATAATGCTGCCAATGACGGTGTGAATGTCTCCATCCTAAACTGAAAACGGAGTATATTATTTTTTTAATCTTGTTAGTTGTCTTGTCTCTTAGGATAGCAAAATCAGGTATCAACCCAATATACCAGAATAAAAGTGATACTGTAAAATATGTTGATACTGCAAATACATCCCATACAAGAGGTGATACGAAATTAACCCATAAACCATGATCATTTGGATATGGAATTAGATATCCTGCAAGCCAGGGGCGTCCTGTGTGTATAATCGGAAATAATCCTGCGCATATGACGGCGAATATAGTCATTGCTTCTGCAAACCTTGCAATACCGGTTCTCCATTTCTGGCGAAGAAGAAATAGTATAGCTGAAATAAGTGTACCTGCGTGCCCTATACCTACCCAGAACACAAAATTAATTATTCCGAAAGCCCAGCCAACCGGCTGATTATTGCCCCACATTCCAATGCCATAGTAAAATGTCAGCCCTACGCAAACAATTCCAATTAAGAGCATTGTTGATGTAATCGAGAGAATAATTTTGAATAACCTGTCCGGTTTCTGATCCATAGGAAGAGCTATTACCCGATCCAGATCAGCTAACTTGGGATTACCTTCTATAAGTGTCAATTCTTTTGAGTAATCAACTTCCATCAGGCATTCTCACTTTCTTTGTTTCTCAATTTAGCTATGTATGTTACATTCGGTCTGGTATTTCAAATCCTCTAACACAAAATATCCTAATTTATGTTTTCTGTCTTTACTTATATCTGATGAAGAATCATTTATGTCACCAAATTTAATAGCATTTGTTATACAGGCATCCTGACATGCAGTATGAACATCACTACCTTTTATTTTTCTGTTTTCTCTCGTTGCGTCTTCGCGCGCTTCCATAATTCTCTGTATGCAGAAAGTACATTTTTCCATTACCCCGCGGGATCTTACAGTCACTTCAGGATTATAAACAAGATTAAACAATGTCGACTGTTGATATCCATCCTTGAAATGATCCCTGAAATTAAAATAATTGAACCGCCTTACTTTATAAGGACAATTATTTGAACAATATCTTGTACCAACACATCTGTTGTATATCATCTGATTCAATCCATCAGGACTATGAGTCGTTGCTGCTACCGGGCATACATTTTCACAAGGTGCATGATCGCAATGCTGACAGAGCATCACCTGAAGACTCACCTCGGGTTCTTCAGGATCACCAGAATAATATCTGTCTACCCGAAGCCACTGCATGTCCCTTCCTTTGTTTACCTGCTCTTTGCCAACAACAGGAATGTTATTTTCGGAATAACAAGAGATAATACATTCACCACACCCAAGGCATTTATTTTGATCAATCGACATACCCCATTTTACACCCTGCAATATTTCAGTATGCGGAGGATAAATAGATTCATTATCATTCCTATCAGATAATTCCTTGAGAAAGTCCGGATTCTTTTGATATTGTTCTACTGTTCCCTCTTTTATGATTGACCTTTTTTTTGAAGCGTCTTTTGTATAACCTTTATCAAAAGCATGAAATTCCTGTGTAACTGCTAACGCATATGAACCGTTAGCTTTTTTTACTTCAACTGGGGAAATAATCCATTTGGAAAGATTAGATTCATTCGACTGCAGAATATTAGCATTAAATCCTACACCTTCAGCTACTATACCTGAATTTGTTCTTCCATATCCTAATTCAATTGTAATAGTTTTATCTGTACACCCCGGTTGAATATTGACCGGGATTTTCAATTTGTTTATTCTGGTTGCTATTTCAATATAGTCGCCTGTTTTAACTTTAAGTTCCTTTGCTGTATTCCTTGAGATAGAAGCATAATTATCCCATGCAATTTTGGACACAGGGTTTGGCAGTTCATTAAGCCATCCATTATTTGAGAACCGTCCGTCGCCAACTGAATAGCTTTCCTTTAATGCTAATACATAACCTGAAGTATTAACTGTATTCTTTAACTCGTTTAATACAGAGGAGTTAAAAGAATCATTCATGGGAACATTTTCTTTTGATAATACAATTCCATCATGAAGTGCTCCATTCCAAAATTGTTCAAATTCCAATTTTGAATTTAATAACGGGTAAATATTTGTCTTCCAGTTCTCTTTCAGATAATTATGGTACAGTTCAAGGTTAAAACTGCTGCATGCTCCTGAAATCCAGGTTAATAATAATGATTCTTTTTGTCGTGTATTAAGGAAGGGATAAATAACCGGCTGCTGCAATGAATAGAAACCTGTCCTTGTTTTTGCATCACCCCATGATTCTAATCCATGGTTTATGGGGAGCACGAAATGACTTAATGCAGATGTTTCATTTCCATTGCCAGTCATTGTTATAACAGTGGGAACCTTTTTTAAAGCAGATTCATAGCCATAATCAGATGGGAAATGGAATACAGGGTTTGTATCATAATGTATAACGACAGCCACTTTTCCACTATTCATTGATGAGATTAATGACTTTAGCTCTTCTCGACCACTTAATGGTAGCAAATTTAATTCAGAAGATTCTGTACTGTAAAGTGCTTTGCCACCAATAAGTTCATTTAGGTAATTAACAGCTATATGCACATTTTCAGGTAATGTTTTGCCGGCATATACAATTGCCCGCCCTTTATTTGCATGTAGATCTTTAAGTAATGCATTTATCTTCTTATCAGGAAGATTATATTTTTCTCCAAATGACTTGATTGATGAATTACCCTTACCGTCGAATTCATCAATTAAACACATAACAAATTCAAGTTGAGCATCTGGTCTTAATTTTATTCTTAGATCTGCATTCATACCGGTTAAAGACATATTTCCTTCAACTACATAAAGCTTGTTAAAGCTATGAAGATTTTCTACATCTCTGCCTTCGGAATATAATCTTGTATTCTCAACTTTATTTCCTTCAGTTCCCAGGAAATCAGATTCAAGAGCCAATATCACTTTTGCTTCATTCCATTTGATTAATGGGAATCCAAAATTACCATAACATTTTTGCCAGGCCGATAACCTGTTCTGTTCATCAAATAATTCATATGAATAGATTTTTACCTGAGGGAAAGCATTCTTGAATTCATCTAATACTTTTTTACCGGTTGGTGAAACTATTTTGGAAGTAATAATTGCTATTTCGTTCTTCACAGCACTTTTAAGTACCCCAATTATTTCATTGTCAGTCCTTACCCAATCCGTAGTTTTCAACTCATTAGTCAGGCTTCTTCTTAATGGCTGAGTTAGCCTCTCCGGATCATATAAGTTCAAAATATCAGCATGACCCTTTATACAAAGTTTCCCTTTGCTTACAGGATGATCCGGATTACCATCTATTTTTATTGGCCTGCCCTCTCTTGTCTTAATTAAAATTCCGCACGCCTGACTACATGCAGTGCATGTAGATGCATAATAATTAGCTTTTCCTAATGTAATTTCTTCAGGTTTATGTGTATAAGGAATTACATCTCCTTTATCTCTATAATTAGAACATCCCGCCGCAGCCAGGGCTGCAGAAGCACCTACTAGTGCTAAAAACTTCCTTCTGGATAGACCGGATAATTTGTCAGGGTTAAATTCATCCGTAACTCCTTCTTTGAATTCATGTCTGGTTGATTCAATATATTCCGGATCATTATATAATTCTGAAAAGCTTCTCCAGTAATTTGGATCTGGATTTTGTTCTATTCCAGGATCTTTCTTTTGGGTCTCAGACATTATTCCTTCCTGATTTATTTCTATTTACTGCTTCCGGATTTAATTTTACTACTATTTCCGGTTTGAGTGATTTGATGTTTTTACCTGCCAAATGTCCCGGTATAATTTTATTCATAATAAATAATCCAATCCCTGTACCGGCAAAAAGAAATAGCTTCCTGCGCTTAAGCTTAAAATCAAATTTGGTCTTATTCTCCATAAATTCTCCTATTACCTGTGACATGTGTAGCAGTTTTCAGGGCCAGTATTAAGATTCTTTAGTTCAGGAAATCTTATATGTGCATTCCGATGGCAATCCAAACATGCTGACATTGTAAATGAATTCATCTGACCGATTTTTTCCATCTGAGGAACATTACCATGACAATTAACGCAATCTATACCTTTATTTACATGTACACTGTGATTAAAGAACACAAAATCAGGCACCTTATGAATTCTTTTCCATGGAAAGGCAATCCCTTCATTGTAATATTTTGTTAGTTTTATTATATCGGGCTTTTCTTTCCGGGATATCCGGTGACAGTTCATACAGGTTTCAAGTGGAGGTACCATTGCATGCCGTGATTTTTCTACTCCAGTATGGCAATATTGACAGTCGATTTTCATATCGCCAGCATGTAGTTTGTGTGAAAAGTTTATTGGTTGATTTGGTGTGTAACCTATGCCGTCTCTTTCAGCTCTGGAAGCAAAATATGTTATTGTAAATGATAATAAGGCAACAAATAATGTTATTGGTAATCGGACCCTTAAAATGTAATCAATAAAGGATTTCTTCATTATTAACCTTAATTATTAGAACAGAATGAGAGACAAAATATACCACAGGAGAATTTAAAACTTATGTCTATAAGTGCCTATAAAGCTTATTGTTAACCAGGTTATAAAAGTTGTACTTAATTTATTAAAATTCTATTGTAATGCAAAAGATGTGTGATACGAGTATCAAATTATATGCATTATATCAATATCATATTGAATAATGTGTGTAAAGTATGATATATAATTGCTTTTGGTAAGATAAATGATTAGATATAATTAGCCGCGAATGAGTCGTACTAAAGCAATACCCGGGAGAAATAGCTGTTTTAGTGGACGTTACTGGAGCTTAGTGGACGTTAGTGGACAAATAAATTACTATTACATGTCCAAACTATTTGTTTTTCAGCAATTTATTATAAAGACTATTATTATCAATAATTAATAATGCAGTTTGGAATTGAATGTCATTACTCAGACTTTCTTTAAATCTTCCTTCATTCCCTAAATATCTTGATGCCAGCTCATTTTTCAATTCCCGGATTATTTCTGATTTATATATTCTTAATTCGCTGTTATCTATTTTCTGGAGCTGAAGCTTAAGTTTCTTTATATCTGAGATTAAACCTTCCTCAAGCTTTTTGGTTTGTGCGTCCTTTAACAGCTTATCAATCTCTTTTTCAGCATCAGATTTAAAGTCAAATTTCTGAGTAGTAAGAAAGCTTTCAAATTCGCTGAACAAACTTTCTCCCTTAAGTTTATTGAAATCTACTTTCTGATTGTTATAAAAATAATGATCAGCAAATTTAAAGAATAAACCGTGAGCTAATAAATCTTTTGTAACACTTCCCTGAATATCGAAATTAATAGTAGAATCGGGGGTAATACCACCGGCACTGTATACTTTTCTGCCATTATCGGTATTATATAATGTTTCAGTTAAAGTATCCGATTGTGCAAATACATTATTCTTATTGGAGTAATTTATTTTCTGAATACATCTGCCGCTGGGTGTATAATATTTTGCAGTAGTAATTTTTAGTGAAGTATTATAATTCAATGGGGTTATTGTTTGGACTAATCCTTTCCCAAATGATTTAGTGCCAAGAATTACCCCACGGTCATGATCCTGAATAGCTCCGGCAACTATCTCAGAAGCTGAGGCTGAACCTTCATTTATTAGTAGTACAAGTTTAGCATCTCTAAGGATCGGTTCCTGGGTTGCGAGATACTGTTTCTGACTTGTATCGTCTCTTCCCTTTGTTGAGACTATCAGTTTATCCTTTGCAAGAAATTTATTGCATATATCAACTGCAACATCAAGCAAACCACCCGGATTCCCTCTAAGATCAAGTACAATTGATTTAATTTCCTTTTGAGATTTTAATTCTTTTAAATCTTTCTTCATTTCGTCGGCAGCTGAACGGCTGAAACTTGTTAGTTTCATGTACACATTATTACTGCTCTCAGGGTAAAAACCATAAAAAGGAATATTCTTAACTATTACTTCTTCCCTTATAAGATTAAAATTAAGTGTATCCTTATTATCACTTCTTAATATTTTAAGTTCAACTGTGGTTCCAGGGTCTCCTTTTACAAGAACAGAGATATCGTCAACATTTTCAGGTGTAATTTTAGTTCCACCTGCTTCTAAAAGTATATCACCAATCCTAATTCCCTGTCTTTGTGCAGAATATCCATCCATAACTTCTACTACTGTAACATCCTTGCCTCTTACTCCGATTGAAATTCCTACCCCTCCGTATTTTCCATTGGTAATAAGATCTATTTCATCTTTCTTATTTTCATCAATAAAATTTGTGTATGGGTCAAGTGAACCCAACATACCTCTAATACCCGCACGCATAAATTCTTCAGGATTTATTGTATCGACATAGTTAAAAGATATCTCTTTATATATTCTAGAAAAAAGATCAATATTCTTATTTATTTGGAAATAGGTATCATCTTTTCCGGCAAAAAAACCTGAGAAAAGGATTATTATCAGAAAGGAAAATATAAATTTTCCTGACCTATTCTTTATCATTCTAACTCCTTTGTTCAAACAAACTCAATTCATTTATAACAATACTATGTATTTCTTCTATACTTTTTGTGCCGTCAATTACGCGAAACCTTTTTTCTTTTTTTGCTATTGTTAAATACCCTTCCCTCACTCTATCATAAAACTTGTTATGCGAAACTTCAATTCTATCCAGTTCTGAGCGGTGTTTTAGGTTTTTTCTTTTTGTTAACTCTTCTCCTGGTATATCAATTATAAAAGTTATATCGGGAATGGTTTTATCTATAGCTACATGGTTTATAGTCTCAACCGATTCTATAGGCAATCCTCTCCCATATCCCTGATATGCTGTAGTTGAATCATGAAACCTGTCAGAAATTACAAAATAACCTTCATCAAGAAAAGGACGTATTTTTTCTCTTACTAGCTGAGCCCGGGATGCTGAAAATAAGAATATCTCTGATTCAGTAACCATTTTGTGGTTCTTTTTATCAAGGAGAATATCCCTTATTTTTTCTGATATCGCAGTACCGCCAGGCTCACGGATAATGGCAACTTTATTACCCTTATTTTCTAGATATTTTTGTAATAGCAAAACCTGTGTTGATTTACCGCAGAAATCTATTCCTTCAAATGTTATAAACATATTAGTATTTTTTAATTATATACCGGAGCCTTTCCGGTTTTGAATAAATAAGTTGAATGTTTTTGGGCAATTCGATGTCAGGCTGAACGCTTCCCAAAGTATCTAAAACAATATTACGATAATTTACCGTTATTTTAAATTGATCCGGGCTTATTTTACCAAGAATATCAATCCCTCCTCTAACGCCAATTGATATTTTATTTGGCAGAATTATTATATCCCTATCCTTAGGGATATCGTCTATTTTTACCGGAAGATCATCAAAATTCATTTCCACTATTTTCTGTACATTAATAAAAACTGAGGCTGAGGCATCACCGTATGATATATCTGGTGGATTATATATTGATATTTTCGTATTAATCCGCGAGTCAATGTTTTTGTATGAAACAGATTCTGTGTACACATTAGTCATATTCTTTATTTTAGTCCATGGTCCGTATACTAAAGTTGATTCGGGATAAATATAAACCGGTTCTGCAAGACCGAATCCTGATTTAAATGTAATATCTATTCTAGGAACTATTTTTAATTTCTTTGATGCTATTTTCTCGACATTAAATGATATAGTATCCGGATTAATATTAATAACTTCAATTTCACTTGTTAGCCAATGATTATCGCCTAATGAATTATAAAGATTTGATACAATTCTACCACTGTCATTTTTAGCTGATAATATGAAATCAGGTGCAGGGCCTAATTTTTCAACTGCCAGTTTCCATCCTTTCCCTTTCATTTTAATTACCACTGTAGCTGGTAGGTTTGATGCTGTAGTATACCCATCCGGTAAATCAGTTATTTGTAGTTTAACATTAATCGATGAATAATAATCGTTTGACAGGGATAATGAAACCCATAGTATAATTGAAAATATCAAGGATACAATTATTATGAATGTATTTTTCTTCATTCTTAAAGATAAAAATCATATAAGAAATAAAAAAACTCCACATCAGTGGAGTTTTAAATCAAACCCATAAAAAATAAGCTTATGAAATTCTTCTGAAATGTTCAAGTAATTCAGTTCTGTTTGCTTTTGAAATCTCTCTTCCTTTAATAGGAAAATTTTCGGTATCTCTTGCAAGCTTTCGAAGTTGATGTACATTTAAGGATTTAATGTCAGAATTATCGATATCTTCTGTTCCAACAGAATCTACCCCATTACTAATCACAAATTCTTTTTCAGCTTCAGGTATTTTTTCAATTGCATCAGTTTTCATTCCGAATGCTTCTTCTCTAAGGCGTGCAATTGTATCATTATTGACTGTAAATAAAGGTCCCAAATGTTCAATCGAAGCCTGAGTTTCATTTTCGGGCTTCTTTTCCAGTTCCTTCACCTTAACTGTTCGCTGTTTCTTTGGTTTTAGCAAAATAACCTCATCTACCTCATGTCTTTCGGTTAGTTCAGTATATTCTGACTCAGTTATTTTTTCATCCTCAATGATGATCTCAGGAATATTGTTATTTGTAATTTCGATAAGTTGCTCATCTGAAGATTCAGTAACCTGAAGCTTTTCTGGAAATTCATAATCATCGGCAATTTCCGGAAACATCACAAGCATTTGGAAATCCGGTTGAGGAATTACATGAACAGAAACTAATTCACCAACTTTTTTGGCAGCCTCTGCTCCCGCTTCAACAGCAGCTTTTACAGCAGCAACGTCTCCAGTCACTTTAATAGTTATTAAAGCAGCCTTAGTTACTTCTTTACCAACAATTTTAACATTGGCAGCCTTTACCATTGCATCGGCTGCCTCAATTGCTGCTACGAGTCCTCTCGTTTCAACCAAGCCTAAAGCTTTAGGCATAAATTATTTCTTTTTAGGTAGTATTGATTCAACTTCAGAATGTGGACGAGGAATAACATGAACAGACACAAGTTCACCCACTCTTTGTGCAGCTGCTGCTCCGGCATCTGTTGCTGCTTTAACTGCTCCAACATCGCCTCTTACCATTACGGTTACATAACCACCACCAATTGTCTCTTTCCCTAATAATTCAACTTTTGCAGCTTTTACCATTGCATCTGCTGCTTCAATAGCACCGACTAGACCTTTAGTCTCAATCATTCCAAGTGCATCAAGTGTCATATAAATGCTCCCAATAATATATTTTTATTATACCCGAAAATAGTTTAGATGTATGTAAATGTCAATCAAATATTGCTCCCAAATTCATTATTTAAGAGAATTTAGGTATTCCTGAAGCATTATTTGTGCAGAATTCTGATCTACTAGTCCTTTATCCCTTCTTTTCTTCTTCCCGGGTACTGTTTGAAGAATATTTTCCCTTGCCCTTTCCGAAGTATATCTTTCATCCCATTCAATTATTTCTATTTTGTATCGAGAAGCCAATGCTTCTTTGAATTTTAATATTTCCGGAGCATTTGATGAAAGTCGTCCGTTCTCCTGATAAGGAACTCCTAATATAATTTTAGTAATTTGTTTTTCTATAACAATAGCATCTAAATTGCTCCAAAGCATGCTATCATTCAGAATAGTTTTATAAGTGTAAGAGAAAATCATAAGCGGGTCACTTAATGCTAAACCAATCCTTTTTTTACCGTAATCTATTGCAAGCATATGCCGGACGTTTTCTTCAATAGAATTCAATTGCTTTCAAACCTTTCTACTGAATATACACCCTTTAATTTTTTTATTCGTTCAATTATCCGGTTAAGATGCTCAATATTATGTACGTACAAAGTTATGTTCCCCTCAAATGTAGAATCATTTGTATTTATGTTTATCGATTTGATATTAGTATTCTGATATGAAACAATTGCATGTGAAAGAGAATTAAGAATACCAGGTGTATCTTCCCCTAGAACAGAAAGACCGCCTACAAATAAAATGTTGTCACCCTGTGGCCATTGCACGCCTATTAATTTACTCGGATCTTTTTCGGAGATTCTTATCAGGTTATTACATGATTTCCTGTGAATTTTTATCCCCTCTCCTGTTGTAATAAATCCAATAACCGGATCACCGGGAATAGGATTACAGCATTTCGCATAACTGTAAAGTACTCCAGCGTCTTTGCCATCTACCAATATGCCTCCAATATCATTTCTGGCTATATCAGCAAAAGTCTGAAATTCAAAATCGGATGTCTTATCCTTTTTCTCTTTCTCTTTTGACGCTGTTAAAACTTCATCAAGGTTTATTTTATCCTGAGCTACTGACTTAAAAAACTGCTTTGTAGTTTCAAATTTCAGATTGAGAGTTATTTTATTAATTTCTGTAGGTGTAAAGGATAGTTTTAATTTCTTTAGCTTCTTTTCCCATATTTCCTTGCCTTGATTTATTATATCTTCTTCTTCTTTATTTATCCATTTGCGTATAGCGGTTTGTGCCCTGTGAGTAGTTACAAATTTAATCCAGTTCTTATTAGGATGTTGATTTTTAGATGTAATAATTTCAAGTTGGTCACCGCTATGCAGTATCGTATCAAGAGGAACTATCTTTCCGTTAACTTTAGCTCCAATACAATGGAACCCAACTTTACTATGAATCTCAAATGCAAAATCAACAGGCGTAGATTTTATTGGAAGCCTCTTAAGATCCCCCTTTGGCGTAAACACATAAATTTCATCCTGATAGAGATTTAGCTTGAAATTTTCAAGTAGATCTTTTCTGCCTTCATCTTTTGAAACATTTTCGAAAATATCTCTAATCCAGTTTACCCAGTTTTCAAGATCCTTACCTGCAGCTGCTTTGTTCTCCTTGTATCTCCAGTGTGCTGCTACTCCTTTTTCAGCTACTTCATTCATCTTCTGAGTTCTTATCTGAACTTCTACAAGCCTTCCTTCTGGTCCCACCACTGTTGTGTGAATTGACTGGTAGCTATTTGTTTTGGGAATAGATATATAATCTTTTAATCTGTCAGGTATGGGAGTATAAATATTATTTACTATACCTAGAACTGTGAAACAGTCATAATTATTTGGTGTATTCAGAATGATCCTAATAGCAAAAAGATCATATATTTCCTCAAATGGCTTATTTCTCCTTACCATTTTACGATAAATGCTATAAAGATGTTTAGGACGTCCTATTACTTCATATTTAAGTTCTTGCTCGTTTAGCTTTGAAATAATGGGCTCGGTAAACTTTTTAATGTAACCTTCCCTTTCTCTTCTTTTATTCTTTATTTTGCGTGCGATTTCTTCGTAGGCTTCTTTATTTAGGTATTTAAATGATAGATCTTCTAGTTCCCATTTTACCTTTCCTAGTCCAAACCTGTTAGCAAATGGAGCATAAATTTCAAGTGTTTCTTGTGCAATTCTTCTTTGTTTCTCTGGGTTTACAAATTCCAGAGTGCGCATATTGTGTAGACGGTCAGCAAACTTTACAAATATTACCCTTACATCCTTTACCATGGATAAAAGCAGTTTTCTGAAGTTTTCAGCTTTCGTAATTTCCTGTCCCTTAAATATGCCGCTTATTTTCGTAACACCATCAACAATTTCCGCTATTTCTTTACCAAATGCTTTGGCTATAAGTTCGAGATTAAAATCAGTATCTTCAATAACATCATGTAAAAGTGCACTTATTACTGTTATATCATCCAGTGGAAATTCAGTAGCTACTATCATAGCTACTTCATACGGATGCGTAAAATATGGCTCTCCCGATGAGCGCAGATCATTCTTATGAGCTTCAATTGAAAATTCCAGTGCTTTAGCCACTAACTCTTCATTTACTGTCGGTAGCTGCTGCCTGCATGCCGTAAGCAGTTCTTCGAGCATTTTTTCATGTTTTGGATTGCTAAGACTCATATTCCTATTTTACATATATATATACAATAACTGGCAAAAAGCTGCAAAAGTTCCACTATCTTGTTTTTAAGCCATTCTTTAATTGTTAGTTAATTACTTTTAATTTCAGTATTAGTTTTTATTAAATTACATAAAAATATACGCATTTGCACCAATATGGGTCAGATTGTATAAGAATATTAACTAGCAAATGATTAAATTTAAGTCCGAATTTATAAGGTTTTATGTTATACGAATGGTACGACCCGGAATTAAAATTGATTGTTTATTATCAGCCTTTTTTGTATTAATATTCACTATCCCGGCATTCGGGCAGGTTAATAAAGAATTAGACCATTTTGTTTATCGTTATTGGGTGAACAAAAATGTGCCTTCTATTTCTGTAGGAATTATAAGTAAGGGAAAAATTGTTTACCAGGATGCTGTTGGCTATTCCGATTTAGAGAATACTGCTCAGGCAAACTCAAAGACAATTTATAGGATCGCATCTATTTCTAAATCAATTACTGCAGTTGCAATAATGCAGCTTTTTGAAAGAGGGAAAATTAATCTTGATGACGATGCCAGGAAATACATTCCATATTTCCCTAAAAAGAAATGGAAATTTACAATCCGCCAGCTTCTCTCCCATACTGCCGGAATTAGAAATTACCGTAATAATGAATTTGACAGCAAAGATTCCTACCGATCCACCAGGGATGCTGTTAATTGCATTGCAAACGATCCTCTTGATTTTGAACCGGGGACTAAGTATCAGTATACTACCCTTGGTTATAATCTACTTGCTGCTGTAATTGAAAGCGTTACCAAAATGCCCTTTACAGATTATTTAAAGAAATATATCTTCGACCCTGCGGGAATGACATCCACTTTTCCAGAGTTTCATAAAGACATCATCCGGAACCGCGCGCATGGATACGAAAAAAACATTTACAGGAAATTTGAGAATGCCCCTCTGTCTGATCTAAGTCTGAAATTCGCAGGCGGTGGTCTTATCTCCAATTCTGAAGATCTCCTTAAATTTGCCAACTGTTTAATGAACAGGAAACTCATCAACTTAAGTACACTCGATATTATGACTGCTCCCGTTAAGTTAAAAAACGGTTATGAACTTGGGTATTCATTAGGGTTCAGCTCAGGCAAAGATAATATGGGAAGAAGATATATTACCCACAGTGGCAGCGGGACCGGTTTCGTTTCAAACCTGCTTATTTATCCTGATGAAAACTGTGCATTCGTTTATCTTGTTAACTGTAAGGAAAAAAATTATGAAAATCCTGCTTTTCAGCTAGCCTCTATTTATTTTGATAAAGCAAGAATAAATCCAAAGATTTTATTGTCAGATCGTTTGATGGGTATGTATTATAATCACAGTATTGATTCCACATTAAATTATTATTATAATATCAAAAGAGATTCACTCGAATATTTTATATTCTCCCCCGATGAAGTCTATTCTTTTGGTAATGATCTGATTTCGATTTGGCAAATTCCTGATGCAATAAAACTCTTTAAACTCATGGTCTCCGAATACCCTAATAATGCTAAATCTTATCTGGGTCTTGCCGATGCATACTATAAAGACAAAAATAAGGGTATGGCCGTAAAAAATTACAGACTTGCTCTGAAACTTGATCCTCGTAACTCTTATTCTTCCGAGATGATTAAAAAACTCGAAAGATTGTGATCCCCTGTTGCCTGCCGGAACTTTTCTTCTCTTTAACTGTTTACAATTATTATTAATAATTTATTTTTAATAAATAAATAAGTAGATTAAAAGAAACGGCTTACCATGGTCGATTTTTCTCTAATTAAATAGTAGTCATAAGATTTTATGTTAGGTTTAAGATTTACCGATTATGTACCTGATAGTATAGGTCAAAAATCTTTCGAGGAATTGTTGAAAATATTCCTGCAATTATTGACCATGACTTCGGGTGATGTTTCAGAAGCCCTGAACTGGATGAACCAGCTTGATCAGAAATATAATCTTACTAATGATCAGTACGGCATGGGTGACTTCATTCAGGAACTGAAAGACAAAAATTATCTCGATGAAAACGAAATTGATAAAACCCTCACTATTACAGCCAAATCAGAGCAGGCAATAAGAAAACAATCTCTCGAAGAAATCTTTGGAAAACTCAAAAAAGGCACCCGGGGAAATCATAAAACACCTTATTCAGGTCAGGGTGATGAACCTACTTCTGATAGAAGGGAATATTATTTCGGCGATTTGATGGAACAGATCGATATGACTGATTCCATTAAAAATGCCCAGATAAATCATGGTATCGAAGAATTTCAACTTACTGAACAGGATCTTGAAGTTGAAGAACGCGATTTTAAGGCTCTTACTTCTACAGTACTTATGATCGATATTTCCCATTCGATGATTTTATACGGCGAAGATAGAATTACTCCTGCCAAGAAAGTTGCAATGGCGTTATCTGAATTAATTACTACTAAATACCCGAAAGACACCCTCGATATTATTGTTTTTGGTAACGAAGCTTGGCCCATTGAGATTAAAGATCTCCCCTATCTGCAGGTCGGCCCTTACCATACTAATACAGTTGCCGGTCTTGATCTTGCTATGGATATTCTGAAAAGAAGGAAAACCAGTAATAAACAAATTTTCATGATTACTGATGGTAAACCCACTTGCCTTAAAGAAGGTATTAAATATTACAAAAATAGTTTCGGTCTTGATAAAAAAATAATGAATAAAACCCTTGACTGTGCCGCAAAAGCAAGGAAACAGAATGTTTCAATTACTACTTATATGATTGCAAGAGATCCCTACCTCCAGCAGTTTGTAAGGGAATTCACAAAAATAAATAATGGCAGAGCTTTTTATAGTAGTCTTACTGGCTTAGGTGACTTTGTCTTTGAAGACTATATAAGAAACAGACGAAAAAGATTAAAATAAATAAATATTATAATATGGATATAACACAACCTAAAACATTTGGTGAATTAAAAAAGATAAACTATAAAACACGTCCTATAAAAGATGAGTTAAGAAGTAATCTTATTAAAACACTTCGAAACGGGAACAAACCGTTTACTGGTATATTGGGATATGAAGAAACTGTAATTCCCGATATTCAAACTTCAATTCTATCACGCCATAATCTCATTCTACTTGGATTAAGAGGACAGGCTAAAACCAGAATTGCAAGGCTGCTCATAAATTTACTGGATGAATATATTCCCGCAATTGAAGGATCAGAATTAAACGATGATCCGTACCATCCATTATCACGCGTTGCTAAAGATATTATGAATGAATATGGAGATGCCACTAAAATTACGTGGATACACAGGTCTGAAAGATATACTGAAAAATTAGCTACACCGGATGTTACCGTAGCCGATTTAATCGGTGACGTCGACCCTATTAAAGCCGCAGCTCTGAAACTCCCCTACTCCGATGAAAGAGTCATTCATTTTGGTCTGATTCCAAGGTCGCATAGATCAATCTTTGTAATAAATGAACTCCCTGATCTTCAGGCAAGAATTCAGGTGGCATTGTTTAATATTCTTCAGGAGAATGATATCCAAATAAGAGGATTTAAAGTAAGACTCCCGCTCGATATCCAGTTTATTTTTACTGCTAATCCTGAAGATTATACAAACAGAGGTTCTATTGTTACCCCGTTAAAGGATAGGATTGATAGCCAGATTCTTACCCATTATCCTAAAGCTATCAGCATTTCAAAACAAATTACTAAACAGGAATCTAATCTTACTGAAGAACAGAAAACTTTAATAACCAAGAATGAACTTGTAGAAAATATTGTTGAACAAATTGCTTTTGAAGCACGTACAAGTGAATATGTTGATCCCAAAAGCGGTGTCTCTGCCAGACTTTCAATATCCGCTTATGAAAATCTTATCAGTACTGCTGAACGCAGAATGATACTCAATAATGAAAAGGAAACTAGTCTTCGAATTTCTGATATCTACGGAATTATCCCTTCCATTACAGGAAAAATTGAACTTGTTTATGAAGGTGAACAGGAAGGCCCCACAAAAGTAGCTCATATATTAATCAGCAAATCAATTAGAAGTATATTTTGTGATTTTTACCCTTCACCCGAGAAAATAAAAAAGAACCAGGCCGCCAGCCCCTACCAGGCAATAGTAAGTTGGTTCAGCAAAGGAAATACTATTGATATTTTAACTGAACTTCCTTTTGATGAATATCAGAAAGTACTTTATAAAGTTCCCGGATTGAAGGAACTTGTAATTAAATATCATCCAAAAGTTACAGGTATTGACCAATTATTATTAATGGAATTTGCTCTGCATGGACTTGCTGAATTCTCGCTTTTAAGCAAATTCAAACTTGAATCCGGAATACAATTTAAAGATATGCTCAGTTCAATGTTTACTATGTCGGCTGAGGAAGAGGAAGGCGAAAACGAGGATTTCTATAAATAGTGAAAGTTTCTTGTCTTTCCCGTCCCGATTCATCGGGAGGAATCCCCTGAACTTGTTTGCCATTCCTAAATAAAATAAGCGACAAACGAGCGCATTTCGAGCGCGTTTGCAGCGCAATTCCTTGATTACATGGTAACTACATAGTTACGAGAATAAGCCTAAACCATACTGTACTATCCATTGCGTACGATTCTGTTCTTGTCAGTCATTCCGGCGAGAACTTGTCTGTCATTCCCGCGAAAGCGGGAATCCCAGGAACTTATTGTTCACCCATAAATGCAGGAATCCCCTGAATTTGTTTTTACTAGGTAATCGAAACTTTCTTTTCCCCTGTTCCCCATTTTTCATATATTTGACCAACATTAATTGAATAATATATTGCCCCTATGAATGAACCGGGATTAAAAAAGATTATAATTATAGGCCCTGCCTGGCCCTATAGAGGTGGTAACTCCCTGTTCGTTTCTCATGTATTTGATTCCCTTAAAAAGCATTTTAATGTAAAAATCCTTAATTACAAACTCTTATATCCCTCAATTTTATTCCCTGGCACGACTCAGTTCGATAAAAGCAATGTACTTATAAAAAAAGCTGAGAGCCAAAGGGTTATAAATTCCATTAACCCCCTTACATGGTTTAAAACTGCTGGAATAATATTAAGAGAAAAACCTGATCTTGTCGTTTTTGATTGGTGGCATCCGTTTTTTGGACTGTGCCACTTCACTATTTCGCTATTAATAAAAAGAAATTAAGGAATAAATTACTTTATATAACCGAAAACTTTGTTTCTCATGAAGGAAATTTCCCTGATAAACTTTTGACCCGTATTGGATTATGGAATGCATCCTCATTTCTGGCACTTTCAGATAAAGTTGAAAAAGAATTAAGATCCTCTGGTTATAAACAAAAAATTTACAGGTCTGAACTTCCTGTATATGATTGTTATAAACCGGACACTCTATCATCCAACAACAAAGAAAAAATCGGTTTTAATTCCGGCAATAAAGTTCTTCTGTTTTTTGGTTATATCAGGCATTATAAAGGTCTCGATATTTTAATCGAAGCAATGCCTGCTATTCTGAAGCTCTACCCCGAAGCTCGTCTTTTAGTAGTTGGTGAATTTTACGATAACCCTGCTTCTTATCTTGACAGAATCAAAGAACTCGGTATAGGTGACTATATAAAAATTATTAACCGTTTTGTCCCAAATGAAGAAGTTGGACAATATTACCTGGCAAGCGATCTTAATATTTTGCCATACAGAAGCGCTACTCAAAGTGGAATATTAAATGTGTCTTATGGTTTTGAAATACCGGTTCTCGTCACTAGGGTTGGTGGATTAACTGAATTTATCATCGAAGGTAAAACAGGTCTTGTTATAGAACCTGGTTCACCTGAGGCAATTGTTGAAGGTGTAAATAAGTTCTTCTCTCTACGGGAAAAAGTTGATTTTGCCGGAAATATTAAAGACTTTATTAAACAGAATAAATTTGAAAAATTACCTGAACTGTTTCAGGAAATTATAGAAGAAGAGAAAAGACAATGATTCTAAAAACTGACTGTCGGCACTTCCCCGGCGATCATCCATGTGTTTACAATAAATTTCAGGGAATAATGTGTAACAATTGCGGTTACTACTCCCCTGTTGGTTTTAAAATACTTATCATTAAACTGGATGCTACAGGAGATGTATTAAGAACTACTTCCATCCTCCATGCAGTAAAAGATAAATTCCCCCAATCGCATATCACCTGGTTAACAAAAAGAGTCTCAAAAGATATTTTCAAAAATAATGATATGGTTGACAGTTTAATTTTCTTTGAAGACCCTGATCTGAATTCCCGTCTTTTGATTGAAACTTTTGATCTTCTACTACATCCGGATACTTCTCCTGCGAGCGCTGCTCTTGCTGCTACTGCCAATTCAAAAATTAAAAAGGGATATATATTAAATGAATTGGGAAAGGTTGTTCCGGTTGATGAAAATGGTATTGAGTGGATTGAAATGGGAGCCTTTGATCAGGTAAAAAAAGCTAATACTAAAACTTACCAGCAGATTATACATGAAGTGCTCGACCTGGATTATAAAAAAGGTGGAATAATAATTAATCTCGATAACTCGGAAAAAGAATTTAGGGATGATTTCCGGAAAAAAAATAATCTTGCCCGATATGATTATCTGATTGGTATAAATACAGGAGCAAGCCACCGCTGGCGCCTCAAACAATGGAGATCGGAAGGATTCGATGGAACTGATCTCCCTTTTGAATAAAAGAAATAATACTGCCATCCTTTTATACGGTGGAAAAGAAGAAGAAAAAAAGAACCTTCTGCTAAAATCTAAATTCACTAATGTAATTGATACCGGCAGTAACAATTCTCTGAGAGAATTTTTTGCCCTCGTAGATCTTTGCGATATTATGATCACCGGAGATACCATGGCTCTGCATGCAGCAACTGCCCTCAATAAAAAGGTGATTTGTCTTTTTGGTCCTACTTCTTATAATGAAATAGAAGATTATGACAGGATTAAGAAAATAATCCCCGACTTGGGATGCCTTGTCTGCTACAAACAGGACTGTGATTTTGTCCCTAACTGTATGGATATGATAACCAGTGAGATGATTATTGCTAAAACCGATGAATGTATCGATGAGTTAAAAAAAGAAAGAATAAATATCTGATTATTTTTTATCTAGTTTGAGAACAACTTTTTCTTTTTGTCTTTCCTTAACTAGCTTTTTCAATGGTTCAGGTGATTTGAATATATCAAGAATATGATCTCCCTTCCCCACTTCACTCTTATCTGTTACCGGAGCAACATTAGTTTTAAGGAATTCCCTGAAGGCATATTTTCTTTCTGTGTCATGCTTAATAATTTTGGGGAACTCTTTAACAAGCTCGGGTTCATCAGCTTTCTTGAGTTTCATTTTAAGGATCTGTTTATAATCAAAATCCTTGTCTTCTGAAATATCATGCTTGATAAACTTGATACCTTCAATTTTTTCTGATTCACCTCCACCGGGTTTATCCACTTTTTCCTTATTAGTAAATTCATGTGTAAATGAGATCGATTCCGGAACTTTTTGATTTTCAGATACCATATAATTAGTATCACTTAACCTTAGTTTCAATTTTAATTTTCTTAAATACAGTTGATAGGGAATTATCTGGTTTGATATCATTTGAAGATATTTCTTTTTTATCTTTTATCTATCAGTTGTATTTAAATTACCAGTCTTAACCGGTTTCGAATTATTAGTATCCGATTTTTTTGCAACTCTTAATATGTCGTATCATATTCTTTATTCATCGCAAATATCGCATCCGCAAACACTTTATCCTTTTGATATTTTGCTTCATGAGGGCGAAGGTCTATACTATAAATTTCTGCAAAATTTGAAACATTATCTACACGGCTAAGAGTAGTTAATCCTATCTGTTGGATTCTGAACCTTATGTTCTCATCTACAGTGCCGGGATATTCTTCCAGTTCCTTTACTGCAAAAACCGGATCGAAATATATTATTTCGGGTTCTTCTTTAATATAAATTTTGAATCCGAATTTGGAAGTATTCAGACTAAAATTATTAATATTAGTCATTAACCTGTATACTATAAGGTTTTTAGGGGTATACTCATTAATAAAATTACATACATCCTGAAACCCGATTTTCCTTATCTTTTTTGCAGGATCGTCTTTGAAGATAATTTTGAAATTATTATCCAGATCATAAATATTCTGGGAATAAATAACTATATCATCTTTTTTTATGTCTAATGTTTCAAGAAGCATGCACTATGCCCAATATACAATTCCAAGTTCGTATGGATGAATGAATAATGTATTTTTAGGTAATATCCTGATAGTATATCCTATCAGACCACTTTCTTCGCATTTAATATAACCAATATATTTAAATGTTCCATCAGTTGATTCGTTCTTTTCGGGATTCATTATTACTGTAGAATTGTATTTCGGATCTTCCTGCTTTTCGTACGGTCCGTAATAAGCCTGCACTTCTACATCCTCCGGTACAAGGTTGCCAAGATGTACTTCAGCAGCTATTCTGAAGTCTTCTCCAACATGGTACATTTTTGCCTTGCCGTCGGTTCCTACATTCTTTATTAATAAACTGTTCCAGTTATTTAATACTTTGTCTTTCCATAAGGCTAATTCTTTTGCTTTAGCCCATTTTTTATCCATGAGTAAAGTTCTTTTCTGGAATGATGGCAGATAATAGTTTGTAAAATATTGTTCAACCATACGGTGTGTATTGAAAACCGGACCAAGTGTTTTCATTGATTTTTTAACCATCGCTATCCATGTCCTTGGAAGTTTCTCCTCAGTCCTTGAATAGTAAAGAGGAATTATTTGTCTTTCAAGTGTATCATATAACTGATGCGATTCAACTTCATCCTGATAGTCAGGGTCACTGTATTCCTCACCATTTCCTATTTTCCAACCAACCTCAGGATTAAACCCTTCATCCCACCATCCATCAAGAACACTGAAATTAAGCCCCCCATTAGCTATTACTTTCATCCCTGATGTCCCGCTCGCTTCTAATGGTCTCCTTGGATTATTCAGCCATATATCACATCCCTGTACTAGATATCTTGCCACGTTCAAATCATAATTCTCAATAAATACTATTTTCTTCCTGAACCTTTCCTGTTTGGTTATCTGATATATTTCCTGAATGAATCTTTTACCTTCATCATCCTTCGGATGAGCTTTACCGGACATAATTATCTGTACCGGATGTTCTTTATTGTTTAATATCTCCAGTAATCTTTCAATATCCTTAAAAATTAAATGTAGCACGTTTATAAGTGGCAAACCTCCTTGCAAAACCAATTGTCAATGCCGATGGATCCAAAACTTCAGATGCCTCAGCAATTTCATTCATACTGCCGCCTCTGTTCTTTATTTGTTTTATCAAACTCCTTCTGCAAAATGCTACTAATCTTTCTCTCCTTCTTTCATGTGTTCTCCATAATTCCTCATCTGGTATTTTATCAATTCTATTCCAGAGATCGCTGGATGCAGGATTATGAACCCATTTTTCACCTATGTACTGAAGGAATAAGCCTTCCATTTCACTTGAAATATGTGACCTTAAATGAACTCCATTAGTAACATATCCAATCGGGATTTCATTGAATGGAACATTCTTAAATCCGGATACCCACATCTTTTTTGATACTACACCATGAAGCTTACTTACTCCATTTATAAATCCTGCCGTATTCATCGCCAGATGTGCCATATTAAAAACATTTGATTCTTTATCCTTGTAAATAGTACCTAATGAATAAAACTCTTTATCCGAAATCTTTAACTCATTCCTGTAATATGTCCCGAAGTATTTTTCTATGAGTTCATTTGAAAAAACATCTATACCTGCTGGTACTGGTGTATGTGTTGTAAAAATATTTGAACGGTATCCGACTGACCTTGCCTCATGGTATGATAAACCATAATCCTGAATTAGATATCTCATTCTTTCAAGTGAAAGAAATGCTGAATGCCCTTCATTCATATGGCAAACCATTGGATTTATTCCCAACACATGCATTGTCCTTATACCACCAATACCCAAGAGAATTTCCTGTTGTATTCTTGTCTCAACATTTCCACCGTATAGTGTTTCCGTTATCTTCCTGTCAGCTTCTGAATTTAATTGAACATTTGCATCAAGTAAATACATCGGAATCCTTCCAACTTCAATTCTCCATACCTGGAAAAAAACCTCCCTCCCTGCAAGATTGACTGATTGGATAAGCGGTTCATTATTTCCATTCATCACCTGCTTCATTGGTTGATTCTGGAAATCATTTGTTTCATAACGTTCATGCTGCCAGCCGTCTGAGGTAAGATACTGTTGAAAATAACCTACCTTATACAATAATCCAACACCAATAAGCGGAATACCTAGATCGCTTGAAGCTTTTAAGTGATCACCTGCTAAAACTCCCAATCCCCCGGAATAAGTCTGTAAACATTCTGTTAACCCAAACTCAGCCGAAAAATAAGCTATATTAAAATCTTTGAGCCCGGGATAGTTTTTCTGATACCATGTTTTTTCGTTCAAATATCCTTGAAGGTTACTATGAATTCTTTCCATATGCGCTTTGAAGCCCTCATCATGAGAAACTTCTTCTAATCTGGATTGACTTATATGACCAAGCATCATAATAGGATTATGATATGAATCGTCCCATAACTCACTGTCAAGTCTTCTGAATAATTCTCTTGAATCGGGATTCCATGACCAATGCAGATTATACGCAATTTCTCTCAGTTTCTCCAGGTTTGGAGGAAGGGCAGGAATTACATTATATGACCCTAAAAATTTATACATTCATACTCCGGTTTCAATAGTGAACTTAATTTTCAACTAAGAAATATAGTGAAAGTCTGATTAAGGTTAAAATACTCATATTAAAAAATAAATGGAGTTAAACTATGGCTGGGCAAAAACTGATCTCCATCTGGCATTACTATTAAGAGTGCACAAACCCAATCGTAAAAATCTACATCACACATCTCAAATATTTAGTTTTTTTTATATATTTTAATGTTATACATAAATGTATTTAATCGTATGAAAAACATCCTTCTGATTGAAAATGATGAAGATACAATTGATCAGATCTCCTCAGTCTTGAATCTTGATGAATATTCTCTTGATGTAGCTGAAAGTAGTTTAAAAGCCAATCGTTCTGTTCTTAAAAATTTACCTGGACTAATTATCTGTAATAGAAATATTTTTGATAAGGACGGTGGTGATGTTCTTCCACGTCTGCGTGAAGAATCATTCATTTCCACAATCCCTTTCATTTTTATAATTGATAATAATACAATTAAAAAAACAAAAAAACTTTTGTCAAGTGGATTCGATTTTTACATTAAAAAACCCTTTACTAATACTGAATTATTAAAGATAATTGATCTTTCCTTTTTGAAATATGATACTGTACAGAAAAAATCAGAACAGAAAATGAATGAATTAAGGGGAAGTATATCTTTTTCACTTCCCCATGAATTTTTTACTCCTCTAAATGGAATTCTGGGATTTTCTGATATACTTATAAAAGAAATCGATAGTCTAAAAAAGAATGAAATTCTTGAAATGCTTCAATATATCAATAAAGATGCGCTGCGTTTAAAAAAACTTACGGAGAATTTTATTGCTTTTGCCCAGATTGAAATGATCGGCAAAGATCCCGATAAAGTTGAAGCCTTGCGGAATTCTTATTTTATAAATCCTAAAGAATCATTATTAATTTCTGCTAGACAGTTTTCTACTGAGTATAACCGGGAAGATGACCTGATCCTCGAAATCGAAGAAGGCTTTGTTCGCATTTCTGAGGGCTATCTTAAAAAAGCAGTTGGCGAAATAATAGATAATGCGTTTAAGTTCTCTGAAAAAGGATCTTCTGTTATAGTTTCTGTTATGAAAAATGATACCAGTGTAATGATTTCGGTTTCGGATAATGGCAGAGGTATGTCAAGAGAACAGATTTCTTCAATTGGAGCATATATGCAGTTCGACCGCCAATTACATGAACAGCAAGGTTCCGGTTTAGGTTTGATTATCGCTAAAAGAATAACTGAATTACATCGTGGTGAGTTTAATATTCAAAGTTCTGCTCAGGATGGCACACGGGTTAATTTGATTTTCGAAAATTAAACCGGTTTTACCACATCCCCGCGTAGATATTTTTCAACTATCTGAATTCTGTTTATAGCCCTTTTTAACGAGTTCTCAGCCCTTTCAAGGTCGGTTTCATGACTTCGGGTTTCTAGTCTTCTTTTTGCGCGTTCTAATGCCCTCTTAGCCCTTTCAAGATCAATTGCGGCAACTGCTTCAAGTGAATCCGCAAGTACCAGTACAGAATTATTCAGTACTTCAACTGTTCCTCCACCTGTCGCAAAATATAAAATATTTTCAGCTTCAAGATTTACTTTAATAAGCCCGATCTCAAAAGTGCTTAGAATAGGTGCATGATTCAGCAAGACTTGAAAACTCCCCACTGTCCCGGGTATAGTTATCGATTTTATGCCTCCCGAGAATGTTATCTTAGAAGGAGTAATTATTTCTAAATTTAGATCAGCCATAATTACTTCATAGCTTTTGCTTTTTGTACTGCTTCTTCAATAGTACCAACATACATAAATGCTCCTTCAGGAAGATCATCGTAATGTCCGTCTATTATTCCCTTGAAAGCTCTTATTGTATCTTCAAGTTTTACATATTTCCCTGCAACTCCTGTAAACTGTTCGGCTACATGAAATGGCTGGCTGAAGAATCTTTGAATTCTGCGGGCTCTTCTTACAATAATTTTGTCTTCATCTGAAAGTTCATCCATACCAAGTATACTGATTATGTCCTGCAAGTCTTTGTAATGCTGTAAAATTTCTTTGCAGTTCGTTGCAACATCATAATGTTCCTGTCCAATCACCCCGGGTTCAAGAATTCTGGAGGTTGAATCCAATGGCTCTACTGCCGGATAAATACCAAGTTCTGAAATTTGACGGCTTAAAACCGTTGTAGCATCAAGATGAGCAAATGCTGCTGCTGGTGCTGGATCTGTAAGATCATCTGCTGGAACATATATTGCCTGGACTGATGTAATGGACCCTTTATCTGTTGAAGTAATTCTTTCCTGAAGAGCTCCCATTTCGGAAGCCAGATTTGGTTGATATCCTACTGCTGAAGGCATTCTTCCAAGTAATGCGCTTACTTCAGAACCTGCCTGAGTAAATCGGAATATGTTATCTATAAACAAAAGAACATCTCTTCCTTCTTCATCACGGAAATACTCTGCTGCCGTCAATGCTGTTAAAGCTACACGCAACCTTGCACCCGGAGGTTCATTCATCTGTCCGAAAATCAAAGCTGTTTTAGCTAGTACACCGGACTCCTTCATTTCACGCCAAAGATCATTTCCTTCTCGGGTTCGTTCACCAACACCCGCAAAAACAGAATATCCGCCATGTTCCTGGGCAATGTTGTGTATAAGTTCCTGAATAATTACAGTCTTCCCTACTCCTGCGCCTCCAAATAAACCTGTTTTCCCGCCTTTTGAATATGGCTCTATTAAATCTATAACCTTTATACCAGTTTCAAATATTTCAGTTTTTGTCGATAAGTTCTTAAATAATGGGGCGGGACGATGAATTGGATACTTCTTTGCGGTTTTTACTTCACCGAGTTTATCAATTCCTTCGCCTATTATATTTAACAACCTGCCTAATGTCTCTGGGCCAACTGGAACCATTATTGGCTCGCCTGTATCAAAAGCATCCATTCCTCTTACCAAACCATCTGTTGTATCCATAGCTACTGCTCGTACACGGTCTTCGCCAAGATGCTGTTGAACTTCAACTATAAGAGTTTCTTGATCCCCATCAGGATTTAATCTTGGAATTTGAACTGCATTGTAAATTGCCGGTAAGTGACCATTTTCAAATTCTATATCAAGTACAGGACCAATTACCTGTATAATCTGACCTTTATTATGAGACATTATTCTTTCCTTAATCTTTCATTTTTAGTGCGTAAAGTTAAATATTTGGGTAGGATTATCCAAATATTCTCTAAATCATTCTGTGCGATGCATTGCATTCCTGCTAAAACTTGATAGCCCAGCCATTCATGGCTGGGTAATAAAAAAACCAGAATAAATTCCCCCTTATCAAAGGGGGACGCCGTATGCAGGGGGTTGTTTTTCCTTCCTCCATTACTCCACCAATCCATTACTCCACCATTCCATTACTCCACCATTCCATTATTCTATTCATCCATTACTCCACCAATCCTTTCCGTACTTGCCTCCCCATAATAAGGTAAAACAAATAGCCATACCTGGTAACAGAACTTAGCCACCTGAACGCCAGGTGAACGCTACCTGAACGCTACCTGAAAAATTACTTTGCTTTGATTTTATCCCCCATTCTGAACTAGCATTCAGATCTGTAACCCTTTATTCTTACTGTCTAATTGCAGTTATAATTAGGGTTCACCATGTTCAACTAAACTATATAAAATAATTGAATATGTCAAGGCCTTGGATATTTTGCATAAAAAAAGGAGAGCTTTTAACCCTCCTTATCAAACCTAAAGCATTATTTCAAATCATTTCATCAACATAAGTTTTTTAGATAATGTAAATCCGTATGCAACAATGCTTTTTTCAATGACCAAGATCCGTAGATAATATGAATCTCCTAATCAAATTTAATTTTGAGTCCAGGACATACAGAGTGTTGTCAAAGAAAGCTACTCCTGCAGGTTTTGAAAATACCGCTGGACCTCCAAATGATTGTAGTTCTTCTCCATAAGCATCAAATTTGAATACACTGTCTTTTCCCGGATCACCATCTGCTATATATATGTTTCCTAAAGGATCAATACAACAACCGGTTGGGGCTCCAAATCTGCCCGGCCGAACAAATGCCATCCCGGAAGAAGGACTAAATGCGCTCCTATATCCCTCTACAATCCCATTATCATAATGTTGGAACCACTGAGCTTTGAATGCAGTAGCATTAGGTACATTTTTATTAAATGTTGCTATGAAATCAAGATCGTTCTTTTTCTTATTAATAGGTATCATGCAGTTAATTCCATTGGCAGTAATCAGACCTGAAGATAATGCATCTATATCATGTACAATAGCGAGAAATGCATCAGAATCCGGATTAACATATTGGAACCGAAGAATAGCATTATCCGGATCGTAAATACTGGAGTTCTGAGTCCCTATTCTCGCAACATCATAAGAATTATCATCATTGAAAGATGTTATTGCTGAATAGGTTACATTTGGGTGAAGATCAATGTCTACTTGCCGAGGAAGAATTAACCTTATACTTCCGTCATTAAAATTTGCATTCTTAATATTATGTTGAACTGCATATAGGTTAATTTTGAAAACTGCACTATATGATATCGCTCCCGAATCAATTTGTGCGCAAATTATTAAATTCAGCCTAAAGTCCTGAGTAATGGCAATTGGTTTTTTAATGCCTAAAGCTCCCAGGTCTAATGCACCTAAGAAACCACCTGCAGTATTAAGCATAACTATTCTATTATTATCTGTATCACAAACATAAATAAAAGGTTCATGACCTATCAGAATTGCCTGCGGGTTATTAAATCCAGTCCAGTCAGGTTTTACCTGGACATATACAGTATCGCCTCCTGCGTTTATTGGCCCCTGAGTTGCTCCCAATTGACTGGTATCAAATTTATCAGCACAGCCGACGAACAGTATTGGGATAAGTAGAATTATTGATATGAAAAACTTTTTAATCATTTTCTTATAGACCTAAAATAATTGAAAAACGATGTGCTGTACCTAATCTTACAAAGTTGGAATAAGCGTAATCTACTGTTACATTAGCTATACTTACAGGCAAATTAACACCCGCTCCAAATGAATAATTTTGTTCATCTACATTGAATTTATATCCTCCCCTTAGGAAAAACATATTCTTCCAGCTGTATTCCACTCCGGTTGCAACATTTTCACTGTTATCATTCGGGTGATTCAATTGGATTGAAGCTGTGAACTTGTTTATTTCATCTTGATAAGGTTCGAGTGCAAAACCAATTCTGAAGACAGTCGGTGGTGAAAAAGACTGCCATTGGGATGCTTTCCTCTGCCCTATTAAGACAACTTCACCGTCAGGTGCAAGTTGGTTCCCAAAGTTGGAAACGGCAACGGCAAACCTCGATGTCCCTAAACCCGTCCAATAATATGTGCCTAAATCGATCATCACCCCACGCATTTTTAACTTATCAAGAGTTTCTTCGATATACCTGACTGTACCTCCAAAACTAAATTGTTCAGTCATTTTCCTTGAATATGTCACAGCTAAAGCAATATCACCAAAGGTAAAATATTCTCCGGTTCCGAAGGGTTGATATTCAGTTGTAACTTGCATATCCTGCATTGATAATGAGGTGAATGAGACTCCAAAGGCATTTGATTCATCAAGATGATATACTGCCCCAAGGAAATCATGATTAATGTCCACAACCCACATATTATGTGAAAACATTACCTGGTCATCCTTAAATTGAACCAAACCGGCTGGATTCCAATATAATGCCGATGCATCATTTGCAACCGCTACAAAAGCATCACCTAAGGCAGAAGCTCTTCCGCCTACTCCGATCTTTAAGAATTCAGCTGTAGAAATACCAACTCGCTGTGCTCCCAATATTGGGAATAGCTGAGCATTGATCTCAATTTGGAAAGTTGTTAGTAGAAGTATAAATAATAGAATATTTTTCATAGTTAAAATTTAAAGCTTATTCCGAATTTAATATTACGTCTTGTTAAATATCTTGCTGGATTAAATGGATATGCACTTATCGGCGCCTGTAAATCAGGATATAATGGATCATTATATGAACTTGGTGTGGGATCACCTAATTCATATGCTTTTCCAGTAGCTGGATTTATTATAGCTGAATTGTGCTGGTCTAATAAATTATTTATTTCAGCAAAAATTGAAAATCTAAAATTATTTATTGTTATATATTTGTCAATATTCAGATCGATCCAGAACCAATTCTGACCAATCATATTGTTCAATGTCATTTGTTATAGTTTCATAATCTGGTCTGCCATTGGCTAAATAATTTCCGGTAAATAATGCAGGAGTATATCTTTTCCCTGATTCAAACTGAGCTCTTATATATATATTATAATCATCCAGTATCCCATTGCCAACTCCAAATAATGCTTCATCTTTTTCAACATAAAAATTTGTTGATGCTGAAATATTGAATGGACGATCCCATGACATAAAATATTCTTTTATTGACTGGCTTAAACTTCCTTGCGCTACAAGGACACCTTCATCTGGAGAGGAACTTTTACCTGTAATAATAGAGTATGCAAAATTTGCAGAACCGGTGAACCATTTGCCAATTCTCTTTTTATATTCTAATTCAACTCCTCTTGAACGAGCATAATCTGCATTTACATATGTATTAACGGTCGGATTGGACAATCTGGAGGATGTAACTAGCATTGATCGGGATGTAACGTAATCAAATATATCTTTGTAATAAGCAGTTAATGTAAGAACATCATCAAGTGAGAACTGGGTTTTAAGTCCCAATTCATATGCTACCGTAGTTTCTGCATTCAAATCAGGATTACCAAATGTTTGGAATGATGACTGTGCACTTATAGGATTCAGCTTGGCATATACATCCTGTGGAGTGGGCCATTTACTGAAGTGACCATATGAAAAGAATAAGGTCTGATAATCAGAAACAGGATGCGATATTCCAACACGTGGGCTTAATCTTGCTTTAAACCTTCTCCCGAAGAAATTGTATGTATCCTGGGCATAACTTTGTCTTAGTTGATCTGGAATTGGAATATTTGGATTTTTAACAGCATCATCTACGAATTTGCCCGGAAACCAGTAATCCATTCTTAAACCAAAATTAAGGATCATTCCCGAAAAGTTGATATTGTCCTGAGCATAAAAATCACCTTTTGCTGGAAATACTTTATATATATCATTGTTCAAACCAAGTTGTCCCACCCAGGGTTGAGATATATCAATTACCTGCATTTCCTGTATCTGAGTTTCAAAACCAGCTTTGAATTTATTTTTCTCATCAAAAAAACTAGTGATATCTCCTTTTACGGAATATTCTTGTACATAATGATCATGCCACGTAAAGGGATTTCCTACATCATATAATCCATCACCCGGAATTACACCTATTGTATCATGAGTCGTATTATAATACTGAATCGGAAAATTTGTTATATCTTTTGGCTGCTGATACTGATACCAATTTAATCCGTTCGCGTCTGCTCTCAAATGACTAAATAAATAATTGAACTTTAGTTCATAGAACGTACTCGGATTCAGCGTGTGTGTAAGGTTAATAGTCTGGTAAATATTATTATGCGTATAAGTATTTGCGTTATCCAGAATATTCTGAAAAGAATATTGATAACCTGGACTCGGTTCAACATATTCCAGGTTACTTTGCAATGATTGTGAGTTCTGATTAATACTTACAGACTGGTTAAACGAATAAGATATTTTGAAAGTTGGAGATACTTTATATGTTAATTTGCCTAGCCAGAACCAATTATTCTCTTCACGTGGTGAAAAACGGGTGCCTCCGAATATAGAAGAATACACTTTTGTAGCCGTAGTTTTGCTATATCCTTGAGTAATTCCGTCTGTAATTCCACCAAAGAAATTACCAAAAAAGGATATCTCTCCGGGAATCTGAACACCTAATTGAGGTAAAATTAATGATGTTAAAGGTTCCGGTCCGCTAAGGTTTGCTTCAAGAACATCTGTATTAAATACATGAGGCGATGACTTACCAAATAAATTATCATCTTTATATGAAACAGAACCATGGAATTTAGTTCCCCCTTCCTTTGTCCTTACATTTACAACACCCGAAGTTGCCTGACCATACTCAGCATTATAACCGCCTGTAATTACTTCAACATCTTCTATTGCATTAGCTGATAGTTGAAGTCCCATGCCGGTACCTGCTAATGGATCCTGTACAGAAACTCCATCCAGTAAGTATGCATTTTCATATGATCTTCCTCCTCTGATATGGATTTCATTATCAGTAAGGATTACACCTGATTGTTGTGTAATAATATCATTAATATTATCAAGTTTGGCAGATTCAATATCTTCTTTTGAAATAGTTCGTTTACTTTGTGTTTCTTCAACGTCAAGCATCGGTTTGTCACCTATAATCACAATTTCCTGATTAAGCGTCAAAACTGATTCTTCAAGCTTGATGTCAAACTGCTTTGTCTTACCGGCATCTATCTTTGTGCCTGTATATTGAACTTCTTTGTATCCTATAAATGAAACTTTCATAGTATAGTTACCGGGATTTACATTTTTAATTCTGAAACTCCCGTTGATGTCAGTAGACGCGCCGTAATAAGTCCCTTGAAGGATTATATTAACGCCTGGCAGAGCTTCTCCGGTTTTTTTATCTGTAACCTTACCAGTTACAGTACCGTTTTCCTGCCCATATATAGATATAAAACAAAATATAAAAATTGTAATTAATAATTTCATGGTTGTATATTGAAGTCGTGAAATAATACCTTATCTAATAGATCTTTTACTCCCGGAGCCCCATTCATTTTATGTAAAGGCAAACCGATGAAGAAGATATTTGGACCGTTTTGACTCTTGTTTTCAAATCCTATATATCCTGATAATTCGCTATTTGGAAAATAATATATCGGAGTAACGCTAGGATTAAAATGAAAACTTCTTACCCTATAGAATGATGTTGCGACTTTCAGAGTAGGATATCCGGAATGACTGATATCACTTACCACTTTACCTGGTGCTATCGATGCAAGGTAATAACTAGTATCATTAAGTATGGGCAAAAATTGCTGAATAACATTAAGATCATCTTGTTGTGGTTGTGGGAAAAGCATTGAGAAGAATATTTTCACTCCTGCAGCCGTAATTTTCTGTACTGTTGCACCCGCAAGGTCAAGCGATGGAGCATTATCAGTATACCAGAGAATCCCTTTAAATAACTTTACTGTTTCAAGAAATGTAATATTAATATATGGGGGTTTTTGATTAACCAAATCAATTATATCGTATCTCCCTGTAAGATTCAGACTATCCATCATTTTCGGATAAAAAGAACCCAACGAGTTATCTATAGCAGAGTAATTATTAACTAATGCAATATTACCCTTTGGTTTCTTAACAAACCAGCCCGGTTTACTATTTGGTTGGGTTGCTGAGCTAATCCAGGGTGATTTTGCACCCGAAATATCCTCCGCTTGAACATAGAATGTATTGTTTGAATTGTATAACAATCCGGAGAGTTTAAGTTTATTACCTGCACTATCTTTTGGTTCAATTGTATTGTCACCGTTTATATATATATCCATTAACGAATTAGTGTAGTCATTTGTCCTAATGGTAACTACACTAACTGTACCGTTCAAAGCTACAAATTTATTTGTATCATTAATAGCAATATTGATATGCTGAATTGTGTTATCTCCATCAATATCTTTTGCATCCCACCCAAATGTCATTACAGTGAATGAGGTATCAGGATGAGTAGATAGTATATCCCACGTTACAGTCGGTGCTGTATTTTTTATCTGAAGCTTTAACCTTGCAGGATTAGGGTCTCTCAGACCTAAATTATCTACAGCCGAAACCCTGAATGCAAAAATTGAGTCAACTGCACCTATCTGTAGTGAAAAAAGGCTGTCGTTCTTCGTCGTGTAAGTCCAGTTAACGCCGTCCCATGAGAAATAGAATCCGACAACCTGTCCATCTGGATCATCACCGCTCCAGTATAAATGTATCTTACTCTGCTGATTAGCAATTAAACTATCTGGATTAAAATCCGCATTTAAAAATAGTTTTGTAGTAGGCGGTTTATTTGGTATTGGATTATCTACGACTTTATCTTTGCAGGCATAAAATACAGTTAAACCAGCCAGTAATAATAGAACAGTAAATTTATTTAACATGAATAATTTTGATTTATTGAAACGTTAATATTTGTTGTCTCAGGGAATTTATTCCCTGAGACAAACTTTTGACCAAATTATTTAATAAGCATCAATTTCTTTACTTGAGTAAAGTTATTAGCTGAAATACTATAGAAATAAACGCCTGAAGTTAGTGAACTTGCGTTGAAATTAACTTTGTGACTCCCCGCATTCTGCATTTCATTTACAAGTGTCCTCACTTGCTGTCCTAAAATATTATATATTTTTAATGTGACCAGACCTGATTTAGGAAGATCATAAGATATAATTGTAGAAGGATTAAATGGATTTGGATAATTCTGGTTCAGTTTGTATTCTTTTGGAATTACATTTACTGTGTTATTTATACCAGTAATATTTACATATCCTAAAAGATCAGAATCATTTCTTGGACAGAGTTTATAATTGCTGTGTGTGTAGCCTAGTATACCGGTAATTGAACCGAATTTGTCACCTTTATGCACTAATACTGTAGCAGGTCCGGCAAAGAATCTTGTTCTTCCATCTGACCAGGTTATTCTTGTATGGTTTCCACTTGCTGTATCAACACAATAAGATTCGCCATAGTTAATTGTCGGGCCGTCAGCGTTTGCACTGTCTATTGTTACTGAATTGTAAGTAACAATACATCCGTTCCATGGTTCTGCAACAGTATCACCTAAAGCTGCATATCCAACATTACTGGTTTTCATTACATGAGCAGCAGGTAAAGGATTATCATGAGAAACTATAATAAGATTACTTAAAGTATCCAATCTTGTTCCATAAGCAGGAGATAATACCGGAGTTCCCGTAACAGTAATTAAATCTCCTTTTTTCAGATTAAATACTTTTTGACCATCAGGTCCCTGGAATCCTAATACTATTCCACTCCATGGTCCGTAACCATTCTGAATAAATACTCTAGTCGAGTTATTTGCATTACTTCCGGGTATGCTGGAAGTATCCGCTGTTACAACACCTGAAACTGTAACAGGATATGCGTTATAACTACTGTATCCGCTTCCTAATGGGCTGTAACGTACAAGTTGAATAGTCAAAGGTTTATTTGGATCGCTAAATACAAAATAAGAAAAACGGCTGTTTGAAATACTTTGTGGTGTTGTCGATGATAAACCATCATTATCAGTAGCTGAACAATAATACTCAACAAAACTTGAATCACCTGTTGTTACGGCTGGTATAATACCAGTATAAACACTATCATTTGGAGATACCAAAGTCATAGGAACTGGAGCATTATCAACTCCATTCACTCTTGAAAATAATGTTACTCCTGTAACTTTTGCACCGACTAAACCTCCGACTGTAGTATTTACTGTCACTGGTGTATTTAACGGTACTATTCCAGGATTTCTGGTGCAACTGTAAAATGCCGGAGGAGACATAGATGGCTCTCCAAGGTCGCCGGGATACATAGGAACAACTTCCCAAACCCATCCGCTTGCAGGTTGATAACCCTCTAATATTCCTCTGACATAAGGTAAGCTGCTGCCGTTTGGAGGAGCTTTATAACTCGGTCTTAAAGTATAATTTGGACCGGTTCTATAATATTTTGATTGTGCATACATTGAAATATGATGTCCCGAAGTATCATTGATTGTAAAACCCCCTGCTGTCGAACCGGTTCCGGTTACAAGGCCAGAGGTAATCAACGGATGTATTGTATCCGCATTAAACGAGACATACATACCATTATATTTTCTCAATTGTAAATTAAAGGCTCCCTGAGAATTCCAGCAGCTATCAATTGTTAAGGGAATCGGATCAGGTCTTTTAGCTTCCTGTGAAATCAGGTCAAGAGGTATAGCAGTTGGCGAAGTAATCAGAGCTAATTCTGTAGCGGCTCCATATTGAGTAACTACACCTGTAAATTCATAAGTACTAGCAGTATCGCATAAATCAAAAAATGTTCCAGTTGCATTTGAATCTGCCTGGTAAATTTCTAATCCACTCCAGGGACTTCCGTTTGCATCCTGAACCCAGCATCCCCATGCAGCAGCATAATAAAAAATGGTTCTTCTATCTCCAATAGGATGAACAATTGGTGTAACTAAGACCGAAGCCCGTACACGTACTGTATCCCCATTCAATGGCGAGGCCCAAAAAGCTGATGCCGTATCACCATAGGCATTTATCTGCTGTAAAGTTACCAGCGGATATTGAGATTGTCCAAACATGTACCCTGTCATCAACAGAATACCGACAAGTAATGATTTTACTTTCATTTTTGCTCCAATTATTTAATAATTAAAAATTTTCCGGTTTTAATATTTCCGTTCTTATTGTCTTTAACGGTAAAAAGATAAAGTCCTGTTGCAATTGCCTGGTCATTATCGGTAATTAAATCCCAGGCGTGCTCTCCGCCGGTAAATTGCTGGTTACTGGATGTTGCGTATTGATCAAACCATCTTATATTTTGACCACTATTAGTTTGATTATGCTGCTAATCTTTTTACAACATCACCTGCAAGTGTATATATTGTAATTTCACAATCAGATGGAAGATTGTAGAAATATAATTTCCTCAATCTTTCAGAATTACCATCCCAAATTGCGCTGCCATAATAAGGATTGGGATAAACACCAAGTTTTGCATTCGGATCATCTGTTGGAAGTGTTCCTGGCATAATACTTTTCAGGTTCGCAAGCTGGCTTGATTCCAATGGCCCTAAATTATCTGCTGGATCCCCTTTGTCAAAAGCTGTGACAGAAAATAGATACTGCCATCCATTTAATAGATTGGGAACTTCATATTTATAGTAATACTTTGTTGTATCGTTAGGAAACATACTTTGGCTGAGGTAATTCAACTGATTTGAATCCTGTATTAAATCCTGTGGCTCCCGCACTATCGTACTGGGCCAATACAACCAATGAACCAAGTATATTTTGATTATTTGTAAGATCAAAACCGGACTGTGTCCGATATATTCTTGTACCCAGCAAAATCTTTTAAACCTGATATTGGATCAACTAGAAGCTTCTGCTCTTTTATCCCAATAAATTGTTGCCTTATTTTGTTCAGACACAACTTTCATAATCGGAACAGTTGGAGGGGCTGGAAGAATATATCGGTGAATTTTACCATCACCGAAAATATCTTCACTCGGATCAATTTTTCCATTTCTGTTCTTGTCATTGCCAAAATATGCCCTCAATGCCCAATCAGAATTACCATACAATGTGGTTCTATCCGCTCTTGTATCTGTTGCTGTTGGTTGTTTCGATCCAAATTTATCTGCACAGACAACTGCAAATACCACATTTATTGAATCCCCGGGAGCTATATTCTGATAATATCCGTGTGTTATTAATTCAGATCTGCCGCCGGTACCTGTAATTGCTTTTATCATTTCAGGATTTATACCTACATGATAAAGAGGACCTGGTGTATTGTAATAGGGATTATATCTATTAGTACCTCCAAACCATCCCTGCATTTTTTGATACCTGAATGCATCTCCTGTAGGACCATCTGGGGGTGCAAAGAAATTAAAATCAGTAGTGTTATTAAACTGCCAGCTATTAAAACAAGTCTGTGGAATTGTATCTTTCCCACCTGCATTATTGTCAACCAAGTAATAGGATTTCGTTGTATCAATATGTTCGGGGTCTGTTCCTAAATATAAAAATCCTACATAACTATTACAAGATGGGAACATCCCCATCAACATCAAAGCAGTATGCTATTTTAAGAGAATCATCATATCCATCCCCGCCGTATCCATAAAATGCACCATTTTTTATATAATCAACTTTTGTATTTCTGATAACAGCATCTGTCCATAATCCCACGTAAACGCTGTCTAAATATTTTCCGATGAAACATTTTTTATAGTATAATTTTTAATTACAAAGAAATCTGCGAAAGGGAAATTCCATGCATAATTTTCTTCGTGAATAGATATTCCTAAAGGATTATGATCAACAATAAGAGTACCGTCAAGAGTAGTCTTGTTTGTATCATGTGTAATCCGATATTATATCCTGATGAGATATAGCATAAGGGTTGTAAAACCTTGAATCCAGTAGTGTTGATCTTTCAATCTCTTTAGAACCTTTGTCATTTGTAAATTCGTAGCCTGAACTACGTGAACCGCTTGAATTATCAACCGCACCTGTTGTAACGAAAGGGCCAATTTTAGATGTACTGATTAATATTATCTTTTATAAACCCACCGACCCATAGGCCGCCTTGAAATATATGCTCTATGCCGCTGCCAATTGGATATTCGCACGAAGGTTGATGACCAGGTTGGGTTAAATTTAATAATCCATTCCCATAAACACCAAAATTCGAAACAGTAAGGCCTATATTGCCTACATTTGTGAATTTACTGTTATCATCATCTAATGTTTTGCCTAATTTCTGAGTTTTATTATCACCGGGAGAAGGCATAAATGCGCAAGATATAATTGCAAGTGCAATTAAAGGAAGTGTTTTGTATTTCATTAAAGACTTGTTTGTAAAAAAGTGTATAAAAAAAATCTTAAATAATTGTGATGTGGAAAATAAGTAGAAAAAGTTAATAAAAAAATATTAAAATAAATATTTATTTTTTATTATCCCTAGAATAACATCTTAGCTTGTTCATCCGCATGATAAGAACTTCTAACTAGTGGTGATGACTCAACAATTTTAAATCCCATCTTTAATCCCTCTTCTTTGTAACATCTGAATTCATCAGGCGTTACAAATCTGTCTACAGGTAGATGCTGCTTAGTAGGTTGAAGATATTGACCTATCGTTAAAATATTACATCCATGATCAATCAAATCCTGCATTAGGTCAAAAATTTCTTCCCTCCTCTCGCCTATGCCAACCATAATTCCGCTTTTAGTTTTAAGCCCTCTTCCCTTAAACCATTTTATTAATTCAAGACTCCTTTCATATTTTGCCTGTGGACGCACAACATGATAAAGTCGTTTCACTGTCTCAAGATTATGATTAAGTATATCTGGTGGGTTTTGCATTATTATTTCATATGCGCCTGTATCACCACGAAAATCAGGTATCAGTATTTCAATGGTTGTATCCGGCATTTCTGTTCTGATTTGCTTTACTGTATCTGAAAATATTGAAGCACCGCCATCTTTAAGTTCATCTCGATTAACTGAAGTTATAACTGCATGTCTAAGATTAAGTATTCTTACTGATTCAGCAACTCTTTTAGGCTCATTTAAATCAACTTTGGCTGGCATTCCTACTTTTATATTGCAAAAGCCGCAGCTTCTTGTGCATACATCCCCAAGTATCATAAAAGTAGCTGTTTTATGATTCCAGCATTCCCCCATATTAGGACATTTAGCTTCTTCACATACCGTATGAAGCTGCTGGTTTCTCATAAGGTTTTTAACTTCTGTAAAGTTTACCCCTGATGGCAATCTTACCTTTAACCAGTCAGGTCTCTTACCAGGTTCTTTTTTATCATTTTCAATCTGTTCTTTGAATGCACGCTGATGTTGATTTATTACCATATGCTAATTTAATAATATTTCTCAAAAATTGTTAGGATTAAAATTTTCCAGTACATCCTTAATGAATTTAAGAAATTTACCTCCAAGCATCCCATCAATTAGCCTGTGGTCATGTGCCAGGATAATCGAAATCACAGGTTTGATTGCTATTGTATCATTTCCATCCACTTCAAGTACTATAGGTTTTTTGGTTACAGCCCCAACACCCAGTATCGCAACTTCTGGCTGATTAATAATAGGCGTGCCGAAAATGGTTCCGAAAACTCCATAATTGGTTATGGAAAAAGTTCCGTTTGAAATATCATCTGGCGTAAGCTTCTTAGTCCTTGCTCGTATTGCTAAATCATTTATTGCTTTAGCTAATCCCGTTATGTTTTTTTCTCCCGCGTTTTTGATATTTGGTACTATTAAACCATTTGGTTCAATCGAGACTGCAATTCCAAGGTTTATGTATTTCTTTTTATAAATATTATTCCCCTCTATAGTTGAATTCACTAAGGGATATTCTTTTAGGGCTTTAATCACGGCATCTGAAATAAATGGCATATATGTCAGTTTTATACCTTCCTTTTTAAGGAACTCATCTTTTCTATTCTGAATAAAATTATGGATCTTCCCCATATCTGCTACTATTAAAGCATTTACATGTACCGATGTATCACGACTATTAATCATGTGCTGCATAATTTTCAGCCTGATATTATCCATAGGAATTATTTCTACTTTGGATGCTCCGGAAACTGCTTGCCGTTCTTCCTTTTCATATTTAATATCATTTGTGGTAAATTTTGCTGGTTCCGTTTTCTTTCTATCTATATATAACAGTATATCCTTTTTAGATATTCTCCCCTCAAGTCCCGTCCCCTTGATTTTACTGAGTTCATCAAAACTGATATCTTCCTTTTTTGCTATACTAAGTACTAACGGCGATAAAAATCCTGTATCCTTTTTTACTTCCTCTGATACCTCTTGAGTATAATTAGTGCCAGCTGGTATAGATTCAGTCGTCTTTCCTGCGAGAGCAGAGCCTGCCTCAACTTGTCGGGGGATTCCCGTAGTAATTTCATTTTCTGTCTTAGGTTCTGTTGTTTTTTCTTTTTCTTTTACTTCTTGTTTATCATATTCCTTTATTTCCTTGTTTCCGCCAGCTTCCTTTGCTATTCTCGCTACCACAGTTCCTACATCTACAGTTTCCTGTTCTCCAACAAGAATCTCTGATAATACTCCTTCCTCAGGAGAGGGAATTTCAGTATCAACTTTATCAGTGCTTATTTCAAATAATATTTCATCCCTTTTAACTAGATCTCCCTTTTTTTTGTACCATTTTATGATGGTCCCTTCATTAACACTTTCACCCATCTTCGGCATTACAATATCCATCTACCAACTCCTTCAATATTTTTTAATATATCACTCTATTATATCCATATTATTCTTAAGCAACGCAGATTCTGTACATCTTTCACTAAGCTAAATGTATAAAGTTAGCCCAGCCCTTTAGGGCTGGGTAAATTGATAAAGTAAAATAATTATGCCATTTATGGCATTAAAAAAATCACGTAATTGTTTCAATAAATAACGGCATCGCTTTGGTTCTTTGTTATTCCCTCATACATCAATCCATTTATTCATTTATCTATTTAATAATCTAATAGTTCCTTTATCCCGTTATACACCACCTTCCTGTTAGGAAGTATTTCATTTTCAAGTATTGGTGAATAAGGTATGTGGCAATCCTTTGCAGCTACTCTTTTTACCGGCCCGTCCAGTAAATTAAAACATTTATCCGCTATCCTTGCTGCTATCTCTCCTCCAAATCCTCCGGTTAATGTGTCTTCATGAATTACTATAGCTTTATTGGTCTTCTTCACAGACTCAAATATTGTTTTTTCATCTAGTGGATTTATCGTCCTCAAATCAATTACTTCAACCGAATACCCTTCAGTTTCAAGCTTTTTAGCGGCAAAAACACAATCCCACAATGAAAGACCATACGAAATTACAGTAATATCATCCCCGGTATTCACAACTTTTGCTTTCCCGAATGGTAATAAATAATTACTATCAGGTTCCGCACTGGTTGCAAAACTTTGTCTGTACAATCCTTTATGTTCACAAAAAAGCACCGGATCATTTAACCTGCATGCAGTTTTTAATAACCCCTTAGCATCCGCTGCGTTTGATGGAAATGCAATATAAATCCCCGGCAAATGTGCAAATATTGATTCAATATTCTGACTGTGGTAAAGACCTCCATGAATATATCCACCTACAGCAACTCTTATAACCACCGGCACTGACCATTTATTATTCGATCTGTACCTGAATGTAATCAGTTCATCTTTAATCTGCATAAATGCCGGCCAGATGTAATCACCGAATTGAATCTCTACTACTGGTTTTAAGCCAGCAAGTGCCATTCCGGTAGCAACACCTAATATACTTGCTTCAGCCAGAGGTGAATTAAATACTCTTTCATTCCCGAATTTTGTTGATAAACCTTTTGTAGCAGTAAATACCCCTCCCTTGCTGTCAGCTACATCCTCTCCAAATAAGTAGATTTTACTATTCGCTTCCATCTCTTCGTGCAATGCATGATTAATCGCATCAACCATTACAATCTTATGCCCCGCCGGAATGCTATTTTCATATTCCAGTTTCTCCTTCATTCCGCTTTCATCATAAACAAACTGTACAGCCGTTTCAGGATTCGGATCCGATGCCTTAGCAGCTTCATCTGCCGCTTTATTTATCTCTTCAGCAATTTCTTTTTTAAGTTCTTCATATTCTGCTTGAGTTTGTATCCCATCTTCAATTAATCTTTTTGACAATTGTTCTATAGGATCTCTTTTTAAATCCTTCTCAATTTCCTCTGGTTCCCTGTATTTCTTCTGATCATCTGAAGAAGAATGTGAATGTAGTCTTACTACTTCGGCTTCAATTAATACAGGACCTCTCCCCTCACGCAGATAATTGAAGGCTTCATCAACATTCCTTTTACACTCAAAATAATCTGTACCGTTAAATTTTAATCTCAGCAGATTATCATAACCCGACATCATTTCGGAAATTGAATGTTCCTTCCCTCCGCTTTGTAATTCAACCGGAACAGATATCGCATATTTATTATTCTCTACTACAAATAATACTGGCAGCTTTTCCCTGCTTGCCCAATTGATGGCCTCATGAAATTCACCCTGACTGGTCGTCCCCTCTCCGCTGCTAACATAAGATATAGATGACTTTCCCGATTTTATATCTGCAACTGCACAACCTACTGCCTGCAGGAATTGTGTTCCCGTCGGACTTGACTGTGAAGGCAGATTAAAATTCTTATGTCCCCAGTGGGCAGGAAGCTGCCGGGCTCCGCCTGATGGATCATCTGCTTTAGCGAAACATTGAAGAAAGAATTCGTATGGAGTCAATCCCGCACATAGTACTAATGCCAAATCCCTGTAATATGGAAATAACCAATCTCTCTTTGGATCAAGTTTAGAACCAATTACAGTTTGGATTGCTTCATGACCCGCTCCGGCAATATGAAAAAATGTTTTCCCCTGCCTTAATAAGTTCATTGCCTTTGTATCAATTTGACGGGCAGTCAGCATGATCCTAAGATTCTTTAATACTTCTTTAAATTCATTTTTTTTATTCGGATCAGTTATGAGATCTTTACAATTACCATTTTTCTTTTCAGGTTTATTAATAGGCATTGGTACTTCGTACCTTATAGTATTTTTCTTTGCCATTATATTCCTTTTAATGTCTGTGGAGAAGATAATAAATCTTCAATAATTCTGGTTTTAACTGAATCATATCCAAAAAACTCCGCAAAATGGTGCTTCAGTTTATCTTTAACTTCATTTATATCCGTTCTAATTCCCGTTTCATTCAACATTGAAGTTACCCCCTTTTCATGGATCCCGCAGGGAATAATCCCGCTGAACAAAGAAAGATCAGAATTTATGTTGAAAGCAAATCCATGCATTGTAATCCATCTACTCACTTTAATCCCTATGGCAGCTATTTTTCTGTCCCCAACCCAAACTCCTGTATGTTCTTTATCCCGGATCCCCTTAATTCCATATTCGGCACAAGTCCTGATAATCACTTCTTCCAAACCTCTCAAATATTTGTGAGTGTCCTTGAACCATTCACTTAAATCTATTATAGGATAACCGACAATCTGTCCTGGTCCATGATATGTTATATCCCCACCCCGGTCTATATCATATATGGATATATTATTTTCTGAAAGATATTCCTTCGATCCGATAAGATGCGCCGAATCTGCGGTTCTGCCAAGTGTATAAGTATGAGGATGCTCAAGTAAAAACAAAACATCTGGAATAAATTTCTTATACCTTAATTCAAAGACTTCCTTCTGAAGATCCCATGCTTCCTTGTAATCTATCGTATCTAAATCAATATAAACTAATTCTTTCATCTTCCTACTTTGTCAATCATTACTTTCTGTCACCTCTCTTTACTCTACACTGCTAATAACCACACCTCATGTAAACTTTATATTGTCATTCCCGCGAAGGCGGGAATCCATTCCTTATTTTCCTTGTTATCAATCATTACACTTGTACATTATTTTAATAAATAAAGGCAACGCCCTTTATTGGAACTCCATTCTTCCTTCTTTCTTCCTTTTTCCTTTTTCCTTTTTACTTTTTAACTTTTCACAAGTGTATCGCTTCTCCGTACGCTGCCCCCGCCGCCTCCATTACTGATTCAGACAAAGTCGGATGAGCATGTATTGTCTTTAATAATGATTCTCCCGTTGCTCCAAGGGATTTAGCAATTCCCAATTCCGCGATCATCTCAGTAGCTTCCGACCCGATTATATGGGCTCCAAGTAACTCTCCATATTTTGCATCAAATATAAGTTTAACAAACCCCTCCCTTTCCCCTATTGCAAATGCTTTGCCGCTTGCCATAAAAGGAAACTTACCGATCTTTAATTCATAGCCGGCTTCCCTTGCCTTTTCCTCAGTAAGACCTATACTCGCAACCTGTGGCTGGCAGTATGTACATCCGGGTATATTAAAATAATCAATATCCGGTGGATTCAGACCTTTAATTTTCTCAACACAATGGACCCCCTCTGCCGAAGCAACATGCGCTAACCATGGTGGACCAATTACATCCCCTATTGCAAAAATTCCATTCACATTAGTTGAGTACGTTGATTTATCAACCTTAATATGATTCTTATATAACTCAACTCCAATACCCTCAAGTCCGAATCCCTCAACATTCCCTGTAACACCCACAGCACTTAAAACTTTATATGCTGTGAACTCATTTCTTAAATCGTTCACTTTTACAGTTACTTTAACTTTATTCCCGGTTACTTCTGCTTTTTCAACAGATGCCTTTGTAAATATTTCAATGCCTCTCTTGCGCAAACTCTTTTCAAGAGTTTGCGAGACTTCCTTATCTTCAACTGGAAGTATCGTATCCAACATTTCAAGTACAGTTACTTTTGTCCCTAACACGGAATAGAACCACGCGAATTCAATGCCGATTGCTCCAGCTCCGATTACTATTAAATTCTTTTGGAAGTTCACCAAGCGACATTGCTTCTGTGCTTGTAATTATCATCTTATGATCCACCGGTATTGTTGGAATGGATCGTGGGCTGGCACCTGTGGCAATTATTATATTATCTGCTGAAATTGTATCAGTCTTCTTCCCTTCTTTGTCGAATATCTCAATTTCATTCTTAGATATTATCTTCCCAAATCCCCTCACCCGGTCAATTTTGTTCTTCTTTATAAGCAATTCTACATTTTTGACTATCCGGTCAGAAATATCACGGCTTCGTTTTATTATCTTCTGGAAATCAAATTCAAGACCCTTAACTGTTATGCCGAAATCTTCCGAATGATTTTTCATCTGGTCATATATTTCAGCGTTCTTTAATAATGATTTTGTAGGAATACAGCCCCAATTCAAACAAATCCCGCCTAAATTATCCTTGTCTATTATTACGGTTGTTAATCCTAACTGCGAAGCTCTTATTGCGGCTACATATCCCCCCGGTCCCCCTCCTAAAACTGCGATCTGGTATTTTCCGGACATTTAAACAGCCTTCTTTTTTGTTCTGAAATTTAAGGTGACTTAAATATACTTAAGTACTTAAAAAAACAAAAACCTGATATATCAATAACACTATATTTATGACCCGTGAGTCAGATAAGTATAATAGACTATTTAATTAAAAAAGTCGTTACTGTTACCATCGGCTTTCCAAATTGGAAATACTCAGAAAAATCATAAGACCGTCTATGTCTTATCTTTGTCCCATCATTGTCCTGACATTCAACCCGTGTGATTAAGAAAAGGTTATAAAATTGTCCTGGAATGTCCTGAAAAGGTCTTGCAGAGTCCTGAAAATGTCCTGGAAGAGTTATGAAATAGTCCTGAAAGTATCCTGAAGTCGGGAGTGTAAAGGGAGTGTATATAATTCTGTGTAAATGGTAAAAAATCAGTTGGTTAATAACCCTGATTAATTTATTAACTTACATTTACAACAGGAGTATTTACACTCCCTTCTTAATATCCGTTGTCTTTTGCGGTGACTTAAGGCACGGTTATTTTAACATTATTATACCTTATTGCACTTAATCTTCTCCCTGGGAAAATGTTAATTCGAATGGAACCTATTTGCCAAACTAATTGTAAACTAAGGAGATTAGATGGTACCAGTTTTTTACATGGATATACAATTATACCATTGTTTATTCTTGTGAATAAATTATTTGACGATTTATTTTCTTATAAAATAAACACTTAAACGGAGATATTTACTGATGCAAAAAGATGGGAAAACCCTCGATACTTATTTAAAAGAATTGAAACAAGGTGAACATCATTTTGAAAATGTGTTCGAATCACTTGCACGTATGATTTTTGACGACCCGACAAATATAAAACCCATTATAGTTAATGGAAGAAGCTCCTATGACTTCCTCCGCTTCCGAAAGGAAAAAAAACATATTATCGGTCTCTATGATGTTATAAATAATTTTGTTGCATTCATCAAAGATGGTGCGGAAAATGGCGAGAGTAAAGAAATGGCTTTTGTTCTCGTGGGTGAACCGGGAAATGGTAAAACTTTTTTTGTTGACTACCTCTCAGCGATGTATCGCGATTTTATTAGCATTACTTCAAATAATAAATATACTTTTCGCTTCAAAGTCCCAAAAGAAATTGACGGATATGGCAATATCCGTCTATTGAATCTCAAACTTTTGAAGATCCGGTGATCCTCGCTATGAATCTTTATAATGATAACGGAAAAAAGTAAAGAGGAATTAGCTAAATATGGTTTTACTGATAATGAAATTGATAAATTCTACAATAATTACCGCCCTCTTGGTGCGGATACTGAGTTTATTCTTGAACGATATGAAAAATTACTTTGACTATGATTATGATAAGTATTCTTAACTCTATCGATCTTGTAAAAATACCAATCAGCTCTACTCTTGGAACTATTACCGGTAAATATCCGGCAAAGGATAAACTTACTAGCTCGCGGTGTCGATCTTGTCGGTGAAGAAAGTATTCAACGCCTCCTCCATATTACCAATACCAATAACCCTTATCAATTTGATCTCAGCAGGGGCGCCCTTGCCAGAGTAGCAGCGGCGGTATTCACTTTGCCGATGAAATATTCAAGAATAAAACCGACCTTATGAAAATATATCTCGGTGTCGTTCAGAACCGGGTTATTGAAATTGATGCTTTCAAATGGCCTATTGATACTTTCATTATTGCAACAAGTAATAATTACAGATGTACAGAATTACAGAATGAATGGGGAAGAAAAACCCATCCTCGATAGATGCAAATTTTGCTATGTTGCCCATAATACTAATTACAAACTTCAGGAGCAATTTACTCATTATGCCATCGGCGAAGGTGTACAAAACTACTTTTACAGGCAGAAACTCTCCATAGAGATCCTAATCTGTATATGTACTTTCAACATTCATTACTCTCTCGCGGCTGCCACGGTTTGATGATAAACTTACACCAATTGAAATGATGAAACTTGCAGCAGGTGAAGTCGCCGGTGAAAAAAGCATTAAGACACTCGCTGAAATTGTCGAAGAACTTGAACACGAATCGGACACTACTAAAAGATTCGGACAAAAAGGTCTCGGACAGAGAGATCTCGCCAGAATGATAAATACTATGAGAGGCTTCCCTGAAACTAATGAGGGTACAATGCATGTTTGCTCTTGATGTTTTCAAAGCCGGCGAAGATATCATCCTTGATTATGTACAGGATAATACCGAACGCGCTAAATATTTTGAGGATATGAAAATCGCCAAAGGTCTCTATCGTAAAAGAATACGTACTGAAATGTTCAACGCATTTATGGATGAACCCGCTGCTATTAAAAAAGATGTCATGATGTATGTGAATATGATCGTGGGAATGGGTCGCTCCGACCTTGGCTATGATAAAATTATTACTTACAAAGATCCGCAGACTGGCAAAACTCAACCTATCAAAATAGATGAGCGTTTCATAAATGCTGTTGAAAATGAACTCGAAATGAAAACCGCTGAACAAAAGGAATCTTTTAGAGGTCAGGTTAGAAAAATTTATGCTCAAAAACTTCAGACTGATAAAAATTATGACTTCATGGATAATGTCGACCTTGTTAAATCTGTTACTGATACAAGACTCAATTCCGATATCGCCTCTGCTGGCGGACTGGTCGGTGCTCTTGCCAACAGAACAAATGAAGATAATGAAAAATTGTATGACAGAATTGTCTCTACTATGATTAATAAATTAGGCTATTGTAAAACCTGTTCCGAAAAAACTATTGAGTTTTTCTGCACGCAGGATCATCAATCGTAATAAGGGTATATATGTCCAATAACATATTTTTCAACAAATCTGATGATGAAGATAATCATAATATCCCCGCTAACTTGTCGTCGATGGGAACCCCCACTACACGGATTTATGACCTGGACCGCCTGCTCGAAAAAGACCGGCTCCGTGAAAAGGATGGCTTCCCTCGTAAAATAAAACTAGGTCGCCTCGTTAAACCATCTAAAGATGGAAAAGATAAAACCATCATTATACCTTCTACTTCTGAGGAAAAATTTTATCATTGGGATAATCCTCCTAATGAAAATGAAGGCGAATCTACTGGAGGTAGCGGTGAAGGTGATGAAGGTGAAATTATCGGCGAAGGTCCACTCCGCCCGGAAGATGAAGGCGAAGGTCAGGGCGCAGGTAAAGGAGGCGGCGGTGATCATGGCATGGGTGCCGATGCTTTTGAAATCGGTAGAGTCTTAACTGAACAGTTTGAACTCCCCAATATTAAAGACAAAGGCAAAAGAACTTCGCTTACTAAATATACTTATGAAATAACCGACTTGAACCGCGGCCATGGTCAGATTCTCGATAAGAAAAATACTCTAAAGAGAATTGTTAAAACTAATCTTGGGCTGGGTAGTATTGATCTGGAATCTGAAATTGATAGTACTAAAATGATTATCACTCCGGGTGATAAGGTTTATAGAATATTATCAAGAGAAAAAGATTATGAGTCGCAAGCTATCGTTTTCTTTGTCCGGGATTATTCCGGTTCAATGATGGGCAAGCCAACTGAAGCTGTTGTATCTCAACATGTCTATATAAATAGCTGGCTTGTGTATCAATATAATAGACAAATTATTAGCAGATTTATTGTGCATGATTCGGATGCTATCGAGGTGCCTGACTTTTATACTTATTACAATAAAGCTGTTGCCGGAGGTACTGATGTTGCTTCTGCCTACACTTTGATAAATAAAATTGTCGATGAAGAAAACCTGAGTAAGAATTATAACATTTATGTTTTTCATGGAACAGATGGTGATGATTTTGACCCTGCCGGTGAAAAGGCGATAGCTGAACTTGAAAAGATGAAATCTTATGCTAGCAGAGTCGGTATCACTGTAGCGGAAAATTCTTATACAGCACGTAATAGTACTATTGTTGAAAGCTATATCAAGAAATCGAAACTTCTGGAAACCGCTCCGGATGTATTTCATCTTGATTCTTTCAGAGCAGAAGAAGCAGACGAAACCAGAATTATTGCAAGTATCAAAATTCTTATTTCATAAACTTATTTTGTCATTCTGAGATTCTGCTCTGTCATTCTCGCGGAAGCAGGGATCCCATGAACATTTTGAAATCTTGTTTCGTCTTGATCTGTTTTGTCATTCCCGCGAAGGCGGGAATCCATTGCGATTATTTTAATTTTTAATTTCTAATTTTTAATTGTCTTAATGGAACTCGTAACTCAACATATAAAAAAAATAATGGAAGGGTGTAAAGAACGAGCCCTAGCAGCGGGATTGAAGTTCGACAAGGAAACTCTCGAATATATAGTCACTAATACAGATATGCTCGAATTAATGCCTAAGAACATGATCCCTACTCTCTATGATTACTGGCTGCAGGATATTCAGGTTCTTCGCGGTAAAGGCGAATATGAATATTTTCCACATAACCCCTATGAGACTGTCATAAATACTCGTCCCGCTATCTCTTTTTATAATGACAATAACCCAGACTGGCTAAATGTCATGATCTTCTATCATGTTCTTGCTCATATTGACTTCTTCCAGAATAATAAGTTTTATGAAAAAACTTGGGACTTTGACTTTAAACAAAAAGCCCTCACTGAAAAAAGAATGATAGAAAAACTTCGCTCACAGAAAGGCAGAGAAGTTGAATATGTTATCGAATTTACTAGGGGCATTGATAATCTCGTAGGTTATTTTAAAAACCTCCATGAATCAGATGATTTCGAAGAACTCAGACTTCCTCATAAAATTGACTATTACTTTAATTTTTTCCTGCAGTCTGTTAAAAACGTGGGCATGAAGTCCTTCCTTGAAGAGGTGGAAAGATATGACAATTTTAATGAGCCGGATCAGAATAAACGTGAAGCAGGATTCCTCAACAGGGTTTCTCAATTAAACCCTGAGTTTGAAGAACTATATCAAAAATTCTTTCTTGAAACTAAACTCCATGAGGAAAACGATCTCCTGCAGTTTATTATGGAGGAAAGTTCCTTCCTCAATCTCCACGATAATATGTGGATGAAAACTGTTATGGAAATTGTCCGCGATACTGCTCTATACTTTGCTCCTCAGGTTAGAACAAAAACTATGAATGAAGGCTGGGCAAGTTACTGGCACGAAAAACTATTCCTGACTGATGACAGAATTAAAGGACATGAAATCGCCTTCTCTGTCATAAATGCTAAAGTTACTTCTATCAGCAGGGTTGGGCTTAATCCTTATGCTATCGGTTGGCGGCTGTTCCAGTTTATCGAAGAAAATGCCGGGAAAGGTAAATTCTCTTTCGCTTTTGACAAACTAAATAGTATTCAGGAAAGGAAAGATTTCCGCAAACCTGCAGGTGATGGTATGGACTTTATTTTCTATGTACGTGAAAATTTCTGCGACTATACCTTCCTCAATCGTTTCATAGTCCAGGATTTTATCGATAAGAATAAACTCATGGTCGTAGGACAAAGAATTAACCAGCAGAAAAACACGATCGAATATTATATTAAAAGCCGGAAATCCGAAGATTATAAAAAAATGATCGTTGATACTCTTTATCATCCCCCTAAAATTATTTACTCAGTGAAAAATAATAACATCCTTCACCTTGACCACGTTTTTGAAGGAAAGGAACTCTATCGTGATTATATTCCCAATACACTTATAGGATTGGAATTTTTATGGGGGGACACTGTTGAATTGGAAACTACTGAGCTTGATATTGAAGAAATGAATCGGAAATCTGCTCACGGCTTCTTCCCTAACCGCGATATAAATAGAAATATGGAACCCATTTATACTAAAGTTCTGTATGAAGCACGTAATAAAAGAATAAACAGACAAAAATTATCCTGATAAAATCATGCAAGATTCTAAACAAGAAGTTAAAGATATTTATTCATTACTCGATAGGAAACTCAAGAAAGAAGAACTTGGAGCAGTTATACCATTTAAGGAATTTCTTAAAAGGGCAGGTGATCAACCACATCTCATATTTAGAAATGTTTTCCAACTGTTTAATAATATGTTCCATAATTATATCACAGTTGAAGATGAATATAAAAATGATCCTGAGAATATCCGCTACAAAACTATAAATTGTGACAGGCTCCTTGTAGATGATACTGACACTCCCTTTTTTGCCGATCTCCTTCTTGCAAATAGATTAATGCGTCTGGCGGATTCGTTTGAAGCTGGTTCTCAACAAAATAAAATTTATGTCTTCATAGGACCTGCTGGAAGCGGAAAGAGTACTTTCCTTAATAATATTCTCTGGAAACTTCAGGAATATTCCAAACTTCCTGAAGGCGCTATGTACGAGGTTATTTGGCAGTTAGATGAACAAACTTTGGGGCCTCAGTTCTCAGGCGTTATGAATGCCGCCCTTGAAGAATATTTCATTAAACATAAAACTGTACAACTTAAAACTTCAACTACGATTTTTAATATCCCATGCCCAAGTCATGATCACCCTATCCTTATTATCCCCCGGGAGAATCGAAGAGAGATTCTTGAAAGCATTATCCCGGATGAACTTAAACATAAGATTTTTAATAATAAGGAATATGAATGGATTTTCAAGGATGATCCCTGTACTATCTGCCAGTCAATTTATCAGTCTCTGCTTAACAGATCAAATTCTCCAACTGATGTCTTCAATATGGTTTTTGCTAAACGCTACTACTTCAACCGCCGCCTTGGAAATGGCATCAGTATTTATAACCCGGGCGATCGTGAACCAGAAAAAATTGTATTTACTAACGATGTTATACAGCATGATCTTGAATTAAGATTCAGAGATAGTAACCTCATTAAATATGTCTTTTCCCGCTACGCTAAAACCAACAATGGAGTTTTTGCTATCATGGATGTCAAGGGATATAATGAAAAAAGATTTATTGATCTGCATGGTATCATTAGTGAAGGCATCCATAAGATTGATGATGTGGAAGAAAACGTAAACTCCCTTTTTATTGCAGTCATGAACCCTGAAGATAAATCTAAAGTAAATATGCACGAATCCTTCAGAGATAGAATAATTGAAATAAATGTTAACTATAATCTTAATTATAAAGAGGAAGCTAAGATATATTTCC
>CAWAZD010000007.1:0-529024 GCA_963786395.1 uncultured Ignavibacteriales bacterium | reverse complement strand
CTTAGGAACGACGTTTCAATTCTATAATAGTTCGATAAAGACCGGAATACGCAAATATTGTCACTTCATGATTTTGTGGTTTCAATTCTATAATAGTTCGATAAAGACTTTATTAACCTTCTGACGACTTGGTATTATCCGATGTTTCAATTCTATAATAGTTCGATAAAGACTTTTGACATTAGCAACACTAATTGAATCAGTGTTTCAATTCTATAATAGTTCGATAAAGACGCGGGAGGTTTAGGTTAGAACCAGTGGGGCTATGTTTCAATTCTATAATAGTTCGATAAAGACTAAATAAACATTCATTTCAGTCGGTTGTTCCACCCACCGTTGTTTCAATTCTATAATAGTTCGATAAAGACTAAATTAACAGTTAATTTATATTCCCATGTATAAGAGTTTCAATTCTATAATAGTTCGATAAAGACGTGACAAGTCCGTTTACTCTGCATGCGTGGGCGGTTTCAATTCTATAATAGTTCGATAAAGACTATTAAAATTACGTTATCCATACTGTATTTTATATTGTTTCAATTCTATAATAGTTCGATAAAGACCGTGTCAATCGCCAATAATCTTAACACATCGCCTAATGGTTTCAATTCTATAATAGTTCGATAAAGACGCCATGACGATAAAATTACTTACATCGTTATGTCTGTTTCAATTCTATAATAGTTCGATAAAGACTGCTATTGATAAACGCCCGCAGACGATGAATGAGTTTCAATTCTATAATAGTTCGATAAAGACCTGGCTAAAGGTGTTTATTTTCAGGATATTCCAGTTTCAATTCTATAATAGTTCGATAAAGACATAGTAGTCTAGGGCAAACATAAGTATAATTACTTGTTTCAATTCTATAATAGTTCGATAAAGACGGGATTTGGTTATTCAAATCCATGACAATAATATTGTTTCAATTCTATAATAGTTCGATAAAGACTAAAGCGGGGATTAAGTTATCACAAGCTTGTATCACTGTTTCAATTCTATAATAGTTCGATAAAGACTAATGTTGCCCTTCCGATTAGTTCGCCTACCATGCGTTTCAATTCTATAATAGTTCGATAAAGACTAAATTTATCAAAGAATTAGACGGTTCAAAGTATGTTTCAATTCTATAATAGTTCGATAAAGACTCCAATTAAACGAGTGGTTATTCCTGTACTAATGTTTCAATTCTATAATAGTTCGATAAAGACTAGATTCCGGTCCTACAATCTTGGTTTCGATTTTAGTAGTTCGATTGCCCGGAAATTTAGCCCTTTTTAGGCTGATTTCAAAGCTTTTTTCCTGTCTCCTGTTGTCGACCACCAATAATGCAAAAACAGGGGGGGTACGACGACAATTTCAAATAAATGAGTCAATTGCATTCTTTTCACAACCCAATACGCCGCGTTTTGTATAATTCATAGAGTCAAACTTATAAAAAATTACACTATCCTTCTCATTATTTATTATATCTGTGATCCCGGCTTTTATCACAGTAAATCCTGATTCTGTTACCTCTCCCTCAAATACTGAATTCTGAATCCATACCAGATGCTGCCGTAAAAATTTAAGTAACTTAGTTCCCCTTTTAGGAGAAACCACATCATATACCATAATTAAATACATATACCAATATCCTTTCTTTACCACCAGATTTGAAAAGGTTTATATTCTTTTTCATTTAAAATATGTTTAATCAGTTTATAACATTCCAGGCGAATAAGATGACGGTAGCTAACCGATTTTTTTAACTGTCTGTGCTTAATTGTCGTTTTCAGCTTTTCGTCAAATTCCTTCATGTAGATTTTCCGTCCCTCTTCATTAAGATAGCAATAGTTTAATTCCTTTGAGAAATTCTTTTCCTGAAGCTGCTTCTTGTTAAGAAGAGCAAAGATTATCCGGTCGGTCAATAAAGGTTTGAATATTTCAGCAAGATCTAAAGCCAGGGAGAATCTTTTCTCCCCCGGTTGATGTAAATAACTTACCAATGGATTCAATTGAGTTTTATATATTTCACTAAGCACAGAAGTATAAACAAGTGAATTACCAAATGAAATTAGTGCATTTACAGGATTGGTAGGCGGACGCCTTTCACGCTTTCCGAAATCCATTGGGTCTTCAATAATAAGGTTCCATGAAGTATAATAAAGTGAGTGGATATTGCCCTCTATTCCCATGAGTTCCTCAACATTAGCGCACAGGTCAATTTTATCTATAAGTTCCTTTATTTTTTCAATAAAAACACTCATATCTTTTTCACGGGCATTATAATACTGAAGGTTTTTAAGGATATTATCAGCGGCCCCCTTTACAAACTTTTTTGCTATACAAACTCTTTTAGCAGGATCTGTGTAATTATTAACCTGCTCAACTAGGAGTTTTCCGGAAATAAAGGGCTCACGGGGATAAAATGAGCCGCTATAGTAACCATAGTAATTGAAAAGATGAAGTGTGATTTGTTTCTGAGCAATGAAGTTTAGGAACTTAGTGTTAAACCTGAGTTCGCTGAAACAATAAATGGCTTCAATATCTTCAACCGGGATTGGTCTTCGGGTAATTTGTTTTGGTTCTTCTACGTCTTCAGTTTCTATCCCCGACTCGTCATCGATTTCCATTTCATCTTCATGGACTTCAGACTCCTCCGGTTCTTTGTTTTCACCCGGTTCAAAATAGAGTGTGTTTTGTTTACGGATAAGTTTGCCGCTGCTGAAGATGTAATAGTTACGTTTCATAATTTGTTTCTTTAATAATATTTAACACGAAACATTATTTATATAATTCAATAAAAACGAAGAAGGGAAATAAACAGGTTAGGGGTTTATCAAATGTAGCAAAGGTCATAATAGGAACAATTTTTACATAGTGGTTTATTAATAACATCCGGAGGAATTTCCAGAGTCATTATTCTTGTAACATCATTTTTAATTCTTACTAATTCTTCTCTGTCTTCCGTGGTCAATTTAACTTTAACCTTTTGACGGAGTTTAGGGTAATCAATTTCGCCGGATACCCCAGTAATTCCTTTTCCCTCCAGAACAGAAATATAATATTTTACCTGCCAGATATGAATGTCCTCCATTTTATCTGATTTCTTTACTTCATGGATGGTTTTGGTTTTACCATCATAGAAATCGAGGACAATATCATCGATTATTATTTCGTGGTCTTCTCTCTTATAAGTTGACTCGGAAATAAACTTTCCCATTGCAACAGCATCAGAATTCTGTTCCATATCAATTTTGTTTACAAACAGCCATAGTTTCCTGTGACAGAGGAAGTAATAATTGATTTGTGTGCCGGTCATATTATTTCACTTCAAAGCCAACTTTTCGGTCTGGATGGGGAAGAGCAGGTGCCAATAATTGATTAATAGCTTCAAATATTGCGGTAATCTGTTCATCATGGGATTCAATTTTATATTCTAATTCCTTTAATTTTTGCGCTAATTCTTTATGAGTAGACAAAATCTCTCTAAGTTTAACGAAAGCTCTCATAATCGCAATATTAACCTGAACGGCTCTTTCACTTCTTAAAACGGAAGAGAGCATAGCTACCCCCTGTTCAGTGAATGCATAAGGTTTTTTTCTTGTACCTCCCCAACTTGATGTTCCAATTTGGAACTTCAAGTTTTTAATTCTTCTGTAGTTAATTGAAACATAAAATCAGAAGGGAATCGAGTAATATTTCTGGAAACAGCTTGATTCAGGGCCATAGTTGTTACACCATAAAGCAAAGCAAGATCTTTATCTAACAATACTTTTTGACCCCTTATGAGCAATATTTTATTTTCGATTATTTCTGCAGGTATAACTTTTGATGTGGGCATAACTAATATTCTTGAGTATTATTCTTAATTGATGTTAAGATAAACTTGTGGATATCACAAATTGTGATATCAAGTTTGAAGGATTATTAATAACATTCTTGAAGTCACAAATTGTGACTTCAAGATTTTGTAAGAATAAATTTAGGTTAATTGATTTTCATAGGGGAATGAATTCATTAAATCAATTAAGTTCACCTCAGCTTTATCGAGAGCATCCGCACTTCCAGAAAACCCTGGAATTATACCTGAAATGAGAGGTGTAAGGAATATATCAGCTCCGGAGCTTTCATCTATAACCGGTGAAGCAGTAGGTCTTTCAAATTCATCTTTAAGTTCACCGCGGATAGAAAAAGAGATTTTATTAGCATTATCGCTGATGGCAAGAGCAAGGGTTTCCATTAAACTAAAAGTCCGGGACTGATTGGAGGTGATTCTCCAATTTATTATAGCATGTGCCAAAGTTTCAATTATTTCTTTTCTTTTATCAGCCGGACAGAGTAAACATTTACCAAAAATATTCTGATTTAGAATCCATCCTTCTGCAATCAGTTTTTTTTCAATAACAGGGAGCAAAATTCAGGCTCAAGCTTATTTGTTGAAACACAGAATAACCGTCTTAAATCAATAGCTATATCAAAGACAAATAAACCTGATGCACGGGTCTGTCCAGTAGGATTATAATATTTTGGCCCAAGGCTTCTCTCATTATTTAATAACCATTTTTCCAAATCTTCAGTTTTAATTTCAACTCTCTTTCCTTTGTTGTCTAAATTAAAAACTTTTACAATATGATCATTAGGATATCCTGAACGATCATAAGATACAGGTTCACTCTCCGAATCACGCTCTAATCCACCCAACAAAGGATGTAATGGTCGCATAGCTGAAATAGATAACGGGCTTCTTCTTTTAACGGTCAATTTTTCCTTTTCAGATTTCATATATCCACCAAGTAATTGATCAGGAAAAGTAGGGTCACATGGTGAGTGAGGTTCTTTCATATGAGCTTTCTCTTCTTATCAATTTCCCAGTTAAATGTAATTGCTGCAAAGGGTAAATTAAGTGCCTCTAATATTGAACGTTTAATCTGTTGGCCACTTGAATAGGCCATTTTTTTTCCATATTGTGAATCCGTATAATATTTTTGACCATTACTTACTGCAAATACAGAGTGATCAACATGTCTGAGACCACGAATATAAATGTATGGTGATGTTTTCATTTCTTTATTCCTTTATTGAATTGGTAATAATATTCAAATCTGACGAGGGCGATGAATAATGGGAAATTATCATAAGGCATAATTAAAATTTCCTGCACTACTTGTTTCAGAATTTCAGTATTAGGAGACTGATCTGTAATTAATCAGTCAAATTATCTATAAAATTCTTTACTGACCGGGATTCAAGAATTTTTGTTATCTCAAATTCCTGGGATGTCTTTCCCCGATGGTTCGAGTTCATCACTCCCTTTTGATCCAAAATTGATTTGGCTAGTTTTCCTGCTAAATCAAGAAGTTCTGTTTTATTTAACATTGCAATTACCCATAATTTAATAATTGATAAATTGTAGATCACTTTCATTATTGAAGTTAAAAACCTTTCCCTGAGCATATCTAAGTGTTTTTTTTGGTAAATAAAGTCTAAGTTTCTTTGGTTCCAGAGATTTTAGCCCTATGACGCCAAACTGACAGACCTCTTCGAATTTGTCGTAAAAAGTTTCTAAACTTTCGATTTCTTTATCCGTTAAAATTGTCTGCGATCCATCAATAAAAAATTTATCCCTAAATTCATATAATCTGTGAATTTCAGGAAGATAGACCTTTATAAATCCAAGAGTAGTATTTGTCTTCGACAAACTATAAGAATATATAGTAATTTGTTCATTTGGATATTTTTTAGAAAAAAGAAAAAATCAATTGTGACCATTTCTGTGTCGGAATAGCTAAGTTTCCCTTAACTTCTGTGCTTTCAATTTTTAAACCTTCACTAAGATCATTTGTTTCATTTGGATTGTTCAATATATGACAAAGCCAATGACCATTCCATGTTTCAATTTGATTGTCTTTTATATTGGGAGTTTGAGAAAGATATTTTCTATAATAACTCCAACCTAAATACAGACCCCATATTACTTCTTCTATGTCAAGTAATATTTCATACCCACCCTTGACCCCGATCGCCAAAGCTTCACCAATCCAGGAAAGATACATCTCTTCACCATCGATATAATAATTTATGTCCGTAACCTGACCTGATGTTGTTTCTCCTATACCCATCGCAGCATATCCAACATAAATGGCCATGTTGGGATTTCCTTTCGCTATATTGGTGTGCAGATTTTTAAGCTGTATTTGAGATTTACTCAATCCACTCAAGTCCTTTTTAGAAGGTTTTTGGAAAAATGGTGAATTGCTAACATGCATAAGATGTTTTTCATTATCAAAAAATAGCGGGAACATTATCTCATCAAAAAACTGCCTGGCTGATAGTTTTTTGTTTTCTTTTTCATTATAAAGCTTAAGAAATATTTTACCTATATAGCTTGTGTACATGTTATATCCTATAAAAAGTTATTAGCTTCGACTAATTGTAAACCTAATTCCCTGTATTGAATAAAATTCTGAGGTATTACAAAAGGATAAGAGCCGACTTCCAATTGTTCGTTTTTTGATTTGAACCGAATAATTGTTTTATAATTAATCGGAATTTCCATCTGGATTCTTTCCTCCCACTTTGCAATTAGATATGATTCTTTATCAGATTCGAGGATACATGTTGCACTTTCAATTTCCAAAGCTGCGACCAGGACAGCCCGCTTATTATTTGTTAATTCTTTTAATAAGTATTTATCGTTCCTATAAATCAGATGGACATCAATTTCTCTCATATCCAGTGTATGAAAAACTCTATCAATTTTGTTTTGCACTGTTCTTTCCTCAAGAATTTCACCGTCATCAGGTAGCTCATCGAAACTTCTGTTTAGAATATCAAGTTTATAAGGCAAAACATTCCCTTGCGGTTTAATGACATGAACCGATTTTAACTTTCCTATACTATCAATATTTCGCTTTCTGTTTATTCTACCAAATCTTTGAATTAAACTGTCCAGGGGTGCACATTCAGTTACCATTCGATCAAAGCTAATATCAAGGCTAACTTCTACAACCTGCGTGGATACTACTAAACAAGGAGAATAACCCTCACCAAATTCATTACTCCCATCACCATTAAATTCTGTTTTTAGTTTTTTCTCAAGATCATACCTATCGCTGTGCCTGAAACGGCTATGGATCAGCATTTTAGGAATTTCAGGAAATTCATTCTGAAATTCTACAAAAGCATTTTGTGCTTTGGATATTGTATTATAAATAACTAAAACCTTTTCTTTACTGTTAAATGCATGGGAAAGAATAGATTTTATCTCATCATTACTTTCAATTTTATAAACATTGTGACGGTTAAAGGAATCTAATTCTTCGTCTGATAATTTAACCTCATATACATTTGTGCTGCTCCCCATTATTTTAATTAATTCATTATATAAAATTGTAGGCATTGTAGCAGTACCAATATGTATTCGACAATTTAACCTAATCAAGGCCTTTACAATTTCTGTTACCATTGATCTTGAATAATCAGAGTAAGTATGTATTTCATCAAGAATGATATCTGTACCTTGCACATCGAGCATTACACTTTCAATCCGGAAGTTCCAAAAACAAGTGAAGCAAGCTGATGTGGAGTTAATACTTTTACTGAAGAACCTGCCATTGGCTGCAGGGTTTGTTCATCGATATTGTTTTTTGTAATAATTCGAGAAGTAGAATGGAGCAAACGGATATCCAGGCCAGGGTTTTTCTCTTTCAGATCATTTTTTAATCTTTCCCACATAGCATTGATTGAAGCCTGAAATGGAAGGGTATAAAAAAGTCGTCCATTACATCTTTTTATAAGAAAATCTGTTTTTCCTGCACCTGTCGGTGCGACTACTATAGTATGAGGTCTTTTATCATTAACAGGAATTTGGGAGAGGGGATAAAGATTGTTTTTTCTATTCTCTTCAAAATAGAAACTATAATCCGGAATTGTAAATAGAGGTTTAAGTTTTTCAGGAGTTGCAGCCATAAAGGCAGAGGCAAAATGATCGGCGGACATCAATAATCCCCTCCAGGGGGACCAACCATTTTTCTTTTTACCACAATAATCAATTACATATGCAATTGTATCCTGAGCTTTTTCTAATGAAATATTAATGGTTGGTAAATCAAAAGCATTTAAGACGGCAAATCCATATTGTGACCAACTCTCCCAATCTTTCAAATGATTCGCAATAAAATTTCTGTCACTCTCAAATAAATCCAATATCCCTTTTTCAGATTAGTCATTCTCAATTGATTTATGGTGACCAATAACCATATCAATTAAAACGTCCCACTCGCTTTCCTGAAAACATGGCAGAAATGCTAATGATGATATCTCATGACGATGAGTAAAATTCCATTCTCTGTTTTTGTTGTAATGTATTCCCATTTATATTATTTATCTTTCTCTTGAAAATGAGGATGAGCTTTACCTAAATCATGAAGAATTGCTCCTTTTCTTGCCAATTCTTCATTAAAATCAAAATTATAATTGCGGGCAAATATTTCTATAGCTTTTGTTACTTGCTGAGTATGTTCAAGAAGGGAAACATTCCCGTAATTTATACTTTTTGCTAATATTTCATTTAATTGTTTCACAACGTCATTCTCGAATTGGATTTCCAATTACTTTTAATTCTCCAAACATTTCTTTGGCACCATCAAATCTATTATGTCCCACCTTAAATCCATCCGAAGTATCAGTTGCGATCAATTCAAAGCCTTGAATTTCATCAAATTCATTTTTACTCATCGGTTCAATTGATTCAGGAAAAATTAAATCTTCATTCCTGCAAAGGCAGATTGTCTGATTAAATGCCGCTTGAGCATCATCTGATTTATCAAAAGCAAGATATAAAACCGGGTTGAGCATGACTCCTCTTGTGATTATTCCTAATTTCGTTTTATATATGCCTTTTTCTTTTGTTATAGAAACACCTCCTTTTGGCCATGTCCGTTCCTGTTGTAAATCAAGGCCTTGGTAATTCAGCCGATTCGATTTAATCTTATAGATCCCCGGACTTTTAAGTAATTCCGGGAATAATTTCTTTTCAATTCCTTCAATTATTGAAGGAGTTAAGAACTGCTGGCTAAATGTTTCTCCGTCTCTAACCCAGCTGTCCATGGTTTAATAAATCCAAATAAACCAGAATATTTCACAACAAACATTTTAATCTCCTTCAGTAATTAATAAATTGCTCCAAAGCCGCAGCCTGTTGAGTGTCCTATTCCAACATTCCACGCAAATTGAATCCCTTCAGGATCTCCTTCTAATATTACTGGGCAGAAGCTTGCACGACTTTTTATATTATTTATTTCAACTAACTTTGTTTTGGGAGCAAAATAATTTCTATCAAACTTTATTTTTACATTATAGTCAACATCTGCCTGTTTCATTTTTCTTTTGAGTGTTTCAGTTAGGTAATAATCAGCTTCATCATCTTTATAAGTCAGATGAATTGCTTTTTTCTCTTCATTATATTTCCTGATAAAAACAGGGCTGCTTACAGAAAATGTTTCTTTAGAATCTAAACTTCGGCGTTTCCTGAATGATTATTTCCTTAACACTCATTCCGCAGGCGACGTCCGGGCAGTCCATTACTTTTTTTACTAACGTTTTGCCAATATCCTCATCCCAAAAACTTATAAACCATCGGGCACCATCTTTATAATTTAACCCGTCATTTGTTTGTTTTGATCCCTTTAACCAACTTAATGAATACAGGCTTATATCATCATGTATTTCATTCCATCCCATCCATTTGTGAAAAGCGCCTATTAAGAAATGCTGATAATTATAAGGCACCGTAACTGTATTAGCACTTAATAAAAAATGTAATCTCATCAATCCTCCTTATTAAATAATAAGTGTATAGAGTTTTTCCGGAACAATGCTTCGCCTTTTAGCTCCCAATTTATTGGGAATAAAAAGGAGAACCGTATCATTTAATGATATTATTTTATTTTACCACGTCTGCTAAGCCAAAACCCATAGAGTTCTTTTCACCAAATCCTGCTTCAAGACCTGTATTCTTTATTCTTAAATTCCTACTGCCACTTACAGTGAACGGCAATTGGTTCCCTATAATATCCGTTTGTTCTTTGCTCCCGCTTTTAATTGTCTGTTTCCTGGTTAATCTTTTCCCCCTGCTTTCAGCCATTTGAATATAATCTTTATCCCAACAGAATTGAATTTCCTTGTCATCAGCGCTATGACCGGTTACCAGCTCATATTTGTTTTTTAAATTATCATTTAATATTCTGGATGGCTCTAATAAATCATCTGTGTAACGGAAATAATAGGGAAGTAACTTTCCGTTATAAATCCGCTTTGTGGAAATAACAACAGGCGATAGAGTAAAGCAATAATTTGACTTGTTAATTAAGGTTCGGGAAGCTTGCGATGCTTTCAATTTGAAATCCTGTCTTTATGTTATCGCCGATTATTTCTAGTGTTTGTTCTTTAAAAGTGCCGATTAAAAGATTATTCATAAACTCATCAATAATCGGCGAAGAGATCACAAGGTCTATTGAAGAGGAAAGAAGATGGACTATTCCATCTTTAAATTTGTAGTTGTTTAATTTTAATGCAAATGTGAAGAGTTTGTAAGTTTTGCAGTTCAGACTATATCCGCAGTCATGCAAGAAGGAGGATAATTTGGGTAACCGAAATGAAGTAATTTATAGATAGCCGCGGACAACGGATAGTTATAGTTAGCCGTTAATCTGTTTTCCCCATCGGTTTTTAAGCGAAGTACGATCCGCATGAGAAGTACCGCATTAATTAGAAATTAAATTAGTAATGTTAGAGATGTTAAGCAAGAAACAATTATTAAATTTTAATTATTTAATCTCCAGGTAAACAACTACTGCTTTTTAATTCATCTGCTTTCTCATTCTGAAGCACAAACCATTATGTGAATTTGGTCACAAAAGCTAGTCAGATACTTACCGGAGACTACCTTCTAATACTTTTTTTACTCCTTAGAGCAGCCGCTTATAAGGAGTGAATAAGGAGCAAATAAGTATGCTTTGTGAGGTTGATCACGTGAAATTACCCTCTTTTCTTAAGAAGCTGTATGAATATTTCTCTAATTTCAAAATGTTTTTAGGATCTGCATGTTTGAGTCGGAATTGAATTGCAGATTCTTCGCTGCGCTCAGAATGACAATTCCTTGTATTATAACATTGCTTCACTGGGTTTTGATTGAATTTGGCTAATTTGGCACATTCAAAGCCTCAGGGATAGTAGGCCCATTAATTTTGTACTGTACACTGGAAAGGAAATTAAATTCATGCACCAATCTAATCTGATGATATATTGATGATATAATTAAATCGGTATAGTCTTTCGAACCAAATGCGCTCGAAATGCGCTCGATTAGCGCTTGAATAGAATGGGAAGTCTGATTTGTAATCTACTTTCTGTTCTAATTTTTGTTCTGTCTTTTTCTTTGCAGTTTGATGTACGGAATTGCCATCAACATATATTGCCTTATAAGGTTTTACGGGACATGCAAATTCACACGCTCCGCAGCCAATACAATATTCATTATTAGTTTCAGGAAGATGAAGATTTTTATAAGGAACCATCTGTACTGCTTTAGTTGGACAATGTTCTGAACATGCACCGCATTCCGTCCCCTCGGTTTCAACTATGCAGTTCTGCTTTACAAAATTTACTTTACCGATCTGTGTTAGTTTTTTCTTTTCCAAATTTACAGGAAGTATCGCTCCGGTTGGACAAATCTGTCCGCATATTACACAATCAATGGTACAATAACTGTCCTTGTAATTCATATACGGCTGAAGTATTCCGGTAAAACCGTATTCCCATAATGATGGCTGAAGTACCTGCGCGGGGCATGCGCTAACACATAAATGGCATGCTGTACATTTTCCTGTAAAATGTGAAATGCTTACGCTCCCCGGCGGGGAGACTGTGTTCTTTTTAAATATCGGGATCTTACTTAATTTTTTAGGGATGATTTTTATCTGTCCAAATGAGATTGTAGATAATCCCACAATATATAACAGAGTCTTTGAAATAAATTCTCTTCTTTTGTCGTTCGTTTTGTATTTCTTAACTTTCTTCTCTTTTACAATATGATTGCCATATGTTATCCCGCCTGAAAGGCAAGCATCAAAACAATTATAACACCCTACACATCTATCGAAATGAATTATTTTTTCCTTCTTGTCGATGCAGCCCGACTTGCACACCTTTTCGCATAGGGTGCAGCTTGCACAGCTTTTTTTATCAATACTGATCTTAAATATTGAGAAGTGGGAAATTATTCCAAGTAATGTACCAACCGGGCAAATAGTATTGCAGAATAACCTTCCTTTTGTGAATGACATTGTTCCAATCGTTCCAAGAATAATAAGCGATACCCCAATTGCCGCAAGACTGAAGCCCTTTATTTCAACCGGATAAAGCCAGTAAATATTTAACCTTGATAATACATATGAAGTAAAGTTATTGACTTGAATTAGCAGGGGACGAAGAAGATTAGCAAATATCTTTCCGGAATTGCTGAAAGGATCGAGCAGGTTTAGTAAAATCAAACTCCCCGATAGAAATATTATTATTGTAATTGCCAGAATGGAATATCTCAAAACCCTGAACTCGCCAATCTTCCTGAAGAATTTCTTTTTATTAATTGTTTTGGAGATGAATGAAATGATGTCCTGCAGCGTACCCATAGGACATATTGAAGAACAATAAATCCTACCGAATAATATTGTTAAAACAATTACTGCAATAAATCCTAAGGCTGAAATGCTTAACAGACCTATGAACTTAAGGATTGATGGAATAAACTGCAGGTATACAACAAAAGGGGAGAGTCTTTGTGCAATATTCCCTGATAAGTCAAGGTAAACTATCCCAAATAACAGAAAGAATAAAAGTGAAACCCCTATTCTGATTTTTTTCAAATGAGCCAGGTTCATCAAATCACATTATTAGTCGGTTAATCGAAAGCTTATTCAGATCCATAGTGCCAAGCTTCATATCATTTGCATATTTTATATAATCAATCTTTTCCGGATCTGAACCAAAAAGTTTAGCAGCGGCAGCATCAATGGCAACAATGTCTTTAGACATAAGCAAAGACTTCATTGTTATAACATCTTCCTTTGATACTCCTCTGGGTCCGTTTCTTTTCATAACGTAATAGGCATCCACAATTGTAAGGTCGGGTTTTCTGTAAGAAGCAAAATCTGCTATGCATTGATGTAGATGATTCTGATGCCAGTAACCTCGGTCCCAAACAACGCCCATCAGATTTTTCATCCCGATGGTTAATCCGGTTGAGCCGTGATTCTTTAAGATTGGTACGTTTATGAAAACATTGCTATTCAGAATAAGTTCGTGAACTTTGGCTTCTTTAAGTTTTGCACCTGATTTTACGGTTACATTATGATAATATCCTTCGCTTTCACCTGATACTAATTTACCTCCGGCATCTTTAACCGCCCGCTCTATTCCGCTGTTCGAGTAACATCTTTTCCAATCATCGCATGTATGGTCAAAAACATAAACATCTTTTGCTCCGGCTTCAAAGCAGTGTTTTATAATTTGTTTAATAAGAAGAGGGTTAGTATTTCCGGCTCTTTCAACAGAGACATCCCAGCCGATATTTGGTTTAAGCACGACGGTCTGCCACTTTTTGACAAACGATTTCATGCCGCCAAACGATTCAATTGCTTTATCAAACATTTTATCGGGTTCTCCGCCTTTAACAGCAACAAGGTCAAAGGGTTTGGGAGTAAATAGTCTTTCTGAAGCAAGCAGGTTTGAAACACCTAAGGATGAAGCTGCTCCGGCGGCGGCTCCGAATAGTAGACTTCTTTTTATAAAGTTACGTCGATCCATAATATTTCCCAATTTTGGTTACTAAAAATTAGAAAATATTAGGATAAAAAGATATTATAAATTAAATACTGCTTTAAATGTAAAATGAAGGTCATCGTTTGATGGTATCATTAATAGGGATGGCCTTTCTATTTTATATGCAGTCATACTAAGTACAAATTCCCCCGTAACCGTGAGTTTATTGTTTTCCCATTTCGGATCTGCATCAAAAACAAGATCCCTTGTAACTCCATGAAATAACAATTTTCCCGATACTTTTAACTTATCCCCGTTCTGAGAAATCCCCGAACTGTTGAATTTTACATAAGGATATGAAATTGCGTCAATTACTTCCATGGCATGTGAATCTCTGTTTGAATTGCCGCTGTTAAAAGTAGTAACATCAATTTGAACATATACATGAAATATGGTTTTTGCTGCCGCATCAAGATCAGCCCAGCAGTTTATATCTTTGCTTGTGGCTTCAATTTCATGAAGCGGGTGTGTAAGCTTGTACGTCATGGTTGACTCTTTCTTATCTGCCTGGATTTTTTTTGTCTGTGCAGATGTACCCGCAATTAAAAACAAAAACAATACCGGTAATAAAAAACAATATCTTTTCATAGTTATAATAATCCTTTCAATTTATAATGTTATTACAATCATTGAAGCTGCAAAAACAGCTGTTGTCAAATATCCTGCATATTGATGGAAATGAGCCCTGTCCATATTTATTCCAAGAGTTCTGTTACTGCTCCTTTGGCTCACAGTTGATCCTATGATTGGAGTTAATATCATTCCCGCAACATGGATCCATGCGAGAAGCTTGTGAATGGTAGTGGTTCCCATATCATCCCTGCGGATCGAAGGAGGAGGGGACAAAATAGAAAGTAACGCAGTTACTGAATATGTTGAATATTGTTGCAACAATCAATTTCTGGTGTGCATCTCGCAGATTTCTGTTCTGTGGAAGGTCAAGCGTGCGTTGACCTGTCCAGGCGGTACCAATCATTGAAGCAAGTGCCAGGAATCCGCCAATTTGATGAGCAGTTAACATTGTCCTTCTTACATCTAATTCATGCCTTCTTACTTCCGGAGTAAGGGTGAAGCAATCCCGACACTTCTGAAAAATCCATTCTCACCCCAGAAGATCTTTTCTCCAAAACTGATATTGTCAGGCAGCAGTTTTGGTTTTACTTCAACCATAAGAGTATCTTCTCCAAATGAATTCATCTCATTTGTGGTATCAGGAAGTGTGTGTGTATATAATGTATAAGGTAATGGATGACTTGGAATTGATTCCAGATATGAATACTGAGCCTGCATTGTCTTCATGTTCAACGCTGCAACAAAAACTAATCCGGAGATTATTTTTATTAATGATAAACCGGTTCTTTTCATACTACCTTTTTGTTGATGAATAAATAATTAGTACAAGCAATTATCTTTACATGAAACGATCATAAATCTGGATTCTTAATTTGACAGATAGAGTTGTTATTGGTTTAATTGTTTTCTGTTACTCACTATTGAACGTGATATTTGGACATATATATTCTGATGTCCTCGTCTGGTATTAGAAAGATTAAACAATTCTGTAGAATTTGAATAGCAAATCGTTGATTGTCCGGATTATGATATAGAAATAGAAACATATTAAATGTAAAATAATTAAATTCTATACATAATATGCAAAGAGGAGTTAAAATCTATGCTTTGATGAGACCAATATCACAATTGGTTATTTAACAAGCATCATCTTTTTTGAAGATATAAAATTACCAGCTGCTATTTTATAAATATAAAGCCCGCTTGGAAGATTGTTTGCATTAAAAACTATTTCGTGATTCCCGCCCTCAAGTTTATCATTTAATAATTCTGCTACTTCTTTACCAATAATATTATATACTTTTATATTCACATGGCTTGCGGTGGGAATCTCAAATCTGATAACGGTCGATGGATTAAACGGGTTAGGAAAATTCTGAAGCAAATTAAATTTTATTATTCCGTTGAAATTTACCTCAATAATATTAGAATAATTAAAAGTGCCATTTACGTCTGTCTGTTTCAACTGGTAATAGTTTATCCCATTTCGGGGAGTGTTGTCAGTAAAACTGTAGACCTTTCTTGAAGTGCTGGTTCCATTTCCCTTTATAAACCCAAGAGAATGCCATGCTTCCTTACCATTTGATTTTTCAATTACATATCCAAAATTATTTATTTCGGTTGCAGTACTCCATTCAAGTTTCACATTACTTCCACCTCTCGTTCCAGAGAAAGAAACTAATTCCACAGGAAGCGGTGGATTATATTCAAAGGCTCCAATATCGGGAGCCGTTCCATTAAACGGAAAACCAACATTATAACCGGCATCAATAAACTGGCTACCGGCTGCTAATCTGAAAAAACCGTTATCAGGAAGACTGCCATCCGCCAGGCGTGGCGCTCTGGCAAGTGATGTATCAATGCTTAAAAAATCCGTTGCTGTAGGAGTATATCCCTGGCCAACTGTTGTTAGATGTTGTTGCATTTATAATAGTGTTATTTCCCAAATAGGAAATACAGTTCCTGATCAGGTGTTGCCCTGAAACAAGTGTATTATTAAAATGGTAATTATCTCCGGAATTCCTATAAGCAACACAGTTGTAAACATACTGCATTGCGGTATTATTGTTTTCATCGAACCCTCGTCCTGTATTTCCGGAATTATCAAATGATACGCAATGACTTACATAATGTGTGGTCGGAATATTATTTCCCCCAAGCTTAAACCCGTTTCCGTTTCCATTAAATCCTGTCTGCCCCCAACTGTCAACACCATTTCTAAATGCAAAACAACTATCTATAGTTAAAGTACTATCTGCCATCCATAAATCAAATCCATCATCTGAGTTGTTATATGACCGGCATCCCTTTAAAATATTATTTTTCCCTATATTCCATTTGATTGCAAATCCATCGGCATTTCCACCAATAGGGGCATCATAATTAAGATATGAATCGCAGTTAAGAAGTAAATTATTATGAGGATATGTAGTGCCAGAACTACTTCCCAATTTTATGCCTGCATCCCTGTTACTATAAACCTTGCAGTTCTCAATTATATTATAGCTCCCGGTGATATTTATTCCGTTATGTCCCGCACCTGTAACTTCCAAATTTTTTAAATGATAATAACTTCCGGATATTGATAAACCATCGTCTGAGGTAAGCATTGAAGAAAAATTAAGAATTGCCTTTTCACCTGGATAAGCAAATATATTATTCATGTTTGAGATTGATCCGGTTTTACTTACAGACTGTTTTATTGACATATTGTAACTTCCTGCTCTTAGAAATATTGTGCCGCCATTGTTCCCCTGTTTTGTAATTGCTGCACCAAAAGTTAATAAAGGCTGAGTTAATGTGCCCGGGTTTGTATCAAGCCCGGTATTCGGGTCAACATAAAAATCGGTCTGTGCATTTGCTGAACCAATAAGAAGATATAAAAGCGATACAATAAAAAGCAGCTGTAATTTCATTTGTTCTCTGATTATGTTTAACGATAAAGTAACCGGTAAAGTATAAGGGGAATCTATGACAAAATAATAATATATTCAAATTTGATACGTACATTTTGTTCGATTATGGAGAAAATAATTAGATATTATTATGTACTATCAATAAGAATATAATTAACTTTATTCTAAATAGTATATCTTAATATGCCGCAAAAATTAATGGAGCCGAATCATGCAGATAATATTATTAAATGAATACCACAAGCCCGGTAAGCAGCATTTCAAAATATTATTCATAAGCTGGGCGGGGTGGGTGTTTGATTTTTATGACTTGATCCTTTTTTCCTTCCTTCTCCTACCTATTGGTCGCGAGCTCCATTTCTCCGATATTCAACTTTCTTATGTAATGGGTACTTCTCTGGCTGCTACTGCCATTGGGGGAGTTATTTTCGGTATTCTTTCAGACAGGTATGGCAGAAAATCCGTTCTTCAGTTAACCATAATTACTTACAGTATCGGGACTTTTCTCTGCGGATTTGCTCCTAACATTTTTATGCTTCTAATCTTTCGCATTATTACCGGTCTTGGTGTTGGCGGCGAATGGGCTACTGGACAAACTTATATAGGTGAAACTTTCCCAGCTAAGATGAGGGGCAGATATGGGGCAATTATGCAGACCGGCGCACCTTTCGGAATACTTCTGGCTTCTGTGGTAGGCGGATTCCTTTCACCGGTTCTGGGATGGAGATTTTGTTTCTTCGTCTCTATTTTGCCCGCTCTTATTGTAATCTTTATAAGAAAAAAATTACCCGAGTCTGATGTGTGGTTACTTAGAAGAGATTTTGTTTTAAAACAAAAGAATCTTCCAAAAGAGAAAAGTAAATTCCTTCTGCTGTTCTCTAATCAATATAGAAGATTATTTATTTTTTCTTTAATCCTTGCCATATTTGATATGTCCGCGTATTGGTTCACTTATTCATGGCTCCCCGCATATCTTAATGTTCAAAGGCATTTTACAATGACAAAATCAGCTGTTTGGATGATTGTTACACAGCTCGGCGGCCTGGTAGGGTATTTTACTTTTGGATTTGCTGCGGATAAATTTGGAAGAAGACCAACCTATTCAGTTTATTCCGTTGTTATGGCTTTGGGACTTGTAATGATTACGATTATGTGGGATAGTATAATTATTTTCCCTTCACTTATTCTCTTATTCATGTTTCTTGTTGGATTTGGCACCGGAATGTTTAGTGGATATGGACCATTGTTTGCAGAATTGTTTCCTACAGGTATCAGAAATACAGCAATGGGTTCAGCTTTTAATCTGGCTAGAGGGATCCAATTCTTTACCCCTGTAATTATAGCTTCAATTGCAGTAACATACGGACTGGCAGGAGGTATTTCAATAGCAGCATTATTTGCATTGCTGACCGGAATTTGGATTTGGGTATTTCCTGAAACTAAAGGAAAGAAAATCGAAATATATTAATCTACATCCCCGATTTGGTTGTCATTACCGACTGCTGTTAATCGGGGATACCCTAAATATACTTTTCCCTAGTGTTGCCAATTTTTCATTCTTATTCCCTTATTAAAGGGGGTAGGGGGTTGTCTTTCCTTCATCAATCCATTATTCCAACAATCCATCAATTCTCTTCCCCGTTCCTTTGTCCCGCTCTAATACTTTTGGAATAATAACCGTAGGTTTCTTTCCTGCTTCCCTATATTTTAATTCCCTTTCCTTGCTTTCTTTTGCTAACGCTTTCTCATAGGCATAGTTGTAATCTTTTCCCTCCACCATAAATTTTCTTTCGGTCAATTCACTTAAAATTGAAAACTCAGTTTCCTCGCAGGAGATCTGTGCATCAATCCAAATTTCATTTTCGGGAATAAAATGATATGCTAAGTCGTTTCCGCTTAATCCGAAATCAGGATAAATATCCCTTCTTACAATTGATCCATTTACAATCCACACAGAAATCCCCCCTTTTACAGAATAAAGTTGAAGGTAAATATTGTTTAATTTAATTGAATCACTAAGTTCGGGGATTTCTTTAATGCCGTCACAATCATAAGGGGAAACCATGGGTAATTCATTTTCGTGTTTTGTTATTATGTAAAGATCTGATAATCGCATGATCCGCTCTATTTTTAATGAACTGTCATGCGCGTCAGAATATGTATACCCGAATTCCGCCATAAGATGTCTTTCATTCAATTCATGTGCAACAGTGTACCTGTACTCTTCTATTGAAATGGAATTGTCAATCCATATTTCTCCGTTTGGATTGAACCGGTAACGCTGCTCATTTCCCCCATACAGAAATTCAGGATAGATCTTTTGTCGTATTAAAGGCCCATCCACTATACAGACTTCAAATCCATCCCTGACTTCATTTATTAAACGATAAACCCCGGCTATTCTATTTTTGCTGTTTTGGGCAGGAGTACAGGTTAATAAACCGGCTAATACAACTGATAAAAAAATTAACCGGCTGAAACCCGTTATGCTGTTTCTCATTTATCTATATCTCTCAAAAATATTTAACATAATATAAAAAAAAGTTCCGATATTGATATTTTTTTATTCGTTTTTACTTAAGTTTAATATTCAGATCATTCACTTATTTAGAGTCGTTTTTTAACCCATTTACTAAGGCTGCGATATGTTCGATAAACTTTTACCAAAAGAAGAAAAATATTTCGAAGATTTTAAGGATATTATTTCCTACATTCAGGAAATTGCAAAATTAACTCATGATTTTTTCGCTTCAAGTTCATACTCAAAGGATATTTACCTTAAATTAAAACCTCTTGAGCACAGATGCGATGAAATTACTTCTAAAGTAATTAAAAGATTAAATAAAACATTTATAACTCCACTGGATAGAGAGGATATTTTTTCCCTAATTAAAAAGATGAATAGCATTGGTGATATTTTAGTCGGTGCTGCTTTAAGAGTTGATATTTACAACCTCACTGAAAAAGTTGAAGATGCCGATAAACTTGCTGCCATTGTCCTTCAACAATCAAGAGAGCTTGAATTGGCGCTTCAGGATTTAAAGCATAAAAGCAGCCAGATAAATGAGTGTAAAGCCGTTCAGGATCTTGAGACAGAAGCAGATCATATTTTCAGAGTCGCCCTTAAAAAACTATTTACCGAAGAAAAAGATCCAATAACTTTAATAAAGAAAAAAGAAATACTTGAAATGCTGGAGGAAGCATCTGATAAATGCCAGTCAACTGCCAACGTTATAATTCAGATACTAATAAAAAACTCATAAAAAAGCATTTCTTATATGATAACTTTATTAATTATTATTATCCTTGCCCTAGGTTTTGATTTTATAAATGGGTTTCATGATGCAGCAAATTCAATTGCAACTGTTGTCTCTACCAGAGTTTTATCCCCAAGATATGCTGTAATTTGGGCTGCCTTTTTTAATTTCATTGCATTTCTGATTTTGGGTTTACATGTCGCTACTACTATTGGTAAAGGTTTAGTACATTCAAATGTAATGGATCTAACTGTTATTGGTTCAGGACTTGTTGCTGCCATCCTTTGGAATTTAATAACATGGTGGTATGGTATACCATCAAGTTCTTCTCATACCCTGATAGGTGGTCTTATAGGCGCCGCTATTGCAAAGGCTGGGATTGGCGCTGTTTTTATGGATGCTGTTATAAAAATTATTGCATTTATTGTTCTGGCACCTCTCATTGGTATTATTGTGTCTTTCATCTTTTCTATTATTGTCCTGCATATTTGTAAAAATTTACCGCCTTATAAAGTAGATAAAAATTTTCGTAAACTGCAGTTGCTCTCTTCTGCTGCCTATAGTCTTGGCCATGGTTCAAATGATGCTCAAAAAATGATGGGAGTTATTTTTATTGCGGTTGTATCTAGTGGCTATATGAAAATAACTGATGCTATTCCTCTTTGGATTGTCCTCGCATGTCACGCTGCAATTGCTTTGGGAACTTTATCCGGCGGTTGGAGAATTGTAAAAACAATGGGACAAAAGATAACCAAGATTAGACCTTTTGAAGGTTTTGCAGCTGAAACAGCTGGATCTTTAACATTATTCGGTACTGCTCTGCTGGGAATTCCTGTTAGTACAACACATACAATTACAGGTTGCATTATCGGAGCAGGCATCACCAAAAGATTATCAGCCGTTAAATGGAAAGTTACCTTAAATCTGATCTGGTCATGGATTATCACAATTCCGGTTACTGCCCTCGCTGCCGCATTCTTGTATTGGGGTGTAATGCATTTCATTAAATAATAAGCTGCAATTACTGCTTCGTCAAAAATCCTTATCGGTGGTCACTTATCGTGATGAAAATTAGCTTTGCGCTTTTGTGAAGTACTAAATCCTCCTACCCTGTGCCCATCCGCAATTCTCTCTTTTTCTATGTACCTATTTTAAGATTGGATTTACTGATTTGATTTCACAATATGCGCAATGAAAACTAAGTCAAAAGTATTTATGGACAAACTAGTTGGAAGACCTATAGTTTTCTTCATTAATCTATTAATGAAGGTCTTCCACAAACATAAGGGTTCGGTAAAAAGAATTGTAATCTGTAAGTTCATGGGAATGGGAAGTATAATTCAATCCACGCCAATGATTAAAACTCTTAAATTCAAATATCCACAAGCAGAGATTGTTTTCTTAACCATCACTAAAAATTATGAACTTCTCAATTTGTTTCCATTTGTCGATAAAATTCAAACAATAAATGAATATTCTTTTGCACAAGTATTTATTACCTCAATTCGTACATTCAAATATTTATTTACAAACAGACCAGATATATTCATAGATCTTGAAGTTCATTCTTTTTATAGTAAAATATTTGCTGCATTTAGTTTTGCCGGGATTACAATCGGGTTCCTAAGATCAGGAAAGCATCTTAATGGAATATATTCAACAACTGTATTCTTTGATGTAACCAAACCTGTTAAAAATAATTACCTTACTGCAGCCGCTTTGGCAGGGTGTGATAGACTTAATGAAGATTTATATAACTTTTCAGAAACATTAGAAAATAATTTGCCCCGTTTACCGGTTCATGGCATATCTTCTACAAGTTACAAGTTCAATAAAGATGAGATTGGCATTGATAATTATATTGTAATAAATCCTAACGCTTCTGATTTAAGAATTGAAAGAAGATGGCCCTATGTAAATTATATTAATCTTATTTCTCGAATTCTGGAGTTGTATCCGCAAATAAATATTGTCCTTACGGGGTCTTTCGGCGAAATGTCTTATGTCGCTAAAATATATAATGGAATAAATAAAAAATATCATTCGAGAGTAATTAACTCATCCGGACAACTAAATCTGATAGAACTTATAAAAATAATCCATAGAAGCAAGTTCATGATTACTAATGATTCAGGACCAATGCATATTGCTTTTGCGCTCAGAAAAAAGACTATTGCTTTGTTCGGGCCATGCTCGCCTTTAGGTTATATAACCCAGCCGAATGTTGAATTCGTCTACAGTAAAATTCAATGCAGCCCCTGTGTCCATGATTATTCCATTTCCCCCTGTAACGGCGATAATTTGTGTATGAAATTAATAAGCGCAAATAAAATATTAAATATTGTAAATGATTTTATGTCTATTGGTTTTTATGATGAGTCCTACATTAGTTCTACGATACGTTTAAAAAAGCTACTTGAGTGCCACCTGCTCTTATCTTGCTATTCATACTCAAAATAAAGGATAAACTAACCACAAAAAACAAAATCAATAACCATAAATGATAATAAAAAATTAAAACATTTGATTTCAAAAAGGCAAATTTGCTGATTATTAAAGGAGAAAACCCAATTAGAATATAAAGTGATATAAATATTATTTCATATGTATTCTGTGATGCTTTAGTAGATAATAAGAGTATAAGTGGGAAACATAACAACAACAAATGATAAGTTGCCGAGGCAGGTGAAAGTACAAATATCAATAAAGTTAACATTGAAATAGAATAAGGATAAAAGTATTTATTATTTATTATTTTATAAATAACAAATGAAGTTAAACCTGTAAACAATATATAAATTATACCTCTAGTAAAGTTAAACATTAATGAACTGTTGAAAAATGGGTTACTATTCTCGATACGATTATAAACAAAAAGGTTACGTAATAATGAATTCCATGATTGAAATTTAATAGAATATGCTGATTGTCCGCTTAGATCCCCGTTGAGATGAGAAAATAACACAAAACTAAAGAACTGGTTATAAACCTCTTTCCCGGCAACAAAAAATGCAGTTATATTAATTATTATGACAGTACAAATCAAAACAGCAAGCACTTTCCATTTCTTTTTGATAATTAAAACCGGAATAAATATAAAAGGAAAATACTTAATAGCAGCACCCACTCCCCACAAAATTCCCACAGCAAAATCATTTCCATTTAATAAATAATAATATCCCAGAACATTCGCCAAAAGCAATAAAAGATACAATTGTCCGAATAACATATTATTGATAAATGCTGCTCCTGATAATAAGATAACATTCAAACAAGCTATATAACTAAAAGAGGAAATTCTCTTAAATAAGTAAGCTATTGTTAATGCGAGAAATATATTCAGAACAAGAAACATTCTTTTTGCGATTAATGGACTGAAACTTGCAAGTGGAAGCATAACAAAAAAAGTAGGTGGAGGGAAAGGTGAAAACTTACCTGGTTCCTTAATTCCATAGTTAGTTATTTGTTTCTGAAACCATGTATCATCATATACTTGTTTTAGATCAGTTCCTTCTAATAATAGTTTTGAAGAGGTATAATAATTGGGGAAATCGGAATTAATTTCGTTCCATGCCGGCACTACTCCATATTTAATATGAAATAATCCGAGCATAAATAGTAACAAAAACGAGAGATATCTTTTATCCAACAATAAAATGTTATTGTGTCCTTATATTTGTAAGTAATATAATTATCTGATTCTAAATTTTGTGTTCCGAAATTTTAAGTTTAAGAAAATCCATAAAGATTTGTGGAAGATAATAAGATGCTTCAAGAGCATTTCTTAGAAATGATTTATTTAAGTTAATCGGGTTAAGCAGAAAAGGCTTTATAACTTTAACTGCTTTGGTGTATCTGTAAATTCTATGTATATAATGATGTAAAACTTTATAATACGCAGGTGGAAAAGTACTATGGAACATCATTGCCAATTCGTCAGAATCAGTCCAGTTTTTCTTTGCTTTAAGATCATTTTTTACTATTTCATAAAACTTAGTCCCGGGTAAAGGATATGAAACTGAAATACCAATATCATCGGGCAGAAGATCCCTTATCATTTTTATTGTTTTGTTTAGGTCTTCCTTTGTTTCACCCAGATAGCCAAGTTGGATAAAAAAGGCAACTTTTATTCCTTTCTCTTTTAAAAGATTCGTAACTCGATAGATTTGACCTACAGTTGTTCCTTTATCCATAGCATCTAGTATTTTTTGTGAGCCGGACTCCGCTCCAATCCATATCGTATCAGCTCCTGTTTCCTTAAGGGAATCTATAGTATCTGCGTTATTCAGAAGATCAACTCTTGATTGTATTTTGTAATTGAAGATTAAGTGCCGTTCTTTTATTAGATTCCGGAATTCAACTAACCATCCTGGTTTTAATCCGAAGATATCATCACAGAACCAGAAATGGGTAACCCCCGTACTCTCAATCAGAAATTCCAATTCATCTACTACATTCTTAGGAGATCGTGTGTTATAGCGGTTTCCATAGATAGGTTTTGCACACCAGTTACATTTATAAGGGCATCCCCGAGTGGTTGCTACGTTTAGCGAAAAGTAACCATGGCTTTGCATCCATATTTTTTTATATTTCTCTATATCCACCATGTCCCAGGCCGGGAAAGGGATAGAATCAAGTTTATGTAGAATTTCCCGCTTTGTGGTTTTTACAGTTATTCCACAGCTTCGGAATGCTAATCCATTTATCTGCTTATAATCACTGCCAACTGTTTCAAGGGCATTTATTAAATCTTGTAATGTAACTTCTCCTTCCCCTATAATCACAAAATCTGATCCGTTATCTAGATATTCTTCATAATGATCAGCAGAGTCAGAGCTGGAAACAATCACAATACAATTATTCGTTTTAGCAATTTTCGCCATTCTGAATGCAGCTTGTCGCATATTAGTTAGGCACATCTTGCTCAAATAATTAAATCCGTCATCATAAATAACCACATAATCAGGATTTTCTTTTTCAATAACCGGTTCAATCTCGGCGGGTGAATTTGCAAAATTAGTATCAAACAATGATACCTGATATCCCGCAGTCCTTAAATATGAAGCCGCATATAATGTTCCAAGCGGGGGATACGGTTGACAGGTTTTCAACTGTTTCGGATCATATTTATAAAAATATGAATGTGTAAATAGTATCTTGCTCATATAATTAAATTCATATTAAAACTGCAGTTTTATCTTTCCTGCGTGAATATTTTTCCCATTGATGTTCAAATTCTTCAATTACGCTGCTTCTATAATCTTTAGTATGAAGTTTAATAACATGTTCGGTAAGAACTACTGAACTATTAAATCCGGTAGTGAGATATTTTTTGTACCATTTCCGATATATCAGTTTAATTAATGAATTTAATGGACTAATGAGTAAATAAAATGAAGAATCCTGATTTTTTTCTGATTTGGGGATGTGAAAATTAGGATAATAATTATTTACCCATCTGTTTTCGTTTAGAAATTGATTTATAAGTAATTTGTTCTTATATGGCTTTAGTGAAATTATTTGGTGAGCAGTATAAATATCCTGGTTTGTATTTATATACATAGCTTTCTCATCAACAAGATAATTCATACAAAGTATCTTGCGGGACTTCATTAGTAATGAATATATATGAAGAATAAAATACACTATATATACTGTATATGGTTTTGTAATTATAAAAAGATCAATATCCTCATGATTCAACAGACCGTAGTTGGCAGTTCCTCCACTGAATGCAACCGAAGAAATAAATGGAGTTTTGTTGATGAACTGCAATAATTTATAGGAAATATTTTTATCAAGTTTATGTTTAGTTCTGGTATAAAACTTAATATCATCTATATTAAGTTGGATTAAATTATCATATTGAAAAACAATTCCTTTAGAAAGAAGTGAGCTTACAGCCGCATCAAGTTCATTTCCTGAAACATGTTTTCCGATAAGAAATTGGTGCAGTAAATTATTGCATATCCCGCTATTGAAAAGTTTGTAGTAAAGGAGAGTTTTTTCAATTGCAGTTTCTGTATCCTGATAAGTATCATTACATTTTGTCGTTTTCTTAGGGCTAATTGATGTAAGAACCTCATATAACTGATTCTGCATTAGAGATGGGGAGTATTTTATGTTATATTGAAGTTCTTCTTTTGATAATCGGGCAATGTTATCAAACCCTGCTTTAAGTTCGAAATTATCATATGGATTAAATGTAATTGAGTTTGGTCTGGAAATTTCTTCTGTTCCAGTTCCTGAGCTGCATAAAATTGGAAGGTTAAAATACATTGCCTCAAGAACAGGGAATCCAAATCCTTCAACTATTCCCGCATGCACAAAAGCAGATGCATTCATGTAGAGGCTCTGAAGCTCCGATTCACTTACATATCCTCGGAATTCAACATCTGCTTGGATACCGTATTTTTCAATAAGTCCGCCAATCTCCTTCGATTTAAGCCATAATTCACCTGCAATAATTAACTTGTAGTTCATTTTCCGGGAAGTATTCCATTCAAGAAAATTATTTATTAAGAAAGGAAGATTTTTCCTTGGTTCAATATGTCCTACATAAAGGAAATAAGGTCTGTTATTAATATCCTTCCCTACAGGATTATTATTAAACTCATTTCCCTTAAGTATTGAATATGGCTGTACAATGTATATTTTCCTTTTATCAACGCCTAACTGTCGATTTATACTTTCCCTGGAAGATTCGCTTAATGTTATGATCAATGGTTCTTTGGAAAGCGTCTTCTTCAATTGAGTAGTGTAATAGTTAACAAAACACTTCGAATAAAATTGAGGATGAGAAATAAATGAAAGATCATAAATGATAATTATTGACCTACCAGCGTATCTTAATGGCATAAGATAATTTGGAAATATTGCCAAGTCTATACCGGCATTTGTTAGCTCTGAAGAAAGTTCAAATTGCCTATATAAATGGCGATTGATTCCACCTCTTTTGAGAAAAGGAATTTTATTTAGTAAAAGAAGGTTAATCTCTTTATGAGGAGAAAAAGTTCTGATATCATTTCCAGTCTTTTTCAGTTCAGTCAAAAGGCAGTAAATATACCTGGAAGTACCGGTAATTCTATGAGTTAATGCTGAAGTATCTATTCCAACTAACACTTTTATTTTGCAAAGTTTTTGTTAAGTGATATTATATCAATCAATATGATAAATAGTGGTTACTCAATTTGATTCGTGACAGTTCCCATTTTTAATGAGGGCACCATCACATAATTGCTAATAATATTAAATTCAGAGAGTTAAACGAAAACAATATTGAAACCACCTATAATTACCCTCAGAAAAATTTCTATTTAGAAAGGTTCTTATAACGAGTTACCGTTTTCTATTTTCGATAGTGTCTTTTGTCTTGAATCACTAGTTAGAATTCAAATTAATTTAACTTTCTTTTTTTAATCCCTAGCGGATTGAATAACTTAATTAACAAGATTTCATTAATTTAAATGCAGAATCTGAAAACTGATTCTGAGGAAGGAGTGTTTATATGAGATATTTATTAAAAGCAACCATTGGTTCGGAAGACGGCAATAGGGCGATCAAAAACGGATCGCTTGGAAAAAACATGAAGGAGATTCTTGGTGAATTAAAACCAGAAGCAGCTTATTTTGGACCTGATCAAAACGGAAAAAGGACTGCTTTTTTAATTGTAAATATTAATGATGCTTCGGAAATAGTTAAAACAGCAGAACCATTTTTCCTTGCTTTTAATGCGGATGTTCAGTTGACACCTGTTATGACGGCAGAAGATCTGGATAAAGGATTCCGCAATCTTGAAACTTTGGTCAGTAAATATGCTCAAAGATGATTTTTATTCTTAATAAAAGTCATTATAAAGCCGTTCAGCTATTTGAGCGGCTTTGCAATAATTACCCGTTTCCTGGTACATCAACAAATTTAGTGGCAAATAATTAAATTAGCCCTTGACATAAAAATTAGTTGTTGAGGTACTAATGATCGATCCAAAAGAGTTATTTGCATTATTCTTACCACCAGATACTCAAAAGTATTTTGATTTTGAGACAGTAGAAGTAAAAGAGGGACCGACAAAGTATATGGGTAAATATGGATTTGATGATGAGTATACCCTGGTACTAGTCGAGAAAGAAACACTTCCAGATCACCCCAATATATATAAAGGAAAGAAACTTAGAACAAAGGGTTATAGCGATCTGACGCTGGAAGATTTTCCAATCCGAGGCAGGAAGACCAAGCTAAAGTTCAGGATAAGGAAATGGCAGATTGAAGGAGAGGAAGGAATAGTTCAGCGGAAGCTGGAGATATCGGCAGAAGGAGTAAGGTATACAGAAGACTTTGCATTTTTTTTTGAAGCGTGAGATAGAGAATAATGCGGATGATATCAGCTCGATAGCCAGGCGCAACAAAACTCATCCTCAGAAGTTGAGGCGGGCCTATAAGGAGAATCTATCTGAGTTTTTGAAGTTCCATAACAGCCATGAGGAAATGTTTACTGAGGAGGCATTTGTTTTTCCAAAGAACATAGGTCCAAATATGGGCATAGATGAGACAGGACTGCTAAACGGGGATCTTTATACAGTGCTTTACAATAAGGATAAAAAAGGAAAGCAAGGTTCACTTGCTGCAATAATAAAGGGCACGAAAGCATCTACGGTAGTAGGAGCAATAGAAAAATATGCGGGAGTAACACAGTTGTTTTCAATTAAGGAGATGAGTCTTGATTTATCATTGGGAATGGATTGGATAGCCAGAGAAATAGCACCAAACGCAATGAAAACATATGACCGTTTTCATGCAGAGAAATTGATAACAGATGCAGTGCAATCAGTACGAGTCCAATATCGTTGGCAGGCCATAGAAAAAGAAAACAAACAGCGCTCTGAAAAAGCAGATAAGGAAGTCTTCCGGATAAAGACATACGCCAATGGAGATACCGAGAGACAACTACTAGCAAGATCGCGCGGTTTGCTGTTTAAGAGGCCTAACCAATGGACAAAACAGCAAAGACAAAGAGCCGATATATTATTTGGGGAGTTCCCATTGATTAAAAAGGCGTACTTCCTTTATATCGATTTTAAGGAAGGTTACAGTATGAACCGTACCCAGGCAGAGTTCCATTTTAAGGACTGGGTTCTGAAAGCAGAAAGAAGTGGAATAGCCGAATTAAAGATCTCAGCAGGATCAATAAAGAGTAGATTAGGAGGAATAATAAATTACCTGGTAAACCGAACCACCAATGCAGCTCTTGAGAACTTCAATAGGAAATTAAAAACTTTTTTATCCAGGGTTAGAGGAGTAAATAGCAAAGATTTATTCTTTTATCGACTTATTCAACTGTATGCCTAAATATTTTGCCACCAATTATGGAGTTGTACCCGTTTCCTATATGTTAATTTCCTTTGGTTATAATTTATCTTAAATAATTAGGTTTTAACGTTTCTTTTATCTATTTTTGGACTTCGGTATTAAACCGGAAATTCTTTATTTTTATTTTGGAGTTCTAAATTGAGCACTAAGTTATTTGTGGGTTCACTCCCATTTTCTGTAGACGATTCGAAATTACAGAAAACATTCGAAGGGCATGGAACAGTTGTTTCTGCTAAAGTAATCATGGATCGCGAAACCGGTAGATCACGTGGTTTCGGATTTGTTGAAATGGAAGATTCTAATGAAGCAAAAAATGCAATGAAAGCTTTGCATGATTCTAAATTAGAAGGAAGAAATATTGTAGTTAACGAAGCTAAAGCACGCAGTTAAAAAAATATTTTTATCGATTCAGAAAAGCGTCAGTAATGACGCTTTTCTTTTTTTAAAACTCTAATGTTTTCATACTATTTATCAAATGCGAAGCCCCGCATCCAAGATATTGATATAATCTTAAAAAAAAACACTCTTTCTATTACCCGGACAAGTGAAGAGTCTACATCAGTTAACACTCCTATTCTCCGAATATAATTCACTTTATTATAAAAAAATACGAATTAAATTTGGAAAAATTTCTTAAATATCTTATTTTATGCGAAAGAAATTGTTTTATCCAATATTTAATGAGACGTGTTATGGAAAATAGGAAAAAAAGATCCTGGGCTGAACCTTATAAAATTAAAATGGTAGAATTAGTTCATATGACTTCATATGAAGATCGAAAAAAAGCGCTGGAAGAAGCAGGATATAATACTTTTTTGTTGAGATCAAGAGACGTTTATATTGACCTTTTAACAGATAGCGGAACTTCTGCTATGAGTGACAGACAATGGGCTGGTATAATGATGGGTGATGAAGCCTATGCTGGAAGTGAAAATTTCTATCACCTGGAAGAGACTATTCAAAATTATTATGGATATAAACATATAGTCCCGACTCATCAGGGCAGGGCTGCTGAACATATTATCTCTCAACTGTTAATTAAAAAAGGCGATATAATTCCCGGTAATATGTACTTCACTACAACAAGACTTCACCAGGAACTTGCCGGTGGAAAGTTTATTGATGTAATTATCGATGAAGCTCATGATCCTGATAATCTCCATCCATTTAAAGGTAATGTCGATCTTAAAAAACTGCAGATTGTAATTGATACCTATGGAGCCGATAAAATTCCTTATATCGCCCTCGCAACCGCTGTTAATATGGCGGGCGGTCAACCTATCGCCCTCAGCAATCTTAAAGCTGTCAGAGAACTTGCAAATAAATACAAGATTAAAATTATTCATGACATGACACGTGTTGCTGAAAATGCATACTTTATTAAAGAACGCGAAGAAGGATATGCTGATAAATCTGTCAGAGAAATAGTTAGGGAGATATGCGATCTTACTGACGGAGCGACAATGAGCGCCAAAAAAGATGCACTCGTTAATATTGGCGGTTTCCTTGCGGTGAATGATGATGAAATATTTGCAAAAGCAAGAAATATGGTTGTCGTTTATGAAGGTCTGCATACTTATGGTGGTTTGGCAGGAAGAGATATGGAAGCCCTTGCCATCGGCATTACCGAATCTGTTGATGAAGACCATATTAGAGCTAGAGTAGGTCAGGTTATTTATCTTGGCGATAAATTGATAGCAATGGGTGTCCCCGTAGTAAGACCCATTGGAAGTCATGGGGTCTTTTTAAATGCTAAGAAATTCCTTCCTCATCTTACACAAGACATGTTTCCCGCTCAGGCGCTTTCTTCTGAAATCTATCTCGATTCAGGGGTTCGCACAATGGAAAGAGGCATTGTTTCTGCCGGAAGAAATAGTCAGACTGGTAAGCATAATTATCCTAACCTTGAACTAGTAAGACTAACTATCCCAAGAAGAGTATATACACAGGCTCATATGGATGTTGTAGCTGAATCGATTGAAGAAGTTTTTGAACACAGGGAATCTATATCCGGACTTAAAATGATTTATGAACCGGAATATTTAAGATTCTTCCAGGCAAGATTTGAAAAATTATAATGGAAAAGAAAAGCAGAAATTTAAATGATTTCAGTACTAAATCGAAAGGATCTGATTTGAAATTTGATTCGATTGACCTTAAAATATTGGATATACTTCAGGCAAATTCTAATATAACTAATGCTCAACTCGCTTCTGAAATTGGTACTTCTGCATCGGGTATGTTGGATAGAGTAAAGCGGCTTGAAGCTTCCGGGGTCATTAAGAAATATGTTGCTCTCGTTGATCCGGAAAAAGCCGGAAGAGGAATTATTGCCCTGGTTTCTGTTTCTCTTAGTGCTCATAAAATGAATGCGTTCGATACATTCACTCAAAAGATTAAAAAGATTGAAGAAGTTCTGGAATGCTACCATACTGCCGGTGATGAGGACTTTGTTCTAAAAGTTGCGGTTAAGGATATTCAGGAATATGAAATTTTTATTCTTAAAAAACTAACTTTAATAGAAGGTGTGAATAAAGTAAAAACCAACTTTGTTCTTTCAACTGTCAAATATGATACGAAAATCCGATTGTAAACCTGACCATAAATCCCTGCAAAGGCAGGGATTTATCATTTGTGAGTAATGTCCCGATTTTTTGATATTCTTTTGTTTTGTAAGATCCTACAACTTCCAATTATCTGTTTATAATTGCGATATCAATGAATAAATTGATAAAATATTTAATTGAGGAAGAGAGGTTTATTATTTATTCGTTTGTATTATGAACATTTTAATATATTTTTGCTCCTGTGATTGAATGTGCATATATTTTTCTACTTTATAGATAAAAGAGTATTTTTTTATGGAATGGATCATTCTTATAACCTGGTTACTAATTATAAACGGGGCTTTGGGTGGACAATATATTCTTAACTGGATGGGGAATCAGGAGAGATTTGTTGGGAATAAACCCGTCGGAGTTTCTCCTGGTGTAATGACCTGGTGGAGAGAAGTTTCAAAATTCGCCTGGGCTTTTATTGCCGTAGTAGTTGAAGTTCTCAGAGGGAAAAAAATAAAATATTTATGGCCAGGTATTATTTCTCTTACAACAATAATCATTTGTGGATTTACAGGTGTAATTGAAAATATTGGTTTCTTTTATTTGCCACGCTATTACTCACCCCATATTTACGCTCCATATGTCAACATTTATCTTGCATTCCTTCCATTTTTTGGAAAGATTTTATTCAAAGCTCCAATTAGAAAGGAACACTGGATAGGTATTTCACTTGTCGTGTTAGGTTTATCGGTCCCTCATATACCGCGTATGTTAGGAGGATATTCTGATCCTAAGGCTATACTGGACCTTTCCGGAATTGTTTGGATTATAATAATCAACGGTTGCCTGCTTTCTCAGCAAGTGCTTAATAATAAAACAGTTCAAACATGTAAACCTAATGTTGGACCAAATGCTCTTGTAGTCTGGCGTGAAATCTGGAAAATGGTTTTTATTTGTTCAGCGCTTCTTATTATCCCTTTTATTGCAAATGTAATGAGAATACACATTCCCGATCAGGTACCCGCAGATAAATTTGAAGTCAGAGTATTATCAAAATTGGATCATGCAAAAAAAGATTATATCCTTGGATATTATGAAAAATCAGCCGATGGATATACTCTAAAAAAGAATATTTCACCCGAAGAAGAAAAAAATATTAAATCTATATTTGCTTCAACTGACTATGATAGGTTCTTTTCCCTATTCGAAGGTAGTATTATTCCTGCAAACTGGTGGCCCATACTTTTTGTAGTAGCAGCAGGCTTTACTGGCTATATATATAGTTTTGGGTTCTTCAAACTATCCAAATTTGCGGCTCATTTCTGGGTTCCCTATACAAATGTTTATATTGCTCTCCTACCATTTATAATGATGTTGTTTGGACAAAAAGTAACAATGATCCAAATTGTAGGTGCCGTAGTAACTACGGCGGGTTTAATGGTAGGTGTGTCAGATTACAGCAGGAACAAAGTTGTTGCAATAGATTCAACTTATAAAGATAAAACCATCTCTAAATAATGGAACTAATTTCATTGAATAAAGTGAAATATCAGTTATTATTATTTAATTAAAGAAGGAAAGAAAATGGAAAGTTATAGTCAGGATGAAAGGTTAGAGCGAGTTGTAGTTGATATCCAGCAATCCTTTCTTACAAAGGTATATGGATGGATGACATTTGGTTTACTCGTTACAGCCTTTGCCTCTTTTTTCCTAATGACCTCAGGTCTATATATTGAAGTGTTCCGTAACCGAATGGTATTTTATATTATGCTGTTCGGTGAACTCGGACTCGTATGGTATTTAGCAAGCAGAATTAGCAAGTTGTCTTCTTTTGCCGCCGTTTCTCTTTTTCTGCTATATTCAGCTTTAACCGGGGCTACATTGTCTGTTATTCTAGTACTTTATACAGCAGAATCTGTTACTTCAATTTTCTTTACAACTGCGGGTATGTTCGCCGCAATGAGTGCTTACGGATATATTACTAAAAGAGATCTTACCGGAGTCGGACAGTTTATGATGATGGGACTAATAGGAGTTATTATAGCTTCTGTCGTTAATATGTTTATAGGAAGTGCAGATATAAGCTGGGTTATTTCTTTTATTACAGTTATAGTATTTACAGGACTAACTGCTTATGATACTCAAAAATTAAAAGGCATGGCAGTTGCAACTCTTGATCAGGGAGGAATATCCACACAGGCCTCTATTCTGGGTGCATTAACTCTATATCTGGATTTTATTAATTTGTTCCTAGCCTTATTAAGATTATTTGGTAGAAGAAGATAATATCTTTATATCAGTGGAATGACTTAATCATTAGCCATATTAAAAAGTATAACCAACTGTAAATGATACAACAGAATTGGTGAGTTTCCTGCTTCCATCACTTGAATAGGTTTCACCATATTTTATAACTGTATATGGTACATCAAGTGAAACCAAACCTAAACTGTACTTTATTCCCAGGTTAACCATCCCGGAACTAAGATTAAAACCCTGACGGATTCCAAAGTTCAGCCCATAATCACTATGCCGCATAATATCATCTAAATTTAAATCTGCTGTCAGACCTTGATTGTCTGGGGTAACACTTGCATATAGTAAACGAGCAATATATGCTCCTGCAAAAACAGCTGTCTTTCCTGATTGTTTTATCGGTAAAGTAAAAAAAAGATTAAAAGGTACTTCAATATAATCATAGGTTTCAATTCCCTGAACACTTGAAAACAGTGTTCGCACTACACCTTTCTGAGATAAATACAGGCCTGACCCTATTGAAAAATAATCTAATAATTCATACTGTCCGTTTAATCCTGTAACAATTCCAGATGTGCCTTTATTTATAGTTGGATCATTTCCTTTTAGGTTGGAAATATTCAAACCAACTTCTATTCCATATTTAAATTGGGCGGGTATTTCCGAAATAAGTGAAACTATAAAAATGAGGATAAATACTATTTTCATGTATAATTTTATTTTTGTTAATATTGAAATTAATTTTATTCTATTGTATAAAATAAACAGTTTTCAATAAACAAACTATCCCTAATTATTAGTAATCACTTACATAATTAAAAATTATTTATTTTTCTATCATTTATATCCTCTAACACCTTACCTAAGGCAAAGCAGACAAGCAGAATTATTAAACTGTGTCCGATAATTACAAGTGGTACTGATACCAGCAAAAGGAAATTTTCATCAGATTTTGAAAAAAATACTATCGCAAGAAATCCAGAAAATATAACATACAGGAAACCTGCAGTTTTTAATAGATCAGACATTTAGTCACCTTTATTTTATTCATACTTTCTTTAGAGTTGAACTGTTTTTCTTTTTACTGTAAAAAACAGAGATAGCAATTAATACACTTCCAAGAACAAGGAATGATATGATCTTATAAATAAGTTCAGAGGAAGTTAAACCAAGTATCGAAATATAGAAAATACTCATTATAAGAGTAAGGAATGACATCCAGCGGTATTTTTTGTTTTTAAGAATCAAACTAAATAAATAATACATGATAGCCACTCCCAGCCAGGAAAGTGCTGCATATCCCTCTGGCATTATGTTGTGTAATATAAATGGAATATATAGGAGAGCAATTATAAGATAAAAATTCCTCATGTGTTCTGTCTTTAATTCAAGCGAATCCTTTTTCCAATTTAATATACGGGCTGTAAGAAGAGCCGCCGCCCCGAAACTTAAACTAATTATGCTAAACCCATTTGCAAGGAACAGATAAGCAGCAAGAATAATAATGTATATAAAAAAATTCGCTGTAATTATAAATCTGGATTTATACCATACTGCAGTAGATATAACAATTATGCTTTGCCAGCAGAGCCAGATAATTCCGTCGGGAATTCTGAATTCAAATATAATTGCTATGCTCAATGAGAAGTATCCGGTCATCGCAAGTATAAAGGTTATATATTTGCTCTTTTCTTTTAACCAGAAAAATGCAGAATGGCTAAGAAATAAAACTGACGCTATTGTAAGCGTTCCCCCCATAGATATAGATCCTTTTCCCGAGAGTCCCGCAATAATTAATAAACCAAAAAAACATAATGAGTTGCCGGTAATATTAATCAGTTTAATTGTGGGTTCTCCCTGCTCATCCCTTTTAATCATGTATGCCATGGAAAACGTTATATAATATAAAAAGGGGAAAAGTATATTTATGCCGGGTTCATTTACAATAGTTATTTCGTTGCCGTGAAGAGGGTTGTTTATGAACCATAATAAATGTGTAAAGTATGCTGTGAAAATACTCATCGATAGAAATGTATCCCAATTGTACCTGATTTTAAGATAAACGCTTATTGAAGCAATAACAATCAGACTAATGAATATATAATACGGATCTCCGTAAAGAAGCGCGGTAATAAATCCGAATATAATGCTCAGACCCGCCAGATAAGAAGATTCCCTTTTTACAGAAACTATTAAACTTGTTATTAAAACTAAATTCAGGAATAAAATTGCTAAAGCTTTACTCTCAACAAGTGGATTTTCTTCAAGAAAATGTAACCGGAGAACAGTATAATAAAGAAGTACAAACCCTCCGCCTATAACATAACCGGATAATTGTGGCAAAAGAGATTTTAGAACCCGGGGGATGAACAGAAAAAGAAAAGAGAGGACAATTCCGGCAGCAAAAAGCAGGAATTTAGGAAGATCCTTGTGGGGTAGGGTTAATACAAAAATGATTCCTACAATAAATGCAAGAATACCTACTTTTGCAAACCAGAATTGTCCTATTCTGTATTCTAACAACTCATCTTTTTCAATTGATTCAATAGTTGTTTTATTTTGTTTTGCTGAGGTTTCCTCCCTCAGATCATATTCTTCATGGCTCTGAGATGAGACACGATTTTCCAAATCAGAGATCCGTTGATCCTGTTCCTTAAGGCGTTCCCAGATTAACTTTAAATCGTCTTCAGATAATTTCTTTTCCATAATACTATATTGCAATATTATTTCTTTTCTATTTTCCTTATATAAAGGAACAGTCCAAACGCTAACATGCTTATCAAAAATACCGATATACCAAGCCCTACTCTTCTAAACGAATATTCGTGAATAGCACCCTTCGCATCCGCCGTTACTTCTGAACTAATTATTAGCCCTTTATGAACAACCTCTTTGAACTTAGAAGGATCGAATGAATGCACTTGAGTGCGAGCCTCTAATTTTACCTGGTTAATGTCTCTCAGTTTGAACTTTGCTTCTGTTACATCCATTCCTTTCTGTTCAGCATTGTTTATCAGATACATAGCAGAGGTTTTGGTGTTATCTAAACTATCAATCAATTGCCTCATTAGTTTTGCTGACTTATATCCGCTGCTGTTTTGATCTGAATGACATTTGCTGCAAACACCATCTTTATCAACTCCTAATAACGTATTTGTAGCTGTAACTATTTCATGATTACCATGACATGTTTCGCATTCAGGATAATTCTTCTCATCAAAAGCTTTTTTATGAGGACTGGATGAGAACAATTCGGCATTAAGTGCATGACAGGTTCCGCATACCTTTGAAATTGATTCTACTCCCGGTGGTGTTGCCCCATGGTTTCCATGACAGTTGTTGCATGCGGGGGCTCCCGGGTCATTCTTTTCTAAGAGCGCTTTACCATGAACACTTCGTGCATATTTTTCATATTGATCTGTAGGTATTTTGTATTGTGCCATATATCCTTTATCCGAATGGCAATGCGAACAGGTACCGGGAATATTTACAGGATAAACTTTTGATTTGATATCCTTTACTGGTTTAATATCATGACTTCCATGACAGCTTGCGCATTGAGCCGGTTTAGGATCACCTTTTGAATTTAATTTACCATGTACACTCGATTGATACATTGTATATTGGTCTACAACTAGAGAAGGATTATAAGATTTCATGTATCCGGCATCGCTGTGGCACTTGGAACAGGTCCTTGGGATATTTAATGCGTAAACAGGAGAAAGGGGATTCTTGACAGATTTGATTCCATGTGCATTATGACAGGTTATACATTGAACTATTCGTACACCCCCTTGTATTGCAAGTTTTCCATGAACACTATTAACAAGATTATCAAATTGATTAACCGGAAGCTTTGAACTGTATCCACGCATTATCTTTTCATTTGCATGACACCTGGCGCAGACATCAGATATTTTGTTTCCTGTTGGTATTCCGATAAATCCTTTCTTTTTGTCCATTGCCGCATCATTATCCTCAGAAGTATTATCTCCCCCATGACAACCGCTGCAAGAAATTCCTTTCTGGAAATGAATATCATCCTTGTATAATTTAGATTCTTTATCTTCAATCGAACTGTGGCAGGAATAGCATTTATCTTCTGTCGCCAATGCAGCATTTATATTTATTTTATAAATAATAATAATGGCGAATATCATTAACAAATATCTTTTCATGATACCCATCCCAGAATAGTTAATATTATTATAAATGCTACCGCCCCTAATCCAAGATAATTCATTTTCCTGTTTCTTAATCCCTTAGAACTTTTAGTATCCCAGAAAGGAACAATAATCCAAAGTACTCCGGCGAGCCCGAATAGTAGAATTCCAAGTATCTCCCCATCAACTATAAAAATCCGTGCAGGTATATATTTTAAAGTTTGGAACATAAATAGAAAATACCATTCCGGTTTAATACCAGCCGGAGCGGCTGAAAATGGATCGGCTTTCTCTCCTAGTTCAGCCGGGAAAAAAACTGCCAGGATTGCAAGTACATTCAACACTACCAGCCATAATAATAAATCCCTTAGCATGAAATTTGGAAAGAAAGGCATAGATTTATTCTTAACAGTTGTTTCCTTTTCTGATTCCATCGGTTCACTCATCCCCTGCCGCTGTACCATTATTAAATGAATTACCAGAATGATTGTAAATATCCCCGGGAACAAAGCCACATGAAATCCAAAGAACCGGGATAATGTTGCTCCTGTTACATCATCGCCTCCACGAAGGAATCCTTTTAATGCTTCGCCTATTATCGGAACATTTCCCGCAATGTCCGTTCCAACTTTTGTAGCAAAAAATGCCAGCTTGTTCCACGGTAGAAGATATCCACTGAACCCGAAAAATAATGTTAAAAAGAAAAGAAACACTCCGCTTATCCATGTTAGTTCTCTCGGACGACGGTACGATTTTTCAAAATATACACTGAACATGTGAATAAATACTGATAGGATAAACAAATTAGCAGCCCAGGCGTGGATTGAACGGATTAACCATCCGAACTCAACTTTAGACATTATGAATTGGATACTTTCAAATGCAAGATCGGCACTTCCCTTATAATAAAACAAAAGAAGTATTCCTGTACAAACCTGGATTATAAAAAAGAATAGTGAAACACCCCCGAAATAATACCAAATTGAAGAACGGTGAACCGGTACAGTTTTCTTTTCAATAAAATGTGAAAGACTTGTTAAGTCTAGCCTTTCATCCAGCCACTTATATGTTTTATTAAAATGGTTCTTCATGTTATACTTTCCTGGATATGAATATTTCGTCACCTTTGAGCTGAACTAAGTATGGATCTAATGGTCTTGGAGGTGGACCTGAAATGTTTCTTCCGTTAAGATCATATTTACCATTGTGGCAGGCACACCAAATAACTCCTTCACTCTTTTTGTATTGAACTGTGCAGTCAAGATGAGTGCATTGTGCGGATAGTGCCTTTAACTCCCCCTTGTCTGTTCGTATTAAGATTACTGGTTTGTTCCCGAATCGGACAATTTTATAAGAATCATTTTCCATATCCTTGAGTTTACCGCCTGAAACATTGCTAACCTCAACCTCCCTTTGTTTTGGTGGTATTAGATATCTTGCGATTGGATAAAGTATTGAACCAGCGAACCCTGAAAAGCCAATTGCTAAAATGGTACCGATGAAAGATCTTCTACTGTGTAATTTCGTATTCATTTGTTAACCGGATATTTATTCTAGATACTCGAAAACCGTACCATTAAACAGGTCGACAAAAACAAGTAAAATTTAAAATTTATTGATGTTTAAAAAGAAGTAAACTGAAAAGTGGGACATCCATTTCACACTAATGAACAGGAATGTCACACTATATTTAATATGGGGCAGTCGGGGACCATTCCCCGACTGCATTAATTATTCTTAAGAACTAATGCCTCCACTTATCAGTATCTAAATTATGGTTATTTAGAAGACGGTGCATATTACGTCTGGTCATCCCCGCATCCTCTGCCATTTTGGTAATATTCCCTTTATGTTTTTCAAGTAGATGATGAAGATATTTCTTCTCTAAATCGTTTATTGCAATCTGTTTTGCATCGATGAACTTTAAATCATCGAAAGACCCCTGAGATAGTTCAGATGAAATAAGCTGGTGAGGTAACTCTGCTTCAGTAATAATTGATTTCTTTGATAGTGTAACAGCCCGTTCAACTATATTCTCAAGTTCTCTAACATTTCCAGGCCAGTTATATTGTTCAAAAAGTTGTAGTACCTCATCCGAAAATCCTGAAATACTTTTATGCATTGATGAGGAAAATTTCCTTAAGAAACTTGCTGCAAGAAGGTTGATATCCTCTTTCCTTTCGCGAAGCGGGGGGAGATGGATGTTTATTACATTCAGTCTATAATATAAATCCTCTCTTATCTTCTGTGCTGTTAGAGCATTGCGGATATTTTCATTTGTAGCTGATATTATTCTAACATCCACATGAATTAATTCATTCCCCCCCAATCGCCTTATATGCTTATCCTGTAAAGACCTGAGCAATTTTGTCTGAAGCGGCATTGGCAATTCACAAACTTCATCCATAAAGAATGTTCCGCCATGTGCATATTCCAGCAGACCTTGCTTCCTTTTATTAGCGCCTGTGAATGCTCCTTTTTCATAACCGAATATTTCAGCCTCAAAAAGGTTCTCCGGAAACGCACCACAATTTACAGGTACAAATGGTTTTGTCCTCCGGCTGCTATGTGCATGAATGCTTCTGGCAATAAGTTCTTTCCCGGTACCGCTTTCTCCGGTAATAAGAATGTTTGCTTCAGATTTTGCTACATTCTCTACCATCTCAAAAACTAACCTTATTGCTGGACTGTTCCCCAGGATATTATCAAACTTAAATTTTTCCTCAAGCTGACTTAGAAGATTATTCCTCTCATTATAAAGGTTCATATGATTTAAAGCTTTGCGTATAGCCATTGATATACGTTCGGCGTCAAAAGGTTTCTCTATAAAATCAAAAGCGCCTGCTTTCATTGCTACTACTGCTCTGTCTATTGTGCCATATGCTGAAAAAATAATTACCGGTGTAGAAGGATTATTTTTCTGCACAAGTTCAAGCACTTGAAGCCCGTCAATATCCGGCATCTGCAGATCGGTAAATACAATATCTATTTGTTCCTCTTCAAGTATCCGTGCCGCGGAAGCAGCATTTGATACTGGAAACGGTATATGCCCCTGGGCCTCAAGCAACTTTCCGAACCCCTTCAGCATATCAGGTTCATCATCAATCACTAATATTTTTAACTTTGTATTCATATAACGGAACCTAATTTATTAATAGGTAGAAATAATTTGAATATAGTATACTTACCTGCTTGGCTCGATACTTCAATCCTTCCTTTATGCCGCAGCATTATAGCTCTGGATATAGATAATCCGAGACCAGTTCCTTTGCCGCGGGATTTATTTGTATAGAATGCTTCGAATATCCTGTCCAGATTCTCTGATTTAATTCCGCACCCATTGTCTTTTACTGAAATGACAATGAAACTTATTTCTTCCTTATTGATAGTACTGATATTTCTATCTTCGGTTGTAATATCAATCCTTATCTCTCCATTACTTTCAATTGCATCAACCGAATTATTGAACAAATTAATAAAAACCTGCTCTATCTGTCCCTTGTCAATTACTATTAACGGATATATATGTTTATAATTTTTAACAATCCTTATCTTCTTTGAATGAAACTGAGGGCTAAGCAGAAATAAGCACTCTTCAATTATTAATTTAATATCCTCAGGCTTCGGGTCAAATGGTATCCGTTGAGAATAATCCAGCAAACTTCTGGTGTAAGTGCTTATCCTTTTGGTCTGATTTTTTATTACATCAAAATCTTCTGTATATTTTTGCGGAATATCATTCCTGAGGTTAAAAACATCTATATATGAAGAAATAATTCCAAGAGGTGTATTTATTTCATGCGCCACACTGTCAACAAGTTCTCCAATTGAAGCTAGTTTCGCTGCATGGTTTAACTGTTCCTGGAAGTTCTGTCTTTGTTCCATATGAAGGTTCGCTTCTTCAGCCCTTACCTTTCTTATTGTCTGAAAATATAGAAGATATCCTAATAAAAAAATTACTATTAGAATAATAATTCCTAGTCCGAAAAACAGGGAAAACTTATCCCTCAAACTTGCTGTAACTTCAGGAAGGAAAGTGGAAATTGCTAATACCCACTTATCTCCGTTAAGATTAATTGGAACATATGCCATTATTTTAGGAGGTTCATTTGAAATAACGTATTCATCATAAGAGCCGCTTCCAGATATCATCTTTTTCTGAACATCAAAAGATTGATGACAATTGCTGCATTTGGAAGAAATTTGTGTAATGCCGCGGAGTAGCATGTTCTTATGAGTAGGGTGATAAATTAACCTACCCGTACCATCCATAATCCAGGCGAAATCTTTCTCTCCTAACTTCAACGGGACAACATATTTATTTACGAGTAAATCAAAACTGACTATGTAACCAATGAAACCCCGTTGAGATGAAGAGTTTGAAGCAAATGGCATTAGCATAACAAAGAATAACCCGCTCGTCATATCATTATCATACAGCGGCTTTATGTGTGAATAATATGGGGTATCATTAGAAAACGAAACAGTATCAAAAGCCGGATCATCATAAAACGAAGACGGAAAAGAACTACCGGAATTATATACAAGATGTTTTTTATTGTCCTTTATAAAAATTGATTCAATTATCCTATCCTTGTAATGGCTGAATAAAAGATCTGTATTTGTTTTAATAACACCCACATCAAAATTCCTTACACCGGGAAAATCTGATAATAATTGCATATCACCCGATAGACGGTTTAGATATATACTGATTCCAGATATAGCAGCCCTGGCCATCTCCATCTGTTGAATCTGGTGACTTCTCTTAGCGTCGTTCAGTGTATAATCATAAATCTTAATAATTATGAAAATAAAAACGAGAGCTATTATTGCTGTCCCGGATACAAATAAAATTCTTAAAGTCTTGTCTTTTTTCAACATCTATCAAATAGTTAGAATTATAAGGGAATTTGATTATTAGTTTACTAAAAAACAAGAGAAGATTAGGTTATTTCTTAATCCCTGGAAGCAGAATAGGAAGAGACTTTGTTGTCAGTTAATTCAAACGCTTTAAGCGCTTCTACAAGTTTCTTACGGGTAGGATATGTTGTAATAAGATTGTTTTTTAAGTTAGTAATATATTCCAGATCATTAAGACACTTCAGGTCTTCAAAATAACCCATCAGAATTTCGTACCTGCTTGTCTTTGTTATCCGGGCTGTTTCTTTTTCTATTAAATAATGATACAGCTTTATCGCTAGCGGGGGACTGGTTACTGATAACTTCGCCGCCATCTTTTCAATTGTTGAACTGTTCCTGTAAAATTCATTTCCCTTTGTTGATATAAAATCAATAAAATCTTCATACCGTTTTAAATATAAAAACATATCAGCGCGGAAAATTAAATGTTCAGTATCAGTTAATAAGTTGCTGATAATATTGTTCCATTCGGGAACTTCCCTTATTCCTTCGATTTCACTGAAATGTTTAAAAAGCTCAAGACTAAAAGTTCCTGTAAGTCGCCTTAAATAATATTGTATTATCTTTTGCTTATCACCCGATTCAGCAAGGGAATTCTCAAAAGCATCTGCGATAGATGGACTATCCTGCATTTCATAACCCAGACCGATTACTTCATTGAATCTTTTTTTATCATACAAATAATTTATATAATCTGATTTTATTACAGGCGAACTTTCTAAGACTTCCGGTATTAATTCCTCATACTTTTCATGATTAGCTACTCTCAAATATTTCATCATGAGTTCCCAGCCTGACTCAGGTTTGAATCCGAAATCCGGGTCCTTCTTGAATATGCTTCTTTCCAGCTTGGTTACTAATTCATCAATAATAGCCAGGTTCCCAACCCTTCGGAATATCGATTCAATAATTCCAATATTAAAATTAAATGAAGTGTTTACAGATGTATATTGATAAAACAATAAAAGTTCCCCCTTAACTGCATAATTCAGGTATTCACACGCATTATCTGTCATTATTCTGACTAATTCTTTGAGTATACCATTTGCATCCTCTATTTCATTCAGCTTTTCAGAAATCCATAATCCGATTCCTAATAAAAATTCTGAAGTCTGCCTTGAAGTAGACAGGTTCTGTACTAAAGAATTAACTTCACGGCTTGCAGTAAATACTTTGTTTGGATAATCATTTATTCCCCGGTGTCGTAATATGGAGTTTATTCTGCTCTTAATATTATTTTCAATCTTCAGATAATAACTTATTGATTTCTGTGAATATTTACGGATAAAGAATTCTTCAATGTCAGGGTTCTTCCTGCGTAATTCGTTAATATCATTCAGAAGATTTTCACGTGGGATGTGGTTAAGGAATGTCTCAAACTGTTTATCCTGTTTAATGTTTTCTTCTTTATTATTTCCCCTTGAGTGAGAATTGTAATCGATATTATCTTCAAACCCGAACTTCGGTCCGGATTTATGCGGAACATATTTAGCAATAGTTTCGTTCCTTGATTTAATTTCACCCTTAAGTTTTCTAAATAAAAGCGCTACCAAATGTTTGCAGTATAATTCTCCGTTAAATATTGGACAACTGCATTCCGGCGATAAATCTGATTTTGAAATATTAACATCATAGTAGTCAGTTCCAACAACAATAGCCTTTATTGAGTTGTCATCTTCAGTATAATCAGTTACTCTTCCGCGGTAATAGTATTTCTTCCCCCGCTCAAAGGAATCAGGATTAGTTAGTTTTTGTATTATTCTTTCGGATAAGTTATTCAAACAAATAGCCAGATTATTTAAACAAGTAAAGTACTAATGGAATAGCCAAAATAAAATGCCAAAATGTAAAATATACCTTTTATAGTCAATTTTTTAGCCTGTATTCTTCCGTTTGAGTAATACTAACCAATGGGTGACAGATGTCAAAAATAATTGTACGCTAACTTCAATATTATTATAAAGCGAATATAATTTTATAAGTGACCTAAGATTCTATGTTTGTTAAATCCCTACTTATTGTTTTTATTATCTCATCATTTCTCTTTGCCGGGCCTCCGTTTTTTACTGATGATCCACAGCCCGTAGATTTTATGCATTGGGAATTCTACCTCTCTTCTGCAATGCAGTATTCAGGAAATGATGCTGATGTTACTCTACCCCACATTGAAACAAATTACGGAGTAGTTCCTGATGTCCAGATTCACTTAATTCTTCCAATGCAATATACTAAGCGGGAATCATCCATACAGTATGGATTCGTAAATACTGAATTGGGAGTTAAGTACAGGATTATAAATGAAGTATCCGGTTTACAAATAGGAATCTTTCCAATACTTGAAATTCCAACTGGTAAAAATGTAACACTTCTTGGAGATAATAAACTAAAAGCTTTTCTACCCGTGTGGATTCAGGAGACCAAGGGAAAATTTACTACTTATGGTGGCGCAGGTTATTGGATAAACCCCGGTGCAGGTAATAAAAACTGGTATTATACCGGCTGGCTTGGACAATATGATTTTTCAGATACCTTTACTCTCGGAACTGAATTATATTACCAATCTGCAAGCACTCAGGATGGCTCTGCAGGTACGGGCTTCAATGTCGGAGGTTATATTAACATTAATGAACATAACCATATCCTTTTTGCTGTTGGCCATAATATCAGCGGCGATAAATTTACAACAGGTTATATCGGTTACCAGGTAACAATCTAATTTCCTGTCCTTTTACCTTTCTCTAATGTCATTACCGCGAACAGCATACCCCGACTCCCATGAGTCTTCTTCTTCCTTCAATGATTATATTTGTTCTGATCAAATCGAATGATCTCCTCATCAATCACCAAATTCCTTATTTTTCCATTTCCGTATTTCCGGCCTTAAATCATTTGCGTTAAGAAAATTCAGCATCTGATAAATTTCGAATAATGTTATGGAATAGATGAGGAAATTTGTTCGAGCACCGACTTCTAAGTCGGTGTGAGTTTATTTCCGCCACTTGAATTTATAGATAGGTTAAACGAAGTGCTGAATTTTTAGCAAATGATTTACAGCCGAGGTTCTTTTGGTGCTTTTCTTCATAAGAAAAGCACAATTGAGACCTTTTAGCAGATACAATTTCTTGAATGGAAATATAAATAAAATGCCGGGATTTGAGTCCCGGCAGTTATATAAATTGGGGGAAGGCTAATTTATTTCGACACTTATTTTTTTAGTGATTGGAATTGGTCCGGTACTAATGGTCAATATATTTTGATTTGAATCATAATAATATCCTACAGATATGTCAGGATTAGAAACTTTCTCAAGCTTCCTGCTGTTAACCAATACTTCCTTAAAATTATTTATTCCAATGAAATTTATCTTATAACTTTTAGACATAGGAGCTCCTTTGTAACTGCTTTTTCCCGCTGATATGTTTAACCGTTTCCCATGATAAGTAAACAATGTTAAACTATATTCTCCAGTTTTATAACTCTCCGAAATTCCGTCGTCTTCATATAATGTATACATTTTATCTTTACCGGTATAAATATCAACTATCATTTTTCCTTTATCTATAAATGCCGTGCTTAGCGCAGGATAATACTTAGGTATGATAGAACCTTCTTTGACAAAAAGGGCAAGACTTCCGTCGGGTGAATAATAATTCAGTGTTCTGTTTCCGGCTAAGAGTTTGTTAGTATTGTATTCATACCAATTTCCGGATGGGAGCCATAAATTGACTGTATCCCTATCAGATGAGTTAGGTACTACTAAAAAATTGTCTCCCCACATAAATTGTTGATCATATTTCCAGGCAAGCGGGTCATTCTGATTATCAATAACCATCGCTCTTACAACGGGCATTCCACTTTCCGATGATTCGTGTGCCATTGTATAGGTATAGGGCAAAAGTTGATAACGCAATTGAGTGAAATACTTTGCACATTTCATTGATTCTGGTGATCTGTCAATCGGCCATCTCGATTCTCCCCATCCATGTGGTTTCCAGAATGGTGTGAAACATCCTAATGCCATGGACCATTTTCTGTAAAGCTTTTCATCAGGACCTTTTTTGTTATCCCAATCGTAAAATCCTCCGGCATCGTGACCTTCAAAAGGAAATCCCGATAATCCGGCTAGCTGCATTGCAACTATCTGATTTTTCATGTCTTCAAAAGTCGGCTTAATATCACCTGTCCATAACGTTCCATATCTTTGCGCACCTGCAGTCATTCCCCTTACCCAAACAAACGGGCGTTTCCTGGGTGCAAGAGTTTTATCCCATCCTTCCTGAACAAGTGCTTTTGCAATAAGAAATGGATAATAGTTTTTCATCTCACCCCATATCTTTCCGTTTCCCAACCTGACAGTATCTGCTATCGGCCCCAACTCATCAAATTCATCAATCCATAAAGCATCACCGGGATAATTCAGTTTGGGATTAAGTGATTTATTCCAGAATAACCCCCAGAACCAATTGCGTACTTCTTTCCTTGTAAAATCTGGCACACAATTACTATGATCAACTTTTTCTGAAAAAGGTATATTATATGAAGATAACCATCCTTCACTTCCTGAACCGATGCATCTGTTGAAATCTATAGTTTCAATAAGACCGTTCTTTTTAATCCAGGATCTCAAATTCAGCAGGATCAGGAAACCGCTCTTTATCCCAGTCGAAATAAGATTCACATCTTTTTCCGCCACCTGCACGCCATCTGTTATCATTTACAAGATGGTCAATGGGGAATCCCGCTTTTCTTTCATCACTTACTTTTCTCTTCCACCATTTTTCGTCGGAAGGATCTTTTGAGTTTTCATCATTCGATTTATCTGAAAGACCAAGACCAAAAATTGCAAAAGGGGGAAGACGAGGTCTTCCTGTCAATTGTGTATATAGATCTAATATTGAACTGAATTTTGGTCCGGCGATAATAAAATAGTCAAGCCTGCCCGGTTCACCATACGTATCTATGCTAAAACTGTAATCTCCGTCTTTGTTAAAACTGAATTGATTTGTAAAAGTACTATTTAGAAATATTCCGTAACCTTTTGATGACATATAAAAAGGAACAATTAAAGGAGACTGATCGCCATGGTTAGTTCCGTAATTCCTTCCGATAACTCTGCCTTTCAGATCAATCCCCGGTTCGCGTCCGAAAAATCCGTGCCCTAAGCCTGTAAAATGTTCTTTGTCATCAGCAGTAAAGGACTCTGAAATTTTATTTCCTTTCCATTCTATTCCGGTGCTTTCTGAAAATAATATCTTATCGTCATTTATTACTTCAATTCGTAAAGGATTCTTTTTTAATACTAATTTAAAATTACTGTATTCCGTATTGTTGATAATAAAAGAATCTTTACGTTCAATAATTTTAAACTTACCTGTCCACTCGTGTGAATTAACCATTTCGTAATAATTGTACGGAAAGAATTCTTCCCCTTGTTTTGCAGCTTGTACTCTTATTATTTTGTACCCGTATGGAGTTAATCTTATTTTGTTTCCGTTCTGACTAATAAAAACTATTCCTCTTCCTGACGGTTTATATTCTTTGAAATTGTCTATCTGGGAAAAGAGGGAGGTGGTAAAACAAATTAAAATCAAGAATAAATTGTATCGAATAAAATGTTGACCGGTAACCAAAACAACTCCATGAATTATATTCAGATGGAAATATAAATATAATTCAATTCAGAATTAGTAATGGAAAGTTAAGGGGGATAAGGGATCCCCGCTTTCGCGGGGATGACAAAAATAATCAAAGTGACAAATTTGAAGTATTACCAGATTTTGACAAGTTCCATATCTGATCTTCGCATAGGATCTCCAGGCTGTACATTAAAGGCTTCCCAGAATTCAGGCATATTGCTCAATGGTCCGTTAACCCTAAATTTGTTTGGGGCATGTTCATTTGATTTAATTAATAATTTTAGAGATTCTTCTCTATCATTTCCTCTCCAAACCTGAGCCCATGCCAGGAAAAATCTTTGTAGAGGTGTAAATCCATTTATCATCTCATTGGATTTAAACTCATCAGTTTTCCTCAAAGCATCTAAGGCCACATTCAAGCCCCCAAGGTCGGCGATATTTTCACCCTGTGTCAATTGTCCGTTAACATGGAACGTATCAATTGCAACAAAATTATTAAACTGATCAATAATTACTTTTGCTCTTTCATCAAACTTCTTCGAGTCGTTATCTGTCCACCAATCTTTAATATTTCCTTGCGCATCATATTGCCTGCCCTGATCATCAAAGCCGTGAGTGATTTCATGCCCGATTACAACACCCATAGCGCCATAGTTAATTGCGTCATCTGCATCTACATTGAAGAAAGGGGGCTGCAATATTGCCGCAGGGAAAACAATTTCATTTCTTACCGGTTCGTAATATGCGTTCACAGTCTGAGGATACATTTCCCATTCAGTTTTATCAACAGGTTTTCCGATTTTAGCAAGATTATCTTTAGTTAAAAACTCACTTGCATTGGCATCGTTCTCAAAATACGAATCTCTTGAAATATTAACTCCTGAATAATCTTTCCATTTATCAGGGTAACCTATTTTAACAGTAAAAGCTGCAAGTTTTACAAGTGCAGCTTTTTTGGTATCATCTCCCATCCAATCTAATTTAGATATTCTTTCTTTTAGCGAAACTACAAGGTTGGAAACAATATTTCGTGCTCTTTCTTTTGCTTCAGGAGGGAAAGTCTTTTCAATATAAAGCTGTCCGATTAGTTCACCAAGAGCATTGTCTTCAGCTCCCATAACGCGCTTCCATCTTGGACGTAGAACCTTAGCACCGCTTAAAAATTTCCCGTTGAAATTGAAGGCTTCATTCACAAAAGCAGAACTTAAATAAGGAGCAGATCCTCTTAAAACATTCCATGTCAGATAAGGTTTCCAGTCATTCAAAGGAAGTTCTTTTATCATTTTGCTGACTTCTTTTGTGAACCCGGGTTGTGTAATATCAAAATCAGCCGGAGATATTATACCTAGTTCTTTGAAAAAAACTGCCCAATTAAAATCAGGGGCGATTGATTTTAATGCATCATAACTCATCTTGTTATAATTCTTAACGGGGTCCCTCATTTCTACTTTTGTTAGCGATGCCTTGGCAAGTCGTGTTTCAATCTGCATTACTTTATCGGCGTTTCTTTTTGCAGTTGCTTCATTTTGCCCGATTAACCTGAACATGTTATGCATGTACTGAACATATTTTTCCCGAATCTCTTTTGATCTGGGGTCATCACTAGTGTAATAATCTCTGTCTGGTAATCCTATTCCGCCCTGGCTTATCTGGGCAACCATCATCGAGCTATTCTTTGCATCTACAGCGGCATCAAAGAAGAAAAGAGGACTTTTTATTTTAAGATGGATTTGTGCAGCTTCTTTTATAAAATCATCCTTCGTTTTAATATCATTTATTTTTTTAAGGAAAGGTTTAATAGGAGAATATCCTGCCTTTTCTATTTTTACAGTGTCCATGCCGGAATAATAATAATCACCTACTTTTTGAATAATGCTTCCTTTGGGTGAGGTTTTATTTACAGATGAACTTTCGAGAATCTCTTTCACTACTTTACTATTTGATTCGTACAATGCTTCGAAGGTTCCCCATGATGACCATTCATCCGGAATTGGGTTGAGCTTTAGCCAGTTACCAATTGCATACTTATAAAAATCTTTAGTTGGACTTGTCGATTTGTCAATATTAATTGGGTCAAAACCCCTGTTTGTATCTTTGTTGCCCGATCCGGCAGCAACTAAAACCGGTAAAAATAAAAGGAATAAAAGACTGATAGAATTTTTCATAGAACTCTCTTGATTTAGATTAATGTATGCAAAAATACAAGAGTTTAACTATTTTTTTGATACCACTTATGTAATTCTATGAATTTTTTCCTCTATGGTAAAAATATTTTGCAAAATAGATGGCAAAAAAGTACTTCTCCGGGTAGTTATATGTAGAGGGGTATCCGATCTTTTTTCGGCTGCCAAAGATTAGTTTTCCCTTTTCGGGCTGCCAGGGACCATTCCCTGACAGAATATCTTAGTCTGTGATCAATATCAGCTCAATATTAATTCTTCAAAAAACCGCGGCAAAAAACAGCGTTTTTTGGTAATTAATAGTAGAGGCCAACTTTTTTTTACTTGTATAGTCCATAACTCTATTCTCGTCCGCACCCACCCACCGATAATTATTTTCCATTTATCAACAATTGCTAAAAGAGATCAAGCCCGGCAGTAACCCGCCGGTAACACAACTGTAGCCTTTCGGCATCATGCATCCCAACCTGGAATTCGAATATTTTTCCATATTTATTGTATGACAAACTAAGTGATTCTCCCTGAATCTCAGCAATTTATAATCATTGGGTTTTATTTGAAACTTAAGATAGGGGAGCTTCTTTGCTAAAATCTTTCACAAAATTTCCTTTCCCTTTCCTGAAGTACTGATTTGCAATATTAAGAAGTAAAGTAGAAGTTTCATCGTTAACATATTCTTCACTGCAATCCCTGCATATCATTGCCGGTACTTTCCTGAAAATCATAGTAAATTCATCTCTGGTAAGAGTTACATTTGTTTTTCCCTGGACTGTATTTCCGTTTTTACATAAAAGGCATTTCAATTTCTCATCTCCTGATCAAATTCCTGTCCCACTTTCTTGGATCAGGTTCATAAACGGTTACAACAATGGCTGACTTTTCTTCTTTATTAAAAGTATATACAACATGGATGGGACGATTATTAGCCCTGCCTAAAACAAGTTTTGAAGGGAAGGGAATATTATTGGTATAATTCTCTACGAGCTGCCCACTCCTTATAATTCTTTCCAATTCTTCACAGCTTATATTCCGCTCAAACATTCTTTCTAATGCATGTATCCGGTATGATATTATATAATCATCCATTTTCTTTTCTACAGACAGTAATTAATATTTCTTGGGTAAATATAATTCTATTTAGGGAATTTACTTAAGGGTGGATTGATAAGTTTTGGCAAACATATTAATTTTTATTGTCTCAACTTTCTTTTGTTGTATCCCTTATCGTCAAAAGGCTGTAGTTTTTCGATCCACAACTCTTCAAGAGTTTTCAGATCTTCCTTATAATCATAAGCCGGGTCTTCTTTCGGTTCAAGATTATCAATAACCTCAAAAGTAAAATTATCCCTGCCGTGATCCAGAAAATCTTTTTGGAGTACATGGTCCATCATCGTTCCCAATGTAAAGTCTGATTCAAACCTGTTCTTCCTTCCCGGCAGATTCATACTGCTGCCTATAAAAATCTTCCCGTTCACCAGGTTTCTAATCTGGAAAACTCCCATTGGGGTAAGTGTCTCTTTATAACGTTTCTTTATTTCCTTTTTATCTATCATTTTGATTTCTCCGATTTGTTAAGCAGGTAAACCTGGTTTTCTCTGGTCATTATTCCTTCATCCACCATTAAACGCCGGATTGCACAGTAGTCGTCATATAAATTTATAATTATATCGTTTACTTCTTTTTCACCGTATTTTCTGCCGGGAGTAAATTTCTTAATAAACTCATCCAGTACAATCATTTTTTTCTTCTTCTGCACAGGTAATTTTACCAGCTTGTTTTTCCTGAAGAAAGTTTTAAGCACTTTCTGCCTGTATTTGACAATCCGTTCATCCTCAATATATTTATCAAGGTTATCAAATTCTGTTAACTCTCTCAGTGACATATTAAATTTATCATCACAGATATGGTATACAGTATAATATTGCTCTTTTACTTTATATACCAGGGCTGCTTTCTCCAGCTTTTTTAAATGAAATGAAACAGTTGACACCGCCAGGTTAAGTCTCTGCGCTAATTCCTCACCATATTGAGGTTTTTTCATTAGTGCATTCAAAACGCGCAGGCGGGATGGATCTGAAAGGGATTTCATTATATCAATGCGCTGCTGTATGTCTGATTTGTTTTTCATAATTAATTCGATTATTGTCGAAACAAAAATAAGAAAGCCGGAAACTATTGTCAATCTATTTCTACAAGTATCGAATTAATATTCCGGTTAACTTAAACTCAAACGTGTGATATAATCACAGCCGGATCAACAATCTCTATTTTTATTGTCTATTTTAAGTAATTTGGAACGTTAAAAATTTATCCGGATAAGAAAATAACTATGTCTGTTGAAGAATTAAAATATGCAATAATTAATGATCCGTCACTTTTAATCCTTGATGTACGAATGCCTGAAGAACTTATGGGTCCATTAGGTAAAATTGAAAATGTTGTGAACATTCCTGTTCAGCAGCTTGAAGAAAGGATTGGTGAGTTGGGTATTTATAAAAATAGAAATATTGCAGTGATATGCAGATCGGGAATCCGGTCTGCCGTTGCCGAAAATATTCTTAATGGTAATGGATTTACCTCTAAGAATGTTGAAGGAGGCATGCTCTTATTTCGTAATAATGGCTAAGAGTGTTTTAAAGTGTTCCGGATTTTACCGGTATTGTATATGTTTTACACACCTCAGCTTCAAAAATAGTTTCATGTGTATTTATAGTTAATGATAATTCTGTTTCACCAAATCCGTTTATTGAAATATTCTGATTCCTTTCTTCATTAATACTAATCTCAAAGGGTAATAATACTCTGGCTTTAAAAGAAGAATTATTTCTAAGAGCAGATTTAATTATAATAATAACCTTTGATCCGCTCTTCTTATACTGTAGATCTGTTAACCCGTTAGAAGTAGGAATTCCCTTCATCATAAACTCAGAATTGAACCATTCCCCGGGGATTCCGGCAAAAATTCTGAACTCTTTACTTTTTTCATCCTCCCAAAGGAAAGAATCCCGGAAAGCCGCAACTATTTCAGCAGCCGCCCAGCCATGATGACCATCCCCCATGCAACCTCCACCGGTTATCGGATGGATAGCCTCGGGAAAATTATTTACAGGTGTTCTTCTTTTAATAGTATTTCCGAATAAATTATTGAATTTACTCCTGTCACCTGCATAAAGATATGAATGCGCAAGTTGGATAGTGAGGTAAGGGTTTAATCCGGAATGTATAAAATTTTGATAGAACATTCCGTGGACAAGAAAATTATTATAAATATAATCCAGAGTTTGATGAGCTTCTATTGCTTCTATTTGAAGAGGGTAAAGCGGAATTATTGAGCCGATCATCCCATAATCCGCATACCTATCAACAGCAGCCGGTATATATTTGGAATTATGTTTTTCTTGTTCAGAAGTTATAGAAAAAGAAATATTTTTAAGGTATTTCTTATAAAGCTCTTCGGCATATTTTTCTTCCTCATTGTAATTAAGAATTTTGCATATCTCCATATATGATCCGACTCCCGCAAGAGACCAAAAATTATCCCAGTAATAATAATCAGCCAGTCCAAGGTGTTCTGCGCTTAATCCCTTTGGCATTAATCCATTTGCAAATTTATCATCTTTCCCTTTCCCTGTCATTCTTTTTTTATCAATCCATCTTATCCCCTTTCTAATAGATGGGAAAAGTTGATTTAATAAACTTTTATCAAGTGTTAGAAGGTAATGTTTGTAAATAATCCAGATTGCCTGACCATTAGAATCCCATTCCCCCTGCTGTGATCGGTAATAACCATATCTGTCCTGAAAATCTGGTAAGTTTTCAATTATTTTTTTAGTATAATGCGTAAAATTAAAATTATCAAGAGCTGATATCATAAAAACCGCGTCCCTGAACCAGAACTGGTGGTATGTAAATGGTCCTGGCGTAATTGTTTTTTTATCAATTAACATTAATAATGTAGAAATTGATGTCCTGATTACAGATGTCATTTCATTATCAGGTATATTGAATTGTACTCCCTCATTTAATAATAATTCCCAGGAATTGAGGACCTCCTTTTTTCCCAATTCCGGATCATTATTATTTAAGTTGTTAAACATAAAGTCCTTCAGCGGGTACATATTCTTTTTATCATCTGAAAGAGGAACATAAAAAGTGAAACTATTGTCTTTCTCCGGTAATTCAAAAACGGCTATAGAATTAGCAAGTCCTTTACTGCATACAGATGAGAATTTATTTACAACACCTTTTTCCTTCAATACCTTTACTGCATCCCCTTCCCGGAAATCCGAACAGTAGACTAAATAAGGTTCTCTATTGAGATATATTTTTTTATCATCAATATGAAAACAGTTATCATCCTGGATGTAGGCAATGTGGTCAATTAAGCCAACCCCTTCAGGATTAAACGGACGGGTAGACAGAACCAGACTGCATTTGCTTTTAATATCCCTTGTTTTAATTATTTTCACCTCGACAATTAGAATTGAATCATTTGAATAAACTGTCTGTACAAATTCCATCCCTTTGAAAGTGTAACGGGTTTCAACAATAGGAAAGTCATTTAGTAATTTCTGCTTTATATCCTCAGAATAGGATGGGAAAAATATTTCATCATCAACTTGAAGCCAGAAATCAATTGACCAGTAGTTTCTAAATGGCATAATTAACCCGGCTGGGTCAACAACAGGTTCATTATCACAGTCCATGTTGCCAACACCTGTCCAATTTCTATTTGTAATATTTATTGAAACGCCCGTATGTGATCGAGGAATAAAGGATGGGCTGTGAGGATCATATTGTTTAACTGCCCAATAGGGGAGCACCCAATTTCTGATACTTTGAAATACAGTAAAATTCAATAACCCACGGGATAACTGGATAGTATTGAGCGGTATTAATTCGGTTGGGATATTGTTTTTATCAATTTTGCTTATATCGTTTGATATCCGGAACATTTTAATAGCAAGTTCCGGTATTTTTAACCTTAATGCGCCGTACTTAATAAATTTGTGGAAGAGGCTCAATAATTCCCTCGTTTTTATAAAAAATATCCACAATTAAAAGCTTTTTTGCAAGTTATAAACAAGTACGCCAGTTTTAAATTGAAAGAAGTGTTTAAGGGCACCGCTTCCACCGTGATTCTTAACATAAACATAATATTCAATTTATTGTCCAATAATAAGACTATATTATTTTGGGTTTATAGAAGTAAACATTCTAATTACCTTTTGTCCTGTAAATTTGCCACTTATACGATAAACCGATAATTAGTTAAAAATAATATAATTGTCGGGGAACCTAAATCGGTTCTCTTGTTATAATAAATAACAATCCAAGGATTTTTATGAAGGTTGCATATTTTAACGGAACAATGAAAAAAGAACAAGACGGAATAACGCGGGTTCTTTATAGAATGATTGATGAAATCAAGCGCAATAATGAAATAGAACCACTATTTATTTCTGCCATTATTCCCCCTGAAAATGAGCGACCCGTTGAGATGCTTGAAGTTCCCTCATTTGCTTTCCCATTTTATAAAGATTACAGAGTAGCATATCCGGGTACCGGTAATTTTGAAGAAAGGCTTACAGAATTTAAACCCGATCTTATTCACTTCAATAGTCCTTGTCCATTAGGAGCCGCAGCAGTAAAATATGGAAAGAAAAACAATATTCCTGTAGTAGCAACTTATCATACACATTTTCCAAGTTATGCAAAATACTACAAAGTTAAAGCACTTGAATTATACGGGTGGAGTTATTTGAGGAATCTTTATAATAAATGTCAGACGGTTTATGTTCCCTCACTTCCAATACTTGAAGAGCTAAGAGAACATGGATTTGAAACTGTTGAATTTCTCCCGCATGGTGTAGACACTATTGCTTTTAATTTCGGACATAAATCAGATCACTGGAAAAAAGACAATGGCATTGAAAATAAATATTCACTTTTATACGCAGGCAGGTTAGTCTGGGAGAAGGATCTAAAGGTTCTTGCAGAGACATACAAAATATTAACAGAACAACGGCATGATATTAAATTTGTACTTGCCGGTGATGGTCCTATAAAAGATGAGTTAATAGAGATGATGCCCGATGCTCTTTTTCTTGGTCAGCAGTCTGTCAAAGATTTAGGCGTATCTTTTGCGTCTTCGGATGTTTTTGTTTTTCCTTCTACAACTGAAACTTTCGGTAACGTTACTCTTGAAGCAATGGCATCAGGTCTACCTCCGGTGTGTGTAAGAGAAGGCGGAGCTTACGGCATAATTAAATATGGAGAAACCGGATTCATAGCTGAACCTCGAAATGCCTATGACATTGCGGAAAAAATAAATACTTTATTGGATGATGATGAATTGAGGGGAAACATTTCATCTAATGCATTTCAGTTTGCTAAAACCCAAACTTGGGAAAAGATCTTTGAGAAATTATTTGACAGCTATAAACGAATAGTTTATAACTTCGAAATTTAATCAAGCCGCCTAAATCCCTGGCGGTTTGACAGAAGAGAATTACCAGTCCTTATTTTCCCCCAATTAAATAACCAGGGGTCATCTTTTCTGTCAGGGGCAATATCAGAATGACCGGTAATAATTTTTATGGCATATTTCATTTCAAGCCGGTCAAGCAATAAATTCAATGATTCATATTGGCTGCTATCTGGCGGAATATCGGGTGAATTTATTATCTCAATTCCCACTGAATAACGATTTAAGTTTTTCCTTCCATCAGGAAGCATACTTTCTCCGGCATGGAAAGCAATTATAGAATCAGGAACTAAATCTAAAATTTTCCCCTCTCTGTCAATCAGGTAATTTGAAGTTACTCCATCGTTTTTGAATTGTGACAATACACCAGAAACGCTAAACTTATCACCTTCTCCAGCATTATATGTCGAATGAATTATTACTACATCTATTAATCTTGGGTTCTTATAAGTCTCAAATCCCCAGTCTACAGGATGATTTAATGATAATATTTCATAATGAGATTCCGCTGAAAATTTTTCATCCGGATAATGTCTGGTCCCATTAATAAACAATTCATCAAAATTATCTGACAATATTGATTGAGTTAATCGGTTTATCTCGTGTGCAGGTACATTTGTGCTCCCAATTGTCCTTAAAGGGGCTAACAACATAATTAATGATATTTTAATATAGAACCGGCAATGTCTTTTTTTACCATAATCGTTGTATATTCCTAAATTCCTGATAATCATCGTTTCGCGAGTAGCTTTTAACGCTGCTTGAAGAGTTGTTGTTCAAATCAACTCTCGTTACTTATTGCGTACAATATCATAATATTATAAAGCTTAAACTTTGACCTGCATCAGATAACGACAAATACCATGGACATGTGATAGACATGAACAGATGATAAATAATTAGTAATTTTACATAGTACAGTTTTTTTATCACTGACTTAATTTGTGTGCAGTTAAATATAGAAGGAAGATAAATTGAATTCATTTTATGAAGAGTCAAAACTTGTCAACGCATATGATGTTGACTTAAATAATAAACTTAAACTGAATACCTTGTTCAATTATCTTCAGGAGACAGCATCTAATCATGCAGATAATCTGAAATTGGGATTTAATGATCTCATAGTTCAAGACCTTGGGTGGGTTCTCTCCTGGGCTAAAGTGGAAATATCTTCCTACCCCGGTTTTGGTGAAACCATTAAAGTAAGGACCTGGCCCAAATGCAGATATAAATTATATTCAATGAGGGACTTTATAGTAACAAACTGTAATAATGATATTTTATTCAAGGCATCTACAGCCTGGCTCATGATAAATGTTAAAACTAAACGAATAACTGATACCAGAAATCTAATCCAGCAAATATATTATCAGCCTGATCAAATAGCACTGAATGACTTCCCTGAAAAATTAATTAGCAGGAATGAGAAGAATATTTTGTTTAATAAAAAGATCAGATACACTGATCTTGATATCAATCAGCATGTTAATAACACTAAATATATTGAGCTCGTACTCGATAGTTTTTCTCCTGAATATCATGAAAGTCATAAACTTCAAAGTCTCACAATCTCCTTCAACTCGGAAAGTTTTTTCGATGATGAAATTGAGGTTAGGTTTTCTTCAGATGACCAATCCGATAGCCGAAATTTTATCGATGGGATAAATATTAAAACCTCAAAGCAGGTATTTAAGGCAATGGTACTATGGGGATTATGAGTTTTATTTTAACAGGGAAAAAGAATCCTGCCAGGGAAGTATCCCTGGCAGCTACGAAAACAGGGTTATAATCAGGTTCCAAAGAAATAATAAACTGCTCCCAATACTCTCATATTAGTTACGGTATGCGTATTTACCACCGCAGCTTTTTGGTTAAGAGTTCCATAATCCGCATTGGTAATTTCAACTTCAAGTGCCAGCCTGACTTTTCCGGAATTATATAATAAGCGGGGTGAAATCCGTGTCATATTATCGATTCCACTTACTCTTTGATAATTTAAAACCAGGCAATAAATTAACCTGCGAACCCTGGTTTTTAGTCCAACCGACAAAAATACCAGGCTGCCATTCCTGACCGCATGAAAAATCAAACCAAACCGAGGATACATTTATATTGGCATAATCTTCATCCCCGGTAACAGGGTCAACAGATCTCGTTCCATAACCTCCAAGCATCAGAAAGTCTGACAGATTGCCACCATAAACAGCTTCAGCCGCTACGGACCAATCAGGGGTTTTAAACTTAAAGTATCCAATCCCGGCTAAGCTATGGATCTCATTATTTGTAGCAAGTCCTTTAGTTGTTACAAGTCTCGGAACCAATGATTTGTAATCAACACCGGCACCGGCGATAACTTCTTTTGATTTCCATTGCACCTGAAAATCAGCATCAGGAACAATTGCATCCCGCAGGTAAATTGAAGATCCACCGGCAGGTCCGAAACTAGAAAAATCTCTTTGAGATGCCAGAGTACCAATCAAATTAAGATGTCCGAATTTTTGAGTTAATCTCACTTGGGGATTTCGTGAGAATGGCTGGAAAGGAGCGCCCGTGTTGAATGAAACAACCATCGGGTAAACGTCTACTACAAACATAGGATGCCAGTATTGCCCTACCATCAAAACTGTTGAACCCCAGTCCATATTGACATAAGCATGACGCAATCTGAATCCATTCATATCTGCATCAGATGTACCGAAAAATTCGCCTTCGATTAAACCGCTTATCTGTGCGCCCAGAGCATCAGGGCCTTTTAATCCAACATCAAGTCTTGACTGGATAGAAAGCATATTATAATTTGGTTTTGCATTTAAATCGCCGCCTTTGGCGTCAGCCTCATAATTCAAAGGCCAAAGTAGGAATTGTCCTTCCCTTATGGCTCCACTACCAATTTGTCTAGAGTCATAATACATATCCGTTTTAACATATCCGTAGAAATTAATCTCCTGTGCCAAAACAGTTGAAGGTAATGCAAATAAACTTATAAGAACCAGTGACCATTTCTTCATATTTTCCTCCTGGAATTATTTACCATAAATTAAAAAAGTCCATACCCCACATTTATTAGCATAAAATTTGGGGTATTATTGAATAATATAAATATCATTTTAAATTATTTGTTATCTAATTACCTATTAGTATATTCCTGATTTATATCTATATCCTTGGTTTCCTTTATAAATATTAAGCCGATAATAAAACATATAGATGCAACAGCAATAGGATAATACAATCCTGCATAGTTATTTTTAGTTGCTGAAATTAAAGTTAGACCGATTATAGGTACAAGTCCTCCTGCGACCCCATTACCTATATGATAAGGCAACGACATTGATGTATATCTTATTTTAGTCGGAAAAAGTTCTACAAGGAATGCAGCTATCGGGCCATAGACCATGGTTACATAAAATACTTGTATGAAAACAAAAATGCCAAGCATAACAGGATCATAACCCGGGCCTGGTTTGTAATTTTCCATGGCTTTATAAATAGGAATATAAGTAATTGCGGCCAGCAGCATTCCACCAAGCATAATTGGTTTTCTGCCAATCCTGTCAGACAACCAACCCATTAGTACAAAAAAAGGAGAGGCAAGTAAAAGAGCAATTCCAACAATTATATTGGAATCAATTAATGGGAGTTTAAATATTCTCTGCAGATAAAAAAGACAATAGAACTGACCGGTATACCAAACAACTCCCTGTCCCATTGTAGCACCGAACAATGCTAGTAAAACATACTTTAAATTAACAGGATTTACGAAACTTTCTTTTAATGGATTCTTTGATGTTGCTCCCCTTGCTTTTAGCTTTGCAAATAGGGGGGATTCTTTTAGTGAGATTCTAATGTAGAAAGAGATTCCAACTAAGACGATAGAGATAAGGAAGGGGACTCTCCAACCCCAGGCATTGAAAGCAACTTCACCAACCATTTGCCGTGTAATAAGAATAACACCGAGAGAGAGTAAAAGTCCAGCAGTTGCAGTAATTTGAATAAAGCTTGTAAAAAATCCTCTTCTTTTATTAGGTGAATGTTCAGCGATGTAGGTAGCAGCACCACCATATTCTCCCCCGAGTGCTAGACCTTGCAATATTCTAAGCAGGATAAGAATAACTCCAGCAGCATACCCAATAGTTTCAATAGTTGGTAATAAACCAACAGCAAATGTACACAAACCCATTAAACCCATAGTTATAAGGAAAGTATATTTTCTGCCTATTAAATCGCCGATCCTTCCGAAAATTATTGCACCAAATGGTCGTACAATAAATCCCACTGCAAAAGCTGCTAACCAGGCGATAATATTACCGACGGAAGTGCCGGTTTGATAGAATTTACCTGCAATTACAGTAGCAAGACTTCCGAATATGTAGAAATCATACCACTCAATCATTGTTCCCACGGAGGAAGCTAGTATAACCCGCGTAAGACCTTTTGTGCTTACCTCTTCTATTCCTGCACTAATCGGAATCGTATTATCCATGTGAACTCCTTTAAATTAAATATTACTTATTAATGCTTTAATTATAAATGATCCTGTTCAGATGATTTATTTACCTGGTCGTATCAGCATAACAGGAATTTTTGAATGTCTAAGAACATTCTCAGCTACACTACCCAAAAAAAACTGAGCTACTGGTTTCCTCGCATGAGTTGACATTGCAATAATGTCCGCCTTTATCTCTTCAGCAGTTTTAATAATAGTTTCAGCAACAGAACCTACACGCATAAGTGACGTTACTTTTAATCCCTTTTTACTCAGATCGGATTCTATTTTAGAAAGATACTCCTTTGTTGACTTTTCCTGAGAATCGATAAAATCTTTAGCAAGACCAGGGTCACCAAAAATAAATTCAGAAATGGGATTTACGGCTACACAAAGAATTGCTATTTCTGATCCTTCGTTTTTTGCTAGAATAGATGCACAGTCAAGTACTCCCTCAGATAAAGGAGAACCATCAATAGGAACTAAAATTTTTTTGTACATTGAAAAGCTCCTTATGATTGTTGAAATATTTAAATCAATAATAATTATATATCTACCCTTTTTCGGAATAATCATTTGTGATTTAATTAAATATTGAATCGGGAAGGGGATCAGTAGTGATGTAGATTATAGCTTATTAAACTATTAAAATTCTCAGATTTTCAGATTTCGCAGTTTAGGTGACAGACTTCTTATCGTAGCGACAACTGCAAGAGTCATACTACCGCCGAAAATAACAGAAGGAATAAGTCCCAAAAGCTTAGCAGCCACACCAGATTCAAAGGAACCCAATTCATTTGATGAGCCTATAAATATGCTATTAACAGATGACACCCGACCTCTCATTTCATTCGGGGTATATAACTGGATTATCGTAGCCCTGATAATTACACTTATATTATCTGCCATTCCGCCAATCATTAATATGAGCAGAGACAGATAGAAATTTTTTGATAATGCAAAAAGAATGATACTTATACCGAAAACAAAAACCCCAACAAGCAAATTTCGGCCAGCTTTTTTGAACATAGGTGAGTAAGCCTGCACAAAACACATAATTATTGCGCCACAAGCAGGTGCAGCTCTTAGAAAGCCCAGACCTTTTGCTCCGGTATGGAAAACCTGATCAGCAAAAATTGGCAATACGCAAAGAACTCCGCCAAAGAACATTCCGAACATATCAAGTGTAATACTGCTTAAAATAATCTGGTGACCGAATACAAATTTTAAACCTGCACTTAGACTTTCCCAGATAGTTTCGTTTTTTAACCGAACAGGAATAGGTTGTGCTTTTGTGAAGAAAAACATTATTAATCCCAGAGCAGAAAAGGTGCAGACTAAAAAATAAGCTGGTCCCACCCCAAAAAATCCATAGACAAGACCACCAATAGCAGGTCCTGAAATTTCAGCTATTTGCCAAATAATACTATTCCAGGTTGAAGAATTTCCAAATAATTCACTTGGAACTAACTGTGCTGCAAATGCGCTTTGAGCAGGAGAAAGAAATCCCCGTGCAATGCCAGTAATGAAAATTATTATATATATCGGGAAAACACTGTAGGTATATAACAGTGAACTTAAATTAGTTGATACCATAAACAATGCGATTGCACATAAAAAATAAACATGACTAGAGATAAGTATTATTTTTTTGCGGTTTACTATATCAGCAACATGACCAGCGAAAAGCGCTATACAAAAAAATGGGATGGCTTCACTGATTCCGATTAAACCAAGTGATAGCGGATCATGTGTAAGGGCATAAATCTGCCAGCCGACAATTACAGATTGCATTTGTATAGAGAGTGTTAAAAGAAACCGGGCTGAAATATATCTGCGGTAATCTTTTATTCTCAGGGCAGCATATGCGTCTTTTGTATTTAGATTATAATCCAATATTTCCAGAAATTAAAGAAAACAAACCTATGAAAATTACAACAATAAATATAATTAACTGTGAATGTTAACTTAAGGAAAATTCAGGGGTGACATAAAAGATATGGATTCCCGCCCCGGAATCAGGGCAGCATCTTAGAATTAATACATGCACTTATTTTTCAAATAAGGTAATTGAAAAAATTACTCGATAAATATGTTGTCCACGTAACACCATACCCAATCTTCTCCTGGTTGAAAAGATTTAACAAGAGGATGTTTAGTCGAATGAAAATGTTTTGTTGCATGTTTATTTTTGGATTGGTCACAGCAGCCGACATGTCCGCAAGTCAGACATAATCTCAGATGCACCCATTCGTCACCGGATTTCAAACATTCTTCACAACCTTCGGGTGTATTAGGTTTAGGTATCTTTTTAATTTTGTCAATATGTGAGCAAATTTGTGTTATTATTGACTCCTTTATTTAATCAGGATTTTTACATTCAAGGGATTTAATATTCCAGCCTGCTAGTTGAGAACTTTCATAATAAGTTGACTGAAGGAATTGAGTTATCATTTCTTCAGGAAACGGAGATTTCCTAACGTTTTCATATGGAAGAAGAAATTCTTTAAGTTTATTATCAAAGGATGCAGGGACCGGTTTGATAAATGTTTTCTCAATACCTTTTGGTGGAGGATATATATAAGAGTAAAATGCCGGGGCAGGGAATCTACTATTACCGGGCCAGAATCCAAAAGAGAAATTTTCCTCATTTTCTGAGAAAGACATAATACGATCTTTTGATGGCGGTGTACACAAACTCCCGGAAAACCGGGTTACATTCAGGTCAAATGAACCCCAGAAGAAATGTACCGGACTAGATTTCCCGCGGTACAATGAACGGAACTTCTCAAATACCGGCCATAAACGGGTCATTATATACCACCATCTAAAAACATATTCTTTATCGTAAGACCTATTTTTATTATCTAATTCAAATTTGACAGGATCTGGAACTTCTGAAGGCAGGGTAGGGATTTCTAATTTTATATCCAGTGCCCGAAGCGTCTCCTTGAATTCATTATAAAACTCTGCAACAGAACGAGGTCTGAGAGAAATTGTTTTTATCTCTCCAAAACTTGTGTTAATATAAAGATTATGATTAATAAAATTGAAATTGATTTCAAATACTTCATTATCATATGGAATAAGTCCGGTTGATAATCCTGAAGCTGTAATGTTGAAAGTGATATGCCACCATTGGTTAATGAAAGGATTAAGAACTAATTTTACTTTCCCAACAATCTGCAACCACATATGAATTGTTTGATAGGTTTCTTTCCATTCCTGATAGGGCAGAGCAGGCCAATGTGTATGAATTTCTGATTTATTTTTATTAGTGTTTAGTATATTCATTTCTCATTTATTATTATATTTAATTAGATTTTGAATGAAATTTCATATTCAGTTTCATAGTTTTACAATCTATTATTTATTGGGAATAATAATTATACTATAAGGCACATCTTGGATCCAGTAAAAGAGGCATTCACGCGTCAATCAGAGATATTCGATGAATACGAAAAGAATAATGATATTCTTAAATGGATGCGTTCTGTTACAAGGGCGCATGTATTAATGCACATACATAGTGGGGATAAAATTCTTGAGCTAAATTCAGGGACAGGTCTTGATGCAGTTTGGTTTGCAAATCAAGGATACAAGATTCACTGCACAGATATTTCAGAAGGTATGTTGAATAAACTATCGAATAAGATCGATAAATTTAACCTTAATAATCTTATTACCTACGAATTACTATCCTATACAGATCTGGATAAAATTAAGGTTAAGCAATTTGATTATATCTTTTCCAATTTTGGAGGGTTGAACTGTACGGGTGATCTTTCTTTAGTTTTCGACAAATTCAGAGGACTCATTAATCCTGGCGGGAGGGTAACATTAGTAATTATACCACAGATATGCATATGGGAATTAGCTCATGTTATTATAGGAAAATATAAGACAGCATTCAGGAGGCTGCACAAAAACGGAGTCTTAGCTAATATTGAAGGTATAAAGTTCATAACTTATTATTACAGTGTGTCTGATGTAAAGAAAGCACTCGGTAAGGATTTTAGAGTAATAGAGATTCAGGGGTTAGCTTCTGTAAGTCCACCGCCTTACATGAGTAATTTTCCCAAACTTTATCCCGGGTTATATAGAATGCTTACCGGTATTGATTCAAAACTATCACACATATTTCCTTTTAACCGCTGGGCAGATCATTTTATTTTGACTGCTGAATATACTCCACCAAAATAATTTATCAGAGTACGCAGGAAATCAAATAATTGTAATTATAGCATCGGATAGAACGTTATTAGTTATTTTCAAATGTTTTAGTGTTGGTGAAGAAACCCCGGAGGTTTAGGAAGAATCATATTCACTGGATAGTATAGTACGGTATAGGCCTTTTCTACTGATAATGTCCTGGCCATGTATTCAGGAAAATGCGCTCGAATTGCGCTCGATTAGGGCTTAAATCAAAAATATTTTGTAAAATAATTTATTAAAGGCTTCAAACATGGAATGGAATAAAAATTAATTTGATGCATGTTCAGAGTTATGAGAACGTAGTTGTTCAAGTTTTTCTTTACCGTATGCTATTTTAGTTATAGTTACAAATAAAATCGGGACAATAAATACCCCCAGCATTGTTGCTGCGAGCATTCCGCCTAATACAGTAAACCCAATAGTAGATCTCGCCTGAGCTCCAGCTCCTGTTGCAAGAGCAAGGGGTGAAACTCCGAATATAAAAGCCATAGAGGTCATAATGATCGGGCGCAGGCGCAGCTTCACGGCTTCAATAGTTGCGCTGGTAATTTCCATCCCTCTGTCAACTCTTTCTTTTGCAAACTCTACGATAAGAATTGCATTTTTGGCAGCAAGCCCTATAAGTGTTATTAACCCTATTTGAGCATATACGTTGTTGTTTAAACTTGGTATAAAGGTAAGAGTTAATATAGCGCCGAATGCACCAATTGGAACTGCAAGTAAAACAGAGAAAGGGACTGACCAACTTTCATATAAAGCGGTTAAAAATAAAAACACAAACACTAAAGAGAGTGCAAAAATTGCAAGGGTACTGTTGCCGGCATTTATCTCTTCACGGCTTAAACCTGCAAACTCATAATTGTAACCTGAAGGCAAAACTTGAGCTGCTACTTGACGCATAGCATTAATTGCGTCTCCACTGCTGTATCCGGGAGCTGCACTTCCATTTAATTCTGCTGTCCGAAACATATTGAAATGAGAAATAAGAGGCGCACTTTCAGTAACATGGAAGCTAATTAAAGTGCTTAACGGAATCAGGTTTCCTGCCTGATTTTTAATATAATATCGGGATAAATCCTGAATAGTACTGCGGTATGTGGTGTCAGCCTGAGCAACAACATGAAAATTCCTGCCATAAATAGTAAAATCATTTACATATTGGCTGCCTAAATCTGTTTGTAAAGTATTAAACACATCTGCGATAGACAAACCAAGTTTCTTGCATTTTTCCCTGTCTACATCAACCTGATAACCTGGGGTCTTAGCGGTAAAGAAGGAAAAAACCCTACTAAGTTCTTTGCGTTTATTAGCGGCGATTACAAATGACTGTATAACATTTTCAAATTGCTTTATTGAATCTGTGCTTTCACGCTGTTGCAGTTCAAATGTAAAACCACCCGTAGCACCTAATCCAGGTATAGCTGGTGGAGATACAACAAGAACATTTGCACTTTTAATTGCCGAAAATTTTTGCTGCAAAGTTGCAATGATTGAATTTAGCTGAAGTGATTTATCTGTTCTTTCATCCCATGGTTTTAATAATATAAAGACAGTACCACTATTTGATTTTGTTGCGAAAGTAACAACGTTCAAACCAGCCAATGCTGCAAAATGTGCTATTCCGGGTGTCTTACTGAGTATGTTCATCATTGTATCAATTACATCAACACTCCTTGTTGTTGAAGATGCTTCAGGCAATTCGAATGTCACATAGACACGACCTTCGTCCTCTAATGGAATAAAACCCGTAGCTTTATTTTTGAATAAAATGCCAGTTCCAATATATACCACAAGAAGAATTATTAATATATACTTAGCAGATTTTATACCTTTATTAACTGTTACTGAAAATGATTCGGTTTGTTTTTTGAACCACACATTGAATTTGTTAAAGATTTTACCGAGTACTTTAGGTTTCCTGCTCATATCAGATGGTTTTAAAAGCAGAAGACATAATGCGGGAGTAAGTGATAGTGCCACAAATGCTGAAATTAGTACTGAAATTGCAATGGTGATTGCAAACTGTTGATATAACTTTCCAACTATTCCGGGAATAAAACCTACAGGAATAAAAACTGCCGCAAGTATAAGTGCAATAGCTACAACAGGTCCCGAAATATCTTTCATTGCATGAATAGTGGCATCTTTGGGAGACAGTTTCTGTTCATCAATATAATGTTGGACTGCTTCTACAACTATAATTGCGTCATCGACAACGATGCCGATTGCAAGCACAAATCCGAACATAGTTAGTGTATTAATAGTAAAATTAAACAAATTAAAAAAAGTGAATGTCCCTATTATTGAAACTGGAATAGCAAGTATTGGAATTAAAGTTGCGCGCCAGCTTTGGAGGAATACGAAAACAACAAGCAATACAAGAGCTAATGCCTGAATTAAAGTCAAAACCACTTCATGAATTGAAACCTTAACTACAGAAACTGATTCAAACGGTACCATGTAATCGACATCTTTTGGAAATGATTGCTTTAATTGATCCATGGTTTTGTAAATACCGTTGGCAACATCCAATGCATTGCTGCCCGGAGCCTGGAAAATAAGTAAATAAGATGCCTTCATACCATCAACAAAAGAGTTGTTTGAATAGCTGAATTTACCAAGTTCAACCCTTGCAACGTCACTTAAATAGACTTCAGAACCTTGTTGGGTGTTTGCACGTACTATTATTTTTTTGAATTGTTCTATAGATGAAAGCCTGCTATTTGTAAATACAGTATATTCAAAAGCCTGCGATTTATTTTGTGGAGGAGCTCCAACAGAACCAGCGGCAATTTGTAAGTTTTGTTCAGATAAGGCATTTACTACATCATCAGCCGTAAGGTTTAGCTGGGCTAATTTATCAGGTGCAAGCCAAACGCGCATACTAAAATCATCTGCACGAGTGAATATATCTCCTACACCGGGGACTCTCAACAGTGCATCCCTTACAAAAATATTGGTAAAATTATCGAGAAACTGAATATCGTGTGTACCTTTCGGAGAATACATTGCAACCAGCAAAAGGATACTTGGGCTTCTTTTTCTGGTTGTAATTCCTAAACGTTTAACATTGTCTGGAAGTAAAGGTGTTGCTATGCCAACTCTATTTTGAATGTCAAGAGCAGCTATATCTGGATTTGTTCCGACATTCAAAGTTACATTAATTGTAGTGCGTCCATCACTTGTACTATTGCTTTGCATATAAGCCATTCCAGGAGTTCCGTTTACCTGAGATTCAATTGGAGTGGTAACGGTCTGCTCGACAGTCGTAGCATCCGCACCATTATAAACACTTGAAATCTGAACAGTCGGTGGGGTAATATCCGGATACTGACTAATAGGCAGATTTACTATTGAAATTGTTCCAACCAAAACAATCACAATAGAAATTACAATAGCTGTAACTGGGCGCTGAATAAATAAATTAGCAATCATATCTTTTCCTTACAGGGAATTAATATCCCTTAGAAGTGCCGGGGCCTTTTTTGTTTCCCGGAGAATTTAATGCAATGACAGAATTATCTCTGAGTTTCTGAGTTCCATCTGTAACTATCTCGTCTCCTATCTGCAGGCCGGTTCTTACAATTATTTTATCATTAACCTGATTACCCAGGGTTATCTTATGTTGAGAAACTTTATTTCCATTTACGACAACAAATGCGAAATATTCTCCCAATTGTTCAACAACAGCTTTATAGGGGATAAGAATACTACCTGATGTGTTTTTATTCTGCACTCTAACATTACAAGTAAGTCCAGCCCTTAAAACATTTTTTGGATCGGGGAATACAAGCCTTGCGCGGATTGTTCCAGTCTGAGGGTCAACAGCACGATCGAGTAAACTTATTTGTCCGGGGTAAGGATAAATTGTTTGGTCCGGAAGAACAAGTGTAAATGTAGAATCACCGCGAGTTTGTTTTTTACCAAGAAGCTCAGTGAAGCGATTTATTTGTTTTTCATCCAATGAAAAGTCAACAGCCATAGGATTATCAGAAGAGACAGTATTTAATAAAGTCTGTCCTGCTGTAACTGATGATCCTAACTTAACATTTGAAATACCGATTGTTCCATTGAATGGAGAAGAAATGACGGCATACCTGAAATTTGTTTCAACAACCTTCACATTGCTTTCCGCAGCCTGTACCTGCATTTTAGCGGATTGCAAATCAGATTCAGAATGTTCAAGCACCTGTCTTGCAATAGCATCATTTTTAGATAATTCATTGTACCGTTCATAATCCTGTTGAGCTTTGAAGAGGTTTGCTTTTGCCACATTAAGGTTAGCAATTGCCTGATCGTATGCGGCTTTGTATTGTCGCTGATCAATCCCATACAGTTTCATACCTTTGGATACATGCTGCCCATCTTTGAAAAATATATCCGAGATATAACCGGAAACTTCGGGTCTTAGTTCTACTTGATTTAAGGGAATTACGGTTGCCGGATAACTATCAAAATAAGTTGCAGTTTCCGGTACAATTTTATAAACTGAAACCGGGACAGCTGTATTTACCGGCTTTTGCTGTGCATTGTTACTGCTGCAAGCTATTTCTGAAACAGAGATAGCAGCTGCTATTACGAATAAATAAATATACTTTTTCATTTTGTAATATCTCCTGTTTATCAATATTGAATAATCCCAAGAGCCCGCTGAACATCCAGTTTACTGCTGAGCAATTGGAAAAGCGAATTATTATAATTAGCCTGTGTAGTTCGTAAATCAGTTTCAGCAGTTATAACATCCAAATATGTTTTAATTCCTGATTTGTATTGAAGCTGAATTGTATTATAAACATCTTTTGCAAGACTAAGGCTTTCTTTCAGTAAAGTATAATCATTCAGATTGCTTTTATACTCTCCCATTGCGGTTATATATTCTGTATTTAAAGAGTCCTTTAGAGAGATAATATCATAATTAGTACGATCTAATTCAAGACTAGCCTGTTCAATTTCCTGTATACGTTTTCCTCCCTGGAGAATGGGAAATGAAAGTTGGAGTCCTATATTGGAATTTGTATAATTCTGATTATATAATTGTGACAACCGGTCATTCTGATAGAACAAAATATAATTACCGAATGCTGAAAGAGAAGGGACAAAACTTAAATCATAATAACTAAGATTTGCCTGCTGAAGGCGAATTTGCGACTGGAGAAGCTGATATTCAATTCTGTTATCATAATTTAAAATCAAATTAGTATCAATGAAAGCCTCGCTTTGCATTTTAGTAGTGTCAAATTCAAGATCCAGTTTAGCATTAGAGGGATAACCCATCTGTGCTTTCATAAATGCGTATCTTGATTTAAGTAGTTCTTCGAACTGTTTTTTCTCAGCCAGGGTATTATTAAGTGCAATTGTAGCCCGTTTATAATCAGTTTTATCGACTATACCACCTTTATATTGATTATAAGTATCTTTCAAACTTTGTTGCAAGCGTAAAACATCTTCATCAAGCAGTGCAATTTGTTCTTGCGTGAAGAGGACAAAATAAAAAGCTTTACTTACAGTAGTAACAATATTTATTTTGCTAAAAGTCGTTTTCTGTTTCATCAGGTTGCGTATATCTTTAGAAGTACTTGCAGCAAGAAAAACATCTCTGTCAAAAATAGTTTGTGTTAAAGAGAACTGAGCAGCAGAAGTATTAAGCAAGCCAGTCACTACAGGGGCGCCACCCACAATTGATACAGGCAATTTATAATTGTGAATCAGATTCATATTAAAATTTAACTGGGGAAACCAATCAGCAAGTTTGCTGTTAATTTCATGGTTTGTTATCTGTTCATCTATCAATGACTGCTGGATTTCCGGTTGATGAGTCAGTGCGTATTCGATACAATCTTTCAGCGTTCCCTTGCTCATTAAAGTATCGGAACTTTGTGAAAACACGGATCTGCTGTATAATAGAATTAGTAAAAGCAGATAAAAAACATTGTTCATAGAATAGTCTAAAATTTTGATTGTCTTTTAAATAATTTTTGATTTTATAAAGACATTAAACTACGCTTATTCAAGCATTCGGATTTTGATTCATATCATTTTAAGTGGATTTAAGAATAAAGCAGCACAGAATAGGTGTAAGATAAAACAATACATTATCTCAAAATAAGGCACTTATAGTATATCAGTTATCTTAAAAATACCAAATTACGTCTTTTTTTTGGCATCTCGTTTGAGTTTAGAATAACCTTAATATTAATCAGAGGCTAATTATGTCCATTAATCGACTAATTCTAGGAATTGCATTATTACTTTTTTCTATAAACTCCATTACCGCTGCCGGGATAGGTAATTCGAAAACTAAATTTTATCCGGCTAGTTTTTTCAACGGAAATAAATTGCAAGGTTTAACCACAGCAAAGGTTAATAGTATAGATAAAGTTGTGGCTGTACTCTTTACCAGTCCCTATACCGGAACTCAGTTAAATGTTTATGCCGGAACTTTTAGTGGAGATGTAAATGGAAACAGTTGTAAATTCTATTGTGTCGATATTGCTCATGAATTAGCATTTTATACACCGGATCAGCCGCATACTTACACTGATTCCGGCAATACCTCCTCAAAAATCACTTACATTTTAAATAAATATTATCCCTTGAATTCTTTCCCATATTCCGGATCACTTTCAGCTGAGGAAAGGGAAGCAGCCGCAGTCCAGTTTGCAATATGGCATTTTAGTGATTCTGTTGATGTGTCAACCTTAGTTGATAATCAGGATATTCAAACAAGAGCTAACCAGATTATTGATGATGCTAACTTAAATGCCGGAAATACAATGCCGGTTGAAACTTTAGTAATAACACCTTTGGACCAGATAATACAAACAGGTACTACCGCTGAATTTTATGTAACCGCCCTTGATCATAATAACAACCCTCTTTCCAACGTACAGGTAACATTAACAAGTTCTTCAGGAACATTGAGTACAATTACAGTTGTAACTGGAAATGACGGTAAAACTCCGGTTATATCTTTAATACCCGGAACTGACCCAACTTCTTTAATTAAGGCAATTGCAAACGTAACCATTCCTCAGGGTACGAGATATGTCCATTCATTACAACCTGAAAATTTTCAGAAGCTTGTACTTGCTACTCCCACCATTTCTTTAAAGGAAGCCACAACAAGTATTAATTGGAAAAATCTGCGTCTTGCTTCAATAGGCGACCGGGTATGGTGTGATGATAATAGAAATGGAATACAGGACAGCAATGAAACCGGTGCGGCAAATGTTAATGTACATTTATATGATTGCAGCGGAATAATGTTATCAAGTACTTTTACAGATAATAATGGTATATATCATTTCGACAGCCTGGCATCCGGGAATTATTATGTGAAATTTGATCTTCCTGTTAATTATAGATTCAGCCCTGCTAAATCAGGAAACAACGAGAATTTAGATTCAGATGCAGGTAGTGATGGTAAAACAGAATGTTTTACACTTGCCGTTAATGAACATCAGGACAAATGGGATGCAGGTATTTATATACCAGAATTATCAGTTGTATCGCTTATTAAAGACGATGGCAGAGTATTTATGGCTGACAGTGGTTCAACTATTACCTATTCAATTAATTTTGCAAATACTGGTCATGTATCACTTCACAGTGTAACCATTACTGACACACTTCCTTCCGGGTTGAGTTATATCTCTTGCACCGGCGCTGTTTCATGCGGCGAAACAAGCAACTCAGTTGTAACTTTCCAGATTGGAAACGTTGATACAGCTACTTCCGGACATGTAACATTGACTGCTCTTGTTTCCGGAAATAAACCCAACTATTTGAATGTTGCATATTTTGCAGGTACTGATTTTTATGGCAGGAATTATACTACTTCTGCTTCCGACCTTGATCTTCACGATACAACAAGTGGTGGAAATGATGCTGGTGTTGAATCTAATGCAAATATGTCAGAACTATTATTAAAGAGACTTCTTAAAATTGAAAATGGACAGACTACACGAATTTTACCAAAAACCAAACCGAATAATATTACCGGTTCAATGGGACTGCAAAATTTAATTCCGAAGATCGGTCCATTCAATTCCACTGCAATTGAAACTACTCCTTTCGATATACTTGGTATTTCAAATGCAGTTTCTGCATATGCTGCCGATTATATTGCTTCGACTGAAGTAGGCCAGAGAAGAGTCGCAAGTATATTCTCCACAATAACCACGGCCCCATATATCTATGATCATTTCAAATCAGTATGCGACCGGCTCGCCGGTGCTCAGGTATCCTCATTGGATCTTGTTAATATAAATGGCAGGCAGTTTTATTCATCAAAGATTACCAAACCAGGAACTACTGACTATGCTATTTCTTTCTGCTTATATGAAACCTCTTCAGGATTCAGTGTTGAAAACAAATGGACATATGATGAATATATAGCTCCTAATAATACCCTGTCAGTTTACAATTTTCAGGTTTGGAGTAGTTCAATTTCCTCAACCATATCTATGGTGGAGAACATACTTTCTGCAGCTTCAGCTGTAAAACCTTTAACATATATGAATAACACTCAGGTAAATCCGGTTGTTTATGTCAAAGCTGCAACTTATACTCATGACGGCAAAATTCATCTTAATCTTGTAAATACTGCTTCAACATGTCAGACATCATTTAAAACCCTGTACAGAGTTTCTCAGGGTGGAGATCAATCCCAGACTGTTCAAAATATTACAATTAAAGCAGGTGAATCATCTGTTGTCTTAAATTCAGGAGTTGTCTCAGATGCTCAGGTTTATTTGACTCAGGCACAGGGATTTAGAGACGAAGTATTTATTAGCGGTGGTGCTTATACTTTTATGAACGGAGCCAGCAGTTCAGTTACTGCATTTAATACAAGCGGTTATCCCCAGTCAGATCCAAATCAATTCCCTGCAGGATCTTTAGTCCTTGCTGGTGGCGTTAATATGTCAGGTGATTTGAATGACTGGATTTCAGTTGTAAGATCATTGAACGCAAGTGCCTCTATATATGATTTATCAGGTTTTACTGGAGTAACTTTCAAGGCATTAGGAATCAATAAAGTTCAAGTGTTTATTGATATGGACGGCATTCAAAATTTCAATTACTTTATAAAAACTATTGATTTAACATCAACACAGCAGACCTTCACATTAAAGTTTAGTAATTTTAACCAGAGATTCGGAAGCCAAATTCAATTTGATGCTTCAAAAATTAAATATATTGGATTTATATTAGATAAGACTCTAAACACAGGAACTTCTGCTTTCAATTTTGAAGTAAGAGATATTGCAATTGTGAACGGTTTGACAGGAATAAACAATAATGGAATATTGCCTGATAAATTCAGTCTCGATCAGAATTTCCCTAATCCGTTTAATCCCACAACTGTAATCAGATATGCTCTGCCGAGCTCTGAAAAGGTTACAATAAAGATTTATGACATAATGGGTAAGGAAGTAAGGAATCTTGTTAATGAAGAAAAAAATGCCGGAACATATTCCGCACAATGGAATGGCAGGAATAATGATGGTGTAACAGTTTCATCAGGTATTTACTTGTACCGTATTCACGCGGGTAATAATATTGAAACAAGAAAAATGACAATGGTTAAATAAGTCTTTAATAAAAGGTTAATTCAAACAGGCGGGGTTAAACCCGCCTGTTTTGTTTTAAAGAATGATTGTTTGGTTTATAGTCTGCATATTACAGTGTAAAAGTTTTAAGATTTATGTAACTTTATTTCTTAAAATTAAAACATACTAATATTATAAAATCCATAAACTTAGTGAATGATGTTATTATTGCTTTTTTGATATGAAAGACAAGAATGGACTGATACTTATTTTATTGACATTAGCTTTAGGAGTTACAACCTCCTTTATTGCCTTTAAAGCATTGATGGGCGAAAATATAGAAATAATATTTACGGGTAATTATATTCTTGGTCAGATACCAGTCCGGGTAGATGCTCTCAGTGCGTGGATGATCCTTATAATTAATTTTACATTTATTACCGGAGTGCTGTACGGAACAGGATACCTAAAAAGTTATGACACACCCAAAAATATTAAACTTCATCAGATACTTTTTTTTATTCTTCACATTTCAATGATACTTGTGTGCATCATTCAGAATTTCATAGTTTTTCTGATAGTATGGGAAATAATGACCGTCTCATCTTTTCTCCTCATCATATTTGAATACTGGCGCAAGGATACAATTAAAGCAGGTCTGAATTTTTTCATACAATCGCACATAGGTGTTGTATTTATAATTGTGTCTTTTATTTGGGTAATGAGTCAAACAGGATCGAATGATTTTAATGCTATCAGATTATTTGTCGTCCATCTGCCGAATGCAGTAGCTATAACACTTTTTGTTTTACTTTTCATCGGGTTTGGATTCAAAGCTGGTTTTGTTCCGTTTCATACCTGGCTGCCATATGCTCATCCGGCGGCACCTTCACACATATCGGGAATGATGTCAGGTGTAATAATTAAACTTGGCATATACGGAATTTTACGTATGCTTTTATTAATAAACAGTAATTTCATTGTTATAGGAGAAATAATATTATTCGTTTCTGTTGTTTCAGGACTTTATGGGGTTATTCTTGCCATAGTTCAGCACAATCTTAAAAAACTACTTGCTTATCATAGTATTGAAAATATAGGGATAATCGGAATTGGAATTGGAATCGGGACAATTGGATTAGGGTTAAAGAATGATTTTCTTGCTGTTGCCGGTTTTACCGGGGGTCTTCTTCATATTTTGAATCATTCTTTATTCAAATCACTTTTATTTTATGGAGCCGGGAGTGTTTACCAACAAACTCATACTCTTGAAGTTGAACAACTTGGAGGATTAATAAAGAAGATGCCCCAGACCGCAGGTTTGTTCTTAATAGCGGCACTTGCAATTTGCGGCTTACCGCCATTGAACGGGTTCATTTCGGAATATCTTATTTTCTCGGGATTGTACACTAGCCTAAAGTCAAACAGTTTTGCCTTCACATTATTTATGTTATCAGTTTTTGTCGCGCTTGCTGTAATAGGCGGGCTTGCCATGCTTTGTTTCACTAAAGCTTTCGGTATAGTCTTCCTGGGTAACGAAAGAAAACAATTTCATACAGAACCAAAAGAGGTTTCAAGATTGATGCTGATTCCACAATACATGGCGGCAGCAATGATAATACTTATTGGTTTTTTCCCGCAGGTATTTCTACAATTTCTTAAAAGACCGGTGGCACTATTTGTTCCCAGTATTCTTAATCCATCATATGGAGTATTTGCATATCAATCAGGTATACTCACACAAATAGGTTCATTGGGAATAATCCTTACAACGCTTATTCTATTGGTATACGGGATTAAAATTGTGACCGGAAGAAATAAAATAAATTCTGTTTCACCTACCTGGGGTTGTGGTTACAACACAAATGATCCCCGGCTGCAATATACTGCAAGTTCTTTTGTTAAAACATATTCCAATTTAATTGAACCATTACTTAGCCTGCATAAAAACGATATTACCATTAATGAGATATTCCCCGGAGAAAAAGAGTACAGTACTCATAATTATGATAAACTTGAATTCTTACTAATTGATAAGAACCTTAAATGGCTCAGGAAATATTTGCTTAAGTTGAATTTTCTTCAGAATGGGAGGACCCAGTTTTATATACTTTACGGCCTGATATTTATTCTTTTTATTATCTTCATTTCATACGGTGAGTACATTTGGAATGCAGTTACAGGTTTCTATAAATTATTCTAATTTTTATTAAATGAGTTTTATTCTAATAATATTATCCAGTTTGTTCTTCACAGGTATAATTAACAGAACAAAAAGTATTTTATCCGGGAGAAAAGGCCCGGGTATATTTCAGCCGTTAAGAGATATCAGGCGACTTCTCAAAAAAGGTTCTGTATACAGTTCGACCAGCAGTTTTATATTTGGTCTTGCACCATCTGTTTATTTTAGCACTGTATTTGCTGCAGCTTTGTTTATTCCATTTGGTGATAACCGTGGTCTAATTTCATTCCAATTTGATTTTGTTCTATTCGCATATCTTCTCGCATTAGGAAAATTCTTTAATATTATTTCAGCATTGGATACCGGAAGCAGCTTTGAAGGAATGGGGTCCAGCAGGGAAGCATTATATTCAATGCTTGCAGAACCGGCATTTTTTATTACTATAGGTTCGCTGGGACTATTAACCGGTTACACCTCTTTTTACCAAATATTCAGTTCGATTCATTATTCTGAATCGGCATCTCCCGTTATTTCATATGCGCTTGGACTACTTGCTTCAACAGTGTTTTTGCTATTAGGAATAATCGAAAGCAGCAGGGTGCCTGTTGATGATCCCAAAACCCATCTTGAACTAACAATGATTCATGAAGTAATGATTCTGGATAACAGCGGGTTTGATCTTGGAGTTATTTTTTATACAGGTAGTTTAAAGTTTGCACTTTACGGCGGATTGATAGCAAATTTATTCTTCCTTTCTTCTCCCTATGTTGTAATAAATATAATGATATTCTTTTCTCTTCAGGTTTTATATGCGTCAACTGTCGGAATTGTGGAATCATTTATGGCAAGACTAAGGATGAACCAGAACCCGCAATTTATCCTTATGATCTCATCAGTTGCATTATTAATTTTTATTGGCGTTATGATAGTTACAGGTAAAATCTGATGCAGGTAGTTATTAAATGGTAAATATATTACTGATATTATTCATAGTTACTCTTTATGTTTGCGCAACTGCTATCAGGTTAAAGACTTTTATTAAAGCAATTGCATTTCAGGGATTGCTGCTGTTTGGCATTTTCTTTCTGCGGCTGAATGAAATAAACATTGTAAACCTTGTACTGCTTCTTCTGGAAACCATGATATTCAAGGCAATATTGATTCCTTATTTTCTGCATTACCTCATTAAGAAAAATAGGATTAACCGTGAATCAGATCCTTATATATCTAACTTCACATCTCTTTTTATTATTACTTTTATTGTAATGACAACATTCTATCTTGCAAATACATTAAAAGGGGGTGTTTTCGGGAATATCTATTTTGTAATCGCAATGATAACAATATTTACAGGTTTATTCCTTATGATTTCACGTAAGAAAATAATAACACATGTAATGAGTTTTATTATTATGGAGAACGGTGTCGTTATTCTTTCGCTAACAGTAGGAATTGAAATGCCTATGTTGGTTAATCTGGGTATACTCCTGGATATCTTTGTAACTGTACTTGTACTTGGAATATTTGCAAATAAGATTGGTGATATTTTCAAAGAAGCTGAAGTTGGTCATCTCGAGAGGCTCAGGGATTGAAAAGAGAATGATTGGTATATATTTAATATTATCCCTGTTTGTTGTAACTTCAGTTTTCTTTGTCAGAAAGAGAAAAGTTGTTTATTCCCTTGTCATCTTTTTTACTGTTTTGCAGTGGACTTTGACAATATATGAATACCTGAATCTTAATGCAGTCCAGTTTTATTACTTTACTCCGGATGCAATTGGGATTATTTTATTGTCAGTTCTAAGTGTTCTTGCAACAACCTCAATACTTTACAGCTATATTTATCTTGAAAGCAGGCAGGACACACCGAAAGCGGAAAGTATCTATTGGACAGCCCTTATTTTATTAATTTCTGCTATAAGCTGTGCATATCTTGCAAACCATGCGGCTATAGCATGGATATTTATTGAAATAACTACACTTAGTTCTGCTGTTCTGGTTTACCATCGCAGGACTGAAAGTAGTCTTGAAGGAAGTTGGAAATATCTTTTTATATGTTCGGTTAGTGTAGCTTTTATATTTATTGGAATTCTATTCCTTGGGTTGGCTGCACAGCAGGCTAGAGTCGGTGATTTATTTTATTCCAATTTATTCAGTAAAGCTCTTAGTCTAGATGAGTTTTGGCTTAAAGCAGCCTTCCTTTTTATTTTCACAGGATATACTGCAAAAGCAGGTCTGGTTCCAATGTACACTGCGGGAATTGATGCAAAGGATAAAGCCCCTTCTCCTGCATCTGCAATATTTTCAAGTGCATTAATGAATGTCGGCTTTCTTGGAATATACAGGGTTTATTCAATTACTGCACAAACAAATATTCATCAGTGGACAAAAACGGTATTAATAATCAGTGCACTCCTATCATTATTAATCGCAGCAGCATATATGCTCCGCGTCCGTAGCTTCAAAAGAATGTTTGCCTATTCAAGTGTTGAACACATGGGACTTATAACGCTCGGAATGTCAATGGGAGGTGCCGGTCTCTTTGGTTCCATTTTACATTTGATACTTCATTCATTTACAAAAGCCGGTTTGTTTTATCAGTATGGTTCTGTTAACCGTGTCATAAAAAGCAAATATATTAATGATGCAGGAGGTTATTTTGAAAAGAACACTTCGGGGGCGTTAGTTTTATTGCTTGGATTTTTTATGATTACAGCTATCCCGCCATCCGGAATGTTTATTAGCGAGTTTTACATTTTTAGGTCAATGTTTGATAATGGCTACCTGTGGCTTCTGATTGTTTCAGCAATACTGTTAACTTTTATTGTGAGGGCTTTCGGAGAAATAATATTTAAATTCCTTTTTCATAGACATGAAAACAGTGGTCTTAACGAAGAACAAAATAAAAATATAAGTATCTGGGAATCAGTACCCCAATTTGCATTACTTGCTGCCGTAATTTATCTTGGTTTTAATCCACCTGAATTGCTGGTTTCGATTAATAAACGCAGCTGTTAAAAATTTTGGTTAATCTTTAAGTTAGAAATATGCTTATACGTAATTACATTACGGTTCAGAATAATGAAAGGATAGACATCCGATCAATTCCTTTGACAGAGTATGACGAATTCTGCAAAACCAATATTCTGTTCCTTCATGATCCCTATAATCATTGTGTCAATTATTTCGGTTTTCCCTATGATAATAAACTTAAACTAATCTGTTGTATCGCTAATGACAGAAAAGAAAGAATTAAACTCACTTCAACTGAAATTGGTTTAATACCCGGGATATATTATTCATCAATGACTGCAAGAAACACAGCCTTCCATATGTTCGAAAGGGAAATTAGCGAAAACTTCGGTGTTAAATATTTGGATCATCCCTGGTTGAAACCTTTGCGTTATGGTATAGACAGATTTGATAAATCTGACGAAATGAATGATTATCCATTTTATCATATTGACAGCGAAGAGCTTCATGAAGTAGGTGTAGGTCCAATCCATGCAGGAATAATTGAACCCGGACATTTTCGATTTATTTGTAAAGGCGAGCAGATACTGCACCTTGAAATTCAACATGGTTATCAGCACCGCGGGGTTGAAGAATTGTTTCTCAGTAAAAATAAACTGCAACAGAGAATTACTCTTTCGGAATCAATTGCGGGTGATACCACTATCGGGCATACTTTAGCTTTTTCAAATTTATGGGAATCACTTTGCGATTATAACCCGGACGAAGAACTACAATTTGTTAGAACAATTGCACTTGAGTTGGAAAGGATTGCAGTTCATACAGGTGATCTGAGTGCAATCTGCGGAGATATTGCGTATCAGCTTGGTCAATCAGTTTTCGGAAGACTGCGAACACCCATTATTAATTTTCTGCAAAGCTGGTGCGGCAACCGGATAGGAAAAGGATTGATAAGACCGGCAGGTAATTATTATCCCTTCACCAATGAACTAAGAGATTCACTGCTTAAAATACTTGAGATCTTTGAAAGGGATTTCAAAGAAATGATCAAAAAGTTCTTTCATAATCCGGGAAGTCTCACACGGCTTGAGAAAACTGGTGTAGTAACTCATGACCAGGCATTGGCAATTGGAGTAGTGGGAATGGCGGCAAAGGCATCAGGCTTGAACAGAGATATCAGATATTCACATCCATATTGTCTTTACGGGAATTTACAGCATGAGCCAATTATAAAACATCACGGAGACGTCTATTCGCGTACACAGATAAGGCGCGTAGAAATTATTCAGTCCATCGGGTACATTAGGAAATTATTAGAGAATATTCCCGGGCATGCAAAAGGAGGAGAAATTCCAATGATTGCAGGGGAAGATAAATTTGTAATATCGCTGGTAGAAGGGTGGCGTGGAGAAATATGCCATTGTGCAATTACAAACAACCACGGGGAGTTAGTAAAATATAAAATAATAGATCCATCTTTCCATAATTGGACTGCACTTGAGCTTGCAGTCAGGAAAAATGAAGTATCTGATTTTCCAATATGCAATAAGAGTTTTAATCTTTCTTACTGCGGATTTGATTTGTAGGGAATAGGATGATAAACACATTAACAATATTAAAGCACCAGGGTATTCAGTACATAAAAGATCCCACTGTCGTTATACTGAAAGAACCATTCCGTGGTCGCCCTATAATCACCAATGTACAAATTGATGAAACGGATTTGGCAAACGTATGTCCCACAAATGCGATTTCAAATAAGCCGGTCAGGATTGATCTGGGTAAGTGCACTTTCTGCGGAGAGTGTTCGGTTAAATTCCCGGAGAAGATTAAATTTACTACTGATTATAAAATATCAGTAAATAACCGCACATCTTTAATTGTTAAAGAAGGCGATGTTAGTGAACTTAAATTAAATACGGAACTTATCAGAAAAGAAATTTCTTCATTCTTCAGTGATTCATTAAAACTCAGGCAGGTGTCCGCCGCAGGTGATAACAGTGCGGAACTGGAATTAAATGCTGCCGGTAATGTTAACTTTGATATAGGCAGATATGGAATTGAATTTGTTGCTTCACCCCGTCATGCAGATGGATTAGTAATTACCGGACCAATTTCGGAAAATATGGCAGGACCTCTTCAAATGTGTTATGATGCTATGCCGGATCCCAAAATTATTATTCTTTATGGAGTCGATGCAATCAGCGGAGGCATATTTGCAGATAGTCCGGCAATAAACAGGAAGTTTCTGGAAAAGTATAAAGTTGACCTTTACGTACCCGGGAACCCTCCTCATCCGCTATCGTTTATAAATGGCATTCTTGAGCTGATAAGAAAAAGAACTACCTGAGAAATCCTTATGACAGGTCATTTTATTTTTTTAACTTACAATTATAAACAACTCAGATATCAGCATGAAGATTAAGAACATTTACCTGTGGATAATTGCAATAGTTATAACTCTGGCAAGTGCATATTACCAAAGAATAACCGGACCGTCATATCCGCTAAAAGGGAAAGTAAACATAAACGGAAAGGAACTTAATTATAGTCTCGACCGGAGCCATATTTCATCGGAGGATTTTAGACTCAGGATTGAAACTAATAATCCTGAGATAACCGGGACAGTCCGGTGGATGCGGTACAAATCTTATGATGAATGGACTACAATTCCGATGGTAAATAAAGATGGATCTCTTGAAGCCGTAATTCCAAAGCAGCCGCCTGCGGGGAAAATAATGTATGGTATTGAATTACTTTCAGGAGGTCAGATTATTCCTCTTACAAATGCTCCTGTTGTTATGCGGTTCAGAGGAGATGTCCCGGGCGGGATTCTTTTCCCCCATATACTATGTATGTTTTTAATGATGTTCTTATCAACAAGAACAGGGCTTGAATTTTTCAGTAATACTCCCAAATATAAGGTTTATACCTTCCTCACTCTTGCTTTTGTAATTGCGGGAGGAATGATTATGGGACCAATAACTCAGAAGTTTGCATTCGGTGAATATTGGACAGGGGTTCCATTTGGATTTGATTTAACAGATAACAAAACCCTTATAGCTTTTATTGCATGGATTGCCGCATTGTGGGGAGTTTATAAATCGAAGCATCCCGGACGGTGGATATTAATGGCGGCAGTAATTACATTAATTGTATTTCTTATCCCCCATAGTGTTCTGGGTTCAGAAATAGATTACAGGAAATAGAAAGAAAGGAAAAAGGTAAAAGGAAAAAGTTAAGGTAAAAGTAAATAGTTAGGAAAGGGGGAATACCGATTAGTCCAACCTAGGATTGTGATGGTAACAACATAATTAGGCAGAAAATTATACAAAATTGAATTACAGAAGCTAGTATAAATCTTTTCGTTCAAAGAAGTTACAATTACCTGATGAATAATCTTTTAGAAGAAATAAAAGAGAGAAAAATAAGAAAGTGGGTTACTATTCATGTTAGTACAGGGCTTACAATATTAGGGGTTATAAATCTTTTCGGCTCACGTTACAATTTACCATCATACATATTTGATCTGTTTGTAGTTATCATAATTTTTGGTCTCGTTAGTGTTATTATATTAGCATGGTTTCACGGAAAGGAGAACCACCAGAAAGTTACAATTAAGGAAATAATTCTTCACTCCACAGTTGTGGTATTTGCTGCTATAGGGGTAATTTTTTATGTCGGGAATCCTAAAGCAGCACCTCCGATAGTCGAAGTAAATTCTATAGCGGTTTTACCCTTTCAAAATTTAAGTGAATCAAAAGAAGATGAATATTTTAGTGACGGAGTAACTGAAGATATTTTAACTCAGTTAAGCAAAATTGAACAGTTGAAGGTTGTTTCGCATACTTCAGTAATGAAATATAAAAACACAACCAAGAATTCAAGGGACATAGGTAAAGAGTTGGGTGTAGAAACAATTCTTGAAGGAAGTGTCAGGAGAGCCGGGAACAATGTAAGGATATCCTGCCAGTTAATAAATGCCGGAAACGATAAACAGATTTGGGCTGAGAATTACGACCGGGAATTAAGGGATATATTTTTAATTCAGAGCGATGTAGCTTCAAGGATAGCGACGGCATTAAAGACTGAACTAAGTTCAGCGCAAAAGGAAAAGCTCAAATGGAATCCGACTAAAAATGTAAATGCATACGGGTTTTATCTTGAGGGCAGGGAACATTACAACCGGTATAAAAAAGAGGAGAATGAAAAAGCAATTGAGTTATTTCGGAAAGCACTTAAACTAGATTCCAATTATGCTTTAGCCTATACAGGATTAGCAGACGCATTTGCACAGAAAGCAGGAGTGTTCGGATATGGTGAAGCTTACTTTGATTCGTCCGAAAGTCTTAGTAATAAAGCAATTAAATTAAGTCCAGGACTCTCAGAGGCATATAAATCTTTGGGAGTAGTATCCGCATATAAAGGCAAATTCCGTTCGGCAATAAATTATTATTCAAAAGCCTTGGACCTTAATCCAAATTATGCTCCGGCAGTTAATAATATTTCAACAATGTACTGGTGGCTGGGAAAGTTTGATGATGCATATCCATGGGCGGTAAAGAGTGTTCAGATTGATCCTGCGCGTGCATCGGGATATGGAACACTTGGAATAATTTATCTGGGACTTGCCCGCGACAGTGCTGCAGAGAAATGGTTATTAACTTCATTAGATCTTCAACCAAATCCTGTCAGAGCTGTCGATCTTGTTAAGGAATATATTTCACGGCAGGATTATGATAAGGCAAGGAAATATATTCAGACAATGCTAAAAGAAAATCCGGACAATTTACATTTCCTTGAATCTTCAGCAGAAGTGGAATTGTTTGCTGGTAATTTCAATAAAGCCAAAGTTATTTATGATTCGATATATGTAAAGAATCCCCGTAAAAAAGATTATTCTCCAAACTACGCGTGGTTGTTAAATCAAAACAACGAGAAGGAAGCGGCAGCCATTATTTTCAGGAATGTAATTAATGAACAGGAAGAAAACATAAAAAGCGGTAATGAAGAATTTAATGCCCCATATATATTGGCGGAAATATATTCAATCATGGGGAAAAAGGAAGTAGCACTAAAATATCTTCAGTTAGCAATCGATAACGGCTGGCGGTTATACAGGATAACGCAGCTCGATCCTCTCTTTGAAAACATACGTAATGAAGAAAAGTTCAAAGCGAAGATGGCAGATTTGAAAGATAAAGTTGCAGCAATGTGGCATAAAATTGAAGTGGGATACAAATAATAATTCTCCAAAATCCCTCAACTCTTTATAAAACAATACATTAACAAAAAAGCTACTTATTCACTCCTTATCGCCTCCTTATAAGCAGCAGTTAAGGAGCGAATAATTACTATGCGACATTTATCTGGTAGGCAGCCGACTAGCAGACAGGATTTATCGGATCAGAGATAATTAAAAATTTAAAAGTGGATGCTATGGATTCAGATTTTCATCTTTTTGAAAGCGTAGATGCCCGCGGTGAATATTATTATTGTGTATACAATTAAAATACTGGAGTCAAAGTAGAGGGGAAAATGGGAAACTCCAAGAATAACTTTTCTTTACGCATCAACTGAATAAGTAAGAGGATTTATAAATGTAAAAGGCGCAAGCCATGGCGGCAATTTATCTATTGGGAATAATGCACCTGAAAGAAAGAAGACCGGGAATAACAGGAAGCTTGATATTAATTGAAACCCTTCGGGGCTTTCCATTCTGGAACCGATACCTCGGTAAGGCGGTCGTATTGCTTTGTTAGCTTATGTGTTTCTATGATTGAAATTGCAGTTCAAAAATATCAAACACTTTAGCTTTATCAAGATGACTTATTCTTCGTTTCAATTAGAATAACGATAGGATTCTCCATTTGAAATTGTAGGCAAACCATGGGATTCCCTCTTTCGCGGTATGACATAATTGATTGTAATTCTCCAAATAATAGGAACTTGTTCTACAAGGTCGCTATATAGATGAGGCTTATTTACAAAACGTTAATTTTTTAAGCACAGATTGAGCGCATTTCGAGCGCATTTGGAGCGCAATTCACTTGGATCAGGGAATACTCAACATGATATCAATAGCACAAGAGTAAGGAGTAAGGAGTAATGAAAGAAGAGATTAATCGTAGAATGTCATTTGAGATTGTCGAACAAACCATGGGATTCCTCCCGATCTATCGGGACGGGAATGACAATATAAATTAAAAGGCTCGGAGGCTGTAGATGAAAGAAGAGAAGGAAATAACGTCCGAGGGTGTTGGATCTAACGTCTTCAGTATAAGTGTCGGTAATGTTGTGCTGAATATTTGTGTTCTGGTTAAGTACATCATTACATGAAAATCTGAGTTCAGCATTATCATTACTCAGGAATTTCTTTCCGAATGTAACATTCCATAAAACTATATTACGATTATAGGAGGCGCTTAATCCATTGTCATACTGATGATTCAATTCATTTGTTAAAACAAATCCTTCCCAGATCCACAGATACAATTTTATTAAGGAATTTTGATTGAAGTATTTACTGTTTTGGGCAGATTGAATATTATCTTTTACATAATTTATACTGCTGGTGGTAGATAGAGTAAAGTCAATCTTGTCGCTGAAATTACTGCTTAAAACAATACCCGCTCCATAAGTTGAGGAATTAACTCTATCCATTACATCATTTATAATACCAGGCGTACGTGTATAATTGTAATTCAGATTAAGGTTAAGGTTTGACTTCAGGAAATAAACGGGGAAGCCGTAGGTTATTAATGAACGAAGATTTATATAGCCGTTAAGATTAGCGGGAACGACTAACTGGCTGCCCCTGTTAAGGAAAATGTTATTCATAACTGTAGTGTCTTTCTGCGCAATGAATGTTTTGTTGCCAATGTAGTTCTGTGTAATTGTTCCGCCGAATAAAATAAAAAAGGAATGCACATGTTCGAAACCGGTTTCGGTATAACGAATATTTAAAGTGTGTTTATAATCTTGAGCAAGAAGAGGATTACCCAAACTTAACTGTGTTGGATTGGAATTATTAAGAACATTCTGAAGCTGGTCGATTGTAGGATCGTCATTATTTGCCCTGTACATTATGCGAAGATTCTGATCTTTTGAAATCCTGTACATCAACATAAAATTAGGAAGCACGGAACTGAATGACCTGACTGTTTCGTGCGCTAAAGGAAAAGTCTGCTCATTCCTTAATTCAGCCAGATTGTAATTTAATCCAAACCCGAACATTAAACCTTCATTTCGATACCGGTAACCGGCACCGTAACTTTGTGTAACATAATATTTTCTGTAAACATTGCTGAGCGATGTATCCAGTAAAGAAGAATTCGGCAATTCGTCATAGGTGTTCTTATTGCTGTTATCTTCAGAATAATAGAACCTTGAATTAAACTGAAGCATTCCATATTCGGTAAAAGGTTCAGTGTAAACAATATTAGCTGTCGCGCTACCGCCGTTTTTAAGTAAATCTGAAACCTGGTTCAATACAGAATCTGACGGGATATTATTGGTATAGAAAATATTATCCGCATTGAATGTATTATCGCCGGAGCTTTTATTAAGTGATCCGTTAAAGTCAAAAGAAATTGTTCTTCCAGGAGTAGCAAATTTGTGGCGGAAAAGTAATTCATTACTTGAGTTATAAGCACGAAGATTAGTATTAAATAAACTGGTTGTTGTACTTAGCTGGTCTAACCCCTGGAATGTATTTGCAAAATTATTACTTGAACCGTTATTCTGCTGTGCGGTGAATGTGGGTCGGAATATAATTGAATTGGAAGTATCAATCTGATAAGTCATTCTAAAGTTAAACCGGTGATTTATATTTTTAGTAACGGAAGAATTATCCTGATTATAACTTTGTGCTGTAGAGTTAGTGAGGAAATAATTCCTATCGCTTAAAGATTCAGCATTATTATTAGTCAGGTTGAAAAAATAACTGCCTGTAATATCAAAACTCTTTCCCCACTTATCAACGTAATTAACTCCAAAAGCTTTAGTATCAACAATGCCTGCAGTTTGACTTACAAGGAAATTGCTGGAATTATTGCCGCCGCCGGGACCACCGGGACCGCCAAAACCTCCCGCACCTTGTCCACCTCCCTGACCTCTGTTGTTTCCACCGCCTCCTCCTCTTCCACCGGACATACCACCCAAACCGCCTCTGCCTCCGGAACCCGAAGAAGACATAACACCAAGCAGATCTTCGCTGGAGAAATTCTGGACGTTTACATTATTGAATTGTGATAGAATTGAAAGCCGTGTATCATCATGGAAGATATTTATGTTTCCGCCGGATGAATATTTCTGCTGATCGCCATATCCGCCGTATAGTTTTCCAAAAGTGCCTTCTTTTATTCTTGTCCGGGTGATAATATTTATTGTTTTTATAGAATTGCCGTCATCAAAACCTGTAAATTGTGATTGTTCGCTTTGCTGATCGAACACCTGAATTTTATCGATTACTTCGGCGGGGATATTTTTTAGTGCCGCGTTTGGATCATCGCCGAAAAACAATTTGCCGTCAACAAGGACACTGCCTACATTTTCACCATGCGCCTGAACCTGACCGTTCTGAACTGTAATACCGGGCATTTTTTGAATCAGATCTTCGGCAACAGCATCTTTATTCACTTTAAATGTTGAGGCATCATATTCAGTAGTATCATTTTTTATGCTCACACCTGAAGTCATTCCGACGATATCAATTTCTTTTAAATGGATGCCATCCGGGGACAGGTAAATTGTTTTCAGATCAGTTTTTTCAGAAGTGAGTTCTATATTCTTATGATATTTTTTATATCCCACAAAGCTTATTTCTAACAGATATTTCCCCTTTTTCAGATTATTGATTGTAAACTTTCCGTTTACATCTGTAAAATCGCCGGAAACCTTTGAGTCTGTAGAATGAGTAAGAATAACATTTGCCCTGACAAGTGGTTTTTTATTGGAAGAATCAGCAACTTGTCCTGTCACTGAATAATTCTGTGGAAATGTGTTAATTGCGGTTAAAATAAAGAAACAGAGAGCAAATATATTTTTCATTCAACAAATTATATAATTATCAATTCAGTTAGTATTAGTCAATAATTCCGATGGAAAGGTTTAAGTGGGAGGAATGGATTGTTGGAATAATGGAATAATGGATAGATGGAATACTGGATTGATGGAAGAAATAAGCTGCATGGATTCCCGCCTTCGCGGGAATGTCTATTAAGAAAAAAGTCAAGAGATAATAGCTTTCCGTGTGCAAAATTACACGCATTTTGCATCTCTACTTTTGGTCTCGCCTCCAGGCTACACATGCTTTGTTCTTCTCTTATTGTATTTCTTTGTTCTTGTAATTTTTATTTACTTTTTTGTTTCTTTAACTACGCGTCTATCTGAGCCTTTTCTGGCTACGGTAAATTCTGAGTTTTTTTAACAGAGAAAGGGTTAACCGACAAAGTTTGGCTCTCTTGGAGGAGCATCATTCCCGTTGAACCTCTTTTCTCTTAACTTCTTCAAATTACTTTTCTCTGAAGGCCTTTGTTTTAGAAGAACTGATTTCCCGGAGTTCTTTGATCATAATCTTATTTTAGATTTACTTTCTCTTGTTCTGTTGTGTGTCTCCATTTATATGGAACATAACTCTCTCCGGTTTTCAATATTCCATAGCTTACCTTTGCTATATATCTGGCAACAGCAAGCTTGGCTTGTTTTTCTGATAATCCTTTCTCTAAAAGATGATTATAATAATCTGCTATATCGCTATTACCACCTATGGCTGCCATGGCAGATGTATCATAGGCTCCCTTTAATTTTCTTGAGTACCGGGGTTTCCTCTTACCATAACTCCTTCCTCCGCTTTCTTTATCGTTTAAAGCCAAACCACAATAACTCCAGTACTGATATTTATTTATAAATCTATGAGCATCTATTACAACCCCATATATCTTTACTGCTATTATTGTTCCGATGCCTGGTATGCTTTCCAGTTTCCCTATAAGTTTGTTTTGTCTTCTGATTTTATTAAAATATTTATGATATTCCTTTTTCTCTTCATTATATAACTCTATGGCTTTATTCTGATTATGTTCTATGAACTGAAGCGTTGCATTATCTTCCGGAAGATTATCCTTCTTGTGATTCAGTCCTTCTGCCCGATATATCGCTGAACGTTGGTTCTGAACTCGTACGCCAAACTTTATTAAATCATCATATGCACTTACTATTTTCTTGATCGAGTAATCCTCTTCCAGATTATGGTATACCTCATGTAAAATGTTTGCTCGAAGTAGTTGGCATAATTTCCCGGCATCTATTTTATCAGTCTTGGGACCTTGGTTTAATAACCTGTTCCTATATGGATCGCATATCAGAATCCTGTCTACTGATTCCTTTAGTTCAATTGCAAGCCAATGTGTGCTCGTAGTTTCTTCTATTGTCAATATCTTACTTCCCTTTAGACTTGAAAAGTATTTTTTGGCCTCTTTTAAGTCAGATCTTACGTCAATTATTTGGGGCTTTATGCTGTTCTTTTTCATCCTGGCTATTGCCATGTTTTTTTGTGACCAGTCCAGTGAAAGATAATGGTCATATTGATAAATGTTTTTTTCTTCATTATTATTAATACGATTCATTTTAGGTCTCCTTTCTTTTATGAGATTCAATTTTCCACCTGGAATAAACCTTTAGGGTTTAAACTAACAGGTGCTAATCCGAAAAGAAAGCGAGACCTTTTCTTAATTTACCGACAATATAGAGTTTATATAAGGTGTGGTCATTGGCAGGAATGGATTGTTGGATTGTTGGATTGATGAAATATTGGATTGATGGATAAAAAAAATGACATTGAGGTGAATATGGAAAGAAATGATAGCCCCAAATGGAATCCGGAGCAATACTTAAAATTCAAAGATGAGAGGACGCTGGCTGCGCATGATCTTGCAGCAAGCATTGATATTTCGCGGCCGGCTCAAATAGTGGATATCGGATGTGGTCCCGGGAACAGCACCTATGTAATAAGAGATAAATATCCGACTGCAGAAATAACCGGGTTGGACAGTTCGGTTGAGATGATTGAAAGCGCGCGTAATTCATATCCCGATGAAAAATGGATTATAGAGGATATACGGAATTGGAAACCACCGAACAAATTTGATATTGTATTTTCGAATGCAGTTCTTCAATGGCTACCTGATCATGAGAAATTAATAAATAATTTGTTTGAGATGGTAAAATCAAAGGGTGTACTTGCTGTGCAAGTTCCGGCGAATTTTGAATCTCCGCTCCATAAGGCATTAACAAGAGTCTCGGAATATTCTGAGTGGAAAGAACGAATGGCGGGATGCAAAGACGCAATAAATTATAATAGTCCTGAATTTTATTATGATCTTCTTTCGGGGATATCCGGAAAGTTTTCTGTCTGGCAGACAATATATTATCATGTACTTGAAAGTCATGACGGATTGATTGAATGGTATTCATCTACCGGGATGAAACATTACCTGGCAACATTAACGGATGAAAAGGAAAAGACATTATTCAAGAAACAGGTGTTGGGTGAATGCAGGGAAAGTTATCGTTTTCAGAAAAACAATAAAATACTTTTACCATTTAAGAGGACGTTTTTTACGGTATACAAGCCATGAAAAGGAAAAAGTAAAAAGGTAAAAGTAAAAAGGGGACAAGGAATAATGGATTGGTGGAATAATGGATTGATGGAAACAACCCCCGCCTTCGGCGTGAGGCTGACTCAAAAGTGATTTTTTTTGTATACTTATTCACTAAAATGAATTAATGAATCGAATTATTCACAAAGGTGAATTTCTATACGGTAAAATTTACTTTTGAGTCAGCCTCAATAGAATATGGATTACTTCCGACCAATGTGACGGGCTGATATTTTAGAGTATAGATTTGAAGTAATTTGGTTATTTTTACATAAGGAAATTTATTTCACAAAAATAGTGAGGAAAAAAATGACAACAACAAAAGAAAATCTGGAAAATGCTTTTGCAGGAGAGAGTCAGGCAAATCAGAAATACCGCGCGTTCGCAAAGAAAGCCGAGAAGGAAGGATTCACCAATATTGCTAAATTATTTTCAACTGCCGCTGAAGCTGAAAGGATTCATGCAGAGGGGCATCTTGGAGCATTGGATGGAGTCGGTTCAACAGTTGATAACCTTTTGTCCGCAATTGCAGGTGAGACTTATGAATATTCAGAAATGTACCCGCCTATGCTTGCATTAGCAGAATCAGAAAATAATAAAGCAAAAAGGATGTTCGGTTATGCAGTAAAAGCTGAAGCTGTACATGCGAAGTTATATTCATTGGCACTGGCTGCAGCAAAAGAAGGGAAAGATCTTGACGTTAGCAATATATATTTGTGTCCAGTTTGCGGGAATATAGAATTCGGAGAGCCGACGGAGAAGTGCACGATATGCGGGACGCTGGCGAGTAAGTTTGTTAAGGTGTAAAAGCAAAGTAAAAAAAAAAGTAAAACGGGAGGAATGGTGGATTATTGGAGTATTGGATTGGTGGAATAATGGATTGATGGAGGAGGAAAAACAACCCCCTAACCATCCCGACAAGTCGGGACAGGCTCTTTGATAAGGGGGAATTGGAATCAGAGGTTTAGGGAAACTAGTAAATTAATGGGATCCCCGCTTTCGCGGGGATGACAAGCATTTTTCGGGATGCCTGACGCGTTGAATGCGAGTAGGAAGAAGTGGAATGGGAAGCAATATTTAATTATTTTGGGAGTAAATAATTATTGGGGCTATGAAACTGAACTTAAGGTTAGTGTTTCTTGTGCTTGTAATTTTTAACTCAGGACTTCCTGCCAGGGGTAGTTCCGGTAATGATATTGAATTTAAATGGGAACAGGTTGATGTCCCATTAAAAATAGGCTACAATACAGTTTATTTAACAGGGGAAGGGGAAGGCTTTATTACCGGGAAATATATATTGAACTTATCGAAAAACTCCTTAAATGTACTCAGCCAGCAGCCGCCCTCAATTTCAATAGACGCATTCTTTGCATTAAGTAAAAAGAAAGTCTGGGCTTCGCATGTAACTTCAACCAACGAATCAATGTTTAATTATTACAACGGAGAAAAATGGACTCAAATCCCGAGTCCATTAGCGAACCAGATTATGGCGATATATTATATTGATGAAAAACATGGATGGGTAGGAGGAGACAGGGAGGTAGCGTACTTTAATGGAAAATCATGGAAACAATATCCATTCCCATTACTAAGAGGTGCAGTAACAAAAATTTATGGGACAAATGAGAAGGATTTCTGGATAATGGCATCAGCTAATATTTTCCATTATTACCTGGGTGAATGGAAGCTGGTTTTAACAGAAGCAAGTTATTTTACTGAATCCCCCCAAGGAAACAAATTTGCTTTGAGGGGAACAAATCTTTACAAGATTAAAAATGATAAACCCATCTTATATTCAATTTTGCCTGAAAACAAAGGTATAAATTCAATAGATGTATTTAATGACAAAAATATTTGGGCAGCAGGCAGCGGAGGGACTTTATTTCATTTCGATGGGGTGAACTGGGCGACGAATAAATTGCCAACTGAAAACAATCTTCTTGATATTAAGTTCTATTCTGAAACAGAGGGATGGGCAGCCGGTGAAAATGGAGAAGTATACCATTATTCAAGAAAAACTGAATTACCGGAATCAAGAAAGCCTGGTGGATTTAATCCCATGAGGGTTTTTGGTATTTCAAAGCCAATTGATGATGAATATGGTGTAGGAATAGAGGACTTAAATAATGACGGGCTTAATGATATAATAACCGCCTGTATGTTTTCGCAAAACCGGTTATATATTAATCAATCAACAGTTTCAGGGAATAAAATTACCGGCATAAAGTTTAATGAAGAAGCAGCACTTAGAAATATTACCGGATATAATGGAGTAAACAAAGAGATAAATAGTCCGATTTATATTGGTGTAGGGATTGCGGATATTGATAATGACGGCGATGAGGATGTTTACATGTGCAACCTATTTGGGAAGAACAAATTATATCTGAATGACGGGGATGGATATTTTGAAGATGTATCAAATGAAGATAACCGTGGAGTAGGGCTGAATGAGCGAACCAATGCTGTGGCATTTGCTGATGTTAACAATGATGGTTTTCTTGATATGTTTATTGTAAATGAAGAATCCACGAACAGACTATATATTAATAATGGTGCGGGTTTTTTTACTGAAGTAACAAAAAATGCCGGATTAGAAACAATGGGAGGAGGGATGTGCGCATCATTTAGTGATATTAATAATGATGGGAAGCCTGACGTTTGTGTGGTTAACTGGGCAAGAAAAGATATTCTTTACAGGAATGACTCGCATGACGGGATAATTAAATTTACGGATATAACGGAAGAGTCCGGATTAAAGGGTGAGCCTTATGAAAGAAGCAACGCTGTGTGTTTTGCAGACGTAAATAATGATGGATATCCGGACCTGTTTATAACCAAACGAAAGAGTCCAAACAAGTTATATATAAATGACGGCACGGGACATTTCAGGGATGCGTCAGAAGAATATTTTGGTAAAGACACTATGCTTAGTTACGGTGCAAGTTTCTTTGATTTTGATAATGATGGATATCTGGATCTTTACGTTGCAAATGTTGGCAGCAATGTTCTTTACAGGAATATTAACGGTAAGAAATTTGTAAAAGTTACGGACGAGTTTAATGCAAACATGAATGGATACTGTACGGGCACAGCAGTTGGAGATATAGATAATGATGGCGATATGGACCTTTATGTTTCCAGTTATACAAACGGAGAGAGTGTGTTGTTTATAAATAACATGAATAACAAAAACTACCTGACGTTTAAAGTAAATGGTACAAAATCCAACAGAGACGCAATAGGGGCAAAGTTATGGCTGTATGAGCATGGGCATATTTATGATAGAAATTTTCTTCGGGGTTACAGAGAGATAACCAGCGGGACAGGGTATTGCAGCCATTCAGTAAAAGAAGTTCATTTTGGCGCTGATATAAATAAGAGATATGATATAGCAATATTATTCCCGGCAAGCGGAATTAAAAAGACGCTTATGAATATTACTCCGGGTCAACATCTTGATGTTTCAGAAGAAGAAGGGCTGCAGGCAGCATTGAATATTAATGAAAAACTACTGATTAGTTTTATTTACAATGTTAATAATCAAAGAAAGGTAGCGGAATTACTAATAATTCTGATTGCTCTTTTTGTATCTATCCGGTTAGGGGATAAGAGATATCAATGGACGCTGAAGCAACAATTTATCATTCATTCAATAATCTTGGGATTATACATTCTGCAGGTTTTATTATTTAAAGGACAAAACATATTCATTTCCGCGATATTGCCTGTGGCAACTAGTGTTGTAATTCTAACGCTTATTCATTTAATGTATGAACGACTGAAGTTAGTTAGAAACGCAAAAACAGAAAGGCAGGCAATAAGGGACAGGATTGCGAGGGATCTGCATGATGATCTTGCATCGACATTAAGTTCAACACAGATATACACAGAAGTACTGAAACACGCGGAGCCTGTAACGCCGAAGCAATCGGAATTACTGAATAAAATATCTACTCAGCTTAAAGATTCAACCGAAGCGATAACGGATATTATCTGGAATATATCGCCGGCACATGATAATATAGACCTGCTATTTATGAAATTAAAAACAATGGCAATAGATGACTGCAGGGCTAATTCCATAAAATTAAATATAAGCGAAAATGCGGATAACAGGAATCTGATTATACCAGATCATATAAAGAGAAATGTATTTTTGATATTCAAGGAAGCATTTAATAATGTAATAAAGCACGCACAAACTGAGCGGGTTGATATTGTGCTAAGTTTGTACGACAAAGAACTTATAATGGTAATAGAAGATTTTGGATCGGGGATAGTGAAAGAAGACTTTATGTTTGAAAGTTATGAAATTCTGAAGGAACGGTTTCAGAACGAATTTAATTATTACAGGAATGGAATAAGGAATCTTTTCCAGAGGGCAAGGGAGATAAATGGAAAGTTGATTATTAAGAGCATTCCATTAAAAGGGACGAAAATAACCCTGATGTTAAAAATAGCATAAATAGGTCATTGAGAGTTAAGATTAAATTGGTGATATAAAGATGCAAAAAATAAAGTCAAATATTGTAATGCCGGTAAAAGTATCAATAATCGAGGATCATAAACCATTCAGGGAAAGTTTAACATATATATTTTCATCAACTGAAGGGTTTACATTCAATGGAGCATATCCGACAGTAGAGGACGCGCTTGAGGGGTTACGGAATCCGGATGTAATATTACTTGATATTAATCTGCCGGGTATGTCGGGGATAGACGGGATAGTTCCATTAAAGAAAAAGTTTCCGAAAGTGCAGATAGTAATACTTACAGTATATGAGGATGATGATAATATATTTAAATCCATACTGAATGGGGCTGACGGTTATATATTGAAGAAAACTCCTCCGCTGCGGCTAATACAATATATAGAGGATGTAGCATTGGGGGGATCACCGATGACCCCATCGATTGCAAAAAGAACATTAGATTTATTTAAACAATATGCTCCGCATAAAGAAGAGGATTTTGGTTTGACCGCCAGGGAGGTTGAGATTTTAGGGCATCTTGTAGACGGAAAATCAAATGAGGAGATTTCAAATTTATTATTTATAAGTATTCAGACTGTAAGGAACCACATTCGTCATATCTATGAAAAACTACATGTTCACTCAAAGTCGCAGGCGGTAATAAAGGCAGTTAAACAAGGAATAATTTGATAATGACACAAACAAGTCATTGATATTGAGGCTGCCTATCTCCATTTTGAAGCAAAACAAAAATGGAGTAAAGAGTGAAAAAACTATACTATATACTTTTGTTAACAATATTTGTTTGCGGGGATGAGATATTAGCCCAGGGAGTAATATATTCAGAAGGACCAGTATTAAACGATGCCCGGACGGGTTCAGGCGGGGGAGTTCTGAGTGACGGTAGGGTAATTATATTAGGCGGTCATGGGACATCATTTGTAAAACTAAATACTGCTGAAATCTGGGACCCAACAACAAGTACTTTTTCCAAATTGACGATGAATGATTACAGGGATTGCTCCGGAGTAATTTCCCTTAGCGACGGGAGAGCGATAATAGCAGGAGGAATGAGCAGCGATCTGGGGGTAGGGCAGCTTGCCACAATGGAAATATTTGATCCATCAAATAATACATTTACGACTGTAACAAATATGACACATGTAAGAACCTGGAACAGGGGGGCACAGTTAAGTTCCGGAAAAGTGCTTATTATCGGGAGCTGGTATGAACCTACAAGCGCTGGGATCGGAGATTTGTACGATCCTTTACACAATACTTGCATAGAAACGGGAAATCTTTTGACACAAAGGTCGAATGCTTTTGTACTTCCGATGAATGACAGTACGGCACTTGTTTTTGGAGGAAACGGAACCTATGGGGGTGCATCTTATGAATCAATAGAACAATATGATTCACGCACGAACAGTTTTTCTTTATTCCAGAATACGCTGCTGCCAAACGATACATTATGGTATCCGATATATGGGTTGAGCGATTTACCTTCTACATTCAGGATGCCGGATGGAAAATTCATAATGCTGGCGAGTAAAGCAGACGGGATTAAATCAATCTTTAAGTTATTTACCATAAACCCGGTTAACAAAATGATTGATACATTTGAGACAATTCCCCCAATACCGTATTATGACGGGGCGTCTGGGGATTCAACAACATATTTATCCCCGATAGTTGACCGATCAAACAATAAACTTTATTTACCCTCTATTAAAGGGGCCAACCCTGGTGGAATGATAAGGATAAACACTCTTGATCTGGTTACACATAAACTTTCTGTTTCAACCGGTTTGATTCATGTGCCATATTATTTCTGGGATAGTCCTAAGATGCTCTTGAAGGACAAGAGAATATTTGTAGCCGGAGGGTATATAACGGACAATTTTGATCCGGTTAATTCAACATTTTTGTTAACATTAGGCACGGTGGGGGTAAAAGATGAGAATAATGTTCCGGTTGAATTTTCACTGAAGCAGAATTTTCCAAATCCATTTAATCCATCAACAATTATTAATTATTCAGTGCCGAAGGAAGGGTTTGTTTCATTAGATGTTTACAATATTCTTGGTGAGAAAGTGGCTGGATTAGTTAACGGGAATATGAAGGCGGGGAAATATGAGGCGAAGTTCGGGGCATCTAAATTGGCGAGTGGAATTTACATCTGCCGGATACAAGCGGGAGGATTTAGTTCGTCGATAAAGATGATACTTCAGAAATAGGAGATTATTTTTTTTCTCTCTCCAAAGACCTCCGGAAAATTCCTTAACTCCGGAGGTTTTTTTAAGTAAGGAGTAAGGAAAAGTTAAAAGGAAAAGGGAGGAGAGAAATGGATTGATGGATGAATGGAAGAAATTCGATGCATGGATTCCTCCCGATTTATCGGGACGGTAATGACAATTGGGGGTGGAAGGGGATGAATCCTCTTATTACATAAATACTATATTATTTAATCCCAGGCATAAATACCTGGTCTAATAAACCATAAAATATTAAATAAATTAGCCCATCCTTTAGGACTGGGTAATTGGAATAATTACAACCCCCATTATGCCCCTTTGGCTTAAAGGGGAATTTAATGGGATAGCACTTACTTATCGCGGGAATGGCAAGCAAAGGGTCATATGGAATGGATCGGGAAAGATGGGTTTTCACTTCCTTCAATGCGATTATTAGTTTTGCGGGGTGATCCATTGATAAATCTGATTTTGGTGCAATTGAATCATTCGTCCATGGGATTATATCGGAGTAATGGACGGGGATATTTTTATCATCGAGAGTAATTAAGACGGACCAGGACTTAAAGATAGATTCGCCTTCAGAATATAGAGCGCAAGGTGAATTAAATTTAGATATTAGTTGAAGAGGAACACCAGTTTCCAGAGGTGATTTTGTTCCGGTCCGGTGGGAAAAATAGTTAACAATACCGGAATCAGTAGGTGATTCAATCAGGAAAATTGAGGCGGTGATAATAAATTTTTCAAGAGAGAAATTTATTCCGGAGTCAGGCAGGATGGGACTGGTTTTAATAATTATTTCTTTTTCTGTCATTTCAACTTTGGGATCTGTTAAGGGGAACCCTGGTTTTGGGGTAAGAACAGGGGATCCGGCAAAATCGCTGTACCTGAAATGGTGGTAGTTAGAAGTTAAAATTTTATGATAGGCTGTATAGCCATCAGGGAATTCAGACCGCCAAATTATTTTAAGGAGGTCGATATTATTTATTCTGCGGGCAAGATTTGAAATTGTCCGGAACTGATTTCTAATAGAGACCGAGCGGGTATCGCGGGGGGTCCGGTAATTTTTAGGTCGATGCGCGATGGAGTACTTATTACCGCGTTTTTTAATTACTACATGCCCGATTTTTCCGGAAACTTCTCCAAGAACAAGGTTTTTTAGAGTTGCCATGATAAGATCCTTATGTTGTTTTAATAATGTTTAGTTACCAAACTGTTTAGGAATCAGGGAAGGCTGTTAACCTAAACCTGATAAAAAGCAGTTAAAAAGCTGTTGTTTAGCTGTTCGGCTCTCCTCCCTGTCTCTTGATTTACTTTAGAAATTACCAGGAATTGAGGGCTGGGAAGGAGCGAACAGGAAAGAACCACAATAAAAAAAAGAACCCCCTATACTTGTTATACATCCCCAGGTCTATTTTCATGCACGGGGCTGCTTATGCATGAAAACGAGGGTGGAGAGATATAGTGCCAATCAAATAAAGTCGGCATATATCTACTAGTAGAATTTCTCCTTTTTTTTACCGCACTTTAACCTTGCAGAGATTGCAGGGGAGAAGCCGGGAAAAAAAGTTAGCCTCTACATATAACTACCAAAAGGAGCTGTTTTTTGCCAAAAGGTTATGAATTTGGCAAAAAATGGGAGTTATTGGTATGCCGAAAAAAAAGTAGGCCTCTACATATTAATAAATTGAGAACCGTTTTTTTGCCAAAAGATACTGGAAATGGCAAAAAAGTTTTGGTGTTAGGGGTTCAACTTAAAGGGAGCCGAAAAAAAAGTAGGCCCCTACATATAATTACCAAAAAAAGACGTTTTTTACCGTTTCAGGCCTTGCGGGAGGAAGGTCGCGGTAAAAAATGGAGGATTTTGGTAATTATATCTAGCTAATTAACAGAAATGATTCCCAAATAAATACAAATTTGGTTAATTTTGAATTGTTTAACACATAACAACAAACCAAGGAACGTAAAATGAATAGTTTGGCTTCTGTTATATTTATCCACATAGTGATATTAAACTCCCGCAGCCCGATAGCCGGAATTATATGTCTGATTTGCCTGATATTCTTATTTTTTGAAACAGCGTTTGGTATTTGTCTGGGGTGTAAATTTTATCCAATGTTTTTCAAAGAAAAAGCTCAATACTGTCCCGGTGAAGTTTGTGAAGCAAAATTAAAACAGGATATTCAAAAGACATCCCCTGCTCAGATTTTTGTTGTATTGGGATTTGCAGTATACATTTTTATTATAGCTTTTGCATTCAATAATAATTTTAGTAAACAACCCTACGATTTATTTGGATTAGATAGTACTGAACAATCCAAATAATAGAACAGTTAATTTTCCAAACAATACAACTAAAAGCTTATCTTTCAGGTTATGTACTTTAACAAACAAATTATTAGGGAGAAGTTATGGATGAGAAAATGAGGTTGAGGAGAAGAATGCTTTCAGTAATGATTGTTTTTCTTGCAGTTATTATTCCCGGGTATGTCAGATTATTTTCGGGTAATGCATTTGCTTCCGTTAGGGATGTTGATGTTTTACAACTGCTGGCTACAGGAATATTCACCGGGATTTTAATTATGACTGCTAAAGATTATTTCAAGATGAAAAAGGGGGAATAAAACATGACAATTAGTGTAAAATGATCTCCGCTTTCCATCCAATGGAGGGCAAGCGCAGGGATGACAGAATTATTTTAGGAGAAATCAAAACCTTCGAGGTTCAAGAAAACCCCGAAGGTTAAAATAAAAGTTAACCTAAGGCGGCGATGGCGGAGGTGTTAACGATGTCGTCTACACTGCAGCCGCGGCTTAAATCGAAGAATGGTTTTTTTAATCCCTGCACAACCGGACCGACTGCTTCTGCTTTTCCTAATCTCTGAGCAATTTTGTAACCGATGTTACCTGCATTGAGATCGGGGAAAACTAAAACATTTGCTCTGCCAGCGACATTACTGCCGGGAGATTTTTTCTTTCCAACTGACTCTACTATAGCTGCATCAAATTGAAGTTCACCATCGATCTGCAGGTCGGGGCGTTTTTCTTTTGCAATGCGTGTAGCTTCAATTACTTTATCAACCAATTCGTGTTTTGCACTTCCTTTGGTTGAGAATGAAAGCATTGCAACATAAGGTATTTCTCCGGTAAGTTTTCTGTGGTTTTCGGCAGTAGAGATGGCAATATCCGCAAGCTGTTTTGCGTCAGGGTTGGGAACAACGGCGCAATCGGCAAAACTATAGGTTTGTTCAGGGAATATCATTAGGAAGAAACTTGATACAATTGAAATTCCTTCGGGCATTCCTATGCATTGAATGCCTGCTTTCATTACATCACCGGTTGAAGCAAAGGAACCGGCAACACTTCCATCAGCCATTCCTTCTTTTACCATCATTGCTCCGAAGAAGAGATCGCGTTTAAGAATTTCACGGGCGGATTCAATAGTTACGCCTTTATGTTTACGCATGTTAAAAAAGATATTAGCGAAGTCGCTAAGTTTTTCTGATTTTTCGGGATCAATGATTCTGATACCGCTGAGTTCGAGGCCGAGTTTTTTAGCATCGTTCCAAATCTTTTCTTCATTTCCGAGGGTAATAACAGAAGCAATTTTATTTTTTAGTAATAATTCCGCTGCTTTTAATACTCTTTCGTCGTGAGATTCAGGAAGGACGAGGGTGCTTTTCTTTTTAGAGGCTTTTTCTTTTATTTTTTCTAAAAGTTCTAATTCCATTAAATTTCTCCAATAATAAACGAGTTTATGAATACAAAGTTACAAAAAAGAAGAGGGATAATTAAAAATTAGAAAGTAAAAATTAAAAATGAATTCGGAGAAATATCCCCATTCAACTCCATAGCATTATCCTCTACTTAACTTATGCAGAATTTTTTTAACGCCAATAATTTAATGCCGGGAATTAGGAGTTTATAAAAAAGGCAATAATGAACAAGTTTTGTTGTATATATAGAATAATACGGTTAAATTATATGTTATTTCGTTGATTTTGGGTTGAGAAACCTATAAATTCACTCTCTTAATTTTACTATGATTGCCGAAAATCTTAAGATATTACAAGGCAGAATTGCTGAAATAAGCATTAAAGCCAAAAGAGATCCCGCTGATATAAAAATCATAGCGGTTTCGAAGAATTTTGGAGTAAATGAAATTGTTGAGGCTAATAAAGAAGGTATAATAGATTTTGGCGAGAACAAGGTTCAGGAACTTGATTCGAAATTTGCCCAGTTAGGAAGTAAAGTAACCTGGCATTTTTTAGGACATCTTCAGAGGAACAAAGTCAGGTTTGCAGTAAATTCAGCTGATTATATTCATTCAGTCGATTCTTTAATGATTGCGATGGATATAAATAACAGAGCCGAGAAAATCAGCAAGGTTCAGAAAATTTTATTGCAGATAAAGACCTCGAATGAGGAATCTAAATCAGGATTAACTGACGAAAGCGAGATAATGGACATTGCATGGTACTGCAAAGAATTAAAGAATGTTGAGTTAAAAGGTTTGATGACAATAGGTCCAAATACAGATGACCGGGAAGCAATCAGACGGAGTTTCCGTTACATGAGTAATCTGAAGGAAAGTTTAAAAGCAGACGGACTCCATTTAAAAGAATTGTCGATGGGAATGACGAGCGATTATGATATTGCTATAGAAGAAGGCGCCACAATGTTACGTATAGGCACCGCAATTTTCGGAGAGAGAAATTATTCAAACATCACGGATGAACAATGAAATATTCTCCTAACAGCATTAAGCAGCAGGAATTCAACAAGTCTGTGCGGGGTTATGACAGAGATGAAGTACAGGCATTTCTTGAGAAGCTTTCAGATGAAATGGAATCTTTGCAGAAAGAGAATGAACAACTTAAAAAAGATTTAGATGCAGCAAATTTAAGGTTAGCTGAATTCCGGAGAATTGAAAAAAATCTTCAGGACACTCTTCTGAGAGCGCAGGAATCATCGTCGAAATCATTTGAGTCAACGAAGAAACAGACGAGTCTGATGATAAAAGAAGCAGAAATAAAAGCTTCGCAGATAATGGAAAAAGCACGTGAAAGCGCGAACGAGATTAGGACTGCTGTAATAACTCTTCGTGAAGAGAAGGATCTTGTAGTTGCAAAATTGAAATCGATAATAAGCTCACAGGCTCAGCTGCTTGAGATGAAGGTAGAAAATGCCGGTGAGGAAAAAGTTCCTTCAAAGAAAATAGAACAAACCCAAAACATTGATATTAATATTGATGATATTGTAAATAAAATATTATAAGTAATGAGCGACCTGAAAAACAAAATAGAAGAAACACTTTCCGTAATAAGGAAACACACAACTGAAGAATACCCGATAGGGATAATACTGGGAACAGGATTAGGAGGATTAGTAAAGGAAATTGAGATTACAAATGAGATAGATTATTCGGATCTTCCATATTTTCCATTATCCACAGTTGAGTCTCACAGGGGTAAACTGATATTCGGAAAAGTCGGCGGTAAAAATGTAGTTGCTATGCAGGGAAGGTTTCATTACTATGAAGGCTACACGATGCAGCAGATTACATATCCGGTAAGGGTGATGAAATTTTTAGGTGTTCACACGCTTATAGTTTCAAATGCATGCGGCGGAATGAACCCTGATTACAGGCGCGGGGATATTATGATCATGAAAGATCATATAAATCTGCTTGGTGATAATCCATTGATAGGAAAGAACGAAGAGGACTTAGGACCACGTTTTCCTGACATGAGTGAAGCATACAATTATGAATTAATTGAGAAAGCAGAATGCGCGGCAAAGGAAAACAATATAAAAGTTCACACGGGAGTTTATGTTGCAGTACCCGGACCAAACCTTGAGACAAAGGCGGAGTATAGTTTTTTAAGAGCAATAGGCGCGGATGTAGTTGGAATGTCGACAATTCCTGAAGACATAGTTGCCAACCACATGGGAATGAAAGTATTGGGAATAAGTATAATCACCGACGAATGTTTTCCGGACACATTGAAAAAAGTAAATGTAGAAGAAATTATTGCAGCCGCAATGGCAGCTGAACCTAAGATGACCCTAATAATGAAAGAGGTTATTAAAAAAATCTGATGGAAAAGAAGACAGTTTATAATTATGCTACTCCGGTTCTGCTTGGAGTAATGATGTTTGCGTCAAATTTCCTGAACACACAAATATTTAATTTTGCCGAACACAATTTTACAGTTTGGTTTGTGTTATCAGTGCTTTGTTTTGCATGCGGGTGGTATATTAATAAAACATTCGGATGGCATCATGGCGGCAAAGTTGTATTTGCAACAATTATATCGGCAACAATTATAAGCATTGTGCTTATTTCATTTTTCAGAGAGTATTTTGCCGCGAATCAACTTTTGACAGAGAACCTGATTTTATACAGCTTAAGGAATATAACACTTGGCTCGATGGCATTCTTCGGGATGGCAATAGTTGAGGTTTTACTGATGCAGAAGAATCATGCAGTAACAAACGAAAAGATGAAACTTTACGATGAGATGATGAAGGACGCAAAAAAAGAAGCTGACCTTGAAATCCGTGAAGCAAAGCTGACTGCGAGAAAAATTATATTTGACGCGGAGTCTTCAGCTAAAAATGTAACACTGAAAAAGGAAAGGATAGAAGGAGAATTAAAAGAATTCATCCAGGCAGAGAAAGAATTAATTAAAAAATACGAAGACGCCGGAAAATAGAACGATGTTCAAACAAAACTTAGAAAAAATAAATTACCCTGAGATTGAAGAAAGAATATTAAAGTTCTGGGAAGAAAATAAGATATTCGAGAAAAGTGTTAGTTCCAAGGATGTTAATAAGCCATACACATTTTATGAAGGACCACCCACAGCAAACGGTAAACCGGGGATCCATCATGTAATGGCGAGAACACTTAAAGATCTTGTCTGCCGATATAAAACCATGCAGGGGTTCAGGGTTGAGAGAAAAGCGGGATGGGACACGCACGGGCTTCCGGTTGAGATTGAAGTTGAAAAGAGACTTGGCATAAAGCATAAAAGTGAAGTTGCCGAGTACGGCGTTGAAAAATATAACCAGGCGTGCAGGGACTCAGTGTTCCTTTATCTTGACCTTTGGGAAAAGATGACTCACCGCATGGGTTACTGGGTAGATTTAGACAACGCATATATTACTTTAAAGAATGAATATATTGAATCAGTATGGTGGGCATTAAAGACACTTTTTGATAAAGGACTGATTTATAAAGATTATAAAATAGTACCGCAGGATCCAAAGTCAGAGACAGTTTTATCTTCACATGAACTTGCATTAGGATACCGAGACACAAAAGATCCGTCAGTTTATATTTTATTTAAATTAAAAAATGTAGATGAATATTTTCTTGTCTGGACTACAACGCCATGGACACTTATATCCAATGTAGCGCTTGCTGTAGGTCCCGATGTTGATTATGTAAAAGTAGAGCACAAAGGGAAAAAGATGATTCTTGCGAAGGCAAGGTTATCAGTGTTAGACGGAGATTATGAAATACTTTCAGAGTTCAAGGGAAGCACACTTGAACATCAGGAATATGATCAATTGCTTCCATATATTACTCCCGACAAGCATGCTTTTTATGTGGCGCACGGTGATTTTGTGAGTACAGAAGATGGATCAGGAATAGTTCATATTGCACCTGCATTCGGACAGGATGATTATGATCTTTCAAAGAAATATGATCTTCCGATGCTTCAGCCGGTAACACGGGGCGGATTGTTTACAGATGATATACCGGATTTCAAAGGGCAGTTTGTAAAAGATGCCGATCCGGGAATTATAGCAAAGCTAAGAGCTGAGGAAAAACTTTACAAAAAAGAAACGATAACCCACTCATACCCATTTAGCTGGAGACATGAGAATGTTCCGGTTATTTATTATGCAAGGGAGTCATGGTTCATAAGGACTACTTCAATTGCAGACCGGATGGTTGAGTTGAACAAAACTATAAACTGGCAGCCGCCTGAAGTAGGAACAGGAAGATTCGGCAACTGGCTAGATGATAACAAAGACTGGGCTTTATCGCGTGACCGTTTCTGGGCTACACCTCTGCCAATCTGGCTGGATGAAGACGGGGACATGATGGCAATAGGAAGTATTGCCGAATTAAGAGATGGATTTATTCTTGAAGACGGAAAGAAAATATCTTTAAAAGATTACAAGGATATTGATCTTCACAAACCGTTTGTGGATAAAATATTTTTTGAGAAGAACGGGAAGACTTATAACCGCACACCGGAGCTTATAGACGTTTGGTTTGATTCAGGCGCCATGCCATTTGCTCAATATCATTATCCCTTTGAAAACAAGGAATGGTTTGAGAAGCATGCATTTCCTGCTGATTTTATTTGTGAAGGAATAGATCAGACAAGAGGATGGTTTTATACACTGCACGCAATATCAACAATGCTTTTTGACAGTGTTGCATATAAAAATGTAATTGTTAATGAGCTGATCCTTGACAAGCAGGGATTGAAAATGTCGAAGTCAAAAGGGAACACGGTTGATCCTTTTATGTTGTTTGACAAATACGGAGCGGATACAACAAGGTGGTATTTAATAACCAACAGTCCTCCATGGCGACCGACATTATTTGATGAAGAGGGAATGATAGAAGTACAGAGAAAATTTTTTGGTACTTTAATTAATACCTATTCATTCTTTGCACTTTACGCTAACATAGATTCCTTTGATTTTAAGGAAGCATTGATTGCATATGAGAAGCGACCGGAAATTGACAGGTGGATAATATCAAGGTTGAATTCACTTGTAAAAGAATACCGTGAACTTATGGATGCGTATGATGTAACAAAGGCTGCAAGAGCAGTATCCAGTTTCACAATAGACCAGTTATCAAACTGGTATGTTAGAAGATGCAGGCGCCGTTTCTGGAAATCGGAAATGAACGAGAATAAAGTGTCGGCATATCAGACATTATATGAATGCCTGAGCACGGTAGTGAAACTAACAGCACCATTTGCTCCTTTTATATCTGAAGAGATATATCAGAATTTAAATGCTGTAACGAAGAAAGAGAAATTTGAGTCAATACATCTCACGGAATTTCCGATTGAGGGATATCGTGATATTGATCTTGAAGAAAAAATGGAAATTGCGCAAAGAGTTGTATATCTTACAAGGGCTATAAGAGCGAAAAATAATTTAAAAGTCCGCCAGCCGTTAAAGAAGATAATGGTAGTAGTGGACGAAACTAAAAGGCAATCTTTAAGGAGCATGAAGGACGTGATCCTTGAAGAAGTAAATATAAAGGATTTAGTAGTACTTGATGATGATTCAGGAATAGTAAATAAATCAGCCAAAGGAAATTTCAAATCGATAGGACCAAAGTTCGGTAAGAAAGTAAATCCTGTGGCAAATGCAATCAAATCCTTTAGCAAGGAAGAGATTAAAAATCTGGAAACCGGAAAGAAAGTAGTAATTAAGATAGGCGAAGATGAGTTTGAGATAACGAGAGAAGATGTAGAAATTATCAGTTCAGAGATCACTGGCTGGGTAGTTGAAAGTGAAGAAGGAGTTACAGTAGCCATTGATACAGAACTAACTAAAGAACTGATTGATGAAGGATTAGCAAGAGAATTCGTAAACAGAGTTCAGAACATGAGAAAGGACGCAGGTTTTGATGTTATAGATAAAATCATCATCAGTTTTCATGGCAGTAAAGAAATAACGCAAGCTGTTTTAGCACACTCATCATATATCTCAAATGAAACACTTGCTGAAAATATATTAAATCAGGATAATTTCAACAGTGGTTTCATTCAGGAATGGACAATAGGTGAATACACCTGTTCCATAAGGATTGAAAAAGCAACAGCCTAATATTTTTTTTAAGGAGTCCAGATTATGCTATCAAGAGCTACAAAAAAATCCGTCATTAAAAAGACAGTTTCCAAAGCGGCCCCGAAGAAATTGATAAAGGGGAAAAGTTTAGTAGAGCAGAACAAAAAGAAAAAGAATGCAGTTAAAGCTGTTACAAAGAAAGCTACTGTAGTTTTACAAAAAGTAAAAGAAAAGAAAAAGTTAGTGAAAAAACAAGTAGATATTAAAACGGAACCAAGAACACATATGGCTAAAAAGAAGACACCGGAAGTTAAAGCAAAACCAAAAGTTAAGGTAATTGAGCCCGCAAAGGTTGTAACAAAGGTACAGGAAAAAGAGCATCCCAAAGTTAAGGCGACAACTCATATTAAAGGATATAGTAAAAAGGACCTTGAACATTTCAGGAAAGTTATACTTAGATAAGAGAGATGAAATTATAGAGCAGCTCCAAAACTTAAAGGAGCAAATGTTAGATCCGACAACGGGCGAATATATTAATGAAAATTCTCCTTATTCTCTTCATATGGCAGAGCAGGGAACTGATGCGATGGAGAGGGAAAAAACATTTCTTTATGCACAGAGAGAAAACAAATTTTTAGGATACCTTGAAGATGCTTTAAAAAGAATTGATGCGGGAACATACGGAATTTGTATAGAATGTATTGAAGAACCCCAGCATCTATGCGACACATGTCCGTTAGTACCAAAAGCAAGATTAGAAGCTGTACCACACAGTCAGCTTTGTTTACCAATCAAACAGAGGCAGGAGAAGAAGTAATAATCAGCGCAATAATTAAACAGTTGATAATTATTTTTAATAGAGACGAAATTAGTTGATGGAATTTTCAGGATAAGTTTTTGAAGGCACTTTATATTTCCCTTTTAGTAGTAATCATAGATCAATTCTCGAAGATATATATCAAGGGAATTTCTCTTCCATTTTTAAAATAAAACATCCGGGGATGTTCCAGGGGCAGCAGATACCTTTGCTGGACGATTTATTCAACATAACATTTATTGAGAATCCGGGGATAGCATTCGGAATTTATGCCGGACCTGAATTCAAATTATTAGTATGCATATTTACATTGATTGCTGCTATATGTCTCGTTATATATTTTTTCAGGATAAAGAACAAACCTTTTGTATTGCGATTATCAGTGGCGTTAATAATTGGTGGTGCTATAGGTAATCTTATTGACCGCATTTTTTATGGCGTATTCTACGGATATTCTAATTTGTTCTATGGAAAAGTAGTTGATTTTTTTGACATCAGGATATTAAACCTGATGCTTTTCGACAGGACCATAGGTAATTACGTTTTTAATATTGCGGATATGGCAGTAACAATTGGTGTGGTAATGCTGTTATTTGTTTACAACAGAAAGACACGGGGATATGAAGAAACAAGTGAGGATTTAATAGCAGACACTCCAATATTAGAACTATCAGAGAATAAGGATTAATTTGAAAGTATACTTTATTTCGGCTTTTTTGGTGGTTGCTGATCAGATCTCCAAATTCATGGTAAAGGGATTTTCAATTCCTTTTCTGAATTTACATTATGAGGGGATGTATCACGGTCAGAGGATCACTATTTTAGGATCATTTTTCCAGCTTACTTTTATTGAGAACCCTGGTATGGCATTCGGGTATGATCCGGGAAATAAATTAAAACTTTACGTTTCATTATTCTCACTAATAGCGAGCATAGCATTAATAGTATACATCTATATTGCAAGGCAGCAATCAATAAGTTTACGTGTTTCGCTTGCATTTATACTTGGGGGAGCCGTAGGGAACCTGATAGACAGAATGTTTTACGGGTTATTCTATGGATACGCACCAATATTTTACGGACGGGTAGTTGATTTTCTGGATTTTGATTTTTTCCATTTCACATTATTTGGCAGAACATTTGAAAGATTCCCGATTTTCAATGTAGCAGATGCATCAGTAACTATAGGTGTAATAATATTAATACTGTTTTATAAGCATCACCAGAAAGAAACGGAAACGGCATTGGTAGGGGCGCCTGTATTAAATTCCACACCGGAAGCGGGAGAGGAAAATCCTGGTAACGGTACAGGTTCTATAAACCTGAATGAAAAGGCTGGCAATGACGAACCTGATAAAGGAAAAGAACTTCCACTTTGAGATTCCCGCCGGGAAGAAGAAGGAAAGGATAGATACGTTTTTAAGTGCAGCTTTAGAAAACGCTACCCGTTCAAGGATACAGAAACTAATAGAAGCCAAAAGGGTACTAGTAAACGGGAAAAACATAAAGACATCATATCCTGTAAAACCGGGAGATTTAATTGATGTTTCAATTCCTATAAGTCCACGTCCTGAAGAAATCGAATCCGAAGATATCCCATTAGACATTATTTTTGAAGATGATTATTTACTAATAGTAAATAAGGCAGCGGGGATGGTAGCTCATCCGGCATACGCAAATTATACTGGAACTCTTGTAAATGCTCTTCTTCATCATGTAAACAAACTAAGTAATTTAAACGAACCCGGGCGTCCTGGTATTGTTCACAGAATTGATAAAGACACAAGCGGTTTGTTAGTAGTTGCAAAAGATGAATGGACGCATGCTAAGTTAGCGGCACAATTTGCGAGGCATAATATAGAACGTGAATATCAGGCGATAGTTTGGGGGAAACTGAAAGAAAAAGAGGGAGAAATTGATACTTTTATTACACGCAGCAAAAAGGACAGGAAAAAATTCACCACCAGCAAAGATGAAGGTAAACATGCTGTTACTTTGTATAAAGTAATTGAGGAATTTGAATTTGCAACGCTGGTGAGGTTAAATTTGAAAACTGGTAGGACACACCAGCTAAGGGTACATTTATCAAGTATCGGACATCCTATATTCGGTGATGCAACATATGGGGGGAGGGAAATTATATTTGGAAGCACACTTCCCAAAATGAAAAGCCACATACAGAACCTGCTTGAGTTAATGCCGCGGCAGGCGCTGCACGCTAAGACGCTTGGGTTTATTCACCCAAATACAAATGAATTTGTAAGGTTTGTTACTGACTTGCCCACAGATATGCAAGAGCTTCTTACACGAATGCGGGTTTGAATTTATAAATTAGGTTTGTTTTAGTTATTTTAGGTTATTGAAATAAACAATGAGTAGAAGGTAAAATGCTTTGCATATATAATACTTTAACCAGGAAGAAAGAAGAATTCAAACCAATTAATGCACCGAACGTAAAAATGTATTTTTGCGGACCGACTGTATATGATTATATCCATATAGGAAATGCAAGATCGTTCATAATGGTTGATATAATTAGAAGATATCTTGACTACAAAGGATATAATGTTACGTTTGCCATGAACCTTACGGATGTGGATGATAAAATAATCAGGAAAGCAAATAGTGAGAATGTTGAAGCCGCAATAATTGCGGAGAAATTTACAGAAGCTTTTATGGAGGATATTAAGAAGCTAAAAGTAAAACCGGCTGATCTATATCCAAAGGCGACGGCTCATATGAGCGAAATAATTAATATGATTAAAACCTTAGAGAAAAAAGGTTTTGCATATAATATTGACGGGAATGTTTTTTATGATGTTAAAAAGTTCCAGGGTTATGGTAAGTTAAGCGGTAAAAACATTGAAGATCTTGAATCGGGAGCCCGGATTGAAATTAATGAGGAGAAGAAGGATCCTCTTGATTTTGCATTATGGAAAAAAGCAAAGGAAGGCGAACCATATTGGGAGAGTCCATGGGGGAACGGCAGGCCGGGCTGGCACATTGAATGTTCTGCAATGAGCTGCAAGCATTTGGGAGAGACATTTGACATCCATGCGGGGGGAAGTGATTTGATATTCCCGCACCATGAGAATGAGATTGCACAGAGTGAAGCCGCAAATGGTAAACCGTTTGTTAATTATTGGCTCCATTTTGGATTTTTGAATATTAATAATGAGAAGATGTCGAAATCACTCGGTAACTTTTCTACGGCAAGGGATATCCTGAGTCATTTTCCTGCTGAATCAATAAGATTATTATTTGCACAGACACATTATGCAGGTCCTTTGAATTTTACTGATGAATTACTTAGTTCAGCGCAAAAGGGACTTGAGAAAATAAATAACCTGAAAGATACAATAGAAAATAAATTAAATAACAAGAATAAAGGTATTTCAGTAAAATTTGATTTCGACTCTTTTGAAAAGAGATTTGAAGATGCGATGGATGATGATTTCAATTCACCACAGGGCGTTGCTGTAATATTTGATTTTGTAAGAGAAGTAAATAAAATAATTACAGATATACCGGATTCAGACCTGGATTTCTATTTGAAGGTAAAGAACTTTCTAATAAAGACGGCTCAAAATGTTCTTGGTATAATTGATTTTACAGATATTTCCTCAACTGCGGACAGGAGGTTAGAAAAGGAACTTATTGAGTTTTTGATAAAGTTAAGGCTTGAAGCAAAACAGGCGAAGAATTATCAACTATCAGATAGAATAAGAATCGGTCTTAATGAAATGGGCATAGAGTTGAAAGATGCAAAGGAGAATACAACCTATAAAATAATTAAAAAGTAAAAAGGTAAAAGTTAAAAGTAAGATAACAATCTCTTCATGGTATAACCCTACCACCCTTTTCTAAGAGGGAATTTTGGAAATATTATTGTTCAATAAACGAAAAGTTAAAGAACCTGTAGAGGGGAGGATTTTATTACTGAATAAAATCGTAGAATATACATTAAGGTACAGTCCCAAAGCAAGGTACATGAGACTTCAGGTTCACATAGAAAATGGACTTGAAGTAATCGTTCCAAGGGGTATAGAGAAGAGGGAAGCGGAAGATTTTATAATACGGAAAGAGGATTGGATATTAAAACATTTAAATAAAAAAAGGGAGCATGGAGGCACAAGATATCTGGGTAAAGATATAAAGATAATCCAGTCGTTTGATCTTTTTATTCCGAGACACAAATTATCATTCAAGGAAGGGATACTTCACATAACCAGTCCCGAAACTTCAGGAGACGATATAAAAATTATTTATGAAGCGTGGTTAAAGCAATTAGGGAAAAAATATATTCCTGCCAGGGCTGCACAACTTGCGCACAAATATGGATTTGATTTCAGTAAAGTAATAATTAAAGGACAGAAAACACGTTGGGGGAGCTGTTCAATAAGGAAAAATCTTTCATTTAATTACAAACTAATGCAATTCCAGGAGGACGTAATTGATTACGTTATTATTCACGAACTATGCCACTTAAGGGAGATGAATCATTCCAAAAGGTTTTGGGCTTTAGTGACGGGGTTCTGTCCAGATTACAAATCTCTGAAAAAGGAACTAAAAAAATTGTAGTTTTTTCAGATGAAGTTAATTAAAATAGGTTCGCAATTTTAAATAATTAGGAAAGTCAATTGGCAGAGAAGACAAGGCTACTATTCATTGATTTGCTGAGGGGATGGGCAATATTAGTAATGATTGAAGTGCATGTATTTAATGCATTCATTATTCCTGCACTTAAAGAGACCTGGTGGTTTTCTATTCTTAATTTTATAAACGGGCTTGTTGCTCCTTCATTTCTATTTATTTCGGGATTTGCATTTATAATATCCACCCAGAGTCAACATGATGAATTGCATAAGTTTGGTTCACTTTTCAGAAAAAAGATGATGAGGATAGGGTTGATATTTCTGGTCGGGTATTCACTCCATGTTCCATTCTTTTCTTTAGCCAAGATATTCAGAGAGGCAACACCACAGTTATGGTTATCATTTTACAATGTTGACGTACTGCAGAATATAGGGGTTGGATTATTGTATATTTTATTAACGCGGGTGTTTATAAAATCCGACAAGGTTTTTTATTATTTTCTTTTTATATCGAGTATAGTTTTTGTCTTTATTTCCCCTTATATATGGGATCATGATTTCGCAAGATATTTTCCAATTCCAATCGCATCATATTTCAATCCTGTATACGGATCATTTTTCCCGTTATTTCCATGGATTGGGTTTTTATTAGCAGGAGCTGTATGCTGCATACTATATTTAAGGGCAAGGGAAGCGGGGAATGAAAGAAATTTCATGATACAGGTAACAATATTCGGATTGATATTAATTGCTATAGGACATTTTTATCTTTCACCAATATTTCCTAAGACATACACAGCTATAAAACCACATCCGGTATTTTTCCTGGAGCGGTTAGGGTATGTATTGATACTATTAAGTATATGCTGGTATTATGTCAGCAAAGTTAAAGAAAAGGGAGGGGTAGTAATTGAGACCGGGAAGGAATCATTACTTATTTACTGGCTGCATTTACAGATAATATACAGGATGTTGTGGCACGGAGAAAGTTTTGATTCAATGATAAAGCAATCGTTTAATCCCTGGCAGTGCTTGTTGTTCACCATCGGACTGATAATAGTAATGATGGGTGTAGCGAGAATTTGGGGAAATTATAAACGAAAGCACCGAAAAGGAGCAAAATTAATAACTACGGTTGTTTTGTGCGGGGCACTTCTTGTTTTTATTGTCTTAAAAAATTATTGATAGGCAAAAAAAAGTTAAAAGTAAAAAGTAAGTAAGAAATTACCCTCATTCACAACTTTTTACTTTCTACTTTCGCATCCTACTTTGAGTTTTCTTCATCTTTCGAATGCATCCAAAAATCGGAAGGGCAGCGTTTCTTCCATTCCTCACGTAATCTGGCACGTTCCTCTTCGGACATATGATTCCAGCGGTGACGCATATGACCCCATCTCCAGAAGGAAGGACGATGACCATGGAACCCTCCGAAGAGAATTTTAGACAGAACCAGAATTCCCACAGCCTGCCAGAATGAAATCTGACCTATGCTGAAAAGATGCGGAAATATTGCATTCCAGAGAAGCATAACCGCCGAGCCCATAACAAATACAACCACGGCAACAATTACCGGGATAAAGAGGATTTTTTTCATCCAAAATCTTTTCATTAAATACTCCTTAGTCTTTATTTAAAATTTCTTCATAAAATACACGAAGTCGTTCCCTAAGATAGATGACGGCATATCGTTTTCGTGAAATCAATGTTTTTATATTCTCACCGGATTCATCGGCGATTTCCTGAAATGTTTTATCTTCAAGCTCGTTCATTACAAAAACATTTCTTTGCGTTTCCGGTAGTTCAGAAAGAGCTGTCATCAATTCCTCCCAGAACAATTTTTTAAGATATCCTTTTTCAAGGTCTTCATTATCATCACTCAGAAGGATCTCTTTGAAGCTAATACTGCCTTCTTCATCTTCAAAGGTGAAGTCCTCAAGGGACTCAGGTTTTTGTTTACGGTAACGATCAATAATTTTATTTTGCGCAACACGATAGAGCCATGAGCCAAGCTGCTCAATGGGACCATTATCAAGCAAAGTCAACTGGTACCATACATCCTGGAGGATATCTTCAGCATCTTCATTGGTATTGACGCGGTTACGGATAAAACCAAATAACCGTTTACCGTATTCTTTAACCGTTTCTATTACATTCTGGCTGCTTTGCGGCAGTGCAGGTATTTTCAATGTTTCACTCGTTAATAAATAAGACGGACGAAAGAGTAAATTACTTTAATTTCAGGAAAGATGGGAATGGGAGTAAAAATAATGGATTATTGGAATAATGGATCAATGGAATAATCAATAAAGGGACTGAGGAAAACCACAGAGGCACGGAGGCCACGGAGAACCACAGACAAAAATGGTTGTTCTAGAAAACAAGGAATCTAGAATAGTGTAATGCTTCGTTAATATTCAATTTGTTAAAGGTCACTGGGGATAATTGAATAAAGGAATGCATCATCCATTCTGTCTTGTACGACAATTCGATTTCTCATTTTGCCCTCATATTTAGCTCCTGCTTTTTCTGCAACTTTTTTGCTGGCTTCATTTGCAGTGCTCATAAATATTTCAAGTCGAGTTAATTTCAATTCCCCGAAGGCAATATTGATTGCAATTTTACATGCACCTGTGGCTAATCCTTTTCCTTTTTCAGATGTTCTAATCCAATACATAAGGTTAGCAAAATTATTTTTGAAATTAATATTATTTATTCGTACTTCACCGAGCATTTTAGAAGAATGCGGATATTTTAACATAAAGCAGAATTCAATTCCTTTACTCCAGGTAATTTCATTATCCAACAACCATAGCTCATTAAATTCTTCCAGAGTATTTGTATAAAAGGTAGCAAACCAATGAGTCAACTCATTATATGATTCTTTTAAAGCAGATAACCTTTCTTCACTGTCGGAAAGCTGATATTTTCTCAAGAGCAGTCCGTTATCCTCATAATTATTATTGATTAATAGGTTCATTCAGTTTAAATAGCAAATAATTTATTGAATATAGCCGACAGTCTGAGCCAGTATAATTAACTGACTGGATTTCAGTTTCAGTTTTTCAAAGAGTGGCAGTTTGTCAACCGAAGCTCTAATAACAGTACCTAAACTTTGCGAGGCACAATATAAATAAACATTCTGAGCTATAAAGCCAGCGTCCGCACCGGAAGTGATATATTTGTCTTCGACAGATGACTTCCCCATTTTGGATTGATCTGAGACATATACCAGGTTAAGTGGAGCAGATTTTACATAATCCTGAGTACCGGTCATAGCCCGTAAGTCTTCCGGGAGAATGGGATCAAGTTTATTTTCTTTAGCATTATATAGAAACACACCCTCTGGTATGAAAATATAAATGTCGATATCCTGGATGTTTCGTGAAGAAGGAGCAGTTCTTTTGCCATCTTCCCGGTTTATTCCGAAGGCAGCCCATAAAAGATTAGATAATTCCTGGAGAGGAATAGGTTTAACTGTAAAAGACCTTACAGATTGTCTGGAATTCAATACCTGCATTAGAGGTTTGCCAATTTCTTTTTGAGGAGCAGGTAGTTTTATTTCTTTTACCTGGGCAGAAACAGTCAGGAAAAATGTAGCTATTAGTAGAAGAACGAATGTTATTAAATATTTCATATTAAATTCCTTATTGAAAATTATTTACAGAGTAAACTTATGAAACTATTTCAATTTATATATATTTTTCAACCATGAAATATTTTGTATTGAATAAACCATATGGTATTCTTTCACAATTCACAAGTGAAAATGGAAAGAAGACATTAGCCGATGTGTATAAATTCCCGCCGGAAGTATATCCCATAGGGCGTCTGGATATGGATAGTGAAGGACTTTTATTGCTGACGGATGATAAATCTCTAACGGACTATTTACTTAATCCGCTGAACAGACATGAAAGGGAATATTATGTACAGGTTGAAGGAATCCCGGATTCAAAGATGATCTGTATAAACTTGAAAGAGGAGTTATATTGACGGGAAGGAATACTCACCCTGCGAAAGCACATCTTTTAGAAAATTATGAGATAGAATCCCGTAACCCTCCCATACGATTCAGGAAAAATATACCTGAATGTTGGATCAGTCTTACAATAACAGAAGGGCGCAACCGGCAGGTAAGAAAAATGACTGCAGCAATAGGTCACCCGACACTTCGATTGATAAGGGTAAGAATTAAAAACATTATGCTGGAGAATTTAAAATCAGGTGAAGTCAGGGAATTAACTAAAATTGAAATAGATATATTAAAATCCTGACTTCCCGATTAGCGATTACTATTTTAATATCCGCAGTACAGTTGGGGCATTTAATAGCTTTTACTGGAATCTTTGTTGTACAGAACGGGCAATCCTTAGTAGGCGGGGGAGCAGGTAAAACCGCTTCAGCACCTCTGAATTTATTGACTAATTTTACCAATAAGAAGACAGCAAATGATACTATCATGAAGGTAACTACATTATTAATAAACCTGCCGTAATTAATAGTGACTGCACCAAACTGTTGAGCAATATCGACCGTAGAATAGGGGCCTGGCTGGTTACCGCCTTTAATAACAACGAACAAATTTTTAAAATCAATATTCCCAAGAATTAGTCCTATAGGAGGCATAATTACATCATTTACGACAGAACTTACTATTGTGCCGAAGGCTGCTCCAATAATAATACCCACTGCCATATCAAGAACATTGCCCCTGATAGCAAACTTCTTAAATTCTTGCCACATGAAATATTCTCCTGAATAATGATTATTTATTTATAGTATAAATATATAATAATAATTTAATATGAATAATGTATTATCATATTTTGAATAAAATTGTGCTTTGATGCAGGATTATTATTTTGATTTAATCATACTTAATCTTTACTTTATAACAAGGCATTTTTCATTAATGGACCTTATCTTTTTTATAATTTAATATGATTACAGATTATGTCATACACGAAACGCCCCACCTGGGATGAATATTTTCTTAAACTTGCGATGCTTTCTTCAGAAAGGTCAACATGTCCAAGAATGCATTGCGGATGTATACTTGTGAGAGACAGATATGTGCTTGCATCGGGGTACAATGGATCGATACCCGGTCAGCCTCATTGTGACGATGTTGGTTGTCTCATTGTTGATAACCATTGTCAGCGAACAAACCATGCAGAGATTAATGCACTTGTTCAGGCAGCCCGGCACGGAATAAACGTTACTGGCTGCACTGCTTACATCACAAACATGTCATGCACAACTTGTGCAAAAGCACTTATTGCTTCAGGAATATTGCGCGTAGTAGTGTTTACGGATTTTCATGATACAATGGCTGTTGACTTTTATACAAAGTCAGGAGTTGAAATTGTTAAGCTAAATATTCCGGAAAAAACAATTTATTATAATGAAGACGAATATTCTTCTGTGCAAAAGACTGATAAATCCGGATAAGTAACGGGATAATTGAAACAATAATACAGATTTTTAAAGGAACTATTAAATAGAAGTACAGAAACTAGAGCGGGGGCTTGGACTAAAGGAAGCAACTGCGCTCAACATGATTGACATGGTGGGGATAGGACCATTTATAGTTATCCCGTTAGTAATACAGGCAATGAATGGTCCCCAGTGTATGCTGGCATGGGTGGCAGGGGCATTACTTGCATTAATAGATGGATGTATTTGGGCAGAACTAGGAGCAGCAATGCCTGAAGCGGGGGGGAGCTTTGTTTTTCTTAAGGAAATATATGGAAAACAAACATGGGGAAAATTGTTTTCATTTCTTTTTATCTGGCAGACAATAATTCAGGCGCCACTAGTAATTGCTTCAGGATCAATTGGTTTTTCACAATACCTTACATTTTTAATTCCTCTTAGTCCCATTGTACAAAAAGGGGTATCGGGAGCATTGGTTTTATTATTAATTTTTCTATTGTACAGGAAGATTACGACGATAGGAAAAATCTCTCTTTTCCTTTGGATAGGAGTAATAGGGACTATAGGCTGGCTAATAATAGGCGGTGCTACACATTTCAATCCTGCGCGTGCATTTGATTTTCCGAAAGATGCATTTAGTTTATCGTGGATTTTCTTTGCAGGATTAGGTACAGCTTCAGTAAAAACCGTTTATTCATATCTTGGGTACTATAATGTATGCCATCTGGGAGCGGAAATTAAGGAACCACAGAAAAACATTCCCCGAAGTATTTTTATATCAATTGGCGGGATTGCAATACTCTATCTTCTGATGCAATTAAGTATTTTAGGAGTAGTTGATTGGCGCGCGGCGCGCAGTTCTAATTTTATTGTGAGCACATTTATTGAAACAATTTACGGACACGGCGCTGCAATAATCGTAACAATTTTAATTCTCTGGATTGCATTCTCGTCTTTGTTCGCGGCGATGTTAGGTTATTCAAGAATCCCGTATGCAGCAGCAATTGACGGAACATTCTTCAAGGTATTTGGCAGAGTACATCCTCAAAAACATTTTCCTCACATTTCACTGCTGAGCCTTGGGGTTACGGCATTTGTATTCAGTCTTTTATTCAGATTAGGGGAAGTAATAAGCGCAATAATAGCTATGAGAATTATTGTACAGTTCATAGGGCAGTCTGCAGGTATTATCTATCTTCATAAGAAAAAATCTAAGGAGTTCTTTCCATTCAAAATGTGGTTGTATCCAATACCGGCACTGGCTGCAATAGTAATCTGGATTGCTTTATTCTTTTCCACAGGATTTTATTTTGTATTAGGAGGAACGGGGTTTATATTACTTGGGTCGATTGTATTTCTTACCCGGGCAAATATTAAAAAGGATTGGCCGTTCATATGAAAAAAAATCACTCCTCCTTTGTCTTTATTCTTTTATTGATTTGTGTTTCACTTTCAAATATCTCATGCAGCAGGAAAATAGAATTCAAAGTAGAAGATTACTATTTTAAACATCAATATTATATAACCATGAGGGATGGAGTAAAGCTTTTTACCGCTGTTTATTCACCTATAGATAAAAGTGTAAAATATCCAATTATGATGATAAGGACGCCCTATAGTGTTGCACCTTATGGTGAAAAGGCATTTCCTAAAATGTTGGGACCCTCAGAACTGATCGCAAAGGAAAAATACATTTTTGTATACCAGGATGTACGCGGGAGGTTTATGTCTGAAGGAGAATTTGACAACATGCGTGCATTTATTCCTGATAAAAAAAGCAATAAGGATATTGATGAAAGTTCAGATACTTACGATACTATAGAGTGGCTAATAAATAATGTTGATAACAATAATGGAAAGGTTGGCATCTGGGGGATTTCATATCCTGGTTTTTATGCAGCAAAATCATTGATCGATTCGCATCCGGCATTAAAGGCGGTATCTCCGCAAGCGCCAATATCCGATTGGCTTGTTGGGGATGATTTTCACCATAACGGAGCTTTCTTTCTATCAGACTACTTCCATTTTTTTGCTTCCTTTGGAATCAAACGTGATTCGCTTATAAAGGAATGGCCCAAATCTATCATTCCCGATGTAACTGATGGTTATAAATTCTATCTTGAAATGGGACCATTAAAGAATATAGATAAAAAGTATTTTAATAATCAGATTGAGTATTGGGAAGAGTTTTCAAAGCATCCAAATAATGATAACTACTGGAAATCCCGCAGCACACTTCAGCATTTAAAAAACATAAAACCGGCAGTATTGGTTACCGGAGGATGGTTTGATGCGGAAGATCTTTACGGCACTATTAATACATATGAGGCAATAGTAAAAAACTCTCCCGATAATAATAATATTTATTTTGCTATGGGACCGTGGTATCATGGTGCCTGGGCTCGTTCATCGGGAGAGAAGCTGGGTGATATAGATTTTGGAAGCGAAACAAGTTTATATTACCAGGAAAACTTTGAACTGCCTTTTTTCAATTATTACCTTAAAGGGAATGGAGAGTTTAATATTTCAAAGGTTAATGTATTTGAGACTGGCAGTAATACATGGGAGTTCTACAATCAATGGCCACCAAAGAATTTGCAGGAGAAGGAAATTTATTTTTCAGGAAATAAACTGCTTCAGTTTACCAACCCTGAAGGTAATCAGGATTATGATGAATATGTCAGTGATCCTTCCAATCCTGTACCGTACACAACAAAAATTGAATTCAAATCTACGCATGAATTTATGGATGCAGATCAGCGATTTGCTTCAAAAAGAAATGATGTACTTACATATCAGACCCCTCCTCTTGGTAATAATGTAAACATATCGGGTCCCTTGACCGCAGATCTTTATGTTTCCACAACAGGGACTGATGGTGACTGGATAGTAAAGTTAATTGATGTTCTGCCTGACGATACACCTGATAAAAAATCAGTGAAAATGGGAGGATATCAAATGCTTGTTCGTTGGGAAATAATGAGGGGTAAATACCGGAACAATTATGAAAAACCCGAACCATTTATTCCGGGTAAAGTGACCAGAGTAAAATATACTCTTCCGGATATAAACCATTCTTTTTTGAAAGGGCACAGAATAATGGTACAGGTACAGAGCAGTTTATTTCCAATGGTTGACCGTAACCCGCAGAGATTTACAAATATCTATACATGTGATTCAACTGCATTTCAGAAGGCAAATATAAAACTATATCATTCAAGCCAATATCCTTCAGGGATAAAATTTTACTCCAATGATGAGTAAATGGACAGTGATGATAATCAGGCTGAGATTAAGTAATTTTATAGTCAGATAAAATCTGTTTAATGAAATGGAGGATAATATGTCATTCAGGGATCAACAAAAATATCTGGATGTGCTGAAAAAATATGAGAGGAACTTCAGCTATGAGGATAAAAGAACATATGATATGTTTATTAAGAGACAAAAAGATGATGAAGATTTCGATACAGTGTCAATGAAAAAGCTGATGGAGCTTCACGATAAATATTATAAACCGGCGGACAAATCAAAATATGATAACCTATTTAAGAAAAACGAGGAATAGACATTATTTATAATCACATAGTTCTAACCAAATGAAAATTTTAATCTTAGCCCTCTCCGGAATAGGAGATGCCCTTATGTTTACGCCCGCAATCGAGCTGATCAGAAAAACAAAACCGGATGCCGAAATTGACGCATTAGTAATGTTTAAGGGAGTAAAGGATATTTATGAAAGGAACAGAAACCTTAATAAAATAATTTATTTTGATTTTATGAAAGAAGGGGGAATAAATTCGTTAAAGTTTTTATGGTCTATAAGAAAGAAATATGATGTTTCGGTTAATGTTTATCCCTCTAATAGAGCTGAATACAATATTATTAATTTTTTAATTGGTGCTAAATCCAGAGTAGGTGTTAAATATCTTCGACGGGATGCCAGAAATTTGGGAATGCTGAATAATGTGCGAATAGCTGAAAATGATTCAGTGCATAATGTAATTACCAATATCCGGTTGATTGAAAAGCTGTTTGATAAAAAATTTAATGATCAGCCGGATTTAGATTTTTCACTAAGCGCGGATGATAATGCCTTTGCCCATAATATTCTGAATAAGTTGAATATTAAAGAGGATGAATTAGTAATCGGATTCCATCCCGGCTCAGCGGTATTAAAAAATCATATAAACAGGAGATGGGAACCTGAGAAATTTGCTGCTTTGGGAGGAAGGCTGATAAAAGAAAAGAGAGCCAGGATACTTTTGTTCGGTGGACCGGAGGAGGCTGAGTTAAAAAAGACAATCGTAAATATGATTAATTCACAGAGTTGTGTAATAATCGAGGCTCATAACCTTGCGCAGAGTGCGGCAATAATGAAAAGATGCAATGTGTTTGTTTCAAATGATTCAAGTTTAATGCATGTGGCATCGGCAATGAAGTTAAAAGTTGTGTCTATAATAGGACCGACTAATCCGAATTATATACATCCCTGGAAAACAGAACACGCGATAGTAACTTTAAGTTTAGAGTGCGCTCCATGTTTTTATTATTCACCGCGTCCGTTGACATGTATAAGGACTGATGTTAAGTACAAGTGCATAAAAGAACTTAGCGTGGAGATGGTTTATAATGCAGTGGAGGAATTAATAGAGAAATAGGGGTTAGTGAATTGTTTGAAGTAATAAGGTCATCCCCGCTCCGACAAGTCGGGACAGGCTTTTTCGCGGGGATGACAATCATTATATCTAATTCATGCTGTCGTCATATTCCATTTTGTTTTGTTTTTTATCGGGTCTCCCAAAATGGTAGGTAACTCCAAAGTAGGTAGTTCTTCCGTCACGCTGGCGGACTGAATAATCATAAAGATCTGTAGTATTCAGAGTGTTTTTCCATTTATTCGAATTGAAAATGTCAGATACAGTTAAAACCAGAGAAACTCTTTCATTAAGAAGATCCTGCCTCAGTCCACAGTTTACAGTATATGAAGGAGAAGATTCTCCTTGAGGAGTGAGTCTTAAGGAACGGTATCTTGAATTTACCTGAAACATGGTAGATTTTGTAACATTAAAGTTAACGCTAAAAGTACCATCCCAGGACCATGCAGAGGATTTTATATTATATCCAAGGTTAGATGCGTCGATTTGGTTATAGAATCCATTCATACTTACCTGCAGGCTAAACAGGTTAGCCATCGAAGAAGAGACGACAAGTTCCATACCTCCTGATTTGTCATTAGCAAGGTTCATCTGTGTAGTGAGTAGAACGGAGTCGTTAATCTGTGAAATTATTTGAGTAAACCGGTTCGTAGTATACCGATAATAAATACCTGGAGTAAAAGTAATGTTTGAATATTGGAACTGGCAACCGAATTCAAGAGAATTAATATATTCAGGTTTGAGATTCGGATTACCTGCTCTTAAATTGCGTGGGTCCTGGTATTCAGGGAAAGGATTAAGGTCTTCATCATGAGGACGGTGAATACGTTTACTATAATTTAACTGCAAACTGGCAGTCTCAGTAAGTTTATAATTTAAGTGCAGAGAGGGGAAAAAATTAAAATAATTATTAGTAAAAGAAGAATTCAAAGTAATAAGCTGGGGATGCATCTCAACATTCTCTGCTCTTACACCAGCCATGAAACCAAGATCGCCTATTTCATTCTGATAAGTTGAATAGAAGGCATTTGAGGACATATTAAGGTTGAAAGAACTAGTTTTATTTGTGTCTTTTAGAAATGAATTTAAAACCGGGTTATAGTAGTCAACATACATATCCCTGATTGAGGTAATAAATTCTCCAAGATACCCGGCTTCAAAGGAAGATTTTTCTGTAATTGGCAATTTATATTTAACAGATAGTTCCGATCTATTTTCTTTTTGGGTAATAGCATCATCATCAAAAGTAGATGGAATGACCGGAGAACGGTAAACATCCGAATAGTTATTTGTTTCAAGTTCAGGGGAGTTAGAAATTTTAGCCTCAATTTCAAGGTCATGATCTTCCTGGCCGAAATTATGAAGGAAGCCAATAGTAACGTCGTATTCTTTTTCTAATTCATTACTTTTTCTTGTTCTATCAAAATCCTGAATAGGGGAATTGTCAGAATAAGTATACAACTGAGCATCGACACCATACCTAACAGCATCATGATAAAAATAATTTCCTGAAAGGCTAAGTTTATTGAATTTGTCCGGATTATATTCCATGCCTAAAGTACCGAGGTGAGCAACAGGTCTGCCGGAGAAAACATTATTTTCAGTTAAAAAACTTTTAGCGCCGGTTGAAATAGTTTGAGTTCTATTGTCTGAAGAAGTTCTACCCATATAGTCATGGCGGTAACCATAATTACCGAATATGTTAAATTTCCCGGGATTATAATTAAAATTAATGTTGCCGTTATAGCGGCCATTATTACCAACGTTTAATGTAAGATTGCTGTTAAATCCGAAAGCAATATCTTTTTTGAGAACAATATTAATAATACCTGAAGTACCATCAGGTTTATAGCCGGCAGAAGGATTGGTGATAACTTCAATTCTTTCGATTGAATTTGAAGGAAGTTCTTCCAGTACTGTAGCGCTGCTCTTATCCATTAATGGAGAGGTTTTTCCATTTATCATGATCATGCAATTCTGTGAACCACGAAGACTTACATTACCATCAATATCAACTGAGACAGATGGGATATTTTGTAACAGCTCGCTTGCACTACCGCTTTTACTCATAATATCATTTTCGACATTATAAATTTTCCGATCAATCCCATTGTTGAACGTTTCTTTTTTAGAAGTAATTACAACTTCATCGAGATCTGTTATTGAGGATATGAGTGAAGTAGTACCGGTATTAAGTTTTCTGCCCGTGGCACTTATTTTTATTCCGGATTTTATATTATCACGAAATCCTATACAACTAAATTTAAGGAGGTAATTCCCATCGTTAATATCGGATATTTCAAATTTGCCTGATTTATTGGCAGTAACTCCTTTAATAACAGTACTGTCAGAAGATTTTAACAACAGAACATTAACAAAGGGGATCGGATTTCCAGAGCTTTCGTCATTGATAAATCCATAAACAGTACCGGTTTTATTCTGTGCAAAAATGTTAATGGAAAAGACTATAATAATAAGGAGATGTTTGTAGAAAATTTACGCATAAAAACTGACTCACCTAATTTAGAATCTGATTTAAAGAATAATTAACAAATGAAGGGACAATTTAGTAAAAAAGTGGAAAATAATTAGGAAAAATGCAGTTAGATTAAAAGTATTAATGGGATGAAGTTGTCTCAAAATTAATGTCCCTCCAGAAAGTAACATTAGAAAGAATCTCAATAATTGTTTTAGAAAAGTTATTCTTCCAATTGAATACGATCTCAGGATAAAGAAATATGGGCTATTTAATATGAGAGATCTCTACAATAACCGGGACGATTGATTTTCCTTTAGCTCTTGCTTTGAAGGAGATCTTGTAACCAGCATTGTAATCAATATTTTCCTTAGTTACCAGTTTATCCTTTAGAACCGAATAAATTCTTTCAGGTATTGTGCCTTTGGATTTTTCTACATCAGACATTATTCCATCAATATCAAGTTTCTCTTTACTATAGAGGAAACAATAATAAGAAGTACCGGCAGTTTCATCCAGCATATTATAGCTGTCCTCATCGGGTATTGCAATATTATTCTGGCTATAGGGTAGATAAGCAATCATTCTGTTTGTAAAGGGAAATATTTTATATGTTTTATAGGTAAGGTCAGAACTAAAAGCGTAAACATATGCAGGTTCATTGTTAGAAATCCTTAACTCAAATAGAGTACCTGCAGGATAGGATTTATGCATTTTGAATACGTTGTTATTAAAGTAAGTATTCATATCTGCACCGGAATTTTCTTTGAAAGAAAGGGTGCCTGAAAGATCAAATTTATTCGGGTCATTTACAGATTTGTCGATAAGTTCAAATGCATACCTGCTGAAGTAATTCAAGTCGGAGTATTTTATCCAAACATAGCCACTGTTGCCCCATGAAGTTCCCCAACTATTTATGAGCTCAAACGCGCCTCCATATTTTTTATCATTATAACCTATTATACAAATACCATGACCTCTACCCCAGTATTTATACTCACTGCTGTCAACCGTCATGAGTGATTTTGCACGACTAAAAGAAGGAGGGCAATCCAAAGCTATAATGACCGGGCGTCTTTCAGCGAGACTTTTCTTAATGACCAATACTTTATTATCTTTTTGTCCAAAAGTGATATCGCGGTATTCAATGATCCTATATACAGAGGCATTTGTTTTATCATCAGTAGTTACTTCCCGGGAACATTCAAAGCTGAAATCATGAAGTTTCAAACCGCCCTGATTTTTAAGAACGTCAAGGGCATCAATAAGAGAAGATCCGCCATTACAATTATTGTTACTTCTGATCTGGTTATAAACAAATGAGGGAGAGAAAACGTTGCTGTCAATTGTAGATTTGGACCAGCCATTCCTCATCGCCTCAAGAATAGTTCTTCCGGCATAAGCGGTTGACCAACCAGCGCATGTACTAGTTTGTCCCTGGTTACCGGGAGTAGGAGTAAATTCTTTAAGCGAAGAAGAAGAGGGTAGATTGCTATAATCGCCTCGCATCAGTGGAGCCGCTGTCGGTGAATTTGCATATAAAGAAGTATCAAGCAGTACTCCAAAACCGTAATCCTGCGCTTCAATTATAATAACGGAGATAAGAACAAACATGAAAATATACTTTTTCATAATTTTACTTCTTTATAGTTAACAAAAGTGTTTCTGCTTTTTTAGTAAGATTTTGTTTAGTAAGAAATAATAAATAATTATCCATATAATTTTCAGCCATTGGATAAGTTTTAACCAATGTCTCATATCCTGAAAGGGCTTCAAAGTTAAGGTTCTTAGATTCTAGGAACTTAACCAACAAGAACTGATCTACAGCTGAATTAACATCAAGGTTTTCCCTGATTAGTTTTAGAGAATCGGAAATAGATTTAATGTTCGTATCAGAAAGAATTCTAAAAGTGGCAGTGTCAGAATTTATTTCTGGGTCATGGGAATTTATGACACACCATGAATAGTTTTGTTCTTTTAGCATACCAAACAGGTTAAGGTCAACCGATAATGAAGTATCTTTTGTCTCTTTTATAAAAATTGATCTGCCCATGGGATTTAATATTTTTAACACATACATAGTACCAGGACCGGCCGAATACCATGCGGGTTCAAAACGGAGATTAAGTAGATCTGTATTGTCGGGGACACAATTTTCAATCAATCCTGCTCTTGCCCTGATAACCGCACCAAGATTTTTCATATTATCTGTTTTCTTTTTATTAGCTGCAGATTCATTCATTACAAAATCAGCAAACTTCTGAAGATTAGTACTTTTTAACGGAAGGGTTTTATATAATTCATCCGAACTATAGGTTCCAGCCAGTTTAATTTCCAATGACCTTCCATTATTATTGATCAGTCCAATGTAATCACCGGATTCAAGTTTCAGTTTATAGCCGGTCAATATTTTATCACCCGTTTTAATATTTACCCATTTCCCTGAAGATGGATTAAGTAAAGCGGCATTACCTGAACAAGCAATTATTTTGAAAAGAAACGCCTGAGCGCTTACATTCTGTATAGAAAAGGAAAAAAGGATAAAGCAGAAGCAGAGGATTCTATTGATATCTTTCAGTTTCATTTTTAGCCGCCTGGTTTTTGAATTTGGTGAGAAATTTATTGATATAATTATCGTAAAGTTCCATAGCCGTATTTCCAAGAACAATAGCAATTAGGGCAATTGTAAGATTTATTCTATAATTAAAATAATGCAGTATTTCAAGACTTAGGAAGAGGTTAATTATAGTGTAAATTAAAATAAAAAGTTTAGTCAGACCGCCGAACCAATCTTTAAATCTGGAGCTAATCTTCATTAGCATTTTCACATTAAGGAAACAGATAATTACAGCCAATAGGATACTTATCCATGTGGGTATCAGGTTGATATAATTACCGTTTAATATCATAGAAATAATATTCGCGTGGATAACAATGCCATACATATCCGGGAACGATTTACCGGCATATTTTTCATTCAATGGAGTGAAGAATACATCCTCAAGAGTTTTAGTATTAAAGTCTGGACCCATATAACCCATTAGAACAATTTTATCCTTAATAAAACTAAAATCTACAGAGGGATTGGCATACTGGTAAGTGTCTATAAAATAGAATCTGTTATAATTCCCGCGATAATTTATAATCTCATTACGGTTGTTCCGTTTAAGGAGTTTAGTCAAAGCTTCACGGTTAAAGATACCACTTATTTTGGCGGAGAAAGCCAATGCAACAGAGTCATTAACATTTTCTTTCGGTCTGAATTCTCTTATAGTTCTGAAAGCAACAGCATCATCATTCGGGAGGTTCGCATAGCCGCCGGAGGAGTATCTGCTGAAATTTTTCAATGATGAATGGAGAGCGCCATAAAGATTAGTTTCTTCACTAAAATTATCGAGCTTATCGACCATAACCAAATGGCGGCATTTTGATAAAGCGGTAGACAATAAAGAATCATTCTGAGGATCTTTGGGTGACTCAAAGAATGCATCAATACCCATAACAGCAGGCTGGAATTTATTCAATACTTCAATTTGGTCTGCCAGTTCTTTTCTTGAAAGGTTACCGATATTAACTAATACGATATTAGTGTCGACGGATTGTTCTTCGAGTAGCCGCGAGTAAACAATATCATAAACATCAAAATCGCCAAGGGCATTAGCCAGTGGGCTTAGAAATCCACAGTTTACCGGAATGAATGAAATGGCAAACATCAGGATAAATATCAAAAAAGTAATAATAACTGGTTTCGGGGCAAAGAATTTTTTCATTTGACAGAATTTTATAGTGTTAAATGAATGCGAACATAACGGTTAAAAATGCAAAATTAAAAATTGAAATTCAATTATATAAATACAATGTTACCGGATTAACGAGTGATACCAATATTAAAAATGGAAAAAAGCTTTTCAACATGCAATGACATAGTTAGATCATTTAATAAAATCAAAATTTAGAAAATGACATATTTGGGTCATTGAGTTTTCGTTAATATTTTACGAATTATTATAACAAAATAATTGGTAACCGGTAAAATAGTTATTTACAAAAAGAGATCCGGAGGTAACCTATGATCAAACCCATAATTCAATTAATAATCCTCAGCTATCATGATATTCATACTGTCCGGTTGTGCAGGTAGTATTTACGATCAAGGGAGGAATTCCCTGGCTGACAGCCAATATGACAATGCAGTTAAATTTTTTACAGATGAGGTCCGGAATAATCCGCAGCATAGTGCAGCATGGCGGGATCTGGGTATTGCACAATATAAAATTATTGATCTTGAGAATGCAGAAGCATCACTTAAGAAAGCATTGGGAATGGAAAAGGATGGAGAGACAATCTTCTATCTTGGTCTTGTAAGTGAGGCACAGGAAAATTACGATAAAGCAATTAATTATTATAAGGATTACTCAACCATAGGTGTTGATGCCGATATTGCTGAATTAATAGAAGGGAGGATCAGTTTTATAAACAAAAAGAAAATGGAACAAGAAATAAAACTAGCGCTTCAGAATGAGGACAAAATTAAACAGGAGCCCATGCCCTCAAATACTGTGGCTGTGTTATATTTTCAGAATCTCGGAGATAAAAAAGAACTTGATCCGCTTCAGAAAGGGTTGACCGAGATGCTAATTACTGATCTTTCAAAAGTAGGCAGTCTTAAAGTTGTTGAAAGAGTAAAACTACAATCCCTTCTTGATGAAATGAAATTAAGTACAACAGCTTCATTTGATCAGTCATCAGCCCCACGGATGGGGAAACTGATGAGGGCGGAAACATTAATAAAGGGTTCATTTTTAAATGTAGGTGAAGACAAGTTCAGAGTCGATGCAAATTTTATAGCAACCCAAGATGGTGGTTATAAACAAGTTAAAAATGTCAGTGGATCGATGACGGAGTATTTTAAATTGCAAAAAGATCTGGTCTTCAATATTATCGACGACATGGGTATAAAACTCACCGATAAAGAAAGAGAATCTATACAGATAATCCCAACAGAGTCATACCTTGCATTTGTAGCTTACTCAAAAGGTTTGGATATGGAAGACAAGGGTATGTACCAGGACGCTTTAAATCAGTATAAAGAGGCGGTCCGGATAGACCCCGCATTTAAGCAGGCTGATATAAAATATACTGAAACGCAAAAAGTTTCAAAGAGCTCCGGCGATATAGAAAGTAAACGAAGTGATATTGTAAAAACAACTTCAACAGGTTCGGTAGATCGGCTCCTGGACAGTAATGGCAATCTTACAGGAGAAAATGTTCTAGGCAAGGACGATCATAATCCTAATACAAATGCTGGATTCGGAAGAGGGATAAAAGTTCAGATTCAAATTATTGTCCATTAAGATAAGAGTTTACAATGAAAACAAAATTCATTTTAATAATAATAGCACAAATTATAACGTCCACTGAAATTCTGCTTTCGCAATCACTTAACAGCAGTTTCTCCAGGAGGACAGATTTACAGACGGGTATTGCCATGCAAACATGGAGCACTGGAGATGACAGAATAACAGAAGTAACAATTCCGGTTACCTTTATAATGCCAATAAATAAAAATCTTACACTTAGTGCGGTGACAAGCAGCGCAATGGCAAGTCTTACATCAGCAGAAAACACTCTGAATGGATTGACTGATTCGAGAATAACGGCAACTTACCTTACTCCAGACAATCATTTTTTGTTTACAGCAGGAGTTGTAATGCCAACAGGCAAAACAGGTCTCCAAGGAGACCAGAGCGCAGTAGCATCTGCACTTGCAGTGTACCCACTCGATTTTAATGTACCAAGTTTTGGTCAGGGTTTGTCATTGAGCTTTTCGGGAGTTTGTGCGTACCAGTTGGAGAACTATATTCTTGGTGGTGGACTAGCATTAGTATATAAAAATGGTTTTAAGCCATACACTGATTCCGATCTTAAATATAAGCCGGGTACTGAGTTCTCAATTAATATCGGCGGAGAAACTAACGCAAAGAACAGAGGTCCGGTCAAGTTTACACTCGATCTTACATACACAATGTATGGTGCCGACCAATATGATGGTACTGAAGTATTTAAATCAGGCGGCAAATTTATCGGTGTCCTTCGTTCCATTTTTCAGATGAATAAAACTGATTTAATGTTTTATGCATTGGAAAGAACGAAAGGGAGAAATGATAGAGGAATCGGATCATTAATAACTGAAGACCGTAACAGTAATGGAAACCAGCTGGAGTTGGGAGGTATGAGTTACACACCTATGAACAGCAAGTTCGGATTGAAGGGAGTATTGGATCTAAAATTTTATTCAAAAAATGCTTATGAAATGAACGGAGCATTTATTGCAGGATTTGGTGCGGGAATCAAGTATTATTTTTCACAAAGTCTTACTTTAGATATGCTGCTCAAATATTCTGCCGGCAGTATGAGTAACAAGGGTGAATCTACAAGTGTTACAGGAATTGAAATTGGCGGTGGAATTAAATTTACATTGTGAAACAGTAAATAAAGATGATATTGAAGGAATTTTAAAATGATAAAAAAAATATTTTTACTTATATCAATTGTACTCGGATTTATTTTTATTTCATGTAATAATAATATAACAGATCCGGGGAAATCAAGCCCTTCGGTTCAATTCAGCCTGGATAAAACAGGTCAGACTGCTCAAGTGAGAGGTCTTCTGGGCAGCCTGCTAAAAACAAATCAGCTAAATCCGGGGCTGTTATTAAAGGCAGCCAATTATGATGAGGTAAAAATCATTTGTCTTGATATGACAAAGTATAAACAATGGAATGATTTCCTGTTATATTGGGAAACCAATGAACAGAATAGCCTTATTGATTATACACTTTGGGATTCAACCAGAGATGTAATAGATAATATAGGTTTGATTTTGAAACAGTATCCTGGTACCGCATACGATTATGTCGGCGATTATTCCTTTTCTATTAAGGATTCAATTGCCAAGGGAACTGTTTATTTAAATCCGGGATTGAATGATTTCATATTTGCAGTAAGGTCCGGCGGGAAAACGGTAAACTTTAGTGAAACACAGGCGATTATAACCAAGGATTCAGTTAATAATATTAAATTAAATTTTTCAAATCAGCCAACTGGTAATCCACCGAATAGTCCGTCGAGTCCTCATCCACCAGATTTTCAGAATGGGGTGTTTAGAACAGCGACTTTAACTTGGGTTTGTTCGGATCCAAACGGTGATCCTTTGACATATAATGTTTATATGGGGACATCCTATAACAATATTACACTAACCGCGGCCAATTTACCATCAGCTCAATATTCTCCAACTCTTATGCAGGCGAATACATTATATTACTGGTATATCGTAGCAATGGATAATAATGGTAATTATACTGCGGGACCATTGTGGCAGTTTACAACAGGTACCCAATAATTATTAGAAATTAAAATATTTTTAACATCTACGAATAAGATAAAATGAAGATTACATTATTTGTTTTAATTGCATTATTTGCGGGGGGGATTTTGAATCAAGTTCCTGCTCAGCAGAAAACAAAAAAAATAACACTTGCAGTTATGTTTTTTGATAATAACAGTGTAGTTGATAAGGACAAGATGGAGCCCCTGAAAAAGGGGATAGCAGATATGCTAATAACTGATCTTTCAAAAATAAAGGCATTCAAGGTTGTTGAAAGAGAAAGGCTCAATGATGTAATGGAGGAATTAAGACTTAATCAGTCGGATGCAGTTGATCAATCGACCGCTCAGAAAATGGGTAAACTTTTGGGTGCGCAAACATTACTTCTTGGCAGCTTTGTGAATTTCTACGGAAGTAAAATGAGGGTTGACTTAAGGATAGTTGAAACAGAAACCGGGCTTACGCTTAAAGCGGAGGAAATAACTGATGATGTGGAGGATCTTTTTGATATTATAAAAGATCTTACTGCGAAGGTTACCAAGGAACTTGATATTCAACTTTCTGCTGAGGAGAAATCTGATATCGATTTAAAGAGGGGTTCTGTAGATGTTGAGTCATCGCTATATTTTGCTCAGGCAGTTGAAAAAGAGGATGAAGCAAGGAACCTTTATAAGAAAAATGACAAACAAGGAGCGATAGGAATTTATAAAACTTCCATAGGTCTTTATGAGCTTGCATTACAGAAGAATCCAAATCTTACAGAAGCATCAATAAAATTAGCAAACCTTAAGAGCCTGATAACTGAAATCGATTTGCCGGAAGTAAAACTATCGATAGTGAATCCGCCCAAGGTAGAGATACTTGAGCCTGCTGATTCAGAAAGCGGAAATATTGTTCATCAGGAATCTATAATAGCAATAAGGTTGAAAATTCAGGATGAAATTGGAGTAGAGGATGTTAAGATAAATAATAAAAAGACAGAGCCGATGTCTAACAGTGAATTTTCCGCAAACTTATCCCTTGTTCCAGGACTTAATAAGATTCCGATAGTCGTAGTTAATAAAAAAGGATATTCGACAGAAAAGGAAATAAATGTAATTGTACCAGCAGGGAAAGGGGACAAATATTTCCATAATTGAACCTGCTGTATCAAGAGGAATTAAAATAGTAAGCAAAAAAGATCTTATTACAGTCAGGGGAGCAGCAATTGATCCATCGGGAATAAAAGAAGTAATAGTAAATGGCAGGAATGCAGTTATTGACAAGAACGGTGGTTTTTCTATTCAGATGAATCTTGAGGTTGGGGACAACAGAATAATTGTCAAAGCTACAAACGGAAATAAGGGGGTGAAGTCTGATACGTTTTATGTAACAAGAAATGCAGAGGAGATGATTTCATCCGGAAGGTTTATTGCATTTATTATCGGAATTAATTCATATTCCGGTTACTGGCATCCATTGAACAACGCTCTTAATGATGCAAAAGGGATGGCAGAACTATTGAAAAAGGATTATAAATTTGATACAGTAATAACACTTTTTGATAGGGAAGCTACCAGGAAAAATATTATTCAGAAATTTGAATGGCTGGCAAATAATCTTAAGAATGATGATAACCTTTTAATATTTTATTCCGGTCATGGACAGTTGAACAAAGTACTAAATAAAGGATACTGGGTGCCGGTTGATGCAAATTCAAATTCAGTTGCCGATTATATTTCGAATAGTGATGTAAAAACTTTTCTAGGTGGAATACCTTCAAAGCATACAATGCTAGTTGCAGATGCTTGTTTTGCGGGTGATATTTTCCGCGGAAGTCAGACAGAACAAGTTCAGTTTGATCCGAATAATATGGAAAAATATTATAAAGAGGTATACAGGAAACAGTCTCGGCTTGCTTTAACTTCAGGTGGATTAGAGGAAGTAATGGATGCCGGAAAAGAAGGGCATTCAATTTTCACCTATTACCTGATGAAAGCATTAAAGGAAAACAATAAAAAATATATTGATGCTTCTCAGCTGTTTAATGAATTCAGCGTATCGGTTACAAACAATTCAGAGCAGACTCCACAACTACAGGCGGTAAAGGATGCTAACCATGAAGGGGGACAATTTGTGTTCATAAAAAGGTAAATTGTAACGATTAGTTTGTAGTTGTTTTTTAGTTTATACAATGCTTCCGGGGTTTAATAACCGACTTTGTCGGGCACTCCGGAAGTTTTTTTATGTAAAAATCCAATTTTTCTTATCATTATTAGACAAATATTTTCTAATTTTGTAGTTACATTTTAAAGACAATCTAATAATCAAAAATAAGAACCATTTAGATTCCGCTTCGCTCAGAATGACTTAATGCGAACGTTATTCAATTACATTTTGGATTGGTTTTTTTATAAGAGATAATGGAAATTTTAAGTTTTGGTACGGAACTCCGCAAAGGGGAGTATAAAATACATTCCAGGTTTAGTTCTGCAGTGAATTTTGTTTACGAGGATTCTTTTGCTTTTGTAGTAAATGAGAGTATTGGAACCGGTCCGATAAATATCGTAGTTAAGGGGATTGTTCCACAGGCTATTGATTTTTTGGAAATTGATGATACCTGTATTAAGATAAATGGGATTGAATTTATATGTGAATCAGATAAGAGATACGATTCCTCAATCGATCTTTCAAAATATGACTATGATTTGTTTTTTAGGAATTTAGAGATAATTGAGAACATAATTGTTGAAAAGGCACCGCAACAGAGTCTTTCGTTTTTGTTGGAAAATAAGAGAATGCCTTCACTGCGTAAAGGCTTGGAAGGGTCACAGACCTTCCCCTACAACGGAAAAAATAAATTTGAAGAGGAGTGCAGAAGAATAATCGGGTCTGGAGTTGAGCAGGTTTTATATGGAGATTTAATCGCTGGAGTAAAAATGATAAAAGGCTTAGGTCCGGGTCTTACTCCATCGGGAGATGATTTTAATTCAGGATTACTGATTGCATTGAATGTAGCAAAGCAAATAAAGGAATGGATTCCCGCCCCGACAGGTCGGGGCAGGCTCTTCGCGGGAATGACAGACGTAGAATTGGGATTAACTATAAAGAACGTTTATAATGCAGCTAAGGGAAAGAATCTATTTACAAATTCTTTTCTTGGTTGTGCAGCTAATGGAGATCTTTTTTATAAGTTCCGTGAATTATTGAATGCATTAGTGCATTCGGATGTTAATGAAATAATAAATAATACAGAGCTGGTTCTGACAATGGGGGAAACCTCAGGGGCAGATCAGTTGACAGGTTTTCTAATTGGTATGAAGAGGTTTTTAATATGAAAGTAACAGGGTTTGTTAAAAAAGGGGAATACTTTGATTCAGTTTCGATTATGCTTGTGGCAAAGAAGGTTGCGGCAATTAAAGGTGTAATTGATTCTTCAATTGTGATGGGGACTGAGGAAAACAAATCGGTCTTAAAGTCAACGGGGTTGTCTATTCCGGAGTTTGCACAAGCCGGAGAGATGGATCTGATTGCTGTTTTCAAAACTGAAGATAATACAGATACTCCAGCGCTCCTTAAAACGATAGAGGGTTTGTTAAAACCAGATAACAAAAGTAAAGAAGAAACTAACTTTAATCCTTCAAGTCTTGAAGGAGCAGTAGAATTTTTGGAAGGTGCTAATCTTGCAATGATATCAGTGGCTGGAAGATATGCCGGAGATGTTGCAATGAAATCACTGGAGAACGGATTAAATGTTATGCTGTTTTCGGATAATGTTTCAGTAGAAAAAGAGATTGAATTAAAAAAATATGCAAAAGAGAAAGGACTGTTTGTAATGGGACCCGACTGTGGAACAGCAATTATAAACGGAGTACCTCTTGCATTTGCGAATGTAGTCAACCGCGGTAACATCGGAATAGTAGGTGCATCAGGAACCGGTTTACAGGAAGTAAGTTGCCTGATATCCAATTCGGGTTGCGGTGTTTCGCAGGCAATTGGAACCGGCGGGCGTGATGTAAAAAAAGAAGTCGGCGGTATAATGTTTCTTGAGGGGATAAAGGCTCTTGCTGAAGATAAGGATACGGAAGTTATTCTGCTTGTCTCAAAACCCCCTGCAGATGAAGTGATAGAAAAGATAAAAATTGAAGTTAAGAAAACAGATAAACCTGTTGTGAGTTTATTTCTTGGATCATCACCGGAACTTTTGAAGGGAACCAAAATTCATGCCTGCTACAACACTTGAAGAAGCAGCTTTGTTTTCATCAGCGCTGTCAAGTAAAAATCCTGTTTCTGTAGTTCAGGAACTTTTTATTAAACAGGAATCGGAAATTAGTGAAACAGCTTACAGAGAATCTGCAAAGCTTACTACCGGGACAGAAATACCTACGTGCATTATACAGCGGTGGCACATTCTGCGATGAGACTCAGTTGTTATGTAAAGGAAAATTAACTGACATTTATTCAAATACTCCGGTTGGAGATGCAAAGAAATTAAAGAATTCAGCTAAAAGTGAAAAGCATACAATAATTGATCTTGGTGATGATGAATTTACAATGGGTAAACCACATCCGATGATTGATTATTCATCAAGATGTAAAAGAATAATTGAAGAAGCTGAAGATCCTGAAACTGCAATAATACTTCTTGATATAGTATTAGGTTACGGTTCCAATATGGATCCTATGGCTGAAATTATTCCTGTAATTAAGAGAGTAAAAGAAATTACTGCTGCAAAGGGAAAATATTTACCGATTATATGTTCTGTAACCGGGACAGATAAAGATCCACAAAACAGAACAGCAGTTGTAAATGCTCTGGAAGCAGAAGGAGTAGTTGTAATGAAATCAAACGCAGCCGCAGCCAGGCTGGCAATATTAATAGTTGATTATAAGGGAAAATATAAATGAGCCGGCTATTTGAAAATGAATTAAAAGTTATTAACGTAGGGATGAAATCTTTCAAGGATACACTTGACGGATTAAGTGTTCCGTCAGTACAAGTCGATTGGAAACCACCCATATTCAATGACAGTAAAGTATTGAAAATTATTTCCGAAAATAAAACCAAAATTGAAGCTGCTAACAAAGAAGCTGCAAAGAGAATACTATCAGCCAAACCATTTCTTACGGGAATGGGAAAGGCTATTGATGTAATTCCCGGAATGAAAAAGAATATGCTTCTTCATGCAGGACCTCCTGTAACATGGGAAAGAATGTGCGGACCAATGCGTGGAGCTGTTATGGGTGCTTTAATGTATGAGGGGCTTGCGGCTGATGAGAAGAGTGCGGAAAAATTAGCGGCTTCCGGAGAAATTGAATTTTCTCCTTGTCATGAACATTCAACTGTTGGACCAATGGCGGGATTAGTTTCTCCCTCAATGCCGGTGTTCATTTTACATAATGAAGAATATAACAATTATGCTTATACCACCATGAATGAAGGGCTCGGCAAGGTTTTGCGTTTCGGAGCATATAGCAATGAAGTAGTTGACAGATTAAAATGGATGGGGAATGTTCTTTATCCTGCTCTTAAAACCGCAATAGAAAAGGGCGGTAAGATAGATCTTAAGAATATAATTGCTCAGGCGCTGCACATGGGGGATGAAGTTCATAACCGCAGCCGGGCTGCAACGTCGCTTTTATACAGGGCACTTGCTCCATCAATTGTAAAATTTGTTGAAGACAGAAATACAGCGGCAGCAGTGCTTGAATTTATTAATAGTAATGACCATTTCTTCCTAAACCTGTCTATGGCAGTTTCAAAAGTATCTTTAGATGCCGCAAGGAATATCGACTACAGCAGTATAGTTGTTGTAATGGCAAGGAACGGTACGGATTTCGGAGTTCAACTTGCCGGTACCGGAAATGAATGGTTTACTGGACCCTCGCCTGTACCCGATGCTCTTTACTTTAAAGGATTTAGCAAAGAAGATGCAAACCCTGATCTGGGTGACAGTTCCATTACAGAGACAAACGGACTTGGAGGATTTGCAATTGCGGCATCGCCTGCGATAGTTCAGTTTGTTGGCGGATCTGCCAAGGACGCTGTTAATTACACATTAAAAATGTATGAAATTACTGAAGCAGAAAACAATATTTATAAAATACCATATCTTAATTTCCGCGGAACCCCTACAGGTATTGATGTAATAAAGGTTATCGATAAATCGGTTCTTCCATTTATTGATACCGGTGTTGCGCACAAGAATGCGGGAATAGGACAGATTGGGGCAGGTGTATTAAGCGCTCCTGCGGAACCATTTAAGAATGCTTTAATAGGACTTACAAACAAAATAAAATCAACGGAGAAATAAAATGAAAGTACCAGAATTTTTAGATATGATGGATAACCTGGAAGTTTATGATCTTACACAGAGATTATCAATTCATACCCCGCCATGGCCAAGTTATATGCCATTGGGTTTACAATATTTTAAAAGAATAGCCGGTGCTCATATGGGTCAGGGAGCAAACGGACAGATTATGACAACCAGTAACCACGTCGGTACGCATATGGATGGTGAAATTCATTTCCATGCAAGCGGCAGATCAATAGGAAATGTTCCTATGAAGGAATGGATCGGTCAGGGAGTTGTAGTTGATATTTCTAAAGAAGTTGGAGATTATGATCTTTATACTCCGGAAATGCTTATGGCAAAAGCAGAAATTAAGAAAGGAGATATTCTTATTATTAATACTGGTTACAACAGATACGCATGGGATCAGAAGGGTTCGGATGAAGTACGTTATTTTGTAAAACACCCCGGACCTGGACCAGGATTCCACAAATGGTGTGTTGATATGAAGATAAAGTGGATAGGTGTTGACTGCGGAAGTGCAGATCATCCGATGAATACAATTATCAGACAATGGCATCCTGCACGTTTCAAAGAAGCAGAAGAAAAATTAATTAAGAAATACAAAACAGGTTCATGGGATGAATATTTTCCCACAGGATGAATATTACCAGGTAATGCACATAAAACTATTCCCTAAAAAAATTGTGCATGCTGAAAATCTTGGCGGAGATATAAACAAACTTAGCAACAAAAGAGCCTGGATAGGTTGTTTCCCATTGAGAGGAATTGAACTTGAATCAGCAATGTGCAGAATAGTTGCATTTTTACCAAAGAACTCAAAATAATACCTGTGGAGGGTTTATAAAGTGGCTGCATTGAATCAATTTTACTACGCAAAACCAAAGCTTCTTGATGAAGCTTTGGAAATTCTTTCACGATCTGAAAACCCATACCTGCTTGCAGGCGGGACAGACCTGATTGATTTATTAAAGGAAGGGATAGTTCAACCGGATATAGTTCTTGATATTAAGGGAATAGACCAGTTACATGAAATCACTTTTGAGAATAATATTCTTTTCATTGGTGCTGCTGTTACTTTTAATGAACTGATTGATTCGAAAATAATTAAAGAACACTTTCCGGTAATAGCAGAGATGAGCAAAACTGTTGCATCTATGGGTATCAGGAACCGTGCAACCATGGCTGGTAATATTTGTTCTGCAGTTCCATGTATGGACAGCGGACCGGTTTTAACTTCCTATGAAGCAGAGATAATTACTATAAGCAAAAACGGTGAAAGAAAAGTTGCTGCTGAAAATTGGTTTATCAATGCAAGAAAGACAGCAATTGAAAAGGGTGAAATAGTTAAAGGAATTTCAATTCCTTATCCCGGAAAACATGGCGGATGTTTTGTAAAACTCGGAAGATATGAAGGAGAAGATCTTGGCACAGGTTAATCTCCTGATTCTTGCACTTGATAGATGGGACATTCAGAATATCTTTTGGTTCTGTTGCACCTATTCCAATAAGAGCAAAAAAAATAGAGGAAGTACTTAACGGAAACGCGTTAAATTCTGTTTTGATTGAAGAAGCTCTAAGAGAAGTAGAAAAAGACAATAAAGCCGATTACTGATATACGTGCAACCAAAGAATACAGAATGCATATGGCTAAAATTATGTTGGAGCGCGGACTTAACGCGGCAGTAGGCAGATTAAACGGGAATGGCCCTGAATACGGTAAAAGCGTGATATAGGAGGAATGATGAAAAGAGAAATTAATTTTATATTGAATAACGAAAGAGTTTCAATAGAAGTTGCCAGCAATGAAATTCTACTTGAGATGTTGAGGAATAGATTAGGAGCTAAAAGTCCAAAATGCGGCTGCGATAAAGGCGACTGTGGAACTTGTACGGTACTTTTTAACGGTAAAACTGTTAGAAGCTGTCTTGTTCTTGCGGTTGAGGCTGATGGTCAGGTGGTAACGACGCTTGAGGGATTGATGGAAAGCGGACTTACACCATTACAGGAATCATTCCTATCGCACAATTCATTTCAATGCGGATTTTGCGCACCGGGAACTATTTTATCAGCAACCGAATTACTTGGGAAAAATCCAAAACCGGTAAAGAGAGAAATTCAGGAAGCAATAGCAGGGAACCTATGCAGGTGTTCAGGTTATTCGCCAATTATTGATGCCATTATTGATTTAACCAAAGAGGCATAAGGAGATTTTATGGAAAAGAATAAATATGTCGGTCAGTCAGTAGTAAGAGTTGACGGTAAAGTAAAGATTTCCGGAGCCGCAAAATTTGTTGATGATATTGATTTTGGCGCTGATCTGCTTTATGCAGCAGTGGTTGAAAGTAAATTTGCGCATGCAATTATAAACAGCATTGATACCAGTGAAGCGGAGAAATTTCCGGGAGTTGTAAAAGTAGTTACCGGTAAAGAGTTCCCGTTCAAGTTTGGTCTTTACATGCATGACAGATATATATTTGCTCAGGACAGAGTGAGATTTGTAGGTGAACAAATTGCCGCGGTAATAGCAAGAACTCCCGAGGCAGCTAAAAAAGCGGCTAAGCTTGTGAAAGTAAATTATACTGAACTACCTAATGTTTTAGGTGTTGAACAGGCATTGGCAAAAGATGCCTTTCTTATTCATCCTGAACTCAGAAATTACGAGCATGTGCCATGGTTTTTCCCCAGACCGGATACAAACATTTCGCATTTAAGAAAAGTAAGGAAAGGTGATACTGAAAAAGCATTTGCTGAAGCTGATTATGTTTTTGAAGATACATATACAGTTCCCCGTTATGCACACTGCGCAATTGAAGTTCATGGGACTGTAGGTTTATATGATCATTCAGGAAGGCTAACTGTTTGGACGGCTTCGCAGTCGCCATATACACAAAGACATCTTTTTGCTGAAGCACTTGCCCCGCTTGGATTAACACATAAAGACGTAAGAGTAATTACACCTTTTGTTGGCGGAGGATTTGGAGGAAAGGCTGGTGTTTCCATGGAAATTATAGGAGCCGCTCTTGCAACAACTGTTAAAGGGAGACCTGTTAAAGTTCTATGGACAAGAGCGCAGGAATTTTATAACACCTATCAGAGACAAGGGCTGACTTGCAGAATTAAAGTAGGTGTTAATAAAGACGGCAAGATGGTAGCAATGGACAATACATTATACTGGGATGCCGGCGCGTATGTAGAATACGGTGCGAACGTAGTTAACGCTGCGGGATTATCAGCTTCCGGACCATACAATATTGATAATGTTAAAATTGATTCGTATTGTGTTTATACTAATTTACCACCGGGAGGACCTTACAGAGGATTTGGTTATTCAGAATTTCTATTCGGACTTGAATCTCATATAAATGAAATTGCAAAGAAAATGAATATCGATCCTGTTGCATTCAGAAGAATGAATGCTATAAGAGAAGGCGACATTCTCAACTACGGCGGTAAGATGAATCCGAATGGATTGATTGAAGCAATCGATAAAGTTGCAGAAGCTATTGAATGGGGGAAGAAAGAAGTTTCTGATGATCCGAATATCGCAATAGGAAAAGGATTTGCATTATTCTGGAAAGCACCCGCAATGCCGCCAAATGCTTCTTCATCAGCGTTCCTTAAATTTAATGAAGACGCAAGTTTAAATATTCTTATATCAGGAATGGAGATCGGACAGGGACTGCTTACAGTTCTTGCGCAGATCGCTGCGGAAGTATTAAGAATTCCAACCGAAAAAATAAGAGTAGAAACTCCTGATACTGACAGGAATCCTTATGAATGGCAGACTGTTGCATCGCACGTTACATGGGGATGCGGCAGGGCAGTTGAAAGAGCAGCTATTGATGCACGCGAACAGATTTTTGATGTAGTGGAAAGAGCATTAGGTAAAGAAAGAAGTTCACTTTACCTTGAAGATGAATGTATCAGATCTAAAAAGGAAGAAGACTTTTCACTTCCTCTGAAAGATTTTGTTATAAATGGTATAATGAAACCGGACGGGACATACCGTGGAGGCCCGATAATAGGGCGTGGAATGTTCATGCCTGAATTCTCTTCTGCTTTAAGCGATCCTGAAACAAGCCAGGGAGGAAAGCCGAATGTACATTATACTGTAGGCGCAAGCGCTATTAAAATTGAAGTAGATCGTCAGACAGGAAAAGTAAAAATTCCAAAAGCCGTACTGGCAATTGACGTTGGTAAAGCATTAAACCCTGATTTAATCAACGGTCAGATTAAAGGCGGACTTCTGCAGGGAATTGCAACTGTGTTGTATGAAGACATGAGGTATGACGAAAAAGGTAAATTGCTGAATGCCAGTTTTACCGATTACAAAATTCCTACTGCTTTGGATATTCCTGATGAAATTATTCCGATAATCATTGAAACACCACAGCCTGACGGTCCATCGGGAGCAAGAGGAATGGGTGAGCATACAATGATACCAGCTGCGCCTATGATAGCAAATGCTGTTGAAGATGCACTGGGAATAAGGATAAAATCGATGCCTGTGACTGCAGAGAAAATAGCTATGGCAATGATAAAAGAAAACGCGAAAGAAATTCCTGCATAAGAATGAGGGGGTTGTCGGGGACTATTCCCCGACACCATTAATTCCGGTTATTCATTCTGCTCTCATTATCATAGAGCTATTACAAAATCCCAATTTGTCATTCTAAGTGGTGCGAAGAATCTGCATTGCTCCTTCTTTTCCTTTCAACTTTTCCCTTTCCTTTTCAATATTGTAAATTTCATACCACTTAATCATCCATAATTTAACCTTTTATGACCTAACAGCAAGGCAATTTCTGATTTCACTTTATTATGGAATGTAGGTATTGGTGGTACCCCGGAGAGGATTCGAACCTCCGACAAACAGTTTAGGAAACTGCTGCTCTATCCATACTGAGCTACCGGGGCATATTTACAAATTTGAAGTGGAAAAATAGCGAAATTAAACTTGAGTTTAAAGAAACGATAAAAGATTATAATCCAGCCTTCTCCTAAAATTATTCATTCGGTTCACAAACTTTTTTGCCAAAACATACCGGAAATGGCAAAAAACGCGATCTCAATTTATTAATATGTAGGGAGGTACTTGCATATGGATCCCCAGGGGATGGGTAAATTTTGAATGACGGGCTAAGGTCTATTCGTCGACCTCTGGCATTTTGAATTCTTCCGCATTTTTAAAATACTTAATTTACTCTCCCTGAAAGCTAACACAACGCCCCTATAATACAGGCTACTCGCACACAAGATACACAAAAGATACAGGATTAATACAGAAAAGATACAGATCCAATACAGGATTGATACAGAAATAATCTTACCTCAATTAGTAAACATAATCACTCATCTTATTAGACATCACGTTAGATAAGGTTTAACAAATATTATTTTTATATGGAAATAAATCTAAAGTATTGAAAGGGAAAATAATGGAAAAATATTTTGTACATGAAAAAGCACTTTGTGAATCAGACAAAATTGGGAAAAACACCCGTATATGGGCTTTTGCTCATGTAATGAAAGATGTAATTATAGGTGAAGATTGTAATTTAGGTGATGGATCTTTTGTGGAATCCGGCGTAAAAATTGGGGATAGAGTTACTATTAAAAACGGGGTTTCTGTTTGGAATGGAGTAGAAGTTGAAGATGATGTTTTTTTGGGTCCCAATTGTGTACTTACCAATGATTTGTTACCTAGAAGCAAAGTATATCATAATGAGAATATTAAAACAATTCTTAGCCGGGGGGCAAGTGTAGGGGCAAACGCGACGATAGTTTGTGGTACTACAATTGGAGAATATGCTTTAATAGGTGCAGGGGCTGTTGTAACTAAAAACATTGATCCTTTCTCGTTAGTAGTTGGCAATCCTGCCAGACACAAATATTATGTTTCAGTTTTTGGCGAAAAGTTAAATTTTCTTGAAAATATAGCTTATGACTCGGACGGCAATAAATACATTCAAAAAAACAATATAGTTTCACTTGAGAAAAAAGCAGACAAAGTTTTTAATCAGGAGCAGCTTATGGAAAAGAAATAATCGAAATTTACAGAAGAAAACAAAAACATGTTTAATAAATATAAGTCAGATAAAAATGAAAATACCATTTCTTGATCTTAAAGCACAATACAATTCAATCAGGGATGAAATTAATCCTGCAATTCAAAACATTCTCGACAACTCCTCATTTATTTTAGGCAATGCCGTGAAGGAATTTGAAAACAATTTTGCAAAAGCGCATAATGTAAAACATTGCATAGGTGTAAGTTCCGGAACAGACGGTAACCATCTTGTCTTATGGGCTCTGGGAATTAAACCGGGTGATGAAGTTATTATACCCGTAAATACTTTTATAGCTACAGCCTGGGGGGTTACCCTTTGCGGGGCAAAACCTGTTTTTGTTGATTGTGAAAATGATAGTTATAATATTGATCCGGAAAAAATTGAAAAGGCAATTACAAAAAATACAAAGGCTATTGTGGCTGTACACCTTTATGGTCAGCCTGCAGATATGGATCGAATCAATGAAATTGCGATCAAGTATAATTTAATTGTTGTTGAGGACTGTGCGCAATCTCATTTAGCAGAATACAAGAATAAAAAAACAGGTGGACTGGCAAAAGCAGCCTCGTTTAGTTTTTACCCGGGGAAAAATTTGGGTGCATATGGTGAGGGAGGAGCAGTTACAACAAATGATGAAGATCTGGCATTAAAATTCAGGATGATGAGGGAACATGGATCATCAAAGAAATATTATCATGAACTTTATGGGCATAATTACAGGTTAGAAGGAATTCAGGGGGCGGTATTAAATGTAAAGTTAAAACACCTTGAAAAGTGGACAAATGAAAGAAGACGTGCTGCAAAGAAATATAATGAATGTTTAAAAGATATTGAGCAGATTATTGTTCCAAAGGAAATGAATTATGCCTGCCACGTTTATCATCTTTTTGTAATTCAGATAAAAGAAGCTGATAAAAGAGACGTTCTGCAGAAATTTCTTGAAGAAAATGGGATAAGTACCGGTTTACATTATCCAGTCCCCCTACATCTCCAGCCCTGTTTTAATCATTTAAGCTATAAATATGGAGATTTTCCGGTTGCTGAAAAATTAAGCGAAAGTTGCCTTTCCCTTCCAATGTATCCGGAATTAACGAATGAACAAATAAAATATATTGCTTCAAAAGTTAAGGAATTTTACAGTTAAATTATTGATAGCGAATTAGAAATTTAGGGGTGCTATAAAAATTAGTAAAACAGGGGAAAACACTTAAATTCTAATAAATTAGAATAAATTCTACAAATGGTTATAATTTTTTCAAGTTTTTAAGCCTTTCCTGATTAAATTTATTATTTTTATTTAATAATAACTACAATTGATTTTTATTCTCAAGCAATCAAAACCTTTTAATTACACTATTAAAATGTGACTGAAAATGCGGAGCATTGCCCCTGGATCAGATTTTTGTTGCAAATATTGCAAAAAAACTACTTTTCTATTCCATCTTTATTGCTTGGATATTAGACTTGAGACATTTAATCCCTTCATTTTTTAAAGGGGACGGATTATCTCCGAATTGGCAATTAAAGAAATCAAGTTCTTTAGGAATTTTCATATATTATGAGATGCAATAAAACATTTTTTTATACTAATCAAATATTAATATGAAAGGAATAATTCTTGCCGGAGGTTCCGGTTCACGACTCTATCCGATAACCAAGATATACAGTAAACAACTTACCGCGATTTATGATAAGCCATTAATATATTACCCTTTATCAATACTCATGCTTGGAGGTATAAAGGAAATTCTTATTATATCAAATAAGGAGACTATTCCTTTCTATAAGGAACTTTTTGAGGACGGGAAACAGTTGGGCTTGAATATAGAATATGCTGTTCAAAATGCGCCAAACGGGATTGCTGAAGCTTTTATCATTGGAGAAAAATTTATCGGTAATGACAGTGTAACTCTGATACTTGGTGATAACATATTTTACGGAGAGTTTGGTTTTTTCTACAAAGCACTTAATAAAAACACCGGAGCTACAATTTTTGGTTATCAGGTAAATGATCCGGAAAGATATGGTATCATTGAATTTGATAAGGAAGGCAATGCACTCTCTCTTGAAGAAAAACCCCTAAAACCTAGATCTAATTATGCGGTTCCGGGACTTTATATTTACAACAATGATGTTATTAAAATATCAAAGGAACTTAAACCTTCCGCACGTGGTGAACTTGAAATTACCGATGTAAACAAAGTATATCTTTGCAGGAATATGCTTAAAGTCGAAAAAATCGGTAGGGGTATTGCATGGCTGGATACTGGAACCCCGGAGGCATTACTCCAGGCTTCCAACTTTTTTGGAGTTATTGAAGAGAGACAGGGGTTGAAAGTTGCTTGTATTGAAGAAATTGCATATAAGATGAAATATATTAGTAAACAGGAATTTGAATCATTAATTGAGGTAATTCCAAAGTCATTTTACCGTACTTATCTTGAAAGGTGTTTGAGGGACTAATGGAAATTACAAAGACTACTATAGAAGGTTTGTTAATTATTCAACCTGATGTGTTTCCTGATGAGAGGGGATATTTTTTTGAATCATATAATTTAAAGAAATTTCAAGTAAATAATATTGAAACTAATTTTGTTCAGGACAATATTTCTAAATCGCGTAAGGGTACTTTAAGAGGTCTTCATTACCAGGTTGGTGATAAAGCCCAGGGTAAGTTGTGCTTCGTTTTGCAAGGGAAAGTTCTTGATGTAGCTGTTGACCTCAGGTTAAATTCGCCAACATTCGGTAAACACTTTTCAACTGAACTTTCAGAAGATAACCATTTGCAGTTTTGGATACCTGTTGGCTTTGCGCATGGGTTTTCTGTTTTGTCAGACACGGCTATTTTTCAATACAAATGCACCAATTTTTACAGTAAAGAAAATGAACGGACAATATTATACTGTGACCCAGATTTGAATATCGATTGGAAAATTGATAATCCTATAGTATCCACAAAGGACCTTAATGCAAATCCTTTTCAGGAATCAGAGAAAGAGATGTTCTTTTCCGTTTGATTTAGGGTGATAAATATTTCTTTTCTTTTTTATTCTGACTAATTTACTGCTCACAAAAATATTACTTTTGTAATTTTTAAAGCGTGTCCTTAAAAATTTAATTTAATTTTCGGAGATAATATGACAGTTCCATTATTAGACCTTAAACTACAATATACGTCCTTAAAAAAAGAACTAGATGAAGCATTGATCAGGGTTGCTGAATCACAATATTTTATACTTGGCCCGGAAGTTGAAAAAATGGAGAAGGCTTTTTGTGAATATTTAGGATGCAAATATGCAACAGGAGTATCTTCCGGAACCGATGCTCTATTGATTGCATTAATGGCGATTGATCTGAAACCAGGTGATGAAGTAATAGTACCAACATATTCTTTCTTTGCAACAGCCGGGACTATTTCCAGACTTAATGGTGTGCCGGTACTTGTTGATTCTGATCCGGTTACTTTTAATATGGATCCTAAAGAAATAGAAAAAAAGATAACACCAAAAACTAAAGCAATTATTCCTGTTCACCTTTACGGGCAGAGCGCCGAAATGGATGAAATAATGGCTATTGCACGGAAACATGGCCTTAGAGTTATTGAAGATGCTGCCCAGGCAATCGGGGCGCAATATAAGGATCAAAGATGTGTTGGTACAATCGGTGATATCGGCTGTTTCTCATTTTTCCCAAGCAAGAATTTAGGATGTTTTGGTGATGGCGGACTTGTAACTACCAACGATAAAGAATTAGGTGAAAAATTACATATCCTTCGTGTCCATGGTGGATATCCAAAATATTATCATAAAATTATCGGGGGTAATTTTAGAATTGATGCAATACAGGCAGCGGTTTTAAATGTTAAACTTCCATATCTTGAATTCATGGTCTGAAAAAAGAAGACAGAATGCCGCTGATTACACAAAATTCTTTATTGAATTCGGACTGGCAGAGGCAGAAGGCAAAATTAAATTTGATGATAGGAATAAAATTCTACTTCCAGCTGCAGTTTATAAAAACTCCGGAGCTAAGAATTATCACATTTATAATCAATATATTATAAGAGCTGAAAAAAGAGATGATTTAAGAAAATATCTTGCAGAAAAAGGAGTGAGCTCGGAAATATATTATCCTGTTCCTTTCCATCTGCAGGAATGTTTTAAAGATCTTAATTACAAACTAAAAGATTTTCCAATTGCTGAAGCTGAAGCCGATACATCTATCGCACTTCCAATATTTCCTGAACTGACAAAAGAGCAGCTTCGTTTTGTAGTTCAGACAATCAGTGAATTTATTAAAAAATAAAAAAGAATTATATCGTGACTAATAAAAGAATTTATTTGGCGGGTCATAATGGAATGGTTGGATCAGCCATCGCACGGCAGTTAGTACAGAAAAATTATTCTAACATAATTACCAGGAATCTTGAGGAACTAAATCTTATCCGGCAGGAGGATGTTGAAACATTCTTCCGACAGGAAAAACCCGACATGGTAATTGTAGCTGCAGCGAAAGTAGGCGGGATACTGGCAAATAATAAATACCGGGCAGAATTTATTTATGAAAACCTTATGATAGAGTCAAATATTATAAATGCTGCTTATCAGAATAATGTGGAAAAACTTATTTTTCTTGGTAGTTCATGCATTTATCCAAAACTTGCACCGCAGCCCTTAAAAGAAGAATACCTTTTATCAGATTATCTTGAGTATACCAACGAACCCTATGCTATAGCCAAAATTGCCGGCATAAAACTCTGTGAAAATTATTACCGGCAATATGGGAGTAATTATTATTCCGTTATGCCAACCAACCTTTTTGGTTTTTATGACAATTTTAATCTGGATACTTCACACGTACTTCCTGCATTAATAAGAAAGTTCCATGAAGCGAAGACAAATTCGTCAGAAAGCGTGGTTATATGGGGAACGGGTAATCCCAAACGAGAATTTCTTTTTGTAGATGATCTTGCGGAAGCAATTGTATTTCTTCTTGAAAATGTTAACGCAAGTGATCTTTATGAAAATGGAATTTCTCAGATAAATATCGGCAGGGGTGAAGATCTGACCATATCTGAACTCGCTGAAATGATATCGGAGATTGTTGGATTCAAAGGAAAATTGGAATATGATTCTTCCAAACCAGATGGAACCCCGCGGAAACTATTGGATGTTTCGCGGATAAATAAACTTGGATGGAAAGCAAAAACTGATCTTAAAACCGGAATTGCGAAAACATATGAATGGTACCTAAAACAAGGTAAAAGTTAAAAGGTAAAAGTAAAAAGTATAGGAAATATGGAAAACGAATTAAATGAGAGGTTATTTAAATTTTCCATAAGTACATTGAAATTTTTATCATCCCTTCCATTGAGTCCGGAATTTAAAATATTGAGATACCAGTTAGCTAAATCTTCGACTTCAGCAGGAGCAAACTATGAAGAGGCTCAGGGCGCAATATCAAGAGCTGATTTTAAAAATAAAGTATTTATTTCTTTGAAGGAGATGCGAGAATCGCATTATTGGTTACGAATTATTAAACAACTTGAGAATAAAAACAATAATATTGATTCTTTACTTAAAGAAGCGACTGAATTAAAAAATATATTAGGTTCGATTTGTTGTAAACTCTAATATAATTTTCCGTTTAATTTTAACTTTTAACTTTTAACTTTTAACTTTTAACTTTTAACTTTTAAATATAACACATGAAAAAGAAAGCACTTATTACCGGTATAACGGGGCAGGATGGAAGTTATTTAACGGAAATTTTACTCGAAAAAGGGTACGAAGTTCATGGTATTATAAGAAGGAGTAGTTCCTTTAATACCGGAAGGATTGACCATCTGTATTCAAACAAAGAAATCCTCAATAAAACTCTTTTTCTTCATTTTGGTGATCTTGTTGATACAAGCAATCTTAACCGGCTGCTTGAAAAAATAGAGCCTGATGAAATTTATAATCTGGCAGCTCAGAGTCATGTAAAAGTTTCATTTGAAATTCCTGATTATACAGGTCAGGTAGATGCACTTGGAACATTGCGGTTTTTGGATGCTATCAGGGAAGTCGGGTTAAAGAAAGTAAAATTCTACCAGGCATCCACAAGTGAGTTGTTCGGCAAAGTACAGGAGATCCCTCAAACAGAAAGCACTCCTTTTTACCCCCGTTCACCATATGGAGTTGCCAAATTATATGGTTACTGGATAATAGTTAATTACCGTGAAGCTTATGATATTTTTGCATGTAACGGAATTCTTTTTAACCATGAATCACCGCGCAGAGGAGAAACATTTGTAACCAGAAAAATTACAAGAGCAGCATCAAGGATAGCGATTGGCAAACAGAAAACCGTTTCGCTTGGAAATCTTGATGCAAAAAGAGACTGGGGTTTTGCTCCTGAATATTGTGATGGAATGTGGCGCATATTGCAGCAGGATAAAGCCGAAGATTTTGTTCTTGCAACCGGTGAAACACACCCGGTAAGAGAATTTACGGAATTGACGTTTAAAGGACTTGGAATTGAAATTGAATGGAAGGGCAAAGGCGAAAATGAAAAGGGTTATATTAAAAGTGTAGATTGGGATATAGCAAAATCTCTCGTTGAATTTAAGAAGAATTCTTCAAATTATCATTTTGATTTTGTTGATTTGAAACCAGGAACACTGATTGTTGAAGTTGATCCGAGGTTATTATCGTCCAACGGAAGTAGATATACTTATAGGTAATCCTGCTAAAGCTGAAAAAGTTTTAGGTTGGAAAGTAAAAACCAAATTCCATGAACTAGTAAATGTTATGATTAAATCTGACATGGATAAAGTTCTGGCAAGAGGGTTTTGAAGTATCATTGCCGTACCAAAGTAGTACAGTTGCCGTATGGTTGAAGTACCTTTGCCGTACCCCTGATGTACTAAAATGGTATTAAGGCGGCTTTTAGGAAGTACAAAAGTCGTACCCCAAATTTTCGCAAATTATAAAAGGCTGCCTTACAGGCAGCCTTTTTTGTTTTAAATAATAGAGTTAATTATTCTACGGGTTTTGCTCTTAAAGAATCCCAAATCATATAAACGCATATTACCGCAAACATGACTAGGGCAAGCAGAGCCGCAGAATTTGATTCAACCCACTCTGCATTTACCCAATTAAATCCTGCATATCGAAGTATTGCACTTATAACTCCAAGAAGAGCGCCACCCGCAATAAATCCTGAAGCTATTAGTGTTCCTCTTTCTCTTCTTGCATTATTTACTTTCTCATCTTTACTTCTTGTGGATACAAAATGAGAAATCAAACCTCCTATTAACAAAGGTGTATTGAGTTCAAGTGGAATGTACATTCCTAATGCAAACGCAAGTGCAGGAACTCCAATCATAGTAAGAATCAGAGACATAAAAGCACCTGCCAAATAAAGCATCCAGGGAGCCGGTTGATTTGCCATTAAAGGTTTTATTACTGCTGCCATAGCATTAGCCTGAGGAGCAACTAAAGCACCTTCACCGGTGAAACCATAAGTTTTATTGAGTATGAGTATTACCCATCCAACTGTTGCAGCGGAAACAAGAGTTCCTAAAAACTTCCAACCCTGCTGTTTATAAGGAGAACTTCCTAACCAGTAACCGATTTTAAGATCGGTTATAAATCCACCCGACATTGATAGTGCTGTACAAACAACACCGCCAATTATCAACGCCGCAATCATTCCATTATTTCCGTTCAATCCAACGGCAACGAGAACAAGTGAAGATAAAATCAGAGTCATCAATGTCATTCCTGAAACAGGATTTGTACCAACTATTGCAATTGCAGTAGCCGCAACGGTGGTAAAAAGGAATGAAATTATTAATACGATTGCCAGCCCAACCAAAGCTTGTCCCCAATTATTTACAACTCCAAATTGGAAGAAAAGAAGAATGCAAATAGCGGTTATAATAATTCCCATTGCAATAATGCTCATAGGAAGATCACGATGGGTTCTTAATTTATCACCGGTTCCTATTTTCTTTCCGAATATTTCTTTTACTGCCAATGAAAATGCGGCAGCAATTATTTTTGAAGACCGGATAATACCTATTACCCCAGCCATTGCAATTCCACCAATACCAATATGTCTAACATAATTCCTGAAAATTTCTTCAGGCGTCATATTTGCAACAAGGTTTGTTATATTGGCACCAAGCGGTTGTGTTAATCCTCCGCCGACATATGAAACTACAGGAATGAGTAAATACCATGAAACAAATGATCCGGCACAAATAATAGCGGTATATTTCAACCCGGTTATATACCCCAAACCCATTACTGCCGCACCTACATTAAGGCGGAAAACAATTTTCATTTTATCTGCTAACAAGACCCCGGCCGGTACAACTCTAGTTGTAAATACTTCACTCCACCATCCGAATGATGCTATTATAAAATCATAGATACCACCAATTATTCCACTGACAATTAACACCCCTGCTTGTTCTCCACCTTTTTCTCCGGCAACAAGAACTTCAGTCGAGGCTGTAGCTTCCGGGAAAGGAAATTTTCCATGCATATCTGAAACAAAATATTTTCGGAAGGGGATCAGGAACAATATTCCTAATATTCCGCCGAATAATGAGGCAAGAAATATTTTATAGAAATCGGCAGCCAGGTTTAATATTTAATAATGCTGGAATAGTAAAAATAGCACCGGCAACAATTACACCTGATGCTCCGCCTATCGACTGGATTATTATATTTTCTCCCAGGGCATTTTTTCTTTTTGTTGCGGCAGATAACCCTACCGCTATAATAGCAATAGGTATAGCCGCCTCAAATACCTGGCCTATTTTAAGACCCAGGTAAGCTGCAGCTGCTGAAAAAATAGCCGCCATTATCAATCCCCACCCTACGGAATAAATACTTATTTCCGGCACGGGTCGGTTTGGAGGCATAACAGGTGTATATTCTTCACCCGGTTTGAGTTCTTTATACGCATTACTTGGGAGCCCTTCTAAATTATTTTGTCTCTGAGGATCGCTCATATGGTTACCAAATTTAATTAATGAATAAAATTATTAATTATGAGGTTCAAAATTATCTGATAAAATTACCAAGAATTTTCGTTATTAGGCAATATTATTTTACAAAAACAGTCAGAAATCCTGTATTTTTATATTATGAATGGAAAATTATATATTGTTTCAACTCCGATAGGAAACCATGAGGATATTACTCTAAGGGCACTTAATATTCTGAAATCTGTGGATTTTATTCTATGTGAAGAGTTGAAAGAAGGAAGAAGGCTTTTATCCAATTACAAAATTGAAAAAGAATTAATTACTCTCAATGAGCATAATGAAAAAGAAGCTGTTAATGATATTCTGATGATGTTAATTGAGGGGAAAAATGCGGCACTTATTTCGGATTGTGGTACACCTTTGTTTTCTGATCCGGGGCATCTGCTTGTAGAAGTATTGATCAGTCAGAAAATTCAGATTATCCCAGTGCCAGGAGCATCTTCAATTATGACCGCAATTGTGGGGTCGGGATTCGATATAGAAAAATTTTATTATTACGGGTGGCTTTCTCCTAAGAAAGATGATAGACGCGGACAGCTAATTAGAATGAAGGGTATACACGAAGTTATAATTCTGTTGGATACCCCATACAGATTGAAAACGCTGCTAACTGATGTGGCAAAAATATTTGGCAATAATGTTCCTGTAGTACTTGCTTATCAGTTAACAATGGGGAATGAAAGATTCTACCGTGGCAATGCAGGTCAGGTCTTAAGCAGTGCGGAAACTAATAATCTTAAAGGGGAATTCGTTTTAATCATCAATAACAGGAGAAGATGATTATGGCAGGTAAACTCTGTCCTAAAATAATTCTTGAAGGCACACGACTTACTTTTAAAACAGAAATTGCATTTGAACTTAACCAGCATCCGCGCATTGTGGGACCAAGAAAGTACAGGTATCATTCGCCATTAGTTTCAGGTGAGTGGTGCGCATTTACAAATTTTCCCTGGGGAAGAGGGCTAATAAATTTTGAACCGCAGGAAGAGCAGATGGCAATGGAAACCTACCATACATGGCTGCGCCTGTTTGAACTTCAGAGATATTATTCATGGATTGTTGACCGTTTCCATATTTCAACGAAAGCCTTTCAACTTACAGTGTCGAAATAAGGAATATGATTTCGGGTGGATCGAAGATAGACTCAACAATTTAGGATTCAGACTCATATTCTGTACAAGGAGTCCCGAATCATTTATTAAAGCCCGGGAAGAGAGAATAAAGGTATCCGGCAAACCAAGCCAGTATGATGACCTTTCAATATTTATTGCTGAACAAATACTTATGAAGAGATTGGTTGAAGAATCTACTTTGCAGACCTTGGTACTAGATGTTTCCGACAATAATATCTAGGCCGCTGTTGAGAGGATAGCTGACTGGATGGAGGAAACCGGGGGATTATATGCAAAGTAAGTTAAAAGTAAAAAGGTAAAAGATTAAAACCCCTACCAAGTTTCCTTGTAATACCTTATCCTTTCTACTTTTAACCTTTCGAAAAGGGCTACATTTTCTATATGATAAGTATGCGGAAACATATCAACAGGTCTTATTTTTTTAAGAACGTATCCGGCTTCAAATAAAAGTTTTATATCTCTTACCTGGGTTGCAGGATTGCAGCTAACATATACAATTCTTTGCGGTAACAATTCAATAACATCTTTTACAGTAGTTGGATGCATCCCGCTTCTGGGAGGATCAATAATCATGGTTTGTGGTTTGGGAAGATTTTTGCTTTCTACTATTGGGAGAAATGATTTATAAAGATCAGCTTCAATAAATTTAACATTTGTAATGTTATTAAATGAAGCATTCTCTTTAGCGTCATGTATAGCCGGTTTCACAGTTTCAAAGGCGTAAACTTCTTTGACGCTTCCTGAAATAAAAATAGTTATTGTCCCTGCTCCGGAATAAAGATCATATACGATTTCATCACCTCTGAACTGTGCAAAATCAAGAGCTGTATCATATAGTTTTTCAGCCTGGAGTGAATTAGTCTGAAAAAATGAATTGGCGCTGATCCTGAATTTGTAATTCCCTATATTATCATATATAAAACCGCTTCCGAAATATACCTTTTCATAATCGCCGGTTGCTACAGCAGCCATCTTCAGGTTTATATTATTTATAACAGTAGAAACAGACGGGACTTCCTTTAACAGTGCCTCCGTGTATTCATTCATCATCTCATCATTCTCAGAAGCGGTTACAAGATTAACCATCAAATCTTCTGTATGATGTGATTGCTTTATTACGAGATTACGGAGATACCCTTCGTGCGTCTTTGTGGAATAAATGGGAATGTTTTTTTTCTTAAAGAAATCCCTTGTAAAGTTTAATACACTATTGCTTCTTTCTGACTGTAGAAAACATTCTTCTATATCAAGAGCTTTATCATATATTCCGGGGATATGTAGCCCGAGAGCAAAATTCTTATCCATAATATTTTCATTATTAAGCTCTTCTTTTGTAAGCCATCTCCGTTCGGAGAAAGAGAATTCCATTTTATTCCGATAATAGAAAACTTTCTCCGAGGGAATAATTGGCATGACTTCAAAATCTTTGAAGCCCCCCATCTTCTGAAATGTTTCAACTACCTGTTGCTGCTTGAATCTTAACTGAACATCATAATCAAGATCCTGCTGTTTGCATCCGCCGCATAGACTAAAGTAACGGCATTTTGCTTTTACTCTGAATTCAGAAGGAACAATAATTTCTGTTACTTTAGATTCCGCGTATGATTTTTTAATTTTAAGAAGGCGGGTTTTTACAGTGTCACCGGGATAAGAACCATCTGCAAATACAACATAATTATCCGGTTTCTGGTCTTCCTGTTTTTCACCAGGCACTATAAGACTCTTTTCTACTCTTGCAATTCCTTTCCCTTCATAAGCATACCGGTCTATTTTTAATTCTAATATATCCCCTTTTTTCATTATGCCGGTTTCCTAACTATTAACATTTTTAATCCCATGAATCTAAATCCTCCCAGTTCAAGGTATGCATTTGGTTCATGGCTCATCATTTTCAAAGTTCTTCTGTAATAACTTTTTTCTGATTCAGTAAGATCATTTTTGTTCTCTTCTAACAACCTGCTGCTATCCCTGTAAAAATTCTGGAGGCGGTTTGAAAGATTCTCTTCGGATATTATTTCAAATCCTGCTTTGATATAGAAATCGTTTAATTCGTTTATCCATAGAGCCTCAATTGCCGAATTCTCCCGCAGGTCATTTATAAATTTGGGTACTTCCTTTTCAAGGTTAACTATTTCACCGCTGCATAGAATCCCATCCGGTCTGAGAATCCTTTTGATTTCCTTGAGTATCTTTTTTCTTGCGGGTGTTGATATGGATGCCTGTGCAAATACAATATCGAATGAGTTATCATTGAAATCTGTATTTGTGTATTCCATCATCCTTACAGATATTTTCTTTCTTGCGGATAAAATAAACCGCGATCTGATAAGTGTGTCATTATCATCTACTATAATAATTACTGTTCGTGCTTTATTATTCAAGAAATTCTTCTGCGATTGATTCGGAATTTGCTCCGATAACAAGTATATCCTTATCTTCAACAGAATTTCCTTCCAGAAATATGTTAGTCTGATATACTGATCCAGGCAGGTATATAAATTTTTTAATGTCCAATTTGTATCTTTGTATTAATCTTAGGGGACAAATCTATGTAAACCAGCCCTAAATAAAAACTGAATTACGAGGTTTAATTGCCTTTCTTTGCAAGTTCTACTAATTTTACGCTACTATTTAGATCAAAAGAGGTTTTATGAAAAAATTACTGTTTATGTTATTGTTACTTCCATTCCTATCTTTCCCGCAAAATAAACGCCCTCTGACCCTGGAAGATCTCTGGAAAATGAAAAGAATTAACGCTTTTCAGGTTTCCCCCGATAGTAAATTTATAGTTTTTGAATTATCCGCCTACAGCATGGATGATAATAAGGGTAATACGGACATTTATATTATGAATAGTGACGGTTCAGATATCAGACCTTTGAAAAATTCAGATAAAAATGAATCAGAACCTGGATTTACTCCTGATGGCAAAAAAGTTTCCTTTGTACGCGAAGGACAGATCTGGGTATGTAATATTGACGGGAGCGATGAAGAAAAACTAACAGATATCTATACCGAAGCATCCGGATACAAATGGTCATCTGATGGTAAGAAATTATTGTTTGTTTCAACTGTTTATCCTGACTGTTCAGATCAGAATTGCAATAAAGCAAAAGATGACGATCTTGAAAAAAGTAAAGTGAAAGCAAAAATAATAACCGGTCTGATGTATAGAAACTGGAATGTTTGGCGGGGTGATAAAAGAAGCCATCTTTTCCTGTTTAATACCGATAATAAAAACTCTATTGATTTAACACTTAACAGTAAATCAGATGTCCCCCCGGTCGATCTTGGTAGCTGCAAATGATTACTCATTTTCTCCCGATAATTCCGAAATTGTCCTGACAACTAACCTTGATCCCGTTGTTGCAATTAGTACAAATAATGATGTGTTTATAACTAAAGTCAGCGATGCCTCTGTTAGCAGCGCTTCCCAATTGAAAAAGATTTCTCAAAGCAAAGGGAATGATTTTATGCCCATGTATTCACCGGATGGTAAATATATGGCATTCCTTTCTATGAAGCGTCCCGGATTTGAAGCAGATAAAAAAAATATAATCCTTTTTAACAGGACAGCCGGCTACATATAAAAACCTGACAGATAATTTCAAACTTTCTGTTGATGAATACACCTGGGCACCTGATAGTAAGACAGTTTATTTTGTATCAGAAAACGAAATATATTCTTCAATATTCAAACTGGATCTAAGCTCAGGTAAAATAAAATTATTGTTGAAAGAACATATAAATAGCGGACTTTCAGTTTCCAATGACGGAAAAAAGATTTATTTCATGCAGCAACGTACTGATCTTCCAACTGAAATTTTCTGTATGAATAATGATGGTTCTAATGTTAATCAGCTTTCTCATGTAAATACAGAACTTATCTCTCAGATAGAAATGAATCCTATTGAGACTTTTTGGTGTACAGGCGCGGGTGGTGCAAAGGTACAGTCCATTCTAATAAAACCCCCGCTTTTTGATCCCGCTAAAAAATATCCTGTAATATTTTTAATCCATGGCGGACCTCAGGGACACTGGTCCGATGATTTTCATTACCGCTGGAACCAGCAGCTTTTCGCTTCAAAAGGGTATGTGGTAATTTCTCCAAATCCAAGAGGCAGTACCGGGTACGGTCAGAAATTTACAGATGAAATTTCTCAGAGCTGGGGCGACAAACCTTATGTAGATTTGATGAAAACCTTCGATTATGCAATAAAAACTTTCCACTACATTGATGGGAATAATCAATTTTCTGCCGGGGCATCTTATGGTGGATACATGGAAAACTGGCTGGAGGGTCATACTACTCGCTTCAATGCAGTCGTAAGCCATGATGGTGTTTTCAATACAGAAAGCGAATTCGGTACAACTGAAGAATTATGGTTCCCTATTTGGGAGTTTGGCGGCACTCCATGGCAAAACAGGAAACTTTATGAAAAATTTTCTCCTCATAAGTTCATTCAAAATGCTAAAACACCTATGCTCGTAATTCAGGGAGCAAACGATTTCCGCGTCCCCGAAGAACAGGGATTTCAATTATTCACTTCGCTTCAGGTTCTTGGTGTTGAAAGTAAATTTCTATATTTTCCCAATGAATTTCATTTTGTAACTAAACCCCAGGACTCCAGACTCTGGTGGAGTTCTATTTTCGATTGGTTTGAGAAACATAAAAAATAGGAGTTCCCATGTATAATGAAGAGTCTGAATTTACTGATCTTAAGGAACTGGACTTTGGAGGGGAAATGGACGATGAAGATAAAGTAGTTTATTCTGAGGAAAACCTTTGGAACAGGTTAGAGAAGTCCGGCAAGAAAATTTCTTTTGCCCGGGACTTGCTTGCCCTTTACAGATATATGGATGACCCCTTAGTTGCAAAAGGAAAGAAATTGATAGTCGCAGCAGCTTTGATATATTTTGTTACTCCTATTGATAAAGTCCCTCAGTTTGTAAAATTCTTTGCAGCTCTGGATGAACTTGGGGTGATGACAGCTTTGATTAAATTTCTTGGTAAAGAACTAGTTCCTTATTACGACTCCGGATTCAGGGAATAAATTTTAATAGAATATGAAATATAAAATAATATCTTCCACTCAAATTTATGCCGGCAGATTGATAAACCTGCGCGTTGATGAAATTGAAAATGAAAACGGAACTAATGGATATAGAGAAGTTGCTGAACATCCGGGCGGCGCTGCAATTGTCGCCGTTAAAGATGATGGTAAAATTCTATTGGTCACTCAATTTCGTTACCCTTTGCAGAAGACTATTTACGAACTTCCTGCCGGAAAACTTGATAAGTCAGAAGAACCAATTTTATGCGCTGCCCGGGAACTGGAAGAAGAAACCGGCTTTAAATCCGATGACCTTATTAAACTTGGGGAGATTGTTTCTACTCCTGGTTTTTGCGATGAAAAACTGTATTTGTTCCTTGCCCGCAATCTTAAACCAGGAAATAAAAATCATGAAGAGGGCGAGTATGGAATGCTTACTTACGAGTTTACTCTTGAGGAAATTGAAACTAAAATACAGAGTGGTGAGATTATAGATGCCAAAACTATTTGCGCAATCTATTTAGCGAAAAGTCATTTGGTGGCATTATTTTGACCCTGGTTATTTTATTAAAAATACGATTTCAAAACGATTTCAAATCGATTTCAAATCGATTTCACATGATAACATCACCAGAATAAGAGCACTAAATGGCTAAGAATTGGTGATTTATCATCGCCGTTGTTTTGTTAATAATAACAATTAAATCTGATGTCTTAAGTTTAGATAAATTATTAAAGGTAATAAATTGGATAAAAAGAAGTTTGCAGAAGATTCACTGAATGATAGTTCAGAGACTAAATTAAAAATGAAAGACGCCTGCGTTAATCAAACTCTTGAAGCAGTGGAATTAATATTAAATACATATAAGAACAGAAATAAACTGTTGCTGTGTGGTAACGGTGGAAGTGCTGCAGACTGCCAGCATATTGCTACTGAATTTATGATAAGACTTAATCATAAAATAAACCGCCCGGCTCTTTGTGCTATTTCACTTACTACTGATTCATCAAATTTAACTGCTGCCGGAAATGATATCGGTTTTGAGAATGTTTTTGCAAGAAATATTCAGGGACTTGGCAACAAGGGCGATGTACTGATTGCAATTTCTACTAGCGGTAATTCACTTAATGTTATTAAAGCAGTGGATATGGCTCACGAACAAGGAATGCATGTAATCGGTTTTCTTGGAGGAACTGGTGGTAAACTTAATGACCTGGTTGATCTACCTATTTTAATTCCGTCCTTTAATACCCAGCGCATTCAGGAAGGACATATTACTTTGGCTCATATTATTTGCGAGCTTGTTGAACTTGAATTGTACGGGAATTAGTATTATTTGCTACTTCTCAGCAAGCTGAATAAAATCAATTCTATCCCCCTCATTTATATTGTGGGTTGAACAGAATCCCCCGTTCACTTCAATTACATACATTGCCGGCGCCGCTGATGGATAAGATTGGTCCGATAATGTCTGTGTAGCTTTTTGAATTGTAACTATTTTCTTTGATGCATTAACAAAAACCATATCAAGCGGAATAAATGTATTCCTCATCCAGAATGACTGCATCTCTTCAGACGGGAATATAAAAAGCATACCATCTTTTTCATCCATGTGTTTGCGGAACATCAATCCAAGCTGCCTGTCAAATTCACTCTTGGCAATTTGAATATCAATCTTAGTTTTTACTGTACCAAGTGAATCAGTAAATGTTAGTTCGCCGTCTTTCTTAAACATATATTCAGTGTCCGTCTCTTCTTTCTTTGAAAATGGGTTAATAATTACCAGGCATACCACTGCTAAAATTATTATTCCCGAAATAATAAAGACCGCTTTTTTGTAAATCGGCTTAGGTGACGGTGGTTTATTTTCTTGTTGCTTTGACATAACAGGGAATACTCTTATTTTTATATTATATACAGTAAAATAATAATTATTACCTCGTAAAAATAATCATATCATGTCAAATATATTAGACCGCGAAGAAATAAAACTGACGGAAGGGCAGAATAAAATGATAATTAGCGGCTGGGGTAAGGAAGCTTTTGAGAACTCCACCGTTGAGAAGATAGTATACCTTTCAGTTGGATTGAAAATAAAGGGCTATATAGCCTATCCCAAAAATTCAAATGGAATGAAATTTCCATGCATCATCTGGAACAGAGGTGGCTATAAAGAAAATGGAGCAATAGACAACTTTACTGCAAGAGGAATGTTTGGACTTATGGCTTCATGGGGATATGTTGTCTTTGCTTCACAATACCGTGGCTCTGATGGAAGTGAAGGTGAAGATGAGCTTGGTGGTGCGGATGTGGATGATGTACTTAATCTTATTCCTTTGGCCGATGAATTATCATTTACTGACACTAAACGATGGGGCATTGAAGGGTGGAGTCGTGGTGGAATGATGACTTTCCTAACACTGCTCAAGAAACCAGATTTTAAATGTGCTGTAGTTAGCGGCGCAATATCGGATTTGAACTCTTGGGCAGATAAAAATGAAAAATCAAAGAATAATCTAATACAGTATTTTGGGGAAAAAGAATTTGAGCAAAGATTGAATAGTAGATCTGCTGTATATTTTGCAGAAAACCTGCCTAAGATTCCATATCTTATTATGCATGGAGGGAATGATGATACGGTTTTACCCTTACATTCTATTAAATTATCTGAAAAATTTTCACTTCTCAATATCACCTACCGATTAATTATTTTTGAGGAAGGAGGTCATTTTCTTAAAAACCACAGGGCGGAAGTTGATCAACAACGTAAAGCATGGTATCATAAATATTTAAAGAATAATATTTGATGACAATCTGCTATCATATCGCATAACTGGTTTGTGACTGCTGCCACAGTTTAAAGTGAACTTATTATCCCCCTTTTTGTTAAATTTTAACATTGAAATTATACGTCTGTCTGATAATTACCAATTTTAATCCACTCGCAGATTAAAGGAATCATAATTATGAATAATGATAAAACCATTGATATCAATGAGTTAGAAATAAAAGAATGGCTTTATTCTCTCGATTACGTATTCGAGCACGGCGGACCGGAACGTGTTAAGGAAATTCTACAAGCCCTTCAGATTCGAGCCCATAAAGCGGGTGTATCGATTCCATTTACGGCAAATACACCTTATATAAATACTATCCCAAGGGAAAACCAGCCTCCATTCCCGGGGAATCGGGAAATTGAAAGAAGAATCAAATCTCTCATACGCTGGAACGCAATGGCAATGGTTGTAAGAGCCAATAAACATGAAGCCGGTATTGGTGGTCATATTTCCACCTATGCTTCAGCAGCAACTCTTTATGAAATCGGTTTTAATCATTTCTTTAGAGGTAAAGGTGAAGACTATGATGGTGATCAGATCTTTTTCCAGGGTCATGCCTCTCCTGGTATTTATGCACGGGCGTTTCTTGAAGGACGCCTTACACAGGAACAACTTGAAAATTTCAGACGTGAACTTAAACCGGGTGGAGGGCTTTCTTCTTATCCACACCCCTGGTTAATGCCAAATTTCTGGGAATTCCCTACAGTCTCTATGGGGCTCGGACCAATAATGGCTATCTATCAGGCAAGATTCAATCGTTATCTTGAAGACCGCGGTCTAAAAAAAATGAATGGTAATAAAGTTTGGGCTTTCCTCGGTGATGGTGAAACCGATGAACCGGAAGCTCTTGGAGCTATTACTCTTGCATCAAGAGAAAAACTTGATAACTTAATTTTTGTAATTAACTGCAACCTGCAGAGATTAGACGGTCCGGTTCGTGGTAATGGAAAAATAATTCAGGAACTTGAAGCAGCTTTCCGCGGTGCGGGTTGGAATGTTATTAAAGTTATTTGGGGAAGTGACTGGGATCCGCTGCTCGAAAAAGATTCAGAAGGTAAACTGGTAAAAAGAATGGGGGAAGTAGTTGACGGTCAATATCAAAAATACTCCGTTGAATCCGGCAGTTATGTCCGTGAACATTTCTTTGGCGTTGACAGCGATATTCTTGAAATGGTTTCGGGTTATTCCGATGAACAATTAAGAAAAATGAAACGCGGTGGTCATGATCCCGAAAAAGTATTTGCCGCCTATAAATCTGCAGTTAATCATAAAGGTCAGCCAACCGTCATACTTGCAAAAACAATTAAAGGGTACGGACTTGGCGAAAGCGGCGAAGGGAAAAACATAACCCATCAGCAAAAGAAACTTAATGAGGATGAATTAGCTGAATTCCGTACTCGTTTTGGCATACCCATTTCTGACGAAGAAGTTGCCCAGGCACCATTTTACAGACCTCCGGTTGAAAGCAGTGAAATAAAATACATCCTGGAAAAAAGAAATGAGCTTGGCGGATTTGTTCCATCCCGCAAAACAAATGTAAGACCAATTAAAACTCCTCCAGAAGAAATTTTTGAAGAATTCTATAAGGGTACTGAAGGCAGAGAAGTCTCTACTACTATGGTTTTTGTTAGAATACTCGCCAAACTACTTAAGGATAAGGAGATTGGTAAACTCATTGTGCCAATTGTTCCTGATGAAGCAAGAACATTTGGACTCGAAGCAATGTTTCGGCAGATTGGAATTTATTCACACATTGGGCAGCTTTATGATCCTGTTGATAAAGCAAGTCTTCTTTATTATAAAGAAGCAACAAATGGTCAGATTCTTGAAGAAGGTATTACCGAAGCTGGCTCTATGGCTTCGTTCATTGCAGCCGGAACTGCTTATGCAACTCATGGCGTAAATATGATTCCGTTCTTTATTTATTATTCAATGTTCGGTCCACAGAGAATAGGCGATCTTATGTGGGCTGCCGGTGATATGAGATGTAAAGGATTTCTCCTGGGGGGAACAGCAGGACGCACTACTCTTAACGGTGAAGGTCTTCAACATCAGGACGGTAACAGTCATTTACTTTTATACCCCTTGCCCAATATTGTTACATACGATCCTGCTTATGCTTATGAACTTGCGGTCATTATCCGGGATGGCATAAGGAGAATGTATGAAGAACAGGAAAGTATTTTTTATTACCTTACCGTTATGAATGAGAATTATCCTATGCCTGCTATGCCTGAAGGAGCAAAGGAAGGCATCGTTAAAGGCATGTATAAATTAAAATCTTCAGAATTAAAGAATGGAAAATTCAGAGCTCAGCTTTTCGGAAGCGGCACTATTCTGAATGAAGTAATTAAAGCACAGGAAATTCTTGAGGATTATAAAGTAGCCGCCGATGTATGGAGCGTTACCAGTTATAAGGAACTCAGACGTGATGCTCTTGATATCGAAAGATGGAATATGCTCCATCCGGCTGAAGAACCAAAACTTCCTTATATTACTAAAATGCTTAAGAATGAGGAAGGTGTTTTTGTTGCATCTTCTGATTATGTTAAAGCATTACCTGATTCAATCTCAAAATGGGTCCCGCGCAATTTGTTTTCCCTCGGTACAGATGGTTTCGGCAGAAGCGAAGGAAGAAAAGAATTAAGGGATTTCTTTGAAGTAGATGCAAGACATGTTACTCTTGCAGTTTTATATGCTTTATTAAGAGAAGGTAAAATTAAATCTACTGTTGTTGATAAAGCAATGAAGGATCTTGATATAAATCCTGAAAAAAGAAATCCGGTAACAACATAAGAATGGAATAATGGAGTAGCCCTAGCCCAGGCATTTATGCCTGGGAATATGAACAAATAATCATTGTGATTTTAGGGGATTTATCCCCTTACAATCCACGTTTCTAATTGACTAAATGCATGATCAATTGTGGTCATTAGCAATTTTGGATTGATGGATTAATGATTGAGATTATATATTTTTAACTTTTAACTTTTAACTTTTAACTTTTAACTTTTAACTTTCTATACTTTTAACTTTTATTTATATGTCTATAGAATTTAAACTTCCCGAATTAGGTGAAAATATTGAAAGCGCTGATATTGTAAGCGTACTTGTAAAACCCGGGGATAGTCTGGAAAAAGACCAGAGTGTCATTGAAATTGAAACTGATAAAGCGACAATTGAAGTGCCTTCTACTTTGGAAGGAATAATTAAGGATGTGTTGGTCAAACCAGGTCAGAAAATAAGCGTAGGGGCTGTCCTATTGACTGTGGATGATAACAATTCAAAAGTGCCGGACTCAGAAATTTCTCAAAAACCGGAGCAGGCAGCTAAATCAAATCCAACTCCTCCCGTTACTAAAGAAAAGATACCTGCTGCAAACGTTCCGCCTGTAAAAACACCTGCCGGTTCAGTGCCTCCAGATACTGATAATTCTGAGTTGAAAGTAGTTGAATTCCGTCTTCCCGAGCTTGGTGAAAATATTGAATCTGCGGATGTTCTTAGTGTACTGGTTAAAGTAGGTGACAACATAACAAAAGATCAGGCAGTTATAGAAATTGAAACTGATAAAGCAACAATTGAAGTTCCTTCAACAGTTGAAGGAAAAGTTGTGGAAGTAAATATTAAAGCCGGTGAAAAAGCAAAAGTAGGTGAGGTAATATTAAAAGTTGAATCCGGGCAAAAACCTGAACAATCAAAAGTTGTTCCTCAGGAAAAATCAAAACAACAAACCACAAAAGCTGTGACGACAAAAGAAAGTAAACCAGATAATTACTTAATACCCGAAAACGATTCCTCTGAAAAGTTTAAACCTGAAGGCGGTTCTTCCGACGGAAGTAAAAAAATTGAACCAGGCGAAACAGATAATCAGCCGCCAATATTAAAGAATGCCGCTCCGGCTGCGCCTTCTGTAAGAAGGATTGCCAGGGAATTAGGAGTTGATGTTTGGAAAGTCCCCGGAACAGGCGCTGAGGGCAGAATTTCAATGGCTGATGTTAAAGCATATGTTAAAAAGCTGAATGAAGAACGCGATGCTCAGCCACAGTCTGGATTAGGAATAAAACAGGAAAAACTTCCAGACTTCTCACGCTTCGGAAATATCGAGCGGAGCCCCATGAATAAGATTCGGACTATTACTGCTGAACATCTAAGTTATGCATGGAACTCTGTACCTCATGTTACTCAGTTCGATAAATCCGATATTACATCACTTGAAAAGTTCCGTAAATCTTATGGTCCAACCGTTGAGAAAGCCGGTGGTAAATTAACCGTTACTTCCATTCTCATTAAGATTGTTACTCTTGGGTTGAAACGTTTCCCGCAGTTTAACTCAAGCATTGATATGCAAAAGAAAGAAATTATTTATAAAAAATACTTCAATATAGGTGTAGCCGTTGATACTGAACGGGGGCTTATTGTGCCGGTACTTAAGGATGTAGACAAAAAGAACCTGACCCAGATTTCCGTTGAAATGAACCAGCTTGCAGAGAAAGCCAGAAATAAAAAAATCGATCTTGACGATCTAGCAGGCGGATGTTTTACTATTACCAATCTTGGCGGGATAGGAGGTACATCTTTTACTCCAATCGTGAATACACCTGAAGTTGCTATACTTGGAGTTTCCAGAGGTGCTTATGAGCAGGTTTATAATGAAGGTGCATTTATACCCAGGTTAATGCTGCCTCTCTCACTATCGTATGACCATCGAATAATTGATGGCGCCGATGCTGCCCGGTTCTTACGCTGGGTGTGCGAAGTTCTGGAACAACCATTCAAACTTATTGACTGATTTTAACGGAAACAATTAATATGGATAAAATAAAGATTGGTATTATCGGAGGCGGTCCTGGTGGATATGCTGCTGCATTTCTTGCTGCTGATCTCGGTATGGATGTTACACTAATTGATAAAGAAAAAAATCCAGGCGGAGTTTGCCTTTACCGGGGCTGTATTCCTTCTAAAGCACTTTTGCATGTGGCGAAACTAATAAATGAAGCCAAAGAAGCATCCGCATGGGGAATAAATTTTGGTGAACCTAAAATAGATCTCGATAGATTAAGAACCTGGAAGGGAGAAGTTGTAAATAAATTAACCGGCGGACTTGGATTACTTTCTAAACAGAGAAAAGTAAATTTTATTCAGGGTATTGCCAGCTTTGTAAATTCCTCAACTGTTAAAGTAGAGAAATCTTCAGGTGAAACTGAAGAACTTAAATTTGATAAGATCATTCTTGCAACAGGCTCTGTTATTTCTACAATTCCATCATTGAATATTGAGAGCAAAAGACTTCTCAATTCAACTAGTGCTCTTGACCTTCCGGCTATTCCTAAAACACTCCTTGTAGTCGGTGGTGGATATATTGGACTTGAGCTTGGATCAGTTTATGCGGCAATCGGTACAAAAGTTTCCGTTGTTGAAATGACATCCGGTCTGCTTCCGGGAGCTGACAGAGATCTGGTTATCCATCTTGCAAAAAGAATTGAAAAGTCTTTCGATAAAATAATGCTGAACTCTAAAGTAGTCGAAATGAAAGATGCCGGTGATAGTGTGTCTGTCAAAATTCAGGCTCAGGATGGAAATCTCACCGATTATAGTTATGATTATGTTTTAATGTCTATTGGCAGACGCCCTGAAACAAAAGGATTGGGACTTGAAAATACAAAAGTCACTGTAAACGCCAAAGGTTGGGTGGAAGTAAACAAACAACTACAGACAAAAGATCCGGACATCTATGCGATCGGCGATATTGCCGGTGAACCGATGCTTGCACATAAAGCCTCACACGAAGGGCGAGTAGCTGTTGAACATATTGCCGGGCATAAAGTTGCTTTTGAGCCTCTGGCAATTCCCGCTGTCGTGTTTACTGATCCTGAAATTGCTTGGGCAGGATTAACTGAGACTCAGGCAAGAGAAAAAAATATTAAATATGAAGCAGCTAAATTCCCCTGGGCAGCCTCCGGAAGAGCAACTACATTAGGAAGAAGCGACGGTGTTACTAAACTGCTTGTTGATCCTGAAACGCAAAGGATACTGGGTGTTGGTATTTGTGGTCCCGGAGCCGGAGAATTGATCGCTGAAGGTGTTCTTGCAATTGAAATGGGTGCCAATGTATCTGATCTCAAACTAACTATTCACCCTCATCCTACTTTATCAGAAACTATAATGGAAGCTGCAGAAGTTTTCTTTGGACAGGCAACTGATTTGTATAGACCTAAGAGATGATGAAACTGGTACAAATTAAGCTACGCTTTATTGAAAATGAAATGACATTCCCCCTTATTAAAGGGGTCGCCCTTTGGGCGGGGGGTTGTTGTACTTGTCATTCTGAACGGAACGAAGAGGAGTGAAGAATCTGTTTGAAATCTTCGCAATGATATTATTTTTTCTTAAATAATCCCCATAATGAAAATGGCTTTTTCTTAACCGCTGCTTTCCAGCCCTGACCCTTTTCATTAAAACTTTTAACCAGGGAGGAATTATCTGTTTCTTCAGGGGGGGTCTCCATTGTTAATGCTACGGGGATATACAAATCCTTGAATGGTTCAATACTTTCAGACAAGTGGCTTATTTCCTCGTCTAATTCTTTAGGTGAAATTAATGCTAATTCTTTCACTAGATTCGCTCTAGCAGATGAAATAAGATTTTCAACCTCTTCCTTTGGCTTTGAAAGCAAGTCAACTATCTCATCAATCTCATAATGTTGTATATCCTTCAATACAAATACTGCGCGTTCCAAATCCGGAAGAGCAAATATTTTTATATCAAGAGGTGAAAACCTTAATCCGGGAATTAAAGGAGGTCCCTTTTCTTCCTTTTTGGTGGTATTCCGTAATTTATCAAGTGCAAAGAATACAGTAATTCCAGTAAGCCATAAAATAAATGGAGAATCACGTCTAACAATCTTCCGCGATTTCCATACTTCCAGAAAAACTTTGGTCGTGTTTTCTTCTGCAAGTCCCGGTGAACCCAGGAGTCTGATCGAAATTGCATAAACAGATCCGGTATGGATCTTAAATAGCTGCTCAAAAGCAGTTCTATTACCATTTCGGGTGTTTTCAATTAACGAACGGATAAATTTGCTTTCTTGTGCCACAATTGAATAAATAGTTAAAAGTATATATGCAAAGATAATTATATTTAGAAGAATTACCGCAATACATTTTCATGCCACACTACACCTGATTCGTCTTTCTGAATAACAAAGTGCAGTGAAGAATCTTAAAACCGGGTAAACATAAAGAGTTTATGGTATTCTTTATCTGTTTATTTCAGAATGACTGACTTAATTAATTCAGGGTTGGTAATTGGGACATCACAAGAAAAATTTCGACAAATATACCCGGTTGCCTTTCCATTTATAGGCTTTAAAGCCGACACGTAATCTGAAAGTCCCTCCAGATTGTTTGAATCGGTTTTAAGCAGAATAATTTTATTGGGGAGATAAATTTTCCTTATTTCATTTATCATTTGTACTGCAGTTAAATCAAATTCTTTTGAAGACACTATTATTTCATAAGAAGAGCCAAGTTTAAAATCTAATCCTATTAATGCCTGTGTATATGCCGACGGGTTTTTTGTAATGGAGTCTGAAAATACTCTTATCAAACGCAATCCTATATCCCAATAATCCATATCTCCCGTCATTTTAGCTATTCTTAATAAGTTTAGTAGAATAATTGAATTACCTGAGGGGATTGCACCATCGTAAATATCTTTCTGGTTTAATATCAGTTCAATATTGTCTTTTGCTGAGAAGAAAAATGCTCCATCTTCTTCGTCACGGAATTTTTTTATGCATTTATCGACAAGCTTTTTGGCTTTAGATAAATAATCAACTGAAAAGGTGGTTTCATATAGGTCAAGCAGTGCTTGTATAAAAAAAGCATAATCATCAAGATTTGCTTTTATTGCAGCTTCACCTTCCCGGTATCTATGCAGTAAGTTTCCATGTATATCAATTAAATTATTATATATAAAATCAGCCGCTGTTCTTGCAAATGAAATATAGTTCCCTTTTCCCGTTATTTGAGCCGCTTTCGCAAAGGCAGATATCATTAAACCATTCCAATCGGTCAATATCTTATTATCCTTAAACGGATGAACCCTTTGTTCCCTTAATAGAAATAAATTTTCCCGGATGACCTGCAATTTTTCCTTTACTTTAGTTAAAGGTACATTTAGTTCTCTAGAATATTCTTCCGGAGTTTTAGTTAAATAAGAGATATTTGTTTTAGCCTGTTGACCGGAATGAACATCATCCCAATTCCCATCAGGTTTGATATTAAAGTAATCCAGACGCAAATCTTGCTTCGGTATCATTAAGTGATAATAATTCCTGTTGAGTCCAGATATAAAATTTACCTTCCTCACCTTCGCTGTCCGCATCCTCAGCAGAATAAAAACCCCCTTCCTGCGAAGTCATATCACGCATAACATATGTAAGTATTTCCTCAGCAGTATCAAGATAAAAACTGTTTCCGGTTGCATGGTATGTCTCAATATATAAAGGGACCAAAAGCGCCTGATCATAAATCATCTTTTCAAAATGAGGCACTAGCCACTTCCTGTCTGTTGAATAACGGTGGAACCCAAATCCTATCTGGTCATATATTCCGCCCTGCCGCATTTTGGTAAGTGTATTCTCTACCATTTCCAGGGCGACTCTTTCTTTATATCTATTCCAGTATCTCAGTAAAAAAGTTAGATTATGAGGTGTTGGAAATTTAGGCTCATTACCGAATCCTCCATATTCAGGGTCATATCTTTTTTTGAACTCCTCAAATGCCTTATGAAATATTTCTTCGCCGGGTTCATTGCGTGGAATAAGATGCGCGGAGGATTGAAGTGCCTTAGTAATTTCTTCAGCAGATTTCAGAACATCATTTCTCTTATCCAACCATAATTCCTTAATTCTGGGAATAAGATTGAGCATTCCGCTTCGTCCGAATTTGTCCTCTCTGGGGAAGTAGGTACCGGCAAAGAATGGTTTTTTGTCCGGAGTCATAATTATAGTTAATGGCCAACCACCGCTTCCTGTGAACATCTGACATACAGTCATGTAGACTCCATCAATATCAGGTCGTTCTTCCCGGTCAACTTTTATAGAAACAAAAGTATCATTCATCAATTCTGCTACGTCCTGATTCTCAAATGATTCTATTTCCATTACATGACACCAATGGCAGGTGGAGTAACCAATTGAAAGAAAAACAGGCTTATTTTCAGTTTTAGCTTTTTCGAATGCCTCATCACTCCATGGATACCAATCTACCGGATTGTGCGAATGTTGCAGAAGATAAGGGCTTTTTTCCTTGATTAATCTGTTAGTGGTTTTCATCATTCTTCAATCTTGATAGTCTTTGTAATTATTATGTTATAGATTATCTTTAACATTCAGTTTTCTAATATAATTCATAATTAAATATACATATATGACAAAGCCACAAATCTGGTTAGCCTCCTTTTTGTTTTTATTTATCATCTTGTTTTTTCTTCAAAAGATGACTCGTGGACCGCGTGATGAAAATAAGCCCGCAGTCAATCCTTCATCACAAGGCGAAATGTCTAATCAATCTCAAAATATGGCACCCGGGGATTTGGTTGTAAGACTGGGGTGCACTGGTTGTCATGGGCCTGAACTTAAACGGTTCCAAAATGGCCCCTGAACTTGCTAATCTAAAAGAATTTTGGTCAAAGGATAAACTAATAAATTATCTAAGGAACCCGAATTCCTTTATGGATAGTGACAGATTTAAAGCATACAGAGATAAATATCCCGGCACTATTATGCCATCTTTTGACAATATAAGTGTACAGGATCTTGGTAAAATTGCTGAATACCTTCTATTGAAATAATTGGAATCAACTGAGAAATGATTTGATCCTTCCGAATTCCACCGCTGAATTATGGAAGAAAATAAAATTGTTTATATAATAAAAAAGGCGGATCATATAATCCGCCTTTTTAATTACAGCATTAAATATTTAAGCTACAGTTACTTCTTTGGTTAAATAAACATCCTGAATAACATTTAGGAGCTTAACACCTTCAACCATAGGACGCTGGAAAGATTTCCTACCGCAAATTAGTCCCATACCACCGGCTCTTTTATTTATGATTGCCGTTTTGGCTGCTTCTGCAAAATCATTTGCCCCTGAAGCTCCGCCGCTGTTTATGAGTCCCGCTCTTCCCATGTAATTATTTATTACCTGGTATCTTGTAAGATCAATCGGGTTGTCAGATGAAAGATCGGTATAAACTTTCTTATGAGTTTTGCCAAACTTAATTGCATTAAATCCACCGTTACATTCAGGAAGTTTCTGTTTGATAATATCTGCCTGAATAGTTACACCAAGATGGTTTGCCTGGCCTGTTAAATCCGCCGCCACATGATAATCTTTTTCCTTTGTAGTGAATGCAGAGTTTCTAAGATAGCACCATAAAATAGTTGCCATTCCAAGTTCATGAGCATACTGAAATGCCTCGCTTACTTCGATAATCTGACGTGTACTTTCTTCTGAGCCGAAATAAATTGTTGCACCAACTGCGGCGGCTCCCATATCCCAGGCTTGTTCAATTCCTGCAAACATAATCTGATCATATTTGTTGGGGTAGGTTAAAAGTTCATTGTGATTTATTTTCAGGATATATGGAATCTTGTGAGCATATTTTCTGGCTGTCATTCCAAGAACACCGAGTGTTGAAGCGACTGCATTACAGCCCCCTTCAATTGCCAATTTAACTATATTTTCAGGATCAAAATAAACCGGGTTTGGTGCAAATGAAGCACCTGCTGTATGTTCAATTCCCTGATCAACAGGAAGTATTGAAACATAACCAGTCTTGGCTAACCGACCTGTATTAAAAATTGACTGTAGATTTCTAAGGACATAAATATTTCTGTCCGATGGGGCAAATATTCTGTCTACGAAATCAGGTCCAGGCAGGTTAAGTTCTTCTTTAGGAAATATAGCTTTGTATGTTAAAAGTGCCTCAGCCTCATTTCCCAGAAGCTCATGAATTCTATTTATCATTTTTCCTCTCCATGATTCTTGTTATTAATGTTAAGCTTAAAAATAAGAGTAAATCGAATGGGATTCAATCGCTAAAGAGCATTATTTTACTCCAATTGAGGCAAAAATATTAGCAGCATGTTCGCGGGAATTTTCAATAAACAACCTGCTTGTGTCATAGCCTGAACAAACAACTCCCGCAAGATACATTCCTTCTATATTTGTTTGGAAAGTTTCCTGATTAAAATCCGGCTGCATCCCTTTATCCTCGAGTATACCAATTCCTGATTTTCTAAGGAATTCAAAATCCGGATGGTAACCTGTCATGGCAAAAACAAAATCATTTTCAATTGTATTAGTTCCAAGAGGAGTCTCAAAAACTATTTCTTTTTCTTTTATATTGGTAATATTGGAATTGAAATATGCTTTAATTGAATTTTCCTTTATCCTGTTTTCAATGTCCGGCTTAACCCAATATTTAACACTGTCTCTAATTTTATCTTCCCTGATAATCATTGTAACTTCACCACCTCTCCGGTAAATCTCCAGAGCGACATCTACAGCAGAATTAGCCGCGCCTATAACTGCAATCTTATGATCAAAGAAGGGATGCGCCTCTGTAAAATAATGAAATACTTTGGGTAATTCTTCACCGGGAATATTGATTAAATTAGGTCTATCAAAGAACCCTGAAGCAATAATAATATTTGCTGCAGTATATTCACACTTTGGTTAGTTTTAATATGGAAACAATTATCAGTTTTTTTTATTTCTATGGCTTCTTCATAATCGTTTATTTTCAAGTTTCCATGCTTTTTTTACTCTTCTGAAATATTCCAGAGCTTCACGTCTTGTTGGTTTATCTCCGTGGGAAATAAAAGGAACATCTCCTATTTCAAGGCGTTCAGACGTTGAAAAAAATGTCATATTAATTGGGTAATGAAAGATGGAATTTACCAGGCATCCTTTTTCAATGATTAGATAACTATAATTGTTTTTAACAGCTTCAATTCCACAGGTAAGTCCAATTGGTCCTGCTCCAATAATAATAACATCAAAATAATTGTTTTTCATTTATTAGTGTTTTTTGAATAAGACAAGTATAATTAAATTAGATTTTAAAAAGTGTATTATGTAAACAAACAATAATTAGGCAATGAAGAAGTAATCCGTCCCTGAATGTAATTCGGAGACGGATGTAGAAAAGATATATTAATCTCTGGGTATTATCTGAACAAGTGAACTGGCTACTGTTTTATCATCATTATCAAGAAGATAAACTCTATAGATTCCGGGTTTGTCAAAATTCAAATCACTATCATCATTCTTTCTAAAAAATACATATTTCATGTCTTTTTCAATCTCATAATTGAACTTTTTATAAAACTCGAATTTGCCTTCTGACCAATTATATTTATCGAACTGAATGTGACAGCTTTTTAGACCAAGGGCTTTATTGCTTTTCACCATAACTGTAAGATAACCAGTAGTAAAACGGTCGCTAATCCCGATTTCGCCATCTTCCGAATCATATTTTTCACAAAAATATAAAACAGGCTCACTTTGGGCATAGATTTTTTTCTGAGCTCCGAATAGATACTAATACTAATAGAATTGGTAAAAGAAAACGAAACTTATACATTGTACCTCCACATATAGATATTATTAATAATAAATTAGAAACTTATTGATTTTTCATTATTTGTTTATTTTGATACTTATTTCCTTTTATTTGAAGATTATCAAATCGGCAATGTGTGATCAATAATAAATAATCAATTATTATTTATTATGTCAATTGTCACAAAAATGATATTTTTCGTAAGGCTTTTTTATTAGCGGGTGGAAATAGTAGGTTTATTTTTCAATTTATAAAACTTTTTATGCATAAAAAATTACTCGACAATATTCTTCATGTATGTTTTGATCTTGACGGGACATTAGTTGATTCGTATTTGACAATTTACAAAACAACAGTTAAAACACTTGAGGTTTTGAATATCCCCGGTACCTTTTCAGAAGAGGACTTTAGTTTACGAATCGGTCATCATTTTGAGCATATATTCAATGAATTAAACATTTCTGTACCTGATATTGACCATTTTATTAACATCTATAAAACATATTATTTCGATTTTATTCATGAATCAAAGCTGTTCCCCGGAGTTAATGAAGTGCTGGATTTCCTGAATAAAAAAGGAATTAAAGTTTCCCTTTTGACAACAAAGGGACAGGAACAGGCTGACAGGATTATTAATCATTTCAATCTGAAGCCAAATTTTTCCTATGTAATGGGAATAAGAGAAGGCGTTCCAATTAAACCTTTACCAGGAGGATTATTAAAAATATGTGAAGAATTAAATGTATTACCTACTCAAACATTGATGACAGGTGATACTGAACTTGATATAAAATGTGGAATAAGTGCGAAAGCCAAAACATGCGGAGTCACATATGGATATAGATCAAAAGAACTCCTTCTGGCAGCTAATCCGGATTATATTATAGATAATATTAATGAAATTATGAAGTAACGGTTTGTAAAGAATGGATTGATGGATAACTGGATTGTTGGAAGAATGAAAATAATAGAAGTTAAGTGAATTTAGCAATTATCTCATCGCAAACAGCATAGCCCTGTTTAGTAAGTTTAAGAAGGTTTCCATTTTTAATTATCATTCCATTATTTTCAAGTAATTGCAGATATTTCAAATTGTCTGTATACCACTTTTCGCCGAATCTATTTTTCAGGTCTTGAATATCAAGTCCAAAGCTTCTAAGAGTCAGCATAGTATATTCGTTTATACTTTGCTCAGCAGATATAAATTCATGATTCGCTTCAGCAAATCCCCTTGCATCAATTTGTGCATTATAAAGTTTTAAGCTTGAAAAATTCCACCACCTTTTTCCATCTACAAAAGAATGTGCAGACGTGCCAAAGCTCAGGTAATCATGGTACCTCCAATAAGCGTTATTGTGTACGCATTGGTATCCTGGATTGGCGAAATTTGAAACCTCATATTGTTCAAAACCATTAGCTGTCATAAAATCAATAGTCATTTCATAAAGATCCGCATCGTAATCTTCATCCTGAATTTTCACTTTCCCATCAAGAACCATTTTGTTAAGGATAGTTCCTCTTTCAAGAATTAAACTGTATGCGGAAATATGCTGAACCGGGAAGAGAGACTGCCGCGTTGAGATTATTTAACCAGATTTCTTTTGTTTGTCCCGGAAGATTAAAAATAAGATCAACGCTAATATTATTAAAACCTGCGTTTGCTGCATTGTGAACAGTTCTGATTGCGGTTTCTTTATCGTGGATACGAGTGAGAAATTTTAATTCTTCTTCGTTAAACGACTGTATGCCTATGCTGATTCTGTTTATGCCTGAATTGCGAAAATCTTTTAGCTTGTTTTCAGAAACGGTTCCGGGATTTGTCTCCATGGTTATTTCTGCGGATGCACTCACATTAAATTTTCCTTTTACATGAGTGATTATTTCTCTCAGGTACTCAGGCTCCATTAATGATGGAGTACCGCCTCCGAAATATATCGAAGTGATTTCTCTTTCGTGTGCATGCAGTTTTGCGTAGTAATTAATTTCTTTTAATAATGCTGTTTTGTATGAGGAAATGTTATCGGAGGTAATGATTGAATAGAAGTCGCAGTATATGCACTTGTGGTCACAGAAAGGAATGTGAATATATATTGCTGTATTTTTCATATACAGCAATATGCTAAAATTTCTTTAATTATTCCTTACATTATTCTTTACTCTTTCCGTTCGTTTCTTTGGCGCAAAGATAAAATGGCTGCTATTCCTATAGGCCGTCTTAAGGCCGACTCAAAACATCAACATTACATCAAAGACTACACTTTTGTTAGGCTGCAAGGCCTGAATGGTTATGTAATTACTGTGCGCCAGGGCCTGATTGATTAGCTATTTATTAACTCCCAAGGCCTAAGAGATTAGGTGATTTGAAATTCTAAGGCCTGAAAGATTAGGCAATTCATATTTCTAAGGCCTGAAAGATTAGGCAATTCATATTTCCAAGGCCTGATTGATTATGTAAATGAAAATTCTAAGGCCTGAATGGCTATGCTTTTGTCCTCTTTTCCACGAATCCATTCTTCCAACAATCCATCATTCATTGCCGAAATAATCCATTATTCCAATTATTTTACTGCATAAGTTCGCGGGCGCCTTTGAGGCTGGCTTCTGTAACGTTTTCCCCGCTCATTAGTTTTGCAACTTCTCTTATACGCTCATTTTCATTCAAATGTTTTATTGAACTTACAACCCTCTGATCATTTGTTTTCTTCTCGACAATGAAATGTTGATCTGCTAAACCTGCGATTTGAGGCAGATGTGTAATTGAAATAACCTGGTAATATTCCGAAAGCGACTTGAGTGCTTTACCGACTTTCTGTGCGATTCTTCCGCTTACTCCGGTGTCTATTTCGTCAAAAATCAGAAGCGGGAATTTGTCATTCTTTGCAAGTATGGTTTTCAAAGCAAGCATTATTCTTGACACTTCACCGCCCGAAACTACTTTAGCCAATGGTTTAAGATCTTCACCGATATTTGTTGATATATAAAATTCCACTTCATCTATTCCCATTGATGAGTAAGCATATTTATTGTCTTTTAATAAAATATAATCTTCGCCGTCAGCTTTACGCTGGTATATTTTCACTTCAAAAGCGGAATCGGCAATTCCAAGCTCAGTGAGTACATTCTTTACTTCCTTAGAAATCAGAACAGCTGCTTGTTTCCTTTTCTTAGATATAATATCGGCATATGCACCGCATTCCTCACGCAGAATATTTATCTGTTTTTCAAGTGATTTAATTTTATCAGTGAAATTCTCGGCAAGATCAAATTCCTCTCCAATTCTTCTTCTATGTTCAAGTACTGCTTTTACGGAACCACCGTATTTCTTTTTCAACATTGTAATGGCGCCAAGACGGTCACGCTTTTTATCAGCATCATCCGGGTCAAGATCAATTTTAGATGAATAACTTCTAACAAATTCCGCTATATCGTTTATCAGAGCTAATGCATTTTCACATTCGCTGAAAGTATCACTAATTGATTTATCAATCCGGGAAATTTCATTCAAATCATTTTTAATTTTTACGAGTGAATCATAAACAGAATTTTCATTCTCATAAATTAATCCATAAACACTGGCTGCAGAAGTCGCAAGCTTTTCAGAGTTCTCAAGAATCTTTAATTCTTCTATCAGTCTTTCTTCTTCTCCCTCTGAAAGGGAGACTCCATCTATTTCTTTTATCTGGAATGAATAGAAGTCTTTCTTTTCACGAAGGGAGGATTCTTTTGACTTAAGCTCCTTCAGTTCCTTTAGATGAGTGCGAAGTTCCAAATAGACTTTTTTATATAGATCAATAAGGGCATGGATTCCCGCCTTTCCCGACAAGTCGGGACGCGCGCCCGGAATGACATTAGAGGTTGAAGGAATAACATTATCTTTAAGAGAAGATGCGAATTCGTCGAGGAATTCGATATGGGTCTCATTCCGGAGTAATGACTGATGCTCATGCTGACCGTGGAGGTCGACCAGGAGGTTACCCAGAACTTTAATTACAGCAAGCGAGACGGGGGTATCATTTATAAAGCAACGGTTGTTTCCCTTTGAGGAAATTTCTCTGCGAAGTATAAGTTCAGGGAGGGGATCAATATCATTTTCTTCGAGTAATTTATCAATCTTTTTGTTTTGGGTAATATCAAAGATTCCCTCAACATAAGATTTTGAAGCGCCTTTTCTGATTACATCTGTTGATGCGCGTTCTCCGAGAAGAAGTCCCATCGCATCAATAAGGATTGATTTTCCCGCACCAGTTTCACCGGTAATAATATTAAGTCCTTTACCAAACTCAACATTTATATGTTCAATTAAAGCGTAGTCTTTTACTAACAGGGATTTCAGCATGATACAATAAATTTATTGAATATTAATTTAGAGTATTTACCCGCAAATAAAAAGGAATAGAAGGAACACTTAAACCGGCAGAGGCAGTTTAACATGGATAGCATCTGCAAATTCTCTTATCATATCCCAATTGGATTCATGTTCAAAGAAATTTCCGGTAACAATTATCTTCGCGCCATTCTGTACTTTCTGTCTTGCGACATCGGGAGTTTTAATTCCTCCACCCACAATGATAGGAACTGTGCAAAATTCTGCAACGGCTTTAACCATTTCATTAGGCACGGGGTTATCGGCTCCGGATCCGGCTTCAAGATAAATAAGCTTCATACCAAGGTATTCGGCTGCAAGGGCAGTAGCCGCTGCAATACCCGGTTTGTTTCTTGGTATGGGGAGGCTTCCGCTCATATATTGAACTGTAGTAGTCCTGCCGGATTCAATTAAAAGGTAGCCAGTTGCAATTGGTTCAATACCACATTTTCTGATTATAGGTGCGGCAAGAACATGTTTCCCGATTAAATGTTCCGGATTTCTACCGCTTACAACGGATAAGTATAAAATAGCGTCTGCCTTTGAAGAAACCTGATTTACATCGCCCGGGAAAATAATAGTAGGAAGGGAAGTAATTGCTTTCAAAGCAATAAGGAATACTTCAAGGTCACCATTTATTAGCAGGCTGCCTCCGACAAGAAAACCGTCAACCCCGGATTTCTCACAATGCTTTACAAAAGGGGCTAATTTATCTGCATGCAGATTATCCGGATCGAGGAGTACTAAATAAGCCGCACCCTTTATTTCTGAAATATTTAATAATTGGTTATAAGTGTTCATAAATACCATATTCCAATTATGAATATAAAAAATAAGGCGCATATTAAAAAGCAGAAAGTCTTTAAATCTCTTAAAATTAAATGTGTAGATTCTTCACTCTGTTCAGCGTGACAGCTGCAATAATGGAGTGACAAATAAAGACAAATGCCTTCTTTTTAATGCCATAAATGGCATAAGTATTTTAACTTTATACCATTTACCCAGTCCTGAAGGACTGGGCTATTTTAAGTATTATATTATAGTTCACTAGCCCAGGCATTTAGAGCCTGTGTGAAAACCTCCAACTGTCATTCCCGCGAAGGCGGGAATCCATAAAATCATTTGAAATTAGAGAAATTTCAAATATGAAATTCTTAACCAGATGATAAATTCAGAATATTCACACAGCCTCTTTATGCCTGGGATTATGGACAAAAAAAGTTGAGATTATACGGGATTCATCCCCTTTCCCATTCATCAATCTTTCATGCTAAGTGAAATTCTGCCTCTTTGTATATCGATGCCGGTAATAGAGACATTTATTATATCACCAACATTGATAACATCCAGTGGGTTTTTCACAAATCTGTTTGCTATCTGGGAGACGTGCAGAAGTCCGTCCTGCTTAACACCGATATCGACGAAAGCGCCGAAATCGACAACATTTCTTATTGTGCCTTTTAATTTCATGCCCACCTGGAGGTCTTCCATTTTAAGCACATCGCTTCTAAGTATAGGTTTTGGCATTTCCTCGCGGGGATCTCTGCCGGGCTTTTTAATATTTTCTATAATATCTATTAAAGTGGGTTCGCCTATTCCGATTTCTTCCGCAAGCTTCTTAGTTCCTTTTTTACTGATTATAAGGGAGATCATAGCGCCCGAATCTTTTATATTGGCAAGAGGCATATTGCATTTCTCAAGCATCTTCTCAGTAGCCTGGTATGACTCGGGGTGAATAAAAGTATTATCCAGAGGATTTTCACCATCGCTGATTTTAAGGAACCCGGCTGACTGTTCAAAAGCTTTGTCGCCTAATCCGGAAACTTCTTTTAGCTGCTCCCTTGATTTGAACTTTCCTGTTTTTTCTCTGAACTTTACAATATTCTCAGCTATTCTTTTATTCAACCCGGATACATGTGTAAGCAGGGAAGCCGAAGCAGTGTTTACGTCAACACCGACATAGTTAACGCAGCTTTCTATAACGAATTCGAGTTTTAGTGCAAGAAGTTTCTGGTCTACATCATGCTGATAAAGACCAACACCGATAGATTTTGGATCAATCTTTACTAATTCAGCAAGCGGATCAAGAAGTCGGCGACCTATAGAAATATTTCCCCGCTGGCTGGCTTCAAGGTCAGGAAATTCTTTCTTTGCTACTTCCGATGCGGAATAAACAGACGCGCCTGCTTCACTAACAATAACATAATGGCAACTAAGTTTATTTTCGCTTATCAGTTCAGCGATAAAAAATTCAGTTTCCCTTGAAGCGGTACCATTGCCAATAGCTATGATTTCAACTTTATGTTTATTTATTAAATGAAGAACAGCTTTCTTCGCATCGGCAGTTTTATTCTGCGGGGGATGGGGATAGATAGTAAGTCCTTCAATGTATTTTCCGGTTACATCAATAACAGCAACCTTTGAGCCGGAATAAAACCCCGGGTCAATTCCCATTATTATTTTATTTGCCATAGGAGGCTGCAGCAGAAGTGCTTTAAGATTTGATGCAAATATTTCTATAGCATGAATGTCGGCAGCTTCAGTAAGCATTGCTCTTAATTCTCTTTCAATAGAAGGAAATGTGAGACGGGAAAAAGCATCCTGGGTTGTATCATTAAAGATATCTATGAAAACAGATTCCTTGTTGGCAAGGAATTTATTAAGCATAATACTTATAACGGTTGGTTCCTCAAATGAGAAAGATATTTTGAGGGCTTTCTCTTTTTCGCCCCGGTTAAGTGCAAGAGTCTGATATGGTTTTATCTTTTTAATATCGATGGCGAAATCATAATATATCTGGTAGATTTCTTTTTTATCTTTTTCCTTTTGCTTTTCCGAAACCTCTTTATCAGAAGTTTTTTCTTTAGTCCTTTCCGATTTAACAGCAGACTCTTCCTGAAGATATTCCCTAACACCTTTTCTGACATCAGCGTTATCATTTATCATTTCAGCAATAATATCTTTGGCACCCTGAAGGGCTTCTTCAATTGAATTAACCCCCAGTTCAGGATTTATAAATTCAACAAGCTTATCATCAAGGTTTCCGGCGAAATCAGGATTCTCAAGGAAAAACATAGCTAGCGGTTCAAGTCCTTTAGCTTTTGCAATTGTTCCTCTTGTTTTACGTTTTGGCTTATAGGGAAGATACAAATCTTCCAGTTCCGTTAATTTAACACAAGCCATTATTTTAGCTTTAAGTTCATCGGTAAGCTTTCCCTGCTCCTCTATACTTTTAAGGATAGTTTCTCTTCTATCCTCAAGCAGCGTCAAATAACTGAGGCGGTCTTCAACCTGTCGGAGAACTTCTTCATCGAGTCCGCCTGTATGTTCTTTACGGTAGCGGGCAATGAAAGGAATAGTAGCATCTTCTTTCAGAAGTTTTATTACAGATTCTACCTGTTCATTTTTTATTGATAGTTCATTAGCAATTATGGAATTTATATTCATCGGTTTTCTTTATCTCAAATTATTTCGGGAGATCAAACTAAGTCTAAAAAATACTCTTTTACAAGTTGTATTTTACAAATAATTTTTCACAAGAGTGAATCAGAGCGGAATGGATGATGGATTGATGGATTATTGGAATGATGGAATAATGAAAAGAAAACAACCCCCCGCCCAGGGGCGACCCACTTTTAAGGGGGAATAATTACTGCATGACTGGTTAAAGGCACTGAAGGTATAATTTTAGATCATTAAACCAGGAAATTATACCGGTTGTAGAATTTATATTTTAGTTTAACATATTTTTTATTACCTTACAGATCAATCAAAAGATGAAGGTATGAAAACTATTCTAATTTCTGCTATAGCGATTTCAGTAATTGTTATTGCTTACTTTTTTTTCTTCGATAATGGTGATGAGGCTACCCGGATTGCTAAACTTAGAAAGAAGAGTTTAGATGTTAAATTCGTTTCAAATCCTGCTTTAATTAACCGCAATGAGACAATTACCAATAAATTGTCGATGAAACAAATTGACAGTATTACAGCTCTTATAAACTATAATTTTACGGTTCAGAATTATGGCAGGGATGTAGTTCCGGCTAACACAGCTGAACAGAAGAACAAAAAGCTATAACCATTTATAGCTAGCTTGGCATAAGGAAAAACAATCCCGGCCCAAAGAGCGCACGTTCCTTTGGAATGGATTGTTGGAGTACTGGATTGATGGAACAAGGAGAAGAAAACCCAGCCTACAATAAATAAGTGCTTTTTACTGCAAAATTCCAACTATTTTAAGAAACTATGAAGTTTCTGACACATTTCTAAAAAAAAATATAAAAATAACTTGACAAGTGTACATCTGTTCACTATATTCGTAGTGAACAAATGAGCACTATAATGGACGAGAAATTAACAGACAGACAGAAAGACATACTGGATTTTATATGTCAGTATAAAGATGAGAATGGATATCCTCCTACGCTAAGGGAGATCGGAAAGCATTTTGATATCTCCTCGACCTTTGGAGTAAAGCGTCATCTGGATGTACTTGAAAAGAAGGGGTTCATTGCAATTCTTGCCAAACAGAGCCGTGGAATTGCCATCCTAAAACCTGAACTGCTAAAGAATTCCTTTAATTCATACGATAATACAAGCAGAGTTCCTATTGTGGGACAAGTAGCAGCCGGTTCACCGGTGCTAGCAGAAGAAAATATTGAAGGAAGTCTTGCTGTTGATTCTTCATACCTGAAAAAACCGGAAAGTTCATTTGCATTAAAGGTAAAGGGGGATAGTATGATAAATGCAGGAGTATTTGAAGGAGACCTGGTTATAGTATCACCTGTTCAGGAAGTGAAGAACGGAGAAATGATAGTTGCCATGATTAATGGAGAAGTAACAGTAAAGAATTTTGAGAAGAAAAATAAAATAATACAGTTAAATCCACAGAATGAAAAATATCAGCCGATCATAGTCACGGAACAAGATGAGTTTTCCGTAGTAGGAAAGGTAGTAGGTGTTTTCAGATGGATAAACTAATAACCGGAGTAAATATGAAATCAGAAATATTTTCATTTGCAATCACTAACAGGAACCAGCTGAGATTTCTTTATGGATTCAGCGAAGTAATTTTGGACCCTTATTATATTACACGAAATAAGACCGGCAAAAAGGTTATATACGGAAGGATTAATAATTCCAGTGAAGTTGGCCGGTTTGAATATGATAAGATAGTGAACATAAGAGTACTGAAGAGCAGAAGATTTTCACCTGTTATTCCAATATTATCATAGGCAGGAGTCATTATGTCAGACATAGTAAAAAGGCGCAGTGTGGATCTTTTAATAGATCAGTTCTGGAAAAACGGTTATTTAACAATAAGCAGGAAGTTTGGAACATATCTTCCCGAACCGAAAAGGATGGGAGGATTTGAAGTTGATATAATTGCCCGCTATAAAAAAGACTATGCCATAGGAATTACGCTTAATGAAGCTGACCTTGATGATGCAGGATTAAAAGAGAGAATTAAATTCCTTGCTACCAGACAGACCAAGTTTACGAATAAAAAGGTTCTGTTGTTTGTGGGTATTCCGTTATATCTGAAAAAGAAATTTGAACATATCATTGCCTCTTTTAGTGATGAAATAATTCAGAATATAAAATTGCAGCCGTTCCCTCCTGAAGTGAATACATTTGCAAGGAACCGAAGGGAGAGGGCTCTGCTAAATTAGAATTTGAACACTTCCTCTCATTTCTCATACTTGCCACTTACTACAATTCCCCCCGTCAACCGGGGGGATTTTTTATGAAAGGGAAAAGGGAAAGGAATGGATTATTGGATTACTGGATTAGTGTAAGAATGAAAAACAACCCCCCGTCCAAAGGGCGACCCCCTTTAATAAGGCTTTAATAAGGGGGAATTGAATTGCCGAATGATAATTTTGAAGAGTTACGGAAGTTTCTATTTTAGTAATAGGTTATTTAAATATTTATAACTAATTATGAATTTAATATTTTCAATAAAAATGAGAACTAAAATGAAATCCGGGATCAACTTAACAAGCTCCAGTTACTTTAGAATTGGCCTTTTTATTGTTCTTTTTTTAGCCGTAAGCAATTTATTAAAAGCCCAAATACCAGGCACGGTTATAGAAAAATATCATCTTGATAAAACATCCAATTTTTATCAGATACAAAGTGCTATGAATGATTATTTCTCATCTTTGAATGTTAAGAATGGAACTACACTATACAAGGGTGTAAAAACTAAAGTACCCGGTTGGAAATTATTTAAGCGCTGGGAATATTATTGGGAACAAAGAATAAATCCTATTACAGGTGAATTCCCTCAGACAAATTCAGTTATTGAATATAACAAGTATAAATCAAGTCTGAGTAAATTGAATAATCAAACTTCCTACACCGGGAACTGGGTTAATCTTGGTACAAATCATTCAGATGGGGGTTATGCAGGAATAGGCAGGATTAATTGTGTAGCATTTCATCCTTCAGATCTGAATACATTTTGGGTTGGAAGCCCATCAGGCGGTATATGGAAAACTACAGATGGCGGGAGTAGCTGGACAATATTAAATGACAATCAACCTGTACTTGGTGTGAGTGATATTGTTATACCCAGCGATTACGCAACATCAAACACAATATATATTGCTACCGGAGACAGAGATGGAGGCAGCATGTGGTCACTTGGGGGCGGGCAATCTGCGGATAATAACAGTATTGGTGTTTTGAAATCAACTGATGGCGGCAATACCTGGAATACAACCGGATTATCATATACCGCAAGTGTTGGAAAGATGATCTACAGTCTAACTATACATCCAACAAATAATTCTATTCTTTTTGCTTCAACTTCTGATGGAATACAAAAGTCAACAGATGGAGGCGCAACATGGAACATTAAGTATGTAAACTATGCTACCCGTTTAGTATTTAAACCCGGTGACCCGACAATAATGTATGGCGCGCTGTGGTACAGTGGCGGGCCATATTTTGCCAAATCAACTAACTCAGGTGAAACCTGGAGTTATACAAATCCAGTGGGCACTTCCGGTTATCGTACCGAGCTTTGTGTTACTCCTGCGAATCCTAATATTGTATATTTACTTGCTTCGAATAGCGGAGGTGGATTAGGTGGTGTTTATAAATCAACGAATAGTGGTGGAGCATTTACGCGAGTTGATGCCGGTAATAAAAGTATGTTGGGATACTATAGCGACGGCTCCGGTACAAACACCGGTCAAGGAGATTATGATTTAACGATTGCCTGTTCTCCGATAGATGCGAATACAGTCTATATTGGTGGCATCAATACATGGAAATCAACAGACGGAGGGGTCAATTGGGTTGCAAATAATATGTGGACCGCCACCGCACCCTATGATTTAAATGGCGCTCCGGAGGTTCATGCAGACAAACATGCACTATCATTTCAAAGTGGTACATCTACACTCTTTGAGGGAAATGACGGCGGAATTTATAAAACAACAAATGGTGGTGCCATCTGGACTGATTTGACCAATGGATTGATTACAAGTCAAATTTACCGGATAGGAGTATCCCAGACGGATGTAAACACAATTCTATCCGGATTGCAGGATAACGGTTCAAAAAAATATAATGGTGGAGCCAGCACATGGGTAGATGTTTACGGAGGTGATGGAACTGAATGCATAGTTGACTATACTAATGGAAATTACATGTATGTTGCTTATGTAAACGGAGAGATTAATAGAAGCATAAATGGATTTAGTACATTTGCCACCACACAAATAAGCAGCAATATTCCAGGCGGACAACCGACAGGCTACTGGGTTACACCTTATATTATTGATCCAACTATTAGTTCAACACTTTATGCCGGATATGACAAAGCCTGGAAAACTACAGATAGAGGGAACACATGGACGAGCGCTTCACAAGTATTAAGTTCTTCTGCAAAACTGCGGTCAATCGCAATCGCGCCGTCTAATAGTTCAGTTTTATATGCTGCTGATCAGACACATTTGTGGAAAACTACTGTTGGAGGTGCAACAAATTGGAGCACAATAACTTTGCCTACAACAGCTAATACTATTACATATATTACTATCAAAAATAATGATCCTAACACGCTCTGGATAACCTATGGTGGTTATACTGACGGTTCAAAAGTTTATCAATCAACTGACGGAGGCGCAACATGGTCAAATATTTCAGCCGGGCTGCCTAATCTTCCCGTTATGAGTATAGTAAATTATAAAAAGGCATTAGACCGTACTGTTTTATTTGCAGGAACAGATGTTGGGGTCTATGTTAAAGATGGAACCAATAACTGGGCACCATTCAGTAATAATCTGCCAAACGTTGTTGCCACAGAGCTGGAAATATATTATGGGTCAACAGCAGATAAACTTAGAGCAGGTACATTCGGTCGTGGATTATGGGAAACCAATATAGAATCATTTGTTCCGGTCGAGCTTTCTACATTTACAGGATCTTATAACAATCGAACGGTTAATTTAAAATGGACAACCAAGACAGAAGTAAATAACTATGGTTTTCAGATTGAAAGAAATAATTTAACAATGAAGGATGCATCATTTAATAAGATTGGATTTACCGGGGGACATGGATCCAGTATTGTTCCTAAAGATTATACATTTACAGATAATTCAGTTGAAGCAGGAAATAAATATTCCTACCGATTAAAGCAGATCGATTTTAATGGAGCAGCTGAATATAGTAATATTGTTGAAGTTCAGGCAGGTCTGATTCCCGACAGATTTATTCTAAATCAAAATTACCCGAATCCGTTTAATCCTTCCACAATTATCAGCTATACCCTGCCTGATAAAAGCTCCCTGAAGTTGAATATTTATAATGCACTTGGAGAAAATGTGAATCAATTGTTTAGTGGAATTCAGGAAGCAGGATATCATGAAATAAATTTCAATGGATCTCTGTTACCGAGTGGAGTATATTTTATCCGTTTGGAAGCAAATTCGTTTGGTATAAAACCATTATTTATCTCCACAAAAAAAATGATATTGATGAAATAGTATTAATGTCCAACCAAAGAATATAACACAGAAACTATCCCGACAAGCCTTGACTTATCGGGATATTTTTTCCCATCTGAGCTATAATTTACGAAGCAATATTTCCGAGAATGAAAGGGGGAGTTTGTTTTCATCTAAAAGGGCAAGTGTAAATAGGGCCTTTTTAACAGAACCTCCATTAAAGCGGGAGCTTATTTCTCCTGGTAGTAACATTTTAATTCTGACAGGAGAGAGTAAATCAGAAACCATAGGATCTGTTGAAAAGGATTCCACGCAAGGGCTAACCACGGGATCAGGAGAATCAGAGTTATTATAAAGAAACACTCCGATGAGTGAAATTGAATCTGTGTTTAACAAATCGAAATTATCCATAAAACCAATACCTTCAGAATGAAATTCGAAACCTCCATTTATTATTTGGATGCCAGGGTTTATTAACTTAAAGCTTTGCCCGGGGAACAGAGAAGGAATTGCATCAGGATCATTATACCTGACGGAGTTATAAAGCAAGGGGGTTTCATAAATTGCCTTTAGCCATCAAAAAAAAGTTGGCCTCTAATATTAATACACCTTCTTTTCCGGTTTTTGATCATTTTTGAGGTCAAAAAAAAGTTGCCCTCTACTAGTTATACATCCATACCCCTGTTTTCATGCATGGAGCAGCCTGTGCATGAAAATGAGGAAGTGGAGGAGTGGGGAAAATAAAACTAAAGAAAAATTAACTTCACTCCTTTTTTATCTTTAGCGAATAATTAAAAATGTGTAGATTTAAACACTTAAAGGAGAAATTTAATGTCTAAAATATTGTTGTGTTTATTTCTGCTGATTATAGGTTTTAATTCAAAAATTTCAGCTCAGAATGATTCTTTGGATTTAATTAAAGCTTCAGGCTATTTCCAGGAAGCCCGGACTTTATCGGATAAGGATAATGGAAATCTTTGGGGAATAAAATTATATGGCCCAATACTTTTAGTAAATCCCGAGACACATTTTGTAATTGCTAACGACCAGGACAGTGCGGGATATCTGAAAAAGAACGGAGAAGTTTTCAGTGGTCAATTACCTAGTGAAATAAATATTGCTAATACTTCTTTAACGTTTAATGGAACGAAATGGACGATGCTTGTATGGCCCTTGCCTGAGAATCAACTTCAGAGAAAAATATTAATGATGCATGAATTATTTCATAGGATTCAGGACAAATTAAATTTACCCATGAATAATCCTTCAAGCAATCATCTGGATAAAATAGACGGAAGAATATTATTTAGAATGGAGTGGAAGGAACTGGTAGAAGCGCTTCAGGCGAAAGGTGAGGAAAGAACAGTGCATATAAGAAATGCGGTCTTACTGAATAAATACAGAAAGGAAATATACCCGGGAGCTGATACTCTTGAATCCCAACTTGAACTAAACGAAGGAGTAGCAGAATACACGGGATTCAAATTATGCGGGGAACCCGAAGATAGCATTATAAGTTTCTGGGCTCAGAGAATAAATCTTGGCGAAAAGATCCCTTCATTTGTAAGGTCATTTGCATATATAACCGGTCCAATGTACTGCTACCTGCTTGATGATTCAGGAAAGAATTGGAGAGATAAAATTAGTAAAATAAAAAGTCTGCCTGATCTTTTAGCTGAGGATACATCGATTAAATTCAAAGATAGTATTAAGATTGAAGCGTTGAATTATTATGCCGCAAACAAAGACACTATGATAATGAACTTTGAATTAAAAAGAGATAAAAAGATGCAGGCTCAGACTGCATATTATAAAGAGAAATTTTTTCACAAACCTGTAATTCTAATACATCTTGTAGATATGAATGTGCAGTTTGATCCGCGAAATTTAGTTCCAATTGATTCCATCGGAACGGTTTATCCAACTATCAGGATTACAGATAATTGGGGGATACTTACAGTAATTCATAATGCGTTTTTGGCATCAGACTGGAGAGCAGTAATAGTTTCTCTGCCTGAAAAATTTGAATACACAGCAGGATCGGAAACTATAAACTCAGAAGACTGGACACTTGAGCTTAAAAAGGGATGGACTCTTAAGCGGTTAGCGAATAATGAAAGTTATACTTTAGTTAAGGAAGAAAAGAAGACAGGGGAATAGGGAAAAAGATCAAAGGTAAAATTTCATTCTGCTTTTGGAATGACAGAACATAAAATTAGAAGCTGCATGGATTCCCGCCTTCGCGGGAATGACATTTGGAGGCCGTCACACAGGCTCAAAAAGCCTGGGCTATAACAGAGTAGATTCTTCGCTTCCCCGCCAAGACGGGACACGCGCTCAGAATGACAAGTTGGCCTTTTGGGATGCAATCATAAGATTATGGCAAATTTTTCATCCAGGCTTCTCTTAATGCAAGCTGCTCAGATGAAGGGGATTTGGAAACTTCAAAAATATGTTTCCTTTTAGCCGGAGGAAGTTTCCAATAGACATCAAAATCTTTATTTTCTCTTGTCAAAACAAATTTAATTTCATCACCGGCTTTTTTCCCATGCAACATCATAAAAGCAGTCTGGACATTTTCAAGAGTTACCGGTGTATCATATAATTTGTTAATGATGTCACCGTTCCTCATTAATGTAGTTGTTGTATCAGGCACGTTAGCAATAACAATCCTGTTGCTTGCAACGCTAACACCAAAGCCCAGTTCGAATTTTGTACTGTCTACTCCATTAAATTCCTCGTAATCTATACCCAGCCATCCTAAATATTCTTTAAGGGGAAGTGGATCAGCATGAATAATATATTTATCAAAGAAAGATTTTATCTCGGGATATGTCATTTTAACAATTTCATCGAAGAAAGAATCTTCATCAAATGTTTTGTGAATGCCGTACTTTTTAGAAAGTTCAAGTATGACTTCTCTGAGTCCTCTTTTACCACCTGATAATTTTAGAAGGTAAATATCCAGCAAAGCTGAAGTAACAGGTCCCTTCTCATAAATATTCTGGTATTGATCAGGATATTTATATGCATTTATACTAAGATCGCGTAGACTTAAATCTTTATTGAAATATTCGCTAGTAAAGAGTTGTTTTTTCATTTCAAGTAAATAATCATCTAATGTAATTAAGCCTGCACGAAGTTGAAGTATCCAGGCAGCCCATTCGGTTGTGCCTTCATAGAACCAGAGGTGTTGTGACATTACAGGATTAACAAAATTAAATGGTTCAATGAGTTGACTATGAATATTGAGGGGAGTTATAATATGGAAAAATTCATGAGCTATAAAACTTGGCAGTGATCCTTTTATTAATTCTGACACAGGAGTTTCTTTATAGATATATTCTGAGCTATACGAATGTTCCCATGCTCCGTTTGTTACATCTTCAAAATGAAAAAGGAAAGTATAATGGTCAACGGGAAGACCGGCAGTGAACTTATCCTCCGCATTAAGAACATCCGTTACTGAAGTTAAAATATCAGATGATTTTACCATATCGGTTTTCGAGTAAGTATAAATTTTAATAAGACACTTGCCAATTTTTGTTTCAGCTTCGGATAATCTTCCGGTGAGAATTGGTGAATCTACAATACGGTCAAAATTATCTGCAATATAATAACCCTCGTTGTCTTCCGGGAGGGCAGAACCGGTTTCCCATCCGGATGGATGGTTTATTTTGATATAAAGTGGTTCAGACTGCATCCCATCGAAATAACCAAAGACACATTGACCATTAATGAGCGCGTTATCTTTTTCCAGATTACTACCCGACATCAGGAAAATAGCATGTTCTTTTACTTTAGAATGCCAGGTATCTGATACTGAGTATTCCACTTTTTTAGTTTGAGTGGGTGTAGATATTTCCCACTGATTAGTTGAGATCTGTTTTGTCTGGATTTCTTTACCGCTGTTATCGTAGGCATGGAAAGAATTTACAAATCTGCCTATATCCATAATCTCGTAAGTGCCCGGGGCAGATGCTGCAAATTGATAGATTTTGTTTTTATCAGTTAATTGTTCGGGGTATACGGTCACGTTGAAAGTATGTCCGGATGTATCACTTAAATCGACAATAAATTTATGTTGCGGATAAAAGAGAGTAGCAGAGAATATAATAAGCAGAAATGTAAAGTGGTATTTAGCAGTATTCATGGATATCCTCATTTATTATAACGCAATAATAATATATTTATTTTGTTTGTCATGTAAAATGTGACAAACGGTGAAATATGGAGTAATGGAATATGGAAATATGGAGGAGTGGAAGAGTTCAATGGGATATTTACTTTAGGATTTCTTTTTTTTATATTATATTTATTGGTAATCGGTTTATTCGCTTTTCGTTAATTTCTTTGTTGAAATATTTAAATAGAATCTTATAGTCCATTTCAAGCTGATTAAATTCTTTAAGAGGATTTGTTATGGGATCAATAAATTTTTTTATCTGGTCGGGTCAGCCAATTTTTATTGAAGGGATTAAAAATATTTTTAATCGGGAAATTTCTATAAATATTTTTGAATATGATGAAAATAATCTGAATTCGAAAGTAGAGATACGGCAAAGTATATTTAATTTTATTCTAATAGATGATGTTTGTTTTGATAAAAATTCAATTTTGAATTTTATGACAAATCTGTCCCTAAAGCCTAAATGTCCTAATACTATTATTTTTACTCACTGTGAAGAAGCAGACTACTTGAAAAAGCTGAAAAATTTAGGCGTTAAGGGATTTATTCATTTAGGTTCTAAACTAACTACCCTGCCTTCAATTTTAAACTCAATAAATAAAGGAGAAATTTATTGTGACAAGAAATTCAAGTGTTTATTGTTAAAATCTGCTTTTATTAATGATCAAAAAGAGATTAAAAAGGAAGTATTAACAAAAAGAGAAAAAGAAGTATTAATACTTCTTTCAGAAGGAATGAAAAATATTGAAATAGCGAAAAAATTATTTTTAAGTATTCGTACTGTTGAAACGCATAAATCACACCTAATTGAAAAGCTAAATCTAAATGGAGCTGCTGAATTGTTGAAATATGCTGTTAAATTAAAGTTTATGTGAAATTAGATTCAAACCGATTATTCTTTTAAAATAAGGGAATTCCCCTATTGAACTATTACAAACTCATCAATATTTTAATATCAATAATTTGATATAATGATTATTATCCAAAATAAATGCGGTAACTATTTTGTTAATAATGTGGATGAAGAAATTATTACTTGTTTTTTTAACAATTACCCTAATATTTTTAATATTACTTGCTTGGATTTTCCCAATACCCAATAATGTAGGGAAGTCAATTACACTATTGAAGGTAAAAAATGATTCTAAAGTATTAAGCTTAAGTAAGAAAATAAGTATAGAAAAGAAAAAAATTGTCATATTTTATTCTTTAAAATGTCCTACCTGTGAAAAACTGTTGACAGATACAAGTTTTGTTAATCATTCAGTTCTAGTGAACATTGACTTTAACATATCAACACCAAAAAATACTAATCAGCTCATTCCATCTAAAAGACTTGAAATATATTATACACCTTATATTATAGAAGTTGATAGTTCAATGATAATTACAAGGGAAATTAAAGCATCCGAACTAGAAGAAATAAACAAGAAAAAGGAATATTTGTGAAAAAATTAATAATAATATTTATGGTAATTCCATGTATTACCTTAGCTCAAGAATCATTAAACAAATCAGTTAAATGGAGGGGATTGGCACTTGCAGAATTTGTTCCCAAATTATATTCAGATTGGCAAACCACATTAATAGGTGCTCAATTATCAGGTGATTATAAATTTAGCAAATCACTATTTTCATCAGTAGGAGGGAATATTTATTTTATACCCACAACCAAAACAAATTCTTTGGATTATTCCGCCTTTCGCTCTGGATTTATAGCTTTTTCTCTTCAGCCATACAATATTATTGATAATAACTATATTTTGACACTAGGATTATCATATGCAGACAGTAAAATATCTGACGAAGTAAAAAATTACCCAGCCGGGTATGCTCAAATTAAATACTACAAATCTCTGAATGAAAGTATCACATTATTCGCTAATATAAGTGGTGTTTATGATTTTAGTAATAAAAACATAACGCCATCTTTAAAGATTGGGTTTATTGCTGGATTTATTGTTTTATCATTTGATTTTTCTCAATATTTAAACTGGGACAATACAGTATCAAGAATAAATAACACTTTAGTTGTCCCACATATAACAAACTAATCAAATAAAACGGAGGTTTTATGCTTTCTCGGATAAGATCAAGGGCAATTATTTCAATTGCATCTCTTCTGGCGTTCTTTTTTGTGTTTACACCAACTGCTCATGCTGAAGTAGTTGCAGGATGCGAGGTTCAACTTGCAGTTTGTGTCATTTTCGGAGGTGGTCCTGCCTGCCCTGTATACTATGTTTTATGTAAAATTCTTGGGGGTGGGGCACTTTAGACCACTCTTCCGGGATGGTGTGTACAGCCTCCCGGTTTATTTAAACAATCGAGGCGAATATGCGCAAATTATTTTTTCTTCTATTTTTACCTCTGTCACTTTCTTTCGGACAGTCTCTTGTCAATGGAATGCTATATGATAACTGGGATTTCCTTAAAAAGGATTTCCTTTGGAAAACAAAGAACCTTAAATATGAAGAAAAGGATGCAATGGGTTTCAAAGGATACCTTATCACTGATACTCTTAATTATATTGTCATAGAAAAACTTTATATGTTCAACTCAGGCGGCATCCAAAAAGCCAGGGGTATAATGAATAAAAATAAAACCAAAATCGATTCGGAAAAATTATTTAATTACTTGCTGCAGTATATGAATAAATCATTAGGAAAGTGCTTCTCTAATAATGATATTTTGGGGATAAGAGGAATTAGTTGGAAAACCGATAGGTTCCAAGTATTATTAAATTTTGGATCTGATAACTGCATGTTAACAATCCTCAAACAAAAATAATAATGAAGGATTATTTTTTGTTTTATATGTGTCCTTCCCGTGTTAAAAACACGGATAATTATTTAACATTTTTCAGAATTAGCTTCCTGCTATATTGCATTACAATATTTGTTTATTCCCTGCTCCCTGTTATTTTGAATCAGGAGGTTGTAAGTCCGCTCCCTGGTATAGGGAAATTGGCGTTTTTGCTTATAAAAACATTTAGTCTGTTGGCCAGTCAACCTGTACAGGTTCTATTTTTATCGTTAGTTTCTTATCTGGTGTTCCGAGTTTTCAGCAAAAACAAATTACATTTCTCAGAACTCTACAAAATAATTTTTATAGCCTTAAACCTTATTGTATTATACTACATTATTGAAATAATAATCTTTATTACAGATTTCTTTATATCTGTTCACCTGATTAACATTTTTAGCTATTCGCTTAATGATATATTTTATGGGGCAAAAGATTGTTCTCTGTTATTTCCCTCAATAATGGCAAGAATTAAACCATTGGTTCTGATCTCAATTGTATATTTTTTTTTCTTAGTAAAGAAGCAAAGTATTCCTGAATCAGGTTTCAAAACATTATTGTTGATTATCGCCTCAGTATTTATAGTGCAACTGTTGCTATCATCTCTGCCCATTATATTTCTAATCCTATTGAGAATTTCAAGATGACAGTATTTGATACTGTTGAATCGGTAAGCTCGTAGGTTATACAAAAGTTCGAAATTTATTGGACTCGGCATTTTGAATAGGATTTAGTAAATTTAACAATTGATTAAATCCAATAAGAGAATGAAAAAATTCGATATACCTGAGTATTACAAGAGCACATTTATTTCGAAAATAAAGAACTCCCGTAAATTGAATGATCCCAGGAAAAAGGATTTTACACCTGCGGTTCTTGATTTCGGACCGATACAATTTCTAATCGCAAGACATTTCGGTTTCTGTTATGGGGTAGAGAATGCAATTGAAATATCATACAGGACAATAGAAGAGAATCCGGGAAAGAATATTTATCTTTTAAGCGAGATGATTCATAATCCGGGAGTAAACAATGATCTGCTTTCCCGCGGAGTAAAATTCCTAATGGATACATCCGGGAATATACTACCAAACTGGAACACTCTTACATCGGAAGATATAGTAATAATTCCCGCCTTCGGCACAACCATAAATATCGAAATGGAATTAAAGGAAATGGGAATTGATCCATACAAGTATAACACAACCTGTCCATTTGTTGAAAAAGTATGGAACCGTTCGGCTGAATTAGGCAAAGAGAAGTATACAATAATCATTCACGGAAAGTATTATCATGAAGAAACCCGTGCAACATTTTCTCATAGTTTAAATAATTCCGCATCACTTATAATCCGGGATATTAAAGAAGCAGAAATTTTATGCTCATATATTCTTGAAGATTCCAAGGAAAAGGAATTTTATGAATTCTTTAAAGGGAAATATTCTGATGGATTCAGTTTCGCTGACGATCTGAAAAGAATTGGTGTTGTAAACCAGACGACTATGCTGGCATCAGAAACTCAGGAAATAGCAGATCTTCTGAAGAAAACTTTGGCAATAAAATATGGCGAAGGAGAATTGAAGGATCACTTCGCGGATACAAGAGATACGCTATGTTATGCTACTAATGATAATCAAGACTCAACATACGGACTGCTAAGAGAGAATACGGACCTTGCCATTGTGGTTGGTGGATACAACAGTTCTAACACATCACATATTGCCGAACTACTCAACAAAAAATTCCGAACTTATTTTATATCATCATCGGAAAATATACTTTCTTCCGATTCCATCATTCATTATGATATTCAATCCGGCAGGGAAATAAAATCTGCTGAATTTTTACCCCAAAATGGAAACACAAGAATAATTCTAACAAGCGGTGCATCGTGTCCTGATGCAGTAGTGGATTCTGTATTACAGAAAATTTTGTCTTTTTATCCGGAAGCAAAAAGCATGGAGGAAATGTTGAGGGAGTGGGAGTAAAAAATGGAGTAATGGATCGTTGGAGTAATGGATTGATGGATCAATGAATTGTTGGACAGGTGCGGGGATGACAAAGAAAAGTGGGGATTTCAAAATCGAATCTACAATTTTACGGTAAGTATTTTCTGTACAGGGAAGAGGCAGGTTTGGTTGTTGCATGATTGGTACTGCAATTCAAATTCCACATTCTTTTTACTTTTCAGGGAAGAGTCGTCGGCTTCAATATTAATTTTTATAGAAACATTACCCTCATATAGAGATAGTTCAGAATCTGAAAACTGAAGTTTGGATATTAATTCCTGAGGATAAATAATACTTAATATTCTTATGCCTGAAGAGTCTTTTAATTTTACAGAAGTTGGAGACAAGTAATCATCAAAGGGCTTATTTGAATTTATATGCCACCCATCTTTTATATTTATATTTATAAAGACAGTAAAGTTATTCTTATAAACAGAATCGGGGACTGAAGAAATACTGACATCAACAATATCAGAGTTTTTATTTTGAGGCAAAATGTTCCCTGCTGAAATTAGGAGGGAACATAAAATAAAGATTCTAAACATCCAGCTGATCCTATTTGACATCTATAAAAATGCTGTTAAGTATTTCCTTAGTATCAGGGTTTTGAATCCAGGCGACCACAGCGAGGTTTTTACGGTCAAGTTTATCCGGTCTTGCTCTCCATGTTGGGGTTCCGAAACCAGGTCTCCAGGATGGTTGTTTCGTCGGGTCATCAAGATAACTCTTTAATCCCTCTTCAATTTTATTAACTTCAAACGTACCCGTGATTTTATTTGAAGTGATAGAAGAACCCTTGTCACTAAATAAAAGGTTTCTCACAACAAAGCGGTGTTTATCGATTGTATTTGAGCCAGTATAGCTGACTGATTTTTCAACGAGGGCTACATGAATAACATCTTTAGGGTCTTTAACCTTTCCTTTCAAATTTACCTGGACATTTATATTTTCCCCTTTAGTTTTTGCATTGCCTGAAAGGACGATAGCAGGTTTATCGGACTCATATTTGCTTAGAGTATGTTTATATAAATTGAATCTGTTCGCTGCAAGAAATCTTGGTCCGCCACCGGTGATTTGTTCCTTTCCTTCAAATATAGCAGTTGGAGTGCCGAAATTTGCACCATAAAAAACATACCGTTTCCAGGTGTCAGGGTTCGTCATTGGATCTGGTCCCGGAATATGCAGATGGTATTCGAGAATTGCCAGATTAGTTCTTGGGTAATATTCAGTGAGATTATCAAAGGCAACATCGGCACCCTGGCAAGGACCGCATTCAGCACCTGTAAATAATTCCGCAAGCAGAACCTTCCCGTTATTTTTTGATTTATATTTTCCGGTTTTGAAGGAAGTTAATTCTTTTTGTTTCTTTTCGATAAGATTTTTAAGATCGTCCTCCTTCAAATTTAATTTTGGGAGAATATTCAGAACCTCTGTTTTAACCGATGGAGCTTCATAAGCATATAATCCGGAAATACATGCATTCAAGGCATTCTTAAAATCATTCTTTTTTTCATAGCACTTACTGAGAGTAAGCCAAAAGTTGGAATCCCATGGATCAACATATTCTTCGACTGTCTTTAACTCTTTTAAAGTCTCATTTGTTTTATCTTCAGCGGAATAGACCTGCGCCAGATTCTTATGGAAAATGATCTGATCTTCAACTTTACTATCTTTATTTATTGAATGTACAGCATTCTTTGCCCAGAATTCAGCCGTATCAAGGTTGATTTTCAGGGCTGCATAGAAAGCAGCGAGCGTAGATTTTGTTGCTGCCGGGTCTTTCCCATTGTCTAGTTTAATGAAATCGGCAGCCTGATTTTCTGCGATATCTTTTTTTAATTTTATTTGTTCTTTAGGATCAAAAGAGGATTTGACCAACCATGAATTAAATTTATCGAGCCCGTTTTCCAAATCACCTAACAGGATAACCTTTGCGGCACTATTTAAAGCTTCTGTGTTTTTACCCACGCCTTCCTGATATGTAGCAAGGGCAATTAGATATTCGGGATCGTTTTCATGCCCCTTTATGGCTTCAGTTTCAGCATCGAGTGCTTCTTGTTTTTTACCAAGTTCAAACAGAACTGCAGCATAAGTATCAAGATACATTCCGAGTCCACGAACCTTATTTGTTCTGGCAAACTGGACAGCCCTCTGAGAATAAGCCAGTGCAGAATCGAGTCCCTTTTTTGAACGAACTAATAAATACGCAGCAGAATTCCATGCATTCAATCTTCCATCTTCCGGGTAAAAAGTTATATATTTATTTGCATAAAAAAGAGCAGAGTCTGTAATATTTTGATCAAGGTATGTAGCAGTTAGATCAAGAAAAGCTCTTGGTCGGTATGTGCTGGCAGGAAAATCAGTTATAAATTTTTTAAGAGCGTCAATTTTACTAACAGGATCTTTTATGCCGGTTGCACTTTTATAAGAACTAAGGTCATTGTTCTGTGCAAACAAAGCGATCGTTAAGAGTATAAACAAAAAGAGAATTGTCGTTTTCATTAGTCAGCCATAATTTTTAAATATTGGGAATAAAGTTATGAAAAAAAAGATAAAAGTATTATCTCAAAGAGTATATAAATTCAGGTAAGAAATTTTTCACCATAATTTATTTGCAGGAATGACAAATTAGCAACTAGGAAAAACAACCCTCTATATAAGGCTGCCTCAAAAGTAACTAAACTTTCTTTCTAAAGAGCAAAGCGATTGATCGCAATAATTGTTTCAGAAATGCAGATTCTTCGCTTCGCTCAGAATGACAAATGGGCTTTTTGAGACAGCCTCAATAGCTGCATGGATTCCCGCTTTCGCGGGAATGACACACGAGATTTAAAAGTATTCAGGGGATCCCTGCTTTAGCTGGAATGGCATTCCAGATTATAAAAATTATCCACAAATTTTACTTAATGAAATATCATATTCGGAAATGAGTTTAGTAAATAGGGCATCAACTGAAAGGATTTCTTTAATAAGTCCCGAGCTTTGACCTGCTTCCAATTCACCATCAATTTCATCTCCCTCAAAAATGCCAAGTCGTTCTCTTTTTTTACCGAGAAGTTCTTTAAGCTGATCTTCATTCCAACCTTCTATTTCGGCCTTAGCAGCCTGCAGAGCGAAATTATTTTTCAGCATCCTAACGAGTCCTATTTTTTTAAATGCAAGGAGAGTATCACCATCTCCCGATTCAACAACTTTGTTTTTGTAATTCGGATGAGCGGAAGATTCAACAGTTACTGCAAACCTGGTACCCAACTGAACTCCTTCGGCGCCAAGTGACAGGGCAGCAAGAATGCCCCTGCCGTCAGCAATTCCACCGGCTGCAATTACCGGAATTCTGAGTGAATCAGATAGTTGCGGGGTAAGGCATAATGTAGTTATCTGGTCAATTCCATTGTGTCCTCCCGCTTCAACGCCTTCACCTACAACTGCATCGCAGCCGGCACTTTCCGCTTTCAATCCAAATTTTACAGAAGGAACAACATGTACAACAATGATTTCATTACTTTTCAACAACTCGATATATTTAGATGGATTTCCTGCTGAAGTAAAAACTATTTTTACACCTTCATCAATAGTTGTCTGTATCAACTGAAGTGCATCTTCTCTGAGAAGGGGAATATTTACACCAAAAGGCTTTTGGGTTGCTTTGAAGCAATCCTTAATATGTTCTCTTAAAAGGTCAGATTTCATAGAGCCGGAACCAATTAGTCCAAGTCCACCGCAATTAGATACAGCGGAAGCAAGTTTCCATCCTGATACCCAGACCATACCGGACTGGATTATGGGGTACTTAATTTTGAATAGACGGGTTATACGGTTTGTTATTTCCATAAATCAAAGGTAAAAGGTAAAAGTTAAAAGGTAAAAGTAAAAAGGAAAAAGGAGAAAGGAAAAGTAGAAAGGAGGAAGGAATTAGGAGGGTTTGTTATTCTTTAGGGGATTCGGTAATTTTATAAGCTAAAATAATAACATAAAAGAAAGAACCAATGCGTGCTATAATTCCTGTAGCCGGAATAGGAACCAGGTTAAAACCACATACATATTCAACTCCAAAAGTATTACTTAATGTAGGAGGTAAACCAATATTAGGTCATATTCTTGATAAACTTATAGATGAGAATATCACCAAAGCTACATTTATAATCGGGCATCTTGGAGATATGATAAAGGATTATGTCCAGACCGAATATCCTCAAATTGAATCCATCTTTGTTGAACAGGAATCAATGGAAGGATTAGGGCATGCAATTTATACAGCCATTCCTACATTCGATGAGAAAGAGATATTTATAATACTTGGCGATACAGTATTTGATGTGAATTTGAAAGACGTTTTTAAGAATAAAGTTTCAGCCCTTGGGGTAAAATCAGTTCCTGATCCGAGAAGATTTGGTGTTGCTGTGATGGAAAATGGATATATTAAAAAACTTATTGAAAAACCACAGACGCCGGTTTCAAATCTTGCCCTTGTAGGTCTTTATTATATCGCAGATTCCGGGGCTCTAATTAAGAGTCTGATGCAATTGGTAAAAAATGATGTACGAACTAAAGGAGAGCTTCAGTTAACTGATGCATTACAGATAATGCTTGAATCCGGTGAAAAGATTACAACCTTTCCAGTGGAAGGATGGTATGACTGCGGGAAACCGGAAACCTTATTATCCACAAATCAGCATTTACTTGATCAAAAAAGTGCTTGTAAAGTGTATCCAAATGTCGTAATTAACAACCCTGTATTTATTGCAGATGATGTTGAAATTGAAAATTCAGTTATAGGACCTTACGCTACAATTGATAAAGAAAGTAAAATCTCCGATTGTATAATCAAGAATTCCATTATTGGTTCAAAAGCAATAGTAAACATGTCATTACTTGAAAATTCCATTATTGGAAACAACTCAATAATCAGGGGAACATTCAGAAGATTAAATTCCGGTGATTCATCGGAAATAGATTTTTATTAACATATATATAAGCAAAATAAAAGGAAATACACATGTCATTTTTCTTTACATCGGAATCAGTTTCCGAAGGACATCCGGATAAAGTAAGCGATGCAATCTCCGATGGAGTATTGGATGCAATTTATAAATTGGACCCTAAAGCAAGGGTTGCCTGTGAAACTTTTGTTACAACAGGTTTAGTTTTAGTTGGTGGTGAGATTACTACTACTGCATATATTGACGTGCAGGATGTTGTAAGGAAAACTGTAAAAAAGATTGGTTATACTAAAGCAGAATATAAATTTGATTCAGAATCATGTTCTGTACTTAATGCAATCCATTCACAGTCCCCGGATATCTCAATGGGTGTTGATACTGGTGGCGCTGGTGACCAGGGAATTATGTTTGGTTATGCATGCGACCAGACACCGGAATTAATGCCAATGCCAATTGTATATGCTCATCAGCTTGTAAAAAAGCTTGCAGATGTAAGAAAAAAAAATAACAAGTTAATGCCGTATTTACGTCCTGATTCAAAATCTCAGGTTACAATTGAATATGATGACAACAAAAAGCCAATCAGAGTAGAAGCTGTCGTAATTTCTACACAGCATGATGGAGATGTTTCACAGAAAAAAATTAAAGATGATGTGATTAAGTATATCATTAAAACTATAATACCCGCAAAATATCTTGATAAGAAGACAAAATATTTTGTTAATCCAACCGGACGGTTTGAAATTGGTGGTCCTCATGGAGACAGCGGTTTAACAGGTAGAAAAATAATAGTAGATACTTACGGCGGCTGGGCACCTCATGGCGGCGGAGCTTTTTCAGGTAAGGATCCATCAAAAGTTGATAGAAGCGCAACGTATGCAGCAAGACATATTGCAAAGAATGTGGTCGCAGCCAAACTTAGCCAAAGAATGCCTTGTGCAGGTTGCTTATGCAATCGGGGTGGCTGAACCAGTTTCAATATTTGTTGATACAAAGGGAACCGGGAAAATTGCTGATAGAAGATAGCAGCTATGATTAAAAAAGAAGTTGATCTTACACCAAAAGGAATTATTGAAAGACTTAAACTCCGTAGACCTATATATCAGTTAACTTCGGCTTATGGTCATTTTGGACGAAATGATAAAGAATTTACCTGGGAGCAATTGGATCTAGTTCCTGTATTTAAAAAATATTTGCCAAAGAGTAAATAAAATAGAAATTTATAAAGTAAGAGAAGGAATTAAAATACATGAGTCAGACAGAGCAAAAAGTTAAATACGAAAAGTTTAAAGTAAAAGATATCTCGCTTGCAGAGTGGGGAAGAAAAGAAATAAAACTTAGCCGAAGCTGAGATGCCCGGTTTAATGACACTCAGGAAAGAATATGGTAAGCAAAAACCTTTGAAAGGTGCACGGATTGCAGGATGTCTTCATATGACAATCCAAACTGCAGTTTTAATTGAAACACTTGTTGAACTTGGAGCAGAAGTTACATGGTCTTCATGTAATATTTTTTCTACACAGGATCATGCAGCTGCAGCGATTGCAGCCGCGGGTATTCCTGTTTACGCATGGAAAGGTATGAACGCTGAAGAATTCGACTGGTGCATTGAACAAACATTATTTTTCGGTGATGAAAGAAAACCTTTAAATATGATTCTTGATGATGGTGGTGATCTTACGAATATGGTTCTTGATAAATTTCCTGAACTTGTTTCAGGCATAAAAGGAATTTCAGAAGAAACAACTACTGGTGTTCACCGGTTGTATGACAGAGTGAAGGAAGGAACTCTTCCTGTGCCAGCTTTCAATGTGAATGACTCAGTAACCAAATCCAAATTTGATAATAAATACGGATGCCGCGAATCATTAGTTGATGCAATCAGAAGAGCAACGGATTTAATGATGGCAGGTAAAGTTGCTGTTGTATGCGGTTATGGAGATGTAGGCAAAGGTTCTGCTCAATCATTAAGAAGTGCAGGTGTACGGGTTATTGTTACTGAAATCGATCCTATATGTGCTCTTCAGGCTGCTATGGACGGATATGAAGTTAAACAACTTCTGCATGCGGTACCAAGAGCAGATATTATTGTTACTGCAACAGGTAACTGTGATATAGTTACAGAAAAAGCATTTCAGATTAATGAAACATAATGCAGTTGTATGCAATATCGGACATTTTGATAATGAAATTGATATGGCATGGCTGAATAAAAATTACGGTAATACAAAAGATACAATTAAACCTCAGGTTGATAAGTATACAATTGATGGAAAAGATATTATAGTTTTAGCTGAAGGCAGGTTGGTAAATCTTGGCTGCGCAACAGGTCATCCATCATTTGTTATGTCAAATTCATTTTACTAATCAGGTTCTTGCTCAAATTGAACTCTGGAACAATTCAGCTAATTATGAAAATAAAGTATATATGCTGCCAAAGCATCTTGATGAAAAAGTTGCAGTTCTGCATCTTGATCAGATTGGTGTTGAACTTGATACTTTATCTGATAAGCAAGCAAAATATATCGGTGTAAAGGTTAAAGGTCCATTTAAACCCGATTATTACAGATACTAGGAAAAATCTTGTTGGGATTTAGATTCCGATAAGATAGAAGATAGGATCTCATTTTATTTTATTACCTCCGGAGCTTTCAGTTCCGGAGGTTTTTTTTGCGTTGGTAATCAGTGATGCAAGGGCGGGTTCCAAATGATTATATCGGAACTCAAAAGAATTGTTGATAAGTTTTTGAGGGAATACTTTCAGACTTGAAAGAATGGGCTGCGCCCCTTCACCCACAGCAAGTCTTAATACAAATTCAGGTACATGGAAAAATGAGGGGCGGTGGAGTACTTTCCCGAGTGTATTTGCGAATTCATTCATAGTAACCGGATTTGGCGATCCGGCATTCACGGCTCCTGATATATTCTTGTTATCAAGTGCAAACATATAAATACGAACAAGGTCGTCAATATGTATCCATGGAAACCATTGGTTGCCTTTTCCCAGCGGGCCTCCCAGGAAAAATTTGAATGGGGTCAGCATTTTTTTTAGTGCTCCATCATTAGTGCTGAGAACAATTCCTGTTCGAATGCTGACTCTTCTTACATTTGATTTTTCGACTATGGCGGCTTCATTTTCCCATACTTTACACACATCAGAAAGAAAATCATTTCCTGCAGCAGATTCTTCAGTGACTATTTGATTATCCTTATTGCCATAAAAACCAACAGCCGATGAGGAAATTAACACTTCAGGTTTAGCTTTTAATTCATTAATTGCATTACTTAAATTCCTGGTAGCAATTGCGCGGCTTTCCATTATTGTTCTTTTATAATTATCATTCCATCTATGACCAAACACATTCGCGCCAGCAAGATGAAATATTGCATCTTTCCCATCCAGTTCATGCATCCAGAGCTCTGGTTTTGAGTAATCCCATTTCACAAACCGGGAAATAAAAGGTAGTAACTTAGTACTATTATTTATGTCTCTTGTGAATACAGTAATTTTGTGCCCGTTATTATGTAGCGCTGTGCAGAGGCTGCGGCCTATTAACCCCGTGGCACCCGTAACGGCTATATGTTTTTTTAACATAAAATAATCTTTAAAAATAACTAACGAATTAAATATAGTTAATTCCTTTTAGGTTTAGGAATAGATTTCGGAATTGTTAACAATTCCCGACATCTGCACATTTTGGAATGACATAAAATTTCCCAAATAGCTTTAGTCCTTTTACAATAATAGGTTATAGAATTGTGATGCAAGGTACAGAAATACTAATAGTATAAAATTAACCTGGAATGGTGATAGTGGAAATGTTTTTGACTTTAAAATTACTTGACTATAATTTTACAAATTTCTATTATGTCTATTAGAAAAGAACTAAAATTAATAAATGTTATATACTGAAAGTATTTTATCTGATACTCTACTAAAACGGGAGTCAAATTTTTATTACAACATATGTAAAAGGATATTTGATTTTGTAATTGCGGCATTTCTATTAGTTCTTCTTTCCCCATTTTTTATTCTTATTAGTTTAGTAATATATTTTGAAACAGGTAATACTCCACTCTTTGCTCAGCAGAGGGGATTAACACTTGAGGGAAAAGAATTCCGGCTTTATAAATTCAGAACGTTAAAAAAAGAAAAATCATTGGGCAAAGAGTCCACACATATTTTCCTTAAAGAGAATCTGGAAGGTCTAGTAACGTATACAGGGTATATTTTAAGGCAAACCGGACTTGATGAGTTACCCCAACTGATGAATATTTTGCTAGGAGAGATGTCTCTAATTGGACCCCGCCCTCTATCTATTAGCGATTTACAATTGATGAAAGAATATAATCCGACATTATATATTAGGAGAGGCTCGTATTCTTCTAAACCGGGTATCTCGGGTTACTGGCAAATATATGGTGATAGGCAGAAAGGAGTAATGAACCTGATTGAACTTGAAGGATTTTATGACAGGAACAAGTCAATTTCACTTGATTTATTTTTAATATTAATGACTATCCCGATTGTCCTTTTTGCCAAACATTCCGATGCAATAATAGGAAGTAATAAAAATTAAATTTGTATTTCGAAAATAGGGTAATTAATATGGGATGGAAATATTTTTTTTGCAATTTGCTCGAAATAAAAGATAATTCGATATTTTCTCATTTAATGCCTAGTTGAGTTGACCTTTTTTTACTAAAAAATGTTGACTTTAGATACGTGAATATCTAATTTATACCAAGTCATTTTACTTTAACACGTATTAATTTATTTGGATGATTTAAATTAACCATGAATAGCATCTTGGGGATTTTTAACAATTTATTAACCACGGTATAGTTAAAATTACTTTTAAGATTTGAATAGCTAACAAAAGTCTCTAATATGAGATTTCAATCTTTATTAAATTATGGATTCAAAATGAAAAAACTACTACTAATCGCATTCCTTGGCCTATTGTTAACAAGGTCATCATTTTCTCAGGTATTATTTTCAACAAGATTTTAATGGTTATACTGTGGGACCACTAATGTAGGACAATCTGGTTGGGCTAACCCAGGAAGTGGTACCAGCTGTTCTTCAGTTGGCAATACAACCCATTAATTTTACAGGTCTACCAAATGTGTGGTGGAAATTATGCACGTAATGCCCACTGGTACTTCTACTTCCCAAAGAATTTCTAAATTATTTTCCCAACGGATTAATTGCAACGGGAAATGTGTATTATTTTTCATTTCTGTTAACTTTTCTGCTAGTCACCGCAATGGGAGCTACTACTTCAAATTATTGTTGGGCTCTTGGTGATGCAGCAGGATCATCAGTCAAATATGACTCCCAAACTATATGCCAGAGCAGGTAGCAACTGCCAAGACTTTAATTTCGGATTTAGTAAACAAAGTACTACAAATACGAATATTTCATGGGGAACTACAGATTTTAATTTGAATCAAACTTATTTTGTTGTTTTTAAAATATGGTTCATGTTTTAGGTTCTACAGCTCAAGATCCTACCAATTATGATGATGAATGTCTATCTGTGGGTTAACCCGGATATATCAGCTAGGCGTTGAACCATTGACTACTGCGGCAGAATGCCAGTAACAATGGTATTACAAATACATTGGACTTTGATATGGATTTTTATCAGACACCTGCCGGCGGAATTGGTTCAGTGGTCTGGGATAATCGTGGAACAGGCACCAGTCGGTGGAATTGATTGTATTAGAGTTTCTTATGGTACATCAAGTGCCGCAGCATGGACATATTTAGCTTGGGGTGCTTCCAGTTGAATTAACCTCATTCACAGCTTCTGTTTCGAAGAATTCTGTTAACCTGAGATGGTCGACAGCAACTGAAATTAATAACAAAGGATTTCAGGTGGAACGTTCTTTAAATAAATCAGAATGGACTAGTGTTAAGTTTTGTTAATGGGAATGGTAACAGCACTTTAACAAAAAATTATTCGTATTCGGATAATTCGATTTCCAAATCAGGTATTTATTATTATCGCCTGAAACAAGTTGATTATGATGGTTCATATAAATATTCTAATACAACAGAAGTTAATTTTGCTGGTCCTTCAGTATTTGCATTGAACCAGAACTATCCTAATCCGTTTAACCCAAGTACTGTAATTTCTTATTCGCTGCCAAATGCATCTAATGTAAGGCTTACAGTATATAATGCTATCGGGCAACCAGTTAAAGCTCTTGAAAATGGTTTTAAAGCTGCCGGAAATTATAACATTTCATTTAATGCAAGTGAACTCTCAAGTGGAATTTATTTCTATAAATTAGAAGCTGGACAGTTCTCTCAGACAAGAAAAATGATGTTAGTAAAGTAATTTTATTTGACTTTAGTAAAAAAAGGCGGGTTCCAAACCCGCCTTTTTTATATTGTAGCCGTTAAATTATTTTAATTCAAGATGTTCAGATTAAATGAAAAGTAAAAAGAAAAAGAACCTACCAGAAACGGTTAATAAAAAGAACAAGTTAAAAATTTATCTTAGTTTACTCATACTTATTCCCCTCGTTTTGTATATCAGGACTGTGGATTTTCATTTCGTAAAATTTGATGATGAAGATATTATTGTTAGACATTTTGATACCATCAAAGACCTAAAAAACATAAGCCTGGCTTTTAACCATGATTTATATATGGATACTACCGGGACAGCATATTATAGACCCATACCAGTTGTATCTTTTATGATAGATGCGCAGATTGGGGGTGAGGAGCCGTGGATTTATCACCTGACAAATATTATTCTGCACATAATTACCGTAATGGTCCTTTTCTTTTTCTTACAAAAACTGCATATTAAACAGGAAATAGCATTTCTTCTCACTTTGTTTTTCTCAATCCATCCATTGTTTGCGAATGCTGTAGCATGGGTTCCGGGACGTGTGGAATTGCTATTCGGTTTATTCAGTTTACTCTGTTGTGTTACATATATTGAATATTTTAACAGTCATAAAAAATCATGGTTTTTCCTGCATTCATTTTTATTTCTCCTTGCATTATATTCCAAAGAAACAGCGGTTACATTACCCATTCTAATATTATCCTTATCATATTTTACATTAAAGGGGAAAATTAAATTAAAAGAAATTATTCCTTTTCTTGCAGTCTGGAGTTTTTCAGGATTATTGTTTTATTGCATGCGGCATAATGTAATTAAAGTTAACCCTGACCCGGAATTGTCTGGTGCCATTCCTTTCATAAAAAACCTGCCGGCATTTCCCATTACATTCGGCAAATTTTTCATTCCTTATAACTTGAATACACTCCCATTATTTGATACCGCGTCCTTAGTTCTTGGTGCTATAGTATTAATTGCATTTACCTCAATCATTATTAAATATAACAAGTCGGAAAGGGGGATCGTTATTCTGGGAGTAATATGGTTCATGGTATTTACGATACCGCCAATGTTAGTCCGCGTTTATCTTGCTGAATTCAATTTTGAATATTCAGAATTCAGAACTTATCTTCCGGCAATAGGAATATTAATAGTATTAGGAATACTCGCTAATGAATTACCAAAAAGTTTTTCTTTTAATAAATTATTAAAATTCACACTGCCTGTTTTTATGATATATGCCTTAATAACTTATGCGCATTCAACTGTATATTCTGATCCTGTTTCGTTTACAAATTCTGCAATAAATGCCAGTTCAAATAATGCGTTTGCATTAAATATAAGGGGATATAATTATTTGTTCAGTGAGAATGGAGAACAGGCACTATCGGACTTCGAAAACGCAATTAAAATTTGTCCGGTGTACAGCAGTCCTTACAATAACTTAGGAATTCTATATCGTTCGGCAGGTGATGACCACAAAGCAGAGTATTATTTTTCACAGGCTATAAATACGATACTCTTTTCCCCAAGAGGTCATTTCTAATGAATAATGCATTTTTAAGCCTTTCGGGAGAAAAGATATTACTAAAAAAATATGATGCGGCACTTATAGTATTAAAAAGGGCGAAGGATATTTATCCTAATGATTCTAAAATTTATAATAATATGGGGTATGTTTATTATTCACTGGGGGACCAAGATTCGGCCATAGTTTGTTTCAACAAGGCAATTAAAATTGAACCGAATACAGCTTCTTATTATTATAACCTTGCAAAAGCGGAATATCAATTAAAAGTATTCAATAGTTCATTAATTGATTTTGACAAGTCCCTAAGTCTTGACCCTGGTTTTAAGGACGCATATCTAAATAGGGGGGTACTAAAAATAGATATGACTGATTATTCGGGAGCAATTTCAGATTTAAACATGACATTAAGCTTAGATGCGCTATCAGGTGAAGCATATCATTATATGGGGAGAGCATATTCAAAAATGAGCAAACAAAATGAGGCTGAAAAATGTTGGGTGGAAGCTCGTAAACTCGGTTTTGTAGAATCAAAAGAATTGAATTCCAAGGCAGACTCAAATTTGACAAAAAAGTAACCTGACTATTCTCTCAAACCAAAAAGATGATGTTTTTAAGAGGTATGCCCAGAACTAATGCCACTACTTCAAGTACGGTACCCGTTGAATTAGTTTCATTTACTGCCTCTGAATTTAATAATTCAATAATGTTAAATTGGAAAACTGCAACTGAACAAAATAACAATGGATTCGATATCGAGAGGGGAAGCGAGAAGAATTCTGCAGGTGAAATTGTTTATAACAAGATTGGATTTGTAAAAGGTGCCGGTACAAGCAGTTCTTATAAACAATATTCATTCACGGATAAACCTGAATTCTCAGGAAAGTATTACTACAGATTAAAACAAAATGACTTCGATGGTACTTATAAGCTTGGGAATGCAATTGAAGTCAGCTTTAAGCCGCTAGTTAAGGGATATTATCTTGATCAGAATTATCCAAACCCGTTTAATCCGTCAACAATTATTTCCTATACTGTTCCCAATTCATCTAATGTTAAAATTACTGTGTTTCAACACACTCGGTCAGATGGTTAGGGTATTGGAAGACGAACATAAGGATGCAGGTTCTTATCAGATTTCTTTTGATGGCGCTAATCTGAATAGTGGAACTTATTTTTATAAAATTGAAGCAGGTGAATTTTCTCAGACACGAAAGATGTGTTTGGTTAAATAACGATATTAAGAAAAACAACCCCCTTTATCCCCCTATTTTAAGGGGGATTTTTTTATCCATCCTGTGACGCTTAATCCATACGGAAACTATTACTTGACAAAATAGTTTCCGATCACTATGTTTGGAAACGGAATTGATATAAAATAGTTTCCCGATGATTATAAATAAGAACATTGAAGAGGAGATTCTTCGCTTCGCCCAGAATGACAAATAAGAAGATGATAAGTGAAAAAGATAAAATACTGAATGCTGCCTGTGAAGTTTTCTTCAGTAAAGGGTTTTATAAAATCCCCATTGATGAAATAGCAATTTCATTGAAAATGAGCAAGAAAACAATTTATAAGAATTTCTCTACCAAGGAAGACCTGGTAAGGGAAGTTGCCTATTCTTTTATTAAAACTCACAGTAGTAACATTGCAGCAATTATTAGTAAAAAATATAATGCGGTAGAGAAATTATACCACATTTTTAGCTACCTGGGCAGCGCAATACTTAAGGTCAATGATAAGTGGTTCTCTGATTTTCATGATCACTTTCCTGAGATATGGGAAGAGATTGAGGAATTCAGATTAAAGTTTATGACTGCCAACATTTCAAGGATTATTGACCAGGGTAAAAAAGAAGGTTATGTAATAAAACAACCATCTATAATCATAATTAATATTTTCATTTCATCTGTCAGGGGGATTATAAATCCCGATTTCATTTTGCTGAATAAAATGCCGGTAATCCTGGCTCTGGAATCGACTCTGGGTATACTTATGAGCGGGATACTCACACCAAAGGGAAAAATCATCTACAAGAAATTAAAAACGGAGAAAGTTTAATGAACAAATATGTTTTAATAGTCCTTTCGGTAATATCTGCCATTGTTTCGGGCTGCGGTAACGGTAGTAATAACAATTTCATTGAAGCCACGGGTAACATTGAAACTGTAAATGTTACGCTAAGTTCGAAGACGAGTGGAGAAATAAAAGAACTTAGGATCAAGGAAGGTGAAAGAGTCAAAGCGGGCGATACAATAATGGTTATTGACACAGAAACGCTCCGGTTACAGCTAAAACAACTTGAGGCTGGCGCTGATATGTCCCGTGCTCAGCTGGACCTTCTTAGGAATGGAGCAAGGAAAGAAGACATTCTTCAGGCTGAATCATTAGTAAAACAAGCACAGATAAATTATGATCTTGCAAAGACAGATCTTGATCGTTTGCAGAAGCTCTACCAATCACAGACTATAACTAAAAAACAGTATGATGATGCGGTTGGGAAATATGATATGATGAAAGCCCAGCTTTTTTCTGCTAATGAGAATTATGATAAGCTTAAAAAATTTTCACGTCCTGAAGATATAAAACAAGGTGAAGCGAGATTAAACCAATCTAATGCAAGCGCAGATCTTATCAGGAAAAACATAAGAGATAGTTATATAACTTCTCCGATAAATGGCATAATCGTCGAGAAGTATTTTGAACCTGGCGAAACCGTTTCCCCAATGTCTAATCTTGTTAAAGTTTCCGACCTGACGAGTGTTGAACTTTATATCTATGTAACTGAACTGGAACTCGGTAAAGTAAAATTAGGTCAGAAGGCAGAAGTAAGTGTTGATGCATTTAAAGGTAAAAAGTTTGAAGGCAAAGTAACTTATATTTCACCGGAAGCAGAGTTTACACCTAAAAACATTCAAACTAAGGATGAGAGGACTAAGCTCGTATTTGCCGTTAAAGTTGAAATACCAAATCCAGACTTTGAGCTAAAATCCGGATTGCCGGCTGATGCAAGGATTTATTACTAAAAATGGACATTGCAGTTAAAATAGAAAGTCTAACCAGAAGCTTTGAGGATATTAAGGCAGTTGATAATATTACCTTTAATGTTTATAAAGGGGAAATGTTCGGATTAGTCGGTCCGGACGGTGCAGGCAAAACAACTACTATAAGGAGTTTATGCGGTCTTATTAAACCTGACTCAGGTAATATTGAATTATCAGGGATAGACATTTCCAAAAATAAAAAAGAAGCCCAGAACCGGATTGGATATCTCTCCCAGAGGTTCAGTCTATATGGAGATCTATCAATCGATGAAAATATCGAATTTTTCGCGGATATTCATGGTGTTAAGGATTATACTGAACGAAGGAACGAATTGCTTGAATTTACACGTCTTACACCATTCAGAAGCAGAATTGCCGACAACCTATCAGGCGGGATGAAGCAGAAACTTGCGTTAGCCTGCAGCCTTATCCACCGTCCCGAAATATTATTTCTTGATGAACCAACTACTGGAGTTGATCCGGTTTCAAGGCGTGACTTCTGGAAAATACTCTCAGGACTTCTAAGAGAAAGTATAACTATTATTATGACAACGCCTTATCTTGATGAAGCTGAAAGATGCAACAGGGTGGCGCTGATGGATAAAGGAAAGCTGCTTGCTCTTGATACTCCTCAAAATATTAAGAGTTCCGTTAACAGGGTAGTTATAGAATTTATTTGTCCGGATGCAAGGAAAGCATATAAAGCTGTTAAAAATGAACCTGATCTTGAGGTACAGCTATTTGGCGACAGAATAGATATAGTAGTTGAAAACCCGGATGAGAAAATCAATTCATTAAATGAACTATTTAAGTCAAAAGAAATTACAATTACAAGCTACAGGGTTATTCCCCCTTCACTTGAAAATGTTTTTATTCACCTGGTAGGTGATAAAAAAGAAAATAATAAGGCAGCCGTATGAAAAGAATTACTTCACTTTTAATAATACTATTTAGTGTGGCACTTTTTGCTCAGCAGAAACTTACTCTTGAAGAAAGTGTACATATTGGTTTGCAGAACAGCAAGACACTTAAAATATCAAAGTCAAAGTTATTAGGTTCGGAAGCAAAGGTTACAGAAACAACTTCTTATCTTTTACCAAAACTAAGTTTAAATGCAGGATATACAAGACTAAGTGATGTTCCGCCTTTTGAAGTATCACTCCCCATTTTCCCGAAACCGGTAAAGATAGAAGATGTTGTTCTTAACAATTACTCCATAAAACTATCGCTGCAACAGCCTCTGTTTACGGGCTTTAGGCTATCGTCACTCAGATCAGCAGCGGCAAATACAAAGGAAGCGTTTACAGCAGATTATGACAGAGATGCAAATGAAGAGGCATATAATATAATTAATGCTTTCTGGAATTACTACAAGGCTATCAATCTGAAAAATCTGATTGATGATAACCTTACACAGATTGAAGCGCATCTTACGGATACTAAGAATTTTTTAGCCAATGACCTTGTTACAAAAAATGATCTGCTTAAAATTGAAGTACAATATTCGTCTCTTCAGTTGAAACAAATTGAAGCAGACAATAATCTTAATACCGCCCGGGCTTTGTTCAATAAAGCGCTTGGTTTCCACATAAATGATCAAACAGAGATAGATGTAAAAAGCATATCACCCGATACAGTGAGATATAGCTATGATTCACTTCTGACTTCAGCTTTGCAGAGAAGATCTGAATTAAAGGCAATCGACTACAGAGTACAGGCCGGGAAGGAAAATGTTCATGCGGCTTCATCAACCTGGTACCCGTCAGTTTACTTGTTTTCTGATTATTATTATAATAGACCAAACCAAAGAATTATGCCGACAGTGGATCAATTTAAAGATACATGGGATGCCGGTGTTACATTAAGCTGGGATATTTGGAACTGGGGCTATAATTCCTCTCAGACCGAACAAGCACAACAGAGCTTAAATCAGCTTAATACTAACAAGGACATAATTAAGGAAAATATAGAAGTCGAAATCTATAATAACTATCTTTCCTTAAATGCCGCATTGAATAAAATACATGTTGCTCAAACCGGGGTTGACCAGGCAGAAGAAAACTACCGTGGAATAAAAGACAAGTATAATGTTCAGTATGCTACTTCCACTGATCTTATTGATGCGGAAACTTCAAGAATTCAAAGTAAAACTGATCTGATAACAGCACAGGCGGACTACGAGACAGCACTTAGCAGGCTGCTTAAATCTGCAGGAGAAAAGATTTACTAATTATGTACTCAATCGAAGTAAATAATCTTACAAAGAAGTTCGGCGATTTTGTCTCGGTAGACCATATTAACTTTAAAGTTAAGAAAGGAGAGATCTTCGGATTCCTTGGAGCCAATGGTGCAGGGAAGTCAACTACAATTAAAATGCTATGCGCAATTCTGGAACCTACTGAAGGGGATGCAATGGTAGGCGGCTATAGTATAAGGAAGGATCCTGACCTTGTTAAATTGAATATAGGGTATATGTCCCAGCGTTTCTCACTTTATAATGATCTGGCTGTGGAAGAAAATATTGAATTCTTCGGCGGCGTTTACGGCATGGATAAAGATCTTCTGCAGGAGAGAAAGAAATGGGTCCTTGATATTGCGGGACTTAATGGGAAAGAAAAAATTCTAACCGGTTCACTTCCGGGAGGTATAAAGCAGAGACTTGCACTGGGAACCGCAGTTATTCACAAACCCGGGATTGTATTTCTGGATGAACCCACAAGTGGAGTCGACCCTTTGTCGCGCAGAGCATTCTGGGAGCTCATAAATATCCTTTCTGAAGGAGGCACTACTGTTTTTGTTACTACTCACTATCTGGAAGAAGCTGAGTATTGCGGTAATATTATATTAATAAATGCCGGTAAGTTGATTGCCGAGGGAAATTCAAAGGAACTTAAAACAAAATATCTTACTAACACAATTCTAGAAATAGAATGTAATCCCGTTGTTGAAGCTTTATCAATACTTGAAAAAGAACCCTTTGTTGATGAGACTGCTATATTCGGTAACCGGATTCATATAATAGTAAATGATAAATATTCCGGCAAGGAGCAGGTTGAATCTATCCTTAAAGGGAAAAATATAACTGTTAAAACCATTGAAAGTATTGTCCCTTCACTTGAAGATGTCTTTATTCATTTACTGGAGAAGAAATAAGTGAATCTGAATAGAATCAAAGCGATTGCGAAAAAGGAATTTAAGCATCTTCTCAGAGATTATAGAATGCTTGCAATTCTGTTTCTTTTTCCGGTGTTTCTTCTTCTAATGTTTGGGTATGCAGTTAACTTCGATGTTCATCATATAAAACTTGTCGTTTATGATCAGGAATATTCTGAAGTAACAAGAAACATGGTTAAAGGATTTACTAACTCAGAATATTTTGATCTGGTTGGTTATGTAAACGGCGAAAATAAGCTCAAAGGAATACTCGATGATAAAATTGCTCAATGTATAATAGTTATCCCTTCAGACTTTTCAAGAAAGTTTTATTCCAAGCAAACTGTTAAAGTTCAAATCCTTATTGATGGTGTGGATGGAAACACGGCAAGTATTATTCAGAATTATTTAACTGCAGCATTCCAGACATATAGTCAGAATATTACAGGTGAAGTACTTACAAGAAACGGCATAAAGAACTATCAGCCAATAGATTTAGAAGCCCGGTTCTGGTATAATCCCGATCTTCAGACAACCCGGTTTCTTATTCCCGGGCTCATCGCTATGATTCTGCTTATAACTGCCGCAATAAGTGTTTCTCTTTCATTAGTAAGAGAAAAGGAAAGAGGAACTATGGAGCAGATAAATGTTTCGCCCGTAAGTTCATTTGAACTTATTGCGGGTAAAATATTGCCATACCTACTTCTGGCTCTTATAGATGCTGCAATTATCTTACTCGTCGGATATATCCTCTTTGGTGTTGAAATAAAAGGAAGCATTATTCTTTTGTTCATAACGACGTTAATATTTTTAACTGCTTCTACAAGTATTGGAATATTAGTATCCGTAATAGCGGATTCACAGCAAGTGGCATTTTCAATGGCAACATTTGTTACACTTCTGCCTTCTTTTATTTTATCCGGGTTTGTATTCCCGATTGAGAGTATGCCGCTGCCTGTCAGGATATTGACTAATATAACTCCTGCTAAGTTTTTTATCGAAATTATGAGAGCTATAATCATCAGAGGTGTAGGTGTAAGTTCATTTTGGGACCAGGCACTATACCTGATTCTTTTTACATCAGTAATAATTCTACTTTCTAATGTCATTTACAAACGAAAGGAGAGCAGAGCTTAAATGAGAACGATTCTTCATATAATAAGAAAAGAGTTTCTACAATTTAAACGTGACCCTAAAATGTTCGGCATTATCCTGATTGCCCCTGTAATTCAATTAATATTTTTAGGTTACGCTGCCACATTAGATGTGAATACAGTGCATACTCTGGTATATGACCAGGATAAAACTCAGGAGAGCAGAAATTTTATTGAATCATTTATAAGTTCGGGGTTCTTCAAGGTTGATTATTATGCTGATAATTATGAACAACTAACTCAAAACCTTGACAAAGGGAAATTTATTTTTGCATTAATAATACCAAAAGATTTCTCAGAAAAAATTCATAGAAGAGAAACATCTCCTGTCCAGGGGATATTTAACGGTTCTGATGGAAATACCGCTTCGATTTCTGCAGGTTATGTTGCAAAAGTTGTCCAGGGGTATTCACAGAATATTTCAATCAACTATATGGATAAGTCAGGTAAGAAAATACTTCCGGTCGGAAAGATTGAACCGGAAATTAGAATATGGTATAATCCCGAACTCCTTACCAGGTATTTTATGGTTCCGGGAATCGTAGGACTACTTTTAAGTATCATAACTCTGATTTTGACCTCACTAGCAATTGTAAAAGAGAAAGAGATCGGGACTCTTGAACAACTCGTTGTTACTCCCATTAAATCATATCAGTTAATAATAGGAAAGCTCATTCCATTTGTTATTCTCGGGTTTGTAGCAGTTATGATAGTACTTACTGCGATGACGATTATTTTTAATATTCCGGTAAGGGGGAGTGTCATATTCCTGTTCTTTTGTTCCTTCTTATATATTTTATCTACTCTGGGATTGGGATTATTTGTATCAACAATATCAAAAACCCAACAACAGGCAATGATGATTGCAATATTTGGTATTATGCTGCCAATGGTTTATTTATCCGGATTTGCATTCCCGATCGAGAACATGCCTAAGATTATTCAATATATAAGTTACCTTATACCGCTAAGGTATTTTATGACAATTATCAGGGGGATAATATTGAAAGGGATCGGATTTGCTGAATTGTGGAAGGAAACTGGTATGCTTTTAATTATGGGGATCGGGATACTTTATCTAAGTTCGCTCAGATTTCACAGGAGATTAGAGTAGTAAGTAAAGGCATTAACTTTATTCATCAAAATAATGGCCTGGCAGTATACAAATACAATAATTAATTCTTTTAATGCCATAAATGGCATAAGTATTTTAAACTTTATTCCATTTACCCAGTCCTAAAGGACCGGGCTAGTTTATTAAATATTCAAAATGATATTATGATTTACTTTTATTATTTTATCGTTATTAGTTAACCTTAAAAAGGTAGTTATGATAGAGGAATAACTAAAAGTCTTTGCCTTTATCACTCAAAATAATGACCTTTATGACTGATTCTAAAATGCTACAAAAAAGGATGTAGATTTAGAGTCAATAATAAAAGGGTGGTTATTAGTACTCATTTATATATAATAATCTAAAGGATTAAAATGAAAAAAACAGCGTCAGAAACAAGGCTGTACAGAGCGGAAATGAACGATAAGATATTAAATTCAGGATTCCGTGATTTTAACAAATTCTTTGCGCTAGACAACAAAGCATATATTAACGGAGCACTTCCGGCTAAGACAAAAGAATTAATGGGGCTCTCTGCTTCAATGGTATTAAGATGTAATGATTGTATATTTTATCATATTGACAGATCAATAGCTGAAGGAGCAACCCGTGAGGAATTATATGAAACTTTTAATGTAGCATTGATTGTCGGCGGTTCTATTGTAATTCCACATTTACGCTATGCATTTCAGGTACTCGATGAAATATTAGGCGCTCCATCAAATGTCTAAAATTATTTTTGCTTCACAGAATGCAGGAAAAATAAGGGAGGTAAAAAGTATTCTTGCAGTTAATGATCTTGAAATTATATCATTAATTGACTTAAATGATTTTGAGGAAATTCTGGAAGACGGTGATACTTTTGAAAAGAATGCAAACAAAAAAGCTGTTCATGTTTATAATAAATACAAATTACCCGTAATTGCAGATGATTCCGGACTGTCAGTTGAACAACTTGATGGCAGACCTGGTGTTCACTCCGCAAGATATTCAGGAGAGAAGGCAACAGCAGAACAAAATAATCTGAAACTTATTGAAGAACTAAGAACGCTACCTGCGCCACATTACGCTGCATTCATTTGTTTTGCTGTATATTACGATGGAAGAGAATCGATATCTGCTGATGGTGCTATAAAAGGTGTGATAACAATTTCTCCACGAGGGAATTCAGGCTTTGGTTATGATCCGTTATTTATTCCGGAAAATCATGTCAATACAATGGCTGAATTGGACCCTGCAGAAAAAAATAAGATTAGTCATCGTTTTATAGCCTTTACCGGGCTTAAAAACAAATTAAAAGGAAAAATATGAAACTAATATTTAGTTGCATGTCCATAATAATGATTGCTGTTTTTTTATTTACGGGTTGTAATAATAATAACCCTGTACAGCCGAACCAGGATAATTCTAATTATTTCCCCAACACAGACAATACAAATTATAAGTATAATATTAACATAACCAGTTCACAGGGTACCGTTAATGCGGGGACAAAAAACACGACATATTCCGGTACTTCACTTAAAGGGAATATAAATTATCAGAAACAGATTGACACTATAATTAATGCCAGTCTAATAACTAGTACTAACATATCCTATTTTAGAAAAGATGGTACCGGCGTGTTCTATTTCTTTGATACATCAGGTATTTCCAGTTTTATCCCTTCACTGTATATGCAGCTTTTGTCAATTTCTACTGACCTCCATATTCTGGCATCTCCTTTGTCAGACGGATTAAACTGGCAGGTATACAAACTTGGTGTCGCAATCCTGAACTATAATTTTATTGACATAGAAGCATCCTATCTCGGTAAAGAAAATGTTAATCTTAGTTTGACTTCCGGACAGGTAACTGTAAGCGCAGCTAAAATAAAGTACGTAATGACATTGCAGTTCCCTAATCCAAATAATCCTCTGTTGTCCGTGAAAAATACTTTAACAATGTATGGCTGGTTTGTCTCAGATATTGGACCAGTAAAGTGGGAAGGAAATTCTGCTGTGTTAAATGGATTTTCAGGAGGGGGGATCAGCCTTGGAGATACGACAAATAATGTTTCTCAAAATTTGATTTATTATAATATTAAATAAATCTAACTTGCCCTCCCTGTCGGGGAGCGAAAGCATAAGGATCTCCATAATTCATTTAAGAAATCCGATTCTTCGTTCACACCTATGATATGCCAAGAATAAATCCGACTGCATGGTTCCCACCTTCGGACGGGAATGACAATTGAGTTTTCACACATTCAGGTTTAATAATCGCTATTTTGTAGCAATAATTACCTGAACGATCCCCAATGTTAGTGAGTGGATTTCAATTTTCCTGAAGCCTGAATTCTTAAGCAAATCGGGCATATTTATCTTTTCATCAAATTCTTCTACAGAACGGGGAAGGTAAGAATATGCTTCTTTATCACCCGAGATTATTCCCCCAACCAGTGGAAGTATGTTCTTAAAATAAAATTTATATATCCATTTGAACGTTGGATTTGAAGGAAGACGGAATTCAATAATAGTAGCTTTCCCTCCCGGTGTAAGAACATAATGAAATGAATTGAAACCATCCTGTATATTGTAAAAATTTCTTACTCCGAAAGCTACGGTGATATTTGTAACCGATGATGCCCTAAAAGGAATTTGTTCAGCAACCATTTGCATATTTCTTCCTTTAATCCACGGGCTTTTATCATTAAATAGTTTCAGCATATTAAATGAAAAATCCGCTCCAAATATAGTTCTAACACCCTGTTTCCTGGCTTCAATTGCAACGTCTCCGGTACCGCATGCTATATCAAGCAGGACAGAGCTGCTATCAAGTCCTGTTAATTTTAGGGCTTTTTTTCTCCAGTAATAGTCAAAGCCAAAGCTGAGAAGATGATTTAGGAAATCATATCTGAAGGCGATGCTGTCAAATATTTGCTTAACCTGGTTCTTTTTCCTGTTCATCTTTTTGGTACTTTCCATAAACAAATTCGTTTAATCCTCTTACTCTGCGCCACCAGTTAAAAATTATTTTACCACTCCACAATGAGAAAGCAGCGAAAATGAAACCGCCTATAAGATCAATTACGTAATGGTATCTAAGGTATACGGTTGCAAGTATCAGTAAACATCCTATGGGGACAAGCCAATATCTTGATCTGCTTTTTAATTTTACCGACAAATAAATTGTTATTAATGTTATCATAGTGTGCCCGCTTGGGAAAACATCCCTCTGAATTACATCAGTAGTTGTTAAAGTTCCCGCAGGGATTCCTTCGCCGATATTCACAAATTGTCTTAAGAACTTGGTCAGCCATAACCCGGGAAGTTCAATGGAAAGTTTATTAAAATCATGCAGCATGAACCGGGGACCAATTGCCGGCAAGGCGAAATAACCCAGGTATGACAAATAAAAACCATAAATAATTGAGAACACAGCATAATCACATGCAAAATATCTTTTCTTCCTGAGTAAAACCAAGGCTAGAATAATAGGCAGAAGATAAAAACTGCTATATATTATCATAAGCAATTCTGTCAGCACCGGATTAGCGATGTGGTATAAAAACTTTGTTGGGTCCCCGCCGAAAATGAATCTGTCGATATTAATAAAAAGGGTATCATAATCCTGCTGCCTTATCGGCCAAATCAAATAATACAGCTGATTGAATGTTATTAAAATAAGGGGGGCAATATACCAGTAATGAATTATGCGCCAGAACTGGTTTTTGAAATTGTACTCAAGATAAGCAAGCAGAAAAGCTGCAGCAATAATACCAATGTTTGTAAAAACAAATTCCGTTGAACGGGGAATAACACTATGATAAATTAGGTTTAGTATAGAAAGAAAAATAAAAAAGATTATGACTACAATGTCATAGGTCTTCAAATTAAAAAGAATATTCTTTATTCTGTCCATTGGTTATTAATAAGATTCTATATAATAGTTTTTTTTAGTATGAAATTAGAAAGAGTTACAAAATCCTCGATATCAAGCTGCTCGGCTCTTAAAGATAAGTCAATTCCGGAATTCTCAAAATCAATTTCTTTAAATATACTATTACTAAGGGAATTTTTTAAGGTTTTTCTTCTGTTTCCGAAAGATGCTTTTACTATCTGAATAAATACTTTCTTTTCCTGATCAGTAATATTTAATTGTTTAGGATATAAATGAATTACTCCTGACCAGACTTTTGGTTTTGGAGTGAATACATTCGGTGACACTTTGAAGCATAATTTTACATCACAGAAATAATTAAGAAGGACAGAAAGGATGCCATATTCCTTTGTCCCTTTTTTTGAGGTAATACGCTGCGCAACTTCGAGTTGGATCATAAGAACTGAATCCCTGATAATTGAGCTGTTTTCAATAATCAGAAATAAAATAGGGGAGGTAAGGTTATAGGGAATATTTCCCGTAATCCGTAATTTAATACTACTTTCAGAAAAGATAGATTTAAGATCGGTTTTAAGGAAATCCTGGATTAATAATTTCAATCCCGGGAACTTTGCCTTTAGTTCATCACCGACTCTTTTATCTATCTCAATTGCCGTAATTGAAGGTACTTTTTCCATAAGTTTACTGGTTAAAGCCCCTAAACCAGGTCCGATTTCTATAATATTATCCCCCGGCATAGGATCAATTTCGTCTGCTATCTTTCGTAGAATGTTTGGATCCGTCAGATAATTCTGACCGAATCTCTTAATAGGTCTGATATTTTGCATTATTAAATATTCTAATTCATTGCCTAAAATACCAGAGTTATTTTGGAAAGAAAAATATTATTCCTAACTTTATTTGTTATTGGGGGTTGTTTTACCAAAGGAGGATATCTGAAACAGAAATACATAATCAGCATCGATATGGGTGGCACTAAAATATTAGCCGCAGTTCTAAACTCTTTCCAGGGTATAATTGCCAGAGTTAAAAAATCCACTGAAAAGGGAGTATCCGCAAAAAAGTATGTAAGTGATCTTGCAGATATAATTGAAGAAACAATAGAAACTGCGGATATTAAATCAGAATCAATTGCTGCCGTTTGTATTGGAGTACCGGGAAGTGTAAATCCCAATACTGGATTAATTTCTCTTGCACCAAATCTTGGAATACATAATTATAATATGAAGGAGAAACTCCGGAAATTTGTTCCATATCCGATTATACTTGAGAATGATGTCCATATGGGAGCTCTTGGCATAAAGCATTTCGGGATAGGCAGAAAAGCTGAGAATATGCTCGCGGTATTTTTAGGTACGGGTATTGGAGGCGGCTTGATATTTAATCATAGATTATTTAGAGGATCAAATTTTACAGCAGGTGAAATTGGTCATATAAAAGTTATGGAAGGAGGTCCTTTATGCGGATGCGGTAATAGAGGTTGCTTTGAAGCAGCAGCGAGCCGTACTGCAATCGTTAAGCGAATCAAAAAAGATATCAAGGCAAAGAAGAAATGTGTTCTTAAAGAATTAGTTGATGAAGGCATTCCTATAAAAAGTGGTGCGCTTTCTCTGGCAGTAAAAAGAGGTGATAAGGTAGTTATTAATAGTGTCACTTATTCGTGTAAAATGACCGGGAAAGTTTTAGCAGATATTAATAATTTACTCAACCTTGATTTAATTGTTCTGGGCGGGGGTGTTATTGAAGCTATGTCAGGGTTCATGCTTCCTATCATCAGGGAGGTTTTTTATAATAATTCACTTAAAGCTTCAGTGAAGGGTCTTAAAATAGCTTCTACAAAATTAAAGGATGATGCTGCTCTATTCGGTGGAATTGCACTAGCTGAAGAGTATACAGGAGTAAGAGTTTAAGTAAATTGTTTCTCAATATTATGAAGTTCTTCAGAATATTTTTCCCATTCAGCAATTGAAGACTCAAGTTTTTCTTTAGTATGTTGATATTCATGGTTCCTTTCTTTCACTTCCTGCGGGTTTGAATACACCGTAGGATCTGCCAATAGTTTCTCCAATTCCTTTTGCTTAAGTTCAAGTATCTCAATTTTCTTTTCAATACTGCTTACTTTTTTAAGAATGTCTTTTGTTGCCAGATATTTTTTCTGCCTCAGCTCAGCTTCATTACGTTTTTGATCTTTCTTGGAACCAGATGAATCGGATATCTTTTTTAATCTAATCGACTCTTCTTCAATAGCAGTTACCTGCTTCTTATCCAGATAATATTCTATTCCACCGGGGAATATTTTAACCTCACCTTTTCTGATCTCAACAACTTTATTAACTATAGGAGCAAGGAAATCAACATCATGCGATACCAGAATCAATGAACCCGGGAATTCAACTAATGCTTTCTGAAGCACTTCCTTTGATGAAATGTCAAGATGGTTTGTCGGTTCATCGAGTATTATAAAATTGGCTTTAGTTAACAATATCTTAACTAAAGCAACTCTGCTTTTTTCACCACCGGATAACACCCCGACGGTCTTAAATACATCATCTCCCGAAAAAAGAAATGATCCCAACAATGATCTTAATTGCCCAAGTGTTTTTTCTTCTGAAATAGTTTCAATCGTTTCTATTATGTCTTTATCCGGATCCAGATTGTCAGCTACATCCTGTGCATAATATGAAATTATTGTGTTATGCCCGATTATGCGCACCCCGTTGTCATAATTAATTACTCCCGCTATAATTTTAGCAAGCGTTGTTTTGCCTGCACCGTTAGGACCAACAAATGCAATCTTCTCTCCCCGGTCAATCTGGAAATTTACATTACTGAATACTGTCTTTTGTCCAAAGGATTTACTAATACCTTTAAGATCCATGTTTACTTTACCGCTTGGAGGAGGAGGGGGAAAATTATATTGATATATCGGCTTTACTTTCAGGCAATTCAATCAATGTAACTTTATCCAATTGCTTTATCCGGCTTTGTACCTGTTTGGCTTTGGTAGCTTTGTACCTGAACCGCTCAATAAACTTCTCAGTTTCTTTAATCTTCTTTTGCTGCTGGATATATTGATTCTCGGCGAGTAAATCCCTTTCTTCTTTATATTTCAGGAAGGCACCGTAATTACCATTAAAAGTATTAAACTTTCCGAGATATATTTCAAGAGTTTTATTTGTTACATCATTAATGAATCTTTTATCATGAGAAACAATTAATAAAGCTCCCTTATAATTTTTAAGAAATGAGGTAAGCCAGTTAAGAGAATCTATATCAAGATGATTTGTTGGTTCATCCATTAATAAGAGATCATTCTGGGAAATTAATATTTTAGCCAAAGCAATTCTCATCTGCCATCCGCCTGAGAATTCGTTTGTCAGTTTGCCGAATTCTTCCTTCTCGAATCCAAGCCCGATGAGTATTTTTTCAACTCTTGCTTCCGTGCTGTACGAATCCAATTCCTGAAGCCGGTGGTGCACTTCCCCCAATTGATTAATTAAATCATCATTCTCTTCATCAGTCAATTCTGCGTCAGATAACTTTTCAGTAATCTCTTCTTCTTTTTTCTGAAGATCAATAATATCATTAAGCGCAGAAGTAGCTTCTACAATCAGACTTTTTCCTTCATGAATGATCTGATCCTGCGGAAGGTAACCAATAGTAATTCGTTTCTGTTTTTGTATTTTCCCCGATTCCGGCTGTAGTTGTCCGGCAATTATTTTTAAGATTGAAGATTTCCCGGTACCATTAGCACCCACGAGAGAAATTCTGTCGCCTGAACTTATCTTAAAATTAACATCTCTGAAAAGAAATTTCCCTCCGAATTGGAGAGAAATATTTAATAAATCAATCATGGTATCCCGGTAAAATCATTCCCTTAACACAGCAATTTTACCGGCAGCCACGTTATTTCCATCTTTATCAAAAGCTACTATAATATAAATTCCGCTGCTAACTAATGAACCTTTTGAATCTGTGCCATCCCAGAATGCAATCCTGCCTCCCGGGGAAGTGAACTCTTTAACTAATGATCCGGATATAGATAATATTTTAATATCAGTATCTGCAATTAAACCATCTATTGTTAATTGGTTATTAGAATTTTTTAATACAAACGGGCTTGGATGAACCTGCAGTCCTGCAAAACTCAGGACAGGTTTTACGGAAGAGGTCTTCAATGAGAAAAGTCCAGAATTGGTGCTTATATAAACTGTTCCGGAATTTTCATCCATAGCTAAATTTGTAATAATATCAGAATTGAGAGGGCTGTTCTTTGAATCATAAACATTCAACAGAGTAGTGCCATCCTGATTTACTACAAACAATCCCTGGTTTGTGCCAATCCACTTTTGATTTAGCGGGTCTACTAAAATACAATTAATACTTTGCTGGCGGAGTATAAAAACAGAGCTAATACTTAACTGAGGTGCGGGTGATTGAGTAATTGTATAAGTATTAGTTACAATGTTTACACCTAAACTGGTACCTACCCAGATGTCTCCGTTTTTATCAACGGCTATACAATTAACGCCATTATTATTGTTAAGATTTTGTACGAATGCGGATTTATCATCGGTGGGATCATTAGGTGTTCCGTTTTCATTGAAGTAAATCAATCCATGATTTTGACCATCCTGGGATATATACCATTTCGTATCATATTGATCAATAGCCAGATCCAATTGATATTCAGGATCCATGTTAGCAGTGGCGGGAATAAGGAAATGATAATAAACACTGTCGGTTGTTAGCATAGTGAGGTTTTTTCTATCTGCAGCACCATAGTTCAAAATCCAGAGATTGTTTTTACTGTCTTGGGCAAAACTCGTTATTACCAACCATGTCGGGTCACTTGGAATTCCAAGCATTCCTGTTATCGCTGCTGAATAAATATCAATCTTTCCGTTTTTATACCGGGCAAAGCCTCGCCCCCAACTTCCGGCATATACTGTTCCATCCGAAGCAGCAAAAATTGAATAATAATCATTAGTCGGAAGCTTAGGATTATTACTAGCATTATAATTTGTCCAAAAGCCATTTGATAATGAATAAAATCCAACACCATGAAAATCTTTTCCGGTGCTGATCCAAAGAGTTCCATCTTTACCAACAGAAAGGTTCAAAAATAAATTAGCAGTCGGTCCATTGGGATAGATGTATTTTAGAATATTATTTTTTAATTGTGCTATTCCACTTCCGGTTGACCCTAATAGGCCATTTACCATATCATTTTTAAAATGAGTAACGCTAACTGGGAAAGTATAAATTAAACTTAAATTCCCACCTGTATACAAATAAACATTTTGATTTCCCTGCAGGATGAATAAGGAATCTCCGGACACATAAAGATCACTAATATTCTGATTATTTAGGGCTGGGATAAAGTTATCAAACCCGGACCCATTAAATGAAGCTAACCCCAGGTCTGAAGCAGCAATTATCTGATTATTAAATTTAATAATCTTACTGATCTTATTGGAAGGTAAGCCATTAACAGTTGTAAACACATTCCATGATTCCGGCGCCGATAAGTTTGTGGTACCAGGTATTTGAATAACGGCACCGTTATCCGATGCTGCATAAATCAGATCGTATTTAACGGCGAAATTAATTTTAGAATTGGAGGGCAATGAACCTAATTTGAAGAAAGTATCAAACAGTACAATATCCTTAGAGTCAATTAAGCAAATTCCGAAATCTGTGGCAGCAACAATAGTGTCACCCGCTGTTTGTAAACTATAGATTTGTTTGTTTGTTTTATCGGAATTTAAGATGTCAGTAATTGATTCAATTTGTTTTGTGCTTATATTATAATAATCCAGGGCTCCATTACTACTTCCGAACCAGATATTCCCGGATTTATCCGCCGCAATTGAAGAAATAGAAATTCCCGACATACCCTCAACCCTGGTAAATTTATTGTAGGTACTATCTTTAGGAGTAAATTGAAATGCTCCGCCTGTTGTAGCTCCCCAAATAGAGTTTCCTGATATAACAAAATCGGTTACATTACTCATCGAAGAGTAAACTTTCCAGGAACTGGCTTGTTGAGGGAAAATTGAAACAAAATAGAGGACGAATAAAAGCGTCAGTGATTTTTTCATTTTACCTGCAATTATTATGAATTCTAAAAAGTAGAAAATTGCCTATCCGTATCCTCTTCAATAATTTACAGAAGCAAATTAAATATATTTCCTCAAAACTGAAAGCACAAAAAACTACTAATGTCCACTTCATTGTAAAAGCTCCATTTATAAGTTGCGTCGCTCCTCCAGAATAACATAAAATAACCTATTCAACAGCCTGGAAGGTAATTGTTCCGCTGCCATACTCATCTACAAAAGTGATATATATTATACAATTGTTGTATTTATTCATTATCTCTACATCTCTTGCTTCAGACCGGAAGAAAATTTCTGTACACTTTTAGGGGTCATTTCAAGTCAGGTGTATTATTCTTTCATAAAATCCCCATCCATTGGCCGAATTCCTGGTTTATCATCCCGGATTATAATTGGAGTATCCGGAAATCCATTTAAAGAAAATTCATCAGCATTTCCATTATACCATCTTGATTTTTTCACGTTTTGGAATTCCTCAACAAATGCAAAATATATTATGCAATTCTTATACTTATTTATTATTTCAATATCGGATGCATCCAGAGGGAAGAAAAACTCATCACATTCCCGGGCAGAAAATTCTTTAATGTCGTACCATTTGGATATGACTTCAAAATGTGTGTCGCTTATCTTCTTTGGATCAAACGGGCATAATATAACAACGGGAGTCATAAATTTCTTATAATACGAAAACTTCACATTGTCTTTTGAGTAAAGTAATTTTAGAGTAATGCCATCGAATTTTAGAACAGTTTTATTATTCCCTAACCCGCTAACTGTAGGTGGAATAATGCAGTTTCCAGAATTAGGCCGATAATCATTCAACATTCCTCTATTGTTTGCGGAAATAATTTTATTATAAGCAGCAGCTTTTCCGGAATTGCCTACTTCGTCGGCAGTCAGATTAGCAGAAGCCCTGGTAGTTTTTCTGAATCGAGATTTCTTCCATGCATATTGTAATGCCGGCACTTTATTTATACCACTAGCGAATTTGGATACCATGGAAATTTGAGCCTGGACTATCTCAAGTTTTTCAGATTGTTTGGATTCTTTCTTGTTTTCATTTCCTCCGGAATAAACAATCTTTCCCCCAACTTTTATAACGAGATCTTTAAGACCACCCGCAAATTCAACTATAGTTTTCTTTTTAGTCTGAGGCATGCGCATTCTCCTAAAATATTATAAAACATATAATTAACCCGGTATAAAATAATGAATAAGAGACAAATAATAAATTATTATTCAAATTCTTTATTGGTAGGGTCTTTTTTGCTACCTTTTGATGTCCAAAAGGTAGCGCCAAAAGGACAGGCCAAATAAATTACTAAAAATTCGGCTCCATTCCGTTGCTCGCCATGAACTCGTTGCACTCAAACAGCATGGCTCACTGTCACTTCATTCCGCCGAATTTTTTTAACGTAATTTATTTGATGCCACCCTCTAAGATTAAAGAATAGCTTTTAAGGAATTGATAATAAAAAAATAATTAGCTATTGACTTTTAAATAAATATTTAATATAATAACGTGTTAAAGATGAATTATTTGTTCCAGCCTAATTTATAGAATCCCTAAAAAAGTTACCTACTAAACACCTACTATTTCCTGGTAAATACCTACTAAAACAAGGGTGCCAAGGCTTAACGGCGGTTGGGCGAGCATTAAGCGATATACTCAGGCATTCAGTAGAGGATAAAAAAGTGAAAATGTAAAAGAAACTAAATTTTCTGGAGGAGGTTAGCCATTTCGATGGCCACCATAGCAGCATCATAACCTTTATTCATTTTAGAAGTTGAAGCGCGTTCAACTGCCTGCTCAACATCGTTAGTCGTTAAAACTCCAAATATTACGGGTATCCCATATTTAAGAGAAACTTTTTGAATTCCGGTAGCTGATGCACCTGCCACATATTCAAAATGAGGTGTGCCGCCTCTTATAACTGCACCAAGACAAATAATGGCGGAATATTTTCCTGAAACGGCAAGCTTACTGGCGGCAAGGGGAATTTCAAATGCGCCTGGTACTTTAACAAGAATAATATCCTTATCTGATACGCCTTGTTTCTTAAAGCAGTCCAGTGCGCCTTCAAGCATCTGAGAACCGATAAATTCATTAAAGCGGGCTAAGACAATTGCGAATTTTTTTCCCTTAATGTTCAAATCGCCTTCAATAATTTCCATATCAATCCTATAGACTTAAATAATATCAGGCTTCAGTACTAGCCTGGAGTTTTTCTGTTCTGTCAGCAATTTTCAGATTTTCTATTAATTCGGACATATCCCCATTCATTATGTTGGATAAATTATAGAGCGTAAGTCCAATCCTATGATCGGTAACCCTGTTTTGGGGATAATTATATGTCCTGATTTTATCACTCCGGTCACCGCTTTTCACCATCATTTTTCTGGTGGCTGAAATTTCGGCATTGTATTCTTTTAACTTCAAATCATAAAGACGGGCGCGCAAAACTTTCATTGCTTTCTGCCGGTTTTTTAACTGCGATCTTTCATCCTGGCATTGAACAACCAGTCCGGTGGGTAGATGGGTCATACGAACAGCAGTTTCAACTTTATTCACATTCTGACCGCCGGCACCGCCTGAACGGAAAATATCAATTTTAATATCTTTAGGGTTAATATCAATTTGTACGTCTTCGGCTTCAGGCAAAACAGCAACCGACGCTGCCGATGTATGCACTCGCCCGTTAGCTTCTGTTTCGGGAACACGCTGTACCCTGTGAACACCGCTTTCGAATTTCATTTCGCTGTAAACACTTTGTCCGTTAACAGAAAATACCACTTCTTTAATTCCGCCCAGACCTGTATCGCTAACGTCAATCAATTCTGTTTTCCAGCCTTTAATTTCAGCATACCTGGAATACATTCTGAAAAGATCAGATGCAAAAAGAGCTGCCTCTTCACCACCGGTGCCGGCCCGGATTTCCATAATAATATCTTTTTCATCAAGAGGATCTTTCGGAAGGAGCAGAAGTTTGATACTCTCCTCTAATTTTTCCTTTCTTTGTTCAAGTTCTTCAAGCTCAGACTGGGCAAGAGAGGCAAGTTCTTTATCTGTTGTTCCCGAATAGATCAGTTCCTTATTTCCATCAATATTATTTAATAATCTCAGAATATTCTTCGTAAGCCTCTATAATTCCGGATAAATCACTTCTTTCCCGGCTAAGACTTACAATCTTGTCTCTGTCGTTCATAAACGAAGGATCAGCCAATTGCTGATTTATCTGTTCAAAACGGTCTTTTATTCTTTTAAGTTTATCTAACAGTTCCATATTCAAATTTCATAATTAAGTTCAGGGGATCCCTGCTTTCGCGGGGATGACAATAATCCGCGGGGATGACGATTGCAAATATACTAAAGGAAGGGGTCATTTTCTAAGTCAGGAATTTGAATTATTTGAGGTATTTTTAAAAAGACTTCACTTTTACCTTTCCTAAATTGAACATTATTCCTAATTTTATACTCTAAATATGAGGTGAGTTCATTTTTTGCTTACCTTGACATTAAAGAATCATAAGGTTAATTTTACAGGCTTTTTGAATTTTTAGGAAATAAGTTGGGTAAATTGCAACCGGAATCCGATTTAAAGCTTCAGAATGAATTAAAAAAATCGGGTGAAATTCCTACTCATATAGCCATTATCATGGATGGTAATGGCAGATGGGCAAGGAAAAAAGGTCTTCCAAGAGTAGCAGGTCATTCCAAAGGAGTTGAATCTGTTAAAGATATCGTTAAGGCTTGTGCAGAATTAGGTGTGAAATATTTGACCCTTTATACTTTTTCCACAGAAAATTGGAAACGTCCTAAAGATGAAGTCTCTACTCTTATGAGGCTGCTTTTAAAGAGTTTAAGAAATGAGGCTGATGAGTTAAATGAAAATAATATTAAACTCACCAGTATTGGCGATATAGGAGCTTTGCCTTCTGAAGTTCAAAAGGAACTTTTCGACGCAATGGAAAAGACGAAGAATAATAAAAAAATGGTACTTAACATTGCACTCAGTTATAGCGGTAGATGGGAACTTTTAACGGCAATGAAAAGTATTGCCGGTAAAATTAATAATAATACTTTATCAATATCCGATATTGATGAAAAATGTATATCAGATCATTTAACCACAAAGGATTTTCCTGATCCTGACCTGCTTATTAGAACCAGCGGTGAATTCAGGGTTAGCAACTTTCTACTTTGGCAAATTGCTTATACCGAATTTTTTATTTCGGATGTGTACTGGCCGGAGTTTAGAAGGAAAAAATTGTACGAAGCTGTCAGGAATTTCCAGATAAGGGAACGCAGGTTCGGTAAAGTCAGTGAACAACTTAAAAAGAATGAAAAAGGCTTAAAGAATGTCGCAATCCTTCCTAAAGAAATTGTTTAAAAATATAATCCTCATAGTGATTTTATTTTCGAGCTTTTCTTTACCACAAGCTACCAGATCAAGTTTTAAAATATTAGGAATTGCAGTAGAAGGGAATAAATCAGCCGATGCTTCTACAATAATTTCTAACAGCGGGTTAAAAGTTAATGATGAAATTCAGGTGCCGGGAGACCAAACCCTGAATGCAATTAAACAACTTTGGGCTCTTAATATATTCTCCGATGTCCAGATTCTTATTGATAAACAAATTCAAACAGGTGTCTTTCTTAAGATTGTTGTTAAGGAAAATTCCCGATTCGAGAAACTTGTTATTGAAGGTAATGACGAATTAAGTACTACCGATATAGAAAATAAAGCCGGCTTTATCAGAGGACAGATTATAAGACATGTAGATATTTCCAGACTTAAACAGAAATTACTGAATAATTATGCTACCGATGGTTATCTTAATGCAGATATTGATCCCGTAATTTATCACTACTTCACGGCTGATACAACCAAAAAAGGTATTAATGTAATCTGGCGTAATGATAAAGATCTTTCTGATGAATATACCGTTGAATATCAGTTCAGCGATATAACGTACTCAAATTTAATTGAAAAAATTAAAGACAGAATTCTTCTTAAACTCAAAATTAAAGAGAACGATAAAATTACAGTCAGAGAAATTCACTTTATCGGTAATAAGGCATTTTCAGAGGGCGATCTGAAAGGTGCAATGAATGATATTGAAGAATCGCATTGGTGGAAATTCTGGAGCGGAGCTAAATTCGATAAAGATAAATTCGAAAAAGATAAAAAAGCCATTCAGGATTTTTACCTTAAGAACGGATATAGAGATGCCGGGGTAATATCTGATTCACTGGCTTATTCCAATAATAAAAAGGATCTGAAAATTTATATATCGGTTTATGAAGGACCACAGTATAAAATCAGAAATATTGTATGGCAGGGGAATACAGTTTTCCCGGCTGAAGCATTATCAGAAAGGCTTGATTTTAAGAAGGGTGATATCTATGATTATGAAAAGTTTGAAAGAAATCTAAGACAGAATGAAAAACAAAGCGATATTTCTTCAATGTATTTGGATAATGGTTATCTTACATTTAATCTAAAAACAACTGAGCAGAAAATTGATCCCGATTCTATAGACCTTATTATAAGGATGGAGGAAAAAAATCAGTTTCGTATTGGCAAAGTGGATATCTCCGGCAATGATAAGACTATGGATAAAGTTATCAGAAGAGAACTTTATACAATTCCGGGTGAATATTTTAACAGAGCACTTTTATTCAGAAGTGTGCAACAATTGGCAAATCTTCAGTTCTTCAATGTTGAAAAGCTCTATGGTCCTCAAGGAATAGATTATAATCTGGAAAACGATAGTACAGTAAATGTTGCTTTCCATGTTGAAGAAAAATCAAGTGATTATCTTAATGCATCGGTTGGATACAGTGGAAGTTTCGGTTTCAGTGGATCGGTTGGTGTTACATTAACAAACTTTTCAATGAGTAATCCATTCTCTCTGGGCGGTGGTCAGGTGTTAAGTTTTAACTGGCAATTCGGTGTGGGTAATATTTACAGAACATTCACACTTGGTTTTACTGAACCATGGATGTATGATACGCCAACTCTGGCAGGAATAGAATTATTTGATACAAGACAGCAATATATTTATGATTTAAGCCAGGCAGGCGCAACTCTTAAACTAGGGCGAAGATTAAAATGGCCGGATGATTATTTTTATATTCAAGGGTTATTTAGATTTCAATACAATGATGTCCTAAATGGAGGAGGAGTTTATCCTATAGGTATCAGTCACCAGTATACTTTGGGAGTTACTATTAGCAGAAGAGACATAGATAATCCAACCTTCCCTTCTAAAGGATCGGCAGTTTCTTTTGATGCTGAATTATCTGGTGGACCTTTCCTGCCGGGCGATGTCAATTATTACAAGCTTGGATTTAAGGTAGAATGGTACAAACGTTTGTTTAACTCAAACAGAATTGCATTGTATACTACCTCTAATATGGGCTACTTACAAGAGTTGGATCAGGCATCTGCCACAAAAATAAATCCTTTTGAATATTTTTTCATGGGTGGCAATGGTCTTGTTATTGCCACTGAACCATTACGTGGTTATGATGACAGATCTATTGGTCCTAAAACGTCAGACGGCACTGTTTTTGGCGGAAGGGTTATGACAAGGTATACAGCTGAATTAAGGGTATCTGTTTCGCAGGATCCAATTCCATTATATCTTTTGGCATTTGCGGAAGCTGGTAATGTATTTGAGAAATTTGCAAATACCGATATATTCAGTCTAAAAAAATCAGCCGGTGTTGGTGCAAGAATTATGATTAATCCTATTGGATTGATAGGTTTCGATTTAGGTTATGGATTTGACAGGAAGTCTGTTGACGGTAAAGATCCCGCCTGGCTATTCCATTTTCAATTTGGCAAGGGATTTTAATAAATTTAACATATAAATTATTTGAGGTAATATAAGTGAAAAAATATCTTTTAGCTCTGGCAGCTCTTTTATTAAGCAGCAACTTTATCTTCGCTCAGCAGACATCTGTGAAATTAGGGTATGTCGATTCTCAGGTTATTCTTACTCAGCTGCCTGAAGCTATAAAGGCGCAGGGTGATCTCGAAGCGATAACAAACAAATGGACCGCACAGGCTGACAGCATGACAAAAGATCTTCAGGATCAGTATGCTGATTATCAGAAACAGTCCGGTACTATGAAGGAAGATAAAAAGAAACAAACAGAAGCAACAATAGTTGCCAAACAACAGGAAATTGAAGCTTTCAAAAGACAAAAATTTGCTCAGGGTCAAGGTGATATTTATAAGGAGAATGAAAAAATATTCGCTCCAATAAAAGAAAAAATCTATAAGGCTATCAGTGAAGTTGCTAAGAAAGAAGGTATGCAGTTTGTATTCGATAAAACCGGAGATGTAATTTTACTTTATGCCGATTCTTCTTTTGATATTACTTACCAGGTTCTGGATTCTCTAAAAAGAGGCAAGAAATAGTTCTTTATTAATCTCATGATTCTAAGCTTTTTAACCTTCGAGGTTTTCTTTAACCTCGAAGGTTTTGGATTAAAGCTTTAGGTTGTCATTCCCGCATCTGCCCGTTGTGGATGGAAGTCGGGAATCCATTTTTTTATTAATTAGTTTTATTTTGCTATGTAATTTGATACGATCTTATTAATTCATAATTTGATCAAAACTTCTTCGGAGTGTTTATGAAACGTATTCTCTTTCCCGTAATTATAATTTTCCTCGTTTTTTCAGCTCTTTCTAAAGCTCAGGTAAAAATCGGATATGTTGATTCTGATGCCATAATGGATAAATTACCGGACGCTCAGGACGCCAAACAAAAACTTGACGCCATTGTTCAGGAATGGCAATCAGAACTTAGCAAAATTGAAAACAACTGGAAGACTAAATATGATGATTACGAAAAACGAAAACTTATCATGACCGATCAGACCCGTGCGGAAACAGAAGCTGACCTGGTAAAACTTGAAAAACAAGTTGCTGATTACAGGGAAAAGAAATTCGGTACAAATGGTGAAATGTTCCAGAAACAGGATGAATTAATGAAACCTGTACAGAATAAAGTTTTCTCTGCTATTAAAGAAGTTGCTATTGAAGAAGATTACGATTATGTGTTCGATAAAAGTGGCGATATACTTTTGCTTTATGCCAAAGACAAATATGATATAACTTCAAAAGTTCTCCAAAAATTTAAATTGTAACAATGAATTTAACACTGCAGGAAGTTGCTGATTTTATAGGCGGAACGTTAACCGGAGACGGGGATTTAGTAGTTAACAATCTGGCTAAAATTGAAGAAGCTGAACCGGGCGATCTTACTTTTCTTTATCTTCCTGCTTATGAAAAATATCTTAGTGCAACTAAAGCTTCGGCAGTTATAGTTAAAAAGGGTTTTCAGAAGACCAGGGGTGATATCGTTTATATTGAAACTGAAGAACCTAACAAAGCCTTCTTTAGTTTGGTGAAGCAATACTTTACTCCCGAATTTCCTCTCGAAGGTATAGATCCCACAGCTTTCATTCATCCATCAGTTAAAACAGGAAAGAATTTCGCAGCAGGTAAAAATGTTGTGGTGTCAAAAGGCTGCTCCATTGGGGATAATGTTAAAATATTTCATAATACGGTTATTCTTGAAGATGTTGCGATAGGGGATAATGTTCTTCTATTCCAAAATATAAGCATAAGAGAAAAATGTATAATAGGGAACTCATGTATTATCCATGCTAATACAGTTATTGGTTCCGACGGATTTGGTTATGATCAGGATGAAAAGGGCGTGTTCCACAAAATTCCGCAGATCGGTAATGTTGTAATTGAAGATGATGTGGAAATAGGCTCAAATGTTTCTATAGATAGAGCTTCACTAGGATCAACAAGAATTAAAAAGGGAACCAAAATAGATAATTTATCCCAAATTGCCCATAATGTTACAATCGGTGAAAATACAATTATTTCATCTCAGGTAGGAATTTCAGGCAGTACTAAAATCGGGAATAATTGTTATATACTTGGACAGGTTGGACTTACAGGTCATATTGAAATTGCAGATAAGGTAATTTTGATTGCTCAATCAGGAGTTTCCAAGAGTATATTGAAACCAGGTACTTACTTTGGATCTCCGGCAAAAGAAGTAAAGAATGCATTCCAGATTGAGGCACATATTCGTAATCTTCCTAAATATGCAGAAAAAATTGCTTCTCTTGAAAACCGTATAAAAGAACTGGAATCAAATCTCGATAAATCATCCAAATAATCCTTATCCTTAACTACTTACTTCCTATTCCTTACTCAATTGTATTTCAAAGACGGTCTTACTATCTTAAACGTTTGTTTTTAATAATATTATGAAAATTACTAAGGATACTGAATGTTAGAACTTCAAAGAACAATAGGTAAATCAGTTTCACTGTCCGGAGTTGGTTTACACACAGGAACTACCTGTACGATGACCTTCAAACCTGCGCCTGAGAATTATGGAATTAGATTTATCAGATGCGATCTGATTGATAAACCTGAGATTCCTGCTAATGCTGATTTTGTAGTGGATGTTTCAAGGGGCACTACCCTTGGGATAGGCGATACAAAGGTGCATACTGTTGAGCATGTTCTTGCTTCAATTGTCGGTCTACAGATTGATAATATTATAATTGAACTAGATGGTATTGAACCACCAGTGGGTGACGGAAGTGCCCTGCCTTATGTAGAAGAACTCCTCAAAGCCGGATTTGTTCAGCAGGATGCTCCTAAAGATTATTTGATTATTGATGAAACAGTAACTTATCATAATGACGAACGACAAGTTGATATTGTTGCTCTGCCTCTTGACAGCTATAGGGTTACAGTCATGGTAGATTATCAAAATCCGGCTTTGGGTAGTCAGCATACAGGTTTGTTTGATCTTGAAAAGGAATTTGTGAGTGAATTTGCTCCGGCAAGAACTTTTTGCTTCCTGAGTGAAGTAGAGGAACTTGTTAATTTCGGTCTGATTAAAGGTGGTGACATTGATAACGCAATTGTTATTGTTGATAAACAAGCTAATGATGAAGAACTTGAAAATATCAGGCAAAAGGTTGGTGTTAAAAATAAAATTACTCTTGGCAAAAATGGTATCCTTAATGATAAAGTATTAAGATTTAAGAATGAACCGGTACGCCACAAACTGTTAGACCTTATAGGTGACCTTGCTTTAATTGGAGTTCCTGTAAAAGCTCAGATTTTAGCTGCGCGACCAGGGCATAAGGCAAATGTTGAATTTGCAAAACAAGTTAGAAAGTTATATCAACAGAAAAAAATAGTTAAGAAATACCAGTTTGTTAAAAAGGAAGGAGTCGTTTTTGATATTAACGCAATTCAGAGAATTCTCCCACATAGATATCCATTTCTTTTAGTAGATAAAATTATTCATCTTGAATTAGATAAGAAAGTAGTAGGTGTAAAATCCGTTACTAACAATGAGCCATTCTTTCAGGGGCATTTCCCGGGTCAACCTGTTATGCCCGGTGTTTTAATTGTTGAAGCAATGGCCCAGACCGGCGGTATTATGCTGCTTAATGCTTTGCCCGATTTTGAAGAGAAGCTTGTTGTATTTATGCAAATCAATAATGTAAAGTTCAGGAAACCCGTTGGCCCCGGAGATCAGCTTATTATGGAAGTTGAGTTGACAAATAAAAGAAGTAAAGTCTTTACAATGAAAGGAAAAGCCTATGTAAACGATGTTCTTGTTTGTGAAGCTGAACTTATGGCAGGTATAGTTGACAGAGATAAAAAAACCGAATGATAATGAACTGGATTTATATTAATTCCGGATTCAATTCCGGCAGATATAATATGGACTATGATCTCCATCTTGCAAAAAACTATAAGGTAGATGAAGCAGTTTTACGGTTATACAGATGGAAACCATATTGTATTTCATTAGGCGCAAGTCAATCGTTAAATTCCGTTGACTATGATCTTGCAGCCAAAAACAATATTGATATTGTTGTTAGACCTACAGGCGGACGCGCTGTCCTCCACTCTGAGGAATTAACTTATTCAGTTATTTATCCTCTTGATTTTACTTCCTCAGCGCGGGATATTTATCATCAAATAAATCTTGCATTGCTCAATGGACTGAAATATCTATGATAACAGATTTGATAATATAGAACTTGAAAGTAACCAGCCTAATTTTTCTGAAATTTACAAACAACCTAAAGGAACAGCTTGTTTTGCGGTTTCTGCGAAAAGCGAACTGAAGTTTGCCGGTAAGAAACTTGTCGGCAGTGCACAAAGAAAATTTGAAAAAGTAATTCTTCAGCATGGATCTATATTATGCGGTCCTTTTCATAAACGAATAACCGGTTATCTTAATACTTCTGAACAGGATAAAAAAGATATTTATCAGGAGATAGAGGAAAATACAATCGGTCTTGATGAAATCTTAAATGAAGAAATTAATTATGACCGTCTTGCAGTATCATTGAAAAAAGGCTTCGAAAATCATTATAATTTTACTTTCATGGAAGAACCTTTATATCAGGATAATTTAACTTTAATGGGTAATTAAATTATGAGTACAGAAAAGGAAATTAAAAGAGTAACCACGAAAACTCTATCGCTTCTAAAAAAGAACAACATAAAAATTACATGCCTCACAGCATATGATTTTATAACAGCTAAGCTTTTGGATGAGGCAGGAATTGATTTAATACTTGTTGGTGATTCACTTGGAAATGTTTTCCAGGGGAATGATACAACTCTGCCCGTTACAATGGATGAAATGATTTATCATGCAAAAGCTGTAAGTAAGGGAATTAACCGTTCAATGCTCATTGTTGATATGCCATTTATGTCATATCAACTTGGAGTTGATGATGGCTTTAGAAATGCGGGAAGAATAATGAAAGAAACTCCTGCCGGCGGTGTTAAACTTGAAGGTGGTAAAAGACTTGCTGAGACTATAAAACAAATTACGGAAGCTGGCATCCCGGTTATGGGTCATATCGGATTAACTCCTCAAAGCATCCATCAGTTTGGTAGTTACCGCGAAAGAGGTAAAAACAAAGAGGAAGCAGATGAAATTCTTGAAGACGCAAGAGTAATTGAACAGGCGGGTGCATTTAGCATTGTAATTGAAAAAATTCCTTCAGAATTAGCAAAGCGGGTTACTGAATCTGTAAAAATTCCGACTATCGGAATAGGAGCTGGTCCATATTGTGATGGTCAGGTTCTGGTAACTCCCGATATGTTGGGTTTAAATGTTGATTTCCATCCAAGGTTTGTGAGACATTATGCTACTCTGGCTGAGGAAATTAATAAAGCAGTTAAAGGATATATAGATGATGTCAGGAAGCAAAATTTTCCCTCTAAAGAGGAAAGTTATTAATCATTTTTATTACTTGATCCGGAAAATATAATGTTCAGGTTTTATATCATTGCTTTTTTCTTACAACTATACACTGAATCTTTATTTCCCCAGGTTGAATCACAATTATATCTTGAAAATGCTTCGATTCAATCTATTAAGGGCGATGGCGATAATGTTTGGGTTGCTACTTATGGAGAGGGTATTTTCCGATATTCCAGAAAAGAGGACAAATGGTTTAACTTCTCTACTAAAAAAGAAAACCTCGAAAATGATCTTTTTTATAATCTTGCTGTGAGTAAAGATTATGTGTGGGCTGCTTCCGGTGATGGTCTCTTTACTTATGATAAAAAGAAGGACCAGTGGAGGAAAAGGAAATTTGCACAGGGCGGCGATATGGGGAATTGGATAAGATCTTTGTATTATGATCCTTTGCAAAATGTGCTTTGGATAGGCAGGTTTATAAACCTCACCCGCCTTGATGTAGCTAAACAAAAATTCACTGATTTTGATATTGCGGAACATAGTGATTCAAAAACAAACAACATTATTTCAATAAGACCGGATGGTGATAGTCTTATTTGGTTTGGTACTGAATCCGGTGCACATATCTATAATAAGAACAAAGATGTAAACAACAAAAATTCATGGACTTTTATAAATAATAAAGGTGGGGGGTTCAGTGATGATGGAGATGCAGTTTCAATTCATGATATTCTTTTTGAAGATAACAATGTCTGGTTTGCAACTGATGAATTTGTAACTGCACAACAGCCCAGGTTTAATATGGGGGGAATTTATAAGTTTAACCGGAAATTCCGATGGGAAAGGATCTCTAAAGCTGATGGTTTACCGGCAAATGGAATATATTGCCTTGAACGAGTCGGAAATTATATATGGGCGGGCACTTATTCCTTCGACCGCAAGAATAAAAAAGAATTCGGCAAAGGTTTAGTTTATATGGATAGGTTTTCAAATAGAATTTATCCGGTTGATTTAAATGCTTTGAACATTACAACCTCAACAATATACTCCCTTTATTTTGACGGCAATGATTTATGGATTGGAAGTGAAAAAGGACTAATCAGGTTAAAGTTTTCAAACCCCCTCGCTTCATTGTATGCAAAAAAAGATATTAAACTGAAAGAACCTCCCAGGAAAAGGAAGAAAAATCTTCCTAATTGAAATTTTCTAAACCATTATTTATCCTTATTTTTAAACCTTAAATAAGAGAAATTACTATAATGATAAATATTTCAAAAATCAGATTAGATCAATTAAAAAAAACATTTGCCGGACTAAAAATTGCAGTAGTCGGTGATATGATGCTAGATTGTTATTATTGGGGTGAAGTTAAAAGAATTTCTCCGGAAGCCCCTGTACCGGTTCTCGAAGTAGATAACGAATTTTATCGTTTTGGCGGCGCTTCAAATGTTGCTTTGAATATAATTAAACTTGGAGGTACACCTTACCCAATTGGTGTAATCGGTGACGATTATGACGGCAAAATTTTTACATCCCTAATTAATGAATCCCATATAGATCCATCTGGATTAATTACTGATAAAAGCAGACCAACAACAGCAAAAACAAGAGTTATTGCGCATAACCAACATGTTGTAAGAATCGATAAGGAAAGTAAGGCTTACCTAACTACAGAAATCGAAGACAAATTATTTGCTTTCTTCGAAAACCATATAAACGAATTTGATGGGATAATTCTTCAGGATTATAATAAAGGAGTATTAACAGCCTCTCTGATAGAAAAAATAATTTCGTTGTCTAACAGCAGGAATAAACTCATCACAGTTGACCCAAAATTTAATAATTTCTTTGCGTATAAAAATGTAACTGTTTTTAAACCGAACAGGAAAGAAGCCGGAGATGTGCTCGGGATGAAAATAAATACTGAAGAAGAAATAAAAATAGCTGGCACCTCAATTCTCAATAAACTAAATGCTAAATATGTTCTGCTTACATTAAGCGAAGAAGGTATTGCAATTTTTGAAAAGGACAATCCCGAACATAAGATGCCTACTAAAGCCAGAAAAGTAGCAGATGTTTCCGGTGCTGGAGATACTGTAATTGCAACTTTAACTATGGCTCTTGCGGCAAATGCAAATATATTAGAAGCTTCCTATCTGGCTAATTATGCCGGAGGTATTGTTTGTGAAGAAGTTGGGATAATTCCAATTGAGATAGATAAACTTTTTGATACTATTAAGAAGGAATTGTAATGAGCCTGATTAGGGACAAGAATGATATTTTAAGAATCAGAAAAGACCTTAAATTGCAAAAAAAGAAATTGGTGTTTACTAACGGTTGTTTCGACATTTTGCATTCAGGGCATGTTGATTATCTCAACAAAGCCAGGCAACTCGGTGATTTTCTTATCGTTGGATTAAATAGTGACACTTCAGTTCGAAGTATAAAAGGAAATAAAAGACCAATACTTGATGAAACAGAAAGAGCATTTCTTCTGGATAATCTCAAATGTGTAGATTTTGTGACCCTTTTTGATGAAGATACACCGGAGCAACTTATTAACACTTTGATCCCTGACATTCTTGTTAAAGGAGCTGACTGGGCTCTGGATAAAATTGCAGGTAGGGAAACCGTCATTGCTAATGGGGGTGAGGTTAAAACAATTGAGTTTGTTAATCTGCAGTCCACTTCAAAAATTATTAACCTCATTATTGAACGTTATAGTAAATAGAGTAAAATTTGTCTACTGTACCAGATCACATCCTTTAATAAGATTAATATTTCTTTTTAATAGGAAATTCACTATTGTTAAACTTCCTGGAACTCCAGGTATTTTGAAGAGTTAACTATTAATATAAAATATAATACATTTCAATTTTATTGAATTATTTAATTTGTCCTGAAAGTCTGGTGCCTTTTGGCTGAAAAAGAAAAAAACAAAAAAATACAAAAGAAAAGATCTCTTTTTCATAGAATTGTCAACATTTTCCTATCAATAGGACTTGGACTTTTTCTTCTTATTCTTTTATTTATTGGGGTTTCTCAAACTTCTACTTTCCGTGAATTTCTCAGAAAGACGGCCGTTGAACTAGCTAACAAAAATCTTAACGGTACAGTCTCTATCGGAAAAATTGATGGAACTATCTTTACCTCCCTGATTCTCAGAAATACTGTAGTAAATATGGGTAATGATACTCTTCTAAGGGCAAAAACTATTGAATTGAGAACTAGCCCGCTTCAGCTTTTACTTAAAAAGATAAAGGTTCGTAAATTTGAAATAGCGGATGCTGATATTTCATTTATCAAGGATAATACTGGCAAATTAAATGTTTCTTCCCTTATTCCTCCTTCAAAAAAAGCAGATACCACTAAATCCGTTTTTCCCTTTATAATTGAGATAACAAACTTCAACCTATCTGGTATAAATTTCAATTTGCAGAGATATGATCTAAAAAACAGTAGTGCATATTATGATACTTTGTGCATGGATGACCTAAGAATCAAAAACCTTAATTTGCAGCTTAATGCTTATGCAAATATTAAGAATAATGATTATCAGATTGATCTTGGCGAAATTTCACTTTTTTCTAACATAAATTATTTTGATCTTAAAAAATTATCAGGACAATTTGCTGTAAATCAAAAAGAGCTTTACGTAAATAATTTAAGAATAGAAACCCGGAACTCCTTTCTGTTTCTAAAAGCAAAGGTTGGACATAATATTTTCGATTCTACTTCTGTCTTCAGTAAAGCCCGGCTTGAATTAAATCTCCAATCTGATAAATTTAATTTTAAAGATTTGTCCCCCTTCGTCTCATCTTTAAACATGTTAAAAGAAGATCTTGCTCTAAAAATAAAAATTGTAGGGTCATTAAAAGAATTAAGTCTTGAACTCATTGATATAAGATTTCTAAAAACACATCTGCAGACAAAGGGTTTTGTAAAGAATATTGATCATCCAAAACAGATATATATTAGTGCTGTCTTTAAGGATTCTTTTATCAATCAGTCTGATGTAGATAAACTGCTTCCGGAATTAAAACTGCCTGTCTATGAACAACTTGGTTTATTAAGATTTGATACACTTACTTTTTATGGTAATCCACTCAATTTCAAAACTACTGTTGCTTTAAAGACTGATAAGGGGACAGTGTTAGCTGATGCAAGCCTGAACTTTGAACAAAAACCTGCAAAATATGATGTTAGTTTCCGTACCCTCGGTTTTGATATTTCACCCTTCACTGGTATCTCGTCTAATCTAAATTGCAGGGGAAATATTAAAGGTGCAGGATTTAAGCCCGACGAACTTCAATCAAAAGTCAGCTTTGATGCCGGAGGTTCAGTTATTAATGGTAATAAAATTGATTCTCTGGAGTTAAGTGCTGACGCATTAAACAAAAATATAAAATATGAATTATATATTGTTTCGGATACTAGTTCGGCTGATTTCTCAGGTTCTTTGAATTTTCTGTCGGCAAAGGAACCCGCTTACAATCTTACTGGAAATTTTTATAAAATCAACTTAAATAAGTTTATAAAAGATTCTACTCTTGTTAGTGATCTGAATTTTTCAATAACAGCAGAAGGAAAAGGTTTAAATCCGGATAGTCTTGACCTTTATCTCACTTTCTTGTTAAAGAATTCAACTATAAATGGAATATTTATTGACAGTACCAGGGCAATAGCTGATATCAGAAAAGACGTTGGAGAAGGTAGGGTGATCAACCTTATCTCCGATCTTGCAGACATAACTGTTACAGGAAAATTTAATACATCCGGACTCGCCTCTGCAATTTCGAATGAAGTTGACCTGATTACCAGGTTATCGCGCGAAGAGGTAGATAAAATTATGCCCCAATCGCACCAGGTCCAATTTGTTAAGCCGGTTAGTCCTTCTATTTTGATTAAAAAGAATAGTTCTAACCCCGGTTCATTGGTTTCGTTGAGATACCTTGTGGAATTCAAAGATTTTGCACTTTTATCATTATTTCTGGGACATTCTCAAATAGAAATTAATGGAGAAATGTCAGGTAATATCAGGAATACCAGGGATAGTATTTATCTGTCGTATAATACTGATATTGATTATATAAAATATCAAAAAGATAACAGTGTTTTCCTACTTTCAAAACTTAAACTTGATTTAAGTGTTACTAATAGGCATGATGATGGGAATTCCGGAGATATTGCTGCCAAACTAAATTTGAAAACAGAAAGGGTCTTTGCCGGGGCTGACATTCGTGATATAAGTTTTGATCTTAATTTTAAAAATAAAATTGCTTCCCTAAACCTATTTTCGCGTTATGAAAATTCTTCTGTCAAATTAACGGGCTCAACTGATATTTCAGGCGGGGACATTAAACTGTTTCTTGACACACTCGATTTAGTTTATAATGGATTCACACTTAAAAACAAACAAAAAGCTGAAATTGATTATGCAAAAAATGATATAAAAATCAAAGATTTTACCTTACTTCGGAATTCAGGCGAGATAAGTATAAAAGGAACTTTGTCAAGGTTTAATGAACAGGATCTCGTCATTTCGTTGAAAAATCTAAGAGGTAGTGATCTGGTGACGAATTTCATGCAGATCAGTCCGGAAAATACTCCGGATGCTTTTATTTCAATGAATGCTGAGATAAAAGGAAATTTTGCTGCTCCGAGAATCAAATTAGATCTCAACGTTGATAGCCTAAAATATAAAAGCCAGAATTTTGGCTCTTTTTCTGGCTTAAGCAGTTATGCTGATAAAAACCTTACTTTCTCCTGCCAATTTATTGGCTCAAGTATTGTACCTAAAAATGCATCGCTGAGAATTTCTGGAAATGTACCAATTGATCTTGCTTTCACAGGTGCAGACAAAAGACTTTTAAATGACAATCCTATTAATATCAAATTTAATGCTGATAACTTTGATCTGACCCCTTTTGCCGAAATCATCCCCAATGTAAGAAAAGTCAAGGGAATTCTGACCTCAGACCTCACTCTGTCCGGATCAATGGATGATCTTAAACCGGAAGGCTATGTTAGTCTGTCTAATGCATCGTTCATAGCCGATGCAAATAATTTGTTATATAACGCTGAAATGAAAGTATCTATTAAGGATCAAAATCTTAATCTGGAAAGTCTTATCCTGAAAAATTCTCCGGAAACTAAAGATGGCGGAACAATTACAGGTAAAGGTAATGCAGTTTTACAGAACTTTAATATGGTATCAAATAACATACTTATTAATGGCGATCTTAAAATTTTAGGTGAAGAATCTAAATCTGTTAGCCCTGCTGTATATGGAGATCTGGTGATTGCAACTAATGGAGATATCGAGTTTAAAATGAATGAAGACGGATCGTTTCTTAAGGCTCCAATATTAGTAAAAAAAGCGAAACTTACTTTTCCTCCTACACAAAGCGCATATAGGAATACATCTGATAATTTTATATACAAGTACATTACAGATACTGCAACTGTAAGAAGAAGAAGTAATATAAGAGGTCTTGTTAATTCCAATAGAGGCAATGCATCCAGAATTAATTCTGCTAAAAAGCCTGGATTTGATTATAGTATTGATATAACTGTGAGCGAAGAGGCTACAATAATATTTGTTCTTTCAAAAGAATTAAATCAGAACCTTACAGCAGTTCTTAAGGGAAATTTTATCTATGAGCGAATTAACGGAAGATCTACTGCCCGCGGCGAATTGTCGTTGCTTGAAGGTTCCACACTTGAGTTCATCAAAACTTTGCAAGCTGAAGGAACTATCCGTTTTGAAAATGAACTGAGTAACCCGAACCTAAATATTACTGCTACTTACCTTGGCTATTATTATCCCGCTGATACTACTTCTTCAAATATCCAGGAAATTCCTGTTGCTGTTAAAATTAAAATTAGTGGTCCCCTAAAGGATCTCGATAAAAATTTTGTTAAGGAGACTAATAATTTTGCGGTTTATTATGGCCAGGATAATATCGATAATAATATTCCGGATCCGACTAAGGATGCTTCTGACGCTGCTATGTTTCTTGTTGCGGGTAAATTTGCTTCGGATATGACCCCGCAAGACAAAAATGCAGCTTCCAGTCAACTGTCCAATACTGCTGCTTCTATGGCAGGTGGTATTCTGGGGGGTGTTCTTAACCGGCAATTAGGTGATTATGTCAGAAGTGTTGAATTAAGACGTGTGGGCACTACTACCAAATTTAACATCTCAGGAACACTTCCCTGGAAACTTCGTTATTCTGTTGGTGGTACAACAGACGTGTTTCAGGACCTGAGTCAGGCTAATATAAAATTTGAATACCCCCTGCTTAAGAGTCTACTTTTAAGACTTGAGCGTAAACAATCAGTTACTGAAACAACGACTTCTAATGAAATGATAAACGAGCTTGGTCTTAAATATAAATTTGAATTTTAATGAAGAAAAAAATTATAGCCTTTTTTAAAAAGAATCCAGCCCGGGGATTTAAAACCAGCGAAGTTGCACAAAAACTTGACGTTATTGATGAACATGACTATGCATCATTAAAATCCTATCTCCATTCATTGGTTGAAGAAGGATTTATTTCCAAATCAGGTAAGCGCTTTATGCTTAATCATTCCCCTAAGTCAAATAAAATTACCGGCACTCTCCAAATTACTCAGGGTGGATTCGGTTTCGTTATTTCTAAAGATACCAAAATGCGCGATATCTTTGTTGCAGCCCGTAATCTTAGTACTGCTTTTAACGGTGATACTGTTGAGGTCACTTTATTTGCAAATCAAAAAGGGAAAAATCTGGAAGGTCAGGTTATACAAGTTCTTAAGAGAAAGAAGGAAGAGATTGTCGGCACACTCCGGAAAACAAATTCATTTTATTTTATAAAACCTGATGGTCAGGACTTTCAGCGCGATATTTACTTAGATAAAAAAAACCTTAGGGGTGCTAAAACTGGCAATAAGGTATTAGTCGGAAATATTAAATGGGAAAATCCTGATTTGAATCCCGAGGGTGAAGTAATAGAAGTGCTTGGTATGGCTGGCTCCCGTGATACTGAAATTATATCATTAGCTCGGGAGTTTGATCTCCAATACAATTTCTCTGATAAAACTCAGGAAGAAGCTGAAATTATCCCTGTTGAAATATCAAATGAAGGCGTTGAGCAAAGGATTGATTTCCGCGATAAAAATGTTTTTACAATTGATCCGGAGGATGCAAAGGATTTTGATGATGCATTATCCATTTCCTTATTGGATAATGACAATTATTCTGTTGGTATACATATTGCTGATGTCTCAAATTATGTTACTTATAATACTAATTTAGATAAGGAGGCATTCAGCAGAGGTAATAGCGTTTATCTAGTTGGGAAAGTGATTCCCATGCTTCCTGAAAAACTTTCCAATAATATATGTTCTTTAGTTCCTGGTAAAGACCGGTTAACTTATTCTGTTATAGTTGAGATTACAAAAAGAGGGAAGTTAGTCGGTTATGAAATTCACAAGACTATAATAAATAGTAAAAGAAGATTTACTTACGAAGAAGTTCAGGAAATTATTGAAAATGAAAACGGAGATTTTGTACATGACATACATCAGTTGAATTCACTTGCTCAGACTTTAAGGAAGAAGAGAATGCGCGAAGGAAGTATAGATTTTTTTTCGCCAGAAGTGAAATTTGAACTTGATGAAGAAGGTGTACCCGTTAAAATTTATAAAAAGGAAGCTAAACAAAGTAATATGCTAGTGGAAGAATTTATGCTTTTAGCAAATAAAATTGTTGCCAAACATATAGCTGCTCCGGAAAGAGGAGATATTCGTCCATTCATTTACAGGGTACATGATTTGCCGGATAATGAAAAGATTATTGAATTCGCAAAATTTGTGCGTTCCCTGGGTTATTCATTTGATCCTAATGCCGCTTCAAAATCAAATCAATTCCAGATTCTTATGCAGAGTGTTAAGGATACAGAAGAAGAATCAGTTATTAGCGAATTAGCTGTAAGATCAATGGCTAAAGCTGTTTACTCCACTCATAATATTGGTCATTACGGTTTAGGGTTTAAATATTATACTCATTTTACATCGCCTATAAGGAGATATGCTGATTTAATGGTTCACAGATTGTTATATCAGTATATTGAGAAAAAAGGTAAATTCAAATATTCATTAGAGGGTCTCGATGAGATATCCGATCACATCTCAATTACCGAAAGAAATGCTGTTGATGCAGAAAGACAATCGATTAAAATAAAACAAGTTGAATTCCTTCGGAATCATATAGGTGATGAATTTCATGCTATTATTTCAGGAGTTACTCATTTCGGGATTTTTGTTAAAGTTACTGACATTCTTGCTGAAGGTCTTATTAAATTACGCGACCTTGCAGACGATTTTTATGTCTATGACGAAAAAAAATATGCACTGATAGGTAGAACCACAAAAAAACAATTCCGGCTTGGCGATAAATTACGTGTTAGGTTAATTCGGGTGGATATAGAAAAACTAGAATTGGATTTTATTATTTTAGAATGAAGGTGAGCTAAATATGTATTTTACTAAAGCAATCTATAAGCCAATAATTTTCTTTATTATTTTTAACTGTTCCTTATTTGCACAGTTCGGGCAGAATAAAGTGCAGTATAAAAACTTTACATGGTATTACATTCAGACGGAGCATTTTGATATTTATTTTTCCCAGAACGGTTCCAGTCTTGCTGAATTTACTTCAAAAGCTGCAGAGGATGCGCTTGTTCATATTCAACAAAGCTTTAACTACAGAATAAATAATAGAATTACCATAATTATCTATAACTCTACAAATGATTTTCAGGAAACTAATGTAACGGATGAATACCTGTCAGAAGGAATTGAAGGTTTTACTGAAATGTTTAAAAACCGCATGGTAATTCAATTCATGGGATCTTATAAAATGTTCAGACATCTGATTCATCATGAACTTACACACGCAGTAATGAACGATATGTATTACGGTGGTTCAGTTCAGAATATTATTAGTAACAACATATCATTGAATCTTCCATTGTGGTTTAATGAGGGAATGGCTGAATACCAATCATTGGGTTGGGATATTGATGAAGATATGTTTATTCGTGATGCTGCAATTAACGACTATTTACCGGATATTAATAACCTGGACGGATACCTGGCCTACAGGGGTGGGCAGTCTGTATTCTATTATATTGCTGAAAAATATGGAAAAGAAAAAATTGGTGAACTTGTTAATAAAATTAAAGGAACTGGCAGTCTTGAGGCTGGGCTGAAAGAATCTATAGGCCTTGATGTGAAGGAATTAAATGAAAGATGGAAAAAGGATATTCGTCAGAGGTACTGGCCGGATGTAGCTATAAGAAAAGATCCGGATGACTTTTCCAAACGGATGACGAAAAAAGAAGGTCTTGGATTTTACAACACTAGTCCTGCTATTTCACCCCAAGGTGATAAGATTGTGTTCATTTCCAACAGGGATTACTATTTTGATGTTTATCTGATGAGTGCTATCGATGGTAAAATAATTAAAAAGCTTATTCCCGGTAACCGCACTCCTGACTTTGAAGAGCTCAATATTATTACTCCGGGTTTAACTTGGTCACCAGATGGAAAGAAAATTGCAATATCAGCAAAGAGTAGTGGTTATGATGTTATTTATTTGGTAGATGTTGAATCCGGTGATAAGGAAACAATCCCCATAAGATTAGATGCGATTAAAAGTGTTACCTGGTCGCCTGATGGGAATAATCTAGCATTCATTGGACATACTTCCGCACAATCAGATCTTTATTTATGGAATCTGAATAACAAACAAATTACAAATCTGACCGGTGATATTTTTACAGATAATGACCCTGCCTGGTCACCTGATGGCAAAGTATTGTATTTTTCATCTGACAGATCTGATATTGTGAATAGTGATGCTTTGCCTGATACATTTAAAATATATCATTATAATTATTCCCAAAGCGATATATATTCTATAAATATTGATGATAAAAAGATTACCAGAATCACTGATATGCCCACAAGCGACGAGACTTCTCCTGCTGTTGGTCCTGATGGTAAGGAAATCTTATTTATTTCAGATCTCAACGGGATTACAAACATCTACAAAAAAAGAGTTGTACTACTCCCTTCAGATACCGTTAAATCTGTAACTGAAATAGAGCCTGTCCCTATTACTAATTCTCTTAATGCTGTTTACCAGCTTTCACTTTCCAGGGATGGGAAGAAGCTGGTCTTTTCATCATTATTCCAATCATCCTTTAATATATTCCTTTTAACAAATCCGTTTGAGATTAAATTAGATACTAATAAACTGACACCTACTAATTATATATCTAAGTTGCAAAAAATGAGTATGGTAGAAAGAGGACCTGTTAAAGAAAATATAATTAAACCTCCTCAGGTTAAAAACGATACAATAATGTTTTACTCGGGTCAGATTACAGATACCACAAAAGTATTTGGTGATTCTGCACAGGTTGATCTAAACAATTATATCTTTGGAAATAATATTAAAGTAAATCATTCACAGGATTCTGTCCGTTTAACGAAATTTAATCCTAAAGAATATCTCGATTCAGAAGGTAATTATAAGGTCAATAAGTATAAAATTACTTTTTCTCCGGATATTATCTATGCGAACGCCGGTTATAGTTCTTTGTATGGTTTACTCGGAACAACAATTATTTCTTTTAGTGATGTTCTGGGTAATCACCGCCTGATAGGGCAGACCAGTCTTCAAATTGATTTAAAAAACAGTGATTATGGCTTAGCCTATTTTTATCTGCCTGAGAGGATAAATTATGGGATAGAAGCATTTCATACAGCCCGGTTTCTTTATCTTACTTCACCATTCGGGAATGATAACCTGTATAGATTTAGGAATTACGGCGGTATCATTTCAATGAGTTACCCATTAAATAAGTTTTATCGTTTGGAAGGAGGTTTGAGTTTTCTGAACGTATCAAAAGAAAATCTGGATGATGCCAGTGAACCTATTGATAAAGTATCATTTTTAATACCGACAATTAGTTTTATTCATGACAACACTTTATTTGGATATACATCTCCTATCGAAGGCACAAGATATAGGTTAGACGTTTTAGGAAACCCCGGAGTTTTCGGGGGTAAAAGATTAAGTTTTTATTCTCTTCTAGGTGATTTTAGAACATATTATAGATTCTGGACAGATTATTCGTTCGGCTTCCGCCTTGCCGGAGGATATTCTGATGGACAAAATCCTCAACGATTCTTTATGGGCGGGGTTGACAACTGGATTAATAGATCTTTTGCTACTAATGAAATTCCTGTAAATTCAGCCTCCGATTTTGCTTTCTTAACAGCAGCAACTCCTTTAAGAGGTTATGATTATGCTCAGGAAATCGGTACTCATTATGCTTTAATGAATGCAGAATTCAGGTTCCCCTTCATTAGATATCTTGTAACTGGTGCTCTTCCGTTATTATTCAGTAATATACTTGGAGTCGTTTTTACAGACGTGGGAACTGCCTGGAATAGTAATCACGAACTTCAATTCTTTTCAAGAAATAATGGAGAAGTTATTTCCAAAGATCTTTTGATGGGTACCGGTGTGGGAGCAAGAGTATTTTTCCTCTATTTTCTTTTGAAGTTTGATGTGGCCTGGGCTTATAATGTGCAATCCTTCTCTACACCCAAATACTATATTTCTCTTGGAGCAGATTTCTAAAAATCTTATCATCCCCCGATTTATCGATTTATCGGGGGATCCTCTTAATTGACGAGATACTTTTTTATTCGTTTTCAGTTTCAAACGGCAAAAAGAAAATAGGAAGCATGCCGAGAATTCCCAGTAAGAGGCATATGCTGAATAACCAGAAATAACCAACTGCATGTTGAACAAATCCGCTTAATAAACCGGGTACCATCATTCCTACAGCCATTAAACCTGTAGATATTGCATAATGGGAGGTCTTGTATTGTCCTCTGGATATATAAAGAAGATAAACTATAAAGGAAGAAAATCCTATCCCGTATCCAAATTGCTCTATTATTAAACAGGTCTGGACAATTGGGTTAATGCTGAAAACAATATTTCCATTACTTCCAAATACCCTTATAATTATTGAAAGATCAAAAGTAACAATAGAATCAGGTTTAACATATGCCATATATAAAAACAAAATATTCGGCAGGTTCATTGATAATGCTAGAATCCATATCAACCTTTTCAATCTGTATTTTTTTATTAGCCAACCGCCAATAATTCCTCCGGCTATCAGTGCAGCTACTCCAAAAGTTCCATACATAATACCAATGTCACTTAAAGTAAAACCTAATCCCCCCACTTCTCTTTTATCAAGAAGAAATGGCTGTGCCATTTTCAATAGCATTCCCTCTCCAAATCGATAAAGCAGAATAAATGAAATTATTATCCCTATTTTTTTCTGCGAAAAATACTCCTTAAATATTAAACCATATGGTATTTTCTGGCGTACAGATTTTACGGGATGATCAGTATCAGGATATGGTAATACAATGCTATGATATATAAATAAAATGAAAAACGTTAATGAGGAAATTCCAAAGGCAACTGACCAGCCATGAGTTATCGATCCGCTTTTTATCCCTATGTCGCCGGCAAGCTTAACCAATACTCCGTAAGCTGCCCACATTGCAAGCCGGTAAAACGTACTTCGAATTCCCGTGAAAAATGCCTGATCTTTTTTGTCAAGTGCATGTAGATAAAAACCATCAGTCGCTATATCATGAGTAGCAGACAAAATTGCTATAAACGTAAAAATAATAATTGATAAATATAGAAATGAACTTAGTTGGATTGTAAGTGTTATTAATAAAATACAAATTGCAAGAAGCAGCTGCATATAAAGGGTCCACTTTCTCTTTGTACCGAAGGCATCTACCAGGGGACCCCATAATAGCTTTAGCGTCCACGGAAGATACAAAAGACTGGTAAACCCGATAAAAACATTTGAGGCTGCCAGTGATTTATACATGGCCGTGGATAGCTGATTAACAAGTACAAAAGGTACTCCCTCCGCAAAAAATTGTGTCGGGATAAATGACCAGGGATTTCTTCTTACTTTATTACTTTTCTCCAATTTTTAATCCCCGGCATTTCAAATTGCTCCTGCCCGCTCTTTGTTCATAATAAAAATTGCTCCCATCGAAGGAGGATATTCAGGTTGTTTAATAATTAAATGCCTAAATGAATCTGACATTTTATCAATAAGAGAGGATGAAAAGCCATTCTTATTTGAAATTAGACTACCCGTAAATACAATCTCAATAGATTCTTTCTTTAATTTCTTGATCATGCAGGAAATTAATTCCAATAAACTATCTGTTTCTTTATCAATAATCTCAATTGCTAAAAGGTCATTTAATTCAAAGGCTTCAATTACTAACGGAGCAAGAGACGCTATGTCAAACTTTTCTTTGTAAACTGCATCAATAATATCTTTAAATGATTTTATATATAATTTTTCGCTCAGCAACCTTGTTATCTCTGTGGATTTTCCCGTTTGATCATATTGTCTAATTGATGCTATAAGCCCTTTTTGACCAATTGAATAACCGCTTCCAGGATCTCCAAGCATTCTTCCATATCCACCGCATCTATGAACAACATCATTATCATCTTTCCCGAATATGATGGAACCTGTACCAGAAATTAATATACATCCCGGTCTTCCATTGAATGCACCTTCCAACGCAGCCTCCGCATCACTATATACGCTTATTTTTATTTTTGGGAGGAAAAATCTACTTAAATTTTTTTCTAATTCAGAAACGTCATCAGTTCGACCAGCTCCTGCAATTCCAATACCTATTCCGGAAATCTGAGAAATTTGTATTTCGGTTAAATGTAGGCAGGTATTTATTATGTTGTAAATTGTAGTTGCGGAAACATACGGTCCATGGTTCATTAAATTTAATGAACCACCCCTTACAGAATTTAAGATTAAATTGTTTTCGTCTGTAAGAATGCAGTCAGTTTTGGTTCCTCCCCCATCAATTCCAATGTAATATTTCATATTTTCACGAATCAGAAGACAGGAAAGAATATATATTTATCAGAAAAAATAAAAAGCTAGAAAACTCAAAGTTGCGACAAATAAACCCATAAATATGAAAATTCTGACCAGACTTTTGATCCTTTTCCTTAGCTTTAATTTATTTTCATAACTTTTTGTTGATTCATAATCTCTTAAATAATCACCTTGAGATATATCCCAACGATAATAATTTTTATTTATTGTGTTGTTGTCCATTTTAGTAACCCCAAAAGGAATTTTTTACCCTTGTTTACGAGTGTGTATATTCAAATCTTTTTTCATCATTTAAATATATATATATTGAGCAAATAAATTAAAAAATATTTAGTAAAGCAAACAGAATTTGATAAGTTGCAGATAAATGATGAATATTCTTGAGAATTATTTTGAATCCTACCGGAATAATACAATTGGAAATAACCAGACTTTCCAGTCACCTTATGGTGAAAAACGCATAATTTATGCTGATTGGATCGCTTCTGGCAGGTTGTACCGGCCAATTGAGTCAAAAATATCTGAACAATTCGGGCCATATATAGGAAATACTCATACAGAATCAAGTATTACCGGTACTTTAATGACCCTTTCCTATCATAAAGCCCACGAAATCATTAAAAAACACTGTAATTCCGGACCCGATGACGTTATTATAACCGCAGGATCTGGGATGACTTCCCTAATTAATAAATTTCAAAGAATTCTTGGTTTAAAAATTCCAGAACAATTAAAAGATTATTTCAAACTACCTGAAGATCTTCGACCTGTTGTTTTTATTACTCATATGGAGCATCATTCAAATCAAACTTCGTGGCTAGAGACAATTGCAGATGTTGTTATTATCGAACCTGATTCTTTTGGTTTAGTTGATCCTGACAATCTTGAAATACAATTAGAAAAATATAAAAACAGAAAACTTAAAATTGGAGCTTTTACTGCTTGTTCAAATGTTACTGGAATTGAAACACCCTATTACAAGTTAGCCAGGATTATGCATAAAAATGGTGGTTATTGTTTTATTGATTTTGCATGCTCAGCTCCATATGTTGATATAAATATGCATCCTAAAGAGTCTGCGGAAAAACTGGATGCAATACTTTTTTCGCCTCATAAATTTCTTGGCGGGCCAGGTTCACCAGGAGTGCTTATCTTTGACTCTAATCTCTATTCAAACCGGATTCCCGATAATCCTGGAGGAGGTACTGTGGATTGGACTAATCCCTGGGGAATTCACAAATTCATTAATAACATTGAGGCAAGGGAAGATGGCGGAACTCCTGCGTTTTTACAAGCAATTAAAGCTTCCCTTTGTATAATCCTTAAAGATGAAATTACTACTCAAAAAATGGAAGAAAGAGAAAAGGAACTAGTGAGGCTGGCATTTGATGAATTTTCAAGGATACCAGGTATAAATATTCTTGCCGGTAATATTCGGGAAAGACATGGAGCTTTATCTTTTTATATTAATAATATTCACTATAATCTTGTTGTAAAATTACTCAATGACCGTTTTGGTGTTCAGGTAAGAGGTGGGTGTTCGTGTGCAGGTACTTACGGACATTTCCTACTCCACGTTGATCCGGCTACTTCTAAACATATTACTGATCGAATAAATACTGGAGATTTCTCTGAAAAACCCGGCTGGGTCAGGATGTCAATTCACCCAACTATGACTAACGATGATCTCTTATTTTCGATTAATGCTATAAAGGAAATTATTAAGAATGCCGAAGTATGGGGAAAAGATTATTCCTATAATCCCCATACTAACGAATTTATTAATAAATTCTCAGGAAAATTGGAATCGTCTGTAATTAATAGTTGGTTTAGTAATTAAAATGCATGAAAATAGAATTAATGATGTATAACAAATAGAGGGATACTTTTTTTCCTCTCACCAATGTTCTCCGACTTAATAAATTACCCCCTTCAAAGGAACACTGAAATAAGACAGAAGCAACACGGATCTGACACAGAACTTGCTTTTAAACCACTTTATTAATGGGATATTCAGATAAACCCCATTTATTCAAATTCCAGTTTGATTTTAAGGGGATAATATAATGAATTGCTGAAAAATTAAACGCTATTATTGATAAGTTCCTGATTATGAGAACAAATGCTGATATTAATTTCATATTCGAGGACGAATTTCCTAAAATATGATAATTAACCGAATATTATGCACATCATATTCGGCACTAGTTTTGTTTAATAATGGCGATTTTCAGCAAAATGCTGAACTTATGTTAAACATTAGGAGTTTTTTATGAAAAACGTATTTTCTTATTTACTTTTTGTATTAGTAATTGTCGCTCTCTATGGCTTTGCATTTTCAATTGCACAGAACAAGAATCTTGATGCTAAAAAAGTATTTGTTGCTCAAAAATGCGATATGTGCCATTCAGTTACTTCTGCTGGTATCACCTCCAAGAAAAAAGACGCTGTTGATCTTTCAACTATAGGATCTTCAAATAAAGCAGATTTTTTAACAAAATATCTCAAAAAAGAAGTAAAAGTTAAAGATAATCTTCATAAAGTTGCTTTCAAGGGTAATGATGAAGAATTAGCCTCAATGACCAAATGGTTGGAATCTTTAAAGAAAAAATAAAGTAAACACTTAGGCGGACCGCTCAATATGTCGTTTTTCAAATTATTGTTAAATAATAAAATGTATGCCCAAAATAATATTGTATTTACTTATATTTATAAAATGCAAAATTTTCTTAAATCTTTATTCCTTGTCTGCGTTTTATCGTTCACTACAATAAATATTTCGGCACAATCAAACGATGATTGTCTGGCCTGCCATAGTGATAAAGGTCTAACCAAATCAAAAAATGGAAAGGACGTTTCTCTTTTCGTTGATTCTCAGGTTATCGGAAATTCAGCACATAAAAAACTTAACTGCATAGCCTGCCATGTGGGTTTCAATCCAGATAATGTACCCCATAAAGAAAATATTCAACCAATTGATTGTAAATCCTGTCATAAGGATGCACCTCTTAAGCATCAATTCCATCCGGATATGATGAAAAAAGTATCAATCGGTATTTCGCAGGAAACTGATTGTAAAAAATGCCACGGCACCCATGACATTACGTCACCAAGGCTCGCTGCATCAAAGTTTAACACTTCAAATATTGTTCAGGCATGCGGTCAATGCCACGTTGATAATAAAGAAAAATTTTTACATTCAGCCCACTATTTAGCATTTAAAGAAAATGTTAAAGGTGCGCCAAACTGTCTTACCTGCCATAAAAATCCGGGAATCGTTTATGACAAAGGAAGAGATACTTTATCAGTAAAATTAGCACAGCAGAAATTATGTTTTTCCTGCCACCTGGATAATCCTGAGATCAGGTCTAAAACCTCTCCCGCTGCAGGTTTCATTGCATCTTATGAACATAGCGTACATGGCGTTGCTTTAACAAAAGGAAATCCAAAAGCTGCTAGTTGCGTAAACTGCCATACAAGCCATTCAGTCAATAAACCGGTTGATCCTCTCTCTACTGTTAATAAAATAAATATTCCAAAGACTTGTTCCCAATGTCATGCGCAAATTGCAAAAGATTATTCTGAAAGTATTCACGGCGTGCTGGTTGCGAAGGGAAATAACGACGCTCCAGTCTGTACGGATTGCCATGGTGAACATAATATTTTAAAACATAACGATCCTAATTCTCCGGTGGCTTTTCAGAATCTCGCTACCCAGATTTGTTCACCCTGCCATAGCTCCGTTACCCTTTCTACAAAATATGGCCTTACTCCGAATAAATTTGCTACTTATTCAAATAGTTATCATGGACTGGCACTTCAGGGCGGATCCCTCACTGTTGCAAATTGTTCGAGCTGTCATGGTGCCCATAATATTAAACCTTCAAGTGACCCAACTTCTCAGGTAAATAAAAAGAATCTTGCTAAAACATGCGGCAAGTGTCATCCAGGGGCAAATGAAAATTTCTCCGTTGGTAAGATACACATAGTCATGGCTCAGAAAGATGAACCAATGCTTTACTGGCTCGCCACACTTTATTTAATTTTGATTTTCTCCGTAGTCGGGGCAATGTTCTTTCATAACTTCATTGATTTCATAAAGAAAGCCAAAATTAAAAAAATGAAACAAAGAGGTTTGATTAAAACTGAACAACATGGTCATTCACTTTATCTCAGAATGAGTCTTAATGAAAGAGTTCAGCATATTCTTCTTGCTGTTAGTTTTATGCTTCTTGTTTTAACGGGCTTTATGCTTCGTTTTCCTGAATCATGGTGGGTATCCCACATTAGAGATTTGAGTTCAAATGCATTTATTTATAGAGGTCTGATACATAGAATATGTGCTTTGGTTTTAGTTGCCGTCAGTTTGTATCATATCTTCTATGTTTCTTTTACCAAACGAGGGAGACAGTTGATTAAAGATCTCCTCCCTAAATACAGTGATCTTAAAGATGCAATCGGAATTGCCAAATTCAATCTTGGTCTTTCTGATATAAAACCTGAACTTGATCGCTTCAGCTATGTTGAAAAAGCAGAATATTGGGCCCTCATTTGGGGAACAATTATTATGTCGGTTACTGGTATAATTATGTGGTTCGATAATACGTTTATTGGACTCTTTACTAAACTGGGGTTTGATGTTGCCAGAACAATCCACTTTTATGAAGCGTGGCTTGCTTTCCTTTCTATAGTTGTATGGCATTTTTACTTTGTCATTTTCAATCCGGAAATATATCCAATGAATATTGCCTGGTTTAAAGGTACAATATCTGAAGAAGAAATGGCTGAAGAACATCCTGCCGAACTTGATAGAATAAAGAAACAAAATAAAGAATAGCCGTTAAGTCTTCAGTTAATATATTTCTGCTATTTACATAAATAACTCTTATGTGATATTAATATGTGCTCGTTTAAATTTAAATCAATAATCTTATTTTCTTTTCTGTTTTTCCTCTCACCTGGATTTAACATTTTTGCACAGGATAAATCTGACTGCTTAATGTGCCATGGTGATAAAACCCAGTTCGGTGAAAAGAATGGTAAGAAATTCTCAATTTTTGTCGATGAAAAGAAATTCAATTCCTCAGTACACGGCAAACAAAACTGTATAGGCTGCCATGTTGATCTGAAAGGGTCTGACTTCCCACATACAGATAAAGTTAAACCAGCTTCCTGCGCAGGATGCCATAATGATATCCAGAAACTATATGATGAAAGCCTTCACGGACAAGCTGTCAGAAAAGGGGATAAACTTGCTCCCTATTGTAAAGACTGCCACGGCAACCATGAAATTCTGCCTGTAAAAGATCGTAAATCAAATGTCTATCCAATGAATATTCCCGCCCTCTGTGGCAGATGCCATAGAGAAGGCTCCACGGTTACATCGCAAAGACATATACCACAGGATAGCATTCTTGAAAATTATTCCGAATCTATTCATGGACAAGGGCTGTTAAAGAAAGGTCTCCTTGTTGCTCCTAGCTGTGTTTCCTGCCATTCTTCGCATCATATTCTGCCCCACACTGATAGCCGCTCAACTATTGCTCGTAAAAATATTGCTCAGACTTGCTCCAATTGCCATGTCGGAATTGAACAAGTCCATAGAAGAATTATTAAAGGACAGCTTTGGGAAAAAGAAGCTAATGTCCTTCCTGCATGCGTTGATTGTCATCAGCCGCATAAAATAAGAAATGTTTTTTATGATCAGGGATTTGCTGATCAGGAATGCCTTACATGCCACGGAAAGAGAAACATTAAATCATCTGCAGACGGTAGGTCTCTTTTTGTTGATTATTCAAAACAACAGATCTCTGTGCATTTAAAAATTGCATGCAGTCAATGTCATACCGGTGTAAATCCTTCAAAGATGCGCCCCTGCGAAAACCTGAATAATAAAAAGGTTGATTGTTCTTCATGCCATTCACAAGTGGGAATGGATTATCAGAAAAGTATCCACGGAAAGCTGTTTGCAAAAAATGATCCTAATGCACCGATATGTTCTGAATGCCATGGTACCCATGAAATATTAGGCAAGAAAAATCCTAATTCTCCGATCTTTCCTCCCAATATCCCTGAGCTATGCGGAACTTGTCATAGAGAAGGTGAGCAGGCAGCAAATCGTAAGCATAGTTCCGAAAAAAATATTATATCTCAGTTTTCTGAAAGTATACACGGGAAAGGACTTTTAAAAAGCGGCTTAACCGTGACTGCTACCTGCACAAGCTGTCACACGGCACATAAAGAACTTCCTCATACTGATCCCGAATCAAGTGTTAATCCGAAAAATGTTGCTGCAACTTGCGGTGCTTGCCATCATGGTATTCAGGAACAGTTTGAAAAAAGTGTTCATTCTGCTTTAGTAACTAATACAGATAAAAAACTTCCTTCGTGCAATGATTGCCATACAGCTCACGGAATCACAAGAACAGATTCCGAAGGTTTCAGGATGAAGATAATGGATCAGTGTGGTAAATGCCATGTGGAAATTGCTAAAACTTATTTTGATACTTACCATGGAAAAGTTTCACAGTTGGGGTATTCAAAAACAGCCAAGTGTTATGACTGCCATGGCGCTCATGATATCCTGCCGGTTTCTGATCCTGCTTCCCACTTAAACAGAAAGAATGTTGTTACAACATGTAAAAAATGCCATGCTGGTGCCAACAGACAGTTTGCCGGCTATTTTACTCATGCGACTCATCATGATCCCTCTAAATATCCTATACTTTTCTGGACATTTTATGGAATGACAGGATTACTGATAGGCACTTTCCTGATTGCAGGAATTCATACTTTGTTGTGGCTTCCAAGATCTCTGCAATGGAGACGTAAATTAAAGAAAATGCATGATAAGAAGGAAGATGAGGAAAATGATCAGGAAATTGATGAGGAAAATTCAGAGGAATAATTATGGCTAATACACCTAAAGATTTTTATATTCAGAAAAAAATAATTGCCCATAAGCGCAATGGTCAGAAGGATCTGCAGATTCAGCGCTTTTCAAGATTGAATCGTATTTTACATATTCTTATGATCGTTAGTTTTATTAATCTGGCTCTTACAGGAATGAGTCTCAAATTCTCCTACACCGGATGGGCCGTTTTTCTTTCTCATATGTTTGGCGGTTTTGAATCTGCAGGAGTAATTCACCGGTTTTCTGCCTTCATTATGTTTTCTGTTTTCGCTATTCACTTGATTGATGTTTTTCGCCAGAAAAGAAAGGAAAAAATGTCTCTGAAGCAGATGATATTCGGTTCCGGCTCTATGATGTTTAATAAAAAAGATCTTCATGACCTGATTGATTCTCTAAAATGGTTTTTGGGTAGAGGCGACAGACCTCAATACGGAAGATGGACATACTGGGAAAAATTTGATTACTTTGCAGTTTTCTGGGGGATGATTGTTATTGGTTCAACCGGACTTACACTTTGGTTTCCTGAATTCCTCACGCAGTTTATTCCAGGATGGGCAATAAATGTGGCGACTATAATTCATAGTGATGAAGCTTTACTGGCAACTGGTTTTATTTTTACTATCCATTTTTTTAACACGCATCTGCGTCCGGAAAAATTTCCCATGGATATTGTGATTTTCTCGGGACGTTATCCGCTTGAAGAATTCAAAATGGACCGGCCTGACGAATACAATCAATTGGTTGAAAACGGTGAACTTGAAAAATATCTTGTTGAGCCATATCAGCCTATCGTATTAAGAACAATAAGGATTTTTGGATGGATTGCTCTAAGTATTGGATTCAGTATTGTTATCTGGATAATTTACGCAATGATATTTGCTTATAAATAATGTTTTTCAATCTTTATTTTTGATTTTATAATATTATGAAAAAAAGATTTCCCATAAAGTTTTATAATCCATTAACTTTAGCTGGGGTTGCAATTGCTTCGGTGAGTTTTGGCCTCATTATTTTCCTTATAGTTCTTGATGCCTTAACTGTTGAACCGAATCCTTATATGGGTATTATTACTTTTGTGATTTTCCCCGGTATAATGATCTTTGGATTAATTATGATTCCCTTTGGAGTAATAAGAGAAAATAAAAGAGTTAAATCAGGTAAATCTCATCTTAAATTCCCCATTGTTGATCTCAACGATCCCAAAGTAAGGATTACCGTTACTATTTTCAGTGTTGGTACTATCCTTCTTCTTTTATTCTCTGCGTTCGGAAGTTTTAAAGCTTATGAATATACAGACAGTGATCAGTTTTGCGGTACAGTCTGCCATAAAGTAATGAATCCGGAATATACTGCATATCAGGAATCCCCACATGCTAAAGTTGGTTGTGTTAAATGCCATATCGGTTCAGGAGCCGAATGGTATGTCCGTTCAAAATTTTCGGGTGCCTACCAGGTTTATTCTGTCCTGTTCAATAAATTCGCCAGACCCATTGAAACTCCGATTCATAATTTGCGCCCCGCGCAGGAAACATGCGAACAATGCCATTGGCCAAAACATTTCTTCAGCGAAAAAACACATAATAATACTTATTTCATTTCAGATGAAAATAATTCTAAATGGACCTTGACACTTTCCATGAAAGTCGGTGGTGGTAGTGAAGAATCCGGAAACAGGACGGGTATTCACTGGCATATGAATATTGGAAATGAAATTATTTATATGACAACTGACCGGCAGAGAATGGTTATTCCATGGATAAAAGTTAAATCCCTTACAACCGGTAAAGAAACTATCTATAAAACTATTGGAGCAAAAATTACTCCCGATATGTTTACTAAAGACAACGTCAGAAAAATGGATTGCATGGACTGTCATAACCGCCCTTCTCATCAATACAACCCTCCATTCCGGTCAGTTGATCATTTGATGGCAGTTGACAGCATAAATTCTTCACTGCCTTATATTAAAAGTATTTCTGTTCAGGCACTAGAAAATCCATATACAGATAAACAAACTGCACTTGACAGTATTAAAATTGTTATTAAAGATTTTTACTCCGCAAATTATCCCGAATTAGCTACCGGAAAAAAAGATTTAATTGATAATGCGGTATATGAAGTTCAGAAAATATATTCACGAAATTATTTCCCCGAGATGAATGTAAGCTGGAGATATTTCCCGGAACAAATTGGACACATGTATTCACCGGGATGTTTTCGTTGTCATGATGGTAAACATATAAACAATGAAGGTAAAGTTATATCTAAAGACTGCAATACTTGTCATACAATATTATCCCAACAATATGTCGGGCAGCCGGCTCAGGTATCAATGTCAGGCATTGAATATAAACATCCGGTTGATATCGGAAATGCCTGGAAAACCAGTATTTGCAGCGACTGCCACAACCGCAAAAAGTAACTCCCGATTAATGGACTGTAACTCTTAGTGCGTACCCAGTCTTGGCGGGGAAGCGAAGAACCTCCTCTTTAATTTTTAATTGTTCTTCCGTATTTCCGGCCTTAAATCGTTTGCGTTAAGAAAATTCAGCGTCGGTTAAGTTTTGATCAGGCGAATGGAGTAGACGGGGAAATTTGTTTGAGCCCCGACTGGTCGGGGCGAGTTTATTTCCACCAGTTGAATTTACAGATTGTTTAAACGAAGTGCTGAATTTTTCAGCAAATGATTTACAGCCGATGTTCTTTTGCTCCTTTTCTTGCGCCAAGAAAAGGAGGAGGAATAGTCTAAAAAAAATAAATATAAAGTAACCTCAGAAGTTCCCTTCTTTTACAAATAATTTTACCTATCTGGTAAAATTATTTATAATCTTCTTAATGTCTTCTTCTGAAATCCCGCCTCCATAAATCTTCCCCTTCTCAACTTTCTTTTCCTCTTTCTTCACTTCTTCTTTAGGAGTTCTATGGAATTCACCTACCGAAGGATTTCCGGCACGGGCAATTAACCTCTCTTCAATTTCTTTCATAAAAGAAGAAGAAGAATCTGAATGTCTTCTGGCCTCAGGTAAATCAAATGAACTAATGCATTCACCCTTATTGATAGGATTAACTTCAAAGGCAAGATGCTTAACATTTATTAAATGCTTTGCGGTAACGTTTTCGGAAATAATTGAGCCGCCCCACGTTCCGGGTCCTAAAGTTAGCGAAGGATTGAGTGCTGTTGTTACCCCAACCGCTCCAACTGAAGCAGGTGTATTAACAAGTATTCTGAAAGCCGGTTTTTCCAACGCGAATTTCATAATTATTGGTTGATCGTTTGAGTGTATAACCATCGAATGACCGATTCCGCCGAAGTTCAGAAGATCAATGCATCTATGACATCCGTCGAGCCACCCATCTGCTTCATAAAATGCAAGTACAGGACTAAGTTTCTCCATAGATAATGGATCTTTCCTTCCTACCTCAGTACATTCTGCAATCAATACTTTTGTACTATCTGGAACAGAGAATCCCGCATACTTTGCAATAAAGACAGCGGATTTACCCACTATATCAGCATTAATCTGGAAATCTCTCTGAACAGCTTTAGCTAATTTATCTTTCTCTTCTTTATTTACAAAATGGCACCCTAATGCTTTAAGCTCCTGAATGACTTTATCTTTAAGCGGTTTATCACAAACAATTGCCTGTTCGGATGAACATAATGTTCCATTATCAAAAGTAGTTCCATAAACTATATCGGCGCATGCTTTCTTATAGTTAGCCGTCCTCTCAATAAATGCAGGTACGTTTCCTGAACCAACACCCAATGCTGGAGTGCCTGAACTGTAAGCAGCTTTTACCATTGGGTTGCTTCCAGTAGCAAGAATTACTGCAATATTTTTATCCTTCATTAATGCGTTTGTTCCTTCAAGAGTTGGGGTGGTCATGCATTGAATCAAACCTTTTGGAGCGCCTGCTGCTACTGCGGCATCATTCACAATTCTTAATGCTTCAGCGGTACATTTTGCGGTTTTGGGGTGTGGGCTTACAACAATACTATTTCTTCCTTTCAATGAAATAATTGCCTTAAACATTGCTGTAGAAGTTGGATTTGTCGAGGGCACTAACGCACAGACAACTCCCATAGGTACTGCAATCTTTAAAACTTTACCATTGGCTTCACTTCCGATTATGCCAACAGTTCTTACGTTTTTAATGGATTCATATACATTTTTTGTGGAGAACTGATTCTTTATAACTTTGTGCGGCACATTTCCGAATCCACTTTCCTCAACTGCCATTTGGGCTAGCTTTTCAGCAGCTGCGTAACCGGCTTCACTCATTGCTTTTACAATTTTATCAACCTGATCCTGCTCAAAATGTTTAAATTCAAGCTGGGCATCTTTAGCGGCTCTTGCAAGATCCCTTGCTTCCTGTATAGATGATAAATCTTTATCCATTGTAAGTCCTAATTCTGAAAAATTGTAAACGTTATAATAATAAAATAACGGCTAAAAATCACTCAAAAGGTATCTTATACTCGTTTTTTATCTTTAGTTTATCGATTTGTTATTATTCACCAAGAATTTCTTTTATTCGTCCCACTTCTCCGGTTTCTAGTCGTACTTTTATTCCATGAGGATGATGGGAGGAATTTGTAAGAATATCCTTAACATATCCTTCGGTAAGTTCACCTGTTCGCTGATCTTCTTTCATCACTATTTTTACACGCAGCCCAGCTTTTACATCTTTACGGTTTGAGCCATTCATTATAAAGCCCTTTTACTTTAGTATTTCCTTCAGCTTATCATACCCCGTCTTGCTTACAGGCAAGCTGGTTTTATCTTCAAGGATTATCTGGTATGATTCCTTTTCCAGAAGCTCAATCTTCTTAATTCTCTTTATCCCCGCAATATAGGACCTGTGAATACGAACAAAATCCATAGGGTCAAGGTGTTCCTCAAAATATTTCATAGTCTTTTGCTTCAGGAATTTCCCCTCTGAAGAATATATCATTACATAATCATCTTGCGCTTCTAAATATTTTACATCTTCTACTTGTACAATATTAATTCGTGGACCGTCTTTAATTACTATCCTATCCAGGAATTCTTTCTTGGTGTCGTTTTGTGCTATGAGTTTGTTAATTAATACTGTTTGTTCAACTTTACTCCGCAGCGGCAGGAATGCTTTCTGGATTGCCTCATCAAATCTATCCTTTGAATAGGGCTTCAGCAGATAGTCCGCAGCATTTGCTTCAAATGCCTTAAGAGCAAAATGATCGTACGCGGTTGTAAAAATTATTACCGGGGGGGTGTCCAACAATTCAAGCATCTCAAAACCATTCAGCTTTGGCATCTGTATATCCAGGAAAACTAAATCAGGTTTTAGTTCATTTATCTTTTTTATTCCGTCAAATCCGTTGGAGCATTCTGCGGAAAGAATAATTTCTTTATGATCAGCCAGATAACTTTTGATTATTTCTCTGGCGAGGGATTCATCATCTATTATTATTGATGTGTATGTATCACCCATTCAAAGCCGGATTTATTATTTAGAGTAATATTTCATGCAGGAATATATAGAATTACTCTAAATTTATCTCCTTCTTTTTTGATATCAAGCAGATTTTTTTCACCATAAATCAGTTCAAGCCGGCTCATTATATTCTGCAATCCTATACCCGTACCCTTCCTTGAGTACCCATTTTCAAAATTGTTTTCCATGGAAATCATCAGAAATCTTCCTTCCATATGACATTTCAGCATAATCGTTATTTTTTCTAAGCGAATCATAAACAGCATGCTTTATTGCATTTTCAAATAATGGCTGAAGTATCATGTTCGGGACTTTTATATTCAACGCTTCGGCTCAATCTCTTCAAAATAATCAAACTTATCCTCAAACCTTATTTTTTCAATATCAAGATACAACTTTATGTTTTTCAATTCTTCTTCTAATTTGTTTTTATCCTTGCCGTTATTTGCAAGAGTGTAACGAAGAAAATCAGCCAGCTTAAGTATCATGCTTCTGGCACGCTCCGGTTCAATCGTAGTTAGGGCACTCATTGAATTCAGGCTGTTGAAAATGAAATGAGGGTTAATCTGGAATTTTAGTGATTTCAATTCCGCTTCGGTAACAAGGTTCTTTAATTCTGATTCTTTAAGAATTTTCTCCTGCAGGCTATTGTAATAAATTATTAAATAATAAAATGAAGTAATCAGGAAATAGAATAATAACCCTATAAAAAATCTCCAGGCAATTGTTGAGTAGAAAAAACTGGAATATGAAGAGGAATTTAGAAAGCTGTTGATTATAAAAAATCCGATTGCAAGCCACAGGCAGGAAGCAATTATGCCTCCCACCATGTGAGTTAAAAAGGTTTTATAACTTAGTTTGTTATCAATCGAAATATATTTTGCCGGGTACCAGAAACTTAATCCTAATCCCGATAAAATAAGATTGAAAATCAGGCTGTCCATGGCTGCAATTTTATAGTCCTGTATTTTCATTCCGAATGAAATAAGCAGAAAATAAATTACGCACTCTAACAACCAGAAAGTAATATATAATAAATATATTGCGTAGATTTTTTAATATTGGGTTTGTCAGCATATTCAGTAATACGATTTTATTTCGCCGCCGCCAAACAATGCAACTCCTTTAATCACCAATGATCCTTGTTGTGTCCAATGGCTGACTTGTATCTCTTCTGCGTCTTATTGGAAAATCCGCCGAACAATGGTGTTACATTTGTTCTTACGTTCCATTCTCTGGGAACAATAATTTCAGTACCACCGAATATTATTACCACATCAAGAACATTATCACCTTCAGCAAGTTTACATTGGGTAAGGTCAATTTCGCTGCCTCCGAATATAGCCGTAATATTTCCGCCCTTGAAATTATCTGACTGTATTATTTTATGTCCGCCTCCGAATATTGCAATATCATCAATGTAATCTTTATTTACCGGTTCATGATACTTGTTCCTGATATCATCAGCTAACTTTTTTCCAAAATCTCTGGCATCATCTTTTACATGCTCAAAATCCTGATTCTCAAATATTGACCCTTTCCTGTGTTTAAGAATGTTGCCCGACCTTTGCCGAAATACAATCATACATCCTACAAGTATAATTATGATGGGAAATATTATATCCTCATCATAATAAATAAAAGGAAATATCCTTGGGATCAGGAAAAATATACCGACCACAAAAAATACCGCACCTAATATCCTCTTCCTGGAATTTACCAATATCAGTACACCAACGACTGCCAGAATAAACGGGAATGAGAAAATTATGTATGGCAGATTTAATGATATAATTCCTGCTGTGCGTCCTAAAAACAGGAGCCCGATTAGTATTAACACTGAGCCAAGAACAACTCTTGAGCCTACTGTTCTATTTTCTTCCATAATTCATTTCCTTTCTTTAAAATCTTATTTTCTATTTGCAACCTATTATTAATAAGCAGTAATTCACAGAACAAATCGGTGAAACGTATGGTTTTATCGGTTAAAATATCCCGTTTTTTCAATAATCTCCTCTATTTTAGCCCAGGCATTTAGAGCCTGTGTGAAAACCTCCAATTGTCATTCCCGCGAAGGCGGGAATCCATAAAATCATTTGAAATTAGAAAAATTTCAGATTGAAATTACTACATATAGGATAAATTCAGAATATTCACACAGCCTCTTTATGCCTGGGTAAATAATATAATAATTAATAATAAGGGGATTCATCCCCTTCTCGCAAATCAAAATTACCTTTATTGGTCCCCTTGTTTTTTTACCGTTTCAGGCCTAGAACAGCTCTCCCGCGGTAAAAAACCGGACTTTTTGGTAATAATATGTAGGGGGTAACTTTTTTTTGCCAGGGAAATCTAAGTTCAAACTGAGGTACCCATATAAACCCTAATTTGACTTTTTCCCAAATTAATATTAGCTTTAAAAAGTAGTTCAAATGGTAACTTTTTGTTGAACACGACTCTTTTTTTCTTATTACTTTCCATTCTTTACTCACTTTTCCCCAAATTATTCATTAGAAAGGGTGGGGAACCGAACGGCTTAGCAACACCTTTTTAACGGCTTTTTAACACCTTTCCCTACACACACCCTCAATGAAAGCTAACATCCATTCTCTAATTTGCCTCCACTCCCGCTACCTTAAACCTGAGACATTCACAAATGTGCCTGAATCTGCCTGTAACCGGATATCATTCCTAAAAAATTCTTATATTTATATCTCTTTTTTCGCATAAAACCGGATTTTAACTTGGCTAAAGAAAAAATATTAGTAACTGCCGCTTTACCTTATGCAAACGGCCCTATCCATCTCGGACATCTCAGCGGTGCGTACCTGCCCGCCGATATTTACGTAAGATACCAGAGATTGAAGGGAACTGATATCCTTTTTGTTTGCGGCTCCGATGAACATGGTGTCCCTATTACTATAAGTGCGGATAAAGAAAAAGTTAAACCCCAGGATATTATTGACCGCTACCATAATATAAATAAAGATGCATTCAATAAATTCGGGATGAGCTTTGACATTTATTCAAGGACAAGCCTTCCCGTGCATCACGAAACTTCCAAAGAATTTTTCCTTGAATTTTATAACCGCGGCTTGCTAAAAGAAAAAAAAACCAACCAGTTCTATGATCAAAAAGTAAAAATGTTCCTTCCCGATCGTTACGTAGAAGGCACTTGCCCAAATTGCGGTTATGAGGAAGCAAGAAGCGATGAGTGTGAAAATTGCGGAACCCTCTATGATCCTTCGGAATTGAAAAACCCCAAAAGCAAAATATCCGGCGAAACTCCTGTTCTTAAAGAAACTTCTCACTGGTTCTTTCCGCTTGGCGATTATCAGGAGAGATTGGAAAAATATATTGCGGAATATTCAGTAAAATATAAATGGAAAGAAAACGTAATCCAATATTGTAAGGGATGGCTCAAAGATGGTTTGAAGGATCGCGCTATTACAAGAGATCTCGACTGGGGTGTCCCGGTTCCTCTTCCAAATGCGGAAGGAAAAGTTCTCTACGTATGGTTTGAAGCAGTCCTTGGTTACATTTCCGCAACAAAAGAATTATCAAACCTGAAAGGGAACAAGGAACTTTGGCGGGACTACTGGCAGAATCAGCAAACCAAGTATCTTGCTTTTATCGGAAAGGATAATGTTGTTTTTCATACTATCATTTTCCCTGCTATGCTTATGGCATGGAACGATGGCAACAAAGAAAAATACATCCTTCCCCAGAATGTTCCCGCAAATGAATTCCTGAACTTCGAAGGTAAGAAATTCTCAAAAAGCAGGAACTGGGGTGTTGATGTAATAGATTTTCTTAAATTATTTCCACCTGATCCTCTCAGGTTCACTCTTGCGGCTAATCTTCCCGAAACCAGGGATACTGATTTCCAGTGGAGTGAATTCCAGGCAAGAAATAATAATGAACTTGCCGACATTCTCGGTAACTTTATCAACCGTACCCTCACTTTTGTTCATAAACATTTTGAAGGTAAAGTTCCTGAAAGGTTTGAACTCCAGCTAATCGATTTGGAAATGCTGCAGACTGTTGAAGGCTTCCCACAGAAAGTGTCTGATTTGTTTGAATCTTATAAAATACGGGACGGTGTTCTTGAAATCATTAATCTTGCGCGTGCAGGAAATAAATATTTTAATGATTCGGAACCCTGGAAAACTGTTAAAAGCGACCGGCAGAAATGTGCTACAACATTGAATATTTGTCTTAAAACTATTTTTACTCTCGGAGAACTCCTTTCTCCTGTTATTCCATTCTCTTCTGAAAAGATATTTTCTATGTTGAATGCCGCCATAGTAGATTGGGACGATTCAGGAAAGGATAATCTTAAACCAGGACACCAATTGAATAAACCTGAAATTCTTTTTACTAAAATCGAAGACGATGTAATCGCAAAACAAAAAGCTGACCTGAATGAACCGGCTGTTCCAATAATTGAGGATGAACTCATTACTTACGATGATTTCATGAAAACAAAGCTTAAGGTTGCTGAAATAATTCATGCTGAAAAAATTGCTAAGAGCGATAAACTCTTAAAACTTATGGTTAAACTGGATAGTGAAGAAAGACAAATTATAGCAGGTATTGCAAAATACTATGCACCGGAGGAGTTAATAGGCAAAAAAGTTATTATAGTAGCAAACCTAAAACCGGCTAAACTGATGGGTCTTGAATCTATGGGTATGATTCTCGCTGTTGAAAATGGTGACGGGAAAATGCAAGTTTTGTCTGTAGATAATTCTGTAAAGAACGGAACAAGAGCCAAATAGTTTATGTCTAAACTTTGATTCTTAACCCAGCACAAACACGAATCGTTAAAATTGTTGTCATTCCCGCGAACAGCATGCCCCGACTCGTCGGGGCGGGAATCCCATGGATACTTTGAAATCTTGAATGTTATTCTTGTCCCGATGAGGAGGTTGTTCTTCTTGTTTTATTTGTCATTCCCGCAAAGCGGGGAATCCATGCGGCTTAATATATTATAGTGTTTTTTAATTTAGGATACCATATGAAAAAAATATTCCTGTTAGTAATTCTTTTACGTTTGTTTCATTTGCACAATCGCCACTTGAAAAAACCTCAGACATCTTAAAAGAGCAATTAACATCTGCTTCTGATGGCTCAAAATTACTCGTCTGGGTTTTCTTTACCGATAAAGGAAATAACTTAAATAAATATTATTCTACACCGCAGAATGTTGTTAGCCCTCTTTCACTTAAACGTAGAGCAAAGACTTTAGATAAATCTTCCCTCGTAGATTTTTCCGATCTACAGGTTAATAATGAATATATCGCCGGCTTACAATCCCTTGGATTTGAACTGAATCAAAAATCCAGGTGGTTTAACGGTGTTAGCGGTTATATTACTAAAGAAAATTATAATAAAATTCTTTCTCTTCCATACGTGAAATTCACAGATATCGTTGCCCGGTTTAAGAAAAGTCCCGATATAAAAGAACCTGCACCCGATCAAAATAATCTCAATCTGCTAATAAACCCGATGGCGTAAACGCTCTTAATTACGGAAACTCATTCACTCAAAATCAGCAGATAAATGTGCCCGCTATGCATAATCTTGGATTCAACGGTCAGGGTGTAACCGTTTGTATGATGGACGCAGGAGTAAGTCTTCTTTCTCATCAGGCTTTTTCCATCTATGCATATAATTGCAACCTACGATTTTGTTAACCATCGGACTTATATTGGTGATGGCTTAGGAGGAATGGGTGAAGGATCCCATGGAACCATGACTTTATCAACAATCGGCGGTTATGTACCCGGTCAATTAATTGGTCCTGCTTTTGGCGCTAACTTTCTTGTTACTAAAACAGAAAATACTGACAGCGAAACTCCTGTAGAAGAAGATAACTGGATTGCCGCCATGGAATGGGCAGACAGTATTGGGGTTGATGTTACATCAACATCTCTTGGTTATCTTACATTCGATTCCCCTTACACAAGTTACACCTGGCAGAATATGGATGGCAGAACTGCAAAAATTACTTTAGGTGCCCTGATTGCAGCCCGAAAAGGAATTGTTGTTGTTAATGCTGCCGGTAATGAGGCGGCACCTCGGAACACCCAATACTCTGATTGCTCCTGCTGATGCTGATAGTATAATCACTGTTGGCGCTGTTACAGGCGGCGGTGCTCGTAGTTCTTTTAGCAGTTACGGCAATACAGTTGACCACAGAATTAAACCGGATGTAATGGCGATGGGTTCAGGGGTTTATATGGCTGACACAATCAATGCTTCCAGATATATTTATGCCTCCGGGACATCATTCAGCTGCCCCTTAACAGCTGGCGTGTGCGCTATAATGTTATCCTATAATCCAAAACTTACAAACATGCAGATCAGGGATGCTTTAAGAATTACCGCTTCCAGACATTTGACTCCCGATAGCCTTTATGGATGGGGAATAATCAATGCACTTTCCGCTGCTCAATACTTTCCGGTAACTTCAGTGCATCAGGGAAAAGAAATTGGTCCGGATAATTTTATTTTATATCAGAATTATCCTAATCCCTTTAATCCTTCTACCATGATAAGATATGCTGTCCCCGTTGATTCTAGGGTCAAAATTGTTTTATTCAATATTCTTGGAAATGAATTGAAAACTCTGTTTAATGGAAATGTTCCAGCCGGTAGCCATGAATTACAATTAACTGCTTCAGGTTTATCAAGCGGTATTTATTTCGTAAAAGTGTCAGCCGGAGAATTTCAGAAAACTATTAAGATTACCTTAACAAAATGATTTAGAATATGTTGATTTATCGAAGGCGTCAAATATGAAATCTTAACTTATGATAATATAATTTTCTTTGTATCTCTTCGCTTCTAGAAATTGTAATCATCCGGCTCATTTCGAAAAATATGCTAATTTATCGCTTTTTTGAATAATTTACCTTGCTTTTCTTTCATGCAATAACTAAACTTATCAGCTAAAATTTATTAAATATTAGGAGAACCCATAAGATGCTATTTCGTAGTGCAATTCTTTTTTCACTCGTTGTACTTACTTTCATTTTTTCATCATGCTCACCACAGCATGCGGATTTAGTCGTTGCCCGATATGGTGATTTTGATATTAAAATGAAGGAATTTGAAAATGCTTACGTAAAGAATGCCGGAAATGTTGATGTCGCAAAACAAGACAGTCTGGCAAAACTAAAAACTTTCCTCGATCTTTACGTTAACTTTAAAATGAAACTAAGAGATGCTCAGATTCGCGGTTATAATCAGGATCCGGCTATGAATGCTGAACTTACTGATTATAAGAAAAAAGTGGGCGTAACTTATTTGCTTGAAAAAAATATAGTTGACCCCGGAATTAAGGAACTCTACGAAAAAAGAAAATGGGAATTCAGAGTTAGCCATCTTATGATCAGACCCGATTCTTCGGGTTTTGAGGGTGCCAGAAAATTAGCCCAATCTCTTCTTGATAGCATAAAAGCAGGCAATAGTTTTGAAAGTATGGTTGCCAAATATTCACAGGACCAGTTCTCTAAACCAAATGGCGGTGATATTTTTTATATTACTGCCGGTCAGCTTCCGGTTGAATTTGAAGATGCAGTTTATAAAACTGAAAAAGGAAGTGTTTGTCCTGAAATAGTTAAAACCCGATATGGATACCATATTATTAAAGTAACTGACAAAAAAGAAAGAACTCCTCAGATCAGAGCCAGCCATATTCTTATTGCTACTAATTCTGACAAAGGTCCAATTGATACCAGTGTTGCAAAAGCAAAAGCTGATTCTGTTTATGCCCAGGTATTAGCAGGTGGTGATTTCAGTAAGCTTGCTTTGAAATATTCCGATGATACTGGCAGTAAAAACCAGGGAGGTGACCTGAATTATTTTGAACGCAGAATGATGGTTAAGGAATTTGACGAGGCTGCTTTTAATCTTAAAGTTGGTGAAGTTGCACCTATCATTAAAACTAACTTTGGCTACCATATTATTAAACTTACTGACAGAAAACCTTATCCATCATTTGAAGATGATAAGGAAAATCTCAAGAAATTATTCAAGCAAACCCGCTATCAGACTGAATATGATAACCTGATTACCAGTCTTAAAACAAAATATAATTTTAAGATTGATGAAACAAGCATCTCAACTATAGTTGCTAAAAGCGATTCAGTTAAAATTGGCGGTGATCATCCGAAAATGAATGAGATAAAATTTCTTGATGTTGTTACATATGCAGGCAAAGCTGTTAAAGCAGAAGCGTTTCTTGCCCAAATGAACGGCAGTAACGATTATCTTAATAAACCTATTACATCTGACATTTTACATAAAGCTGCAGAGAAATTTGGTGCCGATTATCTCCTTGATGAAGAAGCACTTAATCTTGAAAAAACAAATGCGGAATTTGCTTCTTTAATGGAAGATTACAGAAATGGTATTTATATTTTTAAACTTCAGGATGATGAAGTTTGGAGCAAAATCAACCTCGATAGTACTAAACTCTATAATTATTATGTCTCCTCAAAAAATAATTATATGTGGCCTGATAGAATCAATTTCAGTGAAATTTACTCCCGCAAGGATTCGTTGATAAATCATTATTATAGTCTTTTAAAGAAAGGCGATAATTTTGATACTCTTGCTGTAAAATATACCGAACGCCCCGGATTATCAGAAAAAGCTGGTAACTATGGCCTTACCGAAATTAAAAGCTCCCCGCTAGCAGAAGAAGCTGCTAAGTTGACTAATATGGGAGATTATTCCAATCCTTTCCCGGATGCCGGAGGATTCTCAATTGTTAAACTTGTCGGTAAAGAATCTTCAAGAACCAAAACTTTTGAAGAAGCCAAAGCAGAAGTTTCCGGAGCATTCCAGGAATCTGAAAGTAAAAGATTGGAACAGGAATATATTGACAGATTAAAAAGCACATATAAACCCGTTATTAATAACGATAATCTTGAAAAAGCTTTTAAGAACTAATTTATTTATATTATTTTTCTTAGCCGCAGTCTTATACACAGGCTGCGGCAAAGAATCCCCCAATAAGGATTTTATTGCCAGGGTTAATAAATCTTATCTTACCAAAGAATATTTAAACTCTGTATCAAATTCCGCTACGCCGAATCCTCTGTACCGAAGTGAATTAATCAGGAATTGGGTCAACCGTGAATTGCTTTTACAAATGGCAGAAAAAGAAGGTATAACTAAAAGTGATGAATATCTGAATCTTTTAGAAGATTCAAAAAAAGAGCTTGCCGCAGCTCTTATGATCAAAAAGTTTTATGAAGATAAAACACCTGAAGTTAATGATGACAGTGTGGAAGCATACTTTGTCTCCCATAATGACTATTTCAGAATAAATAATGAAGCAGTTTTAATTAACCGTATAACTTTTACAAACGAGGATAAGGCTATTCAGTTTAGAACCACAGTAATAGAATCCGACTGGAATAAAGCATCTAATGTTTTTAAAAAGGACGCAGCTACGATTAATAATAAAACCCTATATGATGAGCTCGAACTTCATCCGGTTAGTCTTCTGAGAATTGTTAAAGAACTTGATCCTAAAGAAATCAGTATTGTTGTCAATACCGGCAATAATCTATATACAGTAGTTCAGTTATTGGCAAAATTACCGGAAGGTTCAATTCCTCCGTTTGATGTCATAAAAGATAAAGTTTCTTCCAGGTATATTGCGGATGTTAAAGAAAAGTTGTTTAATAATTATCTTGAAGATCTGTATTCTCATAACGACATTGAAATAAAAAAAACAGGTGTTAAATGAAATTTAAGAATTTGTTGTTCCTTCTCCTCCTTCTTAGCGTTCCTGCATTTTCACAGGAGGTGATAGATAAAATTGTTGCAGTTGTTGATAATGAGATTATTATGCAGAGTGAACTTGATTTCCAGATAAATCTGGCTGCCTCTCAAAGAAAAATTTCTCCGGAAACACCCGGACTCAAGGACCAGGTTCTTAAAGCAATGATTGAAGATAAGCTTGTTTATGCTCAGGCCAATATTGATTCAATAACAGTTACCGACGATGAGATTGAGAACAGGATAAATTATCAGATTCAGATGTTCACTCAGCAGTATGGTTCAAAAGAAAAGGTTGAACAGGCTTACGGTATGACCATCGAAAAAATTAAACGTGAATTGAGGGATGATGTTAAAAAGAATATAATGGTCCAGAAACTTCAGGAGAAAAACTTTACCGGTATTGAAGCTTCAAGAAAAGATGTTGAAGATTTTTATAATAAATATAAAGACAGTATTGGCGTAATTCCGGAAAAGCTAAAACTATTCCATATTTACAGGAACCCAAAGTCATCGGCAGAAGTAAAGAAAAAATATTACGATTTAGCTAAAGATATTCTTGATTCACTAAAGAACGGAGCTGATTTTGCAATATTAGCAAAACGCTATTCCCAGGATCCTGCCAGTGCAGTACAGGGTGGCGACCTTGGCTTTGTGAAAAAAGGAATTTTTTATCCTGAATTTGAAGCTGCAGCCTTTGCTTTGAAACCCAAACAGATCTCTGATATTATAGAAACACAGGCGGGTTACCATATTATCCAGATGCTTGAACAAAGAGGTGACGCTATTCATGTGCGCCATATCCTTATTAAAATTAAAAATGACGAGCAGGCTGATCTTAGAACAATTGAATTCCTTACTGATGTCAGGGATAGTATTACCAGAAAATTCGGTACTTTTGAAGATTATGCAAGAAAGTATTCTGAAGATAAAGAAACCGCTCCCTTTGGTGGTGACTTAGGCACATTTTATGCCTCGCAGCTTGATAAAAGCCTTGTTGCTGTAGTTGCAAAATTAAAGGATGGTGACATAAGTTTTCCAAGCAGAATCGATTACGGGCAGTCAAATTATGGTTATCATATTGTCTGGCTGTCGGAAAGAATCCCAGCACATCCTGCAGAATTTGATAAGGATTACCAGGAACTTAAAAAACTCGCTGATGAATATAAAAAGCAGCAGAAATATGAGAAATGGATCGAAGGGCTTAAAAGTAAAATATATTTTGATGTAAGACTTTAACAGGATGTAAATTGAAAGAAAATACTCCTCAGGATGATGTTCAGCTTGTTGAAAAACTGAATGATACTGTTAGAAAAATTAAACAGGAAATCGGTAAAGTAATAATTGGGCAGGATGCTATTATCGATCAGCTTATTATTTCTTTGTTATCAAAAGGACACTGCCTGCTTATCGGTGTGCCTGGTCTTGCAAAAACACTTCTTATTAAAACTCTTGCTGAAGTGATGGATCTTAACTTTAACAGAATCCAGTTTACGCCTGATCTTATGCCAAGTGATATCACCGGTACGGAGATTATCGAAGAAGACCCTCTAAGTAAGAAAAGAAATTTCAGATTTATTCCCGGACCTGTATTTGCAAATGTTATACTTGCAGATGAAATTAACCGTACTCCCCCTAAAACACAATCTGCTTTGCTTGAAGCAATGCAGGAGCATAAAGTTACAACTGCAGGAACTACATATACCTTAAGCGAACCTTTCTTTGTGCTTGCTACTCAAAACCCAATTGAACAGGAAGGAACTTATCCCTTACCTGAAGCTCAGCTCGATCGTTTCATGTTCAATCTCTGGCTTGATTATCCTTCTTTTGAAGAAGAGGTTAAAATTGTAAAAACTACAACAAGTGAATATGTTCCTCAGTTAAACAAGATAGTTAGCGCAAATGATATTATTGCTTTTCAGGATCTGATCAGGAAAGTTCCTGTTGCAGATAATGTTATTGAGTTTGCAGTTAAAACCTCAAATACTACCCGTCCTGAAAACAGCAATTCACCTAAATTTATTAAAGACTGGGTTAGTTGGGGTGCGGGTCCAAGAGCTTCACAATATTTAATTCTGGCAGCTAAAACTAAAGCTGTTATCGCTGGCAGGTTTACTCCTAATATTGACGATGTAAAGACTTCTATGATTCCGGTTCTAAGACATAGGATAATTACAAACTTCTCAGCGGAAGCAGATGGAATAAATTCTGTGGAAGTTATTAAAAGACTAATGGACTGAAACTAAAGTTTCCCTATCCTGTAATTCGTATAAGCAAAATATATTTCTTTAGAGAAAGTTTTTAACACTGTTGCTGTTGGAATTGCAAGCAGCATACCCGGAATCCCAAATAACTGTCCTCCCGCAATAATCAATAATATAATAATTATAGGATGGATATCGAGGCTTTTCGAAAATATATATGGCTGCACTACTCCATTATCTAAGGCGTAAGTACCAAGTACAAGAAAAATAATATAGGGGACTCTTGAAAAATCTCCATATTGGATAAGTGAAATTATTATAGCGGGTATGCCCCCGATAACCGGTCCGAAATAAGGTACCAGATGTCCCATGCCGGCTATTACTCCAAGCGGAAGTGAATTATCTATACCTATTGCGTAAAGACCAATTCCCATTACACATCCCACAAATGTAGCATCAAAAATCCAGGCTCTTACATAGCGGCTTAACTGTACTGATATTTTTTTAATGACATAATATGACATCTCAAAATATTTATTAGGCATAATATTCAAAATCCCTTTTATAATCTTCTTATTATCTTTAACCATGAAGAAAGATATAAAAGGCACAATTACAAGTATTGCCACTATAGAAATTACTTCTGAAATAATTACCGTAAATGTATCAAACGATTTTTCTACCTGCAGGGAGAAATATCTGGTTATTCTCTCCTGAAGATCACCAGATTTAATTAATGGAATAGATTTCTGAACTTCAGTTCCAACTTTTCTAATTTGATTTGGAGTCAGATATATTTTGACCATATTAATTATCTGTTTCATCTGCTGTATAAAACTTGGAACGAGAAATGAAAATATCAGATATAAAACGAAAAGGAATAAAAGAAAAGTAACTATACTAGCAACAAGTCTGTTTAATCCTCTTTTTTCCAAAGAGGTAATGAATGGATCAAGGATCAGCGCAAGAAGCATTGATATTGCACAAACAATAATTATATCGGAAAGCAAAAAACATAAATAGAGAAGGATCAGTCCGACAATGCTCCATAAGGCAATCTTTGAAAATCTTTTTATGATTAATTCATTCATATTATGATCCAACTGATTCAACTCGTTTTATTCCGGGTACCTGCCTCAATAATGATCTTTCGATTCCGGCGCGAAGTGTAATAACTGACATTGGACAAATATCGCAAGCCCCGGTTAAACGCACTTTAACTATTCCATCCTTCGTGACTTCCACAAGTTCTATATCTCCGTCATCCGCCTGTAAAAAAGGTCGTATTGAATCCAGTGCTTTTTTTACTTCTTCTTCCATAAAAGGTACTATATTTCCTCGTCACCTAAAGATATTTCGATATCCGGATCAGCATTAAGGTTTCTTAGGTTCACCTGAACGGTAAGATTTCTGGCTATTTCAGTAATTACTTTGGCATTCTCTGTTTCCGCAAGATCAAATACAATTGGTTTTCCTTTATCGCCGCCAATTCTTATTCTGGGATCAATAGGAATACCGCCTAAGAATGGTACATTTAATTCTTTGGCTAATCTCTCACCACCACCCACACCGAAAATGTCATATTTTTTACCTGTATCCGGGGCAATGAAATAGCTCATATTTTCAACAATACCTAAAACGGGCACATTTACACGATTGAACATTTTTAACCCTTTGCGTGCATCTATAAGTGAAACATCCTGCGGGGTAGTTACAATTACTGCTCCGGTCAATGGGATGGTCTGAACCAGGGTCAGTTGTATGTCTCCGGTGCCGGGAGGCATGTCAAACAGAAGATAATCAAGTTCGTCCCATTCGACATCAGTCATGAATTGTTTAACCGCACCACTAGCCATTGGTCCTCTCCAGATAACTGGCGTATTGTCATCAATTAAAAATCCTATAGACATAAGTTTAACGCCATAATTCTCCAGAGGATACATTTTCGCAGAACCATGAGTTTGATATATCCTCGGCTTTTCATTTATCCCTAGCATTAATGGAATGGAAGGTCCGTAAATATCAGCATCAATCAGTCCAACTTTAGCCCCGTCTTTAGCCAAAGCTACGGCCAGATTAACTGCAACGGTGCTTTTCCCAACCCCGCCTTTGCCGCTTGCAATAGCAATAGTGTTTTTAACTTTTGGTAAAAGAGAATCCTTCTCCTTATTCTGATGTGGGATTACCTTCGTTTCAATATCAAGATCAATCTTTTTATAAGCGGGGAAGTCAGATTTGATTGCCGCAATGAATTTCTGACGAAGATTGTCACTTAGTTTATTTGAAGGTATGGGTAGAGTAAAATTAATAACAAGAGTATCTTTATCCGATTCTATCTTTTTAATGGAATTCAATAATAAATGATCCTTATTAAAGTCCGGATCTTCTACTTTTTTAAGCGAATATAATATTCCACTTTTGGTTACATCTGACATAAAACTGAAAACCTTTTTAGTATAGTTCTTTAATATGCAAAATTATATAATTAAGACACCTTACGCAATAAAGTATGAAGGGTTAGAGTTTGGTTTTGGTATAACTGCCGCTGACTTTTATTGTGTGGTTCATTAACCAGTCCTGTGAAGAAATTCTTTTTTTGTCTTCACCTTTTGGAACGTATTGGTAACTCCCGTCAGGAGTCAAGAATCTTGCTTTTACATTGTCTCTGAGATATGCTTTAATTATGATTTTAAGAATTGTGCTTTTGAGTTTTTCATCATTCACCGGAAATAATATTTCAACTCTTCTGTCAAGATTTCGCTGCATCATATCGGCACTTCCAAGAAAGACTTCTTCAACTCCGTTATTCCGGAAATAAAAAATCCGGCTATGTTCAAGGAACCTGCCGACAATGCTAATGACATTGATATTCATGCTAAGATTTTCAATTCCCGGCACCAGACAACAGATTCCTCTAATAATGAGGTCAATTTTTACCCCATTATTTGATGCTTCATATAGGGCAGAAATTATAACGGGGTCTACAAGTGAATTAAGTTTAAGAATTATTCTTCCCTCAAATCCATTATTAACATGTTCAATTTCTCTTGTAATAAGAGCAAGCATTTTTTCACGCATGTTAATAGGAGCCACAATTATTTTCCTAAAATCTGTTTGTTTCGAATACCCTGTAAGGTAATTGAAAATATCAGATACATCAGTACAAACATCATCATCATCGGTGAACAAACCCAGATCGGTATAAAGTTTAGAAGTTTCAACATTATAATTCCCAGTGCTTAGATGGACATATCTTTTTAATCCTTCTGATTCTTTACGGACAACCAAAGTCATTTTTGCATGAGTTTTTAATCCAACAAGTCCGTATACAACATGAACACCTACCTTTTCAAGCTCACGCGCCCAGAATATATTATTCTCTTCATCAAAGCGCGCTTTTAACTCAACAAGTACGGCAATTTGTTTCCCTCTTTCAGCAGCTTCAATCAGATATTTTAATATAGGAGAATTTGAACCTACTCTGTAAAGTGTCTGCTTAATAGCTACAACATCCGGATCGATTGATGCCTGTTTTAGAAATGAAATTACTGGATTAAAAGAATGGAAAGGATGATGAAGTAGAATATCCTTTTGTTTTATTATTCCAAAAATATCATCATCATCTTCAAAGGTTTTAGGAATAACCGGATAAAATGGTACTGATTTTAACTGATGCAGAGGAAGGTCGTATAACATTATAATATCGCTTAACCCGAGCGGTCCATCTACTATGTGAACATCATCGCGCGTGATAAGTAGATTTTCCATTAAAGTCTCGAGCATAAATTCAGGCATCCCGCCCGGGACTTCAAGGCGGACAACTTTACCAAATCTTCTTTGTCTTATATGTTCTTCAATAACTTTTAACAGATCGTCGGCTTCATCTTCCTGGAGTTCAATATCAGTGTCTCTTGTAATTCTGAATTGGTGTGATTCCACAACCTCCATACCTGGAAATAAGTATTGTAAATTTGTCTTAATAATTTCACCCAGCCATATATACCGGGCTTTAAATTGACCATTAGTCCCAATCTTTAATGACGGATTAATTATTTTGTCCAGTTGCAAAAGACGGGGAAGAATCTGTGGTATTTTTAACCGGGCAAAAAGACTTTCACCATTTGGTTTTTTTACAAGAATTGCCAGGCTTAAACTTAAATTAGAGATGTAAGGAAAGGGTCTACCCGGATCTACAGCAAGTGGCGTGAGCACAGGATATATTTCTTTTAGGAAATATTCAGTTACTAACTCTTTTTCCTTCTGTTCCAGATCATCATATCCAAGAATAAAAATTTCGTTTGATCTCAATTCAGGAATAATAGTATTCTGCCACAAATCCAGGATTTGTTTCAGCATAGGTTGGATAGTTTTTTCAATCTTCTGAAGCTGCTCCATTGGAGTTAACCCGTCAATTGAGGGCTCCAGGATTTTCGCTGCGATCTGTTCTTTTAGTCCGGAGACACGAATCATGTAAAATTCATCAAGATTGGTACAGAAGATCGAAATGAACTTTATCTTTTCTAATAATGGTAGTTCCGGATCAAGCGCTTCCTGAAGAACTCGTCTGTTAAACTCAATCCAACTTAAGTCCCGGTTGAAAAAATTCTTCGCGTCCTTATATTTTTTTAATAGCTCTTTTGCTGGCATGTTTTTTTCTTTTTTATATAGAAATATACCTTTTTTTTTGCTCTTTTTCGCATAAATATTGAAGTGTGAATTTGTAGTCAATTGATAATTATCTGTGATGAATGGGCATCAATTATATCAGGATATCTCTATTTTCCTTTTTTATATAAAATATATAAGATAGATTTTGGAAATGAACAAACAAGTTGATTTACCCCAGGTTGATGAAGAATTATACGGTTTAATGCTTTATAATATAGAAGATTATGCTGTTGTGATTCTTGACCCCGATGGAAATATATTAACCTGGAATAAAGGTGCCGAAATTATAAAAGGTTATAAAAGGGAAGAAGTACTTCACAAACATTTCTCAATTTTTTACACAGAAGAAGACACAAAAAACAATAAACCTTACAAAAATCTTCAGTATGCAGTCAGAAACGGATATCATGAAGAGGATGCAATACGAGTAAGGAAAGATGGCAGCAGATTTTTTGCTAATGTTTCTATAACTGCACTTAAAAACCGGCAGGGAGAATTGCGTGGATTTACTAAAATTGTTAAAGATGTAACAAAAGAAAAGGAAACTTCTGATCTTTTAAGAAGTAATGAAAAGCAGCTGGCATTGACGCAGAAACTCGCTGATCTAAATAAGGAATTGAAAAACGAAATTTCAGAAAGGAAAAAAGTTGAAGAAGAAAGAAAAATTGCTGCGGATAAAATAGAAAATTCACTTAAGGAGAAAGAGCTTCTGTTGAAGGAGATTCATCATAGGGTTAAAAACAATCTCCAGATTATTTCAAGTCTTCTTAATATTCAATCGACATACATTAAAGACCAAAAATCGAAGGACATATTTAGGGAGAGCCAGAACCGTGTAAGATCGATGGCTCTAATTCATGAAAAGTTGTACCAATCACAGGATATGTCCCAGATTGATTTTTCCGGCTATGTTGAGGAACTAACAAATAATTTATTTGGCTCCTATAATTTGAATTCTGATGATATTATTCTCCACAAACAGATTAATAATATGCTTGTTGGCATAGACCTGGCAATAAATCTTGGTTTGATATTAAATGAACTTATTTCAAATGCTTTTAAACATGCATTCCCTGATGGCAGACATGGGAACTTATTTGTTAATATAAACAGGGAAGGGAATAAATGCACTCTGATTGTAGAGGATGATGGAATTGGATTCCCGCCTGACAAAGATTTCAAAAACACGGACACATTGGGACTTCAATTAATTCGGACTCTGGTTGAACAAATAGGGGGTAAAATCGAACTTTCAAGTGAGAAAGGGACTAAGTTTACTATCAACTTCCAGTACTAAATAGAAAATACCCGCTCCTGCTTTAAGAGCAAAAAAAAAGATTTGACACTTATAATTTTCAGGAGCTCAGTAGAAAATTACTCATGTCAAATCTTGATCTCATTTATTATTAACACTTACAATTAAAATAAATATTTCGGTAATACCATTGATATATATCAATTGCTATAGGGGGAAATTATTTCCCTGTATTGTTACCCCCGCAATAAAATAAAGGGGTGAGAAGAAAAATTAATGAAAAAATAAATGCATATTTCAATTTTAACTTTATATTTGCATTAACTGATTTTATTTAACAATTGGAAAGGTTAAAATATGTTTCAAGGAACAGGAACTGCATTAATTACACCTTTTGATGAAGATCTAAATGTAGATTACACGGATCTGAAGAAGCTTGTAAAGTTCCAGCTTGACAATAAAGTTGATTTCCTTGTAGTGCTTGGTACTACTGGAGAATCTGCTGTTATTGATGATGATGAACGGAAGAAAATAATTGAAACTGTTATTACGGAAGTAAACGGGAAAATACCGGTTGTGGTCGGCACCGGTACAAATGACACCAGGAAAGTTGTTCAACTTAATAAAATGGCTGAAGACTTAAAAGCTGATGGTGTTTTAATTGTAAATCCATATTACAACAAAGGGACACAATCCAGTCTTGTTGAACATTATAAATATATTTCTGAAAAGACGCCACTACCCATTATAGTTTATAACGTTCCAAGCCGGACAGCAATGAACATTCTTCCTGAAACTTTATTAAAAATTCATCAGGCATGTCTCAATGTTGTAGCAGTTAAAGAAGCCTGTGCGGATATTTCACAGATAGCAAGACTTATTGCAATGAAGCCGGATACTTTAACAATTATATCCGGAAATGACGATCAGACTCTTCCAATAATGGCACTTGGCGGTAAGGGAGTGATTTCGGTTTTCTCGAATCCATTTCCATTGCAGATGTGGGAAATTACAAATGCAATGAGGAACAAGGATCTTGAATTTGCCAGGAAGCTTCATAATAAATATCTGAATTTGATGAATATCCTCTTTGTGGAAACAAGCCCGATGCCAGTGAAGTTTGCTTGTAGCTATCTTGGATTATGTAAGAATACACTCAGACTGCCACTAGCTCCGATAACTGAAAACTCAGAGAAATTAATAAAGCACGAAATTGCGAGGTTAAAATAATGCCTGTTAAATATGGACTAATAGGTGCTTCCGGTAGGATGGGGATAGAAATAGAAACCCTGATGAATGAATCGGGTAACATATGTGTATTTAAATATGACGCTGACGGAGAATGGAAAACAGAAGACCCTGAAGTCATAATTGATTTCTCACTTCCCCAGGTATTTGAACAAACACTATTCTATATTAATAAGTTTAAAGTTCCTCTTGTTATGGGGACTACCGGTCTGAACAGTCAACAGCTTACTGCATTAAAAGAATTAAGTAAAGAAGTTCCTGTTGTGCAGAGTTTCAATTTCTCGGTGGGGATTCAGTTGCTGCTCAGGTGTACGGAGTTGCTGAATGAAAACCTCCCCGGATGGGATATTGAAATTAGTGAAACGCACCACCGGTTCAAGAAAGATAAACCATCGGGTACGGCTCTTATGATTAAAAAAGCTTTGGGGAAAGAAGTTAATATTTCATCATTAAGACTGGGGAATGTAGCGGGTGATCATACTGTATCGTTCGGGGGTTTAGGTGAAGTACTCAGTATTAAACACAGCGCGACATCAAGAAGAACATTTTCCGAGGGTGTATTAAAATCAGTTCTATTCGTTTTAAATAAGAAGAATGGTTATTTTACATTTAAGGAAGTACTTTTTAATTAGTAAAGGCAAACAATGGATTCATACGAGATCATAAAATATATTGCTGATGCACAGCGAAAGACACCTGCCAAAATATATCTTTCAGGAAAACTTGGTAAAATAGACTTTGGAGAGATGGACTATTTTGGAGACGAGAAATGGGGAGTGCTTTTCTGTGAGTATAATACATTTGAAGAGTTCCTTGCAAAGAATAAGAGCTATATAAAGAATTACAGGGTAGAAACTGACCGCCGGAATTCTGCAATACCTCTTGCTGATCTTACAAAATATAATGCGCGAATAGAACCGGGTGCATTGATAAGGGATCTTGTTGAGATTGGAGATAACTGTGTAATAATGATGGGCGCTGTATTAAATATCGGAGCTGTAATTGGTGAAAGGACAATGATTGATATGAATGTTGTAGTTGGCGGGAGAGCCATTGTCGGAAAGGATTGCCATATTGGTGCGGGGACAGTTTTGGCGGGAGTGATTGAACCTCCTAATGCAAATCCGGTAATAATTGGCGATAATGTTTTAATCGGAGCGAATGCCGTAGTGCTTGAAGGTATAAAAGTTGGAAACGGGTCTGTTGTAGCAGCGGGTTCAGTAGTTGTTAGAGATGTTGAACCGGATACTGTAGTTGCGGGAGTTCCGGCGAAGGTTATTAAAATGGTAGATGCTAAAGACAAGATCAAAGACTCAGCTTATTGAAGAATTAAGAAGATTGTAGGAATTTAATTGAATATTGTAGTACAAAAATATGGGGGAAGCTCAGTTGCAGATCCTGAGAAAATAAAAAAAGTAGCTTCAAGAATATCATTAAAAGTTAATAAGGGTTATAAGGTAATAATAGTTGTATCGGCTATGGGGAAATCGACTGATGGACTTATTAAACTTGCGAAAGAAGTCTCTGCTAATCCCGATCCGCGTGAACTTGATATGTTATTATCCACGGGAGAGCAGGTATCGGTTTCACTGTTATCGATGGCTTTGAATGATTTGGGTTTAAGAAGTAAATCACTTAATGCATTCCAGGCAGGGATAAGAACAACAGGTGATTTTAACGAAGCGAAGATTCTTAATTTCGATAGTGAAAAAATACTCGGTTTACTTGAGGGAAATGATACATTGGTAATTACGGGTTTTCAAGGTATTACTGATGAAGGGGAAATGACCACGCTGGGAAGGGGTGGGTCAGACACTTCAGCCGTTGCTCTTGCTGCTGCATTAAAGATTGATTGTGAGATTTATAGTGATGTAGCCGGAATATATACAACTGACCCAAGAATTTACCCGGCAGCAAAGAAAATAAAGTTTATAGCGTATGACGAAATGCTGGAGATGGCAAGCCTTGGCGCCAAGGTTCTCCACAGCCGGTCGGTTGAAATTGCCAAGAAATTTGATATCAAAATATATTGCGGTTCTACTTTTGTAGACGAAGAAGGAAGTTACGTCGTGAATGAAAATATAATAATTGAAGAACCCGTTGTAACGGGATGCAGTGTAGTTGAAAATGAAACCCAGGTTTATATAAAAACCTGCCGGTTGATTATAAACTTGTACAATCAGTCTTTGAGAAGACAGCAACTGAGGGACTGAATGTTGATATGATTTCAATAATCAACACCGGAGAAAATCTTGTTGTCTCATTTACTATTATCGAATCCAAAAGAGAGCAGCTTGAAATAGCTCTGGATAAATTATTTGTCGATATGGATTCACTTGAAGTTAAATTCTATAAAGGATTTACTAAGCTTTCTGTGGTTGGAATCGGAATGAGGTCAGGGATTGGTGTTGCTTCAACATTCTTTAAAGCGCTTTCGGATATACCAATAAGACTTGTTACCACATCCGAAATTAAAATATCATGTTTGATAGAATCTCAGTACAAACAAAAAGCAGTTGACGCTATAGTTAAGGAATTCAGTTTATAAATGTCCGATCTATTGACCCCATATGAACTTCGGCATAAAATGCATTCGAACCCGGAACTAATGTTTGAGGAATTCGGGACTACATCGCTGCTTGTGGAAAACATCAGCCTTATAAAGAATATAAAAATATTCAGACCGCTTGAAACAGGGCTGGTTGCTGAGTACCGGATAAATGATGGGGGTTATATTTTATTCAGAGCTGATATCGATGCACTTCCAATAAAAGAAGAATCAGGAAGTCCTTTTACTTCCCAAAATAACTGTATGCATGCATGCGGACACGATGTGCACACTTCTATATTATACGGGCTGATGAGATATGTGGTTGAAAATAAAATAAATAAGAATATACTATTCCTGTTTCAGCCCGGTGAAGAAGGCGGCGGCGGAGCGGAAAAGATTATTAATTCCGGCATACTGAATAACTATAAGATTGAAAAAGCTTTTGCGCTGCATGTAACAGATGAATATAAACAGGGAGTTATTGCATCATCACCGGGAACACTATTCGCATCATCGTTTGAAGTTGATATTGAGTTTTTCGGAAAAAGTGCCCACGTTGCTTTCCCCGAAAACGGGAACAACGCGTTTGAAGCATTGATATTGTTTTTGGATAAGGTGAATGAACTAATCAAAATGGAAGAAGAGAAGATTATATTCGGATATGGGAAAGTGAGTTCCGGAACTGTTAGAAATATAATACCTGCGTATGCAAAAATAGAAGCTACTTTAAGAACATTAAGCAGGAAGAAATCTGAAATCTTTTACGATAAAATAAATATCCTACTTAAGGATATTGAAAACGAGACCGGTGTAAAAAGTAAAATAAGCACGGGCTCTTTATATACAGAAGTTGTAGTAGATGAAAAATTGTATAAGAGATGCCGTGAAATACTGGCTGGTAAATTTGAGTTTATTGAATGCGGATATAAAATGACAGGAGAGGATTTCGGGTTTATATCCAAACTCTATCCTTCATTTATGTTCTGGCTCGGAACGGGGAAAGGTAAACAATTCGGGCTGCATAATCCAAAATTCCTGCCGGATGATTCAATAATTAATACGGGTATTGAAATTTATAAAGCGATTCTTAATGAGGTTTAAATGAGTAAAATTGAAGTTGGCATATTAGGCGCAACAGGCAGTGTGGGACAGAAATTCATACAACTGCTGGAGAACCATCCTTTCTTTAAAGTAACAGAAGTAGCTGCTTCGGACAGATCAGCCGGTAAGAAATATTCTGAAGCTGTTAACTGGTTTTTGCCTTCAGCTATTCCGGGAGATGTTGCGGGACTAATAGTTAAGCCATGCGAACCGGTACTTAAAAGTCGGATTGTTTTCTCAGCGCTTGACGCAAGTGTAGCTGGTGAAATTGAAACAGAATTTGCGAAGAACGGATACATGGTAGTTTCAAATTCAAAGAACCATAGATTTGATGCGGATGTTCCATTGCTTATACCTGAAGTAAATCCTGATCATCTTGGACTGCTTAAGATTCAGAAGTATGGAAAGGGCGGAGGGATTGTTACAAATCCAAACTGTTCGACTATTGGACTTGTAATAGCACTTAAACCTTTGGCTGATAAATTCGGATTAGAGGCAGTAAATGTTGTAACAATGCAGGCGTTATCGGGAGCCGGATATCCTGGTGTATCTGGATTAGACTGCATTGATAATGTTATTCCTTTTATCGGTGGTGAAGAACCAAAACTGGAAGCAGAGCCTTTGAAGATATTAGGGAGTTTCAACGGGAAGGGGATTGACCAATATAAAATGAAAATTAGCGCACAGACGAACCGTGTTGCAGTAATTGACGGTCATACTGAAGCTGTTCAGATCAACCTTAAAAACAAAGCTTCAAAAGAAGAATTACTAAAAGTGTGGAGGGAATTCAGCAGTGTACCGCAGGAATTAAATCTACCAATGGCGCCCGTACACCCGATCTATTATTTTACAGAAGATAAATATCCGCAGCCGCGTCTGCACAGGGATATTGATAAAGGGATGGCAGTTAGCATTGGCAGGCTGCGGGAATGCAGCTTGTTTGACTATAAATTTATTCTCATCTCACATAACACCGTTAGAGGTGCTGCCGGCGGAGCCATTCTCTGCGGTGAATTGATGAAAGAAAAAGGCTTGTTATAATTTATTTCCAGTTCAAGCTGGAAATAAATTGGTAATGAAAGCCATCCTTCTTTTCTTTGAAGCTATCCTTTCTTTTCTTTGACACAAAGAAAAGAAACAAAAGAAATATCGGCTGCAAATTAATGGCGAAAAATTCAGCGCTTCGTAAAGACAATTTGTGAATTCAACTGGCGGAAATAAACTCGCTCCGACTTAGTAGTCGGAGCTCAAACATATTTCCTCATCTACTCCAAAACATCTTCCTATATTTAGCGGATGCTGAATTTTTTAACGCCATTAATTTGAGGCCGGGAATACTGAAAAAGAGGAAGGTAGATTAGTTGGCTAAATACAAGATATTAAATAATCTCTGTGCTGCAGATAATATAATGTCATTAACCACAAAGTAAAAACTCAATTGCTGATTATTATTGCCTCAAGTGAATTTCAAAAAATGGGGAGCGCTTAAATTTGTTAAATAATAATAATTGAGGAGGTATTATGGTTACTACAATGATCCAATTTTCCTACACACCACAAGCGATGTCTAAACTTATTAAACATCCCGAAGACAGGTCAAGATACATTAAAGAGGTTATAGAAAAATTGGGTGGTAGGATGTTATCGTTTTATTATACCTACGGCGATTACGATGGATTTGTAATCGTGGAAGCCCCGGATAATATATCGAGTCTGGCAGTAAATTTTGCCGCGGATAATCCGGAAGTATTAGCGAAGACACATACGGTTGTATGCATACCTGTTAATGATGCTCTTCAGGCAATGCGGAAAAGTGAAGGGATTGCAATACCAAGTATTAAATGAAAGAAGTTGTTAAGGGTGTCGGGAATTAATTCCCGACTACCCGGAACACTTTGCTCAGAATGAATTATAAATCTTAAAGCGATAAGGGGCTAGTTGTTAAGGATGAAGCGGGAGACGGATTCGGTGCCTGATAGAAGATTTTCTTTGATAATGTTATTTATGTAAAAATGCCGTTTGTCTTTATTGGTAAGGAGTTCATTCAAGATTGAGGGAAGTTTATTTATATCTTTTTCGAAGATGCCCATATTATTGTCACGGATAAATTCCATATTTCCCTTTTCCTGTCCCCATATATAGTCAATAACGATTGGAATTTTCTTGAGGTGAAGAATTTCCATCATAACTGAAGCGCCTGCTTTGGAGATAATAAAATCGGAGATATTCAGGAGTTCATAAACAAAATCGACATAACCGAATACCTGAAGGTTTGAGCGGTTATATTTAGTCTTAAGATTATGGGACTTATTGGCCAGTGAATCATTTTTTCCTGAGACAATTCCAATGTTTATATCAATTCCCGATTTAAGAATAGTTTCAAGGATCTTTTCACCTTTCGGGATACCATCCCCGCCGCCGAAGATCAGGACAGTCTTTTTATCAGGATCGAAACCATATTTCTTTTTTAGTTGGGGAAGCTGATCAACAGGGATAGGGGAGGAATATTTTTCATCGAGTATAAATGGAAAAACATTCAGATTCTTCTCACTGATATTAAGATTAAGAGCATGTTGTCTCAGTCGTTCACTGAAGAGAATAAAGTTTTGCTTTTTGTTAGTAAACCAGAACGGGTGAGCAGTAAAGGGATCGGTAACAACAGTAAATACTTTTATATCAAGCTTATGTTTTTTAATAATCTTATATACGGGGCGAATAAGGAAGAAGTGGAAGATGATTATTTTTTCGGGTTTATCGGATAATATTTTTTTTTCAAGCCAGGGGATTATGGAATGTGCCAGGACTAAATCGTTGAGCCGGGGGACTGTAGGAAGGAAGTATAGCGCATAGAGAAATTCATAGAACCATTTTCCTCCTGTTTGGAGCCGGCGGTAGCCATCTTCAATAAGGTAGCGGATAATGGTCATTGCTTTTTCAAAACCATCAATCAGGACGGGTTCAACTGAGCCGGCGGATAATTTCTCGATGCAGCCGGCAATTGATTTAGCGGGAGCCAGGTGTCCACCGCCCGTATTGAGGTATAAAAGAAAATATTTCCTGCCTGGATTTGCCAAATGTTATTCACAAAAGAATTAAATAATAGGGTAAATATACAATTCTTTTGAATTTTAATTGTATTCGGCAGACCCTTAATTGGGTTGAATGGATGTAAAAACATTATTCGAAATCGAATGTAATCTGACAGGATTGTCTTTTTGGTTCAATTGTTAGCAAAAATAATTCTTTCAATGCTCTGGTTGAGTATTTATCAATACCATATTATCGCGTAATCCGATTATTAAATATTAAAACATAAACAAAAAACATTCTGAATATCCATGTACCATAAGCGTGGTAAAATGTTATGTGTTGAATTATAGCATATCCAGGATATTATATCCTGCCTGTATTGAGATCTTAATAAATAAACGAAAAAGATAAAAATGAAAAAGCATGAATATTAAATAATAGCACAGATGTGGTATCGCTCAAAAATAAAAAAAGAAGAAAAATAGCACAAATATGGTACATAATAATTACATACTAAACAAAATTATATACAATGCCAGAATTTTACAAATACCATAGACATGGTATGAATATTACAATAATATTTTGTAATTATAGTTAATTAAAAAATTAAATATCTTTATTAAGGCTTAGGATCGCAAAAGATAATTATCAATTAATACATTTGGAGAATAAGTACCATGGGATTGGTAGGCATGAATTTGAAAAACGAGATACTTTCAAATTATTCTTTAACACAGAGGGAAATGGAAATTTTAGACTGCATCCTGCAAGGTTATGATAAAAAAGAAATATCCAAAATATTGTTTTTAAGTTATCACACTATCAACACACATTATAAACATATCTTTATTAAAATGCAGATTCATTCCATAAGCGAATTGGTATTAAAAGTTTTTGAATATAGGAATAATTAGAAAATATAATAAAAACCAATCAGGGATCTTTTCTAAAACAACACTCAAACTTCACTTTTATCCTCCAACCGAAAATTTATCAAAATATTTACAAATTCAGATTATTTTGTGAACATGGGCAAACTTTAATTTATTCCCCATTTTGAAGCCGAAGTAAAATAAATTTAATTAAAATAAAATATCCTATTTAGAAACAAAAATATTTGTTTTGAAATAGAAAATAGATTATTTTTTGTGGGTTGATTGTTACCACAAATGTGGTATAGGTTTAGTGGTCATATAATTGCAGTATGATAGAATTTCGAATGATAATGTAATAAATGAATAATAATGGATTCTCTTGAATATACCATAAAAAAGGTATGGTTAATAAAAATATTTAAATGTTTAATCGATCAAATTTCAATATAGTGTTGTAAAGGATTATAGAATAGATTATTTCATAAATGCGTATTGTAACTTAATAATATGAAAGCTCATTATTATTTAACTGATAGAGAGTTAGAAGTTATTAAATATATCATCATGGGGTATAAGAAAAAGAAAATTTCTGAAATTATGAATTTAAGCTATCACACAATAAATACATATTTTAAAAGGATATATCTAAAAGTTGGGGTTCATAAGGCGACAGACTTATTAATGACGGTATTAAATAATCAAGATAAATTGGAGATACCTAAATAGCTTAAAATCTTTTACTATTCGTTCGTTTTTTTTATAAAGCTATGTACCTGCAAATTTGTCTTTACCTCTTCTATTTTCCGAAGATAATACCATAAATAAGGTAATATGATTTAATAATAAATTTCGCCACAATCATTCTTTTTATACCCAATTGTCAAACAAATATAATGTCGAATAAACCAGCAATATACCATAAATGTGGTATTGATCTTATAAATATTAGAACAGATATTTATTTCGGAATTAAATAAATATAATTCCCTTAAAATTACAAATGAAAAAGTTGGTCTTTTATGGTTTATGCAAATATTGATTTTAAATCAAAAGTAAAATATCTCTATTCTTTGACGGATAGAGAAGCCGAAATAACTTCTTATATTCTGCAAGGGGACGATAAAAAAATAATTGCAAGTAAATTGTGCCTGAGTTTTCATACCATAAATACTCATTATAAAAATATTTTTCTTAAAATGAAAGTACATTCATTGGCAGATTTAATGTTAAAGATACTTAAAGATTAAAACAAATAATTGTGAAAATTAATAATAAAAATAAATTATTGGAGGAATAATTGTGACGGAAACTTACACTCGCAAAGGTATAGATAAATGTATTTATGCCTCTAAACATCGGTCTAAATTAGTACATATTTTCAATAAATTCGGAGCATTAAATGAAGCTTAATGACTACTTAAAGAAAGTTAGCTTTCTTTTTTTCGTTGTTGCGTTACTTACATCCTCGGCTTGGGCACAACCCTTTAGTCAGGTTTATGTTGACGTAACAAATGGCTCAGATACGTATACTGGGCAGAACTCTACAAACAATCCTGCAGGATCAGGACCAAAGGCGACAATCAATGCCGGCCTTTCGAATCTTTCTGCTGGTGGAACTCTATCAATAGCGGCTGGTATCTATAATGGTGCCAACGGTTCTGGTTCCGACCTGAACATCAATACAACCGCCTTCACACGCTTTGTAGCGAATTCCACTATTAATATTACTTTTTATCCATTACTTAACAATATCGTAGATCTTACTGCCGGTACTGTTACTTTTAATGTTAGCGGTGGTACTTTAAATATCAGCGGTACAACCGTTGGTGGCGCTTATTTAAGACAAGCTACAGGATCAATTACACTTGGTAATGGTGCAGGTCCTGCAAATTCAAGTACAATTAATCTTGATAATGCTGGCAGCTGGCTTTTACCTGCTTCTGCAACAATTGCTATTCATAATTCATCTTCTTTTACAACTGCAGCTCCAACTTCTGGTGGTGATTTAAGTTTATCATATGACGCTGGTGGCTCTTTTACAGTTGGTAAAGAAGGACAATTAGCAAGTTATGGTGCAGGTTCAATTACAATCAATAAAACTGCAGGTACAACTTTAACATTCCCTAATGCTATAACTACTACAGGATCATTCGTACAAAACACAGGTAATACACAATTCCAAAATTCTCTTTCTGCAGGAATTGTTACTTTGAATGGTACTTCTGCATCAGCTACATTCAGTAGTGATGTCACTGTTAGTGGCGGAACAACTGGTTTTACGAATGTTATAAATGCATCTATTGCTGGTAATCTAATATTTACCGGTAATTCAGGCTTAAATAATAATGCTTTAGGCACACTTAATATTACTGGCGGAATTACTACTTATTCACCTATTTCATCAACAAGTTTTATCATTAATGCCGGGTCTCTTACGGTTGGTGGAACTGTTGCTTTGAATTACAACAATATCGTAAATTCTGGTACTGGTACTGCAACATTTAATGGTGCTCTAAATGCAAAAATTGGAGATGGTTCTAGTTCTGCTTATTTACCAGAAATAGTTAACTCTTCAACTCAATCAATTACTTTTAATCAGCCATTGACATATAATGTTGATTATCTTACAGCTGATAGAGCCTTTGGTAACTATTTAATTGAAAATCAAGCTGGCGGTTCGATTATTATTAATTCGACTGTCGCTCTTAATAATTTTATTTATACAGTTGTCGATTATGGATTTGGTGTTTCTGCTCCAGTGAGAAATCATGGTGCAGGTACATTAACTATCGGTCAGATTACTGCAACTAAGACAGGATTAGGAACTAAAGTTGGTCAATTTGTAACTTTAGATATTACAAATGAAATAACAGGTGGTACACTTAATCTTGCTGGTACTGCTTCAGGATCTCAGATAGGTTCAGTTGCCAACGTTTCAGGCGGCACTTTAGCTATAACTGGTCCTGTTTCTCTTACCGGAACTTTTACAAATAACGGTACAGGCTCTATTAATGCAACAACAGTAGCTGGTGCTGCATCAAATACCGGTCCTTTAACAATAAATGGTGTTTCAACTTTCAATAGTACTTTTGGAAATACAAACACTATAACAGCAAATGCTTCATTCAGCATAGCTAATGTTTTAACTAACTCCGGAACAATTGCACTGGGAGCTAATACCTTAACTCTTTCCGGAGATTTTGACCACCTTACAAATACTGGTACAATAACCGGTTCATTGGGTGGAAGTGTTACTGTCTCTAATTCAGGCGCTAACTCTTTTAATGGTGGTACCTTCCCGGCTTTTATTAAAACCGGTGCAGGTGTTACTACTTTTGGTACAATTAATCTTGCTCCTATTACAGTTGCAAGTTTAACACAGAATAATGGTACTATTACTGTTGCTAATAATATTACATTAACAACCGGTAATTATACAGAACAGAATTTAGCAATTGGTTTTAATCTTAATGGAACTGCAACTTTTAAAGTTACAGGAGATTTCACAAGAACAGTTGCTCCTTCAGCATTTACTGCTGCTGGTACTTCTACACTTTTCTTTAATGGTACTACCGCTCAGAATATTAATGGCGGTACATTATTCCAGGCTGGAGGGATAACTTTTACCAATACTGGTGGTGTAATCAACGTATTGAATTCTATAAGAGCCAATGGTGAGGTACTTATTTCAGCAAGTACCAACCTGAATATGGCTACTTTAAACCTTATCCTAAATGGTGGAAACAACAGAATTACTAATAATGGTACTTATACAGCTACTGAAGGTAGTGGTGGTGGTGTTGTTATTGGTGGTTTTACTACAATTAACGGTGGAGTAGCTGGCGGACTTTCCGGCGCTACTTATGTTATTACAGGCGCATCAGCTTATTCCTATATAACAATTGATGTTGGATCTACTTTTTTTGCTGATATAGTTGGACCAGTTAAATGGACAGGTCGTTTATATCTTGTAACCGGTACATTAAATGTTTTGAGTGGTGATTTTTCACCATTTGGAAATGTTGCGGCCATTTACAGAAATCCACAAACTGCTGGCGGTATTACTACTACATTACCAGCAACATTTGATGGTTCTAATGTACAATATGATGTTACATATGTAGGCGTTTTAACAGCACCCCAAACTGTTGGAGCGGAGATTATCAATAATGCACCATTGGTAAAAACATGGAGAGTTAGTGCAACTGGTAACCAAGTTAATTTACCAGGAGCTGACTTAAACTTTGGTGGCATATTAATTATTGATTCACTTTGTACAGTAAATCAAGTTACTGGTGCTACATTTAACTTATCAGGTAGTGTAACGCATACAATATTAGGTTCGTTAACTACTGCAGGTACCGGAATGATAAAAGTATCCGGTGCAACTGCCACAATCAATGGTAGTACAACAAGTGCTGGAGCATCTTTAATAGGAAATATTCAAATTGCCTCAACCACACTTTGTACATTATTTGATATTAAAAAATTCGCCGGAACATTTACAACACTCGCGGCTTCAAATACAGTTCTGACCATGGGACCATACGTATCAAGTGTCCCTGGTGTTAACGAAACTATTTATGGTCTTATGACCTTAGGAGGAGCTTCGTTCTCAGTAGGAACATTAAGCCAAAGTAGTGTTTATGTTTACGCTAATGCAGGAGTTGTTCATACTGCTGGTAGTGTTTCAATTCCAGTAGCCACTGATTACTTTTATGTGAATAGCGGTGGATATACACAGACTGGCGGAACATTTGACCAAGCATCAGTTGGTTATCTTGCTTTTGCGGCTAATCCACAAACTTTAACTTTAGTTTCTCCTCTTCCATACTTTAGAACCGCTGTAGCAACTACATTGGGTTCTAATGTTACACTTACCGGTACATTAAATGCTGGTTACCCCAGTCTTTATATTCTTACCGGTGGATCTATTGCTAATGCTACTTTTAATCTTACTTTTGTAAATGGTAAAATTTCTGCAAGTGCATCAACTACAATGTTCACCGGAACAGGTACGTTGACGATGTCAGGACAATTAACTGCATCAAATAATTATACCTTTAGTAATTTCGCAATAAACTCTACTACAGGTGCGTCTATTGCTTCTAGCACTGCAACTCCACATACAATCTCTGTAGGAACTTTATTCACAATGACAGCCGGTTCACTTGATCTCGGAATTAACTCTCTTGCTATACAGGGTAATTTCGTTAGAACTACTGCTACCGGTGTTATTACAGCAACAACTGGTGAATTTCAGTTCACAGGATCTGTTGCTCAGGTTGCTAATCAAGGTACAGGATTTACAGTTTCTAACCTTACTATAGCAAATACTGTTGCTACAAATGCTGTTACTTTTGATAATTCACTTGTTGCTCCGACAAATGAATTCACTGTTCTTAACAACCTTAAATTATCTTCAGGTATTCTAAACACCCAGACTGATAAGGTTATGCATTTAGCAACTGGTGTTACAATTACCCGTGTTGCAGATTTAAGTTCATTGTCAAAATTACCTGTATTCGATGGAACAGTTAATTTAGTTTACAGCAATATTACTACTTCTCCTGCAGCAATGGGAAAAGAAGTACCTCTCGCAGCAACTCTGCAAGTTGTAAATACTACAGTTGATTTAGGCGCTGCTACTAATCAATTAAATACTATTCTTCCATTCCAGTTCGCAAGTACCGGAACTTTATTATTAAAATCCGGTATATTTAATGCAGCAAATGTTCCTGCAACTGCACTCACTCTTAATGGTGGTGAAACCATTAATATAAACGGTGGTTTTGTTAATGCAGCCATTACTCTTGCTGCTAACACAGTTTACAATCTTATCTATTCACAAACAGGCGCAAGAAATGCTGGTTTTGAATATGTTAATGCAGGTAGACCTAATGTTACAGTAAATTCAGGTGCTGAAGTAGATTTTATTGCAGATCAAAATGCAAATAATTTAACAGTAGCTGGTACATTTGATCTAAAGGGAAAAACCCTTTCTTTATATGGTAATCTTAGTATTACTGGTTCATTCCTAAATACAGTTACTGGTACAGGTAGTCTGGCTTTCGTAGGCAGTACTTTACAGACCTGGACTGTCCCAACAAATACAACATTAGCTCTTAATGTTGCTTTAACAATAAATAACACGAGTGTTCAGGGTATCAATCTGAAAGGTGGTAATCTTTCACTTCTTGCTCTTACTGGTACTGATCATTCAAGTGTTATCTTCAAAGACGGTTTGTTTACAATTGACTCACCATATTGGGTTAAATTAGTACAAAGCCCCAGCAATCAGGGATTCGATAGAACTTTAGTTGGATCAAACATGAGTTATTTTGTTGGTATCGTTGCTAAAGATGTTGCCGCTGGTGGATCTATAGCTCCTGGAAGATTTGAATTCCCGGTTGGTACACCAAATAACTATAAGCTAGCTGCCTTAACTTTCAACAATATATTATCAAATACAAATACATTCTTTGTTGCAGTTCAGGATACAAACCCAGGTGGTTCTGCCGGTTTCCCATTGACTTATAATGGCATTACAATCGACACAACTGCTAATTTCAATTGGTCAATTTATACTTCTCTCGGTATGTCACCAAGTCAATTGTTTGATATAGAATTGGATGGTGCTGGTTTCCCAGCCGCAAATTATCCTAATGGTAGTGTTGCAAACCTAAGATTAATAACAAGAGAAGGAATGTTTGTTACAACTAATCCTTGGACAGCACAGGGTGGAATATATGCAAACTTTGATCCAGGTAACGGTGCCCCAATTGTAAGAGTAACCAACTCTCAGGGAAACCTTGTAGCTTTCCCTGGAGCTCAGTTTACTTTCGGATTCAAGAAAGCAGTTACTTTGTCAACAATTTCAGGTAAAGTTCAGTACGCTTCAACATCATTACAACCTGTAAAGAATGTTGTAGTTACACTTATGCCTGGTTCAAGAACTACTACTACAGATACACTTGGTAATTTCAGCTTTGGTAATCTTATAAATGGAACGTATGCACTTTCAGCTACGACTTCAAACGCATGGATTCCTGCAGCTGTTAATGCTACAGATGCATTCTGGTGTTCACAGTATTATGCTGGTTTAAGAACATTCAGTCCTATCCAGTTACTTGCTGGCGATGTTAATCTTGTTAATGGAGTTACAAACGGTGACGCTCTCTTAATAGTAAGAAGATTTGCCGGATTGATAAGTTCATTCCAAGCAGCAGATTGGCAATTTATTCCAGATACAATAACTGTTACAAATGCAAATGTAAGTAACGTAAGTATTGCTGCACTTGTAGCTGGTGATGTTACTGGATATTCAAGCAATCTTCCAAAAGCTGGATTCATGTCCCTTCACGAAAAAGGTATAGCAAAAGTTAGCCCGACACAGGAATTCTCAGTTCCAGTAGTAATCGATCAGAATTCTGAACTCGGTGCTATGAGCTTAAGTATTACTTATCCCAACAATCTTGCTACTTTTGAAGGAGTATCTTCAATAGCATCAGGTATTGTTGCTAAAGATGTAAATGGTACAATTACAATCGGCTGGGCAGATATGTCCGGTGGAAAAGAACCATTGACTCTAAAAGCAGGTAATAATGTATTAGTATTGAATTTTAAGCCTACAGCTAATTTCAAGAACAATACTTCTTTCGGAATTCAATTAGATCCATCTAATAGTGAATTTGTTTCAAAAGATGGAAATATAATGCCATCAGTTAGCTTAACCACAACTTCTGCATTAGGTACAATACCTACAGAATTTGGATTGTTACAAAACTATCCTAATCCTTTCAATCCTTCGACTACTATATCTTATAGCTTGAAAGATAAAGGAACTGTAAAACTTGAAATCATTAACTCCTTAGGCCAGATGGTTACTACAATTGTTAATGAGATTCAGGATGCAGGAAATTACAAGGTAAGCTTTAACGCAAGCAACTTAGCAAGCGGTGTTTATCTTTATAGATTAAAAGTTGTGACTAGCAATGAAACGTTCACCAAGATAAATAAAATGATGCTAATGAAATAAGGACAGCACAATAATATAATTATTCAAGGGCTTACAATTGAAAGATTGTAAGCCCAATTGTGTGTTTTTAATTATGAAAAGGAATATGATGAAAAAAATAATAATATTATTTGGCGCTCTGTTGTTCTTCTCCACAGCTGTCTTTGCTCAAGTGACGTCTTTAACTATAGGGACGAATCAAGCGAATGTTGGGGACACAGTCAGCGTGCCAATAAATGGCTCATCTTTTAATAATGTTGGGTCTATTTCATTGAAAATAGGCTACAATAGTTCAACTCTTAATTTTTTAGGAGTTGCCAATACACCTGCAGGTGTTACTTTTACTGCTGGTGCAAATAATGGTCAGATTGCTTTAGGTTGGTTTGATGCGACAGCCTCAACACCATATCCTGTAGCAAATGGCAAGATTGTTGATCTGAGATTTATAGTTTCCGGTGCAAGCAATCTCTCTTTTATTCAAGATCAATGTGAAATAATAAATGAATTAGGTAATCAAATTACCCCTATTACTTTTAATAATGGGGCAGTCGGGTTATTTACTGTAAATTTGTCAATACCATCTCTTTTAGTTACTCCAGGAAGTACGATATCAGTTCCTATAATTGTTAAGAAGTTTGCTAATATCGGCTCTATATCATTAAAAGTAAATTATAGTTCAACCGCTCTTTCTTTTACGAACATTACCATTCCTAATGGTATAAGTTTAACGGCAAATGCTGCAAACGGGGTTATTGCTATTGGCTGGTACGATGCTACAGGAACAAATCCAGTAACATTACCAGATAGTTCGGTTTTGTTGAATATGAATTTTACTTATAATGGCGGTTCCGCGCCTCTTACTTTTAATACATCTCAAAGTGAATTATTAAACGGAAGCGGAACTGTTATAGCAGGTGTTACATATAATAACGGAGCGATTAATCCACTTGGTGGAGTTCCTACAGTATCCCTTGCCAATATAACTGCAGTAGCTTCAGCTCCAGTTATAGTTCCTTTGAATGTACAGGCATTTAATAATATAGGATCTTTCTCTTTCAAAATTAATTACAACGCAGCAGCTTTAACTTTTAATGGACTTACCGGAAGTTATAATGGAATTACTATTACAAATAACGCTGTTAATGGTGTAATTTCGATTGGATGGTTTGACCCAACAGGGAATACTCCTATTTCTATAGCTAATGGGGTTCTCACAAATCTAAACTTTGCATTTACTGGTGGTAATAATCCGCTTAGTTTCAACACATCTGTTTGCGAAATACTAGACGGTGCCGGTAATATTATTTCAGGTACAATATATCAGAACGGATCTGTCAACCTTGCTGTTGCCCCAACTGTTCCTGTTTTAACTTCTCCTCTTAATGGCGCGGTTAACCAGTCAGTTAAACCCACTTTAACATGGGGAGTTGTTACCACAGCTACCAGCTATAGAGTGCAGGTATCTTTAGATTCATTGTTTACTACGAATTTAATTAAAGATACCACTTTAACCAATACCAGCCTTGCTCTTAAAGCATTGTTGAACGGTCAGACATATGTTTGGAAAGTAAGTGCTATAAATATTGCTGGTGCAAGTGCATTTTCAGTTCCATTCATTTTTACCACAATAGTTGCTGCCCCTGTTGCTCCAGTACTGCAGACTCCTGCTAATGGCGCAGTAGATCAACCGCTTTCATTATCCCTTACCTGGGGTGCTGTTACGGGTGCATCTACATACAGGATTCAGGTTGCAACCAGCCCTACATTTATCGGTACAAGCATCGTTGTAAATGATTCATTAGTGGCTACAAATAGTAAATCTGTTACACTGAAAAACGGTACCAAGTATTTCTGGAGAGTTAGTGCCTCTAATTTAGGTGGTACTAGCGCTTATTCAACTGCATTTAATTTCACAACGATAGCTGCTGCTCCCGGGGCTCCTACGTTAATATCTCCTGCAAATAATGCAGTTATAGATAGTTTAAAGACTACGCTTACCTGGTCAGCTGTTACAACAGCAACATCATACAGAGTGCAAGTTGGATCTGATCCTAATTTCACCACTCCTATAAAAGATACTGTTGTAACTACAGAATCACTTGCAATCAGCTTTTTACAGGATAATGATCAATATTTCTGGAGAGTTTATGCAATAAATGCAGGTGGACAAACTGTATCTATTATCTTCAGTTTTAGTGTAGAAATAACTGGAATAAAAGAAGATTTAAGTGGAATTCCTTCAAACTTTAATTTATATCAAAATTTTCCAAATCCATTCAACCCGTCAACTATTATCAGATATGATATAGCAAAGGAAGGAATGGTTAGTATTAAGATATATAATATAATCGGGAAGGAAATAAGTACATTAGTCAATGCCAATAAACAGGCAGGCAAATACTATGTAACATTTGATGCTTCACATTTACCAAGTGGTTTATACATTTGCACAATTAAGACGAAAGATTTTTCTTCTGTTCGGAAGTTAATGCTCCTCAAATAGTTCGTTATGTTTTCGTTTTACTAATGGTCCCGTCTGAAAGAATTCTTTCAGGCGGGATTTTTTATGAGTGGCAAAATTGTAAATTCAATAGTCGGGGATATAAAATTATATGTTTATATTTAGAATTTAATAAATCTGATAAGACTATTTATTATAGTTAGAAAGTAATAAATATTATGATATTTGGTCGTATACCCTGTTTATTGGTATAATTATTTGCGGATTATTTGTAACTTTACTTACAAAATACAAACAAAACAGGCGATGTAATTATGAAACAACTATTTTCACTCCTTGCTTTACTGATCCCCTTTGTAATATTTGCGGGCAGCGGATCTAAAGACGAGGGTCATGGATTTGATCCAAAGAATATTAACCCTTCAGTTAACCCTACACAGGATTTTTATGAGTATGCAGTCGGCGGATGGATTAAAAATAACCCTATCCCTGATGAATACAGCAGATGGGGAAGTTTTGAAATTTTAGGCGAACAGAATAATAAAGTTTTAAGGGAAATACTAGAAAGTGCCGCGAATAATAAATCAGCGAAAAAAGGAAGCAACCAGCAGAAGATAGGCGATTACTATTTCGCAGGTATGGATACAGTTCAAATTGATAAGGAAGGCTATAAACCATTACTCCCGATCCTTAAAGCAATTTCAAATATTAAATCAAAAGATGATTTATTTAAAGAACTGGCAAACATACATCTCCGTATCTCAAGACCGATGTTCATGTTTTATGCCGGTGCCGATGAAAGAAATAGTTCAATGAACATTGCTTCTATCAGCCAGGGCGGTCTTGGACTTCCCGACAGAGATTATTACCTGAATAAAGACGCAAGATCAACTGAAATCAGGACTAAATATGTTCAGTTTATGACTAATATGTTCAAACTTACCGGTGAGAATGAAGCGGATGCAATTAAAGATGCCGCTAAGGTAATGGAAATTGAAACAAGATTAGCAACAGCTTCTTTGACCAGAGTTGAAAGAAGAGATCCGGTTAAGAATTATAATAAAATGAGCCTGGATTCACTTAAATCAATCACTCCGGGAATTAACTGGAATGTTTATTTCAAGGCGCTTGATATTGCGGCTCCATCTGATATTGATGTTAGCCAGCCAAAGTTCATAAAAGAAGTCAGCGCTATGCTAAATGAACTTCCTGTTAACGATCTTAAACCTTACCTGAGATGGCATGTTATCAGGGGCTCTGCTCCATATTTGAGTTCCGCTTTTGTTGAAGAAAGTTTTAATTTCGGCGGAAGATTTATGCAGGGCGCTAAAGCAATGCAGCCAAGATGGAAAAGAGTTATGCAGCAGACTAACGGCGCTTTAGGAGAAATTTTAGGTCAGATATATGTTGAAAAAACTTTCCCTCCTGAAGCAAAAGAAAGAGCTAAGAACATTGTTCATAATTTAGTTACCGCTTTAAGAGAAAGAATTAAAAATCTTGACTGGATGAGTGAGGTTACTAAAAAAGAAGCTCTTATTAAATTAGATGCTTTTACAGTTAAAATAGGCTACACAGATAAATGGAAAGATTATTCTAAAGTTGAAATTTCACGCGAATCATTTTTCCAGAATGATATGAATGCCAGCGAATTTGAAGTAAGAGATAACCTATCGAAAATAGGCAAACCAGTTGACAGAACTGAATGGGGAATGCTGCCTCAGACTGTTAATGCATATTATAATCCAACAATGAATGAAATTGTTTTCCCGGCTGCTATTCTTCAACCCCCGTTCTTTAATGTAAACGCTGATGACGCGATAAATTACGGCGGCATGGGTGTGGTGATAGGACACGAAATAACTCATGGTTTCGATGACCAGGGAAGACAGTATGATGCACAGGGAAATATAAAAGACTGGTGGACAGAAGCTGACGGCAAAAAGTTCGAGGAAAGAGGAAAAGCAATTATTAACCAGTTTAACGCTTTCGTCGCAATTGATTCAACACATTGCAACGGTGAACTAACCCAGGGTGAAAATATAGCAGATTTAGGCGGTCTTAAAATTTCTCTTACCGCTCTTAAAAATACTGAAGAGTTTAAGAAGGGTGAAAAGATTGACGGGTTTACTCCTACTCAGAGATTCTTCCTTAGTTATGCCCAGGTATGGGAAAACAGCATAAGAGATGAAGCTTTGAGAATGAGAATAAAAACCGATCCACATTCACTCGGTAAATTCCGCGTAAACGCACCTTTAAGCAATTTGCCTGAATTCTGGGAAGCGTTCGGCGTTAAGGACGGCGATCAGTATGAGAATGCCGGAAGATAAAATTGTGAGGATTTGGTAAGAGGAATGGATTCCCGCTTTCGCGGGAATGACAAACTAGTAATTCAAAGTATAAAAAAAACCTCGCTGATGAAGCGAGGTTTTTTAATATTAGAGAAAACAGTCTGGTTAAGGGGATCCCCGCTTTCGCGGGGATGACAATAGAGTTTTTATTTATATGAGTGTAGAACTTTCATATAATTAGCACGTTCAAATTGTGAAGGATCAGCAATGTTTTTATAGCTCATACTTCCGCACATTGCTTTTATTGAATCATATTCATGTTCTTCCATCCACTTAGTCATTCCGAAAATAATTTTAGAAATATGTGGAATACCATTCATCAATATTGAGGAAAGTACATGCGTGACTTTAGCTCCTGCCATAATCATTTTCAACGCATCCTCTGCGGTATAAATTCCGCTTGTAGCTGCAATGTCAGCTTTAACTTTACCATAAAGAATAGCTGTCCATCTTAATGGAAGTCTCAAGTCCATGGGGCTGCTGAGTAAAACATTCGGGACTACTTCAAGCTTTTCAAGGTCAATATCGGGCTGATAGAAACGGTTAAACAATACAAGTCCTTTTACGCCGGCAGTATCTAATTTATATGCAAGATTAGATATAGAGGTGAAGAACGGATGAAGTTTAACGGCCACAGGAATATTTACACTTGCCAAAACATCTTTAACGATTTCAATATATTCGTTTTCAATTGTAACACATGTTCTGTTAAATTCAGTGGCGAGCAAATAAATGTTCAGTTCAAGAGCATCAGCTCCTGCCTGTTCAATTTTCTTTGCATAGTCTTTCCAGCCGCCGAGTGATTTTCCATTTAAGCTTGCAATAACCGGAATTTTTACGGCTTCTTTTGCTAAACGGATATGGTTAAGATATTCTTCACCGCCTATCCTAATATCAAAAGCCTGAGGGAAAAAAGACTGAGCTTCAGGAAAGGAATTAGTATTTGCATGAGTATAATGATTCAGTTCAGATGCTTCATGCTCAATTTCCTCTTCAAAAAGTGAAAACAGAACAACAGCGGCTGCACCTGCATCTTCCATTGCTTTTATGTTTTCAATTTTCATGGAAAGTGGTCCGGCAGAGGGAACTACCGGGTTTTTAAGATTTAATCCTAAGTATGTGTTGTAAGATCCATATGTATTCTCGTTTTAATTTTTATATTAAGCAATTTCAAAAATCAACATAACCTCTGATAAGGGGAATAGAAGGATGACAAACATAAAATGGATCTCCGTCTGCGCGGGGATGACTATCGTCATTTTACTTCATTACCAGGGATAGCTGCCATCTGCTCGTATGATTTCCATTTTAATTCGGTATCATGCTGAGCTTCTTCTATTAGTTGTGCTGCCAACTCAGGATGCGATTTGACCAGCATCTTGTACCTGGTTTCCATATAAGCATATTCTTTAAATGGTATCTTCAATCCTTTGGATTCAAGTCTAAAAGGATTTTTACCTTCTTTGGCAAGATCAGGATTGTACCTGAATAATGGCCAATGTCCTGAATCTACTGCAGCTTTCTGATTCTTCATGCCGGTTTCCATATTGATACCGTGTGCAATACAATGACTGTATGCAATTATCAAAGAAGGACCGTCATAAGCTTCAGCTTCAATAAATGCCTTAAGTGTCTGCAGATCGTTGGCACCCATTGCAACTTTGGCAACATAAATATTTCCATAAGTCATAGCTATTAAACCAAGATCTTTCTTAGGCATGGTTTTACCCGCCGCGGCAAATTTAGCAACAGCACCTCTTGGTGTTGATTTAGAAGCCTGACCACCGGTATTAGAATAAACTTCTGTATCAAGCACAAGGACGTTAACATTTTTGCCTGAAGCAAGTACATGATCAAGTCCGCCGTAACCGATATCATAAGCCCAGCCGTCGCCGCCCATAATCCAAACAGATTTCTTAACGAGATAATCTGAAAGGCTCATAAGGTGAACGATGTTTGATAATTTTTCACCGGTAAAACCGTTATTCATGAAAGAACGGAGTTTGTCTTTAAGGGCAATTACTCTTTCTCTCTGTTCGTGAATTCCGGCTTCATCTTTCTGATCTGCATTTAAAAGTCCATCAACAAGATCTTCACCGATTTCAACCGCAAGATTTTTAAGGAGCATTTTAGCTGTTGCATTGTGCTGGTCAATTGATAATCTGTATCCAAAACCGAATTCAGCATTATCTTCAAATAATGAATTTGACCATGCAGGACCGCGACCTTCTTTATTCTTTGTCCATGGAGTAGTAGGAAGATTGCCGCCGTAAATTGAGGAACAACCGGTAGCATTAGCTACTACAGCTCTGTCGCCGAATAACTGGCTGACAAGTTTTACATAAGGAGTTTCGCCGCAACCGGAACAGGCACCTGAGAATTCAAATAATGGCTGAAGGAACTGTGAATCTTTAATAGCGCCGATATTAAGTTTGGCTCTGTCAAATTCCGGTAATTAAGGAAGAAGTCCCAGTTAGCTCTTTCAGATTCCCTGATAGGAAGCTGTTCATTCATGTTTATTGCTTTTAGCTTAACTTCTTTTTTATTCTTTACAGGGCATACATCTATACAAAGTCCGCAGCCTGTACAATCTTCAACCGCGATCTGAATTGAATATGCTATTCCTTCACCTAATTCTTTTCCTTTGAATTTGACTGATTTAAAAGTAGCAGGTGCACCGGCAAGGAGTTTTTCATCATATACTTTTGCACGAATAGCAGCATGAGGACAAACCATAGCGCATTTATTACACTGTATACATATTTCACTATCCCATACAGGAACTTCAAGAGCGATATTTCTTTTTTCCCACTTTGCTGTACCGGTTGGATAGGTACCGTCGATTGGCATCTTGCTTACAGGAATACTATCGCCATGACCGGAAATAATTTTAGCAGTAACTTCCTGCACAAATTCAGGCGCTTTTGGTGAAACTGCATCCTGAAGTTTTATTTTACTTGTAACTTCTTGTAGGAACCGGAACTTCAAATAAGATTAGCAAGTGTCTGATCAACAGCATTAAAGTTCATCTGGACTATCTTTTCACCTTTTGAACCGTAGGTTTTCTTAATTGATTTTTTAATCATTTCAATTGCTTCATCTTTAGGGAAGATCTTAGAAATAGCGAAGAAGCATGTCTGCATGATAGTATTAATTCTTACACCCATACCGGTTTCGCCGGCAACTTTATAAGCATCAATTATGTAAAATTTCATTTTCTTTGTCTATAAGATCTCTTCTGAACTTTTTCAGGTAAAGAATCCCAAACTTTTTCTTTAGGAACCAAAGTGTTTAAGAAGGAATGTACCTCCATCTGCAGCATCATCAAGCATATCCATTTTTTCAAGGAACACACCCATGATGGCATGCAACGAATTTTGCCTTCTGGATAAGATAAGTAGATTTAATTTCTTTTGGTCCGAATCTTAAATGTGAAATTGTTGTTGAACCTGATTTTTTTGAATCGTAAACAAAATAACCCTGAGCAAAAATTTGGTTCCTTCGCCGATAATCTTAATTGAATTTTTATTAGCACCAACTGTTCCGTCAGCACCCAATCCATAAAACTTGCCTGTGAAAGTTTCATCAGTTTCAACTGAAAATGAAGGATCGTAATTCAATACTTGTATTGGTTACATCATCAATAATACCAACAGTAAAATGATTTTTAGGTTTATCTTTTTTCAATTCATCATATACACCCTTTACCATTGCAGGAGTGAATTCTTTTGAGGAAAGTCCGTATCGTCCGCCTGTTAATTCTCGGATAAGCAAATTTCAGTTCGCCATTGATATGTTTTTCTGAAATAGCATTTACTATATCAAGATATAATGGTTCACCTGATGCTCCCGGTTCTTTTGTTCTGTCCAAAACAGCAATTAACTTTAGTTGTTGCAGGGAGAGCATCAATAAAATGTTCAATTGAGAAAGGACGATAGAGTCTAACTTTTAATCAATACCGACTTTTTCTCCTTTACTTGTCAAATACTCAACTGTTTCTTCAACAGCTTCAGCACCTGAACCCATCATTACAATTACTCTTTCAGCATCAGGGGCGCCGTAATAGTCAAATAAATGATATTGGCGACCTGTCATTTTGGCAAATTTATCCATTTGCTTTTGAACTATATCAGTGCATTTGTCATAAAATGCATTTACAGTCTCTCTTCCCTGGAAATAAACATCAGGGTTTTGAGCAGTTCCTCGCATAACAGGTTTGTCCGGAGATAATGCCCTATTGCGATGTGCAATAACAAGTTCATCAGAGATCATTGAACGGATATCATCTTCAGTTAAGTTGTTCAATTTTCATTACTTCATGAGAAGTTCTGAAACCATCAAAGAAATGGAGGAAGGGGACTCTTGACTTCAAGCGTAGCAGCCTGGGCGATAAGAGCAAAATCCATTACTTCCTGAACTGAATTAGATGATAATAAAGCAAATCCTGTGGAACGGGTAGCCATAACATCACTATGGTCGCCAAAAATTGATAATGCCTGAGCCGCAATAGATCTTGCGGATACATGAAATACTGTAGATGTTAATTCTCCGGCTATTTTGAACATATTCGGAATCATTAAAAGAAGACCCTGAGAAGCCGTAAAAGTAGTTGTCATGGATCCTGTCTGCAAAGCACCATGGACACTTCCGGAAGCACCGCCTTCACTCTGGAGTTCACTTACAGAAGGAGTTTCATTCCAGATATTTTTCTTGTTTTCAGAAGCCCATTGATCGCACCATTCGCCCATATTTGAGCTTGGGGTGATAGGATAAATCGCAATTACTTCATTTGTCCTAAATGCTACATATGCGGCAGCTTCATTACCGTCTATTGTTACTTTTTTTCTTTCCATTATTATTATACCATTATTTTTGAATCATTTTCACATATTTTAGACTTCCTATCAGCCAAAAACTATACCATACCATATGGGGGTATATGCCTTATTTTGAGCGTTTTTATTTTTCATTTATGGAAAATAAGAAAGGGGTACCCAGTTAATTCTTAATATTAAGAATCCTAATATTTTTTATAATATACCATTTTTCCACACCAATTATTTTCATAATTTTGAAGTTAAACTGAAAGAAAAGATGCTAATACCCGAAAATAAAATAGAAGAGATAAGAACCGCTGCAAATATTGTGGATATAGTGTCTGAAGTTGTTAGTCTAGGAAAAAGGGGGCGGAATTATCTGGGGCTTTGCCCATTCCATAATGAAAAGACTCCCTCTTTCACTGTGAGTGAAGAAAAGCAGATTTTTCACTGTTTCGGGTGTCATGTAGGAGGAAATGTATTCAAGTTCCTGATGGAATATGAGAAAATCTCATTTGTTGAGGCGATTCAGGGGGTAGCACGCAGGGTAGGGATTGAAATAGAATATGAAGAACAACAGGGGAAGGAGAAACAGAGCGAGCAGGAGGTGCTTTACGATATAAACTCTATTGCTTCAAAATATTTCTCCGATATACTGCTTAATAAACCGGAAGGGGAGACTGGAAGAAAATATTTCCATGGAAGGAAAATAAAACCGGTAACAATAAGAACTTTTAATTTAGGTTATTCCCCCGTGAGCAGAGATGCTTTTATAGAATATGCAAAAGGCAGGATTGATATTGACAGGGCATTGCAATTAGGATTAATAGGAAAAGGAAATGAGGGGCGGCTATATGATAAGTATTCCGGAAGGATAATATTCCCAATCTTTTCACCAAATGGTCGTGTGGTTGGATTTGGAGGTAGGATTCTAGAGAAGAGAGATAATGCGGCAAAGTACCTGAATTCACCCGAATCTGTAATTTATTATAAAGGGAAAACACTTTACGGACTTTCCCACTCAAAAGATGAGATCCGAAGACTGAATAAGGTGATCATGGTTGAAGGGTACATGGATCTCATTTCACTTTTTCAGGCAGGAGTTAAGAATGTAGTTGCTGTTTCCGGAACTGCATTAACTGAAGACCAGGTTATTCTTCTTTCCAGATATACAAAAAATGTCGTCCTTTTGTTCGATGCTGATAATGCCGGAATTAAAGCTTCCATGCGCAGTATTGAAATTTTACTAAAAAAAGATTTTGAAATAAAAATAGTCGCACTACCTAAAGGGGAGGACCCGGATTCATACGTTAATACTTTTGGGAAGGATAAGTTTGATGACCTTGTAAAACAGGCAGTCAGTTTCCATGAATACCAGACAGCTATTTATGAAGCAGAGGGGTATTTTACAGACAGTGCAAGAACTGCTGAGGCGATAAGGAATTTGGTAAAAACATTGTCGCTAATTGGTGATGACCTGACGAGAAATTTATATGTTAAAAACATATCACGGAAATTCGGGCTCCGGGAGAGTCTGATTGAAGCAGAGTTAGATAAAATTCTTTTGAAGGAGAATAAACAAGAGCACTCAGATCAGCAAAAAAGACAAACAAGAGAGATTGCAACAGCAGCAAAAGTAAAGGCAAATAGTATCCCTGCCGAGGTAGTCCATCTGGAAAAGAGTTTAATAAAACTTCTACTTGAAGAAAAGAGTGAGATCATCAAGTTTATTTTCAGTCATATCCAGCCGGATGAATTCAGTGTAGAAATTAACAGAAAAGCTGCAGAGCTTATTTATGAAGAGTATAGTAATAATGATTCTTTTGAACTTGCCTCATTAATTGACAAGATTGAAGATGAACAATTGAAAGAATATTTTCTAAACATGACACTTGGTAAATATTCAATAAGCAGTAACTGGGAAAAATATTACCCAGGAGAAGAACCTCTTACAGTATATATGAAAGAAAGCAGCGATGCTGTGAAAAAATACAAAATACTTCAAATTGACAAAAATATTAAAGAGATAGAAACATTATTAAAAACTGATACAATTTCATCCGATGATGAAAAGATAGAAATGATGAAATCTCTAAAAAAATTCAATGAAGAGAAGAAGAGACTAAATACGGAGTTTGTATAAATAATATGTACAGACAGGCAAAAACCGGAATACTGTTAATTGATATAATCAACAGCAAATGCGATTTGTGCGGATGCTGCGTTGGGATCTGTCCTGAAGATGCAATTGAATTAAAGGAATCGGAAATTTTCATAATTGATGAAAGGTGTACAAACTGTTCGAAATGCATTTGGAGCTGTCCAATTGAAGCAATAATGTTCAATATAGAAGGAGTGGCAGCTTGAAAGATGAATATGATGTCATAGTAGTTGGAGCAGGACCAGCAGGATCAATTGCAGCCAGGTTTGCTGCAGAGCAGGGGGTTTCAGTATTAATGCTTGAAAAAGACAGGGATGTGGGTTATCCGGTTCGATGCGGAGAAGCAATAAGTAAAGCGGGTGTGGAAGAGTTTATTTCAGTTGATGAAAAATGGATTTCTGCGAAGATAAATAAATTCGCGCTTATCTCTCCGGATGGCAATGAAGCTGTAATTGAATTCGGCGATGCAGGATTTGTTCTTGAAAGAAGAATATTTGATTATGAACTTGCAAAAACTGCTGCCGCTAAAGGGGCTGAAATTTTAACTAAGGCTTACGTGAATGGATTGCTTTTCAATGATGGCAAAGTTGCTGGCGTAAAGTATGAATACCGGGGTGAACAGAAAGAAGTAAAAGCAAAAGTTGTTATAGCTGCTGATGGAGTTGAATCAAGAGTGGGGAGATGGGCGGGATTACAGACATATACTGATTTCAGGGAGATGGAATGCTGCGTACAGGTGACAGCAGCAAACATAAATATTGATCCGGGCACACTGTACTTTTATTTCGGTGAAAATATTTCTCCTAACGGATACTTATGGGTATTTCCAAAATCAGGAGGAAGTGCAAATATCGGACTTGGAGTAAGCGGAATTGTTGGAAAGAAAAAATCAGCTCAATCATACCTGAATGAGTTTCTTAATAAAAATTATCCCGATGCTCCTGTGTTAACTTGTATAGCGGGAGGAGTACCGAGTGCACCCACGCTTAAAAAAATATCGGCACCCGGAATTATGATAGCAGGTGATGCTGCGCGTCAGGTAAACCCTTTAAGCGGGGGTGGCATTGCTAGTGGTATGATAGGTGGAAGCATAGCAGGAAGGATTGCTGCCGAGTCGTTGAAATTAAACAAACCGGACCATATATTTTCATATGATGAAGAATGGAATAAAAGACTTGGTAAGAGGCATGAAATATTTAACAGGATTAAAAACGGCATTTATAATTTTAGTGACGATAAATTTAATAATATTGCAGCTTCATTCTTAAAAGTTCCTGAAAGTAAGCGGACTTTAAGGAGTTTGTTTACAGTGGCACTTTTTAACAACCCCTCGCTTTTAATCGACATAGCGAAAGTATTTGTATGAGCAGATGGATAAGTTTTTATTATCTCATGGTTTTTGTATATATTTAAGGGAGGATACGTGTTTCATTGAAGTACGTGAAAAATTCAAGCAAGTGGCTTTGCCCAGGGTGACGTTGAATGACAATTAATTACATGATGGAATTGGCAATTGGTAGCTAAAGATACTGACACAAATTTATTAAAGAATAACCTGGGCACTATCGATCCATATTGCATGGATAATGAGACTTTCTGTTTCTGGAGATCCCGCCCGCATGAAACTGATGTAAAAGATTTTTCTGAAAACATAATCAGGATAACCGGTTATTCCAATGATGAAATTAATAATATACCAGGCGGGTTTTATACCCTCATACATTCAGAAGATATTACACGCATAAAAAAACTCCATAGTGATTATTATAAAAGAACCAATGGTGATACGTGTACGGCAACGTACAGGATAATTGACAAAGATCAGAATGTTGTTTGGATTAAAGAGGAAATCAGAAGCACCTGGAATGATAATAGGGGTATAGATTTTTATTATGGATTTATACTTAACATTGGTGAATTTAAAAGAGTGGAATCATTTATGCTGAAGCAAAATGATATACTGCTTCAATTAAATAATTCTAAAGATAAATTTATCTCAATCCTTTCACACGATCTTCGTGCCCCATTTACAAGTATACTTGGATTTACAGAAATCCTAATGAATGAACCGAACCTGGATAACAATGAAAAAATTGAATATCTTAATTATATACATGAGTCATCCCAGAACCAACTTCAATTAATAAATTATCTGCTTGACTGGTCGAGGTTACAAACAGGCAGAATTAAACTTGAACCAGTCAGACTTCATGCACAAACTTTAGTCTGTAATTGTGTCTCTTCTTTAACGGGGAATGCCATAAGGAAGAATATAGAAATAAGGATTAATATAATGGATAATCTGTTTATTCAGGCAGACGAAAGGTTGATTTCCCAGGTAGTAACTAATCTAATAAGTAATGCAATCAAATTTTCGCCGGAAAATAAAACTGTTCATGTAAGAGCTGAAATCTTTAATGATGAGAAGATAGAATTTATAATTAAGGATGAAGGTATCGGGATAGCGGATAGTTATAAAGAAAAACTTTTTAAGGTGGAGAAGATGTTTTCCACAGAAGGAACTAAGGGAGAAAAAGGAACCGGACTTGGTCTTAGTCTGGTTAAAGAAATTGTTGAAAAACATAAAGGTGATATCTGGTTCTATACTGAGTTAGGAAAGGGCAGTGAATTTCACTTTACGGTGCCTTCTTCGCAGAATGTTATACTTCTGGTGGTTGATACCCAGGCGGATAAAGATGTAATTTTGAAAATAATAAGAGAAAATTTTCCTGAGTTTAAAGTTATAATAACTGACAATGGCTTTGAGGCAATTACAATTATCTCATCAAGGATTCCTTCAGTAATTATTACAAAACATGATATTCCATATATGGACGGAATACAGCTCCTCAAAACAGTCCGTAAAGCTGAAAAGGGATATAAGGTCCCGGTAATTACTATATTTGATGATATGCCTGAAGATACAAAAAAACTTTACCAGGAATACGGAATAAGTGCTCTGCTACAAAAACCTTTCGACGAAAGTAAGCTCAACCAGAAACTATATGCCGCCCTGAATTGATTGTCCTGATTCGTGTAAATGTTTTACCATTAATATTTATATTTAACTCTTAAATTATTTTATCGGAGAAAAAGTGAAAATAGCAGTTGTTGGTACTGGTTATGTGGGTTTAGTTTCCGGAACTTGTTTCGCGGAAACCGGTAATGAAGTAATTTGTGTTGATATAGACGCAGTCAAAGTTGAAAAAATGAAAGATGGAGTAATCCCAATCTATGAACCGGGACTTGAAATACTCTTTGAAAGAAATATTAAACTCGGTAGACTTTCATTTACAACTGATTTATTTGACGCTGTGAGAAATTCTGAAATTCTGTTTCTTTGTCTTACCTACTCCACAGGATGGTGATGGTAGTGCTGATCTTAAATATGTAATAAAAGTGGCAGAAGATCTGGGGAAATTTTTTCGTGATAATCCGGAATTAGGATTTAAAATCCTTGTAGATAAAAGTACAGTCCCGGTAGGTACATCCGAAAAAGTCCGTGCTGCTGTAAAAAAATATGCACCTGATTTTGAATTTGATGTGGCTTCAAATCCGGAATTCCTTAGAGAAGGCATGGCAGTTGAAGATTTCATGAAACCGGAACGGGTTGTAATTGGAACATCAAATAATGAAAACAAAAACAAGTCTTGAAGAGCTCTATGAACCATTTGTCCGTTCTGGAAATCCAATTTATTTTATGGATGAAAAATCGGCAGAGATGACAAAATATGCTGTAATTCTTTTTGGCTACTAAAATTTCATTTATGAATGAGATTGCCAACCTATGTGAAATTACCGGAGCTGATGTTGATAAGGTAAGAATCGGAGTAGGTTCAGATACCAGGATAGGGAAAAGATTTCTTTTCCCGGGTGTTGGTTTTGGTGGGTCGTGTTTTCCAAAGGATGTAATGGCATTAATAAATACTTCGTCTGAAAACAAATATGATTTTAAAATATTAAAGTCGGTAGTGGAAATAAACAGACTTCAAAGCCTAAGATTTTTTGAAAGGATTAAGTCCATTTTAGCGGCGAACTGAAGGGAAAACATTTTGCCATATGGGGTCTGGCATTTAAACCAAATACAGATGATATCAGAGATGCACCATCTCTGAAAATTATTGACCACATGTTAAATGAGGGAGCCACTGTTGCAGCATATGATCCGGAAGCTATGGATAATATTAAACGTATATACGGTAATAAAATTACTCTGACAAAAACAAGTTATGATGCCCTTGAAAAAGCCGATGCATTGATAATTCTGACGGAGTGGAATGAATTCAGGAAACCCGATTTTGTTAAAGTAAAGAGATTTCTGAAAAATCCTGTTATTTTTGACGGAAGAAATTTATATGATCTTGAAAAGATGGAAGAACTTAAGTTAAATTATTTCTCAATAGGCAGAAAGAATATAACAATTTGATTTTATGGGAATAATTGAAGATAAAAAACACTGAAGAAGGCAAAAAAATACTGGTATGCATTATATACCAGGTCCAGAAGTGAAAACAAAGCTGCTGAACAGCTTACTAATGAAGGTGTCAATTATTATCTTCCTTTAGTTACCAAATGGAAAAAATGGAGTGACAGGAAGAAAAAAATATCGGAACCTTTGCTAAAAGGTTATATTTTTATTCATGCTGACGAAAAAGAGAGAATGTTATCTTTAGAATTGAACTCTGTAGTAAGATGCGTTTTTGATATGGGCAGACCTGCGCGAATTCCAGAATGGCAGATTAACAATTTGAAGAAAATGTTATCTAAAGAAACGGATATACTAATTAAAGATGGTCTGGTTCCCGGAATTAAAGTAAAGATTAAAGAAGGGCCGTTTGAAGGTGTAATAGGTGTAATTCAGGAAAGTGATAATGGGAACACAATTGCAGTTTCAATTGACCTGCTTAAACGGTCAGTAGTTGCGCATCTTCCAAAAGAAAGTATATTCGAAGTTGTAAAAGACATTTAAATATATTAAAAGGATAAGCTTTATGGTTGACCAATCTGAACTTATAAAATTAAAAAAAGGGGACACTGTTAATCATTTCCTTTTGCTTAAAAAAAGTGAATTAAAACTTACCAAACAGGGCAAACAATACCTTAATCTTGAACTTGGCGATAAAAGTATCACTTTGTCCGCAAATATGTGGGATAATTTTTTAGAAATATATTCGGATCTTAATACCGGAGATATGGTAAAAGTATCAGGAACTATTGATGAATACCAGGGTACATCTCAGATTAAAATTACTTCTCTCAGGCGGTCGGTTTCAGGAGATCACGTATCTCCCTCTGATTTTCTTGCACGGTCAAAAAGAAATCTTGTTGAAATGAGAAATGAATTATTCTCAAGAATAGCAAAGATAAACAACCAATATTTAAAAACCCTGATGGAACAGGTATTTAATGAAAACAATTTTACAAAATTCAGTTCGGCTCCTGCCGGTAAATTATGGCATCATTCTTATCTAAGTGGATTACTGGAACATACGCTCGAACTTGTTAAAATCTGTGATCTGATGTGCAGTATTCATCCTGAGATCAACAGGGACCTGGTGATATCCGGCGCACTTATGCATGATTACGGAAAGACTGAAGAATTACGTTTTGATTCTGCATTTGAATATACAAATCGTGGAAAACTTATCGGACACATAGTTATTTCTGCAATGTTAATAAATGAAGAGTGCAAAAAAATTCCCGGTTTTCCGGAAGAACTTAAGGACAATCTTCTTCATGTTATTTTAAGTCATCAGGGTAAGCTTGAATTTGCTTCACCGGTTATTCCTAAAACCCTGGAAGCTATTACCTTATATCAAGCTGATGAACTTAGCGCAAAAGTTAACGCATATAAAAGTGCACTTTCTGAGGTTAAGGAGACCGGGAAATGGACAAGATATCTTCCGCTGGCATCCACCGACCTATTTAAACATGGAATATTAAATGAACAGGAAAATTCCGACAAATCTCTGTTTGATTAAAAGATGTTACCAGACAAAACAATTATTGATCGCATAAAATCATCTAAGCATGTTGTCTTTTTTACTGGGGCTGGAATTTCAGCTGAGAGCGGAATTCCTACATTCAGAGGAGATGGAGGAATCTGGAATAAACTAAAACCTGAAGAACTTGCCAACTTCAATGCATTCATAAAGAATCCCCAAATGGTATGGGAGTGGTATAACTACAGACGAAAAATTATTCAGGATTCAATTCCTAATGCCGGACACATAGCGATTGCTGAATTTCAAAATTATTTCCCAAAAGTAACAGTAATTACACAGAATATTGATAACCTTCACAAAAGAGCCGGGAGCAGGGAAATATTTGAATTACACGGTAATATTGAAAGGAATTATTGTATTAAATGTCGAACTTTCTATAATGAAAGTTATGAGAAGACTGAAATTCAAATATGTAAATGCGGAGGCTTGATAAGACCGGATGTAGTATGGTTTGGAGAACTACTTCCTGAAGATCAATTTGCAGGATCTGAAAAAGCTGCTTTAGAATGTGATCTGTTTTTTGTAGTGGGGACTTCCGCAGTTGTATATCCAGCTGCTTCACTGATATATTCAGCAAAGCAGCATGGGGCATACATAATAGAAATTAATATTAATGAAACCGAGATCAACTCTATTGCCAATAAATCTTTATATGGGAAAGCTGGTACTCTACTTCCACATATATTGGCAGAACTAAAGAGCTGAAACGGAATTTCAGTAATTTACTTTTTGCTTTGAACGCCTAATCCAATTGTTTTGCAGAGGCGTTGTAATTCGACGTGATCTGCTTTTGGAATTACTGACATTTCTTTTACAATGGCATCAAGATAACCAGGGAATACTTTTGCAAACATAGCTTTTCCCTGTTTGGTAAGATGGATAGTAAAATATCTTCTATCCTGTTCTCTTCTTTCTCTCTTAACCAATGATCTTTTTTCAAGATTATCAATAACAAGAGTTATATTTCCGCCAGTCTTAAGAAGTTTATTACCAAGGTCTTTCTGGAATAATGGACCAATGTGTGAAAGAGCGTCAAGAATAGCAAATTGGCTTTCTGTTAAATTGTATTTCGAGAGGACAAGATTAACTCTCGATAAAGTAGATTCAGCAGCTCTTACTAACTTAATGAAAGAGTTCAGTGCTGTCATTTCTTTGTCTGTGCCTTTATACCGGGTTCCCATATTTTTTTTACACTTTATTGTGATAGGATTGATTGTTAATTAAAAGAACAAATAAACTGAAAAATATTCAGTTATTAATACCAATTTAATAAATCATTTAATAACATTCTAAATAATTTTAAAAAAATGTGTTATTAATCTCACATTTTTCAGCATAATTCTATTGAATATTTAATAAATCACCTGTTAATGGTATAAAATAATAATTTATAGGGAAAAAATATGCCAAATATTTAGATAATAATTTTATAAATTTAAACTTAAAAAATGAGGTTAGTGTGAAAGTTTCAATTGCTTGTGACCATGGTGGCTTTAACATGAAAGGTGTTATAGTCAACTGGTTAAAAGAGAACAATTATAATGTTATTGATCTTGGCAATGAAGTTTTTAATATTAATGATGACTATCCGGACTTTGCGGAGAAGGTTGCTTTGAATATTATTGCCGGCCGAGTCTGACAAGGGAATTGTAATCTGTGGGAGCGGTGTCGGAGCATGTATTGCAGCTAATAAAATAAAAGGTGCCAGAGCATCGGTTTGCCATGACACCTATTCTGCAAGACAAGGTGTTGAACATGATAATATGAATATATTATGCCTTGGAGCCCGCATAATAGGTGAAGAACTGGCAAAGGAACTTGTTTCTGCCTTTCTTGGAGCCACATTTTTTGCTAAATCAAAGTATAAAAGAAGACTTAATAAAATAATAAAATTAGAAAATAAAAATCAGGAGTAATTGTGAACAGCCGTTTTAAAGAATTAGAACAAATTGGGCAGAGTGTTTGGCTTGATAATATCAGCCGGGATATTCTTAATAATAAAGAACTTGAAAAACTTATTGATGAAGTGGGTTTAAAAGGAGTTACCAGTAATCCGACTATTTTTCAGAAAGCTGTTGGGAGCGGTCACGCTTATGATGAACAGATTGAAGAATTGATATCAAAAAATAAAGACTTATCAACTGATGCATTATTTGAAGCATTAGCCGTGCAGGATATTCAGAATGCAACAGATGTTCTGCGCCCCGTTTTTGAGAAGACTGGTATTGATGGTTTTGTGAGCATAGAGGTCTCTCCAATTCTTGCATATAATACTGAAGGGACTATTCAGGAAGTGAGAAGGCTCCATAAAAGTGTTAATCGTCCCAATGTTATGATAAAAATACCTGCTACTCCGGAAGGTATACCAGCAATAAAAGAGATGATATCCGAAGGTATATGTATAAATGTAACACTTATTTTTTCACAGGAAGTTTGGGAGCAAGTAGCCGAAGCATATATTTCCGGACTTGAAGAGAGATATAAAAAAGGACTGCCGATCGATAAAATCATTTCGGTCGCCAGTTTTTTTATAAGCAGAATAGATACCGCCGTTGACAAAGCACTTGAGAAAGCAGGCAATGAATCGTTAAAAGGAAAAATTGCAATAGCTAATGCTAAACTTGTTTATGAAAAGTGTAATGAAATATTTAATTCTGAAAGATTCAGAATCTTGCAGGCAAAGGGAGCTAAAATTCAAAGACTTCTATGGGCAAGTACAAGTACTAAAAATCCTGCTTATCCGGAAACAATATATATTGATGAATTAATTGGCAATAATACTGTAAATACAATGCCGCCTGCAACAATAGAAGCATTCAAAACAAAAGGAACGGTATTTAATGCTATAGAAAATAAAGTTGATGAAGCAAGAAAACATATGAAAGATTTGAAAGATTTGAATATTGACTTTTCTCAAATAACTAAAAAATTAACTGTTGATGGTGTTGAGTCTTTTTCACAGTCTTTCCGCGATCTGATCTCAACTATTGAAAGTAAAAAGGTGAGTTATGCAAAATAACGGGATCGAAATATATGCAAACAGTCAGATTCTGTCTGCTATAGAATCCCGGCTGGAATCCTGGAAGAAAAATAATATTGTATCAAGGGTTTGGAATCTTGACCCTACCGTCTGGAAAAAGAATCCTGAAGATAATGTTGAATTATCAAACAGACTTGGGTGGCTGAAACTTCCTTCAGAAATGAAGCATCAGGTTCATATAATTGAAACTTTTGTTAGTGAATCTATCCCACAGTTTGATGATATTGTGCTTCTCGGAATGGGAGGAAGCAGTCTGGCTCCTGAAGTTTTTTACAAGACATATGGGAAAAGCACCGGTTATCCCAGGCTTATAGTTCTTGATAGTACACATCCTCTTTCAGTTAGAAAAATCCTTGACCATTATAACCTTGAAAGGACATTATTTGTTGTTTCAAGTAAATCCGGCGGCACTACTGAAACCATGTCATTCTTTTATACATTCTATGATGCATTATCAAAGAAAAAGCTTAATCCAGGGAATAACTTTATAGCGATAACAGACAGTGGCTCCGGACTTGAAAAAATAGCTAAAGAAAAGGAATTTAGAAAAATATTTACAACTCCTTCTGAAGTTGGCGGAAGATATTCTGCATTAACATTTTTCGGGTTAGTCCCGGCTGCACTAATTGGTACTGATCTAACTTCGTTGCTTGAAAGCGCCGAATGGATGGCGGAAAACTGCAGCATGGATTCTGATGTACTTACTTCCGAAGGATTCAGACTCGGTGCATTGCTTGGTGAGCTTCATTTAATTCACAAGAATAAAATTACCCTTTTTGTATCACCCCGGATATCTTCTTTCCCGGCATGGATTGAGCAGCTTATAGCTGAAAGTACTGGTAAAGAAGGGAAAGGGATAGTTCCAGTTGCATTTGAACCTCTGGGCAAACCCTCTGATTACGGCAGTGACAGGGTGTTTGTATATCTAAGGTTAAAAGATGATATAAACACATTATTAGATAATGAAATTCACATTCTGAAGGAATCTGGTTTTCCGGTGGTTACTATTCCTTTAGAAAACTTATATGCTCTAGGTAAGGAAATATACAGATGGGAAATAGCTACAGCAATGGCAGGATCTGTAATGGAAATTAATCCATTTAACCAACCTAATGTTCAGCTTGCAAAATCTCTTGCAAATGAAAGTATGGAAGAATATAAAAAAACTGGTAAGCTTCCTGCGGAAAAACCTGCTTTTACTGAACACGGGATATCATGCTTTGGTGATATTCCGGCAGATAATCTGGAGATAGTTTTATCAGAATTCCTGTCTTTGCTGGATGCAGGCAAATATCTTAGTGTAATGGCGTTTATTCCTTTTTCTGAAGAAGTGGAAATATCGATTGAAAAATTCAAGACAGATTTAAGAAATAAATTCCATATTGCAGTAACATCCGGATTCGGACCAAGGTTCCTGCATTCCACAGGTCAGTTACACAAAGGTGATGGGAACGAAGGTGTATTTATACAGTTGACTTCAGATCCGGTTAATGATCTTGAAGTACCTGGTAAAGGTTATTCCTTTGGAACTCTTATTACTGCACAGGCTCAGGGAGATTTAAAGGCACTAAAGAATAACGGGAGAAATGTAATAAGATTTCACCTTTCAGGAAATCTGAAGGAACAGATAGACTATCTTACATCCAAGATAAATAACTAAGATGAATTTGGAATGGATATCCATATTTGCGGGAACTGCCATAAGTAAGTATTTTCAAATGAAGAAGTGAATATCGTTTTTATTTTTAATAATTAGTTATACGAATGAACAGGAAGAGATTTTTATTAAATAGTGGCAGACTTACCTTAGGCACTGTATTATTTTTACCATTTCTTAAGTTTCAGCAAACCAAGGCAGAAACTATGGTTTCAGCTGATACTGTTCCTAATTTATCAATCTGGAAGAATGATGAAATAAATATAGCATGGATAGGGCATTCAACAATTTTAATGAATCTATTTGGGACTGTTATTGTTACTGATCCTGTTTTGTATGAGCGTATAGGATTTTATTTCCTTGGAATAACAATCGGACAAAGCAGATACACTTCTCCTGCACTTGATATGGATAAGTTCCCGAAACCCGATCTAATATTACTCTCCCATGCTCACATGGACCACATGGATCTAAAAACACTAAATAGATTTACAGATAAATTTCCGAATCAAATAGATTGTATTACAGCTTTTAATACATCCGATGTGATTGCAGACTTGAAATGGAAATCATTAAACGAACTTGATTGGAATCAGAAATTAGAAACCGATGGGTTAACGTTGACAGCTATAGAAGTTAAACATTTTGGTTGGCGTTTTCCATGGGAGAAAGATCGCTCGCGTGGGTTCTTTAATAATGGAAGAAGTTATAATGCGTATCTTATTGAGAAGGGCAACAAAAAAATTGTATTTGGAGGGGATACTGCATTAACTGACAAATTCTTTCCTTTTGCCAATATTGATATTGCTATATTACCTATTGGTGCATATAACCCTTGGAGAACAAATCATAGCAATCCGGAAGAAGCCTTAAAAATGGCGACTGAGGATTTGAAAGCACCTATATTTATTCCTATTCATTGCAATACTTTTAGACAGGGGTTGGAACCAATTGATGAGCCAGTGAAATGGCTTCAAACTTCGGTAAGGAATTATAACATTAAACTGGGGCTAAAAAATATAGGTGAGACATTCACTTTAAAACCTTAGGTACTCTGCCACTACCCCGCTGGCCTCAAGTCCGCTCGAAAATATTAAGTAAATGCTCACCTATAACGCTAACAATCAACTTCAAATAAAATCTAATCAATAAAAATCATTGAATATAATGCGATCCCGGCGAATAGAATTATAGATGCAATCAAAACTATAAACACTGATCCTGAAAAAATATCCATTATCGGCTCCGGTTCTTTTTATATATCATATAAAAGATTGTGCCAAACTATATTATTGTGAATCTTTAGATTTTTATGAATTATTTGTTTCATTATAATAATTCCCTGTATAAGTGTCTCATTATAAGAGATATAATCAATTATTGATCTGTTCAAGTCTACATTGAGCAGATAACACACACTTTTTATTTATCGCCTTTTTACATAATTTTTAAATAGAGATTATCTATGAATAAAAAATTCGGTCTTATTTATTTTATCGATAGAGAAGCATTTATCTGGACAACAGGATTACTATACCTGGCTATATTTAACTTTTCCGGTTCCCACTTTACCATTTGTCCTTTTCAATTATTAGGACTTGGTCATTGCCCGGGGTGTGGACTTGGACTTTCAATTCATTATCTATTCCGGTTTTCATTTATACAGTCATTCAATACCCATCCACTTGGAATAGTTGCCTTACCGATCATCATATTTAGAATATATTCACTTCAGAAAATGCATATTTTAGATTTACTTAATAAATATTAATTAGGAGCAGCCCGTGAATAGTCTATACCAGTTCTTCCCAACCCTTGATATAGAAGAGTATAATTTCCTTCAAAGTGTTACCAAAGATTTTAACGAAACCCAGATGCACCAGTTCTGTACCATTTATAGTGCTCGCAGGAAGGATGCTCAACTTATTCTCATACTTGCTTTGATTGGGTTTCTAGGATTTAATGGAATTCATAGATTTGTACTTGGGCATATTGGGATGGGGATTCTTTATCTTTTGACGGGAGGACTTTGCTTTATTGGGACAATTGTTGATCTTGTAAACCATAAAAAGCTTACATATGAATATAATTTTAAGGAGGCAATTCAAACCGCAAATATGGTCAAATAAATTATAGGTATTAGACATTCATTACAATTCACCGAATCATCGGGATTGAGAATGATTATCTTTAGAAAATATTATTTCGCTTAGCTTCCCGGCAATTTGTTTGCGGTCAAATTTCCTTATTATGCTTAAATCTGTATTAAAGGTATCCGCCTTTTTGAAAAAGGCTTCCCCGTCGTCATTGTAATTAAAAATCATTCCCGCGTTTGTATTTTTTAATATTTCACTCACTTCTTTGTTATCATCCCCGAATGCAATTATAGGTCTACCGGTTCTCAAATATTCATACAGCTTACCAGGTACGTGCCTTGGTTCACTGGCACACACAAGAAGGTATTTTGCATTCATAAGTTCAGAAATCAAATTGCTATAAGTAAGAAATCCGGCGTACTCAGTATAATCATCTAGTCCGTTCATTTTAATAGTTTCTTTAATGGCAGGGCTTACTGTACCAATAAATTTTAATCTAAGTTTAACACCGGAAATTATTTTCTGCTTTAGCAATTTCCAGAAATTTACCGGATTCTGATAATCAAATATATTTCCGGCATGGACAATAGTTTCATTTTTCTCTTCAGGATTTATTTTGACATTCGCAAAAGCATCTTCATCGTATCCCCATGGAAGAACGTCGGATTTATTCTTAAGAAAGTTATATTTTGTTACATAATCTTTGTACATTGTTCTTGTAACAAATATTGAAGCAGTCGAGTTTCTTAATACAATTTTTTCAAAATAGTTATCCAATAAAAGGGTAGGTGTACTTCTCTTAAATTCTTTGTAATATATTATATCTACCCAGGGGTCAATAAAAACAGGATAGTGATGAATTCCAAATGATTTGCTTAAACTATATCCAATCAGGTGTGTAGAGTGGGGGGGGCCGATGGTAATAACTGCATCAATTTTTTCACTCCTGACTATTGTCTTCCCGATTCGAAGAGCATTAAAATACCAGCCAACCCTTGCATCCGGGACAAAAAAATTCATCCTGATCCAAATGGATATTCTGTGAGTTATTTTTTTGTTTGTACTCGAGATGGTCTCAGAATCAGTTATTTCTTCGTCCTTACCTTTGCCAATGAATTTTTTATATAATTCGAAGGGTTCAATCGTTTTTGCTTTGAAAACCTTAAGTTCCGGGCTTATTTCACTTAAACGGCTTTCATCATTCCTTGAAAATAAATTGTTTTTGACCGTAAGGACAATAGGTTCACACCCAAATTCAGGAAGATATTTAATCATTTTTAAAGGCCAGTGAAGAGAGGCTTTCCCTGAAGGCGGCCAGAAATAGGTTATAACTAAAACTTTTTTCATTGTCCCTAAATTAAGGAAAAATGATGTGTTGTGATAATTTATGTTTTCTTGAGTAGTTTTTTCAGTAACGCAGAATAGTCAGATTTAGGTACAAGACCAACGTGTTGATCAACAATTTTGCCTTTCTTGTCAATAATAAATGAATGCGGAATTGCATCAACACCTCCATAAAGTTCTGCAACCTCAGGAGTACCAAAAACAACCGGATAATTAATTCCCATTTTTTTAATAAAGGGTGCTACTTCATTTTTCTGCTGATCGAGGGATATTCCTATAACTACAATCTTCTTCCCAAATTCTTTTTGTAAATCTATCAAATCGGGGATACCTTTTCTGCAAGGTCCGCACCATGTTGCCCAGAAATCTATAATGACTATCTTTCCTTTAAAATCAGATAATTTAACAAGTTTACCATTAGTATCCGCTAGTGAAAAACCTGGTGCTTTTTTATTTTCAGCGGCATAAACAATGTTATCTTTTGAGAATATTGATAATATTAAAACGAGCAGTATGGAAATTAATATTCTATTCATCATAATTTTTTCAAAACTTTATTTGTGTGAAAAATCCAATTCGCTGCTTATTTTTTTATCAGGTGATGGATGGTCAGTGTCACTGTATGCGGGAGGGTAAGGACCACTATCAGGGACTGATCGGGTATTATTAATTATAAAGAATATTAATAATATCACCGCTATAATAACTGACCAGACAGTGTTCTTATATCTCGGATCTATAAATGGTTTTTTAACAGATGGTTTTTTACCAATCTGTCTTTCCTTTATGTTATTCTTTTTTTGTGCCATTATTATAAATTATTATAAATTGATTAATTCTCAATCAATAAAGATAAACATATTAAACAAATAAATTATTTCTTCTTTATTCGGTAAACGATGTATGAACCACCCACTATAACTGCTATAGTCCCCGCAAAAAGGCTTAATGCCGTAAATATTAGATTATTCAATTCCAAATATGAAACCCTCCAAAAACGAGAATATTTGTTTGTTATTACTGTGTTCTACCCCACAGAATTATGGTAAAAATATGAAAAGAAAATTAAAATAAAAATAGAATTATTAGGGACTTAAATTTGGTGAAACTATATTTTAAACAATAAATATCAGAAAGTCAGAATATGGCTGGCAAATCCTTTCAGTTCCACAAAAAGCCCTGTATTATTGATTTCTGAAGAAGAACGTTCGAATATCCGGTCATTTAACTGATCATAGATCAGCAAAACATCACTACCTGAAGGCACATCAAATTTAACTCTGCATTGGCTTGTTAATTCCGAATAATTAATAATAACAATTTTTCTGTTGTTTTTATGAATCCACTGCCATGCGAAGAAATTCTCAAATGTCCTATTTCCATTTCCTACAGTTTTCGGTGAGAGCAATGTCCAGTCGCCGTAAGTAAAAATATCCTCTTTTGTAACGTTGAGAAGCTTGTTATAATATTTACTCACTGTTTCAGAATATTTCTCAACCGGTTCTCTGCCTAGCTGCATGGGAAGTTTTATCTTTTTACCTTCAAACTGACCATCATTATAAAATTTCATTCCCTGAATAGTGCTAATTACTGTGGCAGCAGCCAGAGATTTAAACTTCCCGAAATTTGTAACTGCCCTTGTCTCATCATGATTTTCAATGAACCTGGCAGATTTTAATTGAAATTCTTTATCAGCTTTTAGGTGAGCTATTACTCCCTGGATGTCATTTAACGCAAGACGGTCAACTAATCTTTTGTCATAGGTAAAATCGAATCCTAACTGTTGAAGGTCCCACTCAAGATCCCAGTATGCTTCAGCAAGAAAAATAAAATCAACGTTTATATTTCTGACAAGTTTGATTGCTGAAGTCCAGAACTCTTCAGCTGGTCTCACTAAATTTGTTTTATTCAGTACCCCCGACCAGGTATTATAAAAAACATTATTAAGAGGAAGCATAGCCATATCGCAGCGAACTCCATCGCAAACATCTGTTAATTTTAATAGAATATCTCTTAAATATTCCCGGGATTTGTCATTAAAGAAATTTATTTGAACAGTATCCTGCCAGGCAGGAAACAAAGGGTCGCGCCCATGAGCAAAGTTCAGTGTAGGATTAAACTCACTCTTAAAAAAAGTATAGGGGTCTTTCCAGAAAAAATGATCTTCAACCTGAAGAAATATGTCCGGATTAGTTTGCAGAACCTTTGAATCAATACTAAAATGGTTAGGTACAAAATCAAGTATCAATTTAATACCACATTGGTTCAATTTTGTTCTTAAACTTATTAGATCTGCCCAGGTTCCGAAATCCGGGTTGACATCATATTCATCGATTGAATATGGTGAACCAATTATATCCTCACGTTTCCAATCTTTTAATGCTTTATCATATGTGCTAATGAGGTCATTCGTAAAGCAGCATTTATCTATGATCGAAGAAGACGTCTTCCAAATCCCCATAAACCAGATTATAGTTATTCCTTTATCAGCCAGGTCTTTAAAGTACTTAATTGGAATATCCTTCAGTTTCCAATTGAACCTCTTTAACCAAACTCTCGCGTTTATTTCATAAAGTTTTGGGTTTAATATCATCTTTAATAAAATTTTAGACTCTAATAATATTAAAAAATTTCCAGATTAGAATGATAATAATTCAAAAAAAAAGAATTATTATTTTGATTATCTAAATAACCACATTTAATAATACTTATACATGTTAATTTCTGTTAAAAAAACTTAAAACACTTAGTCCCTTTTTCATCCCTTTAGACGATTGACCATCATATAATTCTTATATAATATAAAACCAATTAAAGGAGATTCATGAGATTAGTATGATGCAAATAACTCATTATTTACAATATCCGGTATATATTGTAAAGGGATCTGATTATACTTTCCTAAATCCAGACCTGGATTTGAATATAATCCAAAACAGGACTGAGATTGTTCCTTCATAGTATATATCTAAATAAAGTGAGATTTTAATATGAGAAACCACATACTTAATTTACTAATTGTCGCAGCAATCTTTATAGCCGCAAGTAAATCGTATGCGCAACAGGAAGAACCTATTCGATATTACCAGATGGAACCTCTCGATGATAGCCTTTTTATTCATATGCAGCAGGAAGTATTTATAGACCCACCGGATCCAAAAGCTGAAATTATTGTCGACCTAAGAGACCCCAATAATTCAACAGTCTCAATTAAGGGCGTTTTATATCCATTCCTGGCTTTTAAGCCTGAAACCAGAGCAAGGGTGCAAACTTATCCCTTTAAAATAAATCTTGAAGAAAGTATAAATTTCGGAAGTGTATTTACACGCGTAATTGAAAGAATAAGAATTAATAAACTAGTTACCCCACCTACAGTTTACCAAATATCTCCTGGTCTTCAATATATTAACCCATTTCTTCAGGTATTCGGGGGGAAAGATTTGGAATCCCTATTAAAAACGATTTAGGTATTTCCTTTGGATTGGGAACTCCATATTCCGGCCCTTTCGAAACTAATTTTGCTGAAGTTAATTTTCATATAATTGGTTTATTTGCAGGGGTTTATAGCCATATTGAGGACTTAACCGATATTAAAGCAGTAAATAATAATAACAACCTATATGCTTCCGTAGGTTACCAAATTGGCTATGTCATCCCTTTCGGTAATTTTTTTCAGATAAGCTATACAGACCGTCTTAGTAAATTCACTCCAGATAAGCTTATAAAATACAAAGGCGGTGACGGTGTAGACAGTGTAACCAATCCTAATGTAAAACTTATAGATGGTTCCTCGGTAAACTGGGAAATAAGATACCCATTAAGTATTCTTGGTTCAACCAGAGCAAAAATCTATTTCGGTCAGTATTTAAAAGAATGGCATATTGGATTAACCGGACGTGAATTATCGCTTGCAGGAAGTACTTTTGATTTCAGTTTTGATGCAATGCCTCATAGTGATATTAGATTACCTGAGTATGTTATCAATATTCTTGTTCAGAAAATATTTGAAAGTTGGGGTTTCAGTGCTCTTGCTATAGGACCTTCAATGGTTTTAGGTACGGATAGATCTAACCGTTTTACAGCTACATCTTTATTCTTGAATCTGAGAATCAAAGTTGGCACATCATTATAGGCGAGTAATCAAAATTAAGGTCAGAAATGGATCCCTATTTCTTACTATATTGAATCATTGTGTGACATATGATATATTGAATTTCTGATTTGCTTAAGCAGATAACTGGAATTTTTTCGGATTTAAGCATAAAATATGCCGAATACTTATTTGCAAAATAATAAATGAAAATATATAAGAAATTAATTGAGGTTTAGTAATGATAACAACAGAACAAACTGCCGGAAAAATTAAATCGGTTATAAACAATAGTCCACAAGAAAATGAAGGTAATATCCTTGAAGAGAAAGTCAAAGCCTATAAAAATAAAGCACTCAGCCAATTAAAGTTTTCGGTAATTGTTAAGCCCGCAATTATTTCCTTAGTCGCCTTGTTAATTTCTTTCTTTCTTGATTTATCCAGTGTTCCTCTGTTGGGAAATATAACAGCTAAAATTGCAAAAAGTCTATTTCCTACCTGGCAGGCTAACACTGAATCCCTGGTCCCTTTTAGCTTCTGGTGGATACCTGTAATTGTTTACTTGCTTTTTATCCTACTGACATATAGTGCCTGGTTGAAAATGAAAAAAGAAGTGAGCAGAAGGACCTCAACTGAAACTATAGACAAAATTCTTTCATCTTATATCACCATAGTCGACAGCATAGCAATGTCGCTCCCCTTAATTGGCGCAGCTATTCTGCTTATAAGTATAAAACTTGGGGAAGAAGTCTTTCTCGGTATCTCAGTGCCATTTGAGGTAAAAGCTTTAATCATTCTTGCGATAGGTAAACTGTTTGAACCAGTATTTGATCAACTCGGACTCGAATTTCAGAACATAGTTGATACTGTTAAAAATATGAATGACCGGTATTATTCCCAGCTGCAGATAAGAAATTCTAAAAGTATTGTAAAACAATTAAGCTTGCATGAGGGTAATATTCATTCTCTTCCTGAAATTCCCTATAAAGATATGGATCAGTATAAGGTGATCTTAAACCAAACATCCCAGTTAAGCGAAACAATTCTTAAAAACTTTGTAGCTATTGCAGAGATACTCGAAAAAATAAACAGCATTCAAGGTTTTACAACAGAAAAAATTGAGCACTTAAAAGTTATGGCTGATTCTGTTGCCGTAGCTGCCCGCAGTCTAAGTGATGATAAAACTGTTACAGGGTTAAAGTATCTTGAATCTATAGTTAAAAAGTAGGAACGGATATGATCAGGAAAAACCGGGATACGAAATTTATAATATATCAGGTTCTATACATCTTTGTTATTACTGTACTTGCACTCAAAGGAGCCAATCTGGATCTTAGCCGTGTAGTTAAAAAAGAAAATGTGGTAAGTAAAGCTGTAAGGGATTCATTGGTCGCGTTTATTGACACTCTTTATAAGAAGGGTGTAAATTTTAATATTAAATTTGATGAAAATGCTACTGTTGAAAATGCAGAATTAAGACAAAAATTAGCTAACATGAACCAGCGTGTTTCCATTCTTACTAAAGAAGTAAGAGAAGCCCCTCCGGAATTAATTTCTCTACCTAAAACAGAAACACCTAATAAAACAAATGAACAAACTAAAATATTACAGTCTCCTCTGGCAATAAGCCAGACTTTTATTCAATACACCTGGAACAAAGCAAGAAATACAGGAAATGTTCCCACTTATATTTATGATCCCAGGAATATGTCCACTCCTATTTCAACAATAAGCCCTGGTCAGGAAAATAAATTCGATTTAACTGATCAAAGGGAAATTGTAATCAAATTCGGAAGCCAGGAACAAAGAGTGGTAGTTAATCCCAGGAGGCCCACTGAAATTAAAATTACACGGGCTACAACAAAGATGGATGCATCTGATATTTATGTCCAGGATTTGCAAAGAGTAACAGGGTATACAGTCACAATTATAGATGAAAGACCTGACCAGATAAAAATATCTTACAATGGTCCTATATCAGTTACAGGTCCGGTGAATGATTCAAAAGGCAACCTCGTTTATCAGGTTTCATTAAATATTGCTACTTCAGATCAGAGGTTTAATGAATGGGCTGACAGAAATCGTGGTTTGCGTACAAGCGATGGAAAATATAAGGCAAACTTCTTTTTTACAGCTGTTGACCAGCGAACAAAAAACAGGGTTCAGGTGGGTGATGCTTTTTATTTCACAGATTATTCCAAATAGAACAATTAAAAATTATAAATTAAAAATTAAAAAATATGTTCAGGGGCAAATAAAATCAAAGTAATGCCGCCGCATCCTTATCAATTATAAACTCAAGTTTTCCGAAAGGCGGATTTATCCTGCCAGCCGGGAAACTTTCTTTATTCCCCTTAAAGATCTCCAATACCTTTTCAGCTTTGTCACTTCCTGATATTATAAAAGTTACATTATCGGCATTGTTAATAATTTCTTCAGTTAAGGTAATCCTTATTTGTCCGGTATCCGGACTCTTCGACACTGCCGTTATATTATGATAAATATCTTTAAGTTCTACTTCGGGGAATATAGAGGCCGTATGACCATCCTTACCCATTCCAAGAAGTATCCAATCAAATTCCGGCTCGCTTTTCCTTTTCTTCCCCACATTATTCACTATTTCATTCCCATAGCGGGCTACTTCCAATTGTGGAACAATTTCTCCTTTAATCCTATGTATATTTTCTTCGGGAATTGTGATTTTATCAAGAAGTATATCTTTTATCATTCTGTAATTGCTTCCATAATCAGAAGGCAGTACCATTCTTTCATCTACCCAGAAAAAATGTACCCTTTGCCAGGGTACCTCATGAGCAAATCTGTCTTCAGAAAGTCTTTCAAGATATAGATTTGGAGTATGTCCACCCGAAAGTGCAATAAAAATATTCTTCTTTTCTTTAAGAATAGAGTTGCATCTATTAACAAATAAACCGGCAAAATATTCTGCCAGTTCATTACTATCTTTTACAATTTTATAATTCACAGTATAATCCGTCATCAGTTAAATTTTTACAAGGATATCGCCATTCCGATGTTGAATTTTCAAATAAACCAAATGATTCCATTGGGCCCCATGTGCCTGCAGGATACCCATAAATTTTTATTTCAGGATTTTCTTTCCATTGCTTTAATATTGGATCTACGAAACGCCAGCATTCTTCCACTGCATCTGCACGTGCAAATAGTGTAGAGTCAGCCAGCATACAATCAAGCAGTAATCTGCCATATGCTGAGGGTAAAGTAGTACCCGCCAGATCCGAATAATGAAAATCCATATTAACACTTTGAATTTTATAACCGGTTCCCGGCTGCTTAAGACCAATCTTTAATAAAATACCTTCATCAGGCTGTATCCTCATAATGAGCTGATTTTCTATTTGTTCCTGGTTGTCTTTTGAAAAGAGATGATGAGGGGATTTCTTAAAATGAATTACCGCTTCTGTCACTCTTGTAGGCAGTCTTTTGCCGGCTCTGATATAAAATGGAACCCCGCCCCATCTCCAGTTATCAATATAGAATTTAATTGCTGCAAATGTTTCCGTTCTTGAATCCGGAAGCACTCCCTTTTCGTCCCTGTATCCAGCTATCGTCTCTCCACGTAAATTTGAGGTTAAATATTGTCCACGAACTGTATATTTTTCCACTTCATTTTTTTTTATACGCCTAATTGACTGGAATACTTTCAATGTCTCATTCCTTACAGCATTAGCCCTGAATGAAGAAGGCGGCTCCATTGCTAAAAAACCCGTAATCTGTAGCATATGGTTTTGGATCATATCTCTTAAGGCACCGGCACCTTCATAATAACCACCACGTGATTCTACTCCTATGTATTCCGACGATGTAATTTCAACATGATCTATAAAATTCCTGTTCCACATTGGCTCGAATATACCGTTAGCAAACCTGAGTGCAAGCACATTCTGGACAGTTTCCTTACCAAGGTAATGGTCAATCCTGAATATCTGGTTTTCCCTGAATATTTCATGAAGATGGGAATTAAGTTTTCTTGCTGAATCAAAATCATAACCAAATGGTTTCTCTACTACAATTTTCTTACTGCCATGTTCGTCCGGTGTATCCTGGAGTTTATATGCGCCAAGATTTTTTACAATTACTTCATATAATCTGGGCGGAGTAGAGAGGTAATAAATATAATTTCCATGAGTAACTTTTAAGTCATTAAGTTCATCAAGTCTCTTTTTTAGCAGACTATAATCATTTACATCTTCAGTATTGATTGATATATAAAAGGCATTTGCTACAAATTTCTTCAGAATATCTTTATCTATCTCTATTTCCTTTGTCTCGGAATATTTCAAAACGGAATCGAATAAATGGTCGCGGAAGGTTAAATCGGAAAACTTTGAACGGCTTACCCCCAATATTGCAAAATCATCACATAATAAACCTTGTTTGTACAACTCAAAAAGGGCAGGTACTAATTTCTTTTTTGTTAAATCCCCCGAAGCTCCAAAAATCACAATTATACTATTATGCGGTCTGTCCATTTAACTCCTTATTCCGGAAAACACATAAATAATTCAAATAACTTATGACCTGCTTACAATATAATAAAAGTCGAAGTTATTGTCACACCCTTTCTTCATACAGAATATCTTATCACATTCAAAAGCTATAATTCTGAATCTCATCCGGCTGAACTCAACCCCTTATTCAATAATAATTAATTGTATATTTGTATAATATCTGTTCATTTATTCTATGTCTGTCTTCATAATGAAACAAAATTTTATTCTCTGGCTGGGAACATTAATAATTGTTTTTCTATCCGGTTATATGAGCAATGTTACAGGGCCATATTATCCCATCTCCGGTTCAATTGGTCTTGATGGACAACCGGCAACATTCAAATTCGATAAAATTTACTGGGGAAATGACAGCTGCCTCGTAATCGTATATACTGATGTTAAAAATATTGATGCCTTCTTGCTTTGGAGGGATGTTTATGATAATAGTAACAACAGTGCATTAATCCCTGAAATTAAATACAACTCTGTTTCCTGGCAAAGAATTGCTATGAACAATAAAGACAATATACTTACGGCAAAATTACCGGCAAGTAACCCCGGACATAAAATTAATTACAGGGTTGAATTGAATTATAAGGGGAATCAATATTATCTCCCCGTTGATAAACCTGTTACTATCGAGTTTTGGGGTAAAGTGAATCCCGGAATTTTGCAGATATATTACTTCCTTCTGTTCGGGGGATTGATCCTTGCTGTCAGAACCGGTCTCGAAGTTTTCAAAGATAAACCGAAAATAGGAGTTTACACTATCTTCACAGTTATATTCTTTTTCCTTTATTCGGTCTGGCTGGTTCCTTTAGTTAAAAGTTATGAACTTAACGCAATAAATCATAGCGTCCCGACTGTACTGAAACTCCTTACCTATCAATCAGTCTCCTTGTTCTTACTATGGGTCATAGGGTTGATCGCAGTCTTTAATTTAAGGGGTAATAAATATATTCCGCCTGTCTTATCAGCTATAACTCTTGTTATTTATATAGTAATTCATACCTGAAAATACCTTCATCGAGGAATGAGCGAGAGATCAGCGAGAGATCAGCGAGAGATGAGCGAAAAACCATCGAGAAATGATCGAGAATTGATCGGACAAGGATGAACGGTATAGATTAAAATTAAAGTAATATTATTTCGTCTCAAAATCTTCAAAAAACAAACATTTTCATCTAAATTCCTCGATGTACATTTTCATTCTGTTCGAAGTAAAGAATCTCCCCGTTATGGGCCAGGCATTAATGCCAGTTTGAAAACCCGATTGTCATTCCCGCGAAGAGCCTGCCCCGACTCGTCGGGGCGGGAATCCATTCCTTTTCCATCTTAATCTGGAACAATTTCCAGATGCCATTAAATCAATTCAGTATTTTGATAACCTCTTTATGTAATTCCTCAGAACACGTAGCAATAATCCCATCCCCGTTCATGGGTTCGTTACCATGGTAATCTGTTATTACTCCACCTGCTCCCTTTATAATTGGAATTAGGGCAGCGGAATCCCAAATCGACATAATTGGGTCTACCATAATATCCGCAAATCCCGTAGCCACAAGATAATAACCATAACAGTCACCCCAGCCTCTGAATAATTTAACACTCTCCGTGAGTAAATTAAACTTATCCGCATCCTGGTATTTTTTAATGTCAAGATAATCTGTAGTTAACAAAACCGATTCAGAAATTGCAGTAGTCGGTTTGACCTTTATTCTGATTCCATTCAAAGATGCACTTTCATTATCGCCAATAAGGAATTCATTCAATATCGGTTGATTAAAAACCCCAAGAACCGGTTTATCGTTTTTTGTTAATGCTATTAGTGTTCCGAATGAAACAGCTCCGCATATGAAACTTTTGGTGCCATCTATAGGATCAAGTATCCATTTATATTCAGCATTTTCATTATGGATTCCAAATTCTTCTCCGATAATTCCATGATTAGGAAATGACCTCATAATAGCATTCCGCATTAACTCCTCTGCAGTTTTATCTGCCATTGTAACGGGGGATTTATCAGCTTTTCTTTCAACAGACATTCTGGTTCTGAAATGACCCTTTATAATTTTCCCGGACATATCAGCAAGACTTTTTGCGAATACTTTAAACTCTCTCACATCATCCATAAAACAACCTAAATTTATTATCTTTATTATTACGTAAAATACAAAAATTGTAAGTCTGTACAAGAAAATAAATTGAGGAATTAAAATGGAATATAAACGTCTTGGCAGGACCGGCCTGAAGGTCAGCACACTTTGTCTTGGTACTATGAATTTTGGTCCATATGCCAATGAAGAGGAAAGCCATAATATAATGAATCGTGCTCTTGAATTGGGCATAAACTTTTTCGATACAGCCAACGTCTATGGTTGGGAAAAAGGAAAGGGGATAACGGAACAAATTATTGGCAGATGGCTGGAACTGGATCCAGCCAGAAGAGATAAAATTGTACTCGCCTCCAAAGTATATGGCGAAATGGGAGATGGTGTTAATGATTCCAAACTTTCCGCTTATCATATTAAAAAAGAATGCGAAGGAAGCTTAAAAAGATTAAAGACCGACCATCTCGACCTTTACCAGATGCACCATATCGACAGAAATACTCCCTGGGAAGAACTCTGGCAGGCAATGGAACAACTGGTTAAGGAAGGAAAAGTGATTTATATCGGCAGCAGTAATTTTGCAGCCTGGAATATTGTAGAGGCAAATTATAAAGCAAAAGAAAAACATTTACTAGGTCTCGTATCCGAACAAAGCATTTATAACCTGAGGAACAGGCACATTGAACTTGAAGTCATACCTGCTGTAAAAGCAATGGGTATGGGTTTAATTCCATGGAGTCCTTTAGGCGGAGGTATGTTATGCGGAATCCTTGAGAGTAAAAAAGAGGGTAGAAGGACCCGCGAGCCTTTATTGAAATCAGCAGAGAAACTACGTCCACAACTGGAAGTATATGAAACGCTTTGCAAAGAATCTGGTTATCAACCGGCAGATGTTGCCCTTGCATGGGTTCTAAATAATCCTGTTGTTACATGTCCTATTATTGGTCCCCGGACAATAAATCAACTTGAAGAAAATTGTAAAGCAGCAGAGATTAAATTATCTGAAGATATTCTTAATAAATTAAATGAAATATGGCCCGGCCCCGGAAACCAGGCTCCCGAAGCCTATGCCTGGTAGTAGATAATTGTCATCCCTAATCCTTTTTGTCGTTATCCCCGCAAAGCGGGGATCCTTCCATAACATTTTGATAATATTGACAAATATGTTATGCAGTACACTCAAAATGAAAACTGAAAGTAAAAAATTGGACTTTAATAATCAACACTTTTTTGTTGGAATAGACGTACATCAAAAGAGTTGGACAGTAACGATCAGAACATTATGGATATTTTTGAAGACATTTTCAATGAATCCTTCAGTAATTGAATTAGCCAGATATATGCAGAAGAATCATCCAGGTGGTGTTTATTTCAGTGTGTATGAAGCGGGTTACTTCTGATTTTCAATCCATAGAGAGTTTATTGTATATGTATTTATAAATATAATAGCATCTCCGACGGAGATCCCGTGAAGTGAAAAAGAGAAGACAATTAAATCAGATCCGACAGATTCCCGTAAGTTAAGCCGGGAGCTGGAGAACCAATCATTAAAGGGAATATATATTCCGGATGTATTTCATCAGGAGCTTCGCTCTTAAATCAGGACCATTTATCAGTTAACTGAGAAACAGACTAGAATAAAGAATCTGATCAAGAGCTATCTTACATTTTGTGGACATAAATACCTTGAAAACTTTCAAACTAAGCATTGGTCGGGCCGTTTCATAAAATATTTGCAGAATTTGAAGTTCGAATATGAACTCTGGAAAGAACAGTTGCATATCTACCTTGAAGAGCTAAAATCCTTGAGAACACTTCTGGTTAGGTTTATAAAGATGCTTCGGGAATATTGCAGAAAGTATAACATATCGGATACAGTAAAAATATTAACCAGTGTTCCTGGAGTAGGATTTGTAACAGCTATAAGTATATATACAGAAGTAATGTATATTACGAGGTTCCCGGATATAGATAACATGGCAAGTTTTGTAGTACTGATCCCAACGATTATCTCAAGTGCAAAGAAATCTCACAATCTGGGTTTCAAGTATCTACACAATAAATATCTTAGGAACCTTTTGATAGAATCTTCTTGTATAGCAATAAGAAAAGATCCTGCATTATTATTGACATATACCATAAACATAAAAAGGATCAGTACTAAGCTATCAATAATAAAGATAGCCAAGAAATTAATCAGCAGAATCAGATATGTTTTTATGAATAGAGCAAGAGTACAGATTATCGGTGGCAATAAATTAACAGTAATTAAGAATAAAGATCTATTAAATTAATTGTACAAATATGGCTGACCGTTACCCGCCCCTTGCATTTATTTGCTTTTGTAGATTGCGGCGCCAATTTATAAAAAATGATTCCTTCTTGCATTCGCGCAAAGAGTCGTGCCCTTGACTGTTTATGACAGGTTGAATCTATTTAATAGACTTCAAATGAGACACCCTCAAGAAAATGACGGATGTAAGGCATTAGCTATTACTAATCCTTATCTCTTTCAAAATAAATGTCAAAGGAAGCTCTAATATTTCTTTATTTAATTAATAAAGGTCATCTATGAAACACATTGAACTTATTCTTTTATTTGTTCTCTTTCTCCCCCTGCTTGTTAAAACGCAGACAGTGAATTTCGATAATTACTTCATCGATAAAACAATGCGTATAGACTACTACCATGTTGGGGATGCTACTTCTGAAATAATCACCCTGGATAAAATTTATCAATATGGTTCCTGGGCTGGAAGCCTGAAAAATCTTATTGATAATTTTAATAACGGGAAATATTATTTCAAGATATATGACGCGGCATCAAATAATCTAATCTATTCCAAGGGGTTCGATAGTTATTTCGGTGAATATAAAACAAGTGATGATGGAATTAAAGGTATCAAAAAAACTTACCATGAATCGGCTATTATCCCATGTCCTAAATCTAAAATTATCTTTGCATTAGAAATGAGACAAAAGGATAATTCACTCAAGGAATTCTACAGGACTCAAATTGATCCCGCAGAGCTGACTATTATAAAAGAAAATCTTAAAGATAAAAACGCCAAGGTCTTTAACAGTCTAAAAAGCGGTGATCCCCATGTTAAGGTTGATATTGTAATCCTGTCAGAAGGTTATACAGCAAAAGAAGAACAGAAATTTAAGAGTGACCTCGACAGATTTACTAAAATATGTTTCAATCAGGAACCCTATAAAAGCAATAAAAATAAATTTAATGTTTATGGAGTATTCAAGGCATCTGAGGAAAGTGGTGTTGATGAACCGGATCATAACTCATTTAAGAAAACAGTTCTCAGTTGTACTTTTTATTCACTTGGCTCCGAAAGATATTTGTTAACTGAAGACAATAAATCTATGCGTGATTTAGCCGGTCAGGTACCTTACGATGCAATCTATATAATGGTAAATCATAAACGCTACGGCGGCGGGGGAATATATAATCTGTTTTGTACTTTTACTTCTGATAACCAATGGTGTGACTACCTATTCCTTCATGAATTCGGTCATTCGTTCTCAGGTCTGGCTGATGAATATTATACTTCAGATGTTTCTTATAATGATTTCTATCCTAAAGGTGTTGAACCGGTTGAACCGAATATTACTGCATTGCTTGATAAAGATAATTTAAAGTGGAAACAATACCTCACACCGGGTATTGAAATTCCTACTCCATGGGAAAAAGCTGTATATGATTCAACTGACCTTGCATGGCAGTCTAAAAGAAGAGAAACAAATAATAAAATTGCTGAACTTAAAAGAAACCATGTTCACGAAGACATGGTATTAAAACTGCAGAATGAATATGATTCAACGGATAGAGTACATCAGAAATGGATTGATGACTATCTGCATAGCAGTAAATATTGGAATAAAGTAGGTGCATTTGAAGGTGCCGGTTATGCTTCAAAAGGAATCTATCGCTCAATGCTTGACTGTATCATGTTCAGCAAAGGCAAAAAACCCTTTTGCAAAGTCTGCGAAGAAAGTATAAAACGAGTAATCAATTATTATTCAGAATAATTAATTATAACCCTGTTTGTCATCCCCGCGCCTGCCAGAGGTGCAGGAAAGCGGGGATCTTTCGTTAATTTAATATTCTTTACTTATACATACACGGGAGTATTCCAAATAAGTGTAGATAAAAGGAATGAAAAAATGGGGTCAAATGTTTAGAAAATGATGAAATTTTGAGGGGTATTTTTTGTTCCTTATTTGGAAAGGTTTGCTGGAGTAATTTTTTAGAAAAACTGTGGAGGTAAAAATGGAACCTGGAGATATGTTTCTAAAAGTAGAATTTACAGCTTATTTTTCTATCAATGGATTGAATATTGAAAAAAAAGAATTTGCCAATGATTCTGATTCTAACTTAGTTTATATTGATTTATTAAAGTAGTAGTGTTTTTAAATGATCTGAAATTTATTTGTTTATTAAGCTTATTTTTCACTATTGGGAATTTATGCAGCTTGAAAGCTCAATCTTTTCAAGGCAAAGTAACAAGCACATCCGAGCTGCCTTTGCCTTATGCAAACATATATGTATTGAATTCTGGTACGGGAACTACAACCAATGAGTCCGGAATTATATTTTGAAATTACTACAAGGGGAATATAAGGTTGTATTTAGCTATCTCGGATACATAAGTGACACTATTAAGGTAGACATAAATAATAACCAGGTTTTAATTAAGGATATAACGCTCGAATCATCGCCAATTACTATGAGTCCTGTTTATATTTCAGCGGATAATATAAACCTTGGAGCCCAGATAATTTTAAAGGTAATTGATAAAAAACAGGATTACCTAAGCAAAATTAAAAATTATACCTTCGATGCTTACACTAAAACCGAACTTAAAATATCGAGAAAGGATTCTCTAATAACTGCGGGAATATTTCAGAATCTGTCTAAAGGATACTTTAGTTATCCAGATAATTTTCAAGAAGTGGTAATTGCAAAAAAGCAAACCAAGAATTTATCCGAAGCGAACAATATTTTTTTAGCCGGAAGGATTCCTAATCTTTTAAATGATAAAATTCAAATTGATGAATTGAGTATTTATAGTCCAATCAGTAAAGACGGTATGAAGTATTATAATTATGAAATTAAGGATACATCATATTATAAAGGACAAAAAATCTATTCAATTGAATTTAAACCCATAAATAAGTATGTCCCCTTATTCAGTGGAAATATAAAAATAATAGATAAGCTATATACGGTGGTATTTTTTGAATTAAATGGAGATAGCTGTATAATTTCAGCAGAAGAAAAAAATGTCAGTATGAGATGCGAATTTTCCGAATATCAAAATTATTTTTGGCTTCCTAAAATATTTTCAAAGAACTATCAGATGAATTTCAATTTTCCGGGTTTACCTCCTATTTATATTGCCCAGAATTCTTTATTCTCTGATTATATTTTAAATTCCAAAGAATTTGACTATAAATATGATAACAAGGTTTTTGTAACTAAATTATCCGGCAAAGAAAAAGAAGCAGACCTTTGGCAGAGTCAACAAATTATACCGCTGACTAACAGAGAAAAGGATGCTAGCACCTTGATAGATAGTATAGTTGAGCATGCCAGCTTGGTAAAAAAAGCAATACTATCATTAACAAATAGTTATTCTATTTTTTCAGACATACCAATTACCGGCTTTGATGATTTCTATCATTACAACCGGGTAGAAGGTTCATATATAGGGTTAGGTCTAGATTCCAAGAATAATTTTCTGCCGTTTAGAATTACAACAATTTGCGGTTACGGAATATCTGATAAAATAAATAAATATAAGTTTGATCTGAAATATATAGTAAGTGATAATGTGAATATTAATTTTACAAGAAGTAATGTTTTGGCTTATTTAAATCGATATTATGATTATTCCCAGTTTGACATTACTTATAACAGCTTATTTAACAAGCAAGATTATGCAGATTACTATTATACAAATAAATATTGTGCATTTATAAATTTTAATCTTTCCAATATTTGGAAGTTCAATTTAGGTTTTGCTTCAGAAAATCAGACGAATGTATCTTTGAATACCAATTGGAGCTTATTTAATAAAGACGACCGTTTTAGAAGAATTATCCCAGTTTCCGAGGGGAAAATAAATAGTATATTATTCGACTTTAATTATGATACAAAAAAATACAATGACTTTGGCTGGTTTGAAAGCCCAGATTATTCAAGCAGCTATTTTGTTTTTGATTTAAATTACATTTACAGTTCGAAAAAATATTTAGAAAGTAATAATAATTTCCAATCGCTCTTTTTACATATTGATTTATACAATCAGTTCAACTATATTTTTAATACCGACCTTACTTTGGAAACAGGAGTTCTATCAGGTGATATAATTCCCCAATACCTTTTCCATTTTCCAGGCAATTATTCAACATTTTCCGGAATAAATACTTTTAGGACAATATTAAATGACAATTATTCCGGTAAAAGATACATAGGAATATTTGTTGAAAATAATTTTAATAATTATTTATTCAATCTCAGCGGGATATCTTTACTAAAAAACGTTCCTTATAGTTTATTACTATTTTCAAACATCGGTTTAATATCCAATTCGTCAAACTACGATTTAAGATCGCAGAATAAAATTTGTGAAATTGGTTTTGGCGTGGGGAATATCCTTTCATTTATTAGAATCAATTTTTCCTGGGAGTTATTTAATGAGATGCAGAATCATTTTAATATTAGTTTAGGCACATCAATCATCATGTAAAAAACAGTCGTCACTGTTCAAAACCTTATCCCTCGTTAAACTCGATTGAATTCCATTAAAGGGTGTTGTCCATATTCAAAACCTCATCCGATATAAAACTTAGTCGATTTCTCCGGACAATTGGTTCAAACTTAACATTATTAATCTGGTTTTATCAGTTTCTCCAACCCATATTCATCATAATTTTGCAGCGAGATACAATATGACCACTTTACTTGAGTTTTAGAAAAATTGTATTTTTAGGTTGATTAAATTCGACGTTAGATTATTAGAGAATCTTTTTCTCTCTGCAAAACTCCTTAGAACACTTTTAGGACATCACTTCGAAAATATTGGAAATTTAGCCTGAAACTGAACCTTTTGAAGAGTCGCGGAGTTTCCCTGATTCTCCGCCCGATTAATTGCAAAATTACTATGGGAAAAATTAGAATAAAATGTATTAAAGGTTTATAATACAACTATTTACAGGGAATACAGGCCTGGCAATAGTAGAGTGATTAAGTATTAAAATTATTATATGTGGAGAGTTACCGACTCTCTACATAGGGATTAAAGTTTTTGTTACTTATTTTATTTGTAACCCATCTCTTCAAAATCCAGAATTTGATATGATAGGGTTTAATTTTTCCTAATATCAGTATTCATCGGGAGCAATCTGCTGAATTCCTTTGGTTTAGTTGATAGTTCAAACAAGAGTGATTAAAACACCATTTAAATGTACTTCTGTCACCTGTTCTGTGTCAGTTCTGTGTTGTTTCCGTGTTAGTTCTGTGTTCGTTTCAGGGAGTAATTTTTAGAAGAAGATTTCGAATTGTATGGTTTAGCCAACAAAGAAAAAGTTGGCCTCTAATATTAATACACTAAGTTTACTGTTTTTGATCACTTTTGAGAGCAAAAAAAGTAACCCTCTACTAGTTATACATCCTTACCCCTGTTTTCATGCACGGAGCGGAATATGCATGAAAATAGGGACGGGAATGTACAGTCGAAGTACTTTTGTTCTTTCTTCAAATAAAAGAACAGAAAAGTAACTTACCACCCGTAGTGTATATCAAATCTTTCTTTCTTCGGAGAATGAAGTGTGCAATCCGGAGGAGGCTTATTCATATTAACCGGATAAAATCCTTTACGGGTGCAAAATACTGTTGCCTTTTCTCCACTGTCTAAACACAATTCCATATCCTTTACTGAATCGGGACGAGCATATGTTTCTGCATTATAACTTCTGTAATATTTTGCAATAGCAGAATTCATTCTGCCCCATATTGGTCCGCAGGCGGAACCTCCATGCTGGTAACCGCCTCCTAATTTGCGCGATGGACTATCGTAGCCAATCCAGATCGAGGTGGTAAGTCCCCGGTTATAACCCACAAACCATGCATCAGTGTAATTCTGTGTAGTACCGGTTTTCCCTGCAGCAAATCCTCTATAATATTTCCTTACAGATGCAGCGGTACCACCATCAACAACTTTCTCCATTGCTAACGTTAATAAATACGCTGTCGCTGAATCAAGGACAACTGAAGTCTGAACATTTGAATTATAATAAACATTCCCTTTCTTATCTTCAATCTTAAGAATTGAAATTGGTTTTGAATATGTTCCTTCAGTTGCAAATACTGAGAATGCCGATGCCATCTCAAGCGGCGATACTTCTCCGGTACCCAAAGCAATCGACGGAAGGGAAGGGATTTGAGATTGAATTCCGACCTGATGAGCAAAAGCCACAACTGAATCAGGAACAGTATAGTGGGTTATTGCGTATGCTGCACATAAATTTATGGAATGCTGAATAGCTGTATTCATATCAAGGAACTTTCCGGTATACTCCTCTTCTGCATTAGAAGGCCGCCATTCATTATATTTCCCCGAATCAATAACTATCGGTGCGTCAAGCAGAGGCAGAGCTAAAGTTCTTCCCTGCTGTAAAAGACTTCCATATAGAAACGGTTTAAATGCTGAACCCGGTTGTCTCTTTATCTGATCTGCACGGTTAAGTCCTCTTGGATCAGAATCCGGATTACCACCAATCATTGTTCTCACCATGCCGGTTCCGTTTTCAACAGATACTAATCCAATCTCCGCTTCTTTCATGCCTGCAGGGAAATTATTCCATTGTGTCTTTACAGCATCTTCAGCAGTCTTTTGCATTTCATAATTTAATGTGGTGTAGATTTTCATCTCATCAGTATTAAGCGACTTACCGAAAGGTCGCAGGATATCAACTGCTTCTTTTCTCACATGCTCAATAAAATGTTTCCCTATGTGATAATTCAATCTTAGGTTCAAAGGAATATTTTTAATTGAATTAAATTCATTCTCTGATAATTGATTTGTTTCAACAAGATTATGAAGTACTTCATTCCTGCGGGCTAGCATTTTCTCGGGATGCTTTACCGGGTCATATACACCCGGACCTTTCAATAATCCAATAATTGCCGCGCTTTCTGTAATTGTTAATTTATCCGGTGTCTTTCCATAATACTCTTCTGCTGCAGCCCAGATTCCATAAACACCATGGCCGAAATAAACATCATTAAGGTACATAAGTAATATCTGATCTTTGGAGAATTTACTCTCAAGCTTTTTGGCGAGTTCTATTTCTGTAAGTTTACGTGAGATCGTTTTTTCAAATGAAAGGAAAAGATTCCTTGCAAGCTGCATTGTTAATGTACTGCCGCCCTGAGTAGAGCCCGTAATTGTTTTTAATATTCCCCTGACAAGTCCTTTATATGATACCCCGTTGTGGTTATAAAAATCCCTGTCCTCAGTTGCCAGTAATGTCGAGATGACATATTTTGAAACATATCCTGTGCTTCTTACATCAACCCTGTTCTTCTCACCGATATAACCAATTATTTTCCCATCATCTGAAATTACCTGTGAAGAATAATCAATTTTAATTGGAGGAAGGTCTTGAGAATAAATATTTGCGCTGACTAATAAAGTAAAACAAACAACAATAAAATACTTTTTCATATCTCCGATAACTATCTTTTGTACATCCCTTCTTACGCAGTATTTTTAAGAAGTCTGTTTCGCATTGCTTCTACAGCGGAAATATCTGCATAAAACTTACCGAAGTTCTTCTCATCTTCTCTTTTCCCTCCGTGAAAATCTGAACCACCTGATTCAAGGAGAAAATATTCATTGACAATTCCCTTGTAGAATTTAATATGCTGAGGTGAGTGCGAAGGATGGAAGACTTCTATTCCGTCTATTCCTGCTTCAATAAGTTCTTTCAAAATATCCTCCTGCATGTTCCCGGGATGAGCTATAAAGGATAACCCTCCTGCATCACTTATAATCTTAACAGCACTTTGTGGAGATAAATGTACCTTCTTTTCATAAGCCGGACCACCGTTACCTATATATTTATTGAAAGCTTCAAAATATGAATTGACAAACCCTTTCTCAAGAAGAGCCTGAGCAATGTGTGGACGTCCTATTGCAGAGGTTGCTGCTTTTTCCATTACATCATCCATTGTAAGCGGAATGCCCAATGCGCGTAATCTGTTAACTATTCGAATTGCTCTTTTCTTTCTTTCTTCCCTAAAGAAAGTTAAATATCTCTCAACTTCTTCATTCTCCGGCTCTATAAAATAAGCCAGTATATGAACTTCTTTGTCCCTGATATCTGAACTGATTTCACAACCGGAAATAACTTCGACCCCTACTTCCTTACCAAATTCAGCAGCTAAATTTATTCCAGAGAGCGAATCATGATCAGTTAAACTAATAGTATCAATACCATTTTCTTTTGCCTTTAATACAATATCTTTAGGAGTATAAAAACCGTCTGAATGATTTGTATGTATATGTAAATCTGCTTTTCCGCTCATATTAATTATTCTAAACATCTCTTTAAATCGTTCATAGTTTAGAATTTTTAATTTAGTACCCTCAATTTCAACTAATCCCTTTTTCGTAAAAGAATGAAGAGTCCGTGATATAGTCTCTCTGGAAGTTCCGGCCATATTTGCCAGATCATGCTGATAAGGAAGTTTCTCAATTTCAACAGCTCCCTGTTTTATTCTTCCGATATCATTTGCAAGCTGCAGTAAAACAGTCGCGACCTTGCCTTCCGCATCTTTTAAGGATAATGATTTAATCTTCATATCTGCGGCTCTTAACCGCTGGGTCAGTTCCTGTAAGAGCGAAATAGTTACTTCAGGATGGGTTCTTAATAATTCCAGGAAATCATTCCTTGGAATTATAAATAGTTCCGAATCCTCAATTGCTGTCACGTTTGCAGAACGGGTCAAACCGTCTAAAATTGCCATCTCTCCGAAAAAATCACTCTCACCCAATATGGTAAGAATGACTTCTCTCCCATCATCGCTGTTCCGGGATATTTTAACTTTTCCATTTGCAATCACAAACAGAGCGGAACCTGTTTCATGTTCTAAAAGGACTACAGTATCTTTTTTATATGTCTTTTTGATGCCAATCTTTGCTATCTCTGCAAAGGCTTCATCTTTAATGTCAGAGAAAATAGGCACATATTTAAGGAAATCATCATTACTTTTCATTTTTACGTATCCCAATGAATTTGAATATTAAAAATACTATAATTTTTTGTATAGTTAAAGTTTATCTTTTTACACTGATTTGCTCTTTCTTTGGTTTCAATTCAAATTCGGGCAAATTTAAAGGTAACCTGCCAATAATAACTTAAATTTACGTTGCTTTTTTAGGGGTTTGTCAATATTTTTAACATCTTAATTTATTCATTTTACCGGAGAGAAAATATATATGGCTATGATGGCCAAGATGCGAAGCTTAGCACCTGCTTTTATATTATCAGTCGGCGCTTTATTTGTTCTTTTTATGATCCTCTCAGATTCCAAATTAATGGAAATCTTTGGGGCGCATGGTAATAATGTCGGTTCTGTAAACGGAAAAGATATTACTTATGCGGAATTTACTAAAGCTGTCGATCAGCAGAAGGAAACCCAGAAAAATCAATCCGGACAGGATATTGATGAAGATAATATGGATCAGTTCCGAGATCAGGTCTGGGATGCTGTTGTTACACAGGATCTTATTGCCGAACAGGTTAAAAAATTCGGAATTACTGTTTCTGATGAGGAAATTAAGGATATTATCCTGGGTGACAATCCTCCTCAGTTTCTTAGACAGAATTTTGTTGACTCTACCGGACGTTTTAACAGACAAGCCTACAACCAGGCTATTATGGATCCGCGGAATAAACAACCGCTGATTCAGGCCGAAGAGTATGTTAAACAAAACCGCTTGAATGAAAAACTCCAGAGCCTTCTCCTTGCTTCAATAAACATTGGTGAAAATGAAATAAGAAGAAAATTCGAAGATCAGAATATTAACATGAATACACAGTTTGCATTCGTAGATTTAAATCAGTTCCCGGATGTAAATTTTAAAGTCACCGATGATGACCTTAAAAAATATTATGATAATAATCCAGATAAATATCATATTGATGCTCAAAGAAAATTAAAGTATGTCAGTTTTCCGTTTAATGCTTCTGCGGATGATTCCTCTATTGTAAAAAGAAGCCTGGAGACAATTGTGAGTAAGATGCAGAAGAATGACACTCTGACACTTAGGTCAGCTGTTAATATGTATTCTTCATTTCCTTATTCAAAAGATACTATGGCTATAAATGTATTACCTCCTCCTGTTGTTGATTTATTAGCCAATGCTCAACCCGGTTCACTTGTTGGACCAATTGCTTCAAATGAGGGAATGACGCTTTATAAATTAGTCAGCATTGTTCCCGGTACACAAACATTTGTTAAAGCTTCACATATTTTAATAAATAAATACGGTACCGATGATGCAAAGAATCTTGCTGAAGCAGAACAGGTTTATAATCAGCTTAAATCAGGAGCCAATTTTAATCAGCTTGCTAGGGAAAAATCCGGAGATAAATCCAATTCAGATAAAGGCGGTGCTTTAGGCTGGTTTGGTAAAGGTATGATGGTCCCTGAATTCGAAAAAGCCTGTCTTGATGCAAAAGTTGGTGATATAACAAAACCTGTTAAAACTTCTTTTGGCTATCATATAATTAAAGTTGAAGCTAAATCTGATAAAAGATTTGTAGTGGAAAAAACTTCCGCTCCTATTAAACCTTCAGCGGCAACTAAGGATTCTAAGCTTAGTCTGGCTCAGGATTTCTCTTATGTGGCTGATAAAAATGGATTTGAAAAAGAAGCAGAATTAATGAAATACAAAGTTACCGAAACCGTTCCTTTCAATAAGGATGCTGTTTATATCCCCGGAATCGGACAAAACAAAAATTTAGTTACCTGGGCTTTTGATAATAGCAAAGGGAAAATAAACGAGCCTGTTAAATTACAATCAGGGTATTTCGTTATTATGGTTTCCGATATAACCCCGGAAGGCACTAAACCTTTTAATGATGTTAAGAACATTATTAAACCTGTAGTTCTCCGTGAAATGAAATATGCAAAAGCAAAAGAGATACTTACAGATGCAGCCGGTAAAATAAATGGTAACCTTGCTGCTGCTCCGTCATTGAATAATAAAATTTCAGTTGATACATCCGGTATATTCAACCTGGCTGGTTCTATCCCCAAAATTGGACGGGATTATGCATTCATGGAAAAGGCATTTTCGATGAATCCAGGTCAACTTTCCGGACCTGTTAAAGGTCAAAGAGGCTATTATCTGATTAAACTGCTATCCAAAACTTCCTTTGATAATACTGCTTATCAGGCTCAACGTAATCAAATTAGAGATAATATACTCCAGGAAAAGAAAAGTACTTTCTTTAGCCAATGGCTTGCTAAAATTAAAAAAGACGCTAAAATTGTAGATAACAGATCAAAGTTCTATACTCAATAGTGTTTAATGATTTTAATAACACCCCCGGTATATTTATACCGGGGGTTTTGTTTTTTAAACGATTTTTTTCAATGTTAGTGTAAACTATTAATAATAAATGAAAAAAGTCACCTTTCTGCTGCTCATTTTATCTTTACATGTTTCGGCTCAGTATAACGAAAACAAATGGAGTGTTACATTTAATACAGTTTATACAACATCTGCAAAAATCTATTTAGACCCTAATTCGGCAGATGAAATTCTTCGGAATAATTCTTTCCCCCTGCAGGGTATAGTTAGTCCGCAATTAGAAATAAGATATAGAATCAGTGATGATATCATAATAGGTTTGAGCACTGAATATATGAAAGCTACTTCCTCCGGTGAAAACCTTACCGCCTTTTCCGGCACAAGTACTATTTCTGTTCTATTACAGGACGGATTCACTCTTATTCCTATTGAGTTCTCCGGTTATTACCTTATCCCATTCTCTACAGATCAATTTAAATTTCTTATGGGCGGAGGTATGGGATATTATTTTGGATCCCAAATCAGAAAATTCGGCGACGTGGAGGTTACGAATGTCAAACGACCCCCGGCTTATGGTATTCACGTTATAGTTACAATGGATTATCTGATAACTGATTATTTCTCAGTCAGAGGGGAAATGAAATTCCGTGATCCCCAGTTCGATGTTACCAGTCAATACACAAAAACAGATGTTAATTATAATGGCAAACTGATACATCTGGGACAGAAAGAATTTGATTCCAAAATTAATGTTGATGGTGTGGCATTTGTATTTGGGATTTCTTATCACTTTTAATAAACATTATGAGCAATAAAATTTTCTATTTAACCGGATTTATGGGCTCGGGAAAAAGTACGGTTGGACCTATCCTCGCTAATACCTTAGGATGGGAGTTTTACGACCTTGATGAGGTAATTGAGGACAAAGCAGGTAAATCGATTAAGGAAATTTTTCATATCAATGGTGAAGATTATTTCAGAAGACTTGAAACTGAAACTTTAATTGAACTCTCCATAAAGAAAAATGTAATAATTGCTCTCGGCGGCGGTGCTATCACCAACGAAGGGAATATGGCTATTCTAAAAGATACAGGCATAATAATTTATCTTAAAATGTCCCCACAGTCTGCATTAAACCGTTTAAAATTCAAAAGGAACAGACCCGTTTTATTATCTGATCTAAAAGAAAATTTCACTAACGAGGACCTCCTGAAAAGAATTACTGATTTGTATGAAAAAAGAAAAATATATTATGAACAATCCGATATTATTATTGATACTGATGGCATCCCGGTTGGGAAAACAATTGATAAACTGGCAAAGATTGTAAGCCGGGAAATTAAGAGGAATTATGAAAAAGATTAAAGTACTGAAAGGTAAAAATTCATACGATGTTATAACTGAGCCATTTGAACATTTAATTAGTGAAATTAAAAGAAAGGGATTATTTGAAAACATCCTCTATGTAATCGATGGAAATGTTTTCCTGTACCAGTATAAAAGAATAACCGCTCTTACAGGCACTAATCAAAAGGCTAAAAATGTATTCATTCTTCCTTCCGGTGAGGAAAGTAAATCTCTCAATGAGTATTTTAATATTTTGTATAAGCTGTCAGATAACAACTATGGCCGTGATTCTTTAATAGTGGCTATAGGAGGCGGCGTAACAGGAGATATAGCAGGCTTCGCTGCATCTACCTATGTTAGAGGAATTCAGCTCGTGCATGTCCCTACAACCCTTCTGGCAATGGTGGATTCTTCAATAGGCGGCAAGACAGGCATAAACTTCCATAACTGGAAAAACATTGTAGGAACATTTTACCAGCCTGAATTTGTCCTTGTGGATTATTCTTTCCTTAAAACACTACCTGAAAGCGAACTTGAGTCAGGAGTAGGTGAGATTTTGAAATATGCTTACTTAGCCGATAAGCAATTCTATACACAGGTCTCCACTTCTATCAGCGATGTTTTAGAATTAAAAAAAGATGCATTAGAAAAGATTATTTCAATTTGTATCAGTATTAAAGCCAACATTGTTACAGATGATGAAAGGGAATCGGGAGTCAGGAAAGTACTAAATCTTGGACATACATTCGCTCATGCGTTTGAAAGCTATACTAATTTTAAGATTAAGCACGGAACTGCTGTCGCAATAGGTATTATATCATCCCTCTGCCTGTCTCACTTGAAAGGTATTATTAATAAAACATCCTTAGACTATTTCCTTAAGCTTCCCTTAATGCTCAATCTCCCATTCCCGGCAAAACCTGATATTGCAGCTATAACAAAACTGATGTATTCAGATAAAAAAAACAAAGATGGGAGAATCATGTTTGTTTTAGTAAAGGACATCGGTGAAATTCTAATAGATGTAGAGGCAAGTGAAGACGAAATAAGTTCCGCCCTCACTAAAACATTCGACTTGATTAGAAAAGTTTAATATTATTTGTCATTTCACTAATTTATACTAGCCCAGCCTCTTCAGGGCTGGGAAATTGGAATTGAATGGTTTAAAAGAGGACTGCCGGATCTTTGGGAAAATCCGGCAGCATATTAAAGGGAGGGTGCTTAAAAACTATTCTATTCTGTGTAGAAATATACAATTCTAATGCCAATACCATCTCACTTCATTTCTCCATAATTAGATTGAAAATGAACTTATTTTATATATTATGGATGTAATATTTACTTGACAACTGAATTAGTGGTACTTCTTACTGATTGCCTAAAAATAAAGTGATGTTAATATTAACCAATTGTAGAAATATGTTTAAAATAAAAAAGAGGAACCTCAAACGATTCCTCTATAAATTGTTTCCTTCCCCGAAAGGGAAATGCGAACAAGCGCTTTAAACTTCCATTATTTCTTTTTCTTTATGCTTAAGAATATCATCTACCGTCTTTATGTGTTCATCAGTAAATTTCTGAATCTTACCTTCACCTTCTTTTAATTGATCTTCTGAAATTTTCTTCGCTTTCTCTTCTCTCTTAAGATGATCGTTTGAATCCCTTCTTACATTCCTTATTGCAATTTTTGTCTCTTCTCCGAATCTCTTAATAAGTTTAACAAAATCTCTTCTTCTTTCTTCGGTTAAAGGTGGAACTGGAATTTTAAGATTTGTTCCATCACTTATAGGATTAAAACCAAGATTAGCTTCGAGTATTGCCCTGTCAATCGGTTGAACCATTGATTTATCCCAGGGTGTAATTGATAAAGTATGTGCATCAAGAACCGAAATATTTCCTATCTGGCTGAGTGGTGTGACGGTACCATAATAATCTACTTTAATTCCGTCAAGTAGGGCAGTTGTAGCTTTTCCGGTCCTCACTTTTGCCAGTTCGTTTCTTAATGCATCAAGAGATTTATTCATTCTGTTATTAGCATCTTTAATTATTTCTTCCATAATAACCTCAAATTTAGTAACGAAAAGTAAAAACTAATAAAGTAAAATTCAAAGTTAAAATCATTTTATTACTGTGCCTATGTTCTCACCGCTGACAAGCTTCAACAGGTTATCAGGCTTGTCCATATTGAATACAATCATCGGAAGATTATTTTCTTTACACAAACTTACTGCAGTTAAATCCATAACTCGGAGGTTTTGCTTCATTACATCCATATAGGAAATTGTTTCAAACTTTGAGGCATCAGGATTCTTTTCAGGATCAGAATCAAAAACACCATCCACTCTGGTTCCCTTTACTATTACATTAGCCTCAATTTCAACTGCTCTTAATGATGCAGCAGTATCAGTGCTGAAATATGGATGTCCTGTGCCGGCTCCGAATATTACAACACGGCCTTTTTCAAGGTGTCTAATTGCTCTTCTTCTTATATATGGTTCAGCAACTTCATGCATTTGGATAGAACTCATAAGGCGTGAATATGTTCCTGTATGTTCCACTGCATTCTGGAGGGCAAGTGAATTTATCATAGTTGCCAGCATTCCCATCTGATCGCCCGTTACCCGGTCGATCCCTTGTTCTTCAGCATTCAGTCCACGGTAAATGTTACCTCCGCCAATAACTATTCCCAGCTGGACTCCATAGTCGTGAACCTTTTTAATTTCATTAGAGAAGAATTTCAGAACTTCAGGATCAATTCCATAACTGGTTTTCCCCATCAATGATTCCCCGCTCAATTTGAGCAGTACTCTTTTATATTTCAATTCAGCCATATCAATCCTTCCAATTGTGTATAAAATTAATCCTAGTTGATTTTACTATCTTAAAGATAAAAAAAAAGGTCTTAATAAAATTAAGACCTTTTAATAATAGAATATTATTTGTTCTCGTCTCCGAGATGAAATCTGCGGAAATGAGCTATTCGCGCAGTAGTTCCATGCTTAGTGTTAAACTCTTTAAGCAGGTCGCTTACGCTCTTAGTATTATCTTTAATAAATGCCTGTTCAACAAGGCAGTTTTCCTGATAGAACTTATTTATTTTGCCGGTGGCAATTTTTTCAAGTATCGCTTCAGGTTTACCTTCTTTACGGGCTAACTCTTTATAGATATCGATTTCTTTTTCTATAAGATCTTTAGCTACTTCCTCACGGTAAACACATAAAGGTTTCATTGCAGCAATTTGCATAGCAATGTCTTTTCCTGTTTCAGCCATTTCATCCTGTCCTGATGTAACTCCATCAATTTTGACAAGCACGCCAAGCTTGGACCCGGGATGAATATAACCGACAGCTATTCCGTCAGGAACTTTATCAACAGCAAAGCGGGAGATATCAATCTTTTCTCCAACCTTACCCATTACTTCAATAACTTTATTATTCAGATCAACGTTTCCAAGAAGTTCTTCTTTGCTAGCTGGTTGATTTGTAAATACTGCCTGAAGTACTGCATCTGCAAGTCCAACAAAGTCTGGGCTTTTAGCAACGAAATCAGTTTCACAGTTAATCTCGGCAATAACACCGGTCTTTCTGTCATCTGAAATCTTAATAACCACTACGCCTTCGTTTGCAGATCTCTCAGCTCTTTTAGCTGCTACAGCAGCTCCTTTCTTTCTTAATATATCAACGGCTTTTTCAAAATCACCGTCTGCTTCGGTAAGGGCTTTTTTACAGTCCATCATACCCGCACCGGTTTTCTGTCTTAATTCGTTTACTTGTGTTGCGGTAATCGCCATTTCTAATTCCTTATTTTTTTGCTGGAGCAGGAGTTTCTTGATTCTCCGTTTCTCTTTCTTTTTTAACTCTTTCACCTTCGGCAGATTCCTCGGCTTTAATTTCCTTAGCTCTGGCATTGCCTTCAATAATCGCATCCGCCATAGATTTAACTATGATTTCAACTGTCTTTACGGCATCATCATTGGCGGGGATTACGTAATCAACTTCGTCCGGATCGCAATTTGTATCAACAACCGCAAATACCGGAATACCTAATCTGTGGGCTTCCTTTACAGCTATCGATTCTTTCTTTATATCAACTATAAACATTGCACCCGGGATTCTTGACATAGTTTCAATACCTTCAAGATCTTTTTTCAGTTTGTCTTTTTCCCTTGTAAGGAATAAACGTTCTTTCTTAGTGATCATATCAAAGGTACCGTCTGTTTCCTGTTTCTCAATAATATTCAGACGTTTGATACTCTTACGGATAGTAGAAAAATTGGTAAGCATTCCACCTAACCATCTTTCACTTACCCAGTTTGATTCGCATCTTCTGGCTTCCTGTTCAATAACGTTCTTAGCCTGCTTCTTTGTGCCAACGAATAGAAATTTCTTTCCATCGGCTGCCATTTTAGAAAGCTGCTCAGCTGCATCGCTAAGGAGAGTTTGTGTTTTCTTTAAATCAATTATATGAATCCCGTTCTTCTCCATAAAAATATATGGTTTCATTTTGGGATTCCAGCGGCGGGTCAAATGACCGAAGTGGGCACCAGCTTCTATAAGCTGGGTTATATCTAGCTTTTTCATTTTTGCTCCTGTTTATCTTCTATCTCCGTCAACTTTACCTACAATTCCGACAAGTCGGGACACAGGCGGTAAATCAGGAGATATGAATTATATATTAGTACGTTAATTAAATTATCTTTTCGAGAACTGAAATCTTTTTCTTGCTTTAGGCTGACCGTATTTTTTACGTTCTACCATTCTGGGGTCTCTTGTAAGGAACCCGTAAGGTTTTAATGTTGCCCTTAATTCAGGAAACATTGAAATTAAAGCTCTTGCAATACCTAAACGGATTGCCTGCGCCTGACCGGTTGTTCCGCCGCCATTTACTCTAACCATAACATCGTACTGTCCTAACGTGTCGGTAACTCTGAATGGATTCTGGATATCTTCTCTGCTAAGAAGCATTGGGAATACTTTCTCAAATTCCTGATCATTAACGGTAATTGTACCCTTTCCACTTCTGAGTATTACTCTAGCTACTGATGTTTTTCTTCTTCCGATATAAATCTGGTCTGCCATTATTTCTCCGTTAAACTAATTAATACAGGTTTCTGAGCAGCATGAGGATGATTCTCGCCGGCATAAACTTTAAGTTTTTTCTTAAGTTTTGCGCCTAACCTTGTTTTAGGAAGCATTCCGTAAACGGCATTTTCTACTAAGAATTCAGGTTTTGCAGCTTTAACATCTGTAATGTTCCTGGTTTTAAGACCGCCGGGATATCCTGAATGATGTATGTAATTTTTCAGAATTCCTCTTTTGCCAGTAAGTCTGATCTGATCTGCATTTATAATTACTACAAAATCACCAGTGTCGGCATTAGGAGTAAATTCGGGTTTATTCTTTCCGCGAATTATACATGCTACCCTTGTAGCAAGTCTGCCTAAGACCTGATCTTTGGCATCTACTAAGTACCACTTCTGATCAGCTTCTTCTGTACTGACAAAATGTGTCATTTTTTCTTGTTTCACGCTAATTTCCTCCGGGGCCTAATCATTTACTAATAAAGACCACAAAATTAAGTCTAATGTGTTAAAATGTCAAGAAATCTATAATTAATTCTTTTCTATTATTAATTATCGCTCTTGACTAAGATAATTTATTTTAATAGTTTAATTTAATAAAGAAAGTTAAGGATATCCTTTCTTTCAAAAAAAAAGCCTTCCATAACAAAAACCCTATTTCAAATTTATTCTACGCTGTTTTACGCTCGTTTACGCTGTTTTACGCTGAAACGGCCTCTTCTCCTTACCTTCTCCCGGTGTTCTCCCGCTTATACCCTAACCATCAGTTTAAGTAAAAATGAGCAAAATTCCAGTTCACAATTTTAAGATAGGAATCCCCGAGTATTCCGAGATGCTCTCGCCCCTTTGTGGATAAGCTTTGGTACTGCTGCTTTAGTAGGTGTTTACCAGGATTTAGTAGGTGTTTAGTAGGTAAAATTGTAATGGATTGTTTAAGATTTGAAGGAAGAAATGTCTAATCTATTGATATTATTATATCAACTTTCAATTTAAAAGTCAAGGATTTATTCAGATAATAACATATTAAAACAATGAGCTGCCGAAATTGAATGACTTAATCATACCGAAGAATATTGGCTGGAATGCAATAAAAGTATCCTTCCCATTCATTATAAGTTTCAGACTAAAGTCTTCATCAGTGTCAGTACGAATATAAAATATCTGGGAAACCTGTCCTTCTAATTCTTCGGGATCATTATAATAGGCAATGGAGTTTTTTAATGGGGTATTATATTTATACCTGGATGGATTGAACATATATTTCTCTTTAACTTCAAGAAAGATATAGGGTGGGGGATTAAAGATTCCATTGTCAGCCCAGAATGTAACACCATCAAGTTTCTTCTGCCTATCCTGATCTACAAAAGTCCAACCTACAGGATAATTGATTTTCACGTTCAATGATTTTTCAGAATAAACCTGAATCAATCCGGTGGTGTCTGTACCGGCTCCGGCAAAATTGTAATATCCTGATGGTAAAACCGCTTCTGATTTTTCACTTTTGTTCTCAACCTCGTTGTTCCTCTTAATAGAAGGAGTAGATTCAGTATTTATCTTTTCTTCTATAAGGCTTTTGTTTAAAGGGCGATTGTTGGGATTTATATTTTCGGCTAATTGTTTAACATTCGCAGGTATTTTGACAGATTGGTTTGTGCCAGCATTTAAATCTCCTGCAAGCTGAACAGCCATTCCTGAAGACATTGAACTTCCACTATGTCTAAGAATAATTAAGCAAATAAAAACGAATATTATATGAACAGCCAGGGATACTGAATAGCTGAATCTATTGTATCCGTTTTTATTCGATATAATATTATTATTCTCCATTAACTTTTAATTAGATTCTTCTTCTTTATTATTTTGCTTTATTCTCTTTGATGCCTTTCCCAAAATTAGTAATTTTTACCTCTGATTTTATAAAAATATTAATAATACAACAATATGAAATATCTGATTACCGGCGGCTCAGGCTTTCTGGGTATAAATTTGATCCGTTATTTACACTTCCGCGGGCATGAAATAGTTTCTCTTGATTTTGCAGTATTCGATTATCCGGATATGGTTAATAAAATAAATGCAGTTCTGGGAGATATCAGACACCGGGATGTTGTGGAAGAAACAATGAAAGGTGTTGATATTGTTGTCCATTGCGCGGCAGCCTTGCCTTTATATAAACCGGAAGATATTTTCTCAACAGATATTGAGGGCACGCGTATTCTCCTTGAATCCGCTGAACGGAATAAAGTAAAAAGATTTATTCAGATATCCTCTACTGCTGTTTACGGTATACCCGACCATCACCCTTTATATGAGGATGATAAACTTGACGGTGTTGGACCTTATGGAATAGCAAAAATACAGGCTGAACAGGAATGCCTGAACTTCAGAAATAAAGGAATGTGCGTTCCGATTATAAGACCTAAATCTTTTGTCGGACCAGAACGTTTAGGCGTCTTTGCTTTATTTTATGATTGGGCTATGACCGGTCACGGATTTCCTATGATTGGCAACGGTAAAAACAGATATCAACTGCTCGACGTTGAAGATCTGTGCGATGTAATCTATCTCTGCGCAACTCTTGATGAGAAAACAGTAAATGATACATTTAATATTGGCGCCAAAGAATTTACCACAATGAGAGAAGACTACCAGTCTGTTCTAGATTATGCAGGATTTGGTAAAAAGATTACCGGGTTACCCGCAACTCCTATAATTTATACTCTTAAATTTCTTGAAGCTCTTAAACTTTCTCCGCTATATAAATGGGTTTATGAAACTGCTTCAAAAGATTCTTTTGTCTCTATAGAAAAAGCAGAAAAAGCAATCGGTTATAAACCGAAATATTCAAATAAAGATGCCCTTGTTGGGAACTACAAATGGTATCTTGCGCATTTGAAAGAATTTGAAAATAAAAGCGGCGTTTCACACCGTGTACCATGGAAGCAGGGTATACTTAAGTTTGCTAAGGTATTCTTTTAAATGATGTTTCACTAGCCCAGGCATTTATGCCTGGGAATATAGAATGTTCAGAATGACAGAATAAGTTTTTATATTTGATAAAATAATTCAGGAGCTGTTATGGCAACAAAAAAAGATTTCCTAAAGGATACGATAAAACATATAGATATTAAAAAACACAATGTTGTTTCGCTTGTTGAGGCTATGGAACATATGGCTTATTCAGCAAGGGATCTTAACCGTGCTGCAAGAATTTATGATATGATGCTGAAGGATAAAGAATGCGGGATAATCCTTACACTCGCAGGTAGTCTTTTCAGTGCGGGTTTGAAGAAAATTGTTTATGATTTGGTTATGAATAATATGGTTGATGCAATAGTATCTACGGGTGCAAATATTGTTGACCAGGAATTCTTTGAAGCATTAGGGTTCAAACATTATATCGGTTCACCATTTGTTGATGACAATGAACTTCGCGATCTGGCTATTGACAGAATATATGACACTTTTATCGATGAAGATGAATTAAGGATTTGCGACGAAACATGTCAGAAGATTTGCGACGCTATCGAACCGCGCCCATATTCCTCAAGAGAATACATCTGGGAAATGGGAAAATATCTTGAAAATAACGGCGGTCCTAAATGCGATGATTCAATTATTTATGCAGCCTATAAAAATAATGTGCCTATTTTCTGTCCTGCTTTCTCTGACTGCTCTGCCGGTTTTGGATTTGTAGTTCATCAGACTCAGAATCCTGATAAACATGTTTCCATTGACTCAGCAAAGGACTTCCTCGAATTAACAAAGATAAAACAGAACTGCGCCGAAACAGGTATTTTCATGATAGGAGGCGGTGTTCCCAAGAATTTTACACAGGATATTGTTGTTGCTGCTGAAATATTGGATGGTGATGCTGCTATGCATAAATATGCTGTTCAGATTACAGTTGCTGATCAGCGCGACGGAGCTTTATCAGGTTCAACTTTAAAAGAAGCCAGTTCATGGGGTAAGGTTGAAACAACCTATGAACAAATGGTCTTTGCAGAAGCCACGGTCGCTATGCCGCTCATTACCGGTTTTGCTTATCATAAAGGTTCATGGAAGGAAAGAAAACAGAAAGATTTCCAGAAACTCTTTGCTACCGAAAAGGAATCAGTATAATTATTTCCTGAATTGCTGTCGGGGAGTGGTCCCCGGCAGCCCAGGAAAATACATACTTATTTATTTATAAAACCTATGAGGTTTATGAAAACTTCAGAGGTTTTTCTTATTTAATTCATTCCGATAAAAAGATTCCTGTTTAGATATTTACTTGTATTCAATAAAAAATGTTAAATTATATGGTTGATGATTTGTCGTTTAATTGAACAGTGATACCTAACAACGAATTATCATTTCTTATTCATAAGTTTTCATATCATTTTTATAGGTCATATAAATGAAAAAGATTATTTATGTACTACCTACATCTAATGGATGGGCAGTAAAAATGGACGGGGTACAAAATCCAATTTCAGTGCATCACAAAAAAGAAGATGCTGAAGAAAGAGGCATTGCTGAAGCACGTATGAATGAAGCTCTACTTTATATCAGAGATGAAAAAGGGAAAGATGTTCTGAAGCATGATTTCAGTAATATGCCTGCTCTGTGATCAGGTTTGACTTTCTTAGCCGGAGTTTTTAATTCCATAATATTGGAAGCGGGGTTTTAGTGCTATTCTAAAAATATCAATTTGTAAATGATTCATTCACATCGCCAGTAATTATGGCCTTTATATTTAAAATTGTATCCTGATTTGAATTAACAGTGATCACTGCCGGTGAAAACTGCCAATCCGGTTTAGTAAATGAGTTTATTAGTCCGGTAAATCTTTTTATTATAAGCAGAGCATCTGTAGAGTTTACATTATTATCATTGTTTACGTCACCTGCCATTGTTTGCAATGTATCAAAAGTTACAAGGTTTGCATAATTGCGCAATGAAAGAAGAGCATCTGTTGAATTAACTTCTTTCCATCCATCATTTTTACTGAGGGTTACGGTATATGTGCCTAAGTTTAATCCAGTAAAACTGAATGCACCATTGACATCTGTATTGATAGTTTGCTGAGAATTATTTGGCCCATTCAGAGTTACTTTTACATTATTTATTTTAGTACTCGCGGTGTTATTATATAATACAGTACCCGAAATTGAAAAGGTATTTTGCACAATTAATTTATCAAGTGTAAGAGTGCCCCCGTCAGGTATAAACTTCGTTCTTATATAAGTAGTACTTCCGGAAATAAATGAAGTTACTGTATCAGTAAAAGTTCCCTGAGTAACAATTGCCTTATTCCAATCTGCAGGCACTGTGATATCAACAGTCAAAGGGTAATTATAAATTGTATTATCCAGTTTAGCGGTGGCAGTTAATTTTATTTGCGTACCGGTTTGGGAAAGAACTGTCGCAACGAAATCATCTCTTTCTTTAATGTACCTGGTGACATTTCCGAATGTTGTTACCCAAATGTCTTTAGAATCAGATTTGGTTTTAAGATACTGGCAAAGAGCTGTAAGCCATTCTGTTGACATTGGATACCAGGCACCGCCTGCCAATATATCAGGTATTTGTGCAAAGGGATAAACTTCGTGTGCCATTAAAGTTCCCCAGTCACCTGCGTTTATTGAATAGGAAAGATAATTCTCCATATCAATTAATTCATCCATATCGTCTGTTGTTGAGGTACGTGGTAAATTGAATTGCTCTTCTTTCCCTGCAATCTTAAACCACTCTGTTGCATTTAGAGTAGAATCATTTGGCATACTTCCATTAGCTCTGGCAGAAGCGTAAAACTGCAGTGTATTATTAATTACTGTTGTATTTGTTGTCGTGTAAGGATAAGCTAAAGTAATACATTTCTGGTTTGTTATCTCCTGATTAATTACTGCCTGCGATTCAAATAATTCGTATTTAAGCGTTCCGGGTGTAGTAATATTTCCAGTTTTAAGAGTTGTAAGATCTGCATGAGTTACAGTGTGCGAACCAATTTCGTGTCCATCAAGTGAAGCATTCCGGAATTGGTTCCAGGTACCATATTTCCAGACACCCGGGGTGTCATCAACCAATACACTTGTAATAACAAAAAAGGTACCCTTAAATCCATAGGAATCAAGAATCGGAACTGCATATTCATACTGGCAGCTAAATCCATCATCAAATGTAAATGAGAAAGCGGATTTTCTATCATCAGCCCATTTTTTTACAGTTACTTTTCCAAAACTAGCCTGTGGGGTATTATTATTCTTACCTCCACTAGCTGTAATTGAATCACATAAAAGGAGAGCTATAAAGATAATATAGTATATAGTTTTAGAGCCCATTAAGGTCACTATTATTTTCATAAATTCTTTGAATATGCCTGAAATTGAGACACTCTCTATCATTTGAAACAGTATCTGATATATACTTTCGGCAAAAACCTTATTTTCAAGCTGTAAATAAGATATTTCGTTTTTTATCATTTCGTTATGTCAAATATGAGGCCAGAAAGTGGAAATTCTGCCATAATTATCTTGGTGCCAAAATTCCGAATTTCAAATTCCAGATATGGCTCATTTAAGGAATGGGGAGTTAAATAAGAAATATCCATCACTTGCAATAATTCTAATATTTACTACTTTACTTTTTAAAATGAAAAATTCAGTTAAGGGCTAATTACTTTGAAAGACGAAGGTACAAGAAAATATAAGGAAAGGATTGAATCAACTGATATGGAAAAGGAGATTCTTATAAAGGAGATACATCATCGTGTGAAAAACAATCTTCAGATTATTTCCAGCCTTCTTAATTTACAGGCACAATATATTAAAGATCCCGACTCATTGAATGCATTCCATGACAGCCAAAACAGGGTACGTGCAATCGCTTTGGTACATGAAAAATTATATCAGACTAAAGATTTTACAAAGATAAATTTCCCCGAATATGTAAGAGATGTTATTGCAAACTTAATCGATACTGTTAATCCTGAGGGAAATGATGTCAGGGTTGAAATAAATATTGATGAACTTTATTTATCAATGGATCTCGCTATTAACCTGGGACTAATAATTAGTGAACTTGTATCAAATACACTTAAACATGCTTTCAGAGAGCCTTATTATAACCCACAAAATGAACCCGGGATATTATCGGTTTCATTAAAAACACAAACAAACAGTAGTTTAAGATTAAAAATAAAAGATAATGGTTCCGGTTTTGATTACAATTTAATCATTATGAAAAATTCAACGCTGGGTTTGCAGTTAGTCAAGGGATTTATTGAACAGATTAGGGGTGAGCTTACCTTTAACGGGGATAACGGAACTGAATTCGATATAATTTTTCCAATTTTATAAGACCTTGTACAAAAATTGAACCCAGGCACTAAATTAATCCATGAAAATGAAGAAAATCAATATAAATATGATGGCATTTTTATTGATTGTAATCCTGCAGATTTAAGGCGCTGTAGCCAAGCGGTCTAAGGCTAAAGTCTTGCAAGACTTTATTCGTTGGTTCGAATCCAACTGGCGCCTCTACTTTTTCTTCAAAATCTCTTCTGAAGCATTCTACATGGAAATAAAACATAATTAATTTAGTTAATAAACTATTATTCTATCCTTTAATTTATAACTATTATAAATATTTTATTACTTTTAAGATTAGATTTTCCTGTTCTTTTTTACCAGGAGCCCTTAGAACATTATATTCTATGAATAAGTTTCAAAAAATACTTAAAATCCTACCCCAGTATTTAAACCGAAATACTATAAGGAGCGTTATTTTTTTTACGGGAGGAATGATTATTTTTATTGCCGGGGTAGTGTTATATGGAGTAATAATCAATATTCGGGAGATTCCACTTAGTGAAGCAATGAAACTAAAAGGATATTCTAAACTGACCAATACTTCTATTTCTGTCGACAGGAAAAATTATTCCCTGTCCCTTTTTGAGGATACAGTACTTATTAAGACCTGGCGAGCCAATTTTGGTAGAAATATTAATTACCCGAAGACACACGAAAACGATCTGTCTACGCCTGTGGGTGAGTATAAAATTTGTACTATCGATACCTTAAGTAAGTATCATAAATTTCTGAAATTAAACTACCCCAACCTAAATGATGCTATTGAAGCATTAAGAAAGGGAATTATCTCTCAAAAAGAGTTCGACAAGCTAAGTTTTGAATTTTATTATGATAATTGCCCCGATATGAAAACTGTACTGGGAGGAGATATCGGAATTCAGGGTATTGGCGAATATAATATTATTTTTAAGAATCTCCCCTTTGTGTTTAATTGGACTGACGGATCAATTGCTGTTAGTAATGAAAGCATTGATGAAATTTATTCTGTTGTTAAAATAGGTACTAAAGTTGTTATCAGGTAAATATTTAATATTGATTTTGGCAGTTATTATCCTCACCGGATGCGGGAAAAAAACCGCGGAGCAATCCCCGCCGGTTAATAGTAAAGATAATTCTGAAGAATTAATTAAAGGTTTGAATTCAATCCTGAATTCCCAGGTTAATTTTGCTTTGAAAGGGAACTTCATGGATGACTCGACTTTACAGGTTGTTACAGGTACTGAAATTTTGACTAAAAAGGAATGGGGTATAAAATTTCACATCTTTAATATAAAAGACAACAAACCTGAAAAGAAAAATGATACCAAACTACTTGATGGTTCTTTTAAGGATTGCAAGGTAGAGAAAGTAAATTTTGCCGGATTTAACTATGACTTTGTATATTATAACTCACTAAATTATTTCATGGGTAGCGCTGGCGGAGAAATTTTTTCCTATATTATAGACTTTAAGTCTCAGAAAACCTATTATGCACATTTAGTATCAGAACCGGGAAAACCCGTTTCTCTCTTTTTGTCTAGTAATAATAATCCTGAGATGTATAATTATTTTATTTCGTTGTTTAAAAAGATTTTCCTGTATTTAAGGTAACTGCTAAAGATCCTGTACTTAATTAATAAATTGTTCCAAAGTTTAGAGCCGATGCTGAAATTTTTTACTTTATTATTTTTCTTCTGCATTCTTTTTTCTCTTTCTGTTTCTGCTCAGAAAGGTGAACAATACGAACTTAAATCTATATCATTTAAGGGGAATTCAGATATCTCATCAGGGATACTTAAAAGTGCTATCTATTCTCAGGAAACTCCCTGGTGGTTTTGGAAGTTCCTGAATTCGTTTACTTCTCTTGGCGACCCTCCGGCTTATTTTGATTCTACATTTATTAAGGTTGATATCGAAGCTATTAGAGAATACTACGAAGCAAATGGTTATTTTAAAACCAGCATTTCTTACATTTATGATATCGATAGTTCTGCAAAGAATGTTAAACTCAATTATTTGATCAATGAAGGACCTTTCGCAAAATATGGGCAGGTAAATTTCAGAGGATTGCGTAGGGTGCCAGAACCCTTGAGGACCGAAGTACTAAGTGATATACCCCTGGATTCTAATTCCCGGTTTGATCAATTGACTATATCTGAAAAAGCTACAAATGTTATTGCACAACTGGCTAATAATGGATACATGGATGCAAAATTTGATAGTACAATTATTTTCAGAGATACTCTTCATAACAGGGCTGACCTGATCATTTTTTTCGGTTCCGGTCTGCGTTACACAATTGATTCAATTCTGATTTATAAAACTGGGGAAGGGGCTTCACTAGTCGATGATGATTTAATAAAAGACTTGTCGGGTTTTGTGCCGGGAGAATATTATAATCTCGATAAGATCAAACGAAAGCAATCCAATATGTTCAGGACCGGCATTTTTAATTCTTTGTCTATGAATGCTTCAATTAAAGATACTGCGGGTGACAAAGTCCCTCTTAAAATACAGGGGACTATTGGGCGATTGAATGAACTTAGTCCGGAATTAATATTAAATAATCAGCAGAATGCTTTTAACATTGGTCTTGGAGCAACTTATATAAAGAAAAATTTTCTCGGAGATGCCCGCAAATTAACTCTTACCAGTTCATTTGGTATATCTGATATTTTTAGATCCGCCTTTTACAATCTGGGGAAAAGATTTTCATTTCGCGATACATCTCTTCTTGGGTACATTGATGCAAGAGCTATAATTGAACAACCTTATGTATTCGAGAAGGATATCTATGGTACCTGGGAAAATTATCTGACAATTCAAAAAATTAAAACATTGAATACTACCACTTATGGATCTAAAGTTACACTTGAATTTCAGATGCCTTCATTTACATTCGTAAACGTTTTTAATGTGTCATATAACATAGAACAGGATAATGAGTATTATATTACAAAACATGATAGTCTTTACAGATCTCTTCTTTCCATTATAGGTTTTAACATAGGACGCATTACAACGGATGATAACCTTTTTCCAACTAAAGGTTATAATATTTCCCTTTTATTGGAGGAAGCAAATTCAATTCCCTACATGATAGGTAAATTAATTAAAAATGAATTTACCGGTACCTTGTTCTATAAAATCACCTGGACTAATGCTTATTATTCTATGGTTGGAAGTAACCGGAATTTAATTGCCGCAGCAAAATTAAAGCTTGGTCATTTGCAGCCATATCTCCATGCTTTTCAGGGTATCCCGAATATCAGGACATACTATGTGGGCGGAAGTAATTCATTAAGGGGATGGAGGGCAAATCAACTTCCGGGCCTTGATGTTAAAGGAGGTGGATTTGTACTTGATGGATCATTCGAACTCCGTTTACGGTTCCTTAAAAGCTTTGGTACTGCTTTGTTTTTTGATTATGGGAATGAATGGCTTAATTACACTTATTTCCGCTATAAAGATGTTGCTACAGACGTCGGGTTCGGTCTAAGGTATTATACCTCTATTGCTCCTTTCAGACTCGATTTCGGAATTAAACTTTACGATCCTGCTAACAGGAGTTATATTTTCCATAAGAGTTTCTGGAATAATTTCGAAATTAATTTTGGTATTGGTGAAGCGTTCTAAGTTATCCTTTAAAATTCTGTTCTAAATTCCCCGGAAATTTAATTATAAACTTTGTACCGTTAACACTTAATAATTCTAATGATCCGTTTAATTGTTCAGTAAGTGACCTTACAAGCATAAGTCCTAACGAATCATTTGTCTCAATATTAAAATCTTCAGGCAAACCTATTCCGTTATCTTCAACAGAAAGTAAATATTCCCCGGCAGAATGTTCGAGGTTTATTTTAATTTTTCCTTCTCTGAGTCCAATGAAAGCATGATTAAGAGAATTAGTAATAATCTCGTTAATTATCAGACCAATTGATACGGCTGTTTTAAAAGGCAGGTTTATTTTAACCGAATGAAATTCATGACCTATAATTTTATCAGCCATAATACAATTCTTAATAATATAGTTAACCAACTCTTCCAGATATTTGTCAAAGTAAATTTCATCCGGATTTTCACTTTGAAATAGTCGGTCATAAATCAAAGCAATTGCTTTAACTCTTTCTGTGCTATTAATGAACATACGACGGGACTCTTCATCTTTAACATAACTGCTCTGAATACTGAAAAGGCTTGTTATTACCTGAAGGTTATTCTTAAACCTGTGGAACATTTCTTTCCGGAATAATTCCTTTTCTTTCTCAAATTTTTCCTTAATCTGTTCAATTTGTAAATCTTGAGGGACTTCTATATCACCGTTTTTAACCTCATTAAGCGTATTTGCGCCCAAGCCGGAACCGGATAAACTATTTGTCATAAGTTGATATGTAGTGTTATAGTTGTGTTTGTTAAATTGTAATTATTCCAGTATTCAATATAAATCATTCAAATTTATCTTACAATTCCAAACATTCTGAAAAAAGGGGAAATAATACTAGTACAATAATTAAATTGAATATTACGAAAAGGTATAATAATTGTTCCTTGGTTAGGTAGAAAAGAAAAATTAGTTGTTTATTTTCCGGTCGACACATATCCAGTCAAAGTGTATATTTACACCATAATAATTGAACTAATTGGATTAATTTATGTTAAACACACTGCCTGATGAAGATACATTATATAATGCTCTTCTTAGCAAAGACCAGGATTATGAAGGGATATTTATAGTAGGTGTAAAGACAACTGGAATTTTTTGCCGCCCTACATGTACAGCCCGGAAACCAAAGCAAGAGAACGTTGAGTTTTTTAAATCTACAAATGAAGCACTTATGCATGGTTATAGACCTTGCCGGGTCTGCAGTCCAATGGAATATAAAGGAGAAGTGCCCGCTTGGCTTAAACCACTGCTTGATGAAGTAAGTTCATCCCCTGGCATTCGCCTAAGGGATTATGATTTAAGAAAACGGGGAATTGAACCAGCCCGACTGCGCCGTTGGTTTAAACAGCACCATGGGATTACATTTCAGTCATATTTAAGATCTTTGAGGATAGGCAAAGCATTTGGACGTATCAGGTTTGGCGACAAAGTTATAGAAGCTGCTCTTGAATCAGGTTATGATTCTTTAAGCGGATTTACTGAAACTTTTAAAAAGACTATTGGAACAACACCTGGAAACACTCTGAATCTTAAAATCATAAAAGTGACCCGCATTCTTACTCCGCTAGGCCCTATGTTTGCCGGGGCAACCGAAGAAGGGATATGTCTTCTTGAATTTATTGACAGGCGGATGCTTGAAACTCAAATAAAAAGATTAAGGAAACTGCTAAATGCTGAATTTGTGCCGGGGGATAATAAACACTTTGCTTTATTGAATGAACAGATGAAGGAATATTTTGAAGGGAAAAGAAAATGTTTTGATCTTCCTTTAATATTAAAAGGAACTGCTTTTCAGGAAAAAGTATGGAAAGAATTGCTTACAATTCCTTACGGAATAACACGATCATATCAGGAGCAGGCTGACCACATCGGAGATATTAAAGCAGTCAGAGCAGTTGCAAAAGCAAACGGCGACAACAGGATTGCAATAATAATTCCTTGTCACCGTGTAATAGGAAAAGATGGCAAACTTACCGGTTATGGCGGAGGTCTATGGCGAAAACAGTTCCTTCTGGATCATGAAACAAGGAATAATAAGTAACATTAACTTTCATAATAACATCCTATTGCATAATTCATAATTAAATTTTACATTCGCGGTATAAAACTGTTTTAACTTTGCAATTTCATGTACATCTGTTTTCTGGTTTTCATGCATAAATAGGTTAGCGCATGAAAACAAGCATTGAGATGTATAACTAGTAGAGGGGAACTTTTTTTATTTGTCGAATTGCCTGAAAAGAGGAAATTGACCTGCCAAATCAGTAAAACCACACCATGAATGGAACACAGAACTAACACGGAAACTACACCGATCTGACACAGAACTGTGATTTAAACCCTAAGCATAAGATTTATTCCTGGATTTATCCCCACCTTCTTGATTAGTTTACAAAAACATAATGTTCCCGTAATAATCTCATAATATTCAATTTACATCTTTGTGCATAAATTTGAGGAAATTATGCTTGGATTCTGGATTGTCCCTATAGGAACGGTTTTTGGCATTCTTTGTTCCATTAAAGCCCGGAAAAAAGAAAGGTCTTTTAATGACTGGTTTATTCTGGGGTTTATTTTTTCTGTTGCTGCCCTATTGATAATTACTTTTTTACCAAATAATAGTGCAAAAGACGAAAATTTTACATTTAATGCATAATAGTGCTTAATAATCCCTGTTTAATCTTGCACAAATAATCTTCGGTAATTACCCCCGCCTTTCAGTAAAAAGGTTTTGTTTAGCTCGTCTATTTTAGCTATTTTTACCATTCTTATTTAGGAAATTTATGATTACCAGTATGACCGGCTTCGGTAAAGGAAGCGCAGGAAATTCAAGGCTTTCTGCTGAAGTTGAAGTTAAAAGCGTAAACAGCCGTTACCTTGATATTTCATTAAAGCTTCCTCCCGCACTTTCAAATAAGGAATATGAATTAAGAGAGATTATCAGATCTAAGGTAAAACGAGGTAAGCTTAGTGTTTTTGTCCAGATTAAAACTTCCGGAATTACTGACGGTGAAACAGCTGTTGATAAAGATAAACTGAAAAATTTTGTCTCCCTTGTAAAAGAAATTAAGAAAACTGCCAAATTAACAGATAAAATTAAACTCGACCATCTAATCCTTAACCGGGATCTCTTCCTGGCAGAAAACTCGGGATTTACCGAACTGGAATTCGAATTCGTTAAAAAAGCTCTTACAGATTCATTAGATCAGCTTATCATTATGAAGAAAAATGAAGGCGCTGAACTGGCAAAAGATCTAAAGAAAAGAATTGATATTATTGATGAAAATGTAGATAAAATCCAAAAAGAATCTGCAGCCACTGTTGTTGAGTACTTTGAAAAATTGAAAGATAAAGTAAAAGTTCTGATTCAGGATATTACTCCATATAATGACCGTCTTGAACTTGAACTTGCACTTATAGCAGACAGGGCTGAAATTACTGAAGAATGCGTAAGATTAAAAAGTCATATGAAGTTCTTCCTTGACAGTATAAAGGGTGATGATGAACCGGGAAGAAAGATGAACTTTCTTTGCCAGGAAATGAATCGTGAAGCGAATACTATTTCTTCTAAGTCTATTTCTACAGTCATAATCCATAACATGGTTCTGGTAAAAGAAGAAATTGAAAAAATACGTGAACAAATACAGAATATTGAGTAACCTTGGTGAATAAAAAAGGAACTATTATAGCCGTTTCTGCCCCAAGTGGAACAGGCAAAACTACTTTGGTCAGGAGATTATTAAGTGAATTTCCTGAAATCGTATTCTCTGTGTCGGCTACTACACGAAAAAAAAGGGAAAATGAGATTGAGGGAACAGATTATTTTTTCGTTGATGAAATAGAATTTGAGAAAAAAATTCATAATAATGAATTTGTTGAATGGGAAAAATTTTATGACTATTATTATGGTACTTTCCGTTCATTCATAGAAGATACTATAAATTCAGGAAAATCGGTTATTCTGGAGGTTGATGTATATGGAGCTCTTGAGATAAAAAGGATTTACCCTGATGCGGTTTTGATATATATTGCACCGCCAAGTCTTGAAGAACTTCTTCACAGACTTAAAAACAGACGAACTGAAAGTGAGGAAGATCTCAAAAAACGGATTGAAAGGTCTACAATGGAATTAGGTCTTAATCATAAATTTGATTATTTAGTAGTTAATAATGATCTTAACACTGCATATTCAAACTTAAAAGCTATTATTGAAAAAATAACAGACAGGAGTAATTAATGGAAATAACACCGGTTGATCTAAGAGAGATAGATAAACGAAGCGCAAATGTTTACGAAGCTATAATTGTTTCATCAAAAAGAGCCCGGCAGATAAATGATGAAAATAAAATTGCTTATAATACTTTATTAGCAACAATTCCACCTTCAGCCAACGATGATGATAGTGAAGACATATTGAATCCGGCACAATTGAAAATATCCCTTGAGTTTGAGAAAAAAGAAAAACCTCATATCCAGGCGATAAATGAATTACTTGACGGAAAAACTGAATACGAATATAAAAAATAAATAATTATGGACAGCCAGCTAAGCGGTAAGAAGATTGTTCTTGGAGTAACAGGAGGGATTGCTGCTTACAAAGCCTGCTCGCTTGTTCGTGATCTTATTAAAAAAGGTGCCGAAGTAAAAGTCGTGATGACTCCTTCGGCGCTTCAGTTTATACAGCCGTTAACATTTTCATCTCTCACAAAAAACGAAGTTATAATAAACATTTTCCCCCCCTCGCAGGAAAATGGCACATCTCTTACAACATGGCATATCGACCTGGCACTATGGGCTGATCTGATGATAATTGCCCCATGCACAGTAAATACTATTGCTAAAATAGCAGCCGGATTTACAGATAATGCTTTACTTACTCTGGTAGCGGCTCTAAGATGCCCCCTTATTATTGCACCTGCTGCAGATATGGATATGTACGATAATAAAATTACTAAGAGAAATTTTCATACTCTTGAAGAAATGGGTTATTTTTTCGTGTGGGCAGAAAAAGGTGAACTGGCTTCCGGACTTGAGGGTGATGGTAGATTGGCAGATATAAATAAAATTACTGATTCCGCGGAACTTGTTTTGTCCGGGTACCGGAAAGATTTATTGAATAAAAAAATTCTGGTATCTGCCGGTCCTACTTATGAAGATATAGACCCCGTTAGGTTTATTGGTAACAGGTCGTCCGGCAAAATGGGATATAATATCGCTAAAGCCGCATTCTTAAGGGGAGCCGATGTAACATTAATTTCCGGTCCCTCGCATGAAATTAGTTACCCTGAAATAAAGACTATAAATATCCGCTCAGCTGCTGAAATGAAGAAAGTTATCCACGAGGAAATTATTCAAAATGATATTCTGATTATGTCAGCTGCCGTTGCTGACTACAAGCCTGCAGTTTTCTTTAAGGGCAAACTTAAGAAAGAGGAAAAAATTGATAATTTTAAACTCTCTCCTACAGAAGATATCCTGTTCTCTTTAAGAGACTCAGGGAAAAAAATAATTGGCTTTGCACTTGAAACGGATGATGAATTAAAAAATGCCTTAAATAAACTCAAGTGCAAGAATCTTGATATGATCGTGCTTAATTCACTTAACGACCAAAAAAGCGGGTTTGAATTTAATACCAATAAAATTAAAGTCATCCACAAGAACGGGGAGCAGATTGATTTTCCTCTGCAGTCAAAATTCCAGGCTGCCAATAATATTTTATCTGAGATTCTGAAATAAAATGGATTCCATAAAAGAAGATTTGATAAATGCTCTGAAGGTTCAGCGCGATATATTCGGTGATGCGTTATACAATGGAGAGGAAAATTATATAGTGAAAAGAAAAACTGAAGTGGTTACAGATTCATTTCAATCAGCAGTATCTCTTGAAGAACTCAATAGCTTAATTTGTAATTGTATGAAATGCCCTCTTGGTGATACACGCAAGAATTTTGTTTTTGGATCGGGTAATTCTCATGCTGATGTGCTTGTTCTTGGTGAAGGTCCCGGTGCGGATGAAGATGAACAGGGGCTGCCATTCGTAGGCCGCTCCGGTAAACTCCTTACTGATATACTTAAAGCAATTAAATTTGATAGAGAGGAAGTTTATATCGCTAATATTGTTAAGTGCCGGCCTCCAGGCAACAGAACCCCCTATTCGGAAGAAATGGATTGCTGCATGCCTTACCTTAAAAAGCAGATAGAACTAATTAACCCTAAGGTTATTTTATGTGTTGGACTTACCGCTGCGCAGGGTCTTCTTAAGAAAAAAGAAGCTCTGGGAAAAATGCGCGGTCAGGTATTCGATTTTGAAGGTAAAAAGGTTATGGTAACCTACCATCCTGCAGCACTGCTGAGAAATCCTAATTGGAAAAGAGGATGCTGGGAGGATGTTCAGGCATTTAGAAAATTGTATGATGAGTTAATAAATAATCCGGCTGAATAATTTTTCTTTCCTTTCTGCAAAGAAAGCTTTAGTTTTATTGGGATAAAAATAAATACCGACATGGCAAAAAATATAAGACAAAATAATGTTGATTCATTAATTCCTGCAGACGTTAAACCACCGGCAGTACCGGAAGTTGAAGCTGCAGTACTAGGTGCTATGTTAATTGAAAAAGAAGCAGTTTCTAAAGCACTTGAATTGCTTACAGCTGAAAGTTTCTACCTGAAGGAACATAAACTGATTTTTGAAGCCATGGTTCATCTTTTCCAGGCATCTGAACCGGTAGATACTGTTACTCTTTATAATGAACTTAAAAAAAGTGAAAAGCTGGAAGAAGCAGGTGGAATAGTATATATATCCAAACTTGCTCAAAATATTTCCTCTGCAGCCAATATTGAATTTCATGCAAAAATAATTCTGGAAAAAGAAATATTAAGAGGTTTGATAACCACATCTCATGATATTGCAAGAGATGCTTATGCCGGAACTGATGATGCATTTGATATGCTTGATGAAGCCGAAAGAAGAATATTTGAGATTACTGAAAAACATCTGAAGAAATCATTTCAGAGTATGGATAAAGCAGTAAGAGAAGCCCTGGAATATATTGAAGCAATCCATTCTAATTCTAATTCTAAATTTGCCGTGCCTACCGGCTTTTATGAGCTTGATGAATTGTTAGGCGGTTTCCAGAAATCGGATCTTATAATAATAGCTGCACGTCCTTCAATGGGGAAAACTGCTCTTGCGCTTACACTTGCACGAAATGCAGCAATAGACCACAAAGTACCTGTCGGCTTATTCAGTCTTGAAATGTCTACAATGCAGCTTGGTAATTAGAATGTTATGTTCCGAGGGTCGTCTTAATGCTCATCAGGTAAGAACCGGAAAACTACCTCATGAAGAAGGAGTTAAATTAAGCCGGAACGCTCATAAACTTATCGAGGCACCGATTTATGTCGATGATACTCCTTCTCAATCAATCCTTGAAATAAGAGCCAAAGCAAGAAGATTAAAGGTTGAAAAAAACATCGGTATGATAATGATAGATTATCTTCAGTTGATGACCGGACCAGCTAAAGTGGAAAGCCGTGAAAGAGAAATCTCTCATATTTCACGCTCACTTAAAGCACTGGCAAAAGAATTAAACATTCCTGTTATTGCTCTCGCTCAGCTTAACCGCGCTGTTGAAACAAGAACCGATAAACGTCCTCAACTTTCTGATCTTAGAGAATCCGGATCTATTGAACAGGATGCTGACGTTGTTATTTTTCTTAATCGCCCCGAGTATTATGGTATTTTGAAAGATGAAAATGGGAATTCTAATGAAGGGGTTGCGGAAGTTATTATAGGTAAACAGAGAAATGGTCCGGTTGGTGATATAAAACTCGCATTTATTAAAGAATATGCAAGATTCGAAAATCTAGCCCATGCAAGACAAATAGAAGAATACTCTGGCATTCCAAACGAAGATATAATATGAAATTAGTTCTCCTTCTGGGTGCTGTTATATTTCTATACACCTCTCTATATTCACAGATTTATTCCGAAAAAGACAGCGAAATATGCGCCTCGGTTTTCAAATATGCTCATAGCAATAATCTAAATAGTAAACCCACTGGTGACCTGATTGTTTCGATAGGCAAATATTTAATTGGCACAGAATATAAAGCAGCTGCACTTGAAAGAGAAGGGGAAGAGGAGTTGGTTGTCAATCTTCAAGGCCTTGACTGTACAACATTTCTTGAGAATACAATTGTTTTTGCTCGACTTATTAAAAAGGACAGTACATCGTTCAATGATTATTTAAGGGAACTTACTTATATACGTTATCGTTCCGGAGAAATAAACAAGTATCCTTCAAGGCTCCATTATTTTTCTGACTGGATATATGACAATATTAATAAAAAGGTGGTAACTGACGTAACACGTGATTTTGGTGGAATTAAAATCAAGTTCTCTGTCAATTTTATGTCGGAGCATCCGTCTTTGTATATTCACCTAAAAGAGAATCCTGCTTTTATACCTTATATTAAAGCGCAGGAGGATTCAATCAGTTTAAGAACTTACTATTATATTCCAAAAGCAAATGTATATCTGGTTGAATCTAAATTGCAGGATGGTGATATTGTGGCTTTTACAACTTCAGTAAATGGTCTCGATATCGGTCATGTCGGAATTGCGGTAAGAGAAAAGGATGGAAGGATACATATACTTCATGCGCCACAACCGGGGACTAAAGTCCATATTACAAAAGAACCTTTAAGTGAATATATAATGAGTGTAAAAAAACATACAGGAATTATTGTCTTAAGATCAGAGAAACTTTAAGGTCTAACTTCTTCCTTTAATATTCCGTAAACCAATTGATCCAACACTTTCCCGTTTTTAACAATCTGGTGTCTCAAATTGCCCTCCAATTTAAACCCTGCCTTTTCAAGCACTCTGCCTGATGCAGGATTTGAGCTGAATACATAAGCAAAGATTTTAATTAAATCATAATACTCAAAAACATATTTAATAAAGACTTTAACTGCAGCAGTCGTGATACCTTTTCCCCAGTAAGGTTCTGCAAGCCAGTAGCCTAATTCACCTGAAAATCTGTTGACATCCCTGCAGGGTTCAATACCAATTGCTCCAATTAATTCATTATTAGTAGCGATTGCAAATGATCTCTTTGGAAAACAATCGTCAATTGCTGCCAACCAGGTCTCAGCATCCTCATTTGTGTAAGGAAAAGGAAATGCATCCCTAAGATTTGATGAGATTTTGAGGTTATCCGCATATCTAACAATACAATCAATATCATTGTTTTGAATATCTCTTATAAAGAGTTCAGGAAATATTTCCAATTTCATTTTTATTAATCAACTATTCTTAAGTGTTAAGGTTTTTAAATTTCTCTAATTAAGCATACCTTTAGTTGGTACATGTATATGGAATGCCAGGAATGAAGTTTGTCAGTATCCATAGAAACATCCGCAACCTCCGGTATTGATAAAATGCCCTAACAAACCAGAGTCTCCTATTATTAAAACATTCATTATGTAAAATTACAATTTTTGCCTTAATTAAACATAAAAATTTATAGTATAAGCAATTGAACCCGTAGCTTTTTAATAATTTTGTATATTTCGGGGATTAAATTATCAAAATAAATTAAAATGAAAATAGCGGTATTATTATCTGGTGGTGTTGATAGTTCAGTAGCATTGAATCTTTTAAAACAAGAAGGACATGATGTTTCGGCTTTTTATCTGAAAATCTGGCTTCAGGATGAGTTTTCTTTCCTTGGTGAATGCCCATGGGAGGAAGACCTTAAGTTTGCCAGGGAAGTTTGCAACAAATTAAATGTTCCCTTGGAGGTATTTCCTCTACAAACTGAGTATTGGGATTCTGTCGTTACCTACACCATTTCAGAAATTAAAGAAGGGAGAACACCAAATCCCGACATATTTTGTAATAGTCTGATTAAATTTGGACAGTTTTATGGGAAAATTGATTCATCGTTTGAAAAGGTTGCCAGCGGACATTATGCTAATGTTGTGTTCTGTGATGGCAAGTATTTATTAAAGCGTTCACCTGATCCGGTTAAAGACCAGACCTATTTTCTTTCATATTTAACCCAACAACAGATTTCCCGTGCACTTTTTCCTATAGGAAAATATAATAAGAAGGAGATTAGAATCCTGGCGCATGAATTTGATTTAGTAAATATGGACAGAAGAGACAGCCAGGGAATATGTTTTCTTGGTCAGATAAGGTTTAATGATTTTATTAAGCATCATTTGGGGGAATTAATAGGCGATATAATTGAATTGGAAACCGGGAAAAAACTTGGAGTTCATAATGGATATTATTTCTATACAATAGGACAAAGATCAGGACTCGGATTATCAGGAGGTCCTTGGTATGTTGTTCAAAAAGATATCAAGAATAATATAATTTATATATCAAAGGAAAATTGTCTTTCAATTGGCAGGAATGAATTTAAAGTGGGAAAATTTAATTGGGTTACCGGTTCAAAGCCTGAAGGGGAAAAGTTTCAGGTTAAAATAAGGCACGGTGCTTCTTTCTTTAATTGCAAGCTTGTATTTGCGGGTAACGATGAAGCTTCGGTTTATTTAGACAATCCTGATCCGGGGATTGCCCCTGGGCAGTTTGCGGTTTTTTATTCTGACGATACATGCTATGGGGGCGGGGTCATTCTTTAATTTTTATTAATAAAAGTCTGTGTCATTTTTCACCACTAATAATGATTTAAAATCTTATTGTTAGAAGAATAAATGAGAGAGGTTTTTATGATATCCGGAAACAGAATCGGTACAAGTGTTAAAGGTTTTTTAATAGGTGGAGCAGTAGGCAGTGTTATAACATTTCTATTTACACCCAAAAGCGGAAAAGAATTAAGAAAAGATATTGAAAGCAACACTAAAGATTATGTAAAAAAAGCAAGGATTGAAGGAGAAAAATTTGCTATAGATGCAAAAAATATTTTCAATGACGTATTGATCAAAGCAGAACAGTTAAAAACATTGTCTAGAAAGTATACTGAAAATGCTTATTCTGTTCCAGCTAAAAGAATAGAAAGTGAAATAAAGAGTTTGAGAATGGCTCTCAAAGCAGCTGTAGCAATTTATGACAAGTCAAATGGAAGAACTGTTGAGACCGATAAAAAAGTTAAAGAGCTTTATTCCGAATTTGATAATGAATCTCTCCCGAAGTTTGAAGGGATGAAACGAAGGAATAATAATTAGATATAACATGTCTGGGATATTTTTCTATTTACATATTACATGTGACAATAAAATTAGATTGACATGACAGAGATTACATAATATCATCCTTGGTTGTGTAATTTTAATGTAAACAAAACTATATGAATTAATGGGTTATTATAGTCCTGATACTAGAAATGGAAAAATCAATAGGAGACAAGATTATTTACTAAATAAATTACTATTGTTTAGCGAGAGTGATAAAATCAATAACCTTTCAAATGGTTATAATGATTTCGTAGTAATGAGGGAGAATAATGAAGAATGCACAAGATGGGTAAATCTTGACGGCATTATTCTCGGTGTAAATGAATCTTTCTGTAAACTATATGAAACAGATCCTGCTGAGATCATAGGGAAACCATATCATATAGTTATGGATAATGAAAATAAAGAAGACCTGAATAGTCTAATAAGTTTATTCAAAAAGAATTTATTAAAACCGGATATCGATTATTATTTCAAGAAATTTATTTTAACAAAAAAAGGGAAATCAATTATTATAGAGGGCAGTAATACTTTTGTTAATACAACGATAGATAGTAATAACAATTCAGAATCATTTCTTCTAACAATGTTTAAAAGTATTGATGAAAATGAAGCGCAAAATAGGGTCGAATCCGGGTCTATAGATAATAATAATACAATTTTAGGAAATACAGAAACGACAGAATTGAACCTTCGAATAAATGAGGAAATGTATAGGACGCTGGTTGAAACTTCCCCTGATGCAATATTCCTGGTTGAAATAAATGGTAATATACTTATGAGCAATAAACGAGCAGCCAGTATACTCGGGTACAATAACGTTGAAGAAATTCACCAGTTGAATGTTTTTTCTTTTATCACCCCCGGTGATGCTAGAAGACTTTATAGAGAATCTAAGAAACTTATACAATCCGGATTAATGGAAAATGTAGAATTTTCTGTTTTGCTTAAAAATGGGGACGTTTTACCGGTAGAAATAAACGCTTCTATCGTTCTTGATTTAATTGGCGAACCTGACAAAATTGTAATAGTGATGAGGGATATTTCAAAAAGGAAAAAGGAAGAAGAAGAGTTAAGGTGTGCAGAAAAATTTGCAGCTATCGGGAAACAGACGGCTATATTAGCACATGAAATAAAGACCCCACTTGCATCTATTAAAATGAATATTGATATGCTTTTTGGTAATCTGATATTGACAGAGAATAAACAGAAGTCGTTTCGAATTATCCAAAAAGAAATGAAAAGACTAGTAAAGTTGTTAAAGAATATATTGTTATTCTCGCGTGAATTAAATTTTGTTTTTCTTACTGTCGATCTTGGCAAGTTGATTGAAAATATTGAGAGTCTTATGAGACCGGTGCTTGATGAACATAAGATTATTCTGAAAAACAATCTTAAAGAGTTTAAAATAAAAGGAGATTACAGGAACTTACAAACTCTTTTTCTTCATTTAATTGAAAATTCAGTTGAGGCAATGCCCGATGGCGGAGAAATTGAATTATATCCTTCAAATAATAAAGATGGATCCTGCTCTGTATTTTTAAGAGATACTGGTTGCGGTATCTCAGAAGATGTTAAAATATTTGATCCTTTTATTACCACCAAATCATCCGGTACCGGACTTGGTCTAGCTATTGTCAAAAATATTATAAAACAACATAAGGGAGACATTAATTTAGTGGAGTCTGTGAAAGGCAATACGGTATTCGAAATTATATTTAATAATAAAATATAGGATAAGAGTGGATACGATTTTAATTATTGATGATGACGAATCATTTAGTGAAACTCTTGAAATTTATCTTTCTGATCTTAAATGCAGAATCCTTAGAGCAAATAATGGGAAAGCAGGATTGGAAATTATAGAAAAACTTCATCCTGATCTTGTTATTACTGATTATAAAATGCCTCTATTAGACGGGCTTCAGGTTCTTAAAAGAACAAAAGAATTTGATAATAATATTCAAATAATTATGTTGACTGCGTTTGATGATGTTGATTCTACAATAAAGGCAATGCAGTATGGTGCTTATGATTATGTGGAAAAAATGGAACTTGAAAGAATAAAGGCAATAGTTAAACGTGCTATCGAGAGTAAGAAATTAAGCGAGAGACTTGGTATTGCTATTTCCGAAGATTCATCTGAATTTCAACTTGAAAATAGTCTTATTGGCTCAACAAAATCAATGAAGGAGATCTACAAGAAGATTGGAAAAATTTCTTCCACCCGAGTAAATGTATTAATTCAGGGAGATAGTGGCACAGGAAAGGAACTGATAACAAAGATTATCCACTATACCGGTGTGACTAAAAACCTACCTTTTATAGCTGTAAATTGCACTGCATTATCAGAGACACTCCTTGAAAGTGAATTATTTGGACATGAAAAGGGTTCATTTACCGGAGCAATAAGAGAAAAGAAAGGGAAATTTGAACTTGCTGAAGATGGAACTATTTTCCTTGATGAAATATCTGAAATTTCACCTAACCTTCAGGTGAAACTCTTGCGCGTTCTTCAGGAAAGGGAATTTGAACGAGTCGGGGGAGAAATTTCAATACCTATGAAAGCACGTGTAGTTGCCGCAAGTAACAAGAACCTGCCTGAACTTGTGAAACAGGGGAAATTCAGGGAAGATCTATTTTATAGGCTTAATGTTTTCAATATCGAAATGCCTCCATTAAGAGAAAGAAAAGAAGATATCCCTAAACTTGTTACATATTTTATGAAAAAGATTAACAAAGAGCTTCATAAAAATGTATGGAAAATTCCATATGAAGTGATGGAATTACTTCAAAACCATGAATGGGTCGGTAATGTTAGGGAGCTGGAAAATACTTTACTTCAGGCGGTTGTACTTGCCAAGGGTGATGTTTTGGAAAAAGAATACATTTTATTAAAGAAAAATGATTTTGCACAGGCTGAAGAAATTAACAAAAGACAATTGAGTTTGGCTGATATTGAAAAATCGCATATAAAACTTATACTTGATGAAGTTGACTGGGACAAACAAGAAGCCGCAAAAATATTAGGAATTGCTAAAACCACCCTATATAATAAAATAGAAACTTACGGTTTAGTCGAGAAAAAATAACCCATCTCCACGTTACACTGGTTCAAAAATTGTATTAATAGCCGTCTTTTTATGCAATAATTGAACTGTAACCCTGTTACAAGCATTTAATAACCTCAAAAACAATTCATTTTTAAGATTCTATAGCTGGCATTCTAATTGAACCTCCAGCGGAAAATTGATAATTATATGATTGACCATTATGAATTAAGTGAATCGTTAACCGGGCTGGTAATTTTTGAAATTTCCAGAAGAGAATTTTGCGCAGATATTAATAACGTTTCCGCAATTATTAATCCACGTGACTTACCGAAAATAGGACAAGGTTCACATAATGATCTATCACTCAAAATAAATGATTTAAACATCACAATGATTGACTTTCATAAAATATTTGAAATAAAACATATCGCCGGAACTAAAGACGAAAGAATAATCTTAGTTGAAATAGAAGATAAAATGTTTGGTTTTTATGTTGAAAAAGTCAAAGAGATTTTTACTATGAGCAAAGGTTTTAGGAGCAAAATAATATACTCCCCGGGATATGATAATCAATACTTGCTTGGAAAATTAAATTATGGAACCAGGCAGCTTTATATCCCGGACTTCAGCAAAATTGCAATGGAGGTTTTGTGATATATTATAATTTTTCCCCAACTCTAAAGGCAATATGAAACTATTAACAAGGGAAAATCAAAAAATCAGATACACTTCATCCGATTTATTTATTCTGGCTATTTCATTTGCTTTTACAGGGCTAATTGCATTTGGGTCTAACAAATTTCTACCATTTAGTAATAATCATCTTATTTATAGTATCGCATTGGTTGTTCTATTCTATTTATTTAGAAGGGAGAAATTAAAATTACCGCTTTCAGGTAAGCTGAGAAAACAGCATAAAAACCTGATTATAATTGGAAATGGAAAACTTGGGATGGAAATTGCCTCAAATATTAATCAACAAAACGATACAGAATTAAGTTTAATTTGCGTTTTAAGCAAAGAGAATAATATTGAGGGCGAAATAAAACAAAGTCTAGCGAAAGGAAATATTGATGAGATATTGATTTCCATAGATGGGCAAGACTATAATGAAATTTTTGATGTAATAGATATATGCCAGAAATTTGAAGTACCGGTTAAGTTATGTTCCGAGCTCCTTTCAATTATTCCACAGAAAATTCGGACGGAATATTATTTTGGCACGCCTGTAATTGATGTCACAAAACCTAAACGTGTAAAATATTATGACAAGTTAAAAAGGGTAGTTGATATTGTGATTGCCCTATCAGCATTAATTATTCTTAGTCCCCTGATTTTAACTTTAGCCACTATTATCAAATTAACTTCAAAAGGTCCGATTATTTATAGTCAGAAAAGAGTCGGTATCAATGGCCGACTTTTTGATTTTTATAAATTCAGATCAATGTATAAAAATGAAGGAGAAGATGAAAAGAGAAAAGCCATGATGCTTGACTTCATGAGTAACAATAATGCATGCAAAATAATAGATGAAAAAAGGGTAACCCCTATAGGCAGGGTCATACGGAAAACTTCACTTGATGAGCTGCCGCAGCTATATAATGTAATACTGGGTGACATGAGTATAGTTGGTCCAAGACCTTGTCTCAAGTATGAATTTGAACAATATGCAGAATGGCAGAAAAGAAGAATAATTGGGTTACCGGGTTGTACAGGGATATGGCAGGTAAGTGGAAGAAGCAATGTCTCCTTTAATGATTCAATTGTTCTGGATCTATATTATTTGATGAAGATGTCGCCGTTGTATGACATTAAATTAACTTTTAAAACTATTCCTGTAATGTTGTTTTCACGTGGTGGAAAATAAAGCAAGGATTAATAAGTATGGAATTAATGGAAATTGTTTCGTATTCAGTTGAATTATTTGCTTTGGTATCATTTATTCTGGTTTTTTCATCCTGGTTACTTTTCAGGGTAAAAAAAAAAGAAGTTAAAACTCCAATGAATCCTATATTGATAATTTGTCGCGAGAAAACTTTAAACCCGGAATATTTATTAAGAAAGCGATTGAGTGAAAGATTTGTTTTGATCAATAAGAATTATGAAAAATGGTAAGTAATTTTAATTAAGGAGAATTTGAATGAAAATAGGGATTGTAGGATTAGGATACTGGGGACCAAACCTGCTTAGAAATTTTATGGCTAACAATAAAGTAACTAAAGTAATAGGTTGTGATAAAAAAGCAGATAGACTTGAATATATTAAAGGTAAATTTCCGGATGTCGAATTGACTGAAGATTTTCAGCTTTTACTTGACAGTGACGTTGATGCAATAGCAATAGCAACACCTGTTAGAACTCATTATTGGTTTGGAAGAAGAGCACTGGAAGCTGGAAAACATATATGGGTGGAAAAACCATTTACTGCGAGTTCCCAACAGGCTCAAGAACTGATGGAAATTGCTAAAGATAACAATCTTAAAATTTTTGTTGACCACACATTTATTTACACGGGTGCGGTTAAGAAAATTAAAGAGCTGGTTTCTTCAGGCGAACTGGGCGAGATTATTTATTTCGATTCAGTTAGAATTAATCTGGGTTTGTTTCAGCATGATTGTAATGTAATCTGGGATCTTGCTCCGCATGACCTTTCTATAATGAACTATATACTTCCAGATAAAAAAGTTACTGCTGTTACTGCATGCGGGATATCCAATTACTATGATCAGGAAAATCTCGCTCAATTGTCATTGCATTTCAGTGACACATCGTGTTTTGCACATTTTCACGTGAATTGGACCTCTCCGGTTAAAATCAGGAGGATTATGATTGCTGGTAAGAAAAAAATGCTTGTTTATGATGATATGGAAAATTCTGAAAAAATAAAAGTATATGACAGCAGTATCCATATGAATTCTATTGAAGATATTCATTCTGCATTGGTTCAGTATAGAACCGGTGACATGTATTCCCCTAAGATTGAACAGACAGAAGCTCTTGCTGAAGGGGTTAATGAATTTATTAATTCCATAACTGAAAATAGATTGCCTTTAACTGGTGCTTCGGAAGGTCTTGAGGTAGTAAGAATACTGGAGGCTACAGATAAATCAATAAAGAACAAGGGTACGTATATTGAGCTTAGAGACGTTATTAAATCAGAGGATTATAAACTAACAACATCAGGAATTCATAAGATTGGATCAGAAAAATTAAAAAGGGATAAACTTTCACCATCTGAATTTGAAAAAGCAGTCGGTTACTAAAATGAAAAAAGTAACCTTTATAGTTTCTCTTGTAATAATTTTATGGACAAATCTTTCTGCTCAGAAAATTAGTCCCGGGGATGGTATAAGAATCGCGTTTTATAATATTGCTGAATCAATATCAGGAGATTACTATGTACATAATGATGGTTTTGTTCAGTTGCCTTATCTGGGTTTAATTAATACTAATGACAAAGATTTCAAAGTAATTGAACAAGAAATCACCATGAGATATGACTCACTTTATAAAAATCCTGACATAACGATTCAACCTCTTTTCCGTATAAATGTTCTAGGGGAAGTTCAAAAACCCGGCTTATTTTTTGTAACAGGCGTTGAAACACTTTCTTCAGTAATAGCACTTGCAGGAGGGGAAACCACCGATGCTGACCTTTCCGATTTAAAAATTATCAGGGGAGAAAAAGAAATTGAAGTGAAAGGAGATGAAATCCTTAAAAGTGGAAGCACGATAAAGGATATGGGACTAATTTCTGGCGACCGTATATATGTCCCCCGTGGATGGTGGGTTTCGGCAAGAAATATTGCCATTATAGTTTCTGGACTGGCGGTGATAGTTACGTTAGTCGGAATTTTTGTAAAAAAATGATGCGGGAATTGAAATGTCAGGTCAAAATATTGTTCCATATAATCCTAATTCTAATTCTAATTTTAATTATAAGAATGAACCGGATTTAGGAAAACTGTATCAGATTCTGAAGAGAAGAAAATACATATTACTGATTTCGGTAGTCTTCTTTTTGTCACTTGGTGTTGTAATAAATTCAGTTCTTAAACCATATTATGTTGCATCCGTTCTCATGAAAAAAGATAAACCGGAGAAAAAGGATAACAACAAGGATGAAATATCCAATCTTATCAATCTTCAATCGAATGATGAAGTTGAAACAGAAATTGAACTTGTAAAAACCTGGGCAGTTTTAGATAAGGTAATAAAGGACCTTTACCTTTTCTTAAATATTAGTAATATCGTTACACCGGATAATCAGAAGGAGATAATAAACCTTAACTATGTCGATTATCAAAGAATGTTTTCTCCTGATAGTTCAGGAATAGGTGCATATCCCGGATTTTCTGGTGTTTTAGTCAAAGCCCACAATAAGCAATTAAATTACTTTGTTGAGAAGACTTCCGATGGTTTCAGCCTTTATAATGCAGAAACAAATACTTTTATTAATTCTTCAACAAATGGAAGTTTTGAGACAGACTTCGTCGATTTTGTTATTGGTTGGGGGGCTCAACCGGGAAGCAGAGTTTATTTTACTTTAGACAGTTATTTTAAAACAATCACCAGCCTAAGGAACAGTATAAATATAGATCAACAAGCAAAAACTTCTTTATTTGAGATATCAGTAAAAACTCCATCCTCGTGGTCAGCTCAACTTATTGCCAATACACTTGCACAAAAATTTAAGGAAACAAGAATAGAGCAGCAAAAACAAACAATCAGGTATTCATTCGACTTTATTGAAAAGAATCTTCAGGACTTCCAGAATAAACTAAAAGAATCTGAAGATAATTTAACACAGTTTAAAGCTGCAAACCAAATAATGGATCTTCAGGGCACATCTCAGGACCTGATCCGTTTTCTAAGTGATATTGAAACTGATAAAATGAAGACCGATCTTGAATTAGCTGAGTTCCAAAATAAAAATGACAAAATGTCAGATGAAATAAAATCAAAGGGTTATTTTGATCAGACATTCTTAACGCCTCAGGGAGGTGATCAATCTAACTCTCCATTTTCCCAGCTTTTAAAGCAATTAAATGATCTTGAATTAAAACGTCTTGATCTTCTGCAGAAGAGGACAGAAAATCATCCTGACGTTGTAAATATTGATGAACAGATAAGACAGGTAAAAGCAAGTCTTTCATCTTTTAATCAGAGCACTGTCAAGTCATATGATATTATTATTAATTCACTTGATAAAAAGAGAGAAAAACTCAACGACCTTGCGAAAAAATATCAGGGAAAACTGCAAGTTTTACCTTCACAAGAGAATAAACTTGCAAGTTTAACTATGCAGAGAGATGTATATTCTAAAATGTATACTCTGATGCTTGATAAAAGAGAAGAAATGCGTCTGGCGGAACTTTCCAAACTTCAGGATATCATTATTGTTGATTCTGCGCATGAACCAACTGAAGCTTCATTTCCGAAAAAGACTTTTAATCTTGCTGCATGCATATTATTAGGGATAATATTTGGATTTGTCGGGATAATTATTGCTGAAATAAGGACAAGGAAATTAATAAACCTTGATGAAGTTGAAAATGAGATTCAGTTCCCTATTTATGCTATTATTCCGAATTATACCAAAAAGCTTACAAGACAGATTGAGAACTCAAGAACTATAGAAAACAGGTTTGTAACATTAATGAACGATCAGGATGGTTTTAAGGAATCATATAGAGTATTGAAAAACCGTTTGTCAGAAGCATTGACTAACAAATCAAAAGTTGTAATGTTCACAAGTTTTGAAGAGAATACCGGTAAGACGACAGTAGTAATAAATCTTGCTTTTTCCTTTGCACAGGCTAATAAAAAGGTTTTAATAATTGATTGTGACCTTAGAAAGGGATCTTTATCTAGAATTTTTGATCTTCACAAAGAATCTCCGGGACTAGTTTCCTACCTAAGAGGAAAAACGAAACTTCCTTACATATACAATAAGGGATTGAAATCATTGTTTATACTTCCTTCGGGAGGAATTGATGATGATTCGAGTGATCTTATTGATTCCGAGAGGATGCAGGAGTTATTTAATTACCTAAATAGTTTTGATTTTGATTATATAATAATTGATACCCCCCCTGTTACACGTGTAGTTGATACACTGATATTAGGTAGATTTATCAAAGATGCTGTTCTTGTTCTAAGACCTGAGCACACCTTTAAAGACAGTTTAAAATGGGGGCTACAGGAATTAGAACAGTCACAAATAAATATTCTCGGTACAGTACTGAATGCCGGAAATATAGAAAGTTCCACATTTAAAAACCGTTATGGTTATGGATATGGATATAAATATGGTTACACTGATGGGAAACCTAAATTATTAAAAGAATAGTAATTATTTTGAAATTGGAAGGTGAAAAATATGAATAAAAGTTATTATTTGATCAAACCTCTTATACCAAGAAAAGTTCAGTTATTAGTAAGAAGGGAAGTAATTAAAAGAAAATTCCCAAGTTGCAGTTCTGTCTGGCCTATAAATGAAAATAGTTCCGCAAAACCAAAAGGTTGGAATGGATGGCCAAATGGAAAGAAATTCGCGTTAGTTCTTACCCATGATGTGGAATTGATAGGCGGACATAATAAATGTATTGATTTAATGAATCTTGAAATGGATATGGGATTCAGGTCCTCTTTTGATTTTGTTCCGGAGAGGTATAAAGTTTCCTCAGAACTAAGGAAATTATTAGTTAAACAAGGGTTTTGAAATTTGTGTACATGGATTAAAACATGACGGGAAAGAGTATTTAACAAGAAAAATATTTCTTAAAAGGGCTGAATCAATAAATAAATATTTAAGAGAATGGAATGCAGTTGGGTACCGGTCTCCTTCCATGCATCATAACCTGGAATGGCTTCACGATCTTAATATAAAATATGATATGTCAACTTTTGACACCGATCCCTTTGAACCTCAATCTGATGCAAGTAATACAATATTTCCATTCTGGGTACCCGGGAAAAAACCAGACCTCGGATATGTTGAAATGCCTTATACTTTGCCACAGGATTTTACCCTTTATATTTTAATGCGAGAGAAAAATATAAATATTTGGAAAAAGAAACTTGACTGGATTGCAGACAAAGGAGGAATGGCGCTTCTAAATGTGCATCCAGATTATATGAATTTCGGAAGCAGGGAGAATAAATCAGAAGAATTTCCAGCAAGTTTCTATAGGAACTTTTTGGAATATGTTAAAAATAGATATGAAGGAACTTATTGGCATGTTCTACCAAGAGTAGTTTCTAATTTTATAAGGAATAACAGATCATTCAAACTGCAAAACAATGATGATCCGGGTTCAGATAAATTAGCGGAAGAGAAATTAATAAGACAAATTCATTAATGCGTTATGCTAGAGTGGTATAGGAGTTAATTTGGAAAAGAAAAATATATGTATGGTAACGCAATCTTGCTATATAACGGATTCACGTGTAAGAAGACAGGCGGAAATACTCAGTCATTCAGGTCACCAGGTAGACATAATCAATCTTTATCATCCAATAAGACCAAAAAAAGAAAAATTTGGATCGGTAACAACATATGGTATTTTAAAAAACAGAAACAGGCGTGGTATTGTTAAATATTTAGGCTTTTCAATTCTATTCTTTATTAAAGTTTTTATAAAGCTACAGATTTTGTCATTAAAGAATAAATATGCGATTATAGAAATCCACAATATGCCCGAATTTCTTGTATTCACAACAATTATTCAAAAGTTGACAGGTTCTAAAGTTATGCTGGATTTACATGATCTTACACCTGAACTTTTCCAAACTAAATGGGAGAATTATATTACCCTATTAATTCCATTTGTTAAGTTCATCGAAAAAATTTCATGCAGTTATTCTGATAAAATAATTACAGTTACCAAAAGCTGTAAAGAACTACTAATACTAAGAGGTGTACCAAAAGAAAAGATTACATTAATTCTTAATTCCCCAAATCAGGATATATTAAAGTATGATACGTGTAGGAAATTCGAAGAAATAAATACTGGTGCCAATTTGTTATATCATGGAACTGTTGCTAAACGATTTGGTCTTCACACAGCAATAGAAGCAATGGTACATATTAACAAAGTAATACCTGGAAGCATATTCAGAATATTCGGGAAATTTGATATTGCCTATAAAAAAGATCTTGAGAGACAAATAGAATCACTTGGATTAACTGACAATATTTTACTTGGTGGATTTGTTACTTTAGAGGAAATAGCTGAATTAATTAAAAATTCAGATATCGGGATAGTCCCGTATGTTGATAATTACTATATGAATCTGGCTTTATCTACCAAAACATTAGAATATGCAGCTTGTGGTTTACCTGTAGTTACAACCCGACTGCAGACAATGATGTCTTTATTTGATGACAATGCAATATCCTATACACAATCAGAAAATCCCCATGATATTGCGCAGAAGGTTATTTACCTATGCTTGACCCCAATGGCAGAAAAAAACTGGCAGAAAATGCATATAAAGCATTAGACAGAATTTCCTGGAAGAAAATGGAATCAAGGTATTTAACTTTTATAGATTCTGTATTAGGTACCAGGAACACGGAAAATATCTTGGTTTATCCAGGACCTATTGAGAGCTGAAAAAAAGGGATATAAAAAGGTTTTATAAATGGATCAGTTGTTTAAAAGAAATTTTCTGAAAGGTTCAACTGCTGCGACTATCGGTACTGTATCTACTATGGTTTTTCATTTCGGAAGTCTAATGCTTTTGACACGATTCCTTTCTAAAGATGAATTTGGAATTTACGCATTAATTCTTGTTATAGTTTATTTGTTTAGCGTAATAGGCGGATTCGGGTTAGAATATACTCTCGTGAAATTTATATCCACAGATAAACAGGAAGATCAAAAATCTGTCCTTGTCCCTATACTTATATTGAGGGGCATATCTCTGTTTCTGGTTAGTATTATTTTTTTAGCGGGGGGTAAGTTTATACTGCATTTCTTTGATTTAAGGATTAGTCAATTCATTATATATATCCCGGTATTGTTTATCATTTTGAGTTTTAGGGATTTGTTGTTTAACCTCTTACAGGCACTTAATCTGTTCAGGAAATTGGCAGTAATACAAACAGCTTCCGCGGCATTAAGGTTAGCCATGATATTTATTTATCTGTATCTGCATAAACTAAATCTTCAAAATCTGATATACATTGAATTATCATCCTCTGTGCTTGCACTTTTGTTGCAAATTATCACTACACCTATGAAATCACTCATTGATTTTAGGCAAAACACAGCATCATATAAAAGAATTATTAAGTTCTGTACTCCATTGTATATGAATAATCTGTTAACATTTAGTTATGACAGGGTAAGTATATTTATTGTAGGAGCTTATTTAACCCCAATAAGTGTGGCATATTTTGACGTGGCGGGAAGAATCCCGGAAGCCATGAAAAGAGTGTTTGCATCTTTCACAATAGTTTTTTTCCCTAACATGGCGAAATTATTTTCAATAGGTGATAAAAAATCAGCGGAATATTTATTAAATAAATCACTGGTTGTTTTTTCAAATGTATTAATGCTACTTGTATTGATTTCATTCATATTCGGAAGAGAAATAACAAGTATAATGTTTTCATCCAGGTATCTTGAATCATCACTAGGGTTTTCACTATTGGTATTTAATTTTTATCTAAGAGCCCTTTCCAACATAATGGGTTATTCACTTGTTTCAGCAGGTTTTCCCTCAGTGCCGGTCAAAGCAGGAACTATATCCAGTGTGATAAGCATAGCCGGTAGTTTTGTGCTGATTCCGTTTTATGGTTTTATAGGTGCCATATATTCAACCTTAGCAATGAGTATTGTTGCACAGGTTTCTTATACATACTTCATGAAAAAAGCGGATATATATGTAAATTCATTTGAATATCTAAAACCATTGATCGTAATGACAATAATACTTGTAATCTATTACCTTATTAATGTTGATTCTCTGATTGTTAAATTAGTAACAGTTGCGGTATATCTTGCGGCCTGTTCTATTTTTATTAAGGAGATAAAAATTATTTCACAATCAGTTATGAGATTGATCCCACATTTCCGGCCAAATTAATGAAAGTATTGATGATTGATCCTTTAATAGGTAATGAATATATAGCTCTTCTTTGCTCAGGTTTAAGTAATGCGGGCGTTGATGTTACATTAGTGGTTCCTGAAAACAGGGAAATTATAATTCCTGTTGATTTTAAAGTTAACCGATGGTCTCCCCCAAAGGGAGGATCATCTTCGAAAGTAATCAAATTGTTTAAATATCTTAAATACCTATACATGGTATTTGTTCTGATAAGACAAACCAAACCAGATGCCGTTCACTATCACTTTTTTCGCAGGAAGAGTGAAATCTATTTTTTTCTCCTGCTTAAAGTATTAGGTGTTAGACTCATTTATACGGCACATAATATTTTGCCGCATGAATACCGCAAGATAGATTATTTCCTGACAAATCTTGTTATTAAAAGTTCAAGCCGTATCATAGTTCATTCTAACCACATAAAAGGAAAGTTATCCGGAATATTTAAAACAGATCCGAATAAAATTACTGTTATTCCTCACGGGAATTTCGATTTTTATATGACAAATATTTCAATGAATAAAATTGAAGCAAGGAAAAAGTTAGGACTAAAAGAAGTTAGTAACATTATTCTTTTCTTTGGATATATAAGAGAATATAAGGGACTAGATCTTCTACTTGAAGCTTTCGAGATTGCTGCATTAAAAGATCATAACCTGGAACTTGTAATTGCAGGTCAGCCCGCCTCTGATTCACTACAAAGGAGGTATCAGGGAATCATAGAGCATTCTTCAGTAAAAGATAGAATAATTGCAACATTTAATTATATCCCGGTAAATGAAGTATCGGAATATTTAATTGCATCGGATGCAGTTGTTTTGCCGTACAAGAATATTGATCACAGTGGAATTGTGCATCTTGCATATTCATTTGGGAAACCGGTAATTGCCACAAAAGTTGGAGATTTTGAAGAATCTATAGATGAAGGGAAAAGTGGTTATATCCTTACAAATAATAATGCCGAATGTCTTGCAGAATCTATTGAAAAGATATTCCTCTGCAAAGAAAAGCTGGCGGAGATGGAGACATTATATTCAAAACCTTAATAGTACCCGATTTTCCTGGGACCAAATCGCTTATAGAACAATGGAATTATATGTCTGAACTGAAATACAAAGTTACAGATAATAGCAAGGATGCCAACAATTTCAAAATTAAAGTGAAAACGGGATTATTACAATTTAACTGCAAAGATAACATTCTGGATTTTCTGTGCATTTATAATCTTTGGAAAGGACCTGCCATTCAGAGACGAGAAGATGGATCTTACAGATGTAAGTACATCAAACCCGGTTGCACAGATAATAAACATAACTCTTTTCATAACTGCCTGTATAGCATTAATTCCAAAACTCAATGAAGTCTGGAAACTGATAATGAGAGAAAAAATATTGACAATATTTCTCTTATGGTGTTTACTTAGCGTTTACTGGTCTCAATTTTCATTTGTTTCATTCAAAAGATATTTCCAGATACTGACTGCATTTGCTGTATTCCTTTCGATATTGGTACATACTGATTCGGTCAATGATTTGATTCGTTTCCTTAAGGGAATCTTTTCTGTTTTTATACTTCTTTCATTTATATCTGTCTTTACGGTACCAGGGGCAAAGGATTTAGAAGGAATGTGGAGAGGACTATCAACTTCAAAAAATCATCTCGGTCAGGCAAGTTTAACAGCCGCATTAGTTTTTCTACTAAGCATTAAGGGCTCAAGTCTAATACGAAAAGTTTTTATGGTTATAATGATTATAATGTCAATGGCATTATTGTATGGATCAGGGAGTTCTACTTCTTTACTTACTTTTTGTATAATAATTTTTATATGGGCTAGTCTTTGCAGTAGATGACAATCTGAAAAATCTGAAAATAGGCAGATCATTTTCAATTATGGTATTTACATCAATTATATTATTAGCAATTTCAGCCTGGTTATTTGCTCCTGAATATGTTAACGGATTTTTTGAATTACAGGGGAAGAATATGACTTTAACGGGAAGGACTGAATTGTGGGGCGATATGGTTAGAGAAATAAACAGACACTTATATCTTGGTACTGGTTATCAGGGATACTGGGTGGTAGATAATAATAGTGTTCTCCTATTATATAATAAATATATCTGGCTGCCGCAGCAGTCGCACAATGGTTATTTGGATATTATTAATGAAACGGGACTAATTGGTTTTTTTATTTTCATATGCATGATAGTAAATTATTTTATAAACCTTGCCGGACTTAAAAAAGTACATGTATGGAAGTGGTTCATTTTACCAACTTTGTTAATAAACTTTACAGAATCAACATTGTTCAGACCAGGAATAATAACGGGGACATTTTTTATTTTTTCATATTTGGCTTTGTTTGCGGATCTTAAGTTCAACAGGGAGTATGAACTTGCAGAGGCACTATATGCAAAAAGCCGGCAAAAGAGATTTATTTATCAGGATCAGGCTGCAAAATGATTGTTCAGGAAAGTAATACAAAAGAGATAATGAAGATTGTGGATAATAAAATTAGGAAAACAATTCTCCATATTTCTTATGATCTAAGACCCTCAATATCTACAACGGCAGTAAGGAATCTGATAGAAGTTTCGTCCAAAGAGTTTGACAATTTATCAGTTGACCTTATGAGGGTAGGTTCTCCTTCAGCCGAGCACTTGATACAACGCGATGATAGATATCTTGAGATAAATTCATTCGGTTTACCATTTAGTCTTTTTTTAATCTCAAATTTGAAAAGAGCGGGGCATAAGATATTCAGTATAATAAAATTTAATAAGGATATCGATGTCATCCACGCACATAAATTAACTTTTGAAGGGTACATTGGTTATGTATATGCAAGAAAATTTGGAATACCTCTTGTAATTACATTAAGGCAAACAGATTTTGAACTATACAAATATCGACCTGATTTACGATCCATATTTAAGGAAATAATTAAATATTCTTCTAAAATATTTTATATCGTACCGGGGATGAAAAATTTACTGAGAAAACAGACGGGTGAAGATTTCTACAGAAAATTTGCAGAATCCAAGATGGTGTATCTTCCAAATATTGTTGAATTCAACCATACTCCTGATATAAAAAATGAATATAAAAGAAATGAATTATTAACTGTTCTGCGCATGACCAAGGGATCTGTAAAAAGGAAGAATATAAAACGATTATTTATTGCTCTTTCAGGACTAAAGAGATATTGATTGGAAGTTGAACTTAATAGGGAGCGGTGAATTTTCCGGTAAAATAGAAATATGGTCAAAGCAGTATAAAATACATGACAGGATTAATTTTTTAGGTGAAGTAAACAACCAGGAAATAAGTTCATATTATTCAGAAGCATGTGCATTCATCATGCCAAGTCTTATGGAATCATTTGGAATGGTCTATGCTGAATCGTTATTAAACGGAACACCAATTCTTTATTCAAAAGGAGTACTTGGTTTTGAAGGGGTATTCAGTGGAGTTGGTGCAGCTGTTGATCCATGGTCTATTGAATCGATTCAGGAAGGTATAAGGAATATATTGACACAAAATGAGAATTACAGGAGAAACATAAAGAATCTTGCAGAATCGGGAGCATTTGATATTTTCAACCGGCAATTTATAGGTGCAAGATATATTGAAGCAATAAATGACTTATGATTATTCTTTATAGCAAATCCTTATTAAATAGATTTTGTAGTTTCTCCCTCAAATATTACCTTTAACCACTTCGAATATTAATTTATGGTAAACTTAATGTCAGGATTTAAATTATGAAAAACTTTGCGATGACCGGAGTCGCCGGGTACATAGCACCAAGACATTTACAAGCAATAAAAGATACAAATAACAGGTTAGTTGCTGCGATGGATCCTCACGATTCTGTTGGCCTATTGGATAGGTATTTTCCAGATGTTAGTTTTTTCACTGAATTTGAAAGATTTGACCGGCATGCTGAAAAACTTAAGAGAGGATCAGAGGAGAACAGGATTCACTATGTGTCAATTTGTACACCTAATTTCCTTCATGATGCGCACATAAGATTTGCATTAAGAATAGGTGCTGATGTTATCTGTGAAAAGCCACTGGTTCTTAATCCCTGGAATCTTGATGCACTTGAGGAATTAGAGCAGATTTATGGTAAAAAGGTAAATACCATACTTCAGTTAAGAGTTCACCCTGCTCTAGTTAAGCTCAAAGAAGAGATAAATAAAACCACGAAGAAAACCAAAAGAGAAGTAACACTTACATATATAACCTCAAGAGGATTATGGTATCATTTTTCATGGAAAGGAATAAAAGAGAAATCCGGGGGTATTGGAACAAATATCGGGATTCATTTTTTTGATATGCTAATGTGGTTATTCGGGGACATGCAGAGTAGTAAGGTTTATATTTCCGATCAGTACAAAATGGGAGGCTTCCTTGAATTGGAGTATGCAAATGTAAAATGGTGCCTGTCTCTTGACAGTAAGGATCTACCGCAAAAAGCTGTAGAAGATAAAAAGAGTACTTACCGTTCAATAATGGTTGATGGAGAAGAGATCCAGTTCAGCGAAGGTTTTACTGATTTGCATACAAAGGTTTATGAAAGAACACTGGCTGGAAACGGATTTGGAATTAATGATGCGAGGCAGTCAATTATTTTAGGCCACAATATCAGGAATGCACCAATAGTACCTGATGACGGGAATATGCATCCATTAATAAAAAAACTTTAAACATTAAGGGAAGTAAAGATGAATTATTTTAAGCATGAATCTGCTTATGTAGATGATCCTGTCGAAATTGGCGAAGGAACAAAGATATGGCACTTTAGCCATGTTCAGAAGGGAGCAAAGATAGGCAGGAATTGTGTATTCGGACAAAATGTAAATGTGGGTAATAATGTTACAATAGGTAATTTTTGTAAGATACAGAATAACGTATCAATATATGAAGGAGTAACATTAGAAGATTATGTTTTTTGCGGACCATCCATGGTATTTACAAATATACTTGATCCTAAATGTAAATATCCACAAGTAGGGAGCGGAGTTTTATGTTAATACATTAATTAAAGAAGGGGCATCAATTGGAGCAAATGCAACAATTGTCTGCGGGCATACAGTCGGAAAACATTGTTTAATAGGAGCAGGAAGTGTTGTAACAAAGGATATTCCTGATTATGCATTAGTTATAGGAAACCCGGGAAGAATAGTTGGATGGGTGAGTGAGGCGGGGAAGAAATTGAGTTTTGATAAAGAAGGCAATGCATATTGTGAGAAATCAAAGAAGAAATATAAGCTTGATAATAACCGTGTAACTGAAGTTGCTTAAGTAAAAAAAAGATTGAAAAATATATTAAATTTTCCCTTGACAAATATTTAATTATTTATTAATGTTAATTAAGTTAGGAGTGATGTTTTTAGCAATAATTTGATATTGCAAAGGGACATAGTTTTTGATTTAAAGGGGAATAATAGCCTACCTTATGACAAACTGTTAATAATCAAGCTTGCTCAATGATGGCTCATATCTGGCTCACAAGTGGCTCTTTTTAAACACAAGGGTAGGACTGTGGTTGAACTAATCTATTAAAGAAGATTATTCTATGGCTTAAAATAGAATTAATCTAAGACAGCGAAAATTATCTTTGGGCACCGATATTAATTTTATCACCCGCTGAATTTATGTTAGTGATTTTAGCTGACTTTACGAAAGCAGAAATATCAGATCCTTTACTTATTGCGGGGCTTGATTGGTTTAAAGTAAAATCTTTTTTCAACTTCGGGTCTGTGTTTAGACTATTCTTGTCATGACCCATATTCTGCCAGTCAGAAAAAGTATATTCATATTCCATGTAATTTATAGGTTTATTCTTTTTGGAAGAGTATAGATTAAAATTTATATCAGCAGATTGATCCAGAGGGGAATCAATCCTAAACATTGAATAATTACCGGTAGTAACGAAAATATTATTTTTAATAACGGGGCTATGGTCATCAGTTCTGAAGACATTCATTTTACCGCCAACAAGGGTATTATTAAATGCTCTTAAAGTACCGGTTCCTTTATCAAGGTTTAAAAATCCCAAAAGTTGTGCATTTGTATTTGGGCAGTAAATTATGTTATTGAAATAGATATGAGTCCCGTATGGTATTGTGCAATATAATCCTTGTGCATTGCCAAGTTTGTTATTGTTCTGTTCAAGATAATTGTTTTTAACAACCGCATTATTTTCCAGATACAATTGAATACAGTCGGCATGCATGTCTTCAGTCTTGTTATAATTAACAATATTATTCCCATCGTACACATCATTGGAATTTCTTTGAGCATAAATTCCGTCAGCCTGATCGGGTATAAAAGCATTGAGCGTAGTAATATGATTATTCAGGAATGTGCAATAATTATTATTTTCGGCTAAGATACCGGCTCTCATATTGACTATGACATTGCAGTTTTTTATGATACAATGTTCACATGATTTAACTTCGATATTGATGCCATCGATTTTTCCGGAGTTGATGGATGCAAATCCATCAAGGGTTACAAGACTGCTTTGATAAATGTAAATACAATAATGTTCAGAATTATTACCGTCAATAACCGGCAGGTTTCCGTTACCATAATTTGAATAAACAATCGGGTTTCCGGGGGCTCCATTTTGTTTAATTAGAAGTTGACCTTTCCAGACAGAATTCTTATTAAATAAAATTGAATCGCCGGGTTTGAAGGTGAATGAATTTACTTTTGAGAGAGTTTTCCAAGGACTATTTGCAGAATTGCCCGGGTTTGAATCATTACCGTTTTCATTATTTACATAATAGACTGCGGGGAAAATGTGGGAAGTAATTACTATAAGGAGGAGAAAAACAAGGAAACCGGTTTTCATATCATGCCTTCTTTTTGAAGATAAAAATCTGAAGAAATGATTTAATATAGTGTGATATCAGGTTACATTATTAAGCCAAAATCTCCGGGGTTTTTATGACCCCGGAGGTTTAAAGGAAATGATATCCTCTTTCTCCACTTTGGCAGCTTGTTTATTTGTATGAAGTGCTCTAAATAATATATGACATATTAACCACGTAACATGGTTAAATATATTTTTTTATTTCAGTAGAATCATTTTATTAGATTTAGTAAAATTTCCAGCTTTAATCATATAAATATATGTTCCACTGGCAAGATTTTCACTTTTGAATTCAACGGAATACTGACCTGCAGGTTTATCTTCATTTACAAGTTCCCGAACCATTCTTCCGGTTATATCGTAAACATTTATTATTACGTGGGTGTTATTGCCTATTACGTATTTAATAACTGTAGAAGGGTTAAAAGGATTAGGGAAATTCTGAGGCAGATCAAAATCTTTTAAAACCGAAGTGGTGGTATAATGGCCACCTATACCTGTGGTACTGCCTGTTTCATAAGCACCAAGATCGGGGGCACCTGTTTGAGGTCTTGGGTTACCATTTTTATCCACATTGAATATTCCGCCTAAATTTGTGCCTGCATTGATAATAGGAGAGTTAGTAGCTGGGTATAAAGAGTCATTTAACATTGGATTTGTATTCAATCCATGTACATCATAACCCATAGCTTTCCATTGAGCCAGAGTTTTGCTGCCTGAATATCCGACGATAGCAGCAGCCCCGTCCTGCCTGTAATACAGATTATAGTCAATAACAGAGCCACTTCCAATTGAAGAAAATTGGATAAGAGTTGATCCATAAGTAGTAACAAAAACATTATTCATGATAGTTACAGTAGCAGGACTTGGAATTCTCAGAGTATTAGCTCCGCCACCAATAACAGTATTGTTATACAAAACTAACTTCCCTGTGCCGGTAGTAAGATTATCGAAACCGATAATATTTGCCTGATTATTGGGGCATTTAACAACGTTATTATAGATAGTGAAAGTTCCGGCCCCTGTAGTTATATAAATTCCCTGAGCATTCTGAAGCTTACTGTTTAGTTGTTCGAGGTAATTATCTCTTATAGTTAGTGAAGTGTCCTGGAAGCTCTGAATGCAGTCATCATGATTAGTAGGTTCAGTATTACTAATAATGATACGGTTGCATTCATAAGTGTTATGTGAGTTTCTCTGAGAATAAATACCATCAGTTTGAACATTTAGAAAGGTAGGTGTAGTGACCGTGTTATGAGCGATGGTGCAATTGGAGCTATTCTGGATAAAAACGGAACCCTGAGTAGTAAGATATACTTCGCAGTTCTTGACGATGATACCAACTCCGGAGGTAACTCTTACAGTTCCACCAGGAGCGTCTGCGGCGTTCTGAAATTTAATATACTGAATAGTAATATAGTTTTTAGACTGTATTATTGCGCATGCATTAGCATTCTTGGCATCAATAATGGGGAGTGTTCCTGATCCATATGAACCATAAACAATAGGAGCGGAAGAAGAACCGCTATTATTAAAATTCAGAGTGCCAGTCCATGTGCATCCTCTTAAAAAAAGAATATTATCTCCAGGGTTAAAGCTAGCAGCGTTAACCTTGGAGATAAAATTCCAAGCAGAGGTAACAGACGTACCTGAATTTGCATCATTACCGGAATTAGAATCAACATAGTAAGTAGCAGCAAGACCGATACCTGCAGTACTTAGAAAAAGAAAAGCAATTAGGGTTAATTTTTTAATTAACATAATTTCTCCATGAGATTGTTTGTTTATATTTATCTGACAAGCGTCAGATTTAATTCAAACCTACGGATGATAACGGAGGTCTTCAATAAGGAAAAACCTGAAATGAAAGGATGTATTACCTGAAATTAGGAAGAGAATTGGATTAATAAAGTACAAGTGTTTGTAAATAAAATAGTTAGGCAGGTATTGAATATTTGATGGAATTAGTAAAAAGGGGGGTCACTTAAAAATTAGTGACCGCCCTAGGGAGTATTATCCAAGTACTACTTTAATAAGTTCATTTTTATGATACTCGAGTTTTTATCAGATCCATTTAAGCCATCAGCGGAAACTGACAGTAAATAAATACCGGAAGCATGTGAAACCGCATTCCATTTTATTTCATAAAGTCCCTGCGGTTGAAAACCATTAACTAGAGTCTCAACTTTCTGACCTAATGAATTGTAAATAACAACATTAACTTTACTATCGAAGGGAACGGAATATCTAATGGTTGTAGAAGGATTGAAAGGATTGGGATAATTGCTTACAACTAAATTCTTTGGTACAAAAGTAACTTCAACATTATCAGAATATTTAAAACTACCGCTGTTATCGAGTTGTTTGAGTCTATAATCTATAATTTTTCCTGATGGGATTTTGTCGGTGAATTGATAATTATGAATAGCACTACTATTTCCATTTCCAGAAACGAAGCCAATTTTCTCCCAAACGGAGCTGTTCTTTCTTTCTATTTCAAAACCAGAATTATTAAGTTCTGTTGCGGTAGACCAATTTAATAAGACAGAATTATTGATTACGACTCCAGTAAAGGTTGTTAGTTCAACTGGAAGAGGCGCGGGTTTATATTCGTAAGCTCCCATGTCTTCAGCTGTAAGCTGAGGTCTCGGTAATGCCATCTTTATCATGCATTAAAAATTCCTCCAGATGTCGTACCTGCATCGATAATAGGAGAATTGGCAGCGGGGTATAAAGAGTCATTTAACATCGGGTTTACATTTAATCCATGTGCATCATAACCGAGAGCTTTCCATTGAGAAAGAGTTTTACTACCTGAATAACCAATAATGGAGCTATTCCCATCTTGTCTGTAATACAGATTATAGTCAATAACTGAACCACTTCCAAGAGTTGATAATTGAATTAAAGTTGATCCATAAGTTGTAACAAAAACATTATTCATAATTGTTACAGTAGCAAGACTTGGAATTCTCAGGGTATTAGCCCCGCCACCAATAACAGTATTATTATATAGAACTAATTTTCCAGTGCCGGTAGTAATATTATCGAAACCAATAATATTTGCCTGATTATTTGGGCATTTTACAACGTTATTATAGACAGTGAAAGTTCCAGCCCCAGTAGTTATATAAATTCCCTGAGCATTCTGAAGTTTACTGTTATTTTGTTCCAGGTAATTATTTCTAATTGTAAGGGAAGTATCAAGATAGCTCTGAATACAGTCATCATGATTGGTAGTTTCAGTATTACTTATAATGATACGATTGTACTCATAAGTGTTATGTGAGTTTCGCTGAGAATATATTCCATCAGTTTGAACATTCAGAAAAGTAGGTGTAGTAACCGTGTTATGAGCGACGGTGCAATTTGAGCTATTCTGGATAAAAACTGAACCCTGAGTAGTAAGATAAACTTCGCAGTTTTGGACGATGATTCCAACTCCGGAGGTAACTCTTACAGTTCCACCAGGAGCGTCTGCGGCATTCTGAAATTTAATATACTGGATAGTAATATAGTTTTTAGACTGTATTATTGCACAAGCATTAGCATTATTAGCATCAATAATAGGAAGAACGCCTGACCCATAAGACCCATAAACAATAGGTAATGAAGAAGTGCCGCTTGAATTCATATTCAGAGTGCCAATCCAGTTGCATCCTCTTAAAAACAGAATATTATCTCCTGGGCTAAAACTTTTAGAATTGACCTTGGAGATAGAACTCCATGCAGAGTTTGTAGAAGTGCCGGAATTAGCGTCATTACCCGAATTTGCATCAACATAATAGGTAGCAGCAAGATTTAACCCCGCCGCGGAAATGAGTACCGCGATCAAAATGGTTATCTTTTTGAATAACATATTGACTCCAGATTTGTTTGTAGTAGATGATTTTGATTTGTATCAAAATCTATACATAAAACTAGCTATATACCGGAGGGACTTCAATCGGGTAAAGACCTGATAAATACATCAATGTACCCTGATTTTATGAGTTAAAAGAAGGAGGGTCAGAGCTAATTTAAGCAGATTAATCAATCTTTAATCTAATTTAATATATTCAACATCATACCGCTAAACAATTAAAATTTAATAGCTTATGGTTATATGTCGCAAAACAAAAATACGAAATGTATTTTTTATATGTTTAGATAATAAATTAAAAAAGGGTAACACAATAAAGGATATCATATGATAATGGCTGATTTTCAAAAAGACTTTCAAGAATTTATTAATGAAGAATTGGATTCAAAAAACGGAATAAAGGTGCTTGAAGCCGGATGTGGTTCTAATACAATAGAAAACATAAAAATTAATAAAGAAAAACACATAACTGGTATTGATATATCAAGAAAACAGCTAGCGCGAAATAATTATTTAAATAAGAAGATACTTGGCGATTTACAGAAATATGAATTTGAAAATAATAATTATGATTTAGTAGTATGTTGGGATGTACTTGAACATTTGATAAAACCAAAACTAGCCTTGGACAACATGTCAAAAGCACTCAAACCGGGAGGTCTTATGGTTTTAAAACTTCCGAATCTCATGTCATTTAAAGGATTATTAACTCGCTTTACCCCACACAGTTTACATGTACTATATTACAAATTGATATATAAACAGCCAAATGCAGGTAAAGATGATATAGGACCTTTTAAAACATTTCTTAAATATTCTGTTGCTCCAAATTCATTAAAAAAATATGCCAACAAGAATGGTTTAAAAATCGTTGCACTTTCAATTGAAAGATGCATCGGAGGAACCATATTTTTTCATTAGAACTAAACACAGGAAGATACTTCTTCGTTTGTACAAGATGGCAAAAGCTTTTTTTTATTTTATAAGTTTCGGTGCGCTAGGAAACAGTGAATTAATAATAGTGCTACAAAAATGATTTGGAATTATTTAGGTTTTTCAGTTATGACTTAATTGTAATTTTGTTTGAAACTATTATTCATTATTAGGGATTGGAGTTCATTTTCAATGATATAGGACACAGGGGAGCAGAGTAATTTTTTATTATTGAAGGAAATAAATTATACTTTATATCAGATGAATAATGTTAATTCAAAAATATTAATTGTTGAAGACGAAAGGATAGTTGCACTTGATATTTCGGCAACTTTGAAATCTCTCGGATATGAAATAGCCAGTATAGCTGTAAGCGGGGTTGAAGCCATTGAGGTTGTAGAAAAAGAGAAACCGGATCTTATTTTGATGGACATAAGGATTAAAGGGGAATTAGACGGAATACAGACTGCAGAATTAATCCAAGCAAATTATAATATTCCTATAATATACTTAACCGCGTATGCCGATGAAGAAACTTTATCTAGAGCAAAGATAACAGAGCCATATGGTTATGTTATAAAACCTTATGATAAAAAAATTCTCAATTCAGTTATTGAGATGGCATTATATAAAAACAGGATGGAGCGAAAAGTAAAAGATAATGAAAGGTGGCTTTCAAAAACTTTACAGAGTATGGGGGATGCTATGGTTGCCACAGATTCAGAAGGACATATTAAACTGATGAATTTAGTAGCACAATCAAAAACTGGTTGGAACCTTGAAGAAGCAGTCGGAAGAAATATTAATGAAATAATGCATCTGGAAAGCGAAATTTCGGGTGAACTTATAGATCAAAATCCTTTTTTATCTCAAAACGGTCAAAGAGAAGAATTAAATTGGACTGCTATTTTGACTGATAAGAATTCAATAAAGAAGATAATTACAGAAACTGTATCAATAATAAAAGATGACAAAAATATTACAACTGGAATGGTTCTAATGTTCCGGGATATTACCAAACTTCGTTTAGAAGAGAAAGAAAAGGAGAGATTATTTTTAGAAGTTAGTTCAGCACAAGACAGACTGAAGGTATTGTCCAAAAGATTACTGGAAATACAGGAAAGCGAAAGGAGGCATATTGCACGCGAGCTGCATGATGAGATAGGCCAAATTCTTACTGCAATTAAAATAAATATACAGACTGCATTTAAACTTCCGGATCGAAGAAAGTAGAAATACATTTAAATGAAGGTGTTGAGCTAATTGAAGAAGCGCTTTTCCAGGTAAGAAAATTATCCGTTGATTTAAGGCCATCAATGCTTGATGACCTTGGACTAGTTCCTGCATTGAGATGGTATGTTGACAAACAATCGACCAGAACCGGATTAAAAGCAATTATAGTTACAGATGAAAAAATTAAGAAGCTCCCTTCCAACATTGAAATTACCTGCTTCAGAGTATCACAGGAAGCCCTTACAAATATTATTAAACATGCCAAAGCATCTGAAGTAGAAATCAATCTATTTTATCAGGATAATGACCTTCATCTACAGATTAAGGATAATGGAGTAGGATTCAATTTTTATTCTGCCATCCAGAAAGGTCTACAGGGAGAAAGTATGGGGCTGTTAGGCATGCAGGAAAGAGTAGAACTTATTGGAGGAAGAATAAAAATAGACTCTAAACCCGGTGGGGGGACACAAATACATGTTATCTTTCCTACTGAAGCGCTAAATTTAAATTAAATATCCGGAATAAAATGAAACCTGTAAAAGTAATTCTTGTTGATGATCATTCACTTGTAAGAGCCGGAATTCGATCTTTAATCTTGAATATTCCCGGGGTAGAGGTTGTTGGAGAAGCCGATAACGGAAGAGATGCAATTAAATTAATTGATGAACTGGCCCCGGACCTTGTTCTTCTTGATATAGCTATGCCTGAACTTAATGGACTGGAGGTAGTGGCAAGACTTTCTAAGGAATTTTCTGATACAAAAGTTATTATTTTATCAATGCACACAAATGAGGAATATGTTGTACAGGCATTAAGATCGGGGGCATCGGGATATCTGCTTAAAGACGCGGCACCTAACGAACTTGAAATTGCTGTTAATGCAGTGATAAGGGGGGAAACATATTTAAGCCCGGCGATTAGTAAACATGTTGTTGATAATTATCTGAAAAGAATTTCAAATGTTGCCCTTGATAAGGAATTAAGTCCTGATATATTTACACAATTAACATCAAGACAAAGAGAAATTCTTCAACTTATAGCTGAAGGAAATTCTACTAAGGAGATTGCGAATAAATTGAATGTTAGTATTAAGACCGTAGAAACGCATAGGATGCAATTAATGGACAGGATAGGTATTCACGACGTAGCCGGACTTGTGAGGTATGCAATCAGAGCAGGGATCATTACCGCAAAGTAATCTGGAAGTTATATTTCTGCTGCAACTCTCGTATTAATATTTTTTATAGTTTCATGAGCCTCCACTTCTCCGAAATATTGCTGAGATATAATTGGTACGACTTCCCACAAAATATCTTCACGAAGGGAGATTTCTTTATAATTATTAACAGCAGTATTTACCCCTTTTTCACATATTTTTAATTTATCCAAATAATTAGTTTTGTCAGAATTAACAAGTAATTTTTCCTCATGAATTTCATCAATTCTTCCCCCAAGCCTCAAAATCTCATTCTCCAGCCTGTTTATATATGTTTTATTCAGGTCGGCATAATAGAGGAAAATTTTATGCAAAGATTTATTTTCCATATTATTGCAGGAATTTCTTAAAAGGATTTCAGCATTGCGGCAGTTTTTAATTAATTCTTTCATAACCTTTATAGTGTTTTCCCTGCAGAATTCCATAAGATTCCTCCTTTTTTACCTTTTAGAAAATAGAATTAACTGATCTTAAGGTAACCGGAAAATAAATTTCCGTTAATGACTCGAAACACAACAAAAATCATAAAGTGTAAAAACCATGGTCAAAAAGAAGTCGCTAAAACAATTAAGTCTAAGACTTTGCCTTTTTAACACCTTTTAAATCAAATAATATGATTGTACGCTAATTATTTCCAATGTTAATGTTAATTTTGTTAAAAGAAATTTGTAAAATATGATAATAGAAACCGCAGAAATATTTTTATTAAATGACAACTGGCAGGAAAGCGGTAACAAACATATCCTGAAATTCTGGGGAATATCAAATGAAGCCGGACCAGTAGAGATTTCTATAACCAACTCATATCCGTTATTTTTTATAAGAAGAGAAACAGTTTTACCTGAACTAAATATTTCACACACAAGAAAAAATGTAGATCTACAGAACATGATATCAGAGCCTGTAGATGCTGTATATTTCAATACACAAAGAGACTTATTATCTGCTGTTGAAATTCTAAGGGACATGCTGATACCGGTTTATGAAACCGATATTGATCCGGCCAGACGTTATTTGATGGAAAGGAATATTTATGCTCAGGTATTGTTAACAGGCAAGGCAGAGAAAGAAGGTCAATACCTGCATTTTATAAACCCAGTTATGAAACCAACTGATGTTGAGCCGGAATTTAAGGTGATCTCACTCGATATTGAGACCGGTACTGATGGATCAGTATATTCTATAGCACTTGATTTTCGGTTTAAAGTAGAAGTGAAACATACCGTTTTTATTAGAGGAGAATCCAACGAGATAAAAGAGAGTATTAAGGAAATTAAATTTAACCTTATCTTCTGCAAGACTGAACAATTATTATTGGAATCCTTTATAAATTATTTTAGAGAAATTGATCCGGATATAATTATAGGATGGCATGTTATTGGATTTGATTTGATGGTACTTGAAAAGAGATGCAGGCAATTCAATATAAATTTTAATCTTGCAAGAAAAGGGAGTGTAATATTAAAAAATAAGACACGGGGCGGATATTTTGCTTCCATACCAGGGAGAATTGTCCTTGACGGTCCAATCAGTTTACGAACAGCCTTTTATTCTTTTGAAGATTTTTCCCTTGAAACAGTTTCTCAGGAATTACTTGGAACAGGGAAAACAATAACTACTGTAAAAGATAAAGGTTTAGAGATTGACAGGATATTCGTAGAAGAAAAATTAAAACTGGCAGAATATAATCTGAATGATACTATTCTTGTTACTGAAATATTTCAGAAAACCGGTATAATTAAACAGGATGTTAAAAGGGCACAGTTATCAGGACTTATGATAGATCGTCTTGGTATGATGACCGCTGCATTCGATCATTTTTTCCTGCCAAGGATTCATAGAGATGGTTTAGTAGCTCCGGATGTTAAAGATATTCAACCCGAAGGACAGGCAGCCGGCGGTTATGTTATTGAACCAGTTCCGGGAATTTATGAAAATGTTATAGTTCTGGATTTCAAAAGCCTGTATCCAAGCATAATTTTAACATTTAAGATAGATCCCATCTCAAGGTTATATAACAGGATTGAACCAATAACAACACCACAGGGATACAAATTTTCATCTGTAAAGCACCATCTTCCAGAGCGAATAGCAGCATTGTTAGAGCAGCGTAAATTTGCAAAGGAAAATAAAGACCGCTACCTTTCACAGGCGATCAAAATATTGATGAATAGTTTTTATGGAGTAATGGGTTCATATGGATGCAGATTTTATCATCCTGACCTTCCTAATGCTATTACAAGCACGGGGCAGTGGCTCCTGCTTGGAAGTAAAGATTACCTTGAGCAGAAAGGATATAAGGTGCTCTATGGTGATACAGATTCATTATTTGTGAAAATAAGGGAAGATGAAGCAACTGATCCTTCAGTTAACGGACGTAAGATTGCCATGGATCTGAATTTATATTGGAAAGAAAGGTTGAAGAAAGAGTATAACGTTGAATCATATCTTGAAATTGAATATGAAAAATTCTATTCTAAGTTTGTGCTTACACAGTCAAGAGGGAGCGAATCGGGGGCAAAGAAAAGATATGCAGGTCTATTAATAGAAAACGGGAAACAGAAAATTGAATTTGTCGGATTGGAATCAGTGAGATCAGACTGGACAAAACTTGCTAAGGATTTCCAGGCTGAACTATACGAAAGAATATTTAACGGAGAGGAAATAGAGAACTGGATAGTTGATCTGGTAGTATCTTTGAAGCAAGGGAAGATGGATGATAAACTTATTTACAGGAAAAGATTGAGGAAAGATCTTGATGAGTATGTAAAGAATGTTCCTCCGCAGGTAAAGGCAGCACGCATGCTAGATGATAAAAGCAGTATTGTTAAATATGTAATTACAAAAAAAGGACCTGTACCTATAGGTTTGAATCCCACGGATATTGATTACAATCATTATATTGACAAACAGCTCCGTCCAATAGCTGATTCAATTCTTATGTTGGAAGGGACATCATTCAACTCAATAATTTCTTCACAACAATTGAATATGTTTTGAATTCAAGTAATGATATTGAACCTAAAAATTAAGGGGCGAGGCTGTCTCCAAAAATCCCCCTTGTCATTCTTAGGAAACGATGAAGCTTTGTCTCATTATAAGTGAAATGAAAAATCACGATATTCGTTAATTCCTGCATGTCATTCCAGCGAAGGCGGGAATCCATTTTTAATATTGTCATGATGCTGTCAGAAAATCGTTCTAATTATACTCATCCCAGCTTTTAACCTGCAAATCGGATTCATTGTATTTAAAAAGCGCCTTAATAAATCGTTTAGCTACCTGAACATTAGTGATAAGATTTATGTTCATATCCACAGCCTTCCTGCGTATAATGTAATCATTATCCAATTCATATTTCTCAGTACTTTTTGGAATATTTATTACGAGATCTATTTTACCATTATCAAGATATGTAATAATATTCGGTTCCTTGTTATCAAGAGGCCAGTTTAGGATTTCTGTTTCTATACCATTCCTTTCAAGAAATTCTGCAGTCCCTCTGGTCGCATAGAATTTTAGTCCTCTTAAATACAGTTTTCTGATATCATCGAGCAATTCAGCTTTTTCTTTCAAGGTGCCGGTAGAAAGCATAACTCCTTTCTGCGGAATCCTGAATCCGACAGAGATAAAACTTTTAAGGAAAGCTTCATTGAAATCATCGCCAAGGCATGCTACTTCGCCGGTAGAAGTCATTTCGACCCCGGTTACAGGATCAGATCCTTTTAACCGGGTAAAAGAGAATTGAGATGCTTTTACACCCACATAATCAACATCAAAAGATGACTTAGCAATTTTTGGAACTCTTTCACCAACCATAAGCCGGGTGGCTATCTCGATAAAATTAATTTTCAAGACCTTTGAAACAAATGGGAAACTTCTGGAGGCACGGAGATTACATTCAATTACTTTTATTTCGTTATCCTTCGCGATAAACTGCATATTAAATGGTCCGGTAATATGAAGGACTTTTGCAATTTGTTTGGTAACCATTTTAATTCTACGCATCGTTTCAAGATATGTCCTCTGTGGAGGAAGGACGATTGTAGCATCACCGGAATGAACTCCTGCATTTTCAACATGTTCAGAAATAGCATAGCAAAAAAGGTCACCGTTGTCGCCAACAGCATCAACCTCAATTTCCCTGGCATCAGTAATAAATTTACTTATCACCACCGGATGTTCTGTGTTTACTTCTGTAGCTTTTTTCAGATACTCATAAAGTTCATCCTCCGTGAGAACAATACTCATGGCAGCACCACTTAAAACATAGCTTGGTCTAATAAGCACTGGAAAACCAACACGTTCGGCAAAAGACTTAGCATCTTCAAGACTTGTAATCTCTTCCCATTCAGGCTGGTCAACATTAATACTGTCTAATATCCTTGAAAATTTGTGTCTGCTTTCTGCATTATCTATCTGTTCCGCAGATGTGCCTAAAATTCTTACACCTGCATTGTGTAGTTTTATAGCCAAATTGTTGGGAGTTTGTCCACCCATAGATATAATAATTCCAAGGGGATTTTCTTTTTCGTAAATATCAAGCACCCTTTCAAGGGTAAGTTGTTCGAAGTAAAGTTTATCGCATATGTCGTAATCTGTACTTACAGTTTCCGGATTACAGTTTACCATTATGGTTTTGTAACCCAATTTATTTAGCGCCAATATTGAATTCACACAGCACCAGTCAAATTCAACCGAAGAACCAATTCTATATGGTCCACTTCCAAGAACAATAATCTGGTCCCCCTCACCAGTTTTGATATCATCCTCATCTCCATGATAAGTGATATAAAGGTAATTTGTCTGAGCGGGGAATTCTGCAGCCATCGTATCAATTTGCTTAACTACCGGAATAATATTCAGGGATTTTCTAAAGGTGCGTACCTCAAATTCCTTAGTACCTGTAATTGTTGCAATCTGCAAATCAGAAAAGCCGTTCTTTTTAGCATTAAGCATTTCTTCTTTGGATATATCAGAGAGTTTTTTGTTTTGAAGAACCTGTTCCATATCTACAATATTTTTCATTTTGTATATAAACCAGGGAGTTATCTTTGAAAGCTGATGTATTTTATCAACAGAATAACCCTTCTTTAGAGCAACCGCTATGGCGAATATCCTTCTGTCAGTAGGGTTATTAATTTCCTTGTCAAGATCGCCAAACTCAAGTTCGTTACCCAGGAAACCTTTTACTCCAATATCAAGCATCCTGATGGATTTTTGCAGAACCTCTTCAAAGCTACGACCAAGAGACATTACCTCTCCAACGGATTTCATTTCTGTGCCCAGCAGAGTACTTACTTGTCTGAACTTCTGAAGATCCCACCTCGGGAACTTTAAAGCCACATAATCAAGTGCCGGTTCAAAACAAGCTGAAGTTTCCTTGGTGATTATATTTTCAATTTCATTCAATGCATAACCAAGTGCAAGTTTTGCGGCTATAAAAGCAAGCGGGTAACCCGTTGCCTTTGATGCTAAAGCTGAGCTTCTGCTTAATCGTGCGTTAACTTCTATTATTCTGTAATCATCAGAATCAGGATTAAGAGCATACTGGATATTGCATTCACCAATAATACCCAGATGTCTAATAAGTTTTATCCCAATCGAGCGCAATTTGAAATTTTCCTGTGCAGACAGAGTTTGAACAGGAGCAATAACTATGCTGTCGCCGGTGTGAATTCCCATCGGGTCGATATTTTCCATAGAACATACTGTAATACAGTTGTCGTAAACATCCCTGACAATTTCATATTCAACTTCTTTCCATCCATAAAGCGACTCTTCAATTAGAATCTGGTTTGTGAAAGAGAATGCGCGTTTAGCTTTTTCAATAAACTCTTCCATGTTGTTTACAATGCCTGACCCGAGCCCGCCAAGTGCATAAGCAATTCTTACCATAACAGGGAAACCTATTTCCGTAGCAGCAGCAACAGCCTCATCAATATTATGGGCTGTCCGGCTAAGCGCAACTTTCAAACCAATTTCATTAACCCGGTTTGTAAACAGAAGTCTGTCTTCAGTATCAATGATTGTTTCTACCGGAGTACCTAAGACTTTTATATTATGTTTTTTGAATATACCTTTTTCAAAAAGATCAACCCCTACATTCAGTGCTGTCTGACCTCCGAATTGAAGCAGAATGCTGTCGGGTTCTTCCTTTTCAATTATTCGTTCAACGAAGTCCGGTTTAATAGGGACGAAATAAACTTTGTCAGCAAAATCTTCTGATGTTTGGATAGTGGCAATATTTGGATTTATCAGCACGGTGCTGATCCCATCTTCTTTAAGTGCTTTGATCGCCTGGCTGCCGGAATAATCAAATTCACCAGCCTGCCCTATCTGCAGGGCACCGGAACCGAGTATGAGTGTTTTTTTAGGTCTTTTCTTTTTAATCATTGTATTGACCTCACGAACATATCAAAAATAAATTCACAATCATCCGGTCCGGGAGAAGCTTCGGGATGGAACTGTGCAGCAAAGAATGGTTTAGAAATATGAATTATTCCTTCATTAGTACCGTCATTATCATTTACAAACCATTCCCTCCAGTCTTCAGGAAGAGTTCCGGTTTCAACTGCATACCCATGATTCTGTGAAGTTATGTAGCAGCGGTTTGTCCCTCTTTCGTTACAAGGCTGATTATGACTCCTGTGTCCGTATTTTAATTTGTAAGTATTAGCACCTGCAGCAAGTGCCATAATCTGGCTGCCGAGGCAGATACCAAGAATTGGAGTATGATTATTCATAGCTAAACGGGTATTCTCTATGGTAGTTTTGCACATCTTTGGATCGCCGGGTCCATTTGATAACATTATCCCGTCTGCTTTTTCCTTATTGAAATCATAGTCATACGGAACTCTTAAAACTGTAATGTCTCTTTTCAGGAAGGCTTGTATAACATTGTTCTTGGTTCCGCAATCAACAAGGATTATTTTCTTCTTTCCTTTTTTATATTCTATTTTTTGTTTTATAGAAACCTGAGAGACAAGATCTGATATGTTTGGGTCTTCAAATGGGATATCGATTTCATCTATAATTACCTTGCCCGGCATAGTGCCATTTTCCCTTAATTTCCTTGTAAGCATTCTGGTGTCAATACCCTGAATACCAGGGATCATTTTCTCTTCCATCCATTCACCAAGTGAACGGGAGGCATTCCAGTGAGAATAAATCCCGGAATAATCTGAGACAATTAAAGCCCTGATATGAATATTATCTGATTCAAAGTTCTTCAATAAATTGTTTTCTAATGCATCATCCGGAACCCCGTAGTTTCCTATTAGCGGGTAGGTGCAAACTAATATTTGGCCCTGGTAGGAGGGATCAGTCATTGTTTCCGGATAACCCACCATACCCGTATTGAAAACAACTTCCCCGCTCGTAGATTTTGAAGAACCAAAGTTGTAACCGTTAAAAACCGTTCCATCTTCCAAAACAAGCTTAGCTTTTTTCATTTATAACAACACCTTAAAGTTGCTGGATATTCTTCGAAATTGTACAATCCCCATAAGTATTTGTTTATTCTTGCCTGATAATATCGTGATTTTGCTGTTTAATAAGTAATTCGAATAGAAATTGATCAAATTATGCTGGTTAAAATTAAGTTGAGATAAAGCAAAAACATGTACGGCAAATAACAATGTTAAGTTTTTTCAATTAAAAATAATTAAATTATTCCTCATAAAAACAAACCAATATAAAAAGATGAAAGTTAAATCTATCGTAAAGAAAACCCCCAAATCATTTATCCTTGATACTAATGTAATTTTGCACGATGCTACCTGTATCAACCAGTTTCAGGAACACGATATAATTATTCCTCTTACTGTAATTGAAGAACTTGATCATTTCAAAAGAGGTAATCAGATAATTAACCTGAATGCCAGGGAATTTGCCCGGACACTTGATTCTATGACCGGACAGGCATTGTTCAATGGGGGCGTTTCGATGGGAAAGAAAAGGGGGCGAGTGCGTATAGCTATAACGAAAGGTATTAGCCCTGAAATTAGGGATATATTCAAAGAGGACACACCTGACCACCGGATTCTAACCGCCGCTCTTGAATGGAGCAAAAAAAACAAAGAAACAACTGTCATTCTTGTTACAAAGGATGTGAACCTTAGAATGAAGGCGAAAGCAATCGGCATTCTTGCAGAGGATTATACAACTGACAGAATCGGTAATGTAGAAGAATTATACAGTGGCAAAGAAATAATTGAGGATTTTGATGATGATACAATAGTTAAGCTGTTCCAACCTCCCTATGAGCTGCCTGTTAAAATGATAAGTAAAAAACTGAAAGGTGAAATTATTCCCAATAAATATTTTATCTTCAGAAATGCCAATCGTTCAATTCTTACATGCATAGATCAGAATCTTGAATATATTCGTAAAATAGATAAAAATGTGACATACGGCATAAAGCCAAGAAATGCAGAACAAACCTTCGCTGTTGATGCTTTAACAAATGTAAACATACCTTTGGTAACCATGACGGGCAAAGCAGGTACTGGGAAAACTCTTCTTGCTCTTGCCGGGGCACTTCAGACTAAAAAAAATTACAGACAAATATATATTGCCCGCCCTATCGTTCCATTAAGCAATAAGGATATTGGCTTCCTTCCCGGAGATGTTCAGAGTAAAATTGAACCTTATATGCAGCCGCTTTGGGATAATTTAAAAGTAATACAGGATCAATTCCCGGAAAACGATAAACAGTCCCAGCAGATTACACAGATGATAAAGGACGAAAAAATAGTAATCGAACCTTTATCATTTATCCGTGGTAGAAGTTTGCAGAGAATTTTCTTTATTGTAGATGAGGCCCAGAATCTTACCCCCCATGAAATAAAGACTATTATTACAAGAGCAGGGCAGGGTTCAAAAGTTGTATTTACAGGGGATATTTATCAGATTGACCATCCTTATCTTGATTCACAATCAAATGGGCTTTCCTTTCTGATTGATCATTTTAAGGGGCAAAAGCTATATGGTCATATTAACCTTGAGAAAGGTGAGCGCTCTGAACTGGCAGAATTGGCAAGTAATCTTTTGTAAGTCAGGTAGGTATATCAGGCTTACCTACGGGCACATTAGGAGCACAGACCTTAGCCACCTGAACGCCAGAAGAACGCTTCCTGAACGTCACGTGGGATTTAATGGATTATCTCAGATTTCCCCATTCTGAACTTGCATTCAGATGAAAGTAATATATATAAAATAATTTAATATGTCAAGATCCGCCATTAATGACAATAACATTTTCATCACCAACCCTATTAGTTCCAAACATGGTACAACTCCATAATTGGTGGCAAAATATTTAGGCATACAGTTGAATAAGTCGATAAAAGAATAAATCTTTGCTATTTACTCCTCTAACCCTGGATAAAAAAGTTTTTAATTTCCTATTGAAGTTCTCAAGAGCTGCATTGGTAGTTCGGTTTACCAGGTAATTTATTATTCCTCCTAATCTACTCTTTATTGATCCTGCTGAGATCTTTAATTCGGCTATTCCACTTCTTTCTGCTTTCAGAACCCAGTCCTTAAAATGGAACTCTGCCTGGGTACGGTTCATACTGTAACCTTCCTTAAAATCGATATAAAGGAAGTACGCCTTTTTAATCAATGGGAACTCCCCAAATAATATATCGGCTCTTTGTCTTTGCTGTTTTGTCCATTGGTTAGGCCTCTTAAACAGCAAACCGCGCGATCTTGCTAGTAGTTGTCTCTCGGTATCTCCATTGGCGTATGTCTTTATCCGGAAGACTTCCTTATCTGCTTTTTCAGAGCGCTGTTTGTTTTCTTTTTCTATGGCCTGCCAACGATATTGGACTCGTACTGATTGCACTGCATCTGTTATCAATTTCTCTGCATGAAAACGGTCATATGTTTTCATTGCGTTTGGTGCTATTTCTCTGGCTATCCAATCCATTCCCAATGATAAATCAAGACTCATCTCCTTAATTGAAAACAACTGTGTTACTCCCGCATATTTTTCTATTGCTCCTACTACCGTAGATGCTTTCGTGCCCTTTATTATTGCAGCAAGTGAACCTTGCTTTCCTTTTTTATCCTTATTGTAAAGCACTGTATAAAGATCCCCGTTTAGCAGTCCTGTCTCATCTATGCCCATATTTGGACCTATGTTCTTTGGAAAAACAAATGCCTCCTCAGTAAACATTTCCTCATGGCTGTTATGGAACTTCAAAAACTCAGATAGATTCTCCTTATAGGCCCGCCTCAACTTCTGAGGATGAGTTTTGTTGCGCCTGGCTATCGAGCTGATATCATCCGCATTATTCTCTATCTCACGCTTCAAAAAAAAATGCAAAGTCTTCTGTATACCTTACTCCTTCTGCCGATATCTCCAGCTTCCGCTGAACTATTCCTTCCTCTCCTTCAATCTGCCATTTCCTTATCCTGAACTTTAGCTTGGTCTTCCTGCCTCGGATTGGAAAATCTTCCAGCGTCAGATCGCTATAACCCTTTGTTCTAAGTTTCTTTCCTTTATATATATTGGGGTGATCTGGAAGTGTTTCTTTCTCGACTAGTACCAGGGTATACTCATCATCAAATCCATATTTACCCATATACTTTGTCGGTCCCTCTTTTACTTCTACTGTCTCAAAATCAAAATACTTTTGAGTATCAGGTGGTAAGAATAATGCAAATAACTCTTTTGGATCGATCATTAGTACCTCAACAACTAATTTTTATGTCAAGGGCTAATTTAATTATTTGCCACTAAATTTGTTGATGTACCCAAACATAGTCCCCCATTGAAGATTAATCAGGTACTTTTTTTATCTATAAAACCAGTACATTTTCTATCCGGGCTATTTTTTTTACTTTCCTATATATCTATTTTCTCTCAATGAAATTTGGTATTTTAAAAACTCAATTTTAAGTGGTTATGATGAATAAACTGATTCTGATTTTTTATCTGCTTATAATATCAAATGTGTCGTTTTCACAGTCACAGCAATTCTTCGACTCACCTTTCGGAGGCGGCGGCGGTTTTACACCCGGGTGGACGTTTACGAATGTGAGTTCATTAAATAGTATGCTTTCACAAACTGGGTTGCCTCAGGTGTCTAAATCAGGTCTATTTACCACTGGAGGTGGAGGATTTATTTATATAGGTTTTGTTCCCGGGTTGAGAGTTGGTGGAATGGGTTATGGAGGTTCTACCTCTAGTAAATCGACAATTTCACCGGTTACAATTGCTCTCTTTCCTCCTAAAACGTATAATGTGGAAACTGATTATTCTTTAGGCGGAGGCGGACTTACGATTGAGTATACGTTTCCTTTCATAAAATCAGTAGGTGTTTCCGTAGGTGCCACTATAGGGGGTGGAAGTATTACTGTAGATTTATACAGGAATGCACAAACCAATAATTGGGGTGATATATTTAATGATACAGCAATTCCCGGAAATGTGGATGAGTCGCATAAAACTCTAAAAAATAATTATTGGCTAATAGTTCCCACAATTAATGTCGATATTCCATTCTATCGGTTTCTATGCTTTAGAATTGGAGCTGGTTATAACCTAACTCTGGGTGAAGAGTGGAAACTTGATAATAATCAGAGTATCAATAATGTTCCTTCAGATTTTAACGGACGTAATTTCTTTATTCAATCGGGAATCCTTATTGGATTCTTTTCTTTTTAGCTAAAGGACTTAATGAAAAATATTTTAGTTACTGGTGGTGCCGGATTTATCGGGAGTAATTTTATAAATCATATCCTGAACGAGAGGGATGATTATAATATTATAAATCTTGATAAGCTTACCTATGCTGGTAACCTCGAAAACCTTAAACCTTCTGAAAACAAAAACAATTATACTTTTGTTAAGGGAGACATCACCAATTCAGAATTAGTAAGATTTCTTTTTGAGAAATACAAAATTAAATATGTAATAAACTTTGCCGCTGAATCCCATGTTGACAGAAGTATATCAGGTTCAGAGGTATTCTACAGGACAAATGTAATTGGCACAAATGTACTGTTGGAAATATCAAGAAGATTTGAGGTAGAAAAATTCCTGCAGGTTTCAACTGATGAGGTTTATGGCAGTCTTGGAGCTGAAGGTTTATTTACTGAATCTACTCCGATCTCTCCTAACAGCCCATATTCATCCAGTAAGGCTGCAGCCGATATGATGGTGCAGTCATTTTACCATACATATAAAATGCCTGTAGTAATTACAAGATGTTCAAATAATTATGGCCCTCTTCAGTTCCCGGAAAAGCTTATTCCTTTGATAATTATTAATGCTCTTAATAATAAAAAACTTCCTGTTTACGGTGATGGAATGTATGTGAGGGACTGGATTTATGTAATTGATCATAACAAAGCAATTGATCTGGTATTTGAAAAAGGTAAAACCGGCGAAGTATATAACATCGGTTCAAGTAATGAAATGCCGAATATAAAAATTATCAAACTGATACTTGAACATCTTAAGAAATCAGAAGATTTAATTCAGTTCGTTAAAGACCGTCCCGGACATGACAGACGATACGCAATAGATTCTTCCAAAATTCATAATGAATTGGGCTGGAGCCCTACTTACACCTTTGAATCAGCAATAACCAAAACTATTGACTGGTATCTTGAAAACAAAGGCTGGTGGGATAGAATCATCTCTGGCGAATATCAAAATTACTACAAACAACAATATAAAATGTAAAGAAGAACTAAGGACAAATAATGAAAAAAATCACAGTGCTGCTATTTATTTTGTTTTTATCAGTAGGTTATGCACAGCTTGACCAATTTAATACTACACCGCAAAAAAATATTGAACCTGCAAATTTAATTAGCGTAACTATTGGAGGTAAATTTGTAGTTACAGGAACTTTTGCTGCATCTTTTGGAGAAAGGGTGGATCAGTTCATTACCAGAATATTTAATGCGGCTGCGAAGGAAAGGGAAAAACCAAATTTTTCTCTAAATGACTATTCTTTCAGAGATTTAATACTTAAACATTATGATGGTAAAGAAGAAAAAATTGATTTGGTCAAATTTCATACTAATGGTGACTTTGCTAATAACCCTTATCTTAAAAATGATGACGTAATAATATTTCAAGCAGCTGATGTTGAAAGAAATTTCTTTTCTGTTACAGGCGCAGTAAATAACCCCGCAAGATTCAATTTTGTTGATGGCGATAATTTACAGGAAGCTATTCAATTTTCGGGAGGAATAAATAAAGCTTATGACAATGTAACCAAAGTTGAAATTAACAGGCTTAGTTATGATGGAAGAAAAGAGCAAGTTATAACTGCTGATATTAATAGTAATATTCCCTTAGAAAGAGGGGATCGCATAGTTGTAGTAGCAATAGAAACACAGAAGAAAGCATTTTACGCAAGAATTCTGGGTGAGGTACATAATCCGGGATGGGTACCCATTACGAAAGACAGAACAACTCTATATGATTTTATAAAAAAAGCAGGAGGACTGACAACTGCAGCAAATCTATTAGGAGGTAAATTATATACAGGAACTGCTCTTTATCCGGTTATAGAAAAACAATTTAATAATCGGGAAACAATAATTCCTTACAAACTTGATCTTGAAATGGTTCAGAATCTTACAATTCTTGATGAATTAAAAATGGCTCGAATGTCATACTTGGTTCCTGAGGACACTGCTTATTTCAAACTCGAAAATAAAATTCGCACAATGACTGAGCATGCAGCAATTGATTTTCGTCAGTTGGAAGATTCTAATTCAGAGGCATCAAAATATATAGTCAAGGATAATGATCTAGTAGTAATACCGGCAATTGACAATACAATATACTTATTTGGGCAAGTTCTTCTTCAGGGTCATATTCCCTATGTCCAGGGAAAAGGCTATGAATATTATGTCCAAAAGGCAGGAGGTTTAGGAGAGTATGCACAAAAAAGTGAAATAATGATTATTAAAGGATACAGTGATGAATGGATCCCTGCAGAAAAAAATCCGGTTATTGAGCAGGGAGATTATATATATGTGCCACGAACTCCTGCGCGTTCAATTAATTCTTATGTAGCACAGATAGGAACATATTTAGGTATAATAGGAAGTGCGGCAACAATCATTTTGCTATTGATACAGTTGAACAAATTATAGGCTTGAGAGAATTTACTCCTGGCTTAATTTGGAATTGATTTTTAATATCATATCAAATTGAAATGTAAGTAATAATTTTACTAAAGTAGGAAGAAAATAAATTTATTATATCCTTGCATTAATTTGGTAATTAGAAATAAATTCCGTTAATTAGTGGCTCTGATTTTTGTTCTTTATGTATTGCCTGCTGATAAAAAAAGTCTAGAAATATAATAAGTACATTTGACAAAGGGTTAAAATCGTTTATATTTGTAAGGCTGTTTTCGAAATCGTTTTCAACTGAAAGCGGGGAGATAAAGCGGTAAATAATAAATTTGAAATTCTGATTAAATCTCTTGACTTTAGGTCATGGAGAAATTAAATTTGAAGCCCTTCTGAAAAATAGTTTTTTAGATGGGAAATTTAGAAATTGTTCTTTGATATAGTGAGTGCATTTAACCAGTCAATTGTTAAATGGTTTCAACAAAAATGCGTCTAAACGCCAAGATTACAAAATAATTTAAACTCTACAACGGAGAGTTTGATCCTGGCTCAGGACGAACGCTGGCGGCGTGCCTAACACATGCAAGTCTACGAGAATGAGGTAGCAATATCTGTTAGTAAAGTGGCGCACGGGTGAGTAACACGTAAGTAATCTACCCTTAGGATCTGGAATAATCCTCTCGAAAGCGAGGACTAATACCGGATGATGCAGCGGCATCGCATGGTGATGTTGTTAAAGTTGCAGAATGTAACGTCTAGGGATGAGCTTGCGTCTGATTAGCTAGTTGGTGAGGTAACGGCTCACCAAGGCTACGATCAGTAGCTGGTCTGAGAGGATGATCAGCCACACTGGAACTGAGACACGGTCCAGACTCCTACGGGAGGCAGCAGTGAGGAATATTGGGCAATGGACGAAAGTCTGACCCAGCAACGCCGCGTGGAGGATGAAGGCCGTAAGGTTGTAAACTTCTGTTAGAGGGGACGAATAGCTTCGATTCATAATGGATATAGACTGACGGTACCCTCAGAGAAAGCCCCGGCTAACTACGTGCCAGCAGCCGCGGTAATACGTAGGGGGCAAGCGTTGTCCGGATTTACTGGGTGTAAAGGGCGCGTAGGCGGGCTTTTAGTCAGTGGTGAAATCCTGCAGCTTAACTGCAGAACTGCCATTGATACTGCATAGTCTTGAGTTCGGAAGAGAGAGACGGAATTCCAGGTGTAGTGGTGAAATACGTAGATATCTGGAAGAACACCAGTGGCGAAGGCGGTCTCTTGGTCCGTTACTGACGCTGAGGCGCGAAAGCGTGGGGATCAAACAGGATTAGATACCCTGGTAGTCCACGCTGTAAACGATGAATACTAGGTGTTGGAGCCGCAAGGTTCAGTGCCGCAGCTAACGCATTAAGTATTCCACCTGGGGAGTACGATCGCAAGGTTGAAACTCAAAGGAATTGACGGGGGCCCGCACAAGCAGTGGAGCATGTGGTTTAATTCGATGCAACGCGAAGAACCTTACCTAGGCTTGAAAGGCAAGTGACAAGATGTGAAAGCATGCTCTCCCGTCAAGGGCACTTGTACAGGTGCTGCATGGCTGTCGTCAGCTCGTGCCGTGAGGTGTTGGGTTAAGTCCCGCAACGAGCGCAACCCCTACTATTAGTTGCCATCAGGTAATGCTGGGCACTCTAATGGGACTGCCTACGCAAGTAGTGAGGAAGGTGGGGATGACGTCAAGTCAGCATGGCCCTTACGTCTAGGGCTACACACGTGCTACAATGGGTGCTACAATGGGTTGCTAAACCGCGAGGTGGAGCCAATCCCTTAAAGGCATCCTCAGTTCGGATTGGAGTCTGCAACTCGACTCCATGAAGTTGGAATTGCTAGTAATCGCGGATCAGCACGCCGCGGTGAATACGTTCCCGGGCCTTGTACACACCGCCCGTCAAGCCATGGAAGCCGGGGGTACCCGAAGTCAGTGTCCTAACCGCAAGGAGGGAGCTGTCTAAGGTAAAACCGGTGACTGGGGCTAAGTCGTAACAAGGTAGCCGTACCGGAAGGTGCGGCTGGATCACCTCCTTTCTAAAGAGTAATCACAATGTTTACTTTACTGGTTAACACTACTTATCTATTTATTTTTTCTGTTCTTTGAACTCAGTTCTTTTATTATTGTAGCTCAGGCAGCTATTCTATAGCTGTTGTGATATAGATCACTGGGCCTGTAGCTCAGTTGGTTAGAGCGCACGCCTGATAAGCGTGAGGTCAGTAGTTCAACTCTACTCAGGCCCACTTTAGGGTTGTGTGTTTGATTTACGTGATAGCCAATAACCCAGATACCCGTTTCTCGAAATCTCTGGGGCTATAGCTCAATTGGGAGAGCGCCGCCCTTGCAAGGCGGAGGTTATCGGTTCGATCCCGATTAGCTCCACAAAGAAAAGAATTTTCTTTTCTAGTAATTGTTCTTTGAAAGATTGAAAGAGTAAAAAATTAATATCAATATTAAAGTTTTACTGAGTCCATAAAAAATATTTATATATTTAGATCAAGAGCACATTTTGAATCTGTGTATTGAAATTTTTGGTTAAGTTACTAAGGGCATATGGTGGATGCCTTGGCACGAGAAGGCGATGAAGGACGCGATTACCAGCGATATGCCTCGGATAGGTGGAAATAACCTAATGACCCGTGGATCTCCGAATGGGGCAACCCCTCCAGAGTAATGTTCTGGAGATTCTGCATCTGAATTCATAGGATGTAAGCAAAGCTAACCCAGGGAACTGAAACATCTAAGTACCTGGTGGAAAAGAAAACAATAGTGATTTCCTTAGTAGTGGCGAGCGAAACGGGAAACAGTCTAAACCGTTAACATGTTAAAGGCAGTAACCGTTGTGTTATCGGTGTTGCGAGGATGCAATCTGGCTGAATTACTGATAAGTCGGGAAGTAAAAAATCATATTATTAACCGAATGTTCTGGAAAGTTCAACCATAGAAGGTGATAGTCCTGTAGGTGAAAATAATATGACTTCCTTGAAGGTATTCCCAAGTACCACGGAATAAGTGGAATTTTGTGTGGAATCCGGCGAGAACCATCTCCTAAGGCTAAATACTCCTCTTGTGACCGATAGTGAATAAGTACCGTGAGGGAAAGGTGAAAAGTACTCCTAATAGGAGAGTGAAATAGTACCTGAAACCGTATGCTTACAAGCAGTTGGAGCTCTGTCTTCGGAATAGGAGTGACAGCGTGCCTTCTGGATAATGAGCCAACGAGTTACTCGTCTGTTGCAAGGTTAAGTTTCTAAGAAACGAAGCCGTAGCGAAAGCAAGTCTGAATAGGGCGATTTAGTAACATGCGGTAGACGCGAAACCGTGTGATCTACCCTTGTCCAGGATGAAGTGAGGGTAAAACCTCATGGAGGTCCGAACTAGTGTGGGTTGAAAACCGCTTGGATGAGGTGAGGGTAGGGGCGAAAGACCAATCAAACTCGGAGATAGCTCGTACTCCTCGAAATAGCTTTAGGGCTAGCGTCGAGTTAAAAGTGTAAGCGGAGGTAGAGCACTGATTGGGCTAGGGCCGTCACAACGGTACCAAACCCAGACAAACTCCGAATTCCGTATACATGTTTTTCGGGAGTCAGGCAGCGGGGGATAAGCTTCATTGCCAAAAGGGAAACAACCCAGATCATCAACTAAGGTCCCTAAATAATAGTTAACAGATAAAGGATGTCAAGTTGCTTAGACAACTAGGATGTTGGCTTAGAAGCAGCCATTCATTTAAAGAGTGCGTAATAGCTCACTAGTCAAGCGACTCAGCGTCGACAATAATCGGGACTTAAACTATTTACCGAAGTTATGGGATCCGATCCATACGGAGTCGGTAGAGGAACATTCTATTTGCATTGAAGGTGTGGCGTGAGGCATGCTGGAGCGGATAGAAAAGCAAATGTAGGCATAAGTAACGATAACGAAGATGAAAAATCCTCGCACCGAAAATCTAAGGTTTCCTGAGCAATGTTAGTCATCTCAGGGTTAGTCGGATCCCTAAGCCGAGGCTGAAAGGCGTAGGCGATGGAAAACAGGTTAATATTCCTGTACCTGGTATAATTCGTTTGACCGTAAGGAGGGACGCAGGAGTGAAAGGTCAGCCACCTGTTGGATTAGGTGGTCTAAGTACGTAGGCGTGAAGAGCGTAGGCAAATCCGCCTCTTCATTCAACGCCGAGATACGAACGGGAGTTCGCCAGAACATAAACTGACCTTAATCATACTGCCGAGAAAATCTTCGTACGGGAGAATTATGTCAGATCCGTACCGTAAACCGACACAGGTAGATGGGATAGAATATTCTAAGGTGCTCGAGTGAGCCGTGGTTAAGGAACTCGGCAAATTAACCCCGTAACTTCGGGAGAAGGGGTGCCTCAAGTAAGTGAGAATCCACGCGTCAAGCTGAAAGAGGCCGCAGATGAAATGGCCCAAGCGACTGTTTAACAAAAACACATGTCTCTGCGAAGTCAATTAAGACGATGTATAGGGACTGACACCTGCCCGGTGCTGGAAGGTTAAGGGAAGAGGTTAGGCGCAAGCCGAAGCTTTGAACCGAAGCCCCAGTAAACGGCGGCCGTAACTATAACGGTCCTAAGGTAGCGAAATTCCTTGTCGGGTAAGTTCCGACCTGCACGAATGGTGTAACGATTTGGGCACTGTCTCAACCACGGGCTCGGTGAAATTGTGGTACCGGTGAAGACGCCGGTTACCCGCATATGGACGGAAAGACCCCGTGCACCTTTACTGCACCCTAACATTGGGTTCGGGTAAAGCATGTGTAGGATAGGTGGGAGGCTTTGAAGCCGGGGCGCTAGCTTCGGTGGAGCCAACGGTGAAATACCACCCTTGCTTTATTTGGATTCTAACCTCGGCCCTTGAATCAGGATCAGGAACAGTGTTAGGCGGGTAGTTTGACTGGGGCGGTCGCCTCCTAAAATGTAACGGAGGCTCTCAAAGGTTCCCTCAGCATGGTTGGTAATCATGCGTCGAGTGTAAACGCAAAAGGGAGCTTGACTGCGAGACTTACAAGTCGAGCAGATGCGAAAGCAGGAGTTAGTGATCCGACGGTAGCGAGTGGAAGTGCCGTCGCTCAAAGGATAAAAGGTACGCCGGGGATAACAGGCTGATCTTACCCAAGAGTTCATATCGACGGTAAGGTTTGGCACCTCGATGTCGGCTCATCGCATCCTGGGGCTGAAGAAGGTCCCAAGGGTTTGGCTGTTCGCCAATTAAAGCGGTACGTGAGCTGGGTTCAGAACGTCGTGAGACAGTTCGGTCCCTATCCTATGCGGGCGCAGGATACTTGAGAAGGGTCGCTTCTAGTACGAGAGGACCGAAATGAACGTACCTCTGTGTACCAATTGTCACGCCAGTGGCATAGTTGGGTAGCTATGTACGGAATGGATAAGCGCTGAAAGCATCTAAGTGCGAAGCACGCTTCAAGATTAGGTTTCCCTTCACGTAAGGAACTGAAGACTCCTCGGAGATGACGAGGTTGATAGGCTACAGATGTAAGTGCAGTAATGCATTCAGTCGAGTAGTACTAATAAGTCGTGAGGCTTAACCATTAAATTTTATTACACAATTATAAATATTATTGCCCGATCTTTTATATTTGGGCTCAGCTCTTTCTTTCTTTCTACTTTATTTTTATAAAGTTTAATTCTGGTGATTATAGCCTGGGTGTCACACCTCTTCCCATTCCGAACAGAGAAGTTAAGCCCCAGTACGCCGATGGTACTGCATGCGCAGGTGTGTGGGAGAGTAGGTAGTTGCCAGATTTAATTTGAGAACCCCGGTTTACCGGGGTTTTTTATTTTTAAAGCGAATTGGTTTTTAATAAATTGGATTAGATGTCTTGGAAATTAAGAATGGATGACAATTGGGGTTGTTATTCAATCCACTTCTTATGGCATAATTTTACCGCTTCTTTTATTTTGTCTCTTTCAATAAGCAGTGATATTCTGAATGAAGTTGTGGTAATGCCGTAAATCTGTATTCCGTTATTTTCAAGTTCAGATAAAGTTTCCTGAAGAATCTCAACATCTGATGAAAGTCCCTCTCCTATTAAAGATAAAGCTGACAAATTTTCTTCAAATGATAATTCTTTTCTATATTCTGTCAATAATTTCCCTTTAAGTTCTTCCCATCCGTAAATATTCGACAATGACACTATGAAAGAAACACTTTGAATATTACCTGCGCCCGAAAAATAATTTAGTTCTTTGAGGGTTATCTGGTATTTACCAAAAAATGAAAGAATACTTTCGAAAACAGATTTAACATCCTGACCTGATATTCTAACTCGTACAATTTCACTTTCACATACAACTGCTTTTACTCCTTTAGGAGTACCGGGTGATAATTTTCTTATAATAGTTTCTTTACCGGTTTCAAATGTACTCCTTGCATATAAAGCAATATTGGCTTCTTTTGCAAACTGAACTGCAGACGCATTCATAACTGTAGCTCCTGCCAGACTCATTTCCTGCATTTGCTGGTAAGAAATTTCAGGCAGATGTTCTGCTTTAGCCAATAATGAAGGGTCAGCTGAGAAAACACCCGGTACATCAGAATAAATTTCACATCTTTCAGCATTAAGAGCAGCAGCAAGAGCAACAGCTGTTGTATCAGATCCTCCACGACCCAAAGTTGTAATATCCCTTCGGTAACTGACTCCCTGAAAACCTCCAACAACTACAACTCTGCCTTTTTCCATTTCATCCTGCACACGAAATGGTCTTACTTCAATCACTTTTGCATCATTATGCACATCATTTGTAACTATTCCCGCCTGGGAGCCCGTTAATGAAACAGCATCGATACCCAATTCGTTTAGGGCAATACACAGAAGAGCCATTGTAGTCCTTTCCCCTGTACTCAGCAGCATATCCATTTCCCGTTTAGCCGGGTTGGCTGAAATGGACTTAGCCATTTCAATTAACTGATTAGTAGTTTTACCGATAGCCGATACTACAACTGCAATGTTATAACCTTCTTCTTTTGCAGAGGCAATTTTCTTAGCTATTAGTTTTATCTTATCGATATCAGCAACACTGCTGCCGCCATATTTCTGAACTATACATTTCATAAAAAAGCCGTGGTATAATTATTTAAAGAACCTTAAGATCAAAATAATAAAATATAATGTTTAATTAACTTCTTTTGGTTGAATTTTCAAAATTAAAAAATTAAGTTGATACTGTAAAAATAACAATGGAATTCAATTATGGAAGAGCTTAAAAAGATCCTAAATCCGGTTCTGTTCCTGGTTATAATTATCTGCTTTTTCCTCCCTTTTTTCAATCTTACCTGTCAACAGCAAAAAATTGCATCGATTACAGGATTTGAACTAATATCCGGTACCCAAATCTCCACCAAGGGTATAGATAAGACTATGAAAGATTTATCGATTCCTGAAGTTAAACAAGAGAGTAAACCGGATAATGTTTCTCCGGAACCTCTGGCATTTGTTGCATTTCTTTTAGCAGTTGGCGGGTTGATCATATCTTTCTTTGGGAAAATATCTGATATAGGAGCTGCAGCAGCAGGGTTAATGGGAGCTTTGATTCTGGTTTTTCTAAGCTCATCCATTTCAGATAATATTCTTGGAAAGGTGCAATCCCAACCTATGGCAGTTGAATGTGCCGCAGGATATTATCTGTGCCTGGTATTTTTCATACTTGCATTTTTTTATAATGGATATTTATATTTTATGAGAATGAAATACAGTCCCGCAAATATAAATACATTGGAAGAAAATATGAGAATCTGTCCGGCTTGCGGAACAGTAAATTATAAAATGAGTTTGTATTGTGATAAATGCGGTAAAAGTATGGACATTTTTCAAGAATAATATTACCAGCAGTTAAACGTAATCCAAAAGTTTCAAAGTTCATTGAGGGAACTGAATGTGAAGGCTTTAGGATAAATATATAATATAGAGATAAAATGCAGAATTGGTTAAAAATTGTAATTGGTATTGTGGTGTCATTTATGCTGATATTTCTGGCAGCCGGGATAATATTTTATAAAATGTTATCTGCCTCTCTCCCGGAATATAAGGGAGAGATTCATTCAGAGAAAATACAAAACGATATAGAGATATACAGGGATTCACTTGCAGTACCATACATCTTTACAAAAAATGACGAAGATGCCGCCTTTGCTCTTGGATATCTACATGCACAGGAACGTTTATTTGTAATGGACATGGCAAGACGGGCAGGGGAAGGGAGATTAAGCGAAATACTTGGTGAGGAGGCGATACCATTTGATAAAATGTTTCTGACTGTCGGCATTAAAAGGAACGCAAGTGAAAATGTAAAAAGATTAAACCCGGTTAGTCTTAAACTTCTTCAATCATATTCTGATGGTGTTAATCTTTATATTAAAAATGCCAGGGGACACTATCCGGTTGAATTTGACGCATTAGGGTATGACCCGTATGAATGGAAACCTGAACATAGTTTAATTGTAATTAGAATGATGGCATGGCAGCTTAATATTAGCTGGTGGGTTGACTTTGCATTTTCTGACCTGGTATTAAAACTTGGTGAAGAAAAAGTGAAACAGATACTTCCGAAATATGAAGAGAATGGTCCATACATAATTCCATCGGAGCTTAAAAATTATTCTTCATTAGATAAAGGACTAATGGAAACGGATATTGCTTTCAGAGAATTTATGGGATTAACCGGAACCCACCTTGGCTCAAATAACTGGATAGTGAATCGAATCAAATCGGCAAGCGGCAGTCCGATAATTGCTAACGATCCTCATCTTGAATATGGTGCTCCCGGAAGGTGGTACGCCGCAGTAATTAAATCCGGATCTGCAACATGTTCGGGTGTAACATTACCAGGTGTTCCGGGAATTGTGATTGGCAAAAATGACAATATTTCCTGGGCGCTTACAAATATTATGGCTGATGATGCTGACTTCTATGTTGAGAAACTTGATTCAACCAAGAAAAAGTATCTATATAACGGAACATGGCGGGACCTAATATCAATTCATGAAACTATAAAAGTAAAGAAGGGTAATGATGTAAAATTTGATGTAAAGCTTACACACCGGGGACCAATAATTACAGATGTCCATCCTTATACAGTTATTTTTAAGGATAAAGGGATACAGCCGCCTCCAATAAGCATGAGGTGGACCGGGAATGATTTTAGCGATGAACTTTTTGCATTCTATAAAATAAATAAGTCTAAAAACTGGAATGAATTTAAGTCGGCTGTGCAGATGTTTAATGTACCAGGTCAGAATTTTGTATATGGTGACCGATCGGGAAATATTGGATATGTTTTTGGAGCTAAACTCCCATTACGCGATTATAACTCTCCAACTTTTATTTATGATGGGACGACAGATAAATATGATTGGAGAGGATTTGTTCCTGTGTCTGAACTCCCATTTATATATAACCCGCCGCAGAATTATATTGCATCAGCAAATAACAAAACAGTAAAGGACTTCAAATATCATATATCTAATTTATGGGAACCTTCCTCCAGAATTGAAAGGATAACGAAACTGCTCAACTCTAAAATTAAATTATCTGTTGAAGATTATGAGAAGATGCAGATGGACCAGGTGTCGCCGTATGCTGAAAAAGTAACAGGATATATACTAAACGCATTTAGAAATAAGAAAGTTACAGATGCGAATTTGAACCGGGTGTTGGAATTATTCGGGGACTGGAACTATGATCTGAATGAAGAAAGCCAGGTACCTGCCGTATATGCAATGTTCTTTAAATATCTTCTCAGGAATATTTATTATGATAAAATGGGGCACGATCTTTTTAACGAATTCGTATTTATGGCTAACATACCTTACAGAAGTGTAATGCAGGTCTTAGGTGATTCAACAAATTCCTGGTGGGATAATCCTAAAACCCCGCAGGTTGAGACGAGAAATGAAATAATCAGAAAGAGTCTTGTAGATGCTTTAACTGAACTTGAAGTTAAATTCGGTACAGATGTAACGATGTGGCAGTGGGGAAATCTGCATAAGGTAACATTCAAACATGCGTTTAGCGGAATCTCATCATTTCTTGATAACTATATTAATATAGGTCCTTTCAGGATAGGCGGAGACGGGACTACAATATTTAATACTGAGTATCCATTTACTGAGGGAATAAAAAAATATCCAAGGTTAGATCATAAGGAGTTTGAAAACAATGTGGGTCCTTCCATGCGGTACATATTTGATTTTGCGAAACCGGATGAATTTTATTTGATACTCACAACCGGACAGTCGGGTAATCTGATGAGCAGCCATTTCAGGGATATGTCGCAGATGTGGTTATATGGAGGGTATATAAAAATCAAGACAGATGAAGCATCGATCAGGGAAAACAAGAATGTTCTTTACATTAAAAAGTAAAGAGGAGTAATGGAATAATGGATTATTGGATTGATGGAAAGCAAATAAGGAAGGAAGTTAAATATGGAATACACTAAATTAAGAAATATCAATCGTGGGTATATGAAACTTGAAGTCTGGCAAAAATCTTTAGAGTTATTTGAATTAATTTGGTTTATTGTAATTAATAATAAGATTGATTTCAAACTTAGAAATCAAATTGTGGATTCAGCTCAATCTGTATCTTCAAATATTGCAGAAGGTTATTCACGCCGATCAATAAAAGAATATATTCAGTTTCTTTATATTAGTTTGGGCTCTTTATCTGAGACTCTGACTAGGTGTATAGGATTAAAAATTACTCAAACTATAAGTATTGACGAATTTCAAAAAATTGATACAATCCATTATGAAATAGAAAATAAACTCTTAAGACTTATTGACAGCCTTCAATGCAAAAAAGAGGATGGAACATGGAATGATAGAATATCAGAAGACATTCCTGATTATGGATAATTCCTCTTACTGCATACATCAATCCAATAATCCATCAATCCATTATTCCATTGCCCTATGTTATTTTAATAATATATGTTAAATTTGTAAAATATATAAAGAAAGACATTAGATGAAAGTAATAGAACATTTAGAGAAAGAGACTACACCTCAGATCAGTTTTGAGCTTATCCCACCGAAACGTGGCGGTGATATAAAAAGCTTATTAGCAGTTCTTGAAGATCTTGTTAAATTCAAACCACCTTTTATTGATATAACAAGTCACGCTGCAGAAATAGAATATGAGGAAACTCCTCATGGGATAAGAAAAAAAATAAAACGTAAGAGACCAGGTACCTTGGGCATTTGTGCCCTTATACAGAATAAGTATAATATAGATGCGGTTCCTCATATTCTTACAAAAGGATTTACAAGAGAAGAGACAGAGGATTTTCTAATTGAGTTAAGTTACCTAGGAATTGAAAATGTATTAGCCATCAGGGGTGATGATAATGGTTATGATAAACCCATACCTGAAGGGAAAAGTGTTAACTATCATGCTTCTGATCTTGTAAGTCAGATAGTTGCTATGAATTCCGGAAAATATCTTGAAGAGAACCTGCTAGATGCCAGACCTTCAAACTTCTGTGTGGGAGTGGGTGGTTACCCTGAAAAGCATTTCGAAAGTCCTAATCTTAGAGCTGATATTAAATATGCTAAAGAAAAAGTAGATGCAGGAGCCGATTATATTGTAACACAAATGTTTTATGACAATAAAGTATATTTTGACTATGTAGATCAATGCAGGAAAGAAGGAATCACTGTTCCTATTATTCCGGGGTTGAAAATAATCACGAACAAGTCTCACCTGATGAACATACCGAGGAATTTTTACATTAATATTCCAGAGCAATTGTCTGATGAAATAGAAGCCGCCAAAACTGAACATGTAACTGAGATAGGAGTTGAATGGGCAGCTAAGCAGGTGGAAGAATTAATAAATGCAGGTGTTCCAAGTGTACATTTCTATATAATGCAGAATTCCAAACCAATCAAGATGTTAATGAACAGACTCAAACTGTTTAAGGAAACAGCATAAGAAATAATGAAGTTAAGACGACCTGTTATTAAAAAATTAAAGTGGGGAGTTGCCGGGTTAGGCAGATTTTCTGAAAATGCTTTCATTCCAAACGTCTCACAGTTAAGAAGAAGTGTAGTTAATTCGGTTTTCAGTAATAGTCCTGAAAGAGCACAATTTATTGCGAATAAATATGGTGTGCCCAATCAATTCAGCAACTATGATGAGTTCCTGAAATCTGATATTGATGCAGTGTATGTAGGAAGTGCAAACTGGCACCATTATGAACAGGTAATTAAAGCTGCACGGGCGGGTAAGCATATACTTTGTGAAAAACCTGTGGCTATCACTTCTCAGCAGGCGGAAGAGATGGTTATGTTATGCAAAGCGAATAATGTACAATTTGCAGTTGACTACTCAAACAGATTTCACCCGATTATTCAGAAAGCAAGGGAACTTCTTAACAACCAGATTATAGGAAAACTTGTCTCTATTGATCTGCATTTTAATATAGATTATGCCCCTGATACTAATTTCAGGTTTCATAGGGATCAAAGTGGTGGAGGATCTTTACGCGACCTTGGTACTCATATGATTGACCTGCTTCGATTCTTTGGCGGGGAGATTTCGTATATATCCGGCATCAAAGATAATATTGTATACAAAAGTGAAGTTGATGATTTCTCAATGGGATTAGTGAAATTTGCAGACAGTGGTTATGGTTCGTTTAATGTTTCCTATAATAATAAAAAAGCATTTAACCGGATAGAAATTTTAGGACACACAGGAGCAATCGGGATTGATAATCTTATGGGCTCAAAATTTGCACCTGCTAAACTGATTATTCTCATTGATGGTGAAGCTAAAAAAGTATTTCGTAAAAGAGGGAACCGCCTTCTTTACTTGTTAAGGTCGGTTCAGAATTCATTTCTTAAAAACCAGAGACCGCTGGTAACAGGCGAAGACGGCTTGATAAATTTGAAATTAATGGAAGAGCTTGAAAATAAATGCCGGACAGAAATGCAATTGTAGAAATATGCCGAAGGGTGTATGATAAAGGATTTGTTTCGGCATATGACGGGAATATTTCTGTATTAACTGAAAACAAATCGATACTGATTACGCGATCAGGTGTTTGTAAAGGTGATGTAAAGGAAAGTGACATCATTGAGATTAACTTTGCCGGGGAAATTATTAATGGCAGGGGAAAAATATCAACTGAATATAAAATCCATCTTTATGCTTATTCGCGGCGACCTGAAGTTAATGCTGTTGTTCATTGCCACCCAACTTATGCAACGGCCTTTGCGTCTGCTGGAGAAGGATTAACGCAGCCAGTTTTTCCGGAAGTAATTTTAACACTGGGTAAAGTTCCTCTTTGTAAATATGCTACTCCTTCCACGGATGAACTTCCATTAAGTATGGAGCCCTTTATTGAACATGCATGGGCATTTTTGTTTCAGAATCATGGTGCGGTTACGCTTGGTAAAACACTGCGGGATGCATATTATAAAATGGAAAAACTTGAGCATGCAGCCAAGACATTATTTATTTCACGTTTATTAGGGGGAGCTAAGGAACTGCCGGCTGAAAAAGTGCGTGAATTGGTTTCACTGGCTAAATCCTCATATGGACTGGATATTGACGAAAGAAATGTATTTTAAATTAAAGAGAGAAAGAAATTGAATATAGCATTATTTTTAGGAGGCACATCTCCTGAGAAAGAAGTTTCCAAATCATCATCAAAATCAATTCATACTGCGCTCATTGGGTTAGGGCACAAAGTAACATTAATTAATCCAGCATACGGAGCAAATCAGCCTAAAGATGAACAGGATTTCTTTTTGGAAAAAGATTATGTGCCGATCTCTAACAGGAACTTTGTTGAGGCAGTAAACTCAAAAGAGCTGGACTATATTGATCTGGTATTTCTTGGGCTTCATGGGAAGTGGGGTGAAGATGGAACAATCCAATCACTGCTTGAATTAAGAGGGAAGAAGTATACCGGCTCAAAAGTTTTGGCAAGTTCGATATCGATGGATAAAACAATGTCCAAAATCCTATTCCAGCACTATGGGATTAATACGCCCAAATGGATTACTCTTACTAAAAACAGATTTGATATATCTGAAGTTCCAGTGATGATCAAGGAAAAATTCGGATATCCTTGTGTGATAAAACCGAATGATCAGGGATCAACGGTTGGATTAACTATTTGTAAGGATGAGTCGGAAGTTGTGGATGCCGTAAGCCTGGCTTTAGAATTTTCGGACAAAGCCCTGATTGAAGAATTTATAGAAGGGCATGAATTAACTGTAGGTATTATAGAGAATACAGCTCTTCCCGCTTTGGAAATTAAACCAAAGCATGGACTTTATGATTATGAGTGTAAATACACTTCGGGTATGAGTGAATACATAGTTCCAGCTCAAATTCCGCAGAATGTTTTTGAAAACCTGCAGGCTCAGGCGCTCTTAGCATTTCATTCATTAGGATGCGAAGGTTATAGCAGAATAGATTTCAGGGTAAATTCCAAATGGGAAACTTATTGTCTTGAAGTAAATACATTACCTGGGATGACATCAACAAGCCTGGTTCCTAAAATGGCAAAGTCAATTGGAATCACATTTGATCAATTAATTGACAAGATAGTTAAACTAAGTGTATGAAGCAGTTATTCAAAAAGATTAATGTTAAGCTTATTGTTTTAATCGTAATTGTCTTTGTAGGTACAATAGGTGTACTCTTTAATGAATTCGGATTGCTGAAGTATCTTAAACTTCAGAAAGAAGTTAATTCAATTAATGCGGATATAAAGAAAGAGATGGATGAGAATAAATCGCTTAAGAATGGAATTGATTCATTGGAGAGGAAAGTACCGGCAAAGATTGAAAAGTCAGCCCGTGAGAAATACGGAATGTCTAGGAAAGGGGAAAAGACTGTAGAGGTTATAGAGAAATAATTTTTGGTTAGTGCAGGTGCAGGTTAATTATAAGATCATTGGCAGGGGAAAAATATTTTCTTTATCTATTGACAATTAAACAAATAATTTTATATTAATTAGTTCGAATAAAAAATAATTTACCTTCCTTTTTTTAATAATTACCTAAAATTTTACCTGGTAAATACCTACTAAAACCTGCTAAACACCTACTAAAGTAAGAGTACCAAGGCTTAACCACAGCTGGGCGAAAGCATGGCAATATATGGGAGGCGGTGATTAACTTGAGATATAGTTATTTTTCTTTACTTTTAGCACATGAAAAATGTAAATATTCCATCAATACCCCTTGCTGAAAGAGTAAGGCCGCATTCACTTGATGAATTCAAAGGCCAGGAATCGCTGCTTGGAAAGGGAAAGCCTTTAAGGAACATGATTGAAAATGATACAGTTAGTTCATTCATTATGTGGGGGCCACCGGGAACTGGTAAAACTACAATAGCCAAAATTATTGCACAGCAAACCGGTTCCGAGTTCCATCAGTTAAATGCGGTTTCTTCAGGGGTAAAAGACATACGGACTATTATAGAAATAGCAGTCCAGAACAAAAGTGAATTCAAAAAGACAATTCTTTTCATCGATGAAATCCACAGGTTCAATAAAGCGCAGCAGGATGCACTGCTAAATTCTGTAGAATCGGGACTAATTACACTAATCGGGGCAACAACTGAGAATCCTTCCTTTGAAGTTATACCAGCTTTACGTTCAAGGGCACGGGTCTACATATTAGAACCATTATCAAAAAATGAACTTGAGGATATACTTAAATCAGCAATTATAAAGGATGAATTTTTATCTTCGCTGAACATCAAAGGAGTGGATATTGATTTCCTGATTTACTTATCAGGCGGAGACGCAAGATCTTTACTGAGTATCTTTGAAGCGGCTATAATTCAGGAAATAAATTCGGAAGAGATTAATATTTCGAAGGAAGTCCTAGAGAATGTTGTGCAGAAGAAAAATATTCTATACGACAAAGCCGGAGAAGAACACTATAATGTTATTTCTGCATTTATCAAAAGCGTAAGAGGAAGTGATCCGGATGCGGCATTGTACTGGCTTGCGCGAATGATAGAAGGCGGAGAAGATCCGTTATTTATCGCAAGAAGACTTCTGGTACTTTCATCGGAGGACATAGGAAATGCATCGCCGAATGGATTAGTGCTTGCAGAAGCTGCGTTCAGTGCGGTAGATAAAATAGGAATGCCGGAAGCGAGGATAATTTTGGCGCAATGCACAACATATCTGGCATCATCGCCAAAAAGCAATGCTTCGTATTTGGGAATAGAGAAAGCATTCGAGGATGTAAGGAATCTTCCCATGTATGGTGTGCCTATTCATTTGAGAAACGCTCCTACAAAATTAATGAAGGCAATAGGTTATGGTCAGGATTATAAATATGCGCATGATTTTGATAAACATTTCGTACTGGAAAATTATTTTCCTGAAGAAATGAAAGACAAACAATATTACTTTCCAACAGAGAATGGACAGGAAAAGACGCTGAAGGAGAGGCTTAAAATTTTATGGAAGGGGAAGAAGAAATATTAATTATCAATCTTATTCAAAATACGATTATGATTCAAAAAATAATAAACCTATATAATACTACCGGGTTAACTGGATTTATAGATGCTGTGCGGGCTCCAATTTTTCCCAGAAGGAGCAAGAAGTACTATTTAGCCAAAAATATTGTATTAAATAAATATGGTCTTGAAATCGGAGGACCTAGTAGTATTTTTAAAAGCAAAGGGGTATTCCCGATATATAATGATGCCGGTAACCTGGACAACTGCAATTATTCAGGTTCCACAATGTGGGAAGGTACTATAAAAGAAGGCGCAAATTTTATTTTTAATAATTTAAAACCTGCAGGGAAGCAATACATTTGCGAATCGACAGACTTGAGTCAAATAGCAGATTCTACCTATGATTTTATAATATCCTCTCACATGCTGGAACATACAGCAAATCCAATTAAAGCATTAAAGGAGTGGGTTCGTGTTTTAAAGAATCAAGGTTCTTTATTACTTATACTTCCGGATGGAAACAAAACTTTTGATAACAAACGCCATGTAACTACAATAAACCATTTAATAGATGATTATAATAAAAACACAGGAGAAGATGACCTGACACATCTGGCTGAAATTCTGAAGTTGCATAATTTTGATAAGGATCCATGGGCTGGTTCATTTGAGAAGTTCAAAGAACGATCCAAAAATAATATTGAAAACAGGGGACTGCATCATCATGTTTTTAACAGGCAATTAGTGATTGAAATGTTATCCTATCTGAAACTTCGAATAATTGAAACAGAAGTAGTGAAACCGTTTCATATTACAGCAATAGCACAAAAAAACTAGTATTCGTTTAGATCATTAAAGGAGTGAAAAGACTTTCCCGGGTAGTTGTTTGACCAACCCTTTGAATTCAAGTGAAAGAAGATGTACCAAACATTCTGATGTGGAGAGTGCTGTTAACGTAGAAATAATATCTATTTGAAGAGGGTCATTCTGAAGAGTAGACATAATTTTTTCTTCAAACATGTTGAGATGAATGGAAGGTTTGGGGATGTTCTTACCAATTACAGGTTTTAATTTAAGTTCAAGTTCCACTAGTATATCTTCAGCCTTGCTGACAAGTTTTGCCTCACCCTTTTGAATAAGTTTATTAGTTCCTTCGGATTGTCTGACGCCAAGATTGCCGGGGATTGCAAAAACCTCACGATTTTGGTCCAAGGAAAAAGCTGCAGTCTGCATAGCGCCGCCTGTTAAGGCAGTTTCAACAACGAGGCATCCAAGTGAGAGTCCTGAAATAATTCTATTTCTTTTCGGAAAGTTCTGTGCATCCGGTTTTGTACCAAGAGGATATTCAGAAACGATGGCTCCATTTATCGCAATCTCATTAAATAGTTTCTTGTTTTCCGGAGGATAAATAACATCGAGACCTGAGCCGATAACAGCAATTGTTCTACCACCACTTTTAAGGGCAGATTTATGAGCAACTGAATCAATGCCGCGAGCAAGACCGCTAACTATGGTTATATTCTGAGAAGCAAGTTCACCGGCAATCTTTTCACATTGAATTGAACCATAGTTGGTTGGAATTCTGGTACCAACAACAGCAATTGCAAAATTATCCTTTTCGGTAATTTCACCAATAACGTAAAGCATTAACGGGGGATCGTATATTTTTTTAAGAATGGAAGGGTAGCAGCTATCCCACACAGATATAATTGAGGCATTTAATTTGGATAACCGGGAGAGGTCTTTTTCTACCTGATGTTGAATGTCGGGTTTTAATTTTTTCCCACCAATAATTCTTTTAGCCTGGTTAGCACTTATGCTTTCAACAGAGGAGAGAGAATTGAGATCTGCAGATAATATATTATCGAGGGATCTGAACTGTTTAAGCAGATTCCTTAATTTTCCTGCTCCAATTCCCTCGACAGACAGGAGAAGCCGGAGATTTACAAGATCGTTAAACGATAATTTGGTCAAACTGATGTCAGTGTTTAGCTAAATCAATCTTATCTACATTGCCCACAATAATTGAATGAACCGGAGCCTTGCTGTGTTTTAATATTTGTTTAACAGCTGCTCCTTCCTGAGTTACTATTACTGTATCCCCGATACCCGAACCAATCAAATCAATTGCGATGATATCCTTCTCACCGAGAAAAGAACCATCAAGATCTATAGGATGAACAATTAAAAGCTTATGCCCTCTAAGGTTTTCATTTTTCTGTGTAGAAACAATGTTTCCTTTAACTTTTGCCAGAAGCAATTTCTTCTTCCTTTGAATCACCGTTTTGGTTCTTCTTTGTGAACAAAATTGCTGCGGGGACAATCAGAATATACGCGATCAATAAAATAATTGGCGAAACTACAATAGCCGGAGTACTATTCCATGGATCAATACTCATAACAAAGTATCCTATTATCAATAGGACAGCCGAGGCTGCCAATATTAAATAGTTTTCCTTTTTCATGTAAAGAGAGAAAGGATTTGCCAGTGACTTTTTAGCAGTCCGGACAGATTTTTTCTTTATGGTCTTGGCCATTAATTCTCCAAATTAGATAAAAAATTACAGCCCGTAAAAATAGAATGCGGGTTCTGATTCAATCATAAGGATCAGGGACAATTCTTATGAAAGAGCCATCATAAAAATAGAGTCTGTCCCTTACTTTGTCAAGATTTATTATTTTCCTTAGGAGCCGGGCTATTTATCTGATATACAATCTTTCTGATTGTATCAAACTGCAGATATTTATATTCATCCCTTATCGCATCAATAGCCTCACCAGCGCTCACTTTGTTGGATCTTAAAAGTTTGAATTTTCTACGGATCTTATAATCACGTACAGATTTTTCATCGATAAGTCCCTGAGAACTGAGGAGTTCATAAATGTCGTCACTTATGAGTTCAGATAAAGGATTTTCTATTTTTGCCTTTATTTCTTTCATCGGTGTTGTCCTTATATTGTATCTATCATTACCTAACAAATCGTATCTGTTTATAGCTATATACTAACTCCGGTGGGAAAATGTTTCCCGTTATTTAAAGAAAAATCCGACCAGGGGAAACCCTGAAATCGGCATAAAACTGCTACATTGCACATAAGAGGACTAAAATTTTATGCGTTGTAACAATTCAGATCGATAAATATCACCATTTTTCTTACAAAGATAAGAAATAACTATGAAATGTCAAGTAGATATTTTCAATTCCCAGCAATAATAAGTAAAGGTTGTTTTACGTTATATGAAGTTGAGAAAACAATTGATTTTAGGCTATATCCTTGATACATTTTATTTCAAAATTTGCAGATAAATAGAGTTGAATTACGAATTTTAGAAATAGTAGAAAAGTAGTAGGTTTAATAATTGTTCTGACTTTATTAACACGTTTAGTTTTTCTACTTACTATTAGCGATCTAAAAAATATAAACTTATACGAATATGGCGAAATAGTAAAAAACCTGCAGAACGGTAAGGGTTATTCATTATTCTATTTCCAAAACGATTCAATTAAATTCAAATATAAGTCTGATGTTAGGCCTTTCAAATCAGCATTTATGCCGCCGGGATACACAGCTTTTTTATATCCTTTCTTTTTTATACATAATGATATAGTTCGGAATTTGTTCATTTTGCTTCTTCAGATATTATTATCTGCTGTAAATGCATTTATTCTTTATTATTTGACCCGGAAGTTGCTTTCGGAAAAGGCGGCAATTATAGCTGCTTTAATCTATGCCTTGTTACCTGAGTTTATTTATGCATCTGCAAATATTAATATTGTAGTACTTTATCACACAGGGGTTTTGGGATTGTTTTATTTACTTCAAAATGAAGAAGGATTTGCAGATTATAAAAAGCTAGGGATATTTATTCTGATATCTGTTTTTCTGATTTACCTGAGGTTTGAGTTCATTCTATTTGTTATATTATTAACAACTTTATTCTTCAAAAGATTTGGTATAAAGAAAGTTAGTATAATTTATGCTGCCATTCTATTAGCATTATCTCCCTGGTTTATCAGAAACTATCAAACATTTGAAAAATTTCCACTATTAAGTACAAGTGCCGGTTTAAATTTGTACAGAGGGCACAACGAATATTTTGTTGGTAACTGGGGAGATGACACTTTGGATGATAAGTTAAAACGTTTTCAAATCTCGCCGAATTATGAAATTGAAGCAAATAGGATTTATGCAAAAGAAGCGATTAATTTTATTGTTAACAATCCAGTAAAAGAATTCAAATATAGTTTTCAAAAGATATTTAACTTATGGGTATTTAATGATGATGATAGAAGAACTGAAAGTCTTTTTTATAAAATACCTAATCTGCTAATATTATTTTTGTTTTTGTTTGGATTAATCCGCACAGTATCTATAAATAAATATAAATATTTCTATCTGTTCTTTATTTTCAGCAGTTTAATATCAATTGCTTTCTTTGCTCTTCCCCGATATCAGACAATGTTGAAGGTAATGATGCTTCCATTAGCTGCGGAGGGCTTTATAATTCTTCATAATTATTGGAAGTCAAAGTTTATAACCACTCAACCTAAATTATAATTACCCGGGATTTATCTGCATATTATATATTTTAGATAATTGATTTGGGACTAATTCCAAACCGAATGAAATCATATTATCGTCATGATTAACCTCATCAGGAAATTTGCTTGAATTAATCTGAATTATATGGGGAACCATTAAAAGTTTTAATAATTGAGATAAAAGCCTGGGATTTAGTTTCAATGAATCGTTGCAATTCTCAATATATTTCAGACCATGAATCAAATTTAAAGGGAAGGATAAGGAATTAACATATTCAGTTTCTTTTTTATATGCCTTTATCATCCCTTCCGGGCTCACTCTTGGCTCTTGTTGACCATTACACATATTTAATCTGAGGAAATTATTTATAGTAAGACAAATATTCTTCTTAAGATTTTTCTTTATTAAAGCTGGGCCAAATCTATCGGGATAATTATTTGGTAATATTGAATATAATTCGCCGAACCCGCGTAAAATAATACCCATATAATCCGGATGTGTATCATGAAAACTAAATATCCGGGATTTATTTTTAGAATCATAATCTGAAGTAAACCAGGCACCATCGTCATTCTGATAATCCCGAATACAGTTATATTTTGCAACTGCACTGTCTAGCAGAGATTTATTGCCAGTTATTTTATATACTGAAACCAAACCCCAGATGGAAAAACATTTGTAATTATTATTCCCCTCTTCATTATAGCATTGTTTTGACATCAAATAATTACCACCCCTTTTAATTGCGCTGATCAATTTGTTAAGTAAAACCAAGTCATTAGGCTTTATATTATCCTTAAAGAAAAAATAACCTTCAACTATAGCTCGCAGAACATCTCCGGTTGCGTAGGAAGTTTCTCTGTCCACAGTCATATCCGGGGCAGGATCAGTTTGTGATTTTCTGAACCAATACTGAATAAACCCGCCGTCAGACTGTTGGTTATTTAAAAGAAAGGATAACCCTTCCTTTATTCTATTAATATATTTGACTTGATTCGAATGCGATTTACACCAATAAATCGTAAAGAGTAAGGATTTGGAACAATAACTTAAATCAGAACTAGCTGACCAGTAATGTAAAGGGGTATTCCCGGTTCCAGTCCACAACCCCAAATAATTTGTCTTGCTAATATCAATTTTTGAAAACAAATAACTATCTACCCATTTGGTAAATTGACCTCTTCCCCATGCACCGTTAACTATTGAATCTGATTCAATATATTGAGGGGCAACTCCGGGTGCATTAAGAATTCGAAGTAGTTTTGGTGAATAAATATAATCCGCAAAATCAAATAGTTTTAAGGAAGCTTTCTCAATTGAGGCCTGATAATCAATTGGAATTTTAAAATTTTGCAGGATATTTCCTTCATCAATGATATCTTGTTCATAAGTACTCCCATTTTGTGCGAACACAAAAAAGGGGATAATAATTAAAAAAGTCCACAATGTTTTCATGTTAATCGCTATTATTTTTATTGATTGAGTATGCATAAATAAATGTAAATATAATCATTCCGGAAATGATTATTTAATATCATAAGTGGGACAATTAAAATTTATTTAATTAAATTTGTGAAGCGAAACAAACAATTTGATTTGTCAAAAAGAGAGAAAACCAGGTAAAAGAGGAATTATGAAATATATTAAATTATCTACATTTGTAATGGTTCATTATAATTCCAAGTATATAGTTAGATCATTTCTTGTTTTATTGTTGTTACTGGGGACAATATCAGGTCAAGGATTGAATGAATTTTCCAAAACGGATTATTATGATTATCTGAATGATGTTATTATGGTTAATCCTCAGACTTGTTTTGCGGTTGGATGGGCAGGTACTATAGTCAGATCTACAAATGGTGGAGTATACTGGGATATCCTGCATAGCCCCATGGATGGACAGGAACTAGGAGGAGTATTTTTTACAAGTGAAAAAACCGGCATTGCTGTAGCAGGTCCTGTTATCCGGACTACTGATGGCGGGGAAAACTGGACTTTACTAACGAGTGGAAATCCATGGTATTGTACAGGTGTTAGTTTTTCGGATTCCAATTATGGATATGCTGTTGGAAATTCAGGGACAATTTTACGTACAACCAATGGGGGCACATCCTGGGTAATCCAATCTAGTGGAACTTCTAATATTTTATTTGGTGTTTCATTTAGCGACGCTTTAACTGGAACTGCAGTTGGATCGGGTGGTATTATTCTAAGAACTACCAACGGAGGTGATACATGGTCAAATCAAAATTCAAATACTACAAATGAACTGCATGGAGTTTCATTTGCAAATTCTCTGGTAGGAGTAGCAGCAGGAGGTACTATGTCTTTGCCGGTTATTCTGAGCACTTCAGATGGAGGAGCAACATGGGTTGACAGGTCAAATGCCCCACTTAATGTTGAAAATGATCAAAATATTCCTGTCGGATTCAGTTTAGGACAAAATTTCCCTAATCCATTTAATCCATCCACCAGTATTCAATATACCGTCCCATCCACACAATGGATTTCAATTAAAATATTTAATTCCATAGGAGAAGAGATTGAAACTTTAGTTTCACAGGTCGTAACTCCGGGAGTCCATACAATAGTTTGGAATTCAAAAAACAAAACCAGCGGAGTATATTATTATAGAATGCAATCAGAAAGTACAAGCCTGACAAAAAAACTAATAATTCTTAAATAGTAATGTTCCTTTTCAGTGAATAAATTCTATAATTGTAATAGCATAAAAATAGAATTATCGATGTAATTTTACCTTAAAATAAATAATGATTCAGGTATAGAATACGCTTTAAAGAGAAGTAATAATTGAGGGATCTTAATTTTTATTTTGTAAGATTTAATGTAACTTTCACCTCTTAAAATTTTTATTAATATTCAAAGCATCATAGAATGGAAACTAAAAAGAAAGTAGAATTTATTGACTATATTATCCTGTTTATAAGAAAGAAGAGATTTTTCATATCAGTTTTTCTTATTACAGGAATAATAGCATATCTTCTAATCTATTTCTTTGTGAAAGAAGAATTTGAGGCAAGAGCTACAATATTACCTGTTAGTAGCTCAGAAGCCCCCGCCATTAGCGGTATTCTGAAAAACATTAAGAGTCTTCCTGTAAGTGGTTTAGGGGGCGAGACAAACCAGGATATGAATTTGTATACCTCTATTGTTTATAGCAGAACTTTTATTGAAGATATTATCAACAAATTTAATTTGTATAAGCAATTAGATATAGATACTAATAGATTAGGTTACCGAGAGCTCACCTTAAACATGGTTCGTAAATTAATCTTAACCAAAATTTCCGATGATCAAGTGTATGAAATTACAGTTACCCTTAACAATCCCGTATTGGTGGCAAAAGTTACAAATTATATTATTGATCTTTTAAATAGAACAATAGTCGACTTGCAGATTACCAAATCAAAAAACAACAGAGAATTTCTTGACCAAAGATATAAAGATGTTCAGAATAGGCTTAGTCTGGCGGAAGAATCATTACGTAAATTTCAAGAAAAATCAGGACTCCTTGATTCAAAAGAACAAATAAAAGGAATAATGTCTGCATACTCTGACCTTGAATCAAAGTATATTACACAACAAGTTGAATTGTCAGTACTTGAAAAGATTTCAAATGAAAACTCACCTCAGGTAAAAAACTTAAAAACCCAGGTAGATGAGCTGGGGAAAAAAATGTCAGATTTACAAATTGAGGGAAATAAGGATGGTTATTTGTTGGCACTTAAATCACTTCCCAAGAAAGCAACAGAGTATGTAAGTTTATACAGGGAAGTTGAAATTAATTCTTCAATTCTCGAATTCCTAGTACCATTATACGAACAGGCAAAATTTCAGGAACAAAAAGACACACCTGTTTTACAGGTTATAGATAGGGCTGTGGTTCCTGAAAAGAAGTCATATCCTCCACGCACAATTTTTGCACTTATAATAGCAATGGCTGCTGTAATATTTAGTTATATTTTGATAGTAATAAAAGAAAATGAAAATTGGCAGAATTCTGAAAAAATTAAATGGGTGAAACAAAACCTATTTAAGTGGAGGACAATTTGAGGAGTGAATATTTGATATTTGGAAGTCCAAGTATCGAAGAAGATGAAATCAATGCCGTTGTTAGTACTTTTAAATCAAAATGGATAGGGACTGGTCCTAAAGTTAATGAATTTGAAAAACGTTTTGCAGAATATGTAGGGGTTAAATATGCAGTGGCTGTTTCGTCTTGCACAGCGGCACTGCATCTATCGGTATTATCCCTTGGGATAAAACCAGGCGATGAAGTTTTAGTTCCCGCAATGACATTTACTGCAACAGCTAATGCAGTAATTCATGCGAATGCCGTGCCTGTTCTAGTTGATGTTGACAGAAGAGATATGACCCTTGCCTTTGATGATGTAGAACGAAAAATTACTCCCAAAACAAAAGCAATAATCCCCGTCCATTTTGCTGGCAGGCCAATTGATATTGACAAATTGAATTCTATCGCTGAAAAGCACGGATTAAAAATAATACATGATGCTGCTCATGCAGTAGAAACTGAGTTTAACGGGAAGAAAATAGGTTTATATAAAGATATCGCATGTTATAGTTTTTATGTTACAAAAAATATTACTACTATTGAAGGGGGCATGGTTACTACGAACGATGAAGAATTAGCTAACAGCATTAAAATTAATGCACTTCATGGCATGGACAAAGATGCTTGGAAAAGATTTTCGGACGATGGATATAAACATTACCAGGTAGTATTTCCCGGATTCAAATATAATATGACGGATGTTCAGGCCGCTGTGGGTATTGAACAATTAAAAAAAGTTGAAAACTTTGCTAAAAGAAGAAAGGAAATTTGGAATTATTATAATAATGAACTTACAAATTTACCTTTGATTCTGCCACCGGCTGTGAATCCTGATTCGAGACACGCCTATCATCTTTATACAATCATGCTGGATATTGACAAGGCAAATCTTACCCGCGATCAGTTATTGCAAAAATTGCATGAAATGAAAATCGGCACGGGTGTTCATTATATATCTCTTCATCTTCATGATTATTATAAAAACACATATCATTATAAAGAAAATGATTTTCCCAATTCAAAATTTATTTCAGATAGAACGCTTTCAATTCCATTATCAGCAAACCTTACCGATGTAGATGTTGATGATGTTATATCGGCCCTGAAAATATGTTTGAGCTAAAATAATTGAAAAATTCATTATCAAAGTTTGCCTTTAATTCAATTAAATGGTCAGGGTTTTCCCAGTTTGGAAGGCAAGGTTTTCAAATAATCACATCTATTATTCTTGCCAGATTATTATTGCCGGAAGATTTTGGTCTGGTTGGGATGGCATTTATCATTATCGGGTTTCTTAATATATTAAAAGACCTTGGCACATCAGCAGCTATTATTCAAAAAGGAGACGTTGAAGACAAGTTACTTTCAAGTGTATTCTGGTTAAATATTATTTTTGGTATCTCAGTCACCGCTTTACTTATTATCCTTTCCAAATATATCTGCATATTATTCAATGACAATAGAGTGGGCCCTATCCTAAATGTTTTATCCTTTAGTTTTTTTATAACTAGTTTGGGTAATGTGCATCAAGCAATACTGGAAAAAAGTCTACAATTTAAAAAACTTGCCAAAATTGAAATTCTTGCTACTTCTATCGGTTCACTGCTTGGAATTATGTCAGCCTTGTGGGGGTTTAAAGTATGGAGCCTCGTTATACAGAGTTTATCCACAATTTTAATTAATTCAATACTGTTATGGTATTTCGAGAGATGGCACCCTCATTATTTTATTAAATATAGCAGAGTTGAAATCACTATTTAGATTCAGCAGTTTTTTAACCGGATTTAATTTCTTTAATTATTTTACAAGAAATGCTGATAATTTTCTGATAGGAAAATATCTAGGAGCAACTAACTTAGGTTTTTATAATCTGGCATACAGGATAATGTTGTACCCTTTGCAGACAATTACAGTGGTAATAAGCAGGGTGATGTATCCACTATATTCTTCAATAAAGAATGACCATGAAAGATTCAGGATTATATATATTAAAGTAGCTCAATCAATTGCATTAATTACATTTCCACTGATGGTTTGGTTAATAGTTGTCAGATCAGAATTAATCCTTCTACGTTTTTGGTAAAAACTGGCAACCTGCCGAAATTTTAATTCTACTTCTTGCACCCGTAGGGATGCTTCAATCTGTTGATGCCACGGTAGGACTAATTTACCAATCTACTGGAAGGACGGATATTTTATTTAAATGGGGGATAGGTTCAGGGATAATTGCGATAATTGTTTTTATTATTGGTTTGAAATGGGGTATTATAGGGGTAGCAGCAGGATACATGATTTACTCTTTTGCCTTATTTATACCTGGATTATACATACCATTTAAATTAATAAAACTAAAGGTCTATGTGTTTCTTGAAAATTTACTGAGGATTTTTTTAATTTCAATATCAATGGGAGTAATAGTTTATTCAACGGGTTTTATTATTAAAATTCCCGGAATTTTAGAACTAATAATAAAATCAATAATATCAGTTATGTTATATGTTTCTTTTAATTATTTTTTTAACAAAAAAATGATTTCTGAAATATTCGCAATAGTCCGGAAAATTGAAAAATGAGCTTTTTAAAGAAAAATAATTATTTGATTTATGTATCAATATTAACTGGATTATATTTTCTTTTTCTGGTTGGAATTGTTTTTTTTGCCAACAAATATGCCATATTTATTTTGCCGGCATTTCTGGTTATTCCATTATTTTTCTTAAGATATAAATTTACTATTAATAATTATTTTCTTCTTTATATAATCACTACTCCGTTTATTCAACATTTCAGTTTTAACGGAGCATATATCGGCGACTTTGTGATTACGCCGCATATGGGACTGCAACTAATACTTTTTATTCTGGTCCTTATAAAATATTTTAGTGAATTTGATCAATCTTCAAAACACCCGTTTGGCAGTATTGATAAGCTAATGGTTGTTTTGATTCTGTGCTCAATTTTATCATTATTTTTTGGCTACGCCTTACCGGAAAACGATGTAAAGAGATGGCTTTTATTTTATACCGGGATTTTAGAAACCACATCAATTTATTTTATAACAATTTTTTTGCTTCGCGATGACAGAGAATTAATTAAGGAAATACTTGTCGCCTTTATGATCTCTGTCTTTTTCAGCGGAATTATTGCATATTCTGAATTAAGCATTCTTGGGTTTAATTTTGTTAAAATATTCCTTGCAAGGATGCGTTACGGATTTGGGTTCCATAATACAAATCTGTTTGGTATTTATTCAGCCTTAATATTTCCCCTCATTGTTTATCTGATATATAATCATAAGTCCAAATCTATAAGAATAATTTCTATTCTCAGTTTTTCCTTGCTTACATTATTATCGGTATTTTGTTTTAACCGTGGTACTTTTATAACTTTGACTCTTCAGATTATCCTACTGCTATTTTACACAAAAAACAAAAAACTGATCTTATCATTTCTTGGTGTTATTGTAGCCTCGGCAATATATTTTAGCAATCTTCTGTTATTTTATACTTTCAGATTCGTCGGCAATCAAAATCAACAGGGATTAGATCTTAGTGCACTTTACAGACTGGAAGCATGGCGTATTGCTTTACAGGGTCTTTTACTTTATCCTTTTGGAGTAGGGGCAGGAGGATTTCAATTATTATGGATAAAGTACAGCTACAAACCTCAGATATATCTTGGAACCCCTCATCAGTTGTTCCTTTCTATCGGGATAGATTATGGAATAATGACAATGGTGACATTTATTCTTATCCTTTGTTTCTCATTTTATTTTTGTTCCAAATTGACAAAATCGGGTTCACCCAATTCATCTTTATTTAAATATATAATTATTTCTATTGTAGGGTTCGTTGTTTATGGTATGGTAACTGACGGTGAATTAAGCCACCTATCAGGATTTATTGCCCCGAATAATGGTTATACTATTATTTTATTCACTATTATTGGTGTTATTTCATTTTCCTATAGTATTATATTTAATGATGATAAAGAATAATATTGCCCATCTGGTCACTCCATATTTGTTCCTGAATGGTTCCTGGGTATATAACCAGATCATAGGAGTAAGTGATGTAAACCAGTATGTGTTTACTCAGAAAAAAGCAAATCTTGGCCAATATCCTCTTGAGGATATAATAAGTTGTGAAGACTTAAATGTATTTAAAAGGATTATTAATAAGGTATATAGAAAGGTTTATGATAATTATGGGTTGTTTTTAAACAGTGAGATTAAGAGATATAATATTGATTTATTTCATGCTCATATGGGATTTGAAGCCGCCAGATGGTTGAAGATGATTGTAAAAAGCAAGAAACCTTTAATTACTTCTTTCTATGGGCAGGACGTTTCTAAACTGGGAAAGGAAAAATATTGGCTAACGAGATATAAATCTCTATTTGATTATGGTACTGTTTTTTTGGCGGAAGGTCATTATCTAAAAAAACAACTTGTAGAAATTGGTTGTCCTGAAAACAAAATAATAGTTCAGAAACTGGGAATTCCAATCGCTGATTATCCTATTAAAGATTATTCTATTTCAAATAATAAAATAATAATTCTTCAAGTGTCTGCTTTCAGAGAAAAAAAGGGGATAAAATATTCTTTTGAAGCGTTAAAATTACTGAATAATGATAAAATTGATTTCGAATTCAGACTGATTGGAGGTGCCGATAATGAAGCGGTGTTTAACGAATACAAAAATTTAATTATTCAAAATGGGATACAGAATAAAGTCAAAATATTAGGTAAAGTGCCGCATACAGATATGATTAAAGAGATGGCAAATGCTGATATTTTTTTGCACCCCAGTGTAACAGCCTCAGATGGAGACAATGAAGGTGGAGTGCCTGTGGGTATAATTGAAGCCTCGGCAGTCGGTCTTCCAATTGTATCCAGTTTTCATGCTGACATTCCAGAGGTTGTTATTGACAACGTTACAGGGCTTCTTTCCAAAGAAAGAGATTCTACTCAATTATATAAAAATCTATTGAAACTTATTGACAATCCGGATTATAGAAAGAAGTTAGGGAAGGCAGCCCGTAAACATATGATTGATAATTATGAGCTTTGTGATCAAATGATAAAGCTTTATAAAATTTATATAAAAGCATTGGAAAAACAATGAACGTTCTTTTTATTGTTGATGGCTCTGTTTCAAACCCGGTTTTATTTTCACAAGGTATTCCACATTTTAAGGAAAATTCACTTAAAGGAGTAAAATATTCAATTCTATCTTTTGAAAATTCCAGATACCTATCTTATGGCGCAAAAACAAATGAAAGGTATTTTGAAGCAAAAAAAGAACTGGAAAGTATTGCAAACGTATATTCTATTATCATAGATCTGGAGACTACCAGTATACAGCGGAAACTTCGGTTCATATTAATGACTGTAAGAGGAGTAATAAAGGGCATAGGGATTATTAAAAGAAATAATATTAGCATAATACATGGCAGGAGCAATCAGCCCACACTAATAGCGCTGATAATTAAATTATTTACCGGTGTTAAAGTGATTTATGATAACAGAGGTTTGTTCAGTGATGAGATACCTAAAAACAGATATTTCCGGAAATTTCTTGAAAGGAAAATAGAAAATATTTTTTATAAGTATACTGATGCAATAGTAGTTGTTTCCCAGGCATTTAAGGATTATCTGACTTCGAAAAATGAAATAATAAAAAAATTAAGTTCAAAAATAATTGTTATCGGGAATTCATTTTCGGACAATAGATTTTTATACTCAAAGGAGTTAAGAAATCAACAGCTGGGAAAAAATAGTCTACAAAGCAGATATATTGTAGTTTATTCCGGGCCATCAGTGAATTGGCAAAGATTTGACCTGGTACTTGAAACTTTTAAAGCAATAAAAAAAATTAAACCTGAAACATATCTTTTAATTATAAGTTACGATCCTCTAATAAAACAAATAGTAATGGATTCAGGAATTTTGGAAAAAGACTATTCGGTACACAACCTTCCCGCTCAAGATGTAAATAAATATTTAATTATGGGAGAATTTGGAATATTATTCGGTGATGAACGAATGCTAAGGAAAGTTAGTGCTCCAATAAAATATGGCGAATATCTTGCATCCGGTTTGCCAGTGCTTTTGATGGATAATATTGGTGATACAGCAGAAATAACCAAAAAATATAATGTGGGTGTGGTTTTCAAAGACGAAAAAGATCTATTTGAGAGAGGTATAAAGGAAATAATTGATTTGACTTCCCGACCTGACATTAAATTAAGGTGTAGACGGGCGGCCGAATTAGAATTGTCCTTAAGCTCAGCTGCTCAAAAATATTATTCAATTTACGAAAGACTGAATGGTTAATAATCTTAAAATATCTGCAGGTGTTATCCTATATAATCCTGGAGAGTATATTGAATCAAATATAAATATGATTTTAGCTCAAGTAGAGAAGTTATTCATTATAGACAATTCCGAAATAAGCAATCAGCTACCTATATTTGAAAACAAAAAAATTACTTATATAAAAAACAACGAAAACAAAGGAATTGCGACAGCTTTAAATCAGGCAGCCAATCTTGCTATAGCAGAAGGGTTTGATTATTTATTAACCCTTGATCAAGACAGTGCTGTAGATGCGAATATTATAAATATATATTCCAACTATATCAATAATTCAAATACTGACCTTATCGGTATATTATCTCCTTACTATAAATATAGAGAATATTCAAAACCACAAAAAAATACATATAATCATCGTGTGCCGATAAGTCTGACATCGGGAAGTCTGTTGAATCTTAACGCATTTAATCAAACAGGACCTTTTATGGATGCGCTATTTATTGATTATGTGGATTATGAATATTGTTTGAGATTAAGAGGGAAAGGATATCAAATAATTAAAATTTATAACGCCAATATTAATCATAACCTTGGATCCATTGAGCAAAGAACAATCCTTTGGAGAATTATATCTATTACAAATCATTCTCCGTTGAGATTATTTTACAGGACAAGGAACAGGTTCTTTTTATATAAAACTTATTTTACCAGGTTTCCCTTTTTTGTTTTTGGAGATTTTATAGTTTTTATTAACGGATTAATTAAAATATTATTCTATGAAAAAAATAAAATGGAAAAATATAAATGGATCGTAAAAGGATTTTGTTTTTTTCTGGGCAATAAGATGGGAAAATATAATTCTGCCTGATTGGTCTGTTTACAAATTATTTCAATATTGTCATTCAACATAAAGTCTAAAGATTAAATGATATTATCAATAATTATTATTAATTATAATTCCAAGGCAGTTCTTCAGGATTGTCTAAATTCAATTTCAGAATCAGGTTATAACCAGGGATATGAAATATTTGTAATTGATAATAATTCCTCTGAAAGCATACAGGAACTTGAAGCTATCTTTCCGCAAGTATCCTTTATCTACAATCAAAAGAATATTGGTTTTGCAGCAGCAAATAATGTAGGAATTCGTAAATCATCTTCCCAATATTTGCTACTTCTTAATCCTGATACAATTGTTAATAAAAATTCATTTGGCCCCATGATCAATTATCTTGAAGCACATATAGATGTTGGGGTTGTTGGCTGTAAAATTTTTAATAAAGAAGGGGAGATAGAAAGATCCACTCACTCATTTCCAACTTTACTTAAAGAATTTGTTCATGCAAATGAGTTTATTAAAGAATTTCTGAGTTATGAAAGTAAACCAGGCAGATTTGTAAAAAAGGTATTTAGATTAAAAGCATTAGAAAGCTATTGGGGGCATGATACAATCAGGGAAGTTGATCATGTAACCGGAGCTTGTTTAATGGTAAAAAAAGAAGCAGTTGAGAAAGCCGGATTACTTGATGAAGCTTTCTTCTTGTATAATGAGGAAGTCGAATGGAGTTATAGGATTAAAAAGGCGGGATATAAATCGGTCTTTTTGCCGGATTCAAATATTATACATTTGTTTGGATATTCAACCAGGCAACGTGTTCAGAAACAAACAGTTAACAAATTATTAATTGAGCGATACAGAGGGATGTTCTATTATTTTCAAAAGCATTACGGAAGAACCAAATTAAATATGTTGAGGATACTAGTGTTGCAGGGCTTTGGATTTAGATGGCTTTTCACATATATTAAATTATTAAAATCACCTAAAGACAAAAAAGAAAAATTAAAACAAGATCTGAGTATTATCAGAAGAATAATCTCAGTTAGTAGATTAAATAATTTTGATTGGAGAACGAATTAGTGAAAATTGCTTTTATAAACCCTCCCTTTTTTCCCAAATATTCAAGGGGATCAAGGAGCCCAGCCGTTACAAAAAGCGGAACAGTATATTATCCTATATGGCTGGCGCTGGCAGCCGGATACGCTGAAAGATTTGGTCATAGTGTAATTTTAATTGATGCTCCGGCTGAACCCATATCTCAGGAAGAAACCATAAAAAGACTTACTAATTTTAAACCAGATCTCATGGTTGTAGAGACTAGTACCGGCAGTATCAATAGTGATATAAGATTTTCTGCTGGTCTGAAGGAAATATTTCCTTCATTATTTATTTGTATGGTAGGAAATCATGTTACCGCTTGTGATGAAGAAACTCTAGCCTGTAATGACAAAATAGATTCTGTTGCCAGAAATGAATATGAAGAAACGATTGTTGATCTTGCAGAAAGAATAAAAAACAAACAATCACTTGAAAATGTCCTTTCCCTTACATGGAGAAATGGCGATAAAATAATCAGAAATGAATCCCGTCCCGCCTTGCAGAATCTGGATGATATGCCTTTTGCAAGTGAGATTTTCAAGAAGTTTTTGAATCCGAGGGACTATTTCTTTTCTGCCGGGAGATTTCCACAGGTTATGATGTACACAGGCAGAGGATGTCCTTACCTATGTACTTTTTGTGTGTATCCACAGAATTTTTATGGTCATAATTACCGTCATCGCTCTGCAAAAAGTATTGCCGCTGAATTTAAATATATTGAGGAGAATTTTCCTGAAGTTGTTGAGATTACAATTGAAGATGATACTTTTACTGTTTATAAAGAACATGTAATTGAAGTTTGTAAGCTATTAATTGCTCAAAAAAATCGCCTGACCTGGACGTGTAATGTAAGAGCTGATCTTGATGAAGAAACAATGCGATGGATGAAAAAAGCCAATTGCAGACTTGTAATTGTTGGTTTTGAAAGCGGCTCAAATAAAATCCTTAAGCTGATGAAAAAAGGAGTAAAAGTTGAACAATTTAAGGCAGCAGAAAATGCTAGAAAAACAGGATTGTTGATACACGCTTGTTATATGATGGGTAATCGTGGTGAGACACTGGAAACCATGTATGAAACGCTCGAACTTGCAAAAAAAATGAATACTGATACCGCACAGTTCTTTCCGTTAATGATCTACCCCGGAACGGAAGCATATGATTGGGCTAAAAAGGAAGGGCTGATAAAAGTAAAAAATTATGATGAATGGTTAACACCCGAAGGTCTTCATAATACTGTGGTAGGAACTCATGATTTACAACCTCAGGAAATTGTAGATTTTTGTAATTATGCCCGAAAAGAATATTATGTCCGTCCGGCTTATATGTGGGTGAAATTTAGAACAATTATTACACATCCGGCAGAATTAAAAAGGACAATCAAAGCCTTTTTAACTTTCTACAAATATCTTTTTAACAAGAATAATAAAAAGAACAAAGAAAAATTCGAAAGTAAAATTTCACTTATTAGAGAAGGTATTTCTACTAATAAGGATAAAATACCTGCACACGAACAGGAAGTAGAAAAATAAAATAAGAATGAGAACTGACGAAATATTAATAAATATTAGAATGAAACAATTTATTTTAGGATTTGTTTCAATTACTCAATAAAAAAGCATAATATTGTACCTATATTTTTATTTATTTATGCTTTTAAATGTTGATTAATATACTCTATTGGTTTCTCGCTTTCATTATTATACATACTTATATAATCTATCCATTTATTATTTTTATTCTTGGCAGGTTCTTTAAGCGGAATAAAGATTTTCCTATCTCTGAATATTCGGTTTCAATCATAATTTCAGCATTTAATGAAGAAAAAGTAATCAGTGAACGTATATTAAATATTTCCAGGCTTAATTACGATTTTAGAAATGTTGAAGTTTTAATAGGGTCAGACTGTTCAACAGACAATACCAATAATATTCTAAATGAAATGAAAAAGATATATCCCTGGTTGTCTGTGTATTTATTTGATGTCAGAAGAGGAAAAGTATCTGTTATCAACGACCTTGTTTCAAAAGCGAAAAATGAAATAATAGTTTTTTCAGATGCTAATACAAGTTTTGATAAAAATTCCCTTACCACATTATTGCGTCAATTTAGTGACACAAATATCGGGGGTATATGTGGAAGATTAATATTACAGAACCCTTCTAAAAAAAGTAATGAAAGTATAGAGGAAAAGCGATATTGGGAATACGAAACGTACATTAAAAAATTTGAAGGGCGGTGCGGTACTTTAATCGGTGCAAACGGGGGAATTTTTGCAATACGTAAAAAACTTTTTAAACAACTTCCTACAAACAAACCAATTACCGATGATATTTTTATTACACTCATGATTTTGCAACAGAAATATAAGTTTGCATATGAATATGATGCATTTGCTGTGGAAGAAGTGGGGCATGAGTTAATTCATGAATTTAAGAGAAAGACGAGATTTGCCGCGACTAATTTTGAGACAATATCTTATTTTAAGCGATTAATATTTAACGAAAATTTTATATTGTCATACGCCTTATGGTCTCATAAGGTTTTAAGATGGCTTACGCCAGTATTTTTATTACTATTATTTATCTTAAATATTGCTCTGTATTATAAAGGAGATATTTATAGATACACTTTTCTTACTCAACTGTTTTTTTATTCCCTTTCATATGTTGGCTTTTTGCTAAGGAAAAACAATCTTAGATTGAAGATCTTCACATTACCCTTTTATTTCACAATGACAAATTTTGCACTGTTAATAGGTATGATAAATTTTGTTCTGAAAAGACAAACGGCTTACTGGCAATCCACACCACGTTAATGAATAAAAGCACTTCCAAAATATTAGTCCTAATCACAGATTTTTTTACAATAAATCTATCATTTATAGTTTATTTTATTCTTAGAATAAATACTGGATGGTTCAGGATAATAATACAACCTGAATTCTTTATAACAATGCTGGCTCTTTTCTTGTACTGGCTGGTTATTTTTACATTTGTAGGAATGTACAGGACCTGGTTTGCATCTTCACGTCTTGATGAACTAGCCACATTATTCAAAGCTACCTTCGTCGGAATTTTTATTCTATTCTTCCTTATTTTTCTTGATGATTATCTTCATGGTGTCGATTCAAAATCGAGGATACTTATATTTATATATTGGGCATTATTGCTTTCCTTTGCAGGAGCGGGGAGAATATTTATAAGAAGTTTACAACGCCAGTTAATAATAAGGGGAATCGGAAGAAAAAATGCTATCATAGTCGGCTTCAATTCCAAAGCGAATGAAGTTCACGATCAGATACTTGAACACCGGGCACTTGGATTTGACGTAGCCGCCTATTGTGCTGCATTGCCTGAAAATCTGAATAAATCTTACAAAGGAATTGAGGTTTCGGGCACGATAAAAGATATTAAAGAAATGATTGTCAGGTATAATGCAAAAGAAATAATTATCGCCTTAGATAAAGAGAACCATGATTTTATGGTTGAAGTAATTTCACAGTGTGATAATAAGGATGTGGGTCTCAAAATTGTTCCTGATCTATATGAAATTCTAAGTGGGCAGGCAAAGACGTCTCAAATATATGGGATGCCGTTAATGGATATAATGCCGCAGTTGATGCCGGAATGGGAGAAGAAACTTAAGAGAATATTGGATGTATTGGTTTCATTTATTATTTTAATTATAACATCACCAGTTTTGATTCTAACAGCGATTGCAATAAAATTTGATAGCAATGGGACAGTATTTTTCCGGCAGGAAAGATGTGGAATTGATGGTTCCTTATTTAAGATGATTAAATTCCGTTCAATGCGGCAAGATGCGGAAAAAATTTCAGGACCAGTCTGGTCAACAAAGAATGATCCTAGGATTACACGTATTGGTAAATTAATAAGGAAAGTAAGAATTGATGAAATTCCCCAAATGATAAATGTATTAAAAGGGGAAATGAGTCTGGTAGGTCCTCGTCCTGAAAGGCCATTTTTTGTTGAAAAGTTATCATTAGAAATTCCATATTACAAGAGAAGATTAAGGGTAAGACCCGGAATAACGGGATGGGCTCAAGTCAAGCATAAATATGATGAAACTATAGAAGATGTAAAGATTAAACTAAGGTATGACTTGTTTTACATTGAAAATATGTCTCTTAGGATGGATTTTAAGATTTTATTCAGAACAATTTTTGTTGTCTTATTTGGAAAAGGGCACTATAATTAAATATATTTGTTTAAGGTTCAAATTAATAGTATTCATTTAATAAATTTCTAAAAACAGGATTTTGTCCCCCCATGAATGAACGTTCTCTAATAATAATACCAACATACAATGAACTTGATAACGTTCAGAAATTAATACCTGATGTTTTAAGCAGATATAAGAATGTTGATGTCCTGATAGTTGATGATAATTCACCGGATGGAACAGGTGATTATATTGAGAATTTGGGCAACACTATGGAAGGAGTGAAATTGCTTCGTCGTCCGGAAAAAATGGGTTTAGGGACAGCTTATATTGATGGTTTCAAGTATGCATTAAAAGAAAATTATTCATATATATTTGAAATGGACGCTGATTTTTCACACGATCCCAAGGAGATTAAAAATTTCCTAAAAGCGATAAAGGATAAAGATTTAATCCTCGGCAGCAGGTATATTTCAGGTGTAAATGTAGTAAACTGGCCGATGAGCAGACTTCTGTTAAGTTACTTTGCGAATATATATACCAGGATAATAACCGGACTACCAGTCAGAGATGCTACCGGAGGATTCAAATGTTTCAGAAAAGAAGTCCTGGCTGCAATAAATTTTAATAATATTAAATCCAACGGATACGCCTTCCAGATCGAAATGACATTCAAAGCATGGAAAAAAGGATTCAGAATTGGAGAAATTCCAATAACTTTTGTAGACAGAGTAAAGGGAAAATCTAAAATGTCTAAGAAAATAGTCCGGGAAGCTATTACTATGGTCTGGAAACTAAGATTTAAAAGTCTAATAGGGAGTTTATAAGGTGCAGAAGTGGATCTTTCTATAATTATAGTAAATTATAATGTAAAAGAATTCCTTCAGAACCTTATCCATTCAATATACAAAGCCGCTCAGAAAATAACCTTTGAAATTATTGTTGTTGATAATGCTTCGAATGATGGAAGTGTGGAATTTATTAAAAATAAATTCCCTTCTGTGCAACTCTATGCTAATGATAAGAACCTGGGGTTTAGTAAAGCAAACAATATCGGATTGAAAACAGCTAAGGGGAAATACATACTCTTAATTAATCCGGATTGTATTGTTAGTGAAGATACCTTAGAAAAAATGATAATGCACTTTGAGAATAACCCGGATACCGGGTTAGCCGGTTGTAAAATTCTTAATCCTGACGGCTCATTACAGTTAGCATGCCGCAGAAGTTTTCCAGGGCCATGGACTTCGTTTTGCAAGGTCACCGGGCTAAGCACCGTATTCCCCAAAAGTAGATTATTTGCCAGATATAATCTCACATACCTGGATGAAGACCAGACCTATGAAGTAGACGCTATTTCCGGTTCGTTTATGATGTTTACTAAAGAAATCTATGAGAAAATTGGTGGATTAGATGAGCAGTTCTTCATGTACGGCGAAGATCTGGATTTTTGTTATAGGGTGCAAAAAGCCGGGTATAAAGTTCTTTACTTACATGAAACTCAAATAATCCATTACAAAGGTGAGAGTACAAGAAGAAGCAGCCTTGATGAAACAAAAATCTTTTATAGTGCCATGCAATTGTTTGTAAAGAAACATTTGTCAGGTTCTTTCCTTTTGGAAATAATATTGCAGGCAGCAATTATTTTCAGGCAATTGTTTGCGTTTATCGGGAAAAGAAAGCTAACGCTTTTAGCAATCATTCTCGATTTCATTTTTTATAACCTGACTCTTTTGTTATCTGAAAACATATATATTCTTTTAAACCTCGCTGGGCTGGTTTTCCCCCTTTCAGTTTCCCGATTATATATACACTGCCGGCTGTGGTTCACATCCTAATAACTTCCTTGACAGGTAATTATAAAAGGGATGAATTCTCAATAATCAGAAATTTTGGAGCAATAATTATCAGTTTCTTTTTTGTTGCTTCCGTGTCATTCTTCTTTAAAAGAATTTGGATATAGCAGGGGAGTAATTATACTCACTTATTTCCTTTTGCTATTTTCTCTTTCGATTTGGCGTGTATTGATAAAGATATTTTTTGGTTCCTCAATTAATAAAACCGGGTTCCGGCATAAAAGGACATTAATAGTCGGATTAAGCGAACACGCTGCGACAGTTGCAAATAAATTAAAGATAAACTACACCGATCTTCATAATGTAATGGGACTTATCAGCATTACCAACAGAGAAGTAGGAAACGTAATTGAGGGACTAAGCGTACTAGGCAGTATAGAAAATATAAGCAAGGTTATTCGTGAAAATAAAATAAATGAAATTATTTTCTCCTCCGAAGAGTTGTCCTATAACCAAATGATGGAAATAGCTGCTAAAAATCATAATGAGAACGTTGAATTTAAGATCATTGGTAAGAATCTTGATTTCCTTGTTGGAAAAGCTTCGGTTGCTATTCTAAGTGATACACCGATAATTGAGTTTGATTATAATATCACCAGCCCTGTGATAAAATCAATAAAACGTGCCTTTGATTTTACTCTATCTGTTGTGGTTTTGTTTTTTATATATCCTTTCATATATTTAACAATTCATATGAGGGAAAAGCAGACTGAATTTCAAAAGTTTATTTTGAAAGTCCCGATGGTATTATCCGGCACGTATAGTTTTGTTGGTCCCGAAAACAACAAAAATAATAATGAATTCTATTTAGGTAAGAAAGGATTAACGGGTCTCTGGTATATCGAAAATAGTGAAGGGAAAGATTCTGATAAACTTGATTTATATTATGCAAAGAATCAGAATATATGGCTTGATGTAGAGATACTTGGAAAGACCTTGAACAAACTATGGGGAACTCGTAAATAATTATGGCCAAAGCGATACTTGATTTTGAAAAACCGGTCTTTGAACTTGAAGCAAAGATCGATGAAATGAGAAAGTTCTCAGGCAATTTAGATATTGAAAAGGAGATAGTCAGGATTGAAGAAAAGGTTAAGAAGTTGAAAGAAAGTCTATATAAAGATCTGACCAGATGGCAGAGAGTGCAGCTTGCTCGGCACCCCGACCGGCCATATACACTGGATTATATTTATATGATGACTGAAAACTTTGTTGAACTTCATGGCGACAGAAATGTAAAGGATGATAAAGCAATTGTTGGAGGATTTGCCAAGATTGATGATTATAAGGTAATGATCATCGGGCACCAGAAAGGAAGAGACACTAAATCCAATGTATATAGAAATTTTGGAATGCCTAATCCTGAAGGATACAGAAAAGCGCTTAGGTTGATGAAGCTGGCTGAAAAATTTAATAAGCCGGTAATCACTATGATTGACACTCCGGGAGCCTATCCTGGACTTGAGGCAGAAGAGAGGGGACAGGCTGAAGCGATAGCAAGAAATCTATTTGAAATGAGCCGTCTTAAAGTTCCAATCCTGGTTGTTATTATTGGTGAAGGTGCTAGCGGAGGAGCTCTTGGTTTAGGTGTAGGCGATCGAATTATTATGCTTGAAAATTGTTGGTATTCTGTCATTAGTCCTGAATCATGCTCAAGTATTTTATGGAAAACCTGGGACTATAAAGAACAGGCAGCCGAAGCTCTAAAATTAACAGCACCCGATCTGCTGGAACAAAAACTGATCGACCGAATTGTACCAGAACCACTTGGGGGTGCACACAAAGATCATAAAGAAGCGGCAACCCTACTAAAGAGAGTAATTGTTGAAGAGCTTTCCCATCTTGTAAAATTCAAACCTGATAGACTTATTGATAACCGATTAGAGAAATTCGGTAAAATGGGTGAGTTTATTGAGTAATCATTAATTTTTTACCTTATTCCAATGCTATCTTATAAAACAAATGTACGCGTTAGGTTCTGCGAGACTGACAAGATGCAGTTTGTGCATCATGCTAAATATGTAGAATACTTTGAAATTGCCAGAACTGAAATGCTAAGACATCATGGTCTTCCATACAAAACAATTGAAGATTCGGGAATCGAAATGCCTGTTATGGAGATCTCTGTTAAATATAAAAGCGCGGCATTTTATGATGAACTTCTTACGGTAGAAGCAATAGTTAAAGAGATTTATTCTCCCAGAGTACATATAGATTATAAAGTTTATAAAGAAAATGGTGATCTAGCGGCAGAGGGATATACGGTACTTGCTTTTATGAAAGCTGCTACAAAAAAAGCATGCAGACCTCCGGAATTATATATAAACGCATTAAAAAAGTATTTTGAATAAATGACCCAAGAAATCAAAGAGATAATAAAAAACGCTCTCAAAGAGGACGTTGAATCAGGGGATATAACCACTAAAGCTACTATTCCATCCGGTTTAAATGGAAAAGGAATATTTCTTGTTAAAGACGATGGAATTATTGCAGGGTATGAAGTTGTTGAAGAAGTATTTAAATCAGTCGATGAGAATCTGGTATTTCTTAAAAACTTTAGAGATGGAGATTTTGTAAAGAATGGAGATATTGCTGGTATAGTTGAGGGTCCGGCTGCTTCTATTCTAATTGCAGAACGAACAGCACTTAATTTCTTTCAACGTATGAGCGGAATTGCCACAATGGCAAACAAATTTCGTGAATTGGTCAGGCATACTAAAGCAAAAATAATTGATACAAGAAAAACTGTTCCCGGATTAAGGGCAATTGATAAGATGGCTGTAAAACTAGGTGGCTGTGATAACCATCGAATTGGTTTATATGATATGTTTTTAATAAAGGATAATCATATTGCAGTAGCCGGCTCAATTTCTAAGGCGGTGAAAACTTGCACAGAATACAGGAAGCAGCTTACCGGCAAGTATCTGATTGAAGTTGAAACTAAAAACCTGGTTGAGGTATCTGAAGCCCTGGGATCAGGAGTTGATGTAATAATGCTGGATAATTTTGATATAAGAGAAATGGCTCAGGCAGTGGTACTTATTAACGGGAAATGTAAAGTTGAAGCCTCCGGAGGGGTAAACCTATACACGGTTAAAGAGATTGCAGAAACAGGGGTTGATTATATTTCTGTAGGCGCATTAACGCACAGCGTAAAAGCACTCGATATCTCACTGAATGTAGAGTTGAACAGAACAAATGCTCGATAAACTAAAAGAACTTACTAAAGATACAGCCATTTATGGGATCAGCACTATGGTTGGGAGGTTTCTTAATTTCCTGCTTGTTCCGTTTTATACTAATATCTTTCCACCTGTACAATATGGAATTGTGAACCAGGTTTATGCCCTTATACTTATAGTTAACGTGATATTATTATTCGGGATGGATACTGCATATATGAAAAATGCAGTTGGAGTTACGAGTAATGATGAAAAGAAAAATATTTTTTCAACTCCGTATCTTACCGTTGCCATAGTTTCATTTTTTCTTTGTATGATAATAGTCGTTCTTGAAAGACCATTGTTCAGTTTACTTGAAATACCAACCAGCTATTATTACCTGATTTATTACACAGGCTTTATTCTATTCCTTGATTCAATGACAATTATACCATTTGTTAAGCTAAGGATAGAAAGAAAAGCAAGGAAATTTGCCCTATATAAATTTCTAACCATAGTAGTCGCTCTTATAATGAACTTTGTTTTGATATTAAAATATAAGTTCGGGATTGAAGCAATTCTGATAAGCAATGTTGTGTCTTCCGGTTTTGCGTTTTTACTATTGACACCAACAATATTTAAGTCATTCAAATTTCATATTGATATACCACTGCTTAAGAAATTATTGAAGTTTGGACTTCCATTTCTTCCGGCTGGTTTAAGTTCAATGATGATACAAGGGATTGATCGTCCTATTCTTACTAAGCTCACAAACCTTAATGTAGCAGGAATATATTCAGCCAATTATAAACTTGGGATATTCATGATGCTTTTTGTAAGCATGTTCCAATTTGCATGGCAGCCTTTTTTTTTCCAGCATGCTGAAGAGAAAAATATTAAACAGGTATTTTCGAAAATACTAACTTATTTTACAGTCATTGCTTGTCTGGTTCTTGTAGTTCTATCACTTTTTATAGATGATTTAATAAAAATACAAATACTTCACAGGACACTAATAGGAGCAAAATACTGGAGCGGTGTTGTAATTGTGCCAATAGTTTTGTTTGGATACGTTTTTAATGGTATTTATTATATTTTATCTGCCGGAATGTTTATCAAGGAAAAAAGTCTTTACATTCCAATTATAACTGGTACCGGTGCATTTATTAACGTCGGAGTAAATTTTCTTTTGATTCCTGTTTATGGAATTGTAGGGGCAGCATTAGCAACATTGTTTGCTTATTTCATTATGGCTGTCGGAGTGTATTTTGTAACGCAGAGGTTTTATAAGATTCAATATGAAAACTCAAAAATTCTGATTACCATGTTTTTTGTTTTGGTTGCGGGGACTCTTTATTATTATCTTTTTAACACGAACAATTTATTATTAATATACAGGTTTCTGATCCTTGCCGGTTACATTATTTCTATATTTGTGTTTGTAATTGATAAACAGGAGATGGCATATTTAAGGAAAAAATTAGGACTATTAAGATAATGGAAGAAATTAAAATTAAGATAAAGAGAATTAGTAACGAATATGATGATATTCCGCTTCCTGAATATGCTACAGATGGCAGTGCCGGAATGGATATTAGAGCGGCATTGCAGGAGGAACTGATTATTTCAAAGGGTGAAGTTATTCTTGTTCCTACTAATCTCTCAGTTGAAATTCCATCAGGATATGAGATACAAGTAAGACCTAGGAGCGGACTGGCAATAAAACATGGATTAGGAATATTGAATTCACCAGGTACTATTGATTCGGATTACAGGGGGGAAATTAAAATTATTATGATGAATTTCAGCAAAGAAGATTATGTTATCAAAGGCGGTGACAGAATTGCCCAGCTTGTAGTTTCAAAAGTTTACAGAGCAAACCTGGAAGAAGGAAATTCTCTGAATAAAAGTAAAAGAGGTGAAGGTGGATTTGGACACACAGGGAAGGAGTAATATAATGGATTATTGGATTTCTGGAATAATGGAAAAAATATCTTATTGTATAATTCATAATTAATTTTTACATTCCTGACTCAAAAATGTTTTAATTTTGAAATTCAAATACACCTATTTTGTGGTTTTCATGCATAAATAGTAAAGTGCATAAAAACATGGATAAGGATGTATAACTAGTAGAGGGGAACTTTTTTTATTGCTTGTATTTCTCAAAAAGAGGGAAATAGCCCTACCTGATCTGCAAAACAACCCCCATTAAAGGAACACAGAACTAACACAGAAACAACACTGATCTGACACAGAACTGTGATTTAAACCTCATATTAATACTATACCCATGCTCTATTGAGATATTCTTCGAAAAGTTGAACCAATATTAAAAAATAATTATCAAGCAACATGTTTTTTATTTAAATACTCACTAAGTTTATCAAAGATTCTTATCACACATAAGTTAAAAACGCATGTCCGATTTTATACATCTACATAACCATTCACATTATAGTTTACAGGACGGCGCCTGTACAGTTCAAACGCTTATACATGCGGCTAAAGATCAGGAAATGCAATCAGTCGCTCTTACAGACCACGGAGTTATGTATGGAATTGCTGAGTTTTATAAAATAGCTCATAAGGAAGCCGTAAAACCCATCTTAGGAATGGAAGCCTATGTTGTAAAAGAAGGATCAAGATTTGACAGGGCTAAAATTGAGGATAAAGGAAAAGGAAGGAAAAAACTATATAACCATCTGATCCTTTTGGCTAAAGATAAAACTGGCTATAATAATCTCTCAAAACTTTCAACTCTAGGGCATACTGAGGGATTTTATTACAGACCCAGGATTGATCTTGAACTTCTTAGAAAATATCATGAAGGTCTGATCTGTACATCAGCCTGCGCAGCAGGAATTGTTGCTTCGAGTCTTGTAGAAAATGATTATGAGAAAGCAAGAGAAACAGCACTTATTTATCAGGAAATATTTGGTGACGACTTTTATCTTGAAATCCAGGACCATAATATGGAAGTGGAAAAACCGATACTTGCTTCGATGCCTAAATTATCTGAAGAACTTGGTATTAAGCTTGTTGCTACAAATGACTGTCATTATATAGAAAAAGATCATGCAATAGCGCATAACATTCTACTTTTGTTATCTGATAAAAACGGAACTGATTATCGACAGTTAAGATATGGTACCGATCAGATTTACTTCAAATCAGCCGACGAGATGAAGAAACTCTTCAAAGGTTATAAAGGTGCCATTGAAAATACACTCGAGATTGACTCCAAAATAAATGTACAACTTGATAAAGACGTCTATTTCTTCCCCAAATTTCCAATACCGGAAGACTCGCCGGCTAAAACACTCGATGATTATTTTGAACTTCTTGCAAGGGAAGGATTACACAATAAATTCCCGGTAAAAACAGATGAAATAAATGAGCGTTTTGATTTTGAGATTATGACAATCAAACAAATGGGATTTGCAGGATATTTTCTTGTTGTGCAGGATTTTATTAATTCTGCAAAACGAATGGACATTCCTGTTGGTCCCGGAAGAGGAAGTGCCGCGGGAAGTCTTGTAGCTTATTCACTTGGTATAACAAATATAGATCCTTTGGCTTATGACCTTCTCTTTGAAAGATTTCTTAATCCCGCAAGAAAATCAATGCCGGATATTGACGTTGATTTCGCGGATGATCGCAGAGGGGACGTAATTGATTATGTAAGAGAGAAGTATGGCAATGAGTGTGTTAGTCAGATTATTACTTTTAACAGGCTATCATCCAAAGCTGTAATAAGAGATGTAGCAAGAGTTCTTGGCATTCCAATCACTACGGTGAATAAGATAACTAAGTTTATTCCCTCCAAGTTCGGCAAAGTATTTACAATTGATCAGGCATTAAAAGAAGTTCCTGAATTGAAATGGGTAAGAGACTCCGATCAGGAAGAAATTAAAAATTTAATAAAGTATGCTAAAGTACTCGAGGGAATGAACAGAAACTCATCCAAACATGCTGCGGGAGTAGTTATCGCTCCTGAAGATGTGAGCAATTTTGTTCCGCTTGCAACTGCATCGTCCCAGACAGAACTGGTAACACAGTTCAATATGAAACAAATTGAAGACTCCGGATTGCTTAAGATGGATTTTCTTGGTCTTCGGACTTTAACAATAATCCGTGATACTCTTTTATTGGTCAAAAAAAACCATGGGGTTGAATTTGATATTGATAAGATACCGCTGGATGATGAGAAAGTCTTTCAGCTTTTTGCCAAGGGACAAACCACCGGTATATTTCAGTTTGAATCCGGCCCTATGAGGGAATACCTTAAAAAGCTGAAACCAACTTCATTGAGTGACCTTTCAGCTATGAATGCTTTGTATCGTCCGGGTCCAATGGAATTTATTGATGACTTTATTGACAGGAAGTCGGGGAACAAGGAAACGATCTATCTGCATGCATCATTGAACCAATATTAAAAGAAACATATGGTGTAATTGTTTATCAGGAACAAGTTATACAGATTGCAAATAAAGTCGGTGGTATGAGTCTTGCTGAAGCCGATCTCCTTAGACGTGCTATGGGGAAGAAAGATTTAATTGCAATGAAACAGCAGCAGGAAAAATTTGTTGAGGGTGCGGCTAAAGAATGGTATAACTAAAAAGATAGCCGAAGAAATATTTGTTGCAATTGATAAATTTGCTAATTATGGATTCAACAAAAGCCATGCTGTTGCATATAGTTTTGTGGCTTATCAGACAGCATACCTGAAAGCTTATTATACACCGGAATTTCTTGCTGCCAACTTAACAAACGAATTTGGCAATAAGAATAAAGTATCTAATTTTCTTGAAGACTGCCGTAAGTTAAAGATTGAAGTACTTCCTCCTGATATAAATTCACCTTCAGTTTATTTTAATGTTGATGATGGAAAGATCAGGTTCGGAATGTGTGCTATTAAAAATGTGGGAGTTGGTGCCGTTGAGGAAATAGAACGCAGTAGAAAAACATTAGGAAGGAATTTTACCAGCCTGTTTGACTTCTGTGCTAATGTGGATACCCGGACAGTAAACAAGAGGGGACTGGAAGGATTAATATTACGCTGGTGCATTTGATTCCATCAATAAAAAAAGAGGTGATTTATTTTCTGCCGTTGAACAAGCGTTAGAATTTGGCGGAAGGGTTCAGAATTCTAACAAATCAGTTGAGAATAGTCTGTTTGGCGGTATGGCAGAGGAAACTAAAATACAGGAGCCTGTACTAAAAAGTGTTGAAAAGTGGACATCAAAAGATCTGCTTGCAAAAGAAAGAGAAGTGACAGGAGTATATGTTACAGGTCACCCGCTAACTAAATATGAAATTGAGTATAAATCATTCGCGACGATTCATCTTGGTGAAACAGAGGAACAGGAAGAAGTTGAAAATGTCCGTGCATGCGGTGTAATAAATGATCTTAAAACAAAGATGGACAAATCCGGGCGTATGATGGCATTTTTTACACTTGATGATTTTTCCGGATCATGCGAGTGCCTGATGTTTTCAAAGACGTATGAAAAGTATGGACAGTATATAAAAGAAGAAGAATGTGTGTTTATTATAGGCAATACAGAGAGCAGCGGCGACGCCATTAAACTGCAGATAAATGAAGTGGTTCCTCTGAAGGATGCTAAAGAGAAATTCACTGAGAGTGTAAACTTGTTTTTTGAAAAAGCTAAGGGTACACCGGAACAGATCGTGTCTTTAAAAGAATTATTAGATAGGCATAAAGGGAATATTCCGGTTTATATACATTTCTTTAATAACGGTTCAAAACCGCGATATTTCTTTCTCCCTGAATATAGGGTAAAAGTTTCAGATGATTTTGTAAAAGATGTTGTCAGGGTACTTGGGGAAGATGCCATACAGTTTGCCAGGAAATAAGATACAACACTTCGTTCAATAAGCACACAAGCTAAGATTAGCACAATTCTGAGTACCTCAACTATTTGTATTACTTCTCTCATTTTTGTATTATTTACATTCAATTTAATAAGAAGGAAAACATTTTAAAATGCAGAACCCTGATAATAAAAATTACTGGGCTTTGATTCTTGGAGCATCATCCGGATTTGGAGAAGCGGCTTCATTAAAATTAGCCGAAGACGGCTTTAATATTCTTGGTGTACATTTAGACCGGCAGGCAACGATGAGTAATGTTGAAAGGATAACACAGCAGATTAAGTCTTTTGGTTCTGAGGCTGTTTTTTATAACATAAATGCTGCGGATGCTTCCAAAAGAAGTGAGATTATATCTGAACTTAAAAACAAATCAAATGGTAAACCATTTATTAAGATACTAATGCACACACTGGCATTCGGAACATTAAAGAAATTTGTACCGGATGATGGTCAGGATGGGATAACAAAAGCTCAGATGGAAATGACATCTGATGTAATGGCTCATTCACTTGTTTACTGGACGCAGGACCTGGTGGTAAATAAACTTATCACGAAAAAGGCAAGGATTTTTGCTATGACAAGTTCAGGCGGACATGCTGCAATTCCCTATTACGGTGCAGTTTCAGCGGCTAAAGCAGCGTTGGAGTCTCATGTAAGACAATTAGCACTGGAATTGGGAATTCTGGATATTTCGGTAAATGCAATAATGGCGGGTGTTACTGATACACCGGCACTAAGGAAAATCCCTGGAAGTATTCCAATGCTTGAAGTAGCTAAACGAAAAAATCCTCATGGCAGGCATACTACTCCTAAGGATGTAGCTAAAATAATTTCACTGCTTTGCAGCGAAGGAGGGGAATGGATATCGGGCGGAATTATTCATGCTGATGGCGGTGAGGATATAGTAAGCTATGTCGGTCAGGGCGGAGATTTAGTTTAACACATAATATCATATTAAAGGATCATTGATGAAACCTATTACAATAACAGATGACAACTTTGAAGTTGAAGTAATGCAGTCGGATAGACCTGTATTAATCGATTTTTGGGCTACCTGGTGCGGGCCATGCAGGATGATAGCACCAATTGTAGAAGAGCTGGCTGATCTATATAATGATAAAGCAAAGATTGGTAAAGTTGATGTTGATGAAAACCAACAGATAGCCATTAAATATGGCGTCAGAAGCATACCTACTATTCTTATTTTTAAAGATGGAAAAATTAAAGACACAATAATAGGTGCTGTGCCCAAATCTCAGATTGAGAGCAAACTTAAAGCTGCATTGTAAATTCATGTTGTTAAAAATCACAATTGAACTTAAATATTTGATTCAGATACATATGGCGATATTATTATGTTGACTTTCACGCTGAAAAATAAAATTATATTAATGTGTAATTTTTATAGATTATACTTGACAAAAAAGCTTTGAAGTAGTATTTTGTTTAGAAAATTTGGTATTTTGTCGATATCAAGTGGATTATTTACAACTTATTTATAAACTCTATGAAGGAGAACGTTATGTTAAGAAGAAATGTTACTGTTATTCTCTTTTTTCTTTTAGTTCCTTGTTTCCTTTCTGCTCAGGTAAAAACAACAAAAGTTGATGTTAAGCATCGTGTTGTTTTAACAAACCCGGATTATATTTCACCTATTACTGATAATACAGTTAGGTTAAATAAAGCAAATGCTACTGTTGGTTTGCAAATTGATACCAGCAATTACGATTATATGTGTAACACAACCCTACATAACCAAATTATTTGGTGGGGTGGTGCTAAAATTGCTGTTCACCGTAGAACTGTAGCTGATGCCACACGTCGTATTTTCTTCACACAGGTTGACTCAGCTACAAATGCAATTACACATATAGATGTTTTCGGTGGAGCTGCTGGATATCCTGATATAGATGTTGACAGAACTGATCCATCTTTAGTTGGAACAATTGGCGTTGTTGCTCATACGCCAAGCAGATTAGGAATATTTGATGGAACTTCAGGCTTTTTAGTAAGTGAGTTTGGAGCAGGACTTGATCCTACAGTTCAATTTGCAGGACCAAACATTTGGTTGGCTAATTCAGGAAATGAAGGTTCACCAAATTTTAGAAATCAATTCGAATTTTTCAAATCAACAGATGGTGCTACATTTGTTAATTTTGATAGTATAAAAGCGTTTAGTCCAAAACCGATATTCTGGTTTGCTAACGGAAGTGTAGAACCCGGAGTAACAAAATCAATTGATGAATCAAGAGTTGTTTATTACGGATGTGCTTCTGCTTCTGCTAATGGTAATAAAGTTTATAATGGAATTTCACCAGATTCATGCGATAATTTCTTTATTATTGAATCAACCGATGCCGGAACTTCCTGGGTTGGCAGTAAACTTGAAACTGACGGTGAAATAGGCTTAGTTGCCGGACAGCCTTTATATGCACCACTTGTATCTAACTTTAGTCAGGTTGACGTAGCTGTTAGCAATGCAGGAGTTATCCATGCCGTAGCAAATGGTTATGGACCAGTTTTTAATAATTCTAAAATGGATTCTACTACTATACAAGTAGCTAATTTTTTCCCTGTTCTTTATTATAATTCAACAACAGGTAAATGGATCACAATTTCGGATCCTAAAATAGATACTAATCAAATACTTGGTTCTGCAGCTGCTGCACCTGGACCAGGTAATAACGGTGGCTATCCTACCAATAGTATAGGAAATGCCTATCCTAAATTATCAATTAGTGAAAATGGAAAATTTTTGTATTGCGTATGGACTGGCGCTGAATTTTCAGATAATACCTATACAAAAATTGATACCGCATCTGATGCTGGTCTTGTAAATTTCTGGAGAGATTTATATCAAACCTGGTCAACAGATGGCGGAACAACATGGGCTCCTGTTACAGTTCTTGCAGGTGCAAAAAATATTTCTGAAGCATTCGGAAGTGCAGCAAAATCCCTTCGCTTCGACGCTACTCAGAAAAAATATATTGCCGATGTAGTTTATATTGCTGATAATACTTCCGGTGTTTCTTTATTTGCCGGAGCTTCTTCAATGAATCCTATCATGTATTATCAATATGCCATTCCAGTTGTAATTGATGGAGTTAATGATAAAAATGCTGTTGTTAATTCATTTAACCTTGCACAGAATTATCCTAACCCGTTTAACCCAAGCACAAAAATCAATTATACATTAGGTCAAAAGAGTAATGTTTCATTGAAAGTATTTGATATGCTTGGCAGAGAAGTTGCAAATTTAGTAAACGGTTCACAGGAAGCCGGACAGCATAATGTAACATTCAATGCTTCTAAACTTGCTTCTGGAGTATACGTTTATACATTGAAAGCAAATAACAACATTACATCAAAGAAAATGATGTTAATGAAGTAAATAAGATAAATATTTTATTGAGCGGGCGAAAACTTTGAATAAAAGTTTCGCCCGCTTTTTTTGAATTATAAAAAATTAGTTTGTAAGTTAGATAAGTTAGTTAGAACAATATATAAATCTTGGTGGAGAAGAGATGAAAAATTTGGTTACCAATCTTTTATTGGCAGCACTCCTTATTATGTCCTCCCCTTTATTCGGCCAAAGCGGTGTCGGAAAATTAAGTGGAAAGGTAATTGACGGAACAACGAAAGAACCTTTAATAGGTGCTAACGTAGTTATAGCCAATTCTAATTTGGGTGCAGCAACAAATGTGAACGGAGAATATTTTATATTAAATGTACCTCCAGGCACATATACCGTTAGAATCAGTTATGTTGGTTATTCCTCTAAACAGATAACTGACGTTCGGGTAGTTGGTGGAATAACATTCGAATTGAATGTTGAGTTATCTACCGGCATCGAGTTAAATGTTGTGGAAATAACAGGGAAGAAATTCTTTGAAGAAAAATCCACAAATACAACAAAAGTATTTGATGCTAGTGAAATAGATAAACTTCCTGTAAAAGGTGTGGAACAACTTGCCAGTCTACAGTCTGGTGTTGTTATGGCAGACGGCAGTGGAGGAGTTGCCGGTAATGCAACCATTAACGTCAGAGGCGGTCGTGGAAGTGAAGTTTTATATATAGTTGACGGTATAGCGCAAAATGATGTATATACCGGATCAAACTATTCTCAGGTCAGCGATGCTGCTATTGAACAAATCTCATTTGAGATTGGTGGATATGAAGCAAAGTACGGACAGGCACAGTCAGGTATTATTAACGTAACAACTAAAAACGGGGATCCTTATTATACCCTTTTTGTTGACGGGATGACCTCATCTCTTACGGATAAATACGGATACAATCTTTATACAATGAACCTAAGCGGGCCAATCATTCCCGGAAATAAAAACCATACTATTTTCCTTTCCGCTGAACGTGGTTGGTATCTTGATAGTGATCCGCATTCAATCGGTGTTTCCTTTAACTCTGACGTAAAGTATTCCAGTGATTATCTTCCCGATAATTCTGCAGGTGCATGGAGATTTACAGGAAAGACCAATTCAAATTTTGGAGATTTTAATGTTAGGCTTGGTGCTAATATAAATTTAAGAGATTATAGAACGTTTGTATTAGCTTATGCCAAGAATGACGCAAACCATAATCCTATTACCAAAATGGGAAATTATTCTTTCTTCGGGAAAATATCTCAGAATATTTCCAGCAATTCCTTCTGGAACATTAATTTTGGTTATAAATATTATAAACAAGAAACCGGTGACGGTGTATGGTTTGATAATTTATATGCCTACGGAGATAGTGCCAAAAATGCAGCCATTGGAGCACATTATTTTGATAATGGTTCTTATGTACCAGGCTTTAATGCCAATGGTATCAGGCTTAATATGGACAAATATGGTATTTTTTATGAAAAAGGCAGAGTCTATGGTTCTTATTCCAAGAATGAAAACCAATCATTGACTATGGACGCTGATTTTACCTCACAGGTTGATAATCATTTGATTGAAATTGGTGGTGGTGTAAATTATAATATTCTAAGGAATTTTGTTATTGGTCCAACAGGACTTGCTTCCGATAACCTTCAGGGAATATCTCAGGCAGCTCAATTCTACTCCTTGCAGCCTTCACTGTTTGGATATGATATTACTGGTTCAACAAAAACTTCCAGCGATGCTTATTCATCTTTACTTTTGCAGGATGGAACAACTCAGACTGTACAAACCGGTTTTGCACCTAGAAAACCTGTAATTGCTTATACATATGTTCAGGACAGATTTGAATTAAATGATATAGTACTTAATCTTGGATTAAGAGCTGATTATTTTGATACTCAGGGTGAAACGGTTGCAAATCCGGAATTACCTTTTGTACCTTCAACTACTGACCCAAGCGGATATTCGTTAGTCCTTAAAAAGAAGAAAGCAGAATTTTATCTTTCTCCAAGAATTGGATTAGGGTTCCCTATAACTGCTACTACAGTATTTCATGCTCAATATGGTAAGTTCGTTCAGGAACCATCATTGAATCTTTTGTATTTTGCTCCAACTGATGTTACTGTTCTTGAAACTGATGCGAATAGAATCGTAACAGTAGGAGATTTAAATAGCGAAATTACAACTCAATATGAAGTCGGCTTCAGGCACGTATTAGGCGATATTGCTGCATTAAATATTACCGCATTTTATAAAAACACTGAGGGGTTAATCAATACTGCCCCTATATTCTTCCAAAGATCAGTAGGTGGACAAGTATTATCTTATTATACTTATACAAACACAGATTTTGGAACTGTTAAAGGTCTTGCGATATCATTGGATATTAGCAGGGTAAGTTATTTTGATTTATCATTGAATTATACCTACTCTCTTGCTGAGGGTACCGGATCATCGACAAGTTCATCCTATGTTTCTGCTTTTAGAAACGTCGGCAGCGAAATTCCGAAAGTAATTGCGCCGCTTGATTTTGACCAGAGACATACGGGTACAATAAATATGGGCTTTAATATTCCAAAAGGACAAATGGGAATATTACAAACAGTTAGCGCTAATGTATTGGTTTCTTTTAACAGTGGCAGACCTTATACTCCATTGTTAGTAGAACATTTACTGGCTACCGGTGACAATACACAATACGGCGATACCAAGGGTTATGTTAACTCTTCATATGGTCCGGGAACTTTCCGTGTAGATTTAAAATTAGAGAAATCATTCGAATTAATGCACAATCTTGCAATCACTCCATATGTGTGGATCCAGAATCTATTTGATGCGGTAAACGTTGTTAACGTTTACAGATCAACAGGTGATCCTTATACAACCGGTTGGTTGAGTACTGCAGAAGGAAAAGCCGCGGTAGGAGGAACTGATGGCAATTTAATTGCACAGGATTATATGTCACTTGAAAGAGACCCTAACAATTTTGGTATCCCAAGATTGATCAGGTTAGGATTAAAATTAAATTTCTCTAATATTTCTTTATAGATAGAGGAAAAAGGTATTAAATATGAAAAAATATAGTTTTATAAAATTTATAGCTCTGATTTTTATAGTTGCCATTGCGGCATCACTCACTTTAGCAGAGCAGGGTGGCAAGGGACCTTCATCGTCCAATAAATCCGAATTAAAAGCGGGTGATTCTTATGATTTATATATTAACAATTTCGAAATGCCAATAGGCAGAAATGGAATATTGGCAGATGTCGTAATTCCTCCTTCTACTTTAGGCGGCGGTAAAACAGATAATAAAATTTTCCTCTTCTCAGGTGGATTTTTTATGTCTGGTTATTCCGGCGGTAAGCTTTGGGCAAATGGACAGATGTCCGCTTCCAGAATTACCGATTATGTGCCTGGTAATTATGCTACCGGTCAGAATGATCCAAAAGCACAATTATATGTTGTGAAATCAAGCGATCCTGATTGGTCACAAAGCTGGCAGGATTGGAAAGATGCAGTTGCGATGGGTGCTGATTATTACGATGGTAATAAGAATGGAGTATATGATCCATTACCATTAAACAGCGCAACTAAATGGGATTCAACAATGGATCGCCCGGATATACTTGGTGATGCTACTGTATGGTGCGTTTATTCAGATCAATTATCTCCTGCCCTTAGAACATATAATGATGTAAACCCACAGGGAATAGAAATCAGGCAAACTGTTTTTGCTTTTAATTCAAAAGCAGCAATTGGCAATATGGTTTTTGTGAGATATAAAATAGTCAATACAGGAAAAGTTGCAGATGTATTGGATACAGTTTATTTCAGCGTAGCTGATGATCCTGATATTGGTGATAATGGAGCAAATGATCTTGTGGGCTGCGATACTACCCTAAATTGTGGTTTTACATACCACAAAACTGGAGCTGGAGATGGCAAATGGGGTACCACACCTCCTTGCTTTATGGTTGACTTTTTCCAGGGTCCTAAAGTTTATATCCCAGGTGTAACATTTGTTGATAAAAATAATAATGGGGTTTATGACCCGGGTATTGATACTCCAATAGATACTGCCACAGATGTTAGAGGTAAGGCATTTGGAGTTATGCTTTATCCAGGTGCAAAGAATTTAGGAATATCCTCATTTTTCCAATATTATAATGGTATTGATCCCGCAAACAGATTCCAGTGCAGATATTATACATTAGGAAAGGATTTTACGGGAAGTACTATTAACCCATGTACATGGGCACAAGGCACAGTAACAGGTGTTGACTGTAAATTGGTCGACCCATTCTTTATGTATTCCGGTGATCCTATTACTAAAGTAGGTTGGGTGAATACCACACCAAAAGACCAAAGACAAATGACCAATACAGGTCCTTTCAAACTTGTAAAAAATGATACAGTTACAATTGTAGTTGCATATATGTTTGGAAAAGGAACTGATTATTTGAATAGTGTTGATGTTGCAAAAACCAGTGATCAAACAGCAAAAACATTATTTAAAGCCAACTTCCCATCTTTGGCTCCTCCACCTCCGGTTGAATATACAACTCAAACAGGGGATGGATTTATTGACATTACTTGGCCAACATATAAGAATATTCAATATAAGGCAGTTAATAAAGTTTTTGCGGTTGACAGGAATATTCATGGATTCTATATCACTCAATATTTTACAAATGCAAAATCTGCTTTTGTAAATAATCAGCCTAACTCAAAAGAAATAGCAAGGTATGATTTAAAAGATGCTATTCAGAATATTTTTTATAAAACTCCAAATGGAGGAATAGATCTTAGAGAACCATCTGCGCCGGACGCCAACAAACTGGATTCTCTTATAGCCATTGATACTGCTGCCGGCAGAATCAAATTCAGATTAACAAATGATCCCTCTACCGGAAATGACCTAATTAAAGGACATGAATATTATTTTACGATTACTGAATATACCGTAAATAATTTGGCTGTTGTGGAAAGAAGCACAGGAACATATGGTCCGGTCGGAGATTATTATGATGCTTCCGGAGGTGCTGTTGAAGAATTTGAAACACCACTATTCACAGTTACAATGGGCTCAGATGAATATAGTCCCGTAACTTTAAATACTGCTACTACAATGAAGGGATCTTCAAGTGGTGCTGTAAAATATGTTGTGGTTGACCAAACAAAACTCACAGGTAATAATTACAAAGTGGATTTTGTCACAGATAAAAATCCAAATGATGGATTTTATAATCCAACATGGTCATTAATTAATACTAATACGGGCGATACTCTATACCCATATAAGTCTTCAACAACTTATATATTTGATACTTTAAATTTTGCCGGTACACCAGTTGAAGGAATTGTACCAAGAGTAAAACCATTAGTTCCTGAATTTGGTGCACCTACGTATACAAATAATGGAAAAGCTGTTCCAGATAGCATTATTTGGTATACTGGTTTTGGCGGAATGACTACCTGGAGAGGTGTATTTTACATGGGTAAAGATATTCCAGCTCCTACATCACCTTTGGTTGGAGTAGGTTATGGTGGTTTAGGATTGGGGGGGGGTAAATTCTCCAATGTTACAGCGGATAGGTTAAGAAAAGTTGAACTGCGTTTTGGTGATACTTCATACGCATACCGTTATATTAACGGAATTCTAGGAACTGTAGTAACTAGTTTGTTTACAACAGTTTATGCAGGTAGATTTACCGGAGCTGATACAATCAAACCTGGAAATCATATTGGTAATTGGAATTCTGCTACAGGGACTGCAAATGGTTTTGTAAAAGTACCATTTTCAGCGTGGGTTGTTGATTCAGCTAATGGTGAAAACTATCGGCTCGCAACCGCTTTCATTGAAAGAAAAACATCCTCAGGTGGCAATCCTGACGGTATTTGGGATCCGGGTACTAATCTAAAAAACACATGGGAAGCTATTGTTATTTTCGATAGTCCATATCATGATACAGCTCAGGTTGAATATACAGGAAATTTAACAGGTGCAATAAAGGATACAGCTGATATATTTAAGGGATACACACTTACCGATACCAGTGTAAGCCTTAAAAAGATTGCAATTAATCCCTGGTTTAACACGTTATACACTGTTGCTCTCGAAAGAACTGGTACTAAATTTTTCTCCCCTGGAGATCATCTTAATATACCGATGGTTACATATCCTTATACATCAAAAGATGAATTCAGGTTTACAACCAAACTTGGTAATTTAGCTGATGCCGATAAGAAATCTTTATTTGATAGAGTTAATGTATTTCCAAATCCGCTGTATGGTTATAATCCACAAACAAGTTATACCCAATCACCAGCGGATGAGCCATTCGTTACTTTCTCAAATTTACCAGGAGATGTAACAATCAATATATTCACCTTATCCGGAACAAGGATAAGAACTTTAACAACAAATGATAAATCAGGCCCGACTTCACCATTCCTAAGATGGAACCTGAAGAATGAAGCCGGATTAAGAGCTGCTTCCGGAATGTATCTGGCAATTGTTTCTTCTCCGGGTTATGGTAATAAGGTTCTGAAGTTTGCTATTATCATGCCTCAAAAGCAGATTAAGAATTATTAATTTTTATACGCGGCAGCGTAAAGCTGCCGCATTATAAATGGAAAAAATTAGGAGTTTAAATATGAGAAAGCTTTTTACATTTATACTGATTTTATGGTCGGTATTAGTCTATGCTGGAGATTCTTCCAGGAAAGGAACCACCGGAGCAGACGAATTACTTATTCCTGTCGGTGCCCGTGGCATTGCTACTGGAGGTGCATTCTTGTCTAATATAACTGGACTTGAAGCTCTTTATTATAATCCTGCTGGATTCAGTCAAACAAAGGGAACTGAAGCTATGTTCAGTTTTACGACTTATTTGGCGGATATAAATATTAACTATTTTGCAATAGGCAGTAATCTCGGTGATTTCGGTGCTCTTGCATTATCAGTTAAAACATTGAATTTTGGTGATATACCGGTAACTACCACCGATTCACCTGATGGAAATGGTTCTACATATTCACCAGGATATCTAACAGCAGGTATTACTTACGCTAAAATAATAACTGACAGAGTTAGTGTAGGAGTTAATGCTAAATTGATAAGTGAAACAATTGCAGACGTCACTGCTACTGGATTTGCCGTTGATTTTGGTGTCCAGTACAGATTCCCAAGTAACCTGTCAATTGGCGCTGCTATTAAAAACATTGGTACTAACATGTCCTTTAAAGGAGGAAGCCTCCAGTATTCATCTGATCTTTCAGGAGGACAGAATGGAGGTCCAACAGCGAATTATAATGTTCCGGCTGAAGAGTTCCAGATTCCAAGTTATTTTGAATTGAGCACTGCCTATAGTTATAACATGAATGAAGAAAATAATTTAATGGTTGGTGTTACATTCAGGAATAATAATGTTACTGAAGATGAAATGAAAGCTGGAATTGAATATGGCTTCAGGAATCTATTTTTCCTGCGAGGCGGATATAGTTCTAATGTCCAGAGTTCATCCACTGTTGCTTCTAATATTAACAACGGATTTACTTTTGGTGCTGGAATAAATTATGGCTTTACTGATGGTTACCATTTTGTTCTGGATTATTCTTACCAACAGGTAAAAGAATTTCCGAATCCAAACCATACCTTCACGATTAAACTAAGTATGGATTAAGATAGTACATTTATTTATATAGGGCGTCTAATTACCTTAGACGCCTTTTTATTTTATTGTAAGTTTGTATATGAAATATTTATTGTTTTTAATATTATTGAATTTTTCTTTCAATTTTATTTATCCCCAATCAAATACTCCGATTTTTGAATTCGATTATGCCCAGTTCGGGTATGATTCGGTTTCTAATTATCTTGAGGTTTATTATTCATTCAATCAGGATAGATTAACTCCTGCTTCTAAAGATAATGTTAATTACCTTGAAGGAATTTTATATATAACTATTACGGATTCTCTTTCAGGTAAAATAATTGTTGATAAGCATTGGCAGATTAGCCATCCTGTCATGGATTCGGTAAATATGAATAATAAAAATCTGGTTGGTGTTTTGGATTTTAAGGTACCTTTTGGCAAATACAAACTTACAGTAGGGGGTGGGAACAGTAAAAAGGAAACTCTCAAATATTTTAATGAATCTTTTACTGCTCACCGGTATTATGATTCTACTTTAACAATTAGTGATATCCAGCTTGCTTCAAATATTCTGCAGGATCCTCCGGATAAAAAATCATTATTTTATAAAAACGGACTGGAAGTTATTCCAGCACCCACAACTGTTTATGGTATCAATAAACCGGTAGTTTTTTATTATTCAGAATTATATAACCTTGACAAATCTTCTAAAAACCATTCACTAAAAGTGTATCACGTTGTATACAACAGCAAAAAACAAATGGTTTGGCGTAAAATTAAACAGTTACCTATGGGATATCCATCCGATGTTGAAATTGGATCAGTTGTAATTAATAAATATCCTACTGATTCATATACTCTTATTTTATCAGTAATTGATAGTGTCGGTAATTATGGAGTTTCAACCTCCAAAAAGTTTTATGTCTTTAACCCGTCAGTTGTTCCGGCTAAAGATACTATATCAGAAATAAATCTTGCTGCTTTAAGTAGTCAATTTGGTGCAATGTCTGAAGAGGAACTTGATGATCTTTGGTTAAAATCAAAATATACTTCAACGCCGCAGGAGATTAAACGTTATCCTCAAAAAGCAGGTATAGAGGCTAAAAAACAATTTATGTATGATTTCTGGAAGAATAGGGATAAAGTTACCACTACCCCCGGTGAAGATTCATTCAGACAATATCTCTCAAGGGTTGACATAAGTAACCAGCGCTTCGGCAATTCAAGTAAAATTGGTTGGAAGACAGATCGCGGGAGAGTGTATATTTTATATGGAGAACCGAGTGAAATTGAAAGGTTCCCCAACCAAATGGATTCTAAACCTTATGAAATCTGGCATTATAATGACATTGAAGGTGGCGTTATATTTGTTTTTGCTGACATCTCAGGTTTTTCTGATTATATGTTAATTAATTCCACTAAACGTGGTGAATTACAGGATGATAATTGGCAGCACAGAATCTCACAGTTTTAAATCCTTACAACTTGTGAGTTAAAAGAATCAGGTCATTTATATCTCCATACCTTAAGTAAAATATATGTTGTCATTCCCGCGGAGGCGGGAATCCATTCCCTATTTTCCTTAATGAAATTTTAAAGCAAATGGTCAATATTTTGATGAATAAAGGCAACGCCTTTAATGATATTCTGTTTTTTATATGTTATTTTATTACATCTCTTCGTAACTTTACTCTTCTAAATAAAACCTTTTTCTGATGCAAGATAGAGTAGAATATTTTCTCTGGGTTTCTTTAAGTCACTTGGTCAGACTTATAGGTTTACCTATATCACGCAAAATGGCTTTCCTGATAACAATTCTGTTTTATTTCTTAATTCCTATTAGAAAATCTACTGTGAAGGATAACCTGAAACACGCATTTCCTTCTTTTGATAAAAACAAGATAAATAAGATTGCTTTCGGAAGTTATAAGAGTTTCATGATTACTTTTGTAGAAATTTTATATCTTCCAGTCATGAAAAAATCTGAGATCGAATCGGCTGTTGTATTTAAACAACTTGCATATATTAATGAGAGATATTCTGATGGAAAAGGGGTTATTATGCTTGGTGCTCATTTTGGTAACTGGGAATTTTTGGCGATGTCGGGAGCTGTTCAGGCAGGTATTCCTTTTTCCGTTATAGTAAAACCACAAAGAAATAGTCTGGTAAATAAATGGCTTGATTTACTAAGGGTAAAATATGGAAACAGTATTGTGCCTCTTGGTATTTCGGTTCGCCAGGTTTATAAGGAGTTGAAGGACAAGAAAATAGTTGCAATGGTAGCTGATCAAAGAGGACCTGAAGGTGGGATTAGAATAAATTTTATGGGCAGGAAAGCCTCTGTTTATCCGGGACCTGCAATTCTGGCTCTTAAAACTGGTGCTCCAATTATTTTTGGCGTGGCAGTTAGACAACCGGATTTTAGTTATAAAACTGAACTTGAAATAATTAGCACTGAAAATCTTCCTGAAGATGAAGAACAAAAAGTTATCGAATTAAGCCAGAGACATACTGCTGCACTTGAAAAATATATTAACAAGTATCCGGAACAATGGCTATGGATGCATAAGAGATGGAAATATTGAATCCTAAGAATAAAATATTAGTCATTCAAACAGCTTTCCCTGGTGATGCTATTCTAAGCCTTCCAATGGTCCGAAAATTGAAGGAGATGAACGAGGATTCAATTATCGATGTCGTTTGCACTCCAATCACCAAAGATATTTTCCGGCTCGCACCATATATTAATGAAACTATAGTGATTGATAAAAAAGGAGAGCATAAATCATTACTTAATTTTATATCATTTTCAAAAAATATTAAGAAAAGAAGTTATGATAGAATTTATTCCCCGCACAGGTCATTTAGAACTGCATTCATGGTGTTGTTGAGCGGGACCCGGGAAACTTATGGATTTTCTAACTCTTCTTTTTCACATGTTTTTAAATATGTGGCTGACTATAAACTTCATCATCATGAAGTGCAGAGGGGATTAGACCTAATAGGATACATCTATTCCAATGGAGGGTGGAAGATACTTCCCGAAATTGATATTCCTGCGGCTGTCGAACTAAAGATTAATGGATATCTAAAAGAAAAAATAAATAAATCTGCTTTTGCAGTAATTGCTCCGGGAAGTATTTGGGCAACTAAGAAATATCCCCTGGAAAATTATAAGAAAATTATCAAATATTTAATATCAATTAATCTAAAAGTAATTGTTATTGGAGGAAAAGAGGAAGAAGAAGACGGAAATTTACTTGCATCTGAATTTAAGGGAAATTTGTTTTCAACTGCCGGTAAATATACTTTTGCTGAGTCAATAACTTTGTTAAAACATGCAAAAATACTGATCAGTAATGACAGTGCCCCTACTCATCTTGGATTATGTGCTGATATCCCGGTTTTAACTTTGTATTGTTCAACAATTCCGGAATTTGGATTTTATCCATATAATGATAAAAGTCAATGGATGAGCATTACTGATCTTGACTGTAAACCGTGCGGCATACATGGTTATAATGCTTGTCCGTTAAAACATTTTCTGTGCGGCTATAAATTAGAAGCAGAATTGGTGATATCAAAAATAGAGGAAATGCTGAATGCTAATAAATGATAATATGATTAATATTGATGAGGATTTCGATAAAGCTGTTCAGATAGCAAGTAAAATATATTTCGGAGGTGGTGTATTTATTTATCCTACGGATACTATATACGGTTTCGGTGCTAATCCTTTTAATGAAGAAGCAGTTAAAAAGGTAAACGAAATTAAAGGTAGAGAGTTAGGGAAAATGTATATACTTCTGGTAAGGAGTATAGAAGATATTCTTAAGTATGTTGAGTTAAAATCTGAAAAGCATATGGATTTTCTAATATCTATTTGGCCTAATCCGGTATCTGTAATTCTTAACCTTAATAAGAATACCCAACATTTATTAAATAGTGAAAATGCGGCTTTCAGAATTCCTAACAACAGATTCTGTCTCAGGTTATTATCTGAAATAAAAATGCCTCTTATTTCAACTAGTGTAAATAAAAGTAACCAGACTCCTTTGATAGAGCCATATCAGATTGCAAATGATTTTGCTTCTGAAGTCGATGCGGTTTTCTTTACTGAAAAAAAATCATTTTATGAATCATCAACTATTATCGATCTTAGCAGTGGTAAGCTTCAACTTATCAGGGAGGGAAAAGTTAAATTTGATGAACTTATGGTAAAATATGAAGGTTAATAAATCAAATATTAAAAAATTATTCGAGACTAAAAGATATTCTGTATTAATTATTCCGGAAAAAACAAATAAAAGATCTAAAACCAGAAGTTTCAGTAATTGGGAAATTATAATCTTGTTTTTTTGCTATACTTTATTGATTGCTTTTGCCGGGGGTATTGTCGTTGACATTTCTCCATTAAAAAACCTTATTCCTTTCCAACAGAATAATTTTAATAAAATGGAATTGAAATCAATAAATGAACTTAACCAGAGAATAATTCTATTGAGCAATGATTTAATTAAATTGCAAAATAATAATAACAGATTGAAAAATGCCCTGAAATTAGGTGATTCAACCATATTTCCCGGTGAAAATACATCTAAAAAAAAGACGGGAGGTTCCCTTCTTGATGTATTCAGGGATTTGATCCGGAAGATTCAGGATTCTCAGAGTCAGGAAATACAGTTTCTTAAACCGGTCACAGGATTTTTAAGCAGGAATTTTGCCCCTGAAAATGGGCATATGGGAGTAGATTTTGTTGTAAAAACTGGTACACCAGTATATGCAACTGCCAATGGATTTGTTATATTTGCTGATTATACTGTAAAAAATGGGTATATGATGATTATTTCTCATCCAGGTAATTATATTTCGGTTTACAAGCACTGCTCTTCATTGCTAAAAAAGGAGAGGGAAAATGTAACTCAGGGAGAACTAATTGCTTTAAGCGGCAATACAGGAGAAATAACAACTGGTCCCCATCTTCATTTTGAAATATGGTATGAAGGGAAACCAATAAATCCTATAACAATTTTTATTAATTAAAGGAGTGAGAATTGAAAGTGAAAAATTCAAGTGTTGGAAAAGACGAAGTAACGATAATTAGTGCTGGTGTCCTTATTGAAGGAAAAATAAACAGCAACGGAAATATCCGTGTTGACGGAACAATAAATGGGAATGTCTCAGCTGATGGAAACATTACTATTGGTGAAAATGGTGAAGTAAATGGTGAAGTTACCGGCGAAATTGTGGCTGTTGGGGGAAAAGTAATTGGTTCTGTTTCTGCAAAAGAAAAATTAACTCTGGAAGCTAAATCCTATCTAAAGGGAGATCTTGTTACAAAAATCCTGGTAATTGATGCTGGTGCAGTATTTGAAGGCAGAAGTCAAATGAATGCAGATTCGACACCACCCCAATTACCTTTTGAACCTAAAAATGGATAAAAATGAGAGTGAAGATGAGGATTCTGGAAATAACTCCAATATTTATAAGGAGGTTGGTCCTTATTTAGGTACAGGGTTTCAGTTGGCTGTAACGGTGGCTGCTATGGTTTTCCTTGGAAGATGGCTGGATAACCTGACTGGAAAGAATCCTCTGTTTATTCTTGTTTTTTCCTTTCTTGGAGTTGGAGCCGGAATGTATAATTTCATTAAAACAGTGATTTATTTAGGCAATAAAAAGGGAAAATGACGCTGCTTAAGTATTTTTTCTTCAAAGTCACTCTTTTGATATGTATTATATTTGCCGGCATTTTATTATCATTTCTGTTTGATTTCATTTCATTTGAATTTTTAAAATCATTTGTAATCGCCGGAATTCTGACTTATTTTAATTTTACTCTTGGTTATTGTGCGATAACTTTTGCATCGGGAAAATCGACAAATGTATTTTTAATTGCTCTTTTAGGTGGGATGATTCTGCGTTTGTTTATGATGGTAGTAATGGTCTTTATTTGCCTTAAATTCTTGGATATAAGAGTGGGTGTTTTTATATTTGTAATTCTATTTTTTTATATAGTTTACATGATTATCGAAATTTTCTATTTGTTTATGAAAAAAGGCAGCATTTAAGAATTAAAACATGACAGTCACTGCAGCAGCGGATACCGTAAAGAATGATAGCGGATGGATTCTTCATCACGTTATGGATGGTAAATCATTAGATTTTGCTCCCTTTGGTGTAATACATATTCCTCATTTTCCGTTATTATTTGGAATCGACATTACACCTACCAAGCATGTAATATTTATGTTGTTATCAGCTATAGTTCTGATATTTACTATGCTAGCAGTTGCAAAGAGTTACAGAAAGTCACTTGTTCCAGGAAAATTTTCGGGTTTCTTTGAAGTGATTATAGTTTTTGTTAGAGATGAAATTGCCAAACTAACAATTGGCAGAGGATATGAGAAATTTGTCCCGTATTTATTAACTGTATTTTTCTTTATCCTATTTGGTAATTTTCTTGGACTGATTCCATATTCTGCTACTTTTACCAGTAATATAGCTGTTACTTCATCACTTGCTGTTTTTACATTTATAATGACCCAATTTGGTGGAATAAGGAGTAACGGATTTTTCAGGTATTTCAAAGGTTTGGTTCCACATGGCATCCCTGCTTGGTTATTGCCACTGATGATCCTGGTTGAATTCCTTGGATTACTCACTAAACCATTTGCTTTGGCTATTCGTCTTTTTGCCAATATGATAGCTGGTCATACAGTAATTCTTGCTCTCATTGGTTTGATTTTCTTCATGAAAACTCTATTTGTTGCTCCGGTAGCAATTGGATTTGCTCTTTTTATTTATTTGCTTGAAATATTGGTAGCCCTTATTCAGGCATATATTTTCACAATGCTGTCGTCTTTATTTATCGGCATGGCAGTTCATCAGGAACATTGATATTATTTTTTTACATTTATAAAATTATTTAAGGAGATATAAATGGGAATGGATCTTGCACACTTAGCAGCAGGTATTGGAGCTGGATTAACCGTTATAGGTGGTGGTCTGGGTATCGGTAAACTTGCAAGTTCAGCAATGGAAGCCAGTGGAAGACAGCCTGAAGCTGCTGGTGCTATCAGAACTTCTATGATTATTGCGGCAGCACTTATTGAAGGTATATCATTCTTTGGACTGGTTATCTGCATATTGCTCGCTTTGAAATAATTATACCTGTAATGTATAGTCAATTATTTTCTAATTTATTTGGACGTTAAGATGGTTGCTGGTTTAATTTACAGTGTTCTGGCTTTTGAAACTGAACCAAGTGGTAGTCTTCTTGATATTAATCCCGGTTTAATAATCTGGACGGTAGTAACTTTTATTGCGCTGATCCTAATTCTTAAAAAAGTCGCCTGGAAACCAATTCTTGCTGCACTTGATCAAAGGGAAGGTGCAATCAGAGAGGCACTTGAGAAGGCTGATAAAGCCAAAGAAGAGGCTCAAAAAGTTCTTGAACAGAATCAGGCTAATCTTAATAAGGCTGAAGATGAATCCAGAAAAATTATTGAACAAAGCCGTTCTTTTGCAGAAAAACTAAAAGAACAAATGCTTAATGAAACAAAAGATCAGGCAAAAAAACTTCTTGAAGATGCCTCCGCGGAAATCGAGAGGAAAAAAGATGCTGCGTTTAATGAACTGAAAAATCAGGTAGCGGAAATTGCTATAAATGCCGCGGAAAAAATCCTGAAAGAAAATCTTAACCAGGATAATCAGAAAAAAATAGTCGATAGATATATCGGGGAAATTACAAAGAACTGATTATGACTGACCACAAAGTTTCATTAAGGTATGCCTCTTCATTGCTCGATTCCTCAATTGAAAAGAAGAATCTTGATATAGTAATTAAAGACATAGAATTTGTTTTTAGTATACTTAACCGGGAAAAAGAACTTACGACGGCTCTGAAAAGTCCGGTGATTAAACCGAAGACAAAATCTTTAATTCTGGAAGAGATTTTCAAAACTAAAATATCAGAAGATTCTATGAATTTTCTCTTGTTTGTTGTTAATAAAAACAGAGAGGATCTTCTACTTAATATTGCCAGAAAATTTCTTGAGCTTAAAGATGAATATCTGGGAATTCTGAATATAGAAGTTACTGCTCCTTATGAGTTTTCTGATGATCAGAAGGAACAAATAAAAAAGAAATTTGAAACTGCCTTCAATAAAATCATTATTATGAATTATGTCATCAATAAAGATTTGATCGGCGGATTTGTCGCAAAGGTTATTGATACAATGTATGATGCTTCTGTTAAGCATCAGCTTGAATTGCTAAGGAAACAGTTCCTCCATGGGAATGTTTCATTAAATTGAATGAATTTTTAAAGGAATAAAAATGGCTGAAGTCAGACCGGATGAAATATCTGCAATATTAAGGAAACAGCTGTCTGGTTTTGAAAATGAGATGGATGTTTATGATGTTGGTACCGTTCTACAGGTAGGTGACGGTATTGCTCGCGTTTATGGATTAACCAAGGTAATGGCTAGTGAGCTCGTTGAATTTCCTAACGATGTTTTCGGGATGGTTTTAAATCTTGATGAAGACAGCGTTGGTTGTGTCCTTTTCGGAGAATCTACTCTTGTTAAAGAAGGGGATCAGGTTAAAAGAACAAAAAGAGTTGCTTCAATGCCTGTTGGCGAATCTATGCTCGGCAGAGTAATTACACCGCTGGGAAAACCTATTGATGGAAAAGGAGATATCCAGATAGAGAAATATTCTCCCATCGAAAGAAAAGCCTTGGGTGTTGTTCAGAGACAACCAGTTAAAGAAGCTCTACAAACCGGCATCACTGCTATTGATGCAATGATTCCAATTGGAAGAGGACAGAGAGAATTAATTATTGGTGATCGCCAGACAGGTAAAACCGCTATCGCTATTGATACTATAATCAATCAGAAAATGACTCATTCTGCTGAGGCAAAAAGTCTGGGAATAAATCCGGTTTTTTGTATTTATGTCGCTATAGGACAAAAAAGTTCTACTGTTGCTCAGGTCGTTGCAAAACTGCAGGAGTCCGGTGCAATGGAATATACTACTGTTATTGCTGCTACTGCATCTGATCCTGCCCCACTTCAGTTTATCGCCCCTTATTCTGGAGCTACTCTGGGTGAGTATTTTCGTGACAGCGGAAGACATGCACTTGTTATTTATGATGATCTTTCAAAACAGGCAGCTGCTTATCGCGAACTTTCATTGTTGCTTAGAAGACCTCCTGGACGTGAAGCTTATCCTGGTGACGTTTTCTATCTCCATTCAAGATTACTTGAAAGAGCTTCAAAGTTAAGTGATGATTTAGGAGGTGGAAGTTTAACAGCTCTTCCTATCATTGAAACCCAGCAGGGAGATGTTTCGGCTTATATCCCTACCAACGTAATTTCTATTACTGACGGACAAATTTATTTGTTAGGCAGTTTATTTAATGCTGGTATCAGACCCGCTATTGATGTTGGTATTTCGGTGTCACGCGTTGGCGGTAATGCACAGATTAAAGCTATGAGAAAGGTAGCCGGCACTCTTAAATTGGATCTTGCACAATATAGGGAACTTGAATCATTTGCTAAGTTTGGATCTGATCTTGATAAGGCTACTCAGAGAACCCTGGCAAAAGGAGCTCGATTAGTTGAACTCCTTAAACAAGGTCAATATGCACCTGCACCTATTGAAAAACAAGTGGTAAGTATTTTTCTGGGAACCAACGGCTACCTTGATTCTATCGAAGTATCTGATATCAAACGTTTCGAGAGAGAAGTGCTCGAATTTATTGAAGTTAAATACAATAATATTTTTGAAATCATTAGGAATGAAAAACAAATCAGCGATGAGACAAACTCTGCTATTAAAAAAGCCGCTGATGAATTCCTGGTCATTTTTAAGAAAACTGCCTAACTATTTATGGCCACATTACGCGACATAAAAAGCAGAATTAAAGGTGTTAAAAGTACACAGCAGATAACTAAAGCCATGAAAATGGTGGCTGCTGCTAAACTGAGACGTGCTCAGGAGTCTGTTATTAATGCACGTCCTTATGCACGGAAAATCTCTGAGCTTATTGGTCGCCTGGTTACAGATGAGGATATTTTAAATAATCCTTTTATTATTCAACGCGAAGTGAAAAATTTACTTTTTGTAGTTGTTACCGCGGATAGAGGCTTATGTGGAGCATTTAATAATAATATTCTTAAAGAAGCTTCGCGTCAATTGGAAGCCATTACTTCAGATCAGATAATAATTCCGCATATATATTGTGTCGGAAGAAAGAGCCACGAATTTTTTAGTAAAAAAGATTATTCTATTGCCGGACATTATGCAGGTATCTATTCTCCGTTGAAATATGAAACTGCTTTAAATATAACTGAGGAGATAATTAAAGAATATTTGTTGAGTAATTACGATCAGGTTATTATTATTTACAATGAATTCAAATCCATAATACAACAAAAGATAGTTTCTGAACAGTTTCTTCCTATTCCTCTTAAGACTGATTCCAAGAAAATTAATAACATAGATTATATTTATGAACCTGGACGGCAAGAGATATTTAATTATCTGGTTCCAAAACATTTTAAGGCACAAATGTGGCGTATCATGCTGGAATCAAACGCAGCTGAGCTTGGCGCTAGAATGACTGCTATGGATAATGCTACTACAAATGCTAAAGAGTTAATAAGAGTGCTTCAGTTAACATATAATAAAGAAAGACAAGCCTCGATTACAAAAGAAATTCTTGAGATAGTTTCAGGCGCAAATGCACAAAAGGCTGGATGATAACAATATGTTTTTGATGTTTAGGTATAGCAAATATGTTTGAAGATCTTTCAAATAAATTAGAAACCACCCTTAAGAAAGTAAGGGGACAAGGCAGGCTCACTGAGAAGAATATTTCCGACTCTCTCAGAGAAATCCGGCGTGTTCTTCTTGATGCAGATGTTAATTACAGAGTAGCTAAAGATTTTATTGATCAGGTTACCGTTAAAGCACTCGGGACAGAAGTCTTAAATTCAATTTCACCGGGACAGTTGATAACCAAAATCATTTATGATGAATTAACAACTCTGCTTGGTGGTGACCACAGCGAAATTAAAATCAACGGGTCAGGTATAACCACTATTCTGGTGGTCGGATTACAAGGCTCTGGTAAAACTACTTTCTGCGGAAAGCTGGCTAGGAAATTAAAAGACAATAATCTTAAGTTGCTTTTAATTGCCGCAGATGTTTATAGACCGGCTGCTATTGATCAGTTAAAAAACCTTGGTGCAAAGATAAATGTATCTGTTTTTTCAATCTCTGAACCGGATGCTATTAAAACTGTTAACCAGGGACTTGATTACGCTAAAGAAAATGGTTTCAATACAGTTATAATTGATACTGCCGGAAGACTTCATGTTGATGAAGAAATGATGAATGAAGTTTCCCGGATTAAAGAAATTGTTAATCCAACTGAATCTTTGTTCGTTGTTGATTCTATGACCGGACAGGATGCTGTTAATTCAGCTAAAATGTTCAATGAACGAGTGAACTATGACGGTATTGTTCTTACTAAGTTAGATGGTGACGCCAGAGGCGGTGCTGCGTTATCTATTAGATCAGTTGTTGGAAAACCGATCAAATTCATAAGTAATGGGGAAAAACTTGACTCTTTGGAGATCTTCCATCCGGACCGGCTGGCATCACGAATCTTAGGCAAAGGAGACATAATTTCCCTTGTTGAGAAAGCTCAGGAGAATTTTGATGAGCTTGAAGCTGGAAAGCTGGAAGAAAAACTCCGTAAAAATAAATTTGATTTTGAAGATTTTCTTAAGCAAATTAAAGCGATTAAGAAAATGGGTTCTTTATCTTCTCTGCTGGGAATGATCCCGGGACTTGGTACTCAGATAAAGAACGCTCAAATAGACGAAAATGCCCTTGTTAAAGTCGAGGCTATAATCAACTCTATGACTGTCCTGGAAAGAACTTCTCCTAAAATTCTCAACGGAAATCGCCGGAAAAGAATAGCAAGGGGAAGTGGGACAACCATTCAGGATGTTAATCGCCTCGTCAAACAATTTGGCGAAATGCAAAAAATGATGAGCAGAATAAACCAGAAAGGTTTTAGCAGCTCTATGTTTAACAATATGAAATTTAATTGAAACAGTGATAAATTTCAGGAGGTTCAAATAATTTGGCAGTAAAGTTAAGATTAAGGAGAATTGGAAAGAAAAAACAACCTATCTATAAGGTTGTGGCAGCTGATTCCAGATCTCCACGTGACGGAAAATTTCTTGAGTCTATAGGACTTTATAATCCTTTGACTAATCCTCACACTTTGGATATAAAAGAAGACAGAGCATTGTACTGGCTCGAAGTCGGTGCTCAGCCTACTGATACCGTCGCAAGTCTTTTAAGACAAAAAGGAATTACCCTTAAATTAGAACTAAAGAAAAAGGGACTTTCTGAAGAAAAGATTGGTGAGGAAGTTGAAAAGTGGTCAAAATTAAAAGAAGCTAAAGCCAAGACTGCTCCTAAGCCAAAAAAGAGCGAAGCCGCTCCAAAAGAAAAGCCTGTTGAAGAAACTAAAATAGATACAGCAGAAGTAACGGGTGCTGCTTCTGAAGAGAACGCTCCTCAGTAATTTTAACTGCCCGGCAGTTTGCAGTTCTTCTGTATATTATCAATAAAGTACCCATGCTTAGTATGGAGGCTTCATTCTATGAAAGAATTCGTTGAATTCATCGCGAAACATCTGGTCGATAACCCGGATGGTATTATTGTCGAGGAAAATACACCTGAAGAAAGCAAAATAGTGGTTTTATTGAAAGTACAGCAAGGCGATATTGGCAAAGTGATTGGCAAGAAAGGTAAAACTGCTAAAGCTATGAGAACTCTGTTAACTGCAGTATCCGCCAAGGAAGGTAAGAAATCTGTTCTTGATATTGTATTACAGTGAAAAATTGTGAGTGAATTTTATCTGATTGCTACTATTAAATCGGCTTTCGGTAAAAATGGTTCTGTGAAAATAATTTCACATTCTGATTTCCCTGAAAGATTTAAAAATCTTTCAGAAGTTTATATTGACTTCTTTAATAATAAAAAATTGTTCTTTGTTGAAAATGTAGAACAGCATAATAATATCTTTACAATTAAATTTAAAAATTTCAACTCTGATAAAGACGTAGAAATACTTATAGGAAAGGATATTTTTGTGGATGAAAATCATCTGGTGAAACTCCCTAAAGATCAATATTTTATACATGATCTGATCGGCAGCCGTGTTGTCAGAAATGACAAAGAAATTGGTATCATTAAAGATGTACTGAAATACCCGGCTAATGATATCTATGTTGTGTTTGATAGTGAAGGAAAGGAAATACTAATCCCTGCAGTTCTGGATTTCATAGATTCTTTTGATTCCGTTAATAAAATATTAAAGCTGAAACCGGGAGAGGATTTATACGACGATGATGAGACTTGATATTATTACAGCAGTGCCTGATCTCCTGGTTAGCCCCTTACAAACCAGTATTATTAAAAGGGCACAGGATAAAGGAAAAGTAAACATATTCATTCATAATCTTAGAGATTATGCTTACGATAAACATAAGCAGATTGATGATAAACCTTTCGGCGGAGGTGCCGGAATGGTGCTCAAACCTGAACCGTTCTTTTTATGTATTGAGGAACTTTTAGAGCAGAGAAAATATGACCATGTTATTTTTACTACTCCTAAAGGAAAAATATTTAATCAGAAGGATGCCAATAATCTTTCTCTTTCCGGCAACCTGATGTTTATTACCGGTCATTATAAAGATATTGATGATCGTGTAAGAGAAAAGTTCGCTACTGACGAAATCTCAATCGGTAATTTTGTTTTAACCGGAGGTGAGCTTCCTGCATTACTGATTATTGATGCAGTTATCCGGCTTATCCCGGGTGTTCTTAATGATAGTGAATCAGCCCTTGACGATTCTTTCCAGGATGGAGAATTGGTTTCCGCTCCTTATTATACAAGACCCGCGGATTATAAAGGCATGAAAGTCCCTGATGTACTTCTTTCAGGGAATGAAAAAGAAATTAAGAGGTGGAAAGAAGAACAGTCGAAAATATTGACTGATAAATGGAGAAATTATAATAATTATCGGAGTTAGAAATGTTTGATATAAATAACGTATTACCAGAGCAGATTAAAACTGATTTACCCAAAATAAGTTCAGGTGATCATATTAAAGTTCACGTTAGGGTTATTGAAGGTGACAAAGAAAGAATTCAGCCTTTTGAAGGTGATGTAATCAGCATTAGAGGCAATGGAATTAATAAAACCTTTACCGTTAGAAAAGTATCCAGCGGTGTCGGAGTTGAAAGAATCTTCCCTGTTAATTCTCCTAAAATTGCTAAGATTGAACTTCTTAAACAAGGTAATGTTAGAAGAGCTAAATTGTTCTATCTTAGAGAACTTTCAGGAAAAGCTGCTCGTATTAAAACAAAATAATTTAATTCTGTTATTTTAATTTATTCAATTTACAGTTTAGCGTCCTCTGGGCGCTTTTCTTTTTACCCCGGGAATATTAGATTATGAAAATAATTGCCCCAAACAATTTTTATACACGATTATTCTTCTACTTTTCTCCTGCTGATATTAAGGATAATATAAAGTTCCTTCCGTCATCACTTATTGCCACAGAACTCAAAAAAAATGATGATGCAGTGGCGCTCATCCCTGTTCTGGATTTAATTCAAAATAAAGAACTTTATATTTCCAGAACTTTCGGGCTGTCCTTTGAAGGAAGTTTCGGTAATTCTTATATCTATTATACCAGCCATGGTAAAGACATTCCTGAAATTACTCTTTCGGGTGATGTTTCATCCTGCGAAGCCATCCTTACTAAAATTCTATTTAAGGAGTTATATGAACAGGAAGTTAAAATTAAACTTGCTCTAAAACCGGAAGATAAACCCGAAGGCGGTTTCATTTTAACCGGTGATAATAACTTCGCCAATGATAATTTTGTTAATGGTATCAGCTACGCGGAAGAAATTGTTGAACTGATAAATCTCCCTTATGTTAATTATGTGTTTGCTTCCAAAACCCCTGAACTAATCAGTGAGTTTAATTCTCAGGCCGAATCTTTTATAAGTGAATTTGATGAGAAATTTGAAGAAGCAATAAAAGCTGTTCTACCTGATAATATCCAGGAATATATAATTGCGAATTTACCTTCACTTGTTTTTAAGTTCGATGAGCTTGACCTTGAAGGAATTGAACAGATTCTGCGCCTTCCGTACTTCCATGGAATTATTAACGAAATAATTGAACTAAAATACGTGTAACTCCTTTTTATCATTATTATTACTGTTTTTCTAATTCTTATTAACCTTCGAGGTTTTCATCAAACCTCGAAGGTTTAATCCCTCCTTGAATTAGGTAGTTGATTTTGTTCTCTTCTACTAATGCCCACTATCTTTATTGTCCATTATCAATATTTAATTAGCCCAGTCCTTCAGGACTGGGTGAGTAAGTAGCAGTGGTAAAACTATTTATGCCATTTATGGCATAAATAGAAATAATATTATTGTACTTTGTCTCGAATCCCCTTTGGCTATGGAATAATACTGCGGGGAGTAATGAATAATACTGCCACACTACTATGACCACTATTGCTTAGTCCTGTTTACCTTTTTGCATTTAGTTACGTGGGAGTTACCCGTCAGGCACCTGAGAGCCACCTGGAATTACTTTTTCTCTTCTGTATTCGTTGCTGGTTAGCAACATTCGACTTGGTTCCCCTCACAATCGGTGATTAATATCCGGCCAAATATGAATTGCGATCATAATAAAAATCTAAGTTAATGTCAATAGCTGAGATAGAAAATATTAATTATTATTTAATATAAGGTCTGTTTATTCGAAGGGTAATATCCGGAAGGATGTTAATCCTCCCGGATATAAATAATAAGTTAAATAGCTACGTGGGAAATACTTAATATATCAGGATTCTCTCTCATTTCAGAAAGCATTTCATTGGAAACTTGAGTCTTCAGTTTCATTGTACAGCAAGCAGCTACGCCACCATCAAAGATTACATTTTCAATCTCTTCAATATTAATGTTTCTCCTGCGGATAATGTCCATTATTGCAGCAAGTACTCCTGGTTTATCATAATGCTTCACGACAAGCTGGTATTTAGCGTCAGATATTTTTGCACGGTTTACCCAATGTGCTATAACTCCGCTTTCGATGAACTCTTTTATGATATTCACAGTTTCTGCTGCAACTGCATTCTGTGCTTGCTCTGTTGAAGCACCAATATGATGGGTTACATATACATTTGGAGATAACTGTAATTTGGATTTAACTTCACCTGATTTTCCTTCCGGCTCACCTTTGAAAACATCTACTGCCGCACGAATGTTCTTTTCCAGTATTGCTTCAAGAAGTGCATCTTCGTCAACAATATCAGGTCTTGAGGTATTTATTAACAGAGCTCCTTTTTTCATATATCCGAACATCTGTTTGTTGAAAAGACCCTTTGTCTGTGGAGTAGAAGGGAGGTGTATGGATACAATATCTGCAATCGGAAGCACCTGATCCATTTCAGAAAAATCTTTAACCATTTCTCCTTCAATTCTTGAGATGTCTTTTGCATAAACATTCATACCGAATGCAATAGCTCTTTTGGCAACTTCCTTGCCGATATTACCAAAACCAACTAATGCCAGATTTTTTCCGTAAAGACCTTCTGCTTTGGAATATTCACCTTTATTCCAAATTCCGTTTCTGAAATCTGCCACATTATCAGGGATCCTTCTGTCTAATGAAATAATCAAACCCATAGCCAGTTCCGCTACCGCAATTGAATTCATTCCCGGACAGTTAGCCACATAAATTCCTTTTTGATTGGCTGCAGATATATTAATATTGTTAACCCCCGCCCCGGCTCTTATAATCAGATTTAGGTGGTTACTTTTCATTATAGTATCAGAATTTACTATAGTTGAACGGACAACAAGTATATCAACATCCTTTGCCGCTTCTGGTAAATCGTTCTCACCAAGTTTGGGAGAATAAATTACTTCCAAATCAGCCTCTTTCATCTGCTGAATATACATTTCCGGAAATTTGTCTGCTACGAGTACTTTAACTTTCATGGTTTATCCCTTCTGTTTTTATCGGATAATGAATATATTTTATTATTTAATTACTTAAGCATGGGAATTTTAACTCCCATTTTTTTTGCGTTATCAATTGCCTTATCGTATCCTGCATCGGCATGCCTCATAATTCCCATGCCCGGGTCATAAGTAAGAACTCTGATCAATCGTTCTTCAGCTTCTTTGGTTCCATCCGCTACTATAACCATTCCGGCATGAATAGATTTTCCAATTCCTACTCCTCCACCATGATGTACGGAAACCCAGCTTGCTCCACCGCAAGAGTTAAGCAATGCATTCAATATAGGCCAGTCCGCTATCGCATCACTACCGTCTTTCATTCCTTCTGTTTCCCGGTTTGGGGAAGCAACTGAACCGCAGTCAAGATGGTCTCTTCCAATTACAATTGGAGCCGATACTTTTTTTGAAGCAACAAGGTCATTAAATATTTTACCCATCTTTGCTCTTTCACCATAACCAAGCCAGCAGATTCTTGAGGGGAGCCCCTGAAAATGCACCTTCTTCTGTGCCATGTCAATCCAGTTGCAGAGTGCAGTATTTTCAGGAAATGCTTTCATTACCGCGGCATCAGTTATATAAATATCTTTAGGATCGCCTGATAATGCAACCCACCTGAAAGGACCTTTCCCATCACAGAATAAAGGACGTATAAATTCCGGTACAAACCCGGGAATATCAAAAGCATTAATTAACCCGTTCTCTTTTGCCTCTCCTCTTATGTTGTTTCCATAATCAAAAGTAACAACGCCCTTTTTTTGCAAGTCAAGCATAGCTTGTACATGTATGACTATAGTTTTTTTTGCTTTAATAATATATTCATCCGGATTAGCTTTCCTTAACATCAATGCTTCATCATAACTCATTCCCATCGGCACATATCCATTCAAAGTATCATGAGCTGAAGTCTGGTCTGTCAGAATATCAGGGGTTATATTTCGTTTTAGAATTTCAGGAAGTATTTCCGCGGCATTCCCGAGTAGACCAACTGAAAGGGCTTCCTTTTTATCTTTTGCATTTTGTAAAAGCTCAAGAGCTTTATCTAGATTGTCTGTATAGCAATCAAGGTACCCGGTCTCAATTCTTTTTTTCAATCGGTCAATGTTAACTTCAATTCCAAGGAATACAGCTCCGTTCATAGTGGCAGCTAAAGGCTGAGCTCCTCCCATACCTCCCAATCCCGCAGTCAATATTAATTTCCCTTTAAGTGAACCGTTAAAATATTTTTTACCGCATTCAGCAAATGTTTCATAGGTCCCCTGAAGTATTCCCTGAGTTCCAATGTAAATCCAGCTCCCGGCTGTCATTTGTCCATACATTGTCAGCCCCAAAGCTTCAAGCCGTCTGAATTCATCCCAGTTTGCCCAATCGGGTACCAGCATTGAATTTGAAATTAAAACTCTTGGAGCGTTTGTGTGGGTTTTGAAAATGCCAACAGCTTTTCCTGACTGCACCAGAAGAGTTTCATCATTCTCTAAACTGCGCAGCGAATCCACAATGGCATTATAACATTCCCAATTTCGTGCGGCTTTCCCCTTTCCTCCATATACAATTAACTCTGAAGGATTTTCAGCAACATCAGGATCAAGATTATTCATAAGCATCCTAAGTGCTGCTTCCTGAATCCATCCCTTACAGCTCAGATCTAATCCTCTGGGTGCTCTGATTTCTGTTTTTTCGCCGGACTGGATCATCTCTAACCCTTAAAATGATTATCTAAAAGAAGTTCATATTGTTTTAACATTGACTTATAAAGCCATTTTTTAAATATCCAGGCTTTTGCTATTTGCTTTTGAAGGAACTTTACGTTGTTCTCAATCTGGAATTTAAGTCTTGTCCTTTCGTCCTTAGTTAATTTTATCTGCTCTCCGCCTGAATTTATTTTTTCAAGTATAGAACCGAACGCTTTGGATTCAGCGAAAAACTTACTATCCCCATCAACTTGTTTTAAAGTTTGCTTTAGGAAAGTAGAAATTAATCTTGTTTCGTTTTTGTCGAATTCAAAATTATAGTTTGTGAACAGTTTCTTCATAGTTCTCTTTATATGATTGAAATGAAAATAATTTGTCTTTAATTTCCTGGTAACCCGGTTTAATTATATTATAAATATAATGCAGTCTTTCTTTGTAAGGAATAAATGCAGATTTCATTGAATTCAAGGTAATTTTTTCAAAATCCTCTAGATTCAGGTTAAAATGTTCAATAGCTGTAAGAAATTCCTTTGTCATTGTAGTATTGCTCATAAGCCTGTCATCAGTATTTATTGTTACTCTAAATTTTTCCTTAAAAAGGAAACCAAAAGGATGGTTTTCAATTTTATCTACAGCTCCTGTATGTACATTACTTAGAAGACAAATTTCCAAAGGAATTCTTTTATCCAGAACATATTGAGAAAGACCCCCAAACTTTATGATATTACCTTCTTTATCAAACGTAAAATCCTCTTTAAGATGTGTAGCATGTCCAATTCTATGAGCTCCACACCATTGTATTGCCTGCCAGATGGATTCCTTCCCGAATGCTTCTCCTGCATGAATAGTAATATTAAAATTTGCCCTTTGAATAAATTGGAATGCTTCTATATGTTTTTTAGGAGGGTAACCGCCTTCTTCACCTGCTAAATCGAATCCGACTACACCCTGGTCGCGGAAATCTATGGCAAGTTCAGCTATTTCCAGAGTGTTTTTCATATTGCGCATTCCACAGAGTATCAGTCCAAAACCAACTCCAAAGTCCCTTTTCCCTTTTTCAAGACCTTCAAGAACTGCATTTACAATATCCTCATGATATAATCCTTTAGATGTATGAAAAACAGGGGAGAATCTTGTTTCTACATAACAAACCCCGTCATTTTTCATGTCTTCCATCATTTCATAAGCTACTCTGGTAAGAGCATCTTTAGTCTGCATAACACCGCAAGTATGCTCAAATCCCTGGAGATACTCTACAAGATTGCCTTTATTTGCTCCTCTGAAGAACCAATCAGCTAATTCACCAGCATCATTTGTTGGTAATTTGCTGTATTTAAGGTCATTTGCTAATTCTATCACTGTCTGTGATCTTAGTCCTCCGTCAAGATGATCATGGAGAAGAACTTTTGGAGCCGATCTAATGATTTGTTCTGTAGTCAAAATAACCTCTTTTTATTAGCGTAAAAATATTGTTTTATGCCGGCAAAATCAATTAAAGTGGCATCTTGGTAAGTTAAATACCCTAATCATTTGTGGAATAAATTGAATGGAATTATGTGAATTGAAAATAACACTTGTATTATTTAAAATAATTAAGAAACAACGGTTTGTTAATTCTAATTATTCAATTATTATCATCTCTGGAGATTTTTGAATTCAAGATCTAATCTATATTTGATTATATTTCTTGACTATCCTTTCCTAAAGCCTTAATTTTAAATGTTTTTTTTAGATTAATGGAGAGTTAGAATGCAAAGTTCAAAAATATTATTTATTTCAGTACTTTTCCTCGGTATTTTATTTACCGGTTTCGAATGCGCTTCAACTGAGTTGACAAGTGCAAGATTATACATATCGCAGAAAAATTATGCTAAAGCAGAAGAAGTACTTAACAAGGAAGTGCAGAAGAATCCTAAAAGTGATGAAGGATGGTTCCTTCTTGGAAGTCTGAATGGTGAGAAAGGAGACTTTTCTACTGCCGTTGAAGATTACAACAAATCACTTGCGATAAGTAAAAAATACCAGAAAGATATCACCAATCAGAAATATTCCTACTGGGTAAGTCAGTTTAAAGCCGGAGATGCCTTTTATAAAAAAGCTATGGGCACAAAAGATCCGGATACTGTAAAAGTAAATCTTAATAAAGCAGTTGTTTCCCTGCAAAATGCGATCAATATTTTGCCCGATTCTGGTGGTATATCCAACCCCTATAAATATCTGGCATTTTGTTATTTTGCCCTGAAACAAACAGACAATGCTATTAAACCCCTGGAACAACTGGCTGCAATTGGTAAAATTCCAGACGGATTTGTTTATTTAGGAAAGATTTATTTCGATAAGGGAAATGAATCAAAGCTAGAATACCAGAAAAATAAAAATCCACAGGATAGCATTAGCTCCCAGGGTTATTTCGACAAATCAATTGCTATACTTGAACAGGGAAGAGACAAATTTCCAAATGAAACAGAACTCCTTAAAACTTTGGAAGCTTCCTACGTGGCTTCAAATAAATCAACTATTGCCCTTGGAGTATTTAAATCATTAGCTGAAAAAGATCCTAAAAAGGAAAATTTGTATAACTATGGTGTTATACTAATGAGTGCAGACCAATTTGATACTGCAATTGAGCAATTTAAAAAAGCTCTTGATTTAGATCCAAATTATAAAAATGCTCTTTATAATATGGCTGTATCCTATGTAAAATGGGGTGCTGATATGAAGAAAAAAATCGATGAAAAGGGAGACAAAAGTGAAGTTTATAAAGAAAAATATCAACAAGCTATCCCTTATCTCGAGAAAATAACTCAAATGGATCCTAAAGATATTACTTCATGGGACTTGCTAGGAAAAGTTTATGCAAATACTGGTAATCAGGATAAAGCTAAAGATGCATTTGACAAAGTAGATCAGTTAAGAAAAGGTAAGTAACGATAAATGAACCAAAATCAACCGCCGCAAGGCCAGCAAATAAATATAGAGTTGGGTGAAAAAGAGGCTGAGGGTATATACTCTAATCTTGCTATTATCACCCATTCACCGGCAGAATTTATTATTGATTTTACCCGTATTGTCCCTGGAGTTCCAAAAGCCAAAGTGTTATCACGAATAATAACTACTCCCCAGCATGCTAAAATGTTAATGAGAGCCTTGAAGGAAAACATTGAAAAGTTTGAATCAAGGTTTGGGGAAATCAGAGTTGACTCCCCGCCTGATCAACACTTTGGTTTTGTCCCACCGGTTAATAATGACGAAAAACCAAATTAATTATAATTTTTACTCTACCGGTAAGCGCCTGTTATAAAATGTCCTATTGTAAATTCTACTTAATAGTAGAATTTACAATTATATTTTAGTGGATTATTTCTCTATTTTATGTTATAATAAATCCATGATTATACTTAATATTTCTGTGAGGTGAAATATTAAGTCATTTCATTTCATTTATTATTAACCATAAATAGGTTCGGCATATGAAAAAAATGTTTTACATTTTATTCATGTTTTTATTTTATCCTTACTTTCAATTCATCATTGCCCAACCCGATAGTTCCATAAGATCTGCTATCAATCTACATAATGTAGGATTGGATTCTTATCCTCCAATTTTATTTAGCAAAAAATTAAAAATTATTATTTACTAATAAATTATTCAAGAGGTTCTATGAACAAACTATACCTTAACCAATTTTTTTGCATAATTTTGGTTGCTTTAATATTGCAGGGTTGCATGACAATGCCCACAGATGTCATTATGCCACAATGGGATGTTGCCCTTAATGTCCCTCTGGCAATTAAATCTTACACCTTGGATGATGTTATGAAAAAAGCTAAATCATCCAACTACATTTCTCTGGATACTATTAATAATGTTTATTTAATTAATCGTGACGAATATAAGCAGACTATCCTTATATCAAACTTTATTCAATTAAATACACAATCGCAAACGCCTGCTGGCACACAAATTCTTGTCAATGGACCTTTACTTGAATATCCCTTTGACCTTCCAATCCCTAAAGGGGCACAATTGAAAACTGCTACTTTTGCAAAGGGTCTGTTAAAAATTGTGGGTCATAATTCTTCTTCTTTTGTAAATAACCTGAGCTTAAGGGTTCCAGGTATTTTGGATGCAGCCGGACATGAACTTACATTGATCCTTCCTATTGGTGCAGGCAAAACCGATTCATTAATAAAGGACCTCACAGGCTATCATTACCAGTCTTCGGTTTCTACTCAGGCAGATTCCAAGTTTACAATTATGGCTAAAGCAAACTCAACTAATCCATTACCAAGCCTTATGCCATTTGAAATGTATAGCTCTAATTTTGATTTCTCCGCTTTTACGGGTTATCTCCCACAAGCTTCACTTGGAAATCATTCGAACAATTTTGCACTTAATTTGGGTGATGCTGTTAAATATAGAGGTAATGTAAAATTGAAAACAGGTACCTTAACCCTTAATGGCGATTATTTGTCACCTACAAATAATCCGTTTATCGTTCAAGTGAATAATATCAAAATAACCGGGAAAAGAAATAACTCCGGACAGACTATATCCTTGAACCCTTTGCCACCGTTAACAAATACCCTAACTTTTACCAACGGAAAGATTACTCAGGTGTATAGTGAAAGTAACAGTAATCTTCTGGATTTCATTACATTTCTTCCTGATTCAATAATTATCAGCGCTGATTATATTATGAATCCAGGAAACGATCCGACATACAGGGATGCTTCTAATAGCGATTTCGTTACTTTTACAACAAACTTCAATACCCAAAGCAATATTGCTTTAAGCGCAACATCATTTACCGATACTCTGTCATTTGATATAAGCCAGGATTCACGGGATCAGATTTCCAAGGGTCAGGGTGTAACCGCATCAGTTGATATCCAAAATGACATTCCGCTAAATGCCAATATTCAAGTGGCTATAACTGATCAATTTTATCATACTCTTTTCACAATCAGGGATACCACATCTACTGGAAGCGTTATCAGTTTAAAAGGAGCTAATCCTATTAATGATAAAGTTAATACTCCTGCAACATCTCTAACAACGGTAAAACTAGATTCTTCGCAAATAAAACTTATGGCTAATAATGCATATTTTGCTATTATAAATGTAACTGTAAATACTTCCAACGTTAACGGTGTCTCTAATCTTCCAGTCTTTTTAAGACCTACTGATTGGATCAAACTTAATGTTTTTGGAAGTGTTAACTACAGAATAAAGGGAGACAAATAATGAAAAATATAATTATTACAATCGCGTTTATTTTAAGTCTTTCATATTGCACATTTGCACAATTCGGCTCTGTCGGAATTGTTGATGCAAAAAGTATGAGTCTTGCAAAAACTTATAATGCAAATACTGATGGTATTTATTCCATTGGCATAAATCCAGCTAATATGATGTTTTCTCAGTCAGCTCATTTTGAATTCACTACAGTTTTACCTTTACCGGCGTTAAGCGTGAAGGCAGGAACTAATTTCATGAACTTTGACGATTTTAACTATTTCTTTGGCGGTGATAATGGACAGGGACGTTTTTTAACTCCATCCGATAAACAAAGATTATTTGATCTTTTCAGTAATTCAGGCAGAGCTTTTGGCAATGTCTCCCTTACTCCTTTTGCTGCTATGTTAAAAGTAGGTCCTTATACAGGTGCATTCGCATTTTCTATGGCCGACTTTATAGGCGGATCCTTTACTGTCCCTAAAGCCTTAGTCGATCTTGGCTTGAATGGAAATACTCCAAACCAGGTCTACTCGTTTAATGATGTGGATGCCCAGGGCTGGTGGATAAGAGAATATTCATTGTCTTATGCAAGAGATTTGCCGGAGATAAATCAAACTTTCTTTGAAAAAATCTCCGTCGGTTTATCGGTTAAAATGGTTCAGGGTTTTGCTTACTTTGGTGTCGATCATGTTAATACCAATTTAACTACCGGGGCTCAAAATCAATTAAATGTAGGTTCAGAGTGGATGATAAAATCAGCCTTTTCACCAGACTTTGGTAAGGTTTATGATTTTGATTCTCTTAATACCTCAAAATCAAGCGTGGGTCCCTTCCTCACTCCAGCAGGAACCGGTTTAGGTATTGATTTAGGTGTTGCTGCTGCTTATGATAAAGTATGGAGATTTTCTCTGTCTGTTACTGATATTGGTAAAATAAACTGGGATAAAGGTACTGCTGAATATTCCGGTAATGGTAACGTTACTTTAACGGATCTTACTGACAGCACTCAACGTCAAAATCTGCAGGATACAATTAAAGGGAAAGGTCATCCGACAAGCGGTTTCTCAACGGATCTGCCTACTACTTTCAGATTAGGAGCTTCATATAATCTTGTCGGTGTTATACCCGGTTCTCTTCTTATAGCTTTAGATTATAATCAGGGATTCAATAATGTCCCCGGAAATAGCAAAATTGCCAGATGGTCTATTGGCGGCGATTGGGCTCCTCTGGGTTGGTTAAACGTAAGAACCGGATTTTCAATCGGAGGACTGGATGGATTCGGATGGGCTTTCGGTCTTGGATTTGATACAGGTCTTGTTGAATTTCTCTTTGCTACTTCTGATATAAATCAGGTTGTTATGGGAAACAGCGGTAAAATGTTTACTGTTTCAATCGGTTCAAGATGGAAGATTTAATTATTTATTGACGCATCTTTGGCAGGTTATAAAAAGCCGCTGCCAGAAAGATTAAATTTGCAAGCCAGGCGGTAAGGATAGGATTCATCGCATCATTCTTTCCGAACGCCTGGCTTATTTTCATGAATACCAGGTATAGAAATGTAACTAGCATATTTATTCCAATATTAACCGCCACTCCTCCTTTCCTCCTGTTCGCTGAAATAGGCAAACCAAAAAACACAATTATAAAACTAGCCATTGCAAATGCGTATCTTGAATAATACTCTATCAATGTTTCAGTTGGGTCAATTCCTGCCTGCTGCTGTGTCTTCATGTATTTTTTAAGTTCTGTAAAATTCATCTCCTCAATCTTCTGCTGTTTACTGTCAAGATCATTTGGTGAAAACCCCAGATAATTAAGCTTTAGTGAATCAAAATAATAAGTTTGATCTCCATTTTCCGAAAAATCCCTCTTTACTCCGCGTAATGCAACCCATATATGTTTTAATGTATCATAACCCATTCTCTGTGCATCAATTCTTGAAACCATTCTTGTAGGGTCATTTGTTCTGAATTCCTGTATACTCGTCCTTATAGCCTGGTTGGATGTATTATCGAAAAAAGAAATATTTATAATCCTTGTGTTTGAATCCTGAAAGAAAATATTTGAACCCGCATAGTTGGTACCCCGCTTCAGGTATACCATTTCAAGATTCAATTTGGTCTTGTTTGCCATTGGCACAACATAACCGGCAAAGTAAACTGACATGATACTTACTAAAAATGATGTAATAAGGAATGGCGCCATAAACCTGAACATACTTATGCCGCCTGCTTTCATTGCCGTTAGCTCACTTAGATTGGAAGTTTTTCCGGCTACAAACAAGGCTGCAAAGAAAACCGAAACCGGCGTAATTAAACGGATTATTTCAGGTGCAAATACAATATAGTATTGAATTACTATTGATGCCGGAACCTTCTGATCAATAAATTCATCAAGGTCTTCCATCATATTAATTACAATGAATATCATTGTAAAAGCAATAATTCCGAAAATTATTGTTTGAACGAACTGTTTAACTAAGTATTTATCTATAATTTTCATTGTTCGCTTCTTCTGCGCTCTGTCCCATTTCCTGTATTTGTTTCGGGAGAATCTTTTTAATAAAATCGAATTTAATTATCACCGCTTCTTTTGCTGCCTTTACCATTAATAAAAGTCCGGTAATCCCTAATACAACATTTGCTGCCCACATCCCCCAGAAAGGGGACATTATATCTCTGTCTGCCAGCTTTTCACCTACGATAAGGAATGCCCAATAAATTACAACAAAGAAAAGGCTTATACTGGCTGCCATTCCAAATCCCCCTTTCTTTACCATAACACCCAGAGGAGCTCCCAACAGAACAAATACTAGGCAGGCAGCGGGCAGTGCATATTTTTTATAAATCTCAACACGATACCTGTCTATCTCCTTTAACCTTTCTTCAACTCTCATACTGTTTGATATAACAATACTTTTTGTGGTTTTTATTTTGTCTATAACTCTGGATAGCATTAAATCTCTTGCGTTCAGGTTATTGACTGAAGGTATGCTTTTATAATAATTAGAATCCTTAAAAAAATATTTATTGTTCTCAATCGCCATCGATGTTGCTAATGCATTTTGTATCGGTTTCAAACTATCTACTATATGTATCATTGCTTTGGCGCTTAATTCGCGGTCTCCGCGTGGACCCCCGGGAGTGGATTGCTGAAATGTAAATTGTTCTGCATCCATTGCTATTCTGTGCTTTTCAAATACTAATTTTCGGTATAAATTAGTTCCTCCTACCCCTGATTCATGAATCTCTCCATCCTTCAGGTCCATTAACATCTTTGTCTGGTCCTTCGAAAAATATATCTTTCCTTTCCGTGCGGTAACTATATTGGTTTTATTTGGATTTGTATAATCGTAAATAGTTAGATTAAAAAGATCGTTTGTCTTTTTATTAATGTCTCTGGCAAGTATCGCATAACCTGAAACTTCCTGTGAAAATACACCCGGTTCAAGCGAAAGTGTTGGCTTCTGCCTTGAAATATCCTGCATGAGTATCTTGGCCTGGTGGTTGGCATCCGGGAGTACATCATTATTAAAAAGTAGTAGCAGATATCCTACCAATATTCCGCCTATCAGCGGGGCTGCCATCATTCTATATAGACTGACACCCGAAGATTTCATAATAGTCACTTCATTATTCTGTGACATATTTCCGAATGCCATTAAAGTTGCTACTAGCGTGGCGATTGGAACAACAAGAACAAGCATCCATGCAAGGTTAAATGTCACTAACTGTATGATAATCCATGTGTCTAATCCCTTTCCAATCAACCTGTCCGCAAATTTCATCATAAATTGAAGCAGAAATATGAACATCAGGGATATGACCGAAAAGATAAAAGGGAGAAAATGACTCCTAAGTATATATTTATATAAAATCATTAGTTCAAAATAGGAAAAGAGAAAAAGTATAACAAGGAAGTAACATTGTATTTATATATATATTAATTCTTATATTAATGTCAGAAAATTCTAGTTCTGGTTCACAATCCCTAAACAACTTCTTTTATGTAAATACCTAAACAAAAATTCATGGAGAATAATTTGCAGGAAGTAATTTCATATATTAAAGACAATACGAATAATTACATAAATGAGCTGATGGATTTTTTACGCATCCCAAGTATCAGCACCTTACCTCAACATAAAGAAGATATAAATAAAGCTGCAGAATTTGTAGCAGCAAAATTAACTTCCGCCGGAATTAGCAGGGTTAATATTTTTATGACTGAAGGACACCCGATTGTGTATGGCGAATGGCTGGGTGCTCCTGGTAAACCTGTTGTTTTAATATATGGACATTATGATGTTCAGCCAGCCGATCCTATCGAACAATGGAATAGCCCTCCTTTCGAACCTATAATTAAAGATGGAAAGATCTTTGCCCGCGGCGCGACTGATGATAAAGGGCAGATTTATATGCATATTAAGAGTGTTGAAGCTTATTTTAAAACCGATGGTAGCCTTCCACTTAATGTTAAATTTTTAATTGAAGGCGAAGAAGAGATAGGGAGTGAGAACCTTGAGAAATTTATTAACGATAATCTGGATCTTCTTAAGTGCGATACGGTACTTATTTCCGATACAGCTTTATATGCTGAAGGTGTGCCAACTTTAACCTACGGACTTCGTGGATTAGCCTACATGGAGGTTGAAGTTACAGGGCCTTCACAGGATCTACATTCAGGTACCTTCGGTGGAAGTGTTGCTAATCCAATCAATGTGCTTGCCGATTTGATTTCTAAATTGCATGATAAAAATGGTAAAATAACCATCCCTCATTTTTATACTAATGTTAAAAAGCTTTCAAGAAATGAGAAGAATAATTTCAAACGACTGAAATTTTCTGGTAAGAACTTCGCCCGGGAAGCTGGTGTAAATGTTCTATCAGGCGAAAAAGGTTATTCTACTTTGGAACATATTTGGACAAGACCAACTCTCGATTGTAATGGTATATTTGGAGGTTTTACTGGCAAAGGTGCTAAAACAATAATTCCTTCAATGGCTACTGCCAAAATAAGTATGCGCTTGGTTCCTGATCAGGATCCAAAAAAGATTGCAAGGGAATTCACTAAATACCTCAAAAAAATTGCTCCTAAATCAGTTAAGATTGTTGTCCGCGATCTTCATAGTGCGTTTCCTTTTATAACTCCCCTGAATGAGAAGGCAACAATCGCAGCTTCAGAAGCAATGGAAAAAGCATTTGGAAAGAAAACCGTTTATATTAGAGACGGCGGCTCCGTTCCTATTGTTACAGTCTTTGCCAAAGAGTTAAAAGCTCCACTTGTTTTGATGGGTTTTGGACTAAATTCGGAGAACCTCCACTCACCAAATGAGCATTTTGATCTGAATCATTTTCAATTAGGCATTATTAGTAGTGCCCTGTTTTTTGATACATTTTCAAAATAATATGTGCCAAAATGAGGCAATTTATAATTGTTAAAATGTCTGTTTTCTAATTGAATGCCCTTATTAAGCTAAAATTCCTTTATAATTTCAACTTTGTATAACGGCATAATACTTGTTTTTATTCTCCATTATTATTCTAAACGGATGAAAAATGAAATATTTGTTTTTATTGATCACCATTTTCACTCTATCTGTTGGTCTTATTTCCTGTGGTGGAAATAAAGATGAAGAAAACAAGTCTCCTGAGAGTCAGCAGGTTGAAAATTCTCCTCAAAAAGATCAGGGTATTCAGCGCTATAATCTTGATGTTCGTATAAAGAATGCTAAATCCCGTACACCTTTTGACACCATATCTGTTATTGAATATGTTCTGAATAATTATCCTGTTGGAACCTACCTTCTCGATTTTGATAAAACTACTTCATATAGTATACCCCAGCCGGCTTTAGTTTATTATAAACAGGGCACTGGAAATTATGTTTTTGGTGTGATTGCAAGATCTAAACCCGGTGAAAGATTAATTGAGTCTAAAAATCTTATTGGCTATGACCAAAGCTATATTGATCTTGATAGTACAAAACTTGGTACTGCTTTCTTTTATCTTTGTCTGTTTCAATATGCAAACGATCAGATTTCTACTGTCTGGGAAGCTCCTATTCCATCACACGGAGGGTTTAACAGATTTTTTATGAATAAATGGGATTATAATGGAACCCCTTATATAGATGTTAACTTCCATTATGCCCAAGGAGTTGGACATATCGATTACAACTATTTCTTTGTTAATGGTTTAACCGCTTTTCCGCATCTTCTGATGACATATAAGGGGATAAATTTCGAAAGAACTTTGGCTAATGTAAATAATGACAAATATCCCGACTACCTTGAATATCTTTTCATTGATACTGGTGATAAAATCACTCGCCGTGATGGCGTTCCCTTTGTATGGAGTGTCAAAGACAGTTTGTATATCAACACAATTGATAAAAAACAGACTCGTCCCTATTAAAAAAAATTCATATCTTTACATATATCTTTCTGCTTAATTCTTTATTAAGCAGTTTGATATACTTATCCTGAATTACAGTTTTACTATATTTACTACTAAGTGATTTATTAAATCTCTTAATTTTAACTTTTAACTTTTAACTTTTAATGTCATGATTTCACCGCTTTTGGATTATTTTGTTTCTCTCGGTTATAATTACGATCAAAGTAACGGTAAAAAAATATTCAGAAGTTTTACTTCAGTTGAGTCTGAAATAAATTCTCTTTATTACGGAGTGGGTCTGGTTGACCTTTCATCTGAAGGTCTAATTGAATTAAAAGGGAAGGACGTACTCGATTTTCTCCACAGAATAACTACTAATTCAGTTAAAGAATTACCAAAAGAAGGTATTTGTAGTACAATTTTCACCAATGAGAAGGGAAGGATAATTGATGCATCCTTTATTATGAATTTTGATGACCACCAGTTACTTGTTTGCAGTAGCGCGAATAAAATAAAAGTAAAAAACTGGATTGAGAAATATATAATTGCTGATGATGTTAAAGTTACTGATACATTTGAAAAATATATTCTACTTCAGCTATCCGGACCACAGGCTGAATCCTTCCTTACTCTCATTTGCGGGAACATTCTTAATAATATTCAACCTGGCAGATTTAGAGTAGTTAATGCCGAAGGGATGCTCTTTTTTACCGCTAAGTTTATTGACCATAAAGGCAATCCAATGTATTGGCTGCTTGCCGACGATTACAATGGTAAGAAAATGATCTCCTTTATAAATGATATTAAAGGTCCATTTGATTTCAATTTTGTTGGTGAAGATGCCTGGAATACTTATAGAATTGAACAGGGAATCCCTGTTGCGCCTAATGAAATAAATGACCGGTTCAATCCGCACGAACTAAACCTGCTGGATATGGTTAGCTTTACGAAAGGATGCTATATAGGCCAGGAAGTTATTACCCGGCTCAAAACTTATGATAAGGTTCAGAAACAGTTGTTTGGTGTTATTTTTGACGAACCGGTTTGCAATGAGCAATTTACTTTATTTGATGATGAAGAAAATGAAGTAGGATTTATAACATCCACGGCATTTTCGTGCAAATTAAAAAAACATATCGGTCTTGGAATAATCCGTAATTCGTTTTTAAAAGACGGGGTCCGGCTGACTGCAAAGAATCCATCTCAAACTATTAAAGTTACTTTACAAGGTTTACCGTTTAGAAAATGAAAATCTATACTAAAGGCGGCGATAAAGGTGAAACTGGTCTTTTCGGCGGCGATAGGGTACCAAAAGATTTGGAAAGGATTGAAGCTTATGGAACAATTGACGAGCTCAATTCGTATATAGCATTAGCGGTGTTGGAGATTAAAGATAATGAGATCAGGGCTCTTCTGGAAAAGATTCAGAATTACTTATTTATCATGGGGGCTGATCTTTCAACTCCTATATCAGAGAAGAATAAAAAATTTAATATTCCAAGAATAACTCGAACACATATTGAAATTTTGGAAAAGGATATTGACCATTTTGATTCCCGAAATAATGAGCTTAAGAACTTCATTATTCCCGGAGGAGATAAAGGAGCAGTAATGCTCCATGTCTGCCGTACAGTTTGCAGACGCGCAGAAAGAAGAGTAGTAACTCTAAGCAAAAAAGAGAATATTGAAGAAAATATTCTTATATTTCTCAATAGGTTAAGTGACTTGTTCTTTGTACTTGCCCGTTATCAGAATAAGATTTCGGGTATTGAAGATACTAAATGGATTAGTCCATAGATTTTTGTTCTTTTTTCCTTCCTCATGGGGGTGAATTTGGTTTCGACGGGGTTAATGAGACATTGAACTGCACATCGTGTTCCCCGAAAGCACGTTAAAAATTTGGGAACAACAAAATAACTGGCGAATATAACTACGCCTTAGCCGCTTAATAAACTGAGCGACCGTTCACCCGGGGTTCGCATACCGGTGTCGGGATGAACGACGTTTAGGTATGATAGCTGACCCTCACGCTCATAAAGGGAAGGTGAATTTCTCATGAGCAGGCTTAAAGCAATCCCTGTCCGGTTGGTAACTTTAAGTCAAAAACAAAATCGGACTATGTGTGTAGACGTTCTTTGAGTCTTAGCTTCGGACGCGGGTTCGACTCCCGCCACCTCCACTAATATTTCCTATGAGTTCCCATAGTTTACAAATATTGCGAAAATCCTTTGATTTTCGCAATTAAATACAGCATTTACCCTTGGCGATGTAAAGCTTAATTACGTCAAATCAAATAAAAGTGTGTGAAATGTGTGTGCGAAATTGTTTATCTTTCTTATAAAAGAAGAGAGTTTCATGACCGTGCATTTTTACCTGGAAAGAAAAGAACTAAAGTCACCGAAAGAACAATTTATTGCTATATCCAGAGAATGGCCAAAGGGAAAACTATTCAGATTAATACAAAAGAATCAATTAAACCGGAATATTGGGATCAGATTGGACAAAGGGCAACAGAAAGGGGAAAAACCAGGTATTCAGGTGCAAAGGAGTTAAATAGCTTTTTGGATAGTCTCAGTGAAGATATTAAAAAAACAATCCCGCCAGTTTAAGGCCAATAACCCGGTTGCAAGTTATGAAGAGATAAGGACTGCTGTATTAGAAAGATTTGGGAAGAGTCAGAAATCGCAATTATCGTTTTTTGAAGCTTTAGATTTGTTTACCGAAACCAGGAAGAAGGATATGAGTCCCGATTCAATTCGTAAATTTACTACCATAAAAAGACATCTTGAAGAATATGAACAGACCGGTTAGAGTTAACCTTCAATAAAATCGACCTGCTGTTTTATGACCATTCTTAACCCACTTAATTAACGTAAAAGGATTAGCCAATAATTCGGCCTATAAGTTGATAGGCCTCTAAAGATTTTCCTGAATTGGACTTTTGACAGGGGAATTAACCAATTTTCCCATTTCAAGAAATTCAAAATAAAAGAAGACAAAATTGAAATAATTAGTTTAACGGAAGAAGAATTAACAACCTTATACAACTTAGACCTAAATGACAATAAACGGTTAGAGAACCCAGAGACCTTTTTTCTTTTCGGGTGTCATACTGGAGGGAGATTCGGAGATTTGGTTAAGTTGGAGCGTGATGATATAAGAAACAGGCAATTGGATGCTAAGAACGGGAAAAAACAAGAGATATTTTAGAAATTCCTCTTGATGATTATGCTTTAAGTCTGTTAGCAAGGTATTCCGATGAAGAAAAACCTTTGCCCCGGTTATCTAACCAGAAACTAAATGCTTATATCAAAGAAGTTTGTAAAAAAGCAGAATTTATTGAGATATTCAGTACACGTTATAAAGGAAGTCAACCTATAGTGAAGGATTCTGCTAAATGGGAATTAATAACTGTTCATACAGCCAGAAGAACTTATATTACGCAAATGCTTAATCGGGATGTACCAATCCATACGGTTATGAGTATCTCCGGACATAAAAGCTACAAGACTTTCAAAAAATATGTTGATGTGACTAGTAATGATAGAACTCAGGCAGTGAATAAAGCTTGGAATAAACAACCGGAATTAAAAGTTGTAAATCTGCATAAATAAAAATACGCTATATATTTTTAATAAAACCAATAGGGAATGATAATGGACAAGCTCCACCAATATTTAACAAAAGAATTTAATAAAATGTCAGTTGACTTAGTAAATAATAATATCATGAATGTTCAGGAAAAAACAGAGCATTTAACCTTACTTATAAAAGAAATTTTTGGAGATAATTATGAAGTTCCTGATGCTTATGAAAGAGCATTGGGGGATGGTACCTTTACAAAGGAGGAGCTAATGTTTATTGAAAAGAGTCATGAACTTATTAACCTCAATGAAGAAATGGAAGAACTCTTATTACTAAGAAAACAAAGATTAGCTGAGGTCAGAATAGATGAATTGAAAAGAGATAATCTAAGCACATTACCTCAAGAATTGTCTCATGAATTACTACAGGATTTACCTCGGGAAATACCTCAGGTAGTTGAGAATAAACAATTTGGGAAAGGGAAAAAAGAGGTGGGAAAAATTCCTTGGACAGGAACAAAGTCTCAATTAACCAGATTATTTCAAGAATTAGAAAGAGTTGAGCTCATAGAAAAAACTAATGAAGTAAATATTGAAGGTATCTTTACATTATCTCGTAAAAGTGATTTATCCAATAGCACCCAAAACATTTCAGAAAATAAAATCATATGGATAGGGGCAACCACTCTTTTGGTATATTTATTCGAGGAGTTAGCAAACAATAAATTTCTAAACATTTTTATATATGATGAAAAGAAATTCGCTCTAATCAAATATTATTTCCGAAATGCCGAAGGAGGTGCATATAATAACAAGAGCTTAGCTTCAACATTAAATAATATACTAAATAATGTTACAGCTCCTAAACCTAAAAAAGCAGAGATAATTAATAGCATAATTTCAATGCTTCAAGAAAATCCTTGATATCCCTTTATACCTCTTAAAATCCACCCAAAACTTCACTTTTAAGCGATATGGGGCACTATTAGGCCCCAATCTATTTAATCCCTATATACCTCATGTAGTCATTTTGAATAAAGTTCGGTTCCTTTTTAAATCCCTTTATATCTAAAGCCCTATCCATTTTATTCCCCCAAATTACATAATATCTTTCAACTCATAATTAATTCAATATTATAAAATTCAATTAAATGTTGCTATACAGAATACTGTATGTAACAAAAGGAGAAAAATCAGCATTATGAGTGAAGTTATAGTAACATCCCGGGAACAAATAGACCAGATTATTTCTGGAATAATGAACAGGAACTTGGAACTTTTCAAAACGGCAGTAAATGATAGAAAACCGTTCGAGGAGGAAGAGTTAATCACGTTTAACGATACACTTCGTTTACTCAAAATATCTCGACCCACACTGTACAAAAGGATGAAAGATAATACCATCCCATTTTCAAAATTAGGGAAAAGGTTACTCTTCCCTAAACAATCAATCCTGAGGTCTTTAACTAAAAAAGAGGTACAACGCCAAAACTAACAATAATTGGAAACCTAAATAATAAACTCAAATAGAAGACCATAAACGAAAGGTAAAACATGAAAACAATAAAAAACCAGTCCGAAAGTTCAAAGAAATCTGTAAGGAACCATAAACAGATAATATTTGCTAATAGAAGTACATCAAATGGGAAGTCCAAAACAGTTATGCCGGTAAGTCGAGATAAATCAGGAAGATTTCAAAAACAGATTTCACCAGCCGAAATTAGCAATTCTATTCAACAGAGAGAATTGATAAAGGTATTTAATCCGGGTTTACATCTAAAAACAATTAGTTTGATTCAATACAATAACTTACCAAAATCATTCGAAAATCTTAAAGAAATAAGATTAAAATTTAAAGATGAATCTGGTAAAGAATTTATATCAGATTTCTTAACACCTTCTAAAAATGCTATTAATGCTTTAATAAGAGTGATGCCAATAAACAAAAGTTATTCAAGTAATATAGCACGCTTTTTGTCGATTCCAAGAAAACCTATTGGTACCCTAATTATTCAAAATAATACTAATCTTAGTGAAGCATTAAATTGTAGCGGAACTGAGTCCAAGAGATTTTCAGATAATTCAGTGCTTTTTATGGAATCTGTGTATTATGCTGGGGAACCTAAGCTGAGTTTTGAATGGGTGGCTTCAAATAACCCAAGCGAGCCAATTTTAACTCTTTCAGAAATTCATTTTTGGACTGAGGACAATAATGATTCTTGCTGGGAATTCAAATTAATTCCAATGATAGATAATAGCTTGCAAATTAGAGAGACTGAACAAACTGAGGCGGAAACAAAAACACTTTCAGACCAACCCTTGTTAAATGTTAAGTTATCAAATTCAAGAAAGATGTGGATTAAAATTCTATCTATAATACCCACATCAATTTTAAAGATAGGTAATTTGAATAGCCAAAGGGAATGTAAGATATATAAACCCAGTTCTATTGGGGAATAGAGTCACAGTTGCAGAGACGGTAACGAGAGTAAATTTCAACAATAATAAAAAGAACGGAGTAGTAATACTCCGTCAATTAACAAACAGACAACAACAGGAATGAAATGAAAAGATTCACAGATACAGAGAAATGGAAATATAAATGGTTTTACAACCTTAACAATTCAACCAGGCTATTGTATTTATACATTTTAGACAATTGTAACAATGCCGGATTTTGCGATATAAATGAAGTAGTGTTTGCATCCATATTGAAACTTGAAATAGAAGATGTGGAACAAGGATTGGAGGTTTTAGCAGATAAAATCATAATGAACCAGGACAGAGAAATTCTTTGGATAAAAGATTTTATTTTTGACCAGGGAAACTTTCCCCTAAGTGAAGCTAATAATGCTCATAAGCAGATTATCGCATTTTTTAAATTTTACCTTCCAAAATTTACAAATTATAAAAATATATTAAATATATTTGAGCTTAGGAGCCCCTTAGGTAATAGTAATAGTTATATTAATATTTAATAGTAATGGTAATGGTAATAATGATGGTAATAGTGATAGTAATAATAATGGTAATTCTAACCTGACTATAGATTTGGAAAGATTCATTGTCAAAGGAGCTCCAGAGACCAGTATGAATGAGGTTTTATTTAAAAAATTCTGGGATAAATATCCGAAGAAGAAAAAGAAAGCTGAAGCCAAAAGGGAATTTATTACTCTTGCCATTAATGAATTAGAGTTCTCCCAATTAGAAGGGTTTTTAGAGGAATCAATTCACTCAGAAAATTGGCAAAAAGACAATGGATACTATATTCCATATCCGGCAAATTGGTTAATTAAAAAAGAATGGCAAGAATATTCGGAAAACAAAATAAACAAAGAGGAGATTAGTCATGATGAACCCATACAATGCATACAATGATAACAGGTTAATTCTTCCCCCAAGATACAACGATAAAGATTTTAACAATTATATTACCAATGAATATAATGAAAGATTAGTCAATCATTGTAAGGAATTTATTAAAACCAAAGAAGGTAAGTCGATAGTTCTGTTTGGAAATGTGGGAAATGGGAAGACGCACCTAGCCGTTTCAATGCTAAAAAATTATGGTCCATTTAAGGTTTACCATAAATATACAAATAGAGAAGGGCTAATTTCAGAAAAAGAAAGCATTATAGAGGCAGAAAAAATATTTATAGTAGCCGATGAATATTTCCAGAGATTAAACGATGCAGTTCATAAAAATGAGTCCAAATTAGAGTATATCAATAAATATGCTTCAAAAGATTTAATATGCTTAGATGATTTGAGTTTCAGAAATTATACTGAGGCCAAGAGAGAAAATCTATTTCTACTTATCAATAAAATCTATGATTCTAAAAAAAGATTTATATTAACTACAAATGCATCTATTTCTGAATTAAAGTCTAAGGATGAAAAGATATATTCCAGACTGTGTGAAATGGCGGATTTTCTAAAATTCACTTTAACGGATTATAGAGAGATTAAAAAAGTGGCAAAAAAATAGGAACATCCGCAGAATATCTATATTCTTTTAAGAAATATTAATAAAATACGATGTTTAACTTGCCAATTATAAGTAAGGTTACGATATTTAATTTTATATATGAGAACCAAATGGAAGAGAATTCAATCAAAGAGAAGCTAATCAAAATCTTGGAATTAGTTCAGAGGGGAGAAGCCGGAGAGCAGGATAATGCCAGAGTACTGTTGGACAGGTTATTATTAGAGCATAACCTGACCTTGAATGACCTGCTACATAACGAAAAGACAGCCCTTTCTAAGTTTGATTATACTGATAACTATGAAAAGAAATTGATTTTACAGATTATAGCGAAGGTAACTAATAGGGACTCATTCAAAATCGTTTACCGGGGAAACAAAGCATGGACTAACTTAACGAGGTTACAAGAAGAGGAGGTAAAAGACCAGTTTAAAATATATCTCAAAGCATGGCAGGAGGAATCGGATATATTTTTCAGCGCATTCGTTCAGAAGAACGGAATTTTTCCTGATGCCCTTTCAGAAGTAGGCACATTGGACGATTTTGACTCTCTTTCCCGGTTAGTAAATATGATGAGGTCTGTAAATAAGGTAGACTTAGCCCGACAGAACAATTTATTAACAAAGGATTTGTTCTGAGGATTATGAAATGTATTATGGAATTTACGATAAGAGTACCGGGTTAATTGACCATTACAAACAAGCCAAGGGATACTTAGAGATTGATGAATATATCCGGAGCTCAACACAGCCAGACCATTCAGCAGGAGAAGTATTTCCAAAAACTAGCAATTGAAATGCAACATATAGTAAAATGCCATGCTTGCAAGAAATTGACAGAATACCCTGTAAGTTGGAAAAACAAACAGTATGATATAGAATGTCTGGTAATGTCTAAACAAAACTCCGCTTAATAAACTTGTAATAAGCATGGGGTTGTACAATGAACCTGAGACCCGCAGGCAGAAATGCATTAAGGAGAAGTTCGAATTATACTTAAAGGCCAGCCAGGAAAGATTAAACAATCCAAAGAGTAAATTTATAGGAGTGCCAGGAGAGCATAGAGTGTCCAGGTTAAAGTCAAAGCATTATGGGCTCAATATTCACCACTACACGTCAAAGTCTTGTAGTGAAGGTATTAGCCCTATTTACAGATGACCAAAATAATGTTTACCAATGGACTACCAACAGCACCAAACTAATTACTATAACCGGGTCGGAAGACTGAGGTTACACAATTAAGAATAGCAGTCTTAACAAAAAAGAACTGATGAAATACGAACCCTACTATTTTACCTTTATTGTTAAAGCCCATGTTGAGTATGAAGGAATAAAGCGGACGGTAATCGAAAGCGTTTCTACTAATATCCCCCAGACACAACTGAAAGAGATGTTCCGGATGCTAAAGGAACAAGTTTAACTTCAGATAGAGAGTTACAACCCGAAATTTACCATTGCCGGATTAGAAACTGACTTTGTGTAAAAAATAAGTAGCGAATAGCTGTAATTGTTTTGACTAGCGGAAGTTTCAACGAAGAGAGATAATAAACAGAAACCTGATTCCAACCCTTCCCCAGTAACAAGCCGGGAGGTATCAAAGGCAGACTCAAACACTAATATAAGATTAAGAAATTGGGTTCAAGAAAGCAATGAATCCTGCCTCTCAATAATACCCCCACTAAATTCCATGAAAGATTTGCCCCAACTTCATAACCGCTTTCAGAATACATTTCAGCTATGAATCAGAATAAGTAGAGCAAGAAGAACAAACTATGAATTGTATGATGAAAACCGCTTCTATGGCTCTATAACACAGGTTAAATAAGTTCAGTCTTGATATAGAATGAAATCACAGCATGATTATTAAAGCAGAAAAAGCGGAAAGAAAAGAATCGGGAATATTAACAATAATTTAGAAGAGGCAACAAATGCCAGCAAAGAGAATCAGCATCCCGGAAGAAGATATAATGAGGATATTAAGCTTGGGAGTACCATACTCCCAGATAAAAAAAACATACGGATTGAAAAGTACCAGTATAATCACCCGGTTAATAAAAAGGGTTTCCATTGAAAAACAAAAAACGGTATTAACAACGGCTACCGGGTTATGCCAGGGAAATGGAAAAGTTACATCATTAACCACACCAAAATGTAAAACCAATGTCCCTTAGACAAAGGAAAGGCTATTCAGAAGGGAGCAATTACATATCATATCTTGAACAAAGCAGATATTATTACTGACGGGTACATCGATGTTTTCGAAGGCATTAAATATACAATGTCTGAGTTCATCGATATTAATGAAGAAATGAAAAAAGACCCGATTGAAATTCCTATGCAGTTGCATAGAATAATTGACACGTTAAAGAGTAATCAAACTCTTGATACAGAGGAAAAGGAGCAATTTAAATTACTACTCTACCAGTCCCTTAAAGCTATAACCAACATATATTCCAACGTTGACCGGAGAATCGCTAGTCTAAGGGAGCTTAACAATAGTCTTGAAAAATACAGCAAACTCTTTCAACAATTGCATTTCATGGAGGGTATTAACCGCCTTATGGATGTATTTTTTGAAGGGATTGAATATGGTTGAAGATGAACAGTACTTTCGGATTAAAGCCTTTATTTTAAGCAAAGAGCCATTTGCCGAAACAATTTCCAACCAGTATGAGATGGAAGAGGAGCCCAGTTACCAGGAGCCCATATGAGCATTTTGCAAGTCAATAGTATTCCGGTCTATATAAAGCTAATGGCAAAAGCAAGGGACTACCTTGAAGGAAAGAGAGCCCAGACAGATTTATTTGAAGAGAAACCCAAGGAAGAAACTTTGCAAGTTGAATAAACGCATACTATTAAACATACGTTAACTCATTAGCAATGACGTACGTGCAATCGTACAGAAAATGAAAGTAAAGATATTAACGAAATTGAAATTTAAGAATAGAAGAAAGTCACTAACGATTTCAATAGTTATGGGAAGAATACAGAGAGCATGGCACTGGATATCCCTCTACTTCAATTAGTAACTACCATGGAGACCCAGGAGACAGTGAAATTAAAACACCTTTCCCTCCTTATGTCGTATTTAACCTTCTAAGTTATATTAATTGTTTTGGAATTACATTTTAAATGTATTAGTATTTTAAGAATTATATTTTCGCATTTGTTTCTTGATTATTTTGATGTTTTGATAAACTTCTGTATTAGCCTTATTAAGTAATGTAATCATTTCTTGTATTTTAGGGATATAATCTTTTGTTTTCTCAACTACGTCAGCGTATATAATCTCTTGCATCTGAATAATTGTCCTTAAACTTTTCAAACATCTTTGGCCTTAATTACTATAGCGTCATCAATTTTGGAAATCTCAGATGTTATTTCGAGAAATTTTTTATAATTAGCATTATCAGAAAAATGTAATTTTCAATATCGAAGTATAAATACACCTTACCTATCGATTTTTCAATGAGAGTAAAACTGTCAGGTGATTTTTCATTCACTATTTGACGTTGTTCCAATAGAAAAGAGTATTCTTCTAATTTTGCATTAAGCAATCTCTCATTTATAACAAGATGTTGACTTAAAAAAGATAGTTCATTTTGTAAAAACCATGATAGCGTTTTCAGCGGCATCAAGTTTCCTTGAAACGAACAATGAGTCAATTGCATAAGTATGTTCTAACCGTTTCTGTTTTAGTTCATAGAATTTAGAAACTATTAGAGTGAGTATCGAAATAAGTCCACCCAGAAGTATTTCCATTCGTAAAGATATCCAATAATTATTAAATTTGTTTGTATAATATAATCATTGTGTAAACTGTTAAAAAATGGAACAAAAAACAAAAATTCTTTTGAACTGTACTTCAATAAAGAGTTATCGGAAATTAAATGTCTAAAACAAAACCGGATTCTTCTAACATATTTACGACCATAAAATCCATTGCCCTCAAGGCATTGTTTTCCGATGACTGAATTAATGGATATGCTTGTGCTGAAGGGGGGGAATGCCTTAACACTTATATACAATTAATCAACCGGGCATCCATTGATTTAGATTTCTCAATTCAAGAAAAAATAAAAGAACAGGATTTTGAAAGGATTAAGGAGAGAATCAATAAAACCCTTGTTAACAATTTTGATGAAAATGGCTATAAGGTTATTGATTTTGATTTTAGAGAGCGCCCCCGAGAAGCAAACACGAAAAGACCTGACTTTTGGAGAGGTTATAGAATTGAGTTTAAGGTGATTGAAAAATCATTATATAATAGTTTAATAAAGATATTGAAGCACTTAGAAGGAATGCTGCTATAATTGCATCCGGCCAACAGAGGATATTTTCGATTGATATTAGCAAATATGAATATTGCGATACCAAAGAACGGCATGAATTTGAAGGTTTAACTATTTATGTGTATTCACCAGAAATGATTGTTTTTGAAAAATTAAGAGCGATTTGCCAGCAAATGGAAGAATATTTGCAATCAATTAATGCAAATACCAAGACTTCATCGGAAAGAGCTAGGGATTTTTTCGACATTTATAATATCCTGAATATACTTGGGATTGAGGTAGGTAAAGAAGATAGTCTGGAAATATTAACCAATATTTTTGGAGTGAAAAAGGTTCAAATCGGCCTTTTAGGAAAAATAGGAGATATCAAGGGAGTTTCATAAAATTGGCTATTCCTCTTTAGAGATACAAAAGCCCACACCGGGCGATAACCTTT
>CAWAZD010000006.1:0-176620 GCA_963786395.1 uncultured Ignavibacteriales bacterium | reverse complement strand
GGAGTTAATATGAACACTGTAAAAATCGAACAGAAGAGCTATGAGATGCCCCCACGCGAAGGACTCTCTATTGCACATTTTCTCACCGTCGCCGACATTGACCGATCGGCTCGCTTTTACGAAACGGTCTTTGGCGGCCGCATTCTGAGCAGAGGTGACAGCGCCGGTGCTCCTGCGTATATTCAGATAGCCAATACCTGGCTGATTGTCAACGTTGGGGGGGGCCAACCCCGGACAAACCAACGGTAACGCTCAGCGTTCCCGACCCGAACAAAATAAACAGCTTTATGAATATCCGCGTTGCAGATATTCAAGCGTGTTTTGAATTATGGAAAAGCCGTGGAGCGGAGTTCATTACGGAGCCTATTCCCAAGTACGGAGAAATACGATGCTATATCCGTGACCCTGACGGCTATATTATCGAGGTAGGACAAAGCACAAATCTCAAATACGGTTGACGCTCACCCCCCCTTTTTAATTGATCCAGAATATAAAGCTGCCAAAGGTCTTTCGAACTCATTGTAAATATTGGCGCTATCGCTAGTTTACCGGTTGATCCGATACTTTTTTCTAAATATTTAAGTTCGTTTAACTTATCTTTTATATCCTCCTGTAATGGTTTTCCCATCATGTGATATATCAATGTCATACATTGTTTCCCCTTAAGGGAGAGAATGTAAGAGTTACTGCACCACTACCAAATGTTTTTGTTTTTAAGAGTTTAAGATCAACTCTATCCTTGATGTTTTTAAATAATGGTAAGCCGCTTCCTAAAATAATTGGATGAACGCAAAGCTGGTATTCATCAATTAAGTCAAGTTGCGTTAAGGCTACTATTAAACCCGGGCTGCCAACTAAAATGTTTTTACTCCGCCATTGCTTGCTTGAGTTCTAAAACTTCTTCTTTAATGACTTCCTTTTTCAACTTTGTATTTTTCCTAATAGTCAACATTTTTCAGCGTGCGGGAAAAAACAATCTTTGAAATATTGTCTATTAATACTGCAAATTCATCCATTGGTTTGTTACCGGTAGGATTTTTTACTACAGCTGGCCAATAACTTTCCATAAGTTGATATGTTATCCTTCCGTATAAAAGGGTGTCTGCATTACTTAATAGCTCATTATAATGTTGATGTATTTCTTCATCTGGAATCACTGCCGTGTGGTCGCAAAACCCGTCAAGTGTCATATTGATTGCTGCAATTAGTTTTCTCATTTATTTTCTCCTTAAGCTCCAACATTACCTGTCTTAACTTCTCCGGATCGTTTGTAATTGGCAAAAATCACTCCGCCTGGTGTAACCGAACTCTCTGTTAATGTAAAGGCTGCCGGAATTGCGCCATTGTCAAACAATTTTTTCCCTTTACCAAGAGTCAACGGGTAAAATTTGAGCCAGAGTTCGTCCACTAAATCATTCTTAAGTAGTAGCTGAATAAGCTCACCGCTGCCGTGAACTTGAATGTCAGAACCTTTTGAATTTTTGAGCTTTTCGATATCTGCCAGGTTATTTGAGGAAAACTGAGTTTTTCCAATCTGACTTTTTCATGGTCTTGGACATGACGTATTTTGTGACATCATTGATACCTGGCCAAAAGTCTGCATGTTCAGGCCAATAGGAAGCAAAAATTTCAAATGTTTTTCTGCCCAAAAGAAGGTCTGCAGATTTCATCTGTTTTTCCATGACCTTACCACTGGCTTCGTCAAAATAAGGCGCAACCCAGCCTCCATATTTGAAACCGCCTGATGTATCTTCCTCAGGTCCACCGGGTGCCTGCATAACTCCATCTAATGTAATAAATGATAAAACGATTATTTTTCTCATGTCCTTTTCGTCAGTGATTATAGTGCTGACTCCGCACTTTTACGTTTATTAAATACTATTAGTTTATAGTTTTACCTATCATTTCGAAATCAGTTGATCTTACATTTGCTATTGCTGAGTCAAGTTGAATATACTTCTCATCTTCCGTGCTTCTATAATATGGTTTTTTGTTTTCACGGAATAATCGCTTATATGGTATCTTCCAAAGATCCTTTTCTATAATGTATAATTCTTACAAGCTTAATTTTTTTATCTCTTTAGCATCAATTAGCCCGTTCACTTATCCTTTGAAATTGGGTATAATTTAATCTGGTATTAAAATAAGGGGGATGGCAATAATCACATTCAGCCCATAAAAAAGGAGGAAGTGATTACGGATTTTAAAAGAATAAATTAGTTTATTGAAGAATAATGTCTATTCTCCAGATCACTTCTGGTTAGGTCAAATATATTTAACTTCTTTTTTACTTAACGTTAACATATAATAAAGCAGGTACTTAGAATAAACAAGTTACCTGTTGTGAAATCACCAATGAAATTTGGCAAACTTCTTCTAATCTCTTGCCTTTGAACATTTCCTGAAAATCACTAATTAGTTAAAAATAACTATTAAGAGTTTACTATGAATTTTAAATTGAGAAATAATGCTGACTTTAAAAGTCTCGCGTATATTTTAATTACTTCGCTATTACTGATTATACAATGGCAATGGATTGGGCTGAACCCTTTTATCTATACCCTGTACCTGTTTATGTCAGTTGCTGTATCGGTAATGACCCATAACCATAATCATCTGCCTATGTGGCATTCAAAAAAACTGAATGTGCTTACTGACTGGTGGTTGACTGTTTTTTACGGTTTCCCGGTTTTTGCCTGGATCCCTACTCATAACAAAAATCATCACCGCTTCAATAACAGAGATGGAGATGATTCTATTACTTACAGGATCAGTGAAAGAAATAATTTCCTGACGCTAATTTCCTACCCTACTGTCAGCGGATATTACCAGCAAAAAGCAATTATGGATTATCTGAAATTGATGAGATCAAAAAATAAAGAGAAATTTTATCTGAGCTTATCCCAGTATGCTATTCTAATTTCCTGGATTGCAGCCGCATTCATTCTGGATTGGCATAAAGCTCTTCTCTTTGTGATTATACCACAGCAGGTATCTCTTTTTAGCGTTCTGGTTTTTAATTATGTTCAGCATGTACATGCTAATGAAGAATCCAGGTGGAATCACTCAAGGAATTTTACTGGTTTCCTAAACTTCCTCCTTTTTAATAATGGTTACCACACAATCCATCACGAAACTTCCGGCCTTCATTGGAGTAAAATTCCGGAAGCCCACAAAAATATTGAATATAATATAGATCCTGTATTACTTGAAAGGAGCTTCTGGTGGTATATTATAAAATCTTATTTCCTCTCGGTTTTTTTCCATGGGTTCAAAACTATTTCAATGAGACTCGAAAGAATTAAAAGAATGGAATCAACTAAAACCTAGATAATTTTCCTTTACACAGAATTTGATTCGAAATATCCTAACATTGACTTATTTTAGTTAAATTTCTGGATCATAGGAATTTTTCCATTCTTCCCCTCTCATTGAACTTGACCTCCTTCAGTCTTTTCTAATTCCGGGATGACTCGCAGCCAGGTTCTGTTCGTTTTTTAATCACCTGAATAATTTCTCGCCTCCCCTCGGTTACACTCCGGTCAGATCAATCCTATTTCCCTGCTATTTTGTGGCTACATGGGTAGGCCACATTTAGGCCAGATACAGGCCACCTACAAGTTTTTTTTGGTTTTTCTAAATTCTCCATATTTATTTTAACATTTGTGAGAATTAAGGTTCCTCTCTGTGAATTTATTCCATTTGTGAGAATTAAGCTCTCGACTTCCCTTCCTGACAGAACCTATTTATTAATAATTTATCTAAAGAATAGCCATGGCTGGTTGGTATAATTTTTCATATTTCGGTAAAATATCTGCTAACTTACATACCTCTCCAAATACTATTATCGCAGAACCTGTAACTTTTTTAGAGCTATTGGGAAGATTTTCCAGATCTGAAAGATATACTTTCTGGGTTTTTCGTGTCGCATCTGAAATAATTGCACATGGTAAATCTTTGTTAACCCCTTCAGCTAATGCCTGTTTGACAATACTATCAATATAGGATACTCCCATTAAAAGTATTGTTGTATGGCGCTTTTTCTTTAATAAATCCAGCCAGTTATAATTAATTTGATCTCCCTTCAAGCATCCCGTTACAACTGTAAAACCTGAGGCGTATCCTCTGGCCGTAACTGGAATTCCTGCACTCATTGGTCCTGCTATTGCAGATGATATCCCTGGAATAATTTCAACATCTATATTATGCTTAATCAGGAATTCTGCTTCTTCAGCTCCCCTGCCAAAAACAAATGGATCTCCGCTCTTTAATCGAGCCACATATTTTCCCTCAAGTGCATATTTTAATAAGATATTATTTATTTTATTTTGCTCATTATGATGTGAACCCTTGGGTTTTCCAACATATAATCTCCCTACAGAAGATGGAATTAATTCAAGGATCTCTTCACTTATCAGGTAATCATATAAAATTAAATCAACACTTTGAATTATTTTTAACGCCTTAACCGTTAGCAGCTCCGGGTCACCTGTTCCGCTGCCAACAATAAATACTTTCCCCATCACTCTCTGAATTTCTTCCGCTGTGTTCCCGGCTCCTTTTATCCCCAGCTTTCTTTCTTCTAATTTCCATTCTGATATCTCCCCCAGTTCAATCGGAATGTATTTCTTAATTCTGTCCCTTACTATCTGCGATAGTGTCGGACTACCACCATCACTCGATACCGCTACTTTCAGATTTCTATAATGAAGCAAAGCTGAAAAATAAAAATCACAATACTCCGGAATATCAACAGAATTTACCAGTATAAATCTCTCTCTCTTCACATCTAAAATTATGTCTCGTACTTCTTCACTCCCCGTCGCGTCCACTATAATATTATAATCATTAATATCCCCCTTTTCTATCTCCTTCTGCTTGAATGGAATTCCAAGTTTAATTATTTCTTCATTCACTTCACGACTCACAATATCAAATTCAATATTGTTTTCACACAACACCTTTGCTTTCCCGTATGCAACTTTGCCCCCTCCCAGTAATAATATTCTGGGATCAGTTAATAACACAGGCAGACTGCTGAATTTGTTCATAATATTCCTCCCTTATACTAAACTTGCATCATATGTTTTTTCCAATACCTTTGCTGTTTCATTATTGTTTCTCAAATATTCCAATATTGCGCAAACACCAATTCTTTCGTGAAACAGGGACATGCTTGTATCTTCAGGAAACCGGTTTCGTGTATAGTTATCAATGAGCGCTTTTATTACTCCGGGAATATCGCTCTGTAATACACACCGTAAATATTTCCTGTCATTATATAACAGATCATTCGCCACCCCGGTTTTTATATTTCCAAGCATTAAATTTTATCTGATATATTCCCATCCCCTTCCCTTCAATTGATATGTCATGCCTTACGTTCCTCGAACAGTGCCTTTCACATCCGCTGATCCCAATACTTACTCCTTCAACATTGCCATAACCTGATTCCTCAAGTTCTGTTAACAATGGCTGGAAATATCTTTCTGATTCTGCTACTGCTATTGAGCAAGTATTCAATCCTACGCACGCTTGCGTTATCATCCTTAACCTTGAATAATTACCATAACCAAAATCAGTCAATATATTCTCAATTTCCCTTTTTGCATCCGGATTAATATCTGAAAACATTACATCCTGGTATGGAGTTATGCTTGTGGTAGGATTAATCTCTTTCACAATTTTATCCACAAGGTCTTTCACTTTCCCCTGTGGATTTGCATTTGTCAGTCTCCCGTTCTGTATCCATAAACCATAGCTGTAATTACCGTCATTCTGTTTACTCCAGCCATGATGCCTGTTTAATTCGCCTAACTCAAGATTAATCGGCATTGAGAAATTAATATTTAATAGCGCTACCTGCTCTCTGAACCATTCAGCTCCTTTCATCATCACTTTTCTGATGTCCTCCCTCTGCAAAACTAAATCATCAATTGTCTTGCCCGTTGCTTCAAGTCCTTTCTTGATCAATACATTTTTGAACCTCGCCCAGTGCCTGTGCACTCTGTCCCCGATCTGCTGCTGAACTTTTACAATTGCGTCCAATCCTCTTATCAGTTCCTCATAGGTACTAAATATTCCTAATGGTACTCCAAGTGTTGCGAATGTCGCTTTTGTATTCTTCTGCCCCAGTCCTCCTCCTATGTAAAGCTGATAACCTTCAACTTTCTTATCCTTAATTATAGGAACTATCCCGACATCATTTGAAAGTACATCCGGACAGTTGCATCTTACTTCGGTTCCTGAATCTTCATCAAAATAATATCCTCCAATTGCAATCTTAAATTTCCTCGGCAGCCCCCTGATATCATATTCAAAATGCTCCTCTCCATCCGGAATATATTCTTTCCCCGGATAAAATATCTTCAGGTATTCTTCGAACGGCAATTGAAAATACTTTGCAATCTTATGCGCTAATTCCTGTGTATCAAATATGTTGGATTTATGTGGGCACGCAACTACGTTTCGTACATTATCCCCGCATCCATTTAAAGTAGGTTTATTTATATCTACTAATCCATGGACAAGTTTTAATAAATTCTCCTTCGTTACATGATGGAATTGTATTGACTGCCTCGTCGTAAGCCTCATACTTGGCGCTCCGTCATCATCAGATGAATAAAGATCTGCAAGGTGACTTAATTCAAGCCATTGTTCCTGAGATATTTCTCCGCCTCCCCAAACTGAACTCCGAACCATGAAGGTCCAGTCCTTAATCTTTCCCTTCGCTATCCCCCGGTCAAATTGAATATATATTCCGTGCGGCTTCAAATGGATATGCACATCTTCTTCAACATCAGGTTTGGACGCGTCTTCAAGTTCTTTTTTTAATTCAGCTCCACCCAACACTCCGAACTTCTGCTTTAATAATTCATCATCACTCAGTTCTCTGTCTTCAATTGCTACTGCCAGATCCCCGAGTGTTACTTCATAGGTTAATGTTTTTCCCATTTCATTCTTTCCTTCTTTAAATATTATCTGAATATATATTATCCAGCTTAAGCAAATCTTTTATTTCCATGTTAGGGAAATATCTTCGCACCAGATCGTTAAGTTCAACTTTAAATGCATTAATGTGCTCAGGTTTGTGTCCGGAATTATTACTGGTTACATTTTCAATTATTATTCCACCTCCTGCAATTTCATAACAATCTACTATCACTAGTCTCCCCGTATCCTTTATCTCATTTATAAGATCAAAACTGATTTTATTTGATGCAGTTAATACGCATTGCGCAATCTCATACCTTTCAACTGAATTCCTGTTTGTATAACTCTCTAGCACAGATGCGTTCAAAACACTTTCTATCTTTTCAATTATTACCTGCGACTTCTGCGTGCCTATCTTTAATTTGTAAACCTTACCTGTAATCAAGGGTTGTTTTCCTAACCATACAATGCTTGCTCTAAAACTATTGGAAGTATAGGGTTCTTTTTCACCCACTTTATACATCAGTTCATTAGGTTTTACATAAATCTGTGTTTCCAATGTAAAGCCCGTCGCTTCTCCTGCCTCAACTGAAGATTTATTCGACCCGTTAAAATGTTCTATTGTCTTTATCCGCGATCTTTTACCCGAAGGTAAAAACTCTACCTCATCCCCGATCTTTATATTCCCTGAATTTACCGTCCCTGCTATTATCCTCCGGTCATCTCCGTTCGCTGTAAATTTATATACATCCTGCACGAACATTCTGAATGGTTTTAATTCATCTTTCTCCACATTATTAAATCCATCCATTAACTCAACAATTGTTTTTCCGTTATACCATTCTGTGCACCGTGATCTGGTTGTCAGATTCACTCCGTCCCTTGCTGTGATAGGAATAAAAGCTAATGGATTAATATTAATCTCATTCAGGAACTTTGTATAGTCAACTTTAATCTTTTCATAAACCTCCTGACTATAATTAACAAGATCCATCTTGTTCACTGCCACTGCAACCTGTTTAATATCCAGATGAGATAACATATATGCATGCCGTTTTGAATTTTCGGCAATCCCCTCCTTCGCGTCGATTAATAAAATAGCGGCTTCTGCTCTAGCCGCACCGCTGATCATGTTCTTCAAAAATTCTATATGCCCCGGCGCGTCTATTATAATATATTCCCGTTTGGGTGTCTTGAAGAATATCCTCGCCGTATCAATTGTTATCCCCTGCGCCTGTTCATTTACAAGTGCGTCAAGTAAAAACGCATATTCAAATGGCCTGGAATTTTTCTCGCATGATTTCTTGACCTGTTCCAATCTACCCTTTGGCAATGATCCTGTATCAACTAACAGTCTACCAACCAGCGTTGATTTACCATGATCAACATGTCCGACTATTACGATATTCATTCGCTCTTTCATCTTTATCCCTCATTATATATTCATTAGTTTACATTTACATGTATCCGTTACGTCTTAATTCTTCTAATGTCCCTCCCCCTTCTTTATCCTGCTCTCTTCCGGATCTTTCCGCTATGTTTGAAAACTTTCCATTCTTTAATTCAGAAATTATTTCTTTATAATTTTTAGCAGTTGATTTTATCGGTTGCGTACATGGATAACATCCAAGCGATCTGTACCTCGTCCCTGTTCCATTATCAAAGTATAATGGCACAACAGGTATTGATTCCCGGTCAAGATATTCCCAGATATTAATCTCAGTCCAGTCAAGCAAAGGATGAATCCTTAAATGTGTGTTCGGAGCAAAGTCAGTTTTGAATTGATTCCAGAACTCAGGCGGCTGATCATCAACGTCCCAGTCATTATTCTTATCCCTTGGCGAGAAATATCTCTCTTTTGATCTGCTTCCTTCTTCATCTGCCCGCACCCCAACAATCACTCCCGTATAGGTTATGTTTTCCTGATCAATAACAAATTCTCCGGTGCTATGATCCAATTTATACTTAGGCAAGTCCCCGTTTAAACTTCTCTTTAATGCCTCGCTCTTTAGATTTTTGCAGCACGTTAGCCGGTCTACATTTCCATCAGGAAAGGTTTGTTTCTCCTGAAGTGCTTTTCTGTTTTGACCTACAAGCAGATTAATGTTCCAATCCATAGCAAGTTTATTCCTGTACTCAATCATTTCCGGTATCTTAAATGATGTATCTATATGAATCAGCGGGAAAGGAATGTGCCCGAAGAATGCCTTGCGTGCAAGCCACAGCATTACTGTACTGTCTTTCCCCACAGACCACAACATTGCGAGATTCTTGAATTCTCTGTAAGCTTCTCGAAATAAATAAACACTTTGTGATTCCAATCTGTCCAAATAATCCATTTCACCCTCATTGTTTTATATGTAATCCGCATTCTTTGGTTTCGGGATTTTCCCACCACCATCTTCCGCTTCTGATATCTTCCCCCTTATTAACTGCCCTTGTACAAGGAGCGCATCCTATACTTAAATAATTTTTCTTGTAAAGAGAATTGTATGCAACATTATACTTATGTATATATTCCCACACGTCATTCTCACTCCAGTTGTAAAGTGGATTGAGTTTTATCATTCCATTATTCTCATCAAATTCAACAGCATCAATTCTTTCACGGGTTAATGATTGTTCTCTTCTAAGCCCGCTAATCCATACTTCCAATCCATTTAATGCTCTTTTCAAAGGTTCTATCTTCCTTACGGAGCAGCAAAATTTTCTTTCCCAGACACCATTATAGAACAAATTAACTCCTTTATTTTTTACCATATCTTCCACCAGATTATTATCCGGAAATATTACATCAATCTTTATATTATAACTTTCATTTGTCCGGTCTATCAGGTTATATGTTTCATATGGTAGCCTGCCTGTATCCAGCGTAAATATTCTCGCGCTCCTGTCCAGTTTAACAATCATATCAGTTAATACCTGGTCTTCAATACTCATGCTTGATGCCAACGCAACCTTTCCCTTATATTCCTCAAGAAAATATTTTAATATCTCCTGAGGACTTATATTTGAAAATCTGACATTTAGTTCTGTAACCGTTTCCACTTTTCCTGGCTCCTTATGTTGATAATAATAATCGTTAGCTGATAGTCCCGTTAATATATTCCTTAGTTAAACTTTCTTTGGGATTATTAAAGAATTCCTCGGTCGCAGCTTGCTCAATAATTTCGCCCATATACATAAAGACAATATGATCAGCAATCCTTTTTGCCTGCCTGAGTATGTGTGTTACAAATACAATTGTGTAATCCTTTTTTAATTGAAGGAATAATTCCTCAATTATTTTACTTGATATTGGATCAAGAGCAGATGTTGGTTCGTCACCTAATATTATCTCCGGCTCGACTGCTAGTCCCCTCGCTAAACATAATCTCTGCTGTTGCCCTATTGACAATCTTGAAGCCGGTGTATGAAGCCGGTCCTTAACTTCACTCCAAAGATTGACAGCTGTTAAATAAGTTTCCACTAATTTTCCCAGCATCTTTTTATTCCTTAACCCGTGTATCTTTGGCCCGTAAGCAACATTATCAAATATTGACATCGGTAGAGGAAAAGGTCGTTGAGAAAGTAACCCCATCTTTTTCCTTATACTCGTAATTGTTGCATTCGAATCGTATATATCTTCACCATCCACAAATACGGTTCCGGTAATCTTTGTATCGCCGGAATTATCTAACAACCTGTTAAACGTTTTTAACAATGTGGTCTTCCCGCTTCCTGATGAACCTATAATAGCAGTTACCTTTTTATCCGGAATATCCAGGTTCAGATCTTTCAGAACATGTTCCGTTCCAATATGAACGTTTAAATTTCTTACCTGAATGTGTGTATTTGATTCCATATTATTTAATCGAATGTTTTGAAAGTTTTTTACTTATTATCCTTGATGCGATACTTATTACTAAAACTATTACCGTTAATAATAAAGCTGCTGAGTAAGCTCTGTCCTGAACTTCCTGAATTGGACTACCCAATTGAAAGAATATTGCCAATGGAAGTGTTGCTGCCGGTTGATTTAAACTTGTAGGAATATTGTCGCTGTACCCTGCTGTAAATAAAACTGCTGCCGCATCTCCGATTCCTCTGGTAAATGCAAGTAAAAATGCAGTTACTACCCCCGGCATTATCTGTTTTATTATTACTCGGGCTGTTTCCAGTTTAGTAGTCCCCAGGGAATACAAAGTATCGGATAGTTCTGATGGCACCGTCCTGATTAATTCATTCAATGTGCATACCATAATTGGTACTACTAAAAATGTAACCGCAATAAGCCCCCCTAGAAGTGATGTCTTCATTCCTAAAAAGACGATAATTGTAAAGCCGAAAACGCCGTATATGATTGAAGGGATGCCGAACATTATATCATAGCCCAACCTGATTATATTTCCTAATAAAGACTTATCACCTATATGAAGGTTTATATATATTACTATCGGAATACTAATAAGTAATCCAATAACAGATGCTCCTCCGGCAATATACAAAGAACCTATTATTGCGTTTAATATCCCTCCCTCTTTGCCGATATAAAATCCTCCCCCCGGTATCTTGGTTATCATGTCCAGATTAAAAGCGTTGTATCCCTTAACTATAATTGTTGATATAATAAGCAGTAAACATCCGGCAATTATAAACGACGATATATACATTAGAATCTTAAATAATTTTTCTTCTAAATATCTTAATGTTTTCCTCATAGTTTTTCCATTAATTAAATAATATTTCTCTCGATCCTGATTAGTATTAATCTGGATATAGAATTAAATAGAAATACCATTACAAACAATATCATTGCAGCAAACAATAATGCCGATTCATACAATGGTATCGAAAACATTTCCCCGTAGTTATTTGCTATCAGTGCCGATAACGGATATGCTGAATCTAAAACACTCTTTGGTATTATTGGAATGTTCCCGCATACCATAAGCACTGCTATTGTCTCACCGAATGCCCTCGATATCGCAAGTACAATTGCCGCTATTATCCCCGGCAATGATTTCCGCATCAGCACAAACTTTATCGTCTGCCATTTTGTCGCACCCAATGATATGGATGCATTTTTCAGGTCTTCCGGAACTGTATTAAATACTTCGCCGATTACGTTTAACAATAGCGGGAATATCATGATAGACAAAACAATCCCTGCCGCCAGGATTCCATACCCTGTTGTATAAACTCCAAAGAGCGGTGCTACGATCTTTTCAACAAAAGGAACTACTATAAGCACTCCCCATACACCGTATATTACAGAAGGAATTCCTGATAATAGGTCGATCATCGGAAAAATAGCTTGTTTTATCTTTTTAGGTGCGTATTCTGAAAGATAAATAGCTGTTAAAATGCAAAGTGGTAAGGCAATTGTTACTGATAAAGCTGTTACCCATAGCGATCCCATTATAAAAGGAAGAAATCCAAATTCATGCTTTAATGGTTTCCATCCTGTAGACATAATTAAATCAATAACTGATCTACCCCCTAATAAAGGCCTGGATCGTAAATAAAGCCCATAACCAATCAGTATTGCCGACAACAAAAATCCAAATGTCAAAAACATCATTAACTTTGAAGCTACTCTGTCTTTAATTAGCCTGCTTTTTAAGTTACTTTTACTCTTTCTTTGAACTCTCTGATCAGCGATAATTTTAATGATGTTGTTCGGTGATTTGAAGTTATCGTCCATCATATCCCTATTTAGAATCATAAACACCTATTTTTTCTAATTCGGCTTTTATTTTCTCATTAGTTAAATTTATATAGCCTGACTCACGTACATATTTTTGCCCGCTGGTTAATATCCATTCAATAAATTTTACAACTATCTTGTTCTGCGGTTTTCCCTTGGTAACAAAATATAAGTCACGTGCCGGTGGCGAAGGATATTTGCCATTTGCGATTGCCTCCAGTACCTGGTTAATATCATCATAGAAATTCTCTTCCGGATCTATTTTCCCGTTCCCGTTTAAGTCAATCGGCACAATTCTCACACCATTCGTCTGCTTCTTTGTGTTTGAATCAAACACATAAACTAAATTGTTAAATCCAATCCCTAATCCATCTCTCTTAACTGCTTGTGCTAATCCCGGATCACCAAATACTCCAACACCAAGCAAATCTTCCTGCTTCTTACCTAAGTATTTAGCCCATGTTTCTGCTGCTCCACAGGCATCGGATCTCGTGTAGACATGAATTTGCGCATTGGTACTGCCTCCTCCGACTTTCGACCAGTCTTTATATTTTCCTGTAATCCAGACATTAATAAAATCTTCTTTTTTGATTCCTTCGGTCATAAGTTTATTTATAAAAGGGTTTGAAGAACTGATTGTAGGCACTACCGCATCCTTTGCTACTGCAAGATAAAAAGCCCCTTGTTTTGTTTCCTCCGGATTGATGTCACGCGATAATAACCCAATATCAACCATGTTCGATAAAACATCAGTAATACCTTTACCTGCACCCCCGGCTGAAATATCAAATTGAATATTCGGGTTTTCTTTTTTGAATTCATCAGACCATTTAATTGCAAGAGGATAAAGTGCAAATGCACCAGATATTGTTATCCTTCCTGATATATCTTCTTTCCCCCCTGAACTCCTAAATGCGCCGCTTAAAAATAATATCAATGCGATAAATAAAATAGCTATATACTTCACAATTGCACCTATTTTCCTCATACTCTCCTGATATTTATCTTTCATTTTTTCATTATACCCATTGAGATAATAAAAAACCCTTCTCGATGTCTCGGAAGGGCTTTTAATTAAAATCTATATTTGTTTACATTATTTAGGCCATATACTCCGTGACAATTGATTAAATATTCTACAGCAACAACAGATAGCCATTGTGTTTTTTAATTTGGTAATATTTTCGTTTTTATTTTTCATATGTCACAGGTTTCAACATAAACTAATAATACTTTTTTGTCAAGTGACAGGCAACAGAATTGTTAGTTAAACACAATTTCCTGATTTGTTTTATACACTTGCAGTGTTAAATCTATTTTGATTTAACCCAACTAAATAGAATATAATATTTACTTTGCTATGATTTTTGCTTTTTTAGAGGAGAAGTAAACATATGTCGCAGGAACTACGAATAATGTGAAAAATGTTGAAAACAATAATCCACCTATTACTGCAATCCCCATTGAGACTCTGCTGCTTGAGCCTGCACCTAATGCCATAGCAATTGGTAAGGTACCAAGAATAGTAGCAAGACTTGTCATTAAAATAGGTCTTAATCTTGAAGCTGCGGCCTCTCTAACTGCATTTAATTTATCAAGTCCTTGAATTTTCTTTTGGTTAGCAAATTCTACAATGAGAATACCATTCTTTGTAACTAAACCAATAAGCATTATTATTCCTATCTCGCTGAAAATGTTAAGCGTCTGATTATATATCCACAATGATAATAATGCCCCTCCAATAGCAAGAGGAATTGTAAATAATATAATGAATGGATCTCTAAAGCTTTCAAATTGAGCTGCCAGAATTAAATAGATAATGAGTATAGCCAGCAGAAATGCAAATAATAAAGATGATGAACTTTCTTCAAAATCTTTAGATGGTCCACTTAACGCAGTCGCAAAATTATCATCAAGAACCTGGGAGGATATCCTTCTCATTTCTGCAATGCCCTGCCCAAGACTTTTCCCGGGTGCAAGTCCTGCCGAGACAGTGGCTGAAACAAACCTGTTATATCTATAAAATTGTGGAGGGGAAACCTGCTCTGTCATATCAACAATATTATCAAGCTGAATTAATTCACCACGATTATTTTTAACATATAAGGAACTAAGGTCAAATGGTGAATCCCGGTTTTCCCTCTGCACCTGGCCAATAATCTGATATTGTTTACTTCCTCTTATAAAATATCCTATATTCTGGCCACTAACTGCCGCTTCTATTGTTTCAGCAACATCTGCTACAGATACACCTAGATTTCTTGCCTTATCCCTGTTAACAGAAAGTTTAAGTTCCGGTTTGTTGAATTTAAGGTTTACATCTACAACCTGAAATACGGGTGATTTTTTTGCTTCCTCAATGAATTTTGGCAGTGCAGTTCTGATATGTTCAAAATCGGGAGCCTGTATAACAAACTGAACAGGAAGTCCCCTTCCACCACCACTGCTTCCAATTGTCTGCTGCTGAGTGACAATTAATCTTGCTTGATTTAATTTTAATATATTTACACTAAGCTCGTCGGCAATTTGTTTCTGAGTTCTTATTCTTTCATCAGGTTGTTTTAACATGAGGTTAATAAATCCGGAGTTTACACTTGACCCCCCGCCTCCGCCTGCAGTAATGGAAATAGCAGCCTCTTTTTCAGATATACTGGTATCAACCATAACGGAAAGGCTGTCCATAAATGAACTCATATAATCATATGATGTCCCCTCAGGAGCAGTAGCGGTAATCTGCAGTCGGCTTCTGTCTTCCAATGGTGCAAGCTCACTTGGGATTTTTTCAAACAAAAGAAATACTAATCCTAACATAAAAACTGATAAGGCAATTGCAATCCACTTGCGTCTTAAAAAGATATCAAGATATTTAGAATAGGTTTTATTCATCCCGACAAAGAAAGGTTCAGTCATCTTATAGAACTTGTTATGTTCTTCTCTTCTTTTAGAATTTTACTGCTCAACATAGGGGTGAGTGTCAGGGCAACAAAAGCAGAAATAATAACAGAACCTGCAATTACTACTCCGAATTCTCTGAACAACCGTCCGGTTATTCCTTGTAAAAATATAATGGGAAAAAATACCGCTGCAAGTGTAACCGTTGTTGATATTATAGCAAAGAATATTTCTCTTGATCCGGTAATTGCAGCATCAAGGGGCTCCATTTTATTTTCTATTTTGGTGTATATATTTTCAAGAACAACTATGGCATCATCCACTACTATGCCTATTGCAAGTACAATTCCAAGCAGTGTCAAAACATTTATTGAAAAATTAGCAAGATACATTATAAAGAATGAACCCACCAGGGAAACAGGAATAGCAAGTACTGGGATGAGGGTTGTTCTCCAATCCCTGAGAAATAAAAAAATTATAAGCACAACCAGACAAAATGCAATCAGGATGGTTTCTCTTACTTCCATAATTGATCTATTTATAAACGTTGTTACGTCATACCCCATTCCTGTTTTAATATCAACAGGTAGAGTCTTTTTAATTTGATCAAGTCTCTTATAAAACTCATCGGCTATCTGGATATTATTTGCACCCGGCTGTGCAATTAAGACAATACCTACCATTGGTATTCCATCTCTCTTCAGTATTGTCCTTTCATTTTCAGCCCCCAGAGTTACCGTACCCACATCTTTGAATTTTATTATACTACCTTCGCTTTCTTTTATTATCAGGTCCTCAAAATCGCTTATCGTATTTAATCTGCCGGAAGTTCTTATTGTAAGTTCAGTGTTTTTACCTTCAACTATTCCTGATGGCAGCTCTATGTTTTCACGGTTAACTGCATCTCTTACATCTATAGCCGTTAACTGATATGCAGCAAGTTTATTCGGATCCATTCCCAACCGCATGGAATATCTTCTTTCACCATAAACACCAACCGTGCTTACACCCGGAATAGTTTGAAATCTTTCAAGGAATATATTATAGGCAAAATCCGTAAGTTCAAGTAAATTTCTTGTATCACTCTGAATGGTCATAAGAATAATCGGTGAAGCATCGGCATCAGCTTTAGCAACAATAGGACTCTGAATATCTTTAGGCAGATGATTCAATGTTCTTGAAACTCTGTCCCTTACATCATTAGCTGCTGTTTCAAGATCTACTTCAAGATTAAACTCAACAGTAATATTACTTCTGCCCATCTCTGCTTACAGAGGATAGTGACCGGATACCGGCTATTCCGTTAATTGATTCTTCCAGCGGTTCAGTAATTTGACTTTCAATTACATCTGCATTAGCCCCTACGTATGATGTGTTTACATTAATGATTGGTGTGTCAACAGAAGGATATTCCCTTACACCAAGAAATGTGTAACCTATAGCTCCTAACAATAAAATAATTATTGATAGCACAATTGTAAGAACCGGCCGGTGGATTGAAGTGTTTGATAAACTCATATAGTTATGATTGCTCCCCTATTCCATAGATTTGATATTTACTTTCATGTTATTCTTTAACTGTAAAATCCCTGAAGTAATTATTGTATCGCCGGGATTTATACCGCTGATTATCTGAACTTTATCTTCGGTCCGAAGCCCTATTCCAACAATTTGCTGCATTGCTTTGCCAGCTTTGAACTGAAATATCATATCTCCTTTTATATCTTGAATCAAAGCATAAGACGGAACCATTATCGCATTATTTATCTTCTTGAGTTCCAGCTTAACATCCAAAAAAGAACCTGGTATAACTTTATTCCCTGCATTAGAATAGATACCTCTTACTAGAATTGTTCTTGTTGCCCTGTTTATTTTTGGCTCTATTGCATAAACCTTTCCTTTAAGATAATCTTTTTCATTAACAGGTTTAAACTTTAGGTTATCATTCTGCTTGATTAATGTGGCATACTTTTCTGGGATAGTAAAATCTATTTTTATTTGTGAAAGGTTCTGAAGATTTGCAATTACATTAGCTGGTGAAACGTATGCCCCCTCGCTGATATTTCTAATACCAATTTTACCGCTAAATGGGGCTCTTATCTCAGTCTTGGATATCTGAACATTGAGGAGCTCTATATCAGCCCTAAGAGAATTCAGTTCGTTTAATGCTACATCATAATCTTCTTTGCTGCTTAATTGTTTTTCATAAAGTACTCGTTGTCTTTCTTCCCGGTCCTGCAGTAACTTTAATCTGCTTTTTGCTTTCGCTAATTGTGATTGCAGTTCGGAGTCATTAATCTTAGCCAGCAATTGCCCCTTTGATACTAATGAACCTTCTTTAAAAAATATATTTATTAACCTTCCGGTGGTTTCGCTTTTTATTTCCACTTCTTCTGAAGCAAGTGCTGTTCCTATACTTGATATGTTGTTTTCAATTACTTGGGTTGAAACAATCATGCCTTTAACGGAAATAGAAGTTATAGCTGTTTGCTCCGAACTTCTTTTCCCCCTGGCATCAGCTTTGCCCGGAGAAATGATCCTTGGAAGTATGAATATTGCTGAGAGAACAATTGCAAGGGTACCGTAAAGAATTATCTTGGTTTGCTTTTTCATTATTTAGTAATAATATTATTAATTATACAATTCTAAAATTTAACTTAAATTAAATTTAAAACTGAATTTATTTCTCTTATAAAGGTTATTTTAATGGAAACCCGGATATTTTGATATCCGGGCATTCAAGGAAGAAATAGACCTTTGTTTATTTTGAATTTATTGGATTGTAACAAATCTTTCTTTAGGAGTCATCGATATTCCGCATCTCGAAGGTGCCTCTCCATCATAGGTATTTCCGCACGTAAGGCATACCATATATTTTGATGAAAGTTCTTTGTCCTTTCCAGCCATCAGTTGATCAATTGCGTTTTTATACATGGCCTGGTGCTTCTTTTCAGTCTGGAAGGCATAATTAAAGGAGATAAGAGCCATATTAACATTCTCATTTTTTGCTGTTTTTAAGAAACCGGGGTACATTGTAGCAACTTCATAAGACTCTCCCTTATATGCGTCTTCCAGGTTTTCTTTAGTTGCCTTTACTTTATAATCCGGTTTGAATGCATCCATTTTTACACCAAGCTGTTCAAGTACAGACCTATGATTATTAGCATGTATCGATTCAGATTTTGAAGCAGCTTCAAATAATAAAGCAATTTTAAGATAACCTTCTTCTTTAGCTTTTTTTGAATATGCAGCGTATTTCTCGCTGGCAGTAGTTTCCCCTATTATGGCCGATTTAATGTTGGCAACTGTTTTACTCCCTGAACTTGCATATATGTTAAAGACAGAGAGTGCCATTATCAGAATAACTAACAGAATTATTTGTTTTTTCATTTTTTCTTTCCTTCATTTATTTGTAAATGTTTAATTTATTTACATCTAATTTACAATCACTACCTTAAACCAGTCTAAAGTAATCCTTAAAATTGTCTTAAATTTTTGCGAATGCGGAAGGCTATAATGGAAAGTAAATACGGAATGCTGTTCCGGAATTGATTTTGCTTTCTACAGTTATTTTAATATGCTGCAAATCTGCAAGACGCTTCACTATTGCAAGCCCCAGACCTAAACCGGATACCTGAATATTACGCGATTCATCAACACGGTAAAATCTGTCAAATATTTTATTTAACTGTTCTTGAGGGATTCCTTTACCATTATCTTTTACAGTACAAATAATCTGACCACGTTCTTTGATTAATGAGATTTTAATTACCGGATTCTCTGAAGAATACTTCAGGGAATTTGAAATAAGGTTCTCAAGTATAACACAGGTCATTGATAAATCTGCTTTTACTATACAATCATCACCCCAATCATGAAGGAACTGAATATTCGTGCCTGAATGCAGGTGAGTAATTCTTTCATAAATATTATTAATAACAGATACCAGATTAAACTCAACAAATTCGGTCGTTATCTTACCGCTTTCAAGTCTTGCCAGTTCTAATAAACGGTCTATCAGTGCTGACATCCTGTCAACTTCTCCAATTACATAATTTATTTTTTCAACATAATGCTCTGTATCGCGTGGCTTCCTTGTAAGGACTTCAAGTGTCCCTTTAATAATTGACAGAGGAGTCCTCAATTCATGTGACGCATCAGCAGTGAATTGTTTTTCCCTGATAATTACATCTTCCAAACGATCAAGAAGGTTATTTATTGTTAATGTAAGCGTTGCTATTTCATCCTTATGCGGGGGGAGTTCTATCCTTTGTTCTAAATTTTCATTTGTGATTTTATTGGCTGTGTTAATTACCCTGTTTAAAGGAGAAATAAACCTTCCTGCAATGAACCTTGAAATAACAAAAAGGAGAAGAAGTACAACCGGAAAACCAATAATTAGTGTATACCCCAGGTTTTTAATAATTATTGCGGATTCTTCTACAGGCACAGCTATTATAAGATACGCTAGTGTTTTGCCGTTAGGGTTTTTAATCGCAGTTTGTAATTGCCTCACTGGGGAACCTGCAAACACAGTGTTAAAATAGGATTTGTTTTTTATTGAGCGTTCAAATGTCAAAGAAGTATTTCTTAGGTTGGGTGTTTTTCTTACAATCTTCCCTGAAGTATCAACTACCTGTATGAAGGTTGGATTGACTTCTATTTGTCCGTGTTCCTTTTCCTGCCATTCATAAGGATTAGAATAAATAATATCATTATCCAGAACAACTATAGCTGAATAAACCTCTGCGGTTTCGGCATCAAGATCCGAGTCCAGATGGCTATAGGCAGAATTATTTACAACAAAATATAGTAGTAGAAATAATCCTGCTATTAATAATGCGGTAATAGCAATATAATAGAAAGCAATACGGTTTCGGAAACTTAATTGGACCATTCATCCTTTGCTATATATCCAACACCCCTTAATGTGTGGATAATATTTTCGGCTCCCGCTGCTTCGAGTTTTTTTCTTATAAAATTTATATACACATCAATTACTGATGTATCAGAATCAAAATGGATATCCCACACATGTTCTATAATCTTGGTTCTCGTGCAGACTTTATTTTTATTACGGATAAGAAATTCAAGCAGTGCAAACTCTTTGTGAGTAAACTGTATATCGGTGCCCCCGTTTGATACCTGCCTCGATTCAAGGTTCATCTCTAAACTCCCAAGTTTCAGAACCGAATGCTCCCCTTCTTTGGTTCTAAGCTGTACTCTTATTCTTGCAAGAAGTTCTTCAAATGAAAAAGGTTTTTTTATATAATCATTCGCCCCGGATTCCAAACCGAAAATAGTGTCATGCACTGTGTCTTTGGCTGTGAGAAAGATAACCGGTACCGTTACATTTTCTTTCCTGATTTGCTGGCATATTTCAATTCCGTTCATTCCAGGAAGCATCCAATCGAGCAGTATTATATCATAATCATTCGAGAGAGACATTTCAAGACCCAGCTTCCCATTGTCCGCTGTATCAACGGCAAATCCCTCCTCCTTTAATCCGTCCCGGATAAAATTAGCTATGCCTGTTTCGTCTTCAATTACAAGGACTCTCATAATAAGAACTCTTCGTTTTAATCATCTGACTTTTTTTCCGGAACTGTTCCGGATCCGGAATTATCCGGAGGTAAATCCAGACCAAGGTTTAATTGAACACCGGCTGCGTGTTTATACACTAGTTCACCGCCATAATAACCTGTCCTGGCAACAGAAAGGACTCCAAGAAGGAATAGGACAAATGCGATACCTTTAAATACACCGGAATATTTTTTCATTAACACAAGAGCAATTCTTACTGCAGCTGCAGCTGCCATAAGCCATAATGTAAGTTCAGCTGCATTTTCATGCGATTCCAGCGCCCGTTTTAAATCGCCGGATTCAGAAATACCATTGCCAGCAGCTTGTCCCGTAAAATAGGCTGTTATTACTCCAACAGTGCCCAAAATTAATAAATAAAAGCCTGTTTTACTAAAAAATTCCTTTTGAACAAAGAGCCCTGTTAACTCGGCCAGGAATCCAACAATTAAAAGTGCTATAGGAAAATGCACAATCATCGGATGCAGAAACGAAGTATCAAACATATTAATATTTCCTTATCGTTTTCTACAAAATTACACCCGTATCCTTAAAACCATCTAAATGGATTCTTAAAATTGTCTTAAATTATTTTATCTGTTAATGGCTTAACTCCTTTTTTCATCATTTTAACCTGATAATACTTCACTCCGGTAATTTATTGGAGATAACAATTTCGCTATATTGTTACCTTTCGACTGTAAGAATTTCTACTAATAATAATAATTAAAGGAGAACATTATGAAATGCCCTGTATGCAGCGTTGATCTTTTAATGACAGAACGCCAGGAAGTTGAAATTGACTATTGCCCGCAATGCCGCGGTATCTGGCTGGATAAAGGTGAGCTTGACAAAATTATAGCCCGTACTCAGCCAACCGATTATTCCAATGAACAATATTATGAGAAAAATAACAAGCATAAAGAACACCATAATTTTGACGACGACGATGATGAACGTGATTATGGGCATCACAAAGGAAAGATGTATTATGATAAAAACGGAAAGCCCATAAGAAAAGGAGGTATTGCCCAGATATTTGGGAATCTCTTTGATTAATGATAGTTTCATTTGACAAAATATCGGCTTTTATAAAGAATGAAGAATTTTGATTTTGAAAAAATAGCGGGTCTTAATATCCAGACTGCTCAGGATCGCTTAAGAACTGAAGGCTATAATGAACTCCCTTCTTCAAAAAAAAGAACTATTTTCATTATGGCTCTGGAAGTAATTAAAGAACCAATGTTCCTGCTGCTTGTTGCTTGCGGTGTTATGTACCTGCTATTAGGGGACCTTAAAGAAGCTGTTTTATTGCTTGGCTTTGTCTTCGTTATTATGGGGATTACTTTTGTACAGGAACGAAAAACTGAAAGAGCCCTTGAAGCTTTACGCGATCTTTCAAGTCCGCGCGCTTTGGTTATCAGGGGAGGTAAACAGATCAGAATTTCAGGTCACGAAGTTGTAAGGGAGGATATTATTATCCTTAACGAAGGAGATAGGGTGCCGGCCGATGCTATTGTAATCCAGTCAATTAATTTAAGTGCCGATGAATCTCTCCTTACAGGTGAATCTGTTCCTGTAAGAAAAACCTACTGGGATAAATCGGAATCTGAAGCTGTGGAAATAGGTTTGCCCGGCGGTGATGATCTTCCTTTTGTTTACTCCGGCTCTATGATTGTTCAGGGGCAAGGAATTGCAAAGGTAATCTCTACCGGGCCCGATACTGAAATTGGCAAAATAGGTAAGGCCCTTTCTTCTGTTGAAATTGAAGATACTTTACTTAAAAAAGAAACCGCAAGATTAGTTAAGAAAATTGCCATTGCCGGAACTATTCTTTGTTTAATTGTGGTTCTGGTTTTTGGCCTTTTAAGATCTGACTGGATAAACGGATTACTTGCCGGACTTACACTTGCTATGGCTATGCTCCCCGAGGAATTTCCGGTTGTGCTAACTATTTTTCTTGCCCTTGGTGCATGGCGTATTTCTAAAAGTAATGTACTTACTAGACGAATCCCTGTTGTTGAAACACTTGGCGCCGCTACTGTTTTATGTGTTGATAAAACCGGTACACTTACCATGAACCAAATGGAAATTTCTGAGATTTACGCGGTTAATAAATTTCAAAGAATTGATGAAATAAATAACTCCCCGATTGATGATGATTTTCATGAGCTTGTGGAATATGGTATTCTTGCAAGCCGCCGCGATCCCTTTGATCCGATGGAAAAAGCTTTAAAACAATTAGGCGATGTAAAACTTAACGGCACTGAACATCTCCATAATGACTGGGATCTTGTGGAAGAATATTCTTTGTCAAAAGAATTGCTGGCAATGTCTAATGTTTGGGAATCGCATAACAAAGATCAGCTTACAATATCGTCCAAAGGAGCTCCCGAAGCTATTTTCAATTTATGTCATCTTCCGGAAGATCAATTTAAAGAACTTACCGGAGTTGTAGATAAAATGAGCAGCAAGGGTTTGCGCGTCCTTGGTGTGGCTGGAGCATTTATAACTAACGGAACCCTGCCGGGGAACCAGCACGATTTTGATTTCAGATTTATGGGACTAATCGGGTTCGCCGATCCTGTGCGCCCTTTTGTTCCCGAAGCTATTGCAGAATGTTACAGGGCGGGGATAAGGGTTATTATGATCACCGGAGACCATCCGGGTACTGCTATGAGTATTGGTAAACAAATAGGATTAAAGAATAATGAAAAGTTTATTACCGGACCGGATTTATCTCAGCTAACACAGGAAAACCTTATTAAGAGAATAAAAGATACTAATATTTTCTGCAGGGTTGTGCCTGAACAAAAACTTAAAATTGTTAATGCCCTTAAAGCAGCAGGTGAAATTGTAGCTATGACTGGTGACGGTGTCAATGATGCCCCCGCTTTAAAATCCTCTAATATCGGAATTGCCATGGGAGGAAGAGGAACCGATGTTGCCCGGGAAGCTGCAGCTCTTGTTTTACTTGATGACTCTTTCCCTTCAATTGTAGGAGCCGTAAAAATGGGGCGGCGCATTTTTGATAACCTTAAAAAAGCAATGTCATATATTTTTTCTATACATGTGCCTATTGCAGGACTTTCACTACTTCCCCTTCTTTTTAATAAAGAACTTATACTCTTCCCCATCCATATCGTTTTCCTTGAACTGATTATAGACCCCGCCTGTTCTGTTGTTTTTGAAGCAGAGAAGGAGGAAGCAGATCTTTTAAGCAGATCTCCCCGGAATGTAAAAGAACCTTTGTTTGGTAAAAGGAATGTTATCATAAGCCTTCTGCAGGGCGCAGGTGTTTTAATAGCATGCACAATGATGTATTTCGGCGGCCTATGGTTTGGAAAGAATCAACTTGAAGGAAGAACTCTTGCTTTTACAACATTAATTGTTGCCAATATTGCTTTAATATTAACCAACCGTTCATGGAGTGAAAGTTTTATTGAGTCATTCAAAGAGAAAAACATTGCGTTTTTCGGAGTACTTACCGGCGCAATTATCTTTATGGCTTTTGCTCTGTTTGTTCCGGTTGGAAGAGAACTATTTAAATTCTCCTATATTCACCCGGTCGATATTTTCGTATGCTTCGCGGCCGGACTCTTAAGTATTTCCTGGTTTGAAATATATAAGTTTGCTGGAAGAAGAGGGAAAATTATTAACTCAAAATACTTATACCCACCAGCATGATAAACAATAATGATAATAAATGGATTAAAATCACCGCTATAGTTTGTATCGGAATAGTTCCATATCTTTCTTTTTTTCTGCTTGACCCCATGAAAAATGTTCATGGACATAATAATGTTCTTCATTATGCCCTGAGCCTGCTTTTCTTTACTTCAGTAGCGGCAATTATCTGGATAATAAATTCGGTTATTATCAGAAAGGCAGATAAAATATTTAAATGGGAAACAAACCCGGTAAAAAAACTAGCATTCCTGATTTCTGTAAATACAATATTTACTTTCAGTATAGTCATTCTCTTTGTTGCACTTTATGCGTTCATTGTCATTAAAACTATTGACGGAATTGTTATAAAAGCTTACATGCCAGTTTTTATGGATGACCTTGTCATTTTCATCCTGGTTCTGCTTTTTTATCAGGCAATTTATACCGGGGTTTATTTATTCAGACAGTGGGAAAAATCTATCCGGGAATCTGAAAACCTGAAGCAGGAAATCCTCCATTCGCAGCTTCATGCACTTCAAAATCAAACCAGCCCCCATTTTCTTTTTAACAGTCTTAATGTTTTGGTTTCCCTGATTGAAGAGCGTCCTCCCGTTGCAATAGAATTTGTGAAGCGGCTCTCTATTGTTTACCGCTATCTGCTTCAGAAATCTGAGCAGCATCTTGTTCTGCTTAAGGATGAAGTTAGTTTCATTAACTCTTATCTGTTCCTTCAGAACCAAAGATTTGGTGATAATCTGAAATCGGTTATTGATATCCCCTCTTATGCTCTCGATTTTTATATAGCCCCTTTAACTTTACAAATCCTTTTTGAAAATGCAATTAAGCATAATATAATATCGTCCAGCAAACCGCTTACAATTAAACTTTACCTTGATCATGAAAATAACCTTGTTGTTGAAAATAACCTGCAGTATAAATTATCTTCCGGGTTATCAACAGGACTTGGATTAAAAAACATTGAGAACCGCTACAGAATTCTTGCAAGAAAGGATATAAGGATTATGTCAGACGGGTTTGGATTCAAAGTAACTATTCCTCTTTTATCTTCCAGGAGTATATATGAAAACAGTAATAATTGAAGACGAGGAACCTGCTGCAAGGCGCTTAAAGAAAATGCTGCTTGCTGTCAGCACTGGTATTGAAGTTACTGATATTCTGGACAGCGTTGAATCTTCAGTCAAATATTTTAATAATCACAACTCCACAGAACTGATTTTTATGGACATTCAGCTTTCTGATGGTTTGTGCTTTGAAATATTCAAACAATCAGAAATAGATATCCCCATAATCTTTACTACGGCCTTCAACGAATATGCTATTCAGGCGTTTAAAGTAAACAGCATTGATTATCTGTTAAAACCAATAGATGAGGATGAATTAAAACGGAGCATCGATAAGTTTTACAAGATGAAAGAACGTGAGTCTGGAAAATTAAATTCAGACGAAATTGATACCTTAATTAATATTTTGCTGAAAAAACAACCTGCCTATAAATCCCGGTTTTTGGTTAAATCGGGACAGGTATACATCAAAATCTCTTCAGATGAAATAGCATGCTTCTATGTTGAAAACAAACTCACTTATATCCTCCTTAAGAATGGTAAAAAATTCTTCTCCGATTTTACACTTGATGAACTGGAAAGGGACCTCGACCCCCATCGGTTTTTCAGGGCTAACAGACAGTATATTTTAAGTGATGACTCGATTCAAAATGTACAGTCTTATTTTAATGGAAAGCTTAAAGTTAACCTGAACCCTAAATCCGGTGATGCAATTACAATCAGCAGGCTTAAAGCCAATTCTTTTAAAGAATGGCTGAACAGATAAAAACCCTAATATCTTTGAATTCTCCTTTTTGCTACAGTCTCCCTCTCCCAAAGCCTGAAACGGTAAAAAACGTCCTTTTTTGGTAATTATATGTATAGAGCTTTACTTTCTTCGTTTGTTTTTTTTAATTTATTTTTTGCCATTTTGAGTGTCTTTTGGTAAAAAAACGCCTCTCGATTTTGAAAATGTACGAGGCCTTCTTTTTTTCATAATAAATATTTATCTTTGCGGGAAATTTTTGCAATTGCAGCATTTTTTTGCCGCGGTCCACTGCTCTAAAGCCTGGAATGGTAAAAAAATGGAAGAATTGGTATTAATAAGTATAGCCCTACTTATTTTTCATTAATTCGTGCGGATCGTTAGTGTAAATTTTATTCTCTCCTCCACGATTTTCTAAAACTCACAAATAATTTAATAGGAATGGGTGGAAGCCGAACAGCTAAACAACTGCTTTTTAACGGCTTTTTAACGACTTTCTCTACACCCGCCTTCCTTGAATAGTAAATGTGAGGTAATAAAATCATTACATCCTTTTAACTTAATTGAAAAAATTATTAAGTTTATCTTTTGAAATATAACCCCGGCTTCCGATTATTTACTTCATTAAAAAGGTATACAAAATGGAATTGAATAACCATTCGAATGCTGCATCTTTTCCTCTGCCTACAGAATTATTGCAATCCCGGAAGATTCCGTGCATATGCAAACAAGCAATGCGTTTTCAGATCTTGAAATTAGGTTAAACGCAGCTCTGGAAACTTATTCAAATGTTCACAGAGGAAGCGGTCATTTTTCAGTCGTCACTACAAACCTATATGAACAAGCCCGGAATATTATTCTAGACCATCTGAATTTGTCAAAAAGTAAGTATTGTGTCATCTTTTGCACTCCTGCCAGAAAAGAACAACTTATAAAATTACTTGAGCCTGAAAGTTTTTATTGCTTGTCAAGCAAAGATATTGGCTTGCCAATAGGAGTAAGAGCCTTGGTTGTTATAAAAAAATCCCTTCCCCGAGGCGTACCATTTCAAACAGGCGGCGGAACAGCAAGACTTGTTTCCCCGAATTATATAATATGGTCAGGAATTCCGGATAAATTTGAGGCAGGCACTCCTGCAATTATCAATATTATTGCTTTTGCACGTGCATTAAAATTATGCAAACAATTTGGAGATGATGTTTTTAAATCAATTGAATTAACAAATTTGAGCGCAAATGATATTCTGTATCATGATGAATTTGAAAATTTATCCGGTTCTGAATTACTGGCAGCACTTCGTCTGACGCTTATTAGCAAGGGTAAACTGGTTCCGACAAAAAAAGGTTTAACACCATTCGTCAATTTGGATAACGCTGCCAGTACTCCAACATTCACACCTATTCTTAATGTATTTAATAAAACTTTGAGACTCCCCCCGCAAGCCCAGAAAAACATTGTTGAAGAGGTAAAGATTATCTGTTCACGGTATCTTGGTGCGCCACTTACATCTTATGATATAATTTTCACATCAAATACAACTGAAGCTATAAATATTGCCGCCGAAAACCTGAAGTTTGATTTCAAATCCGGCTGCCAGCCCGTAGTACTGAATACTCTTCTTGAGCATAATTCAAATGAATTACCATGGCGTGTAATTCCGGGATGTTCATTGCTCAAACTTTCTATAATTGATGACGGCGTTGTGGATATGCAGGAATTGGAAACAATCCTGGATTCTTATAATGTGAAGAATCTTCATGGAACCAAGAGGATTAAACTAGTAGCTGTTACAGCTGTTTCTAATGTACTTGGGACTTGCAATGATCTGGCAAGTATTAGTTTGATTGTTCACCGTTACGGAGCCCGTTTGCTGGTTGACGCCGCGCAGCTAGTTGCTCATCGTAAAATAAATATTGAAGAAGTGGGCATTGACTATTTTGCTTTTTCGGCACATAAAGCATACGCCCCCTTCGGAGCCGGTGCCTTATTGATTAAAAAAGAATTACTCAATTTCAATCATGATGATTGAACTCTTCCGTAACTCTGGAGAGGAAAACTCAGCTGGTATTGCTGCTTGGGTAAAGCATTTATATTATTACAACAGATTGGGCTGGATCTTATTCAGCAGGAAGAACAGGTGTTAGCTCTCTGTTTATTGAAAGGTCTTAAGCAGATTCCGTGGAATAAGACTTTTCTGTAATCAGGATGATTTAACATCGGTAATTACCAAAAAAGGATGGTGTTATATCTTTTGAACTTAATGGAATGAATCCTCATAAAGTTGCTAGGCTCCTTGCTGAGATAGGTGGAATTGGTGTACGATCGGGCTGCCATTGTTCACACATTTTGATAAAACACCTGCTCAAAACTCCTCCATTCTTTCAGAAACTGCAGAAAATAATTGTGACTCTCTTCCCCAAATTGGAGCTTCCGGGCGTGGTAAGGATTAGTCTGGGAATTGAAAATACTGAGGCTGATATTGACACAGTAATCAATGTTTTGGAAGAAATTGGTCGCAATAAAAAAGAGCAGAACCCTAAAAACATAAAACAACAGATAAAAGATTTTATTAGAACAATTGAACAAAGAGTTTATTCATAAATAAAATGCTTCATAGCGTCGGATAATTTATTCTTTACTTTTTAATCTTTTAATCATTACCTTTATGCCCCTATGTTACAAAACAAATTTCTTATATTTAATGAGTAACATTTTACAATTTTGAAATTCTATTATTTTCTTTTACAGAACACTCTATGACTTACTCTGATAGTTATTTTAATCTCCAACAAATTTACAATCCTGCTATCCCCCTTTTATTTAATCCGGTAAATAAAATATTAATTCATAATATTACTTTTAATTCGGATAACTGGTTATTACTACCCGGGGCTGAACAGTACAGGTGCAAACAGCATAATTTATGTTTTAACGAACATATAAGTTATAAGGAAAAACCGCTTTATGATGAATATCCTGATATCCTTAAACATCAGGATATAGAAATTCAGGAGAATAGAAAATTCACATACACCGTGTTTCAAAAGGATACCGGGAAACCTTCCGATGGTATTATTTTTTTATTCCATGGGTTAAATGAAAAAACCTGGTACAAGTATCTTCCATGGGCAGAAAAACTTGTTGAAAATACCGGGAAGAAAGTAATTCTTTTCCCCATCGCATTCCATATGAACCGTATACCTTCAGAATGGAGTAACTCCCGGATGATGAGCACAATTTCTAAAATACGCCAGAGGCATTCATCTTCTATCGCTAACACTACTTTTGCAAATGCTGCTATTAGCGCACGAATCCATGCAATTCCACAAAGGTTTTTCTGGTCAGGATTGCTAACATATCTGGATATTGTACAACTACTCAATGAGATTCGTAGTGGAAAGAATTCCCTTATCAATCCTGGTGCAAGTGTTGATCTTTTCTCTTATTCCATAGGCTCTTTTTTTAGTGAATTACTCCTAATGGCAAATCCTAATAACTATTTCGATGAATCACGGCTTTTCTTGTTTTGCGGTGGTCCTACTTTAGACCGTATGCAGCCAAATTCGAAATATATCCTCGACAGTGATGCAACGATAGCTCTTCATTCGTTCTATACCGAACGTCTGGATATGGAATTAAAGCACGATATTAGGATGGGACACTATTTTAATGGTGATCATCCCATTGGTAATTATTTCAAGGCTATGCTGAATTACCATAAAGAAAAGAAATTCAGAGAAGAGCGGTTCAGAGAACTCAAAGATAAACTTTTTGCAGTTCCTTTGAAGAATGATACTGTAATTCAACCATTTGAAGTTGAAAACACATTAAAAGGTGAATATCGTGACATCCATATTCAAATTGATGTTCTGGATTTCCCTTATCAGTATGACCATATAACACCGTTCCCGACTTTTACTAAAAATGAACATGCTGTCAATGAATGTTTTAAGCAAGTATTCTCATTAGCTGGTTCATTTTTAAGGTAAAGTGGTTTACACTTCACCAGGCAAATTCTCTGGAAAGTTAATTTCTACAGTATCAGGAATTTACATCTATTATAAGAAAAGTAAGGTCATCATCGAAGGAAGTTGTGTCCGATTTATCTGACCAACTTGATAGGTGTTTGAGGAATAGCTCGGAAGTTTGTTCGCAAGAATCAGAACTATGTTCTGCAATAAAAGTTTCTAATTGTTCATCACCAAAGAATAATCCACTACTATTTTTAGCTTCAATAATTCCGTCAGTATAAAGAACTAATCGGTCATCCTTTTCTATTTCGAATTCCTCATTTTCATAAACTGCATCTGGAAATGGTCCCAAAATAATACCGGAGGCAGATAATCTAAACAATTCTTTTTTCGACCTGCGGAATAATAATGCTGGCGGATGTCCTGCCAATGAATAAGTTATTTTTCTATTCCCTTCATGAAGGAAAAAATAACCTGCTGTAACAAATGAGTTTTCTATTTTCCCCTGTAGGATACGGTTTATCTCAGTCAACACTTTGGCAGGATCTGCAAGGTTCGCTATTTGCGATGCAAAGGCTATCTTCATCATAGAACCAATAAGTGCAGCTCCCACACCATGACCGCATACATCCGCAATCAGAATCCCAATACCTCCATTCTCACATACCAGGATATCATAGAAATCACCCGCAACCATCGACATTGGTACATACCGCGCAGCTATTTCGATTCCACATGGTGGATGAAAATCAGTAGGGATGTTTGAACTTTGTATTTGCCGAGCTATTTCTATCTCCTGTTCAATAGCAAGTAGTTTCTTTTCCGTTGAAAAAAAATGATGCACAGCGACGAATCCTAAACCGATACACAATATCAGAAAGCATGGATCAGTAATATGGAATCCCCAGGGTATAAGCCTAAGGTTAACTAAATTGTCATGAATAATACCAACCATGCAGATTAAAAGCACACTCCGCATTATACGCAGTTCCAGCTGCTCATGTTTTTTAGAAAAAAAGATATTAAATATCATCACCAAACACCAAATAACAACCAGAATAGGATTGATACCATTAGGGAGCGATTTGGCAAAAAATAAATCGTAAATAATGGCTGCTGCTAAATAAATTAAATAGAAACGAAATGCCCAGATCAAAGAGTTGTAAACTCCGCGCCCGAATATATTGATAAAAAATAATGTAAATGGGATTACCATAATATATGTAAGGAGCGTTGAAAAATACGGGTTCGTAATAGGGAAACCGGCCAACATCAGAATAGTTGGAGTCTGAATTAGCCAGCGAAATCCATAAATAGTACAAAAAAGACCGAAGTTCAGAATGGAGAAATCCCTGTTTTTAAGTCGAAATAGGGAGATTAGAATTGCAACTAAACCTACTGAAGAAAAAAACGTAGCTATTACAATATCCCAAAAATCATTGCTTAGTGTGTTCATGAATATATATATTCAGAATAACACAGGCTCTTTTGAGAATTATTTACTACTATTTTCATTGGTTATCCTTAAAATTAACATCCCTTAATTAAAATATAAGTTAATTTCTGAGAATTGACAATAACTATTCTAAATATTACAAAAGCGTTAATTGAATTAAAAATAATTTATGACCTGCTTTACATTGCATACATTCAAACTGTTGATATTTTGAAACTTTCAATTTTTATTATTAGGTTGTATATAATTCAAATGAGTAATCCGGATTATCTATTCACAAATAATGCTTTAGATGAAAAATATTAAAGATATTAAATTCATTGTTTCTAAAAGCTCAGGGGAAGTTAGCGGACTTTTGCTATTACCGAAGAATGCTAAAGCTCTTCTACTTTTTGCACATGGTGCAGGAGCTCCTATGGATCATCCTTTTATGAATATTATGGCAAATTTACTCGCAGAAGAGTTAATAGGAACTTTAAGATATAATTTCCCTTATACGGAGAAGAAACTTAAAAGAATTGATCCTTTACCTATTTTACTGGCAACAGTAATAGCAGCCGCCAAAGTTAGGCAAGGAATATGCAGAAGATATTCTTCTATTAGCCGGAGGTAAATCGATGGGTGGAAGAATGACTTCTCAAGCTGCCGCTGCCAATTCTTTAGAAGGTGTTAAAGGCTTGGTTTTCTTTGGGTTTCCACTTCACCCGCCAGGGAATGAATCAACGGAAAGAGCAGATCACTTATTTAAGGTTAATGTCCCTATGTTGTTTCTGGAAGGGACGAGGGATAAGCTTGCTAATCTGGATCTGCTGAAACCAATTATTTCAAAACTAGGGAAAAATGCTGAGCTTAATATTATAGATGGTGCCGATCATTCATTTCACGTATTAAAAAGTTCAGGTAAGTCTGATGATGAAGTATTTAAAGAATTAGCTAAGAAAGTCAGAGATTGGACCCAATCTTTGACTTAATCTCAACTTAGTCAATTTATGCTTCCCTGTCATAATATATTTTGTAATATTTCCTGCCGTCCTTTTCAACTCCTTGCTGTATTAGTTCAACATCGCCGTGAATGTAAATATGGAAATTCTTATCGAGTTTCAGGACACTTTTAAATGCTCTCATTCCATTTTTTACGGCTGAGGGGGATATTTCAAAATTATCTTCATATTCAATATCATTTTCATTCCTGAAGGATTCATCAAACTTCCTGAACGACTTAATCATTTTCGAATCCCTGAAAACCTCTTTCTCATAATCTCCCTTATCGAACGTATCATGAGTTTTGAAGTACTCAGCGGAGCGGTTAAGCAAATCAATTTGTTCAGTTTTGTTTATTTCAAATTCTTCCGGAAGCTCTTTAGCTATATAACATTTTGTGATATTCATGAGGTCTTTAGTATAATGATAAACATCGCTGTAAGGTTTCAATTGTAAAAAGCTATCCTTCCAAAATTGAGCCTCTGTCTTATTCGATTTGTCTATTATACAAATCTTATAACCTGATTCCTTATCGGTATTGAAAATCAGGCATCCCTTATCGAGCTTTTCAATATTAATGCCGTCTTCACATCTAATTGAATAAGATTGCTGTTCCCTGTCCAGTTTCAGGAATGACTGTTTGTTTTCAGATTTGAAGATTCCTATTGCATCAGTAACTTCATCTTCAACGACTATCTCAGTTAAATAAGTAATAAACAAATCTCCCGGTTTAATCTGAGGATGAATTGATATTTCATAAAGATGCTTAGCAATATCAACAGAGGTCTTTTGAAATTGTTTTGCATCCCCAAATATCTGAGAGGCAAATACATACAAAGGATTTAATGTAAATTCCTCATTGCTGAATGTAAATGAATGATATTCCGGATTTGAAAATGAGGTCAGGAAAAACTTAGATAATAACTCTCTGACTTTTTCATCTGAGATATCAAGTAAAGATTTTGAAAGATGAAGCGCTTCCCCGTTGGTTTTATTACCAACATTGTGGACAGAAACTTTTTCTATAATGCTGTTTGTATATTCTATCATATTATTGTTTTTAATTTAAAGAGGCAGCAAAGTTAAATAACATTAACCCTCTATCAAAATTCCGGGTCAATAACTGACCCCCAACAAGTCTGCAAGACATTGTAATTCCATTGATTTAATTCAAAAACGAAGGATTGTAATCAAATAAATCTTTTATATGTTTAAAGATTCAATTATAAAAATATTGGAATACAATGAAAAAGCTATCAATTCTCGCATCTTTATTTTTCTTCTTTTTTTCTTCTTCAATATTCTCTCAAAACGATTCTTTAATGAGAGATACTCAAAGTAATATTCCGGAACTCGAAGACTTTCATGATATCATATATCCTATTTGGCATACATTTTATCCTGCTAAAGATTATAAATCTCTCCGTGAAATTACTACTGAATTAAATTCAAAAGCTGAAAGGATATATATCGTTAAACTCCCGGGTATTCTCAGGGAAAAAGCTGCTAAATGGAATGAGGGTGTACAGAATCTCAAATTAGCTGTAACCAAATATAATGAAATGTCAAAAGGCACAGATGACAAAGGTCTTTTAGAAGCCGCCGAAATTTTACATTCAAAATATGAATTTCTTGTAAGAGTGATTAATCCCGATTTAAAGGAAGCAGAAGAATTCCACCAAATACTCTATATAATTTATCATAAATATAATCCTGAAAAGGATTATAAAAATATTAACCTATTAACTTCAGAATTAGTAAATAAGGCTGAAGCCATAACAAAAGCTAAACTACCTAAACGACTTGAAGGGAAATCGGTTAAAATCAAAACTGCATCTGATAATCTACTGGCTTCAGTTCAAAAATTAAAATTACTCTCCGATAAAGGAGAAAACAGCGCTGTGGACAAAGCTATTGAGAAAATGCATTCAGATTATGAAAAACTAAATGAAGTAATTACTAAATGACACTGAAATAATTTTAATATCCCTTTAAATAGCATAGGGCCTCAAGACAGATACAACTTTAAAAAGGTTTTAGTATCTTTAATTCATTAACAAAGGAGGATAATATGAAAAGAATAATTTGTAAGTTTTATAATGCTAATTGGGTTCTGCTTCATTCTAAATGCTCAGGATTTTAAAGTAAAGAAATACAGCATAGGTGGTGAAGGAGGTACTGATTATCTTACTGCTGAACCCGGTACTGGTAGAGTTTTTGTATCACGTGGTTCACATGTAATGGTAATTGACGGCAATAAAGGCACTGTAATCGGCGATATTCCTGAAACTCCCGGAACTCATGGAATTCTCTTGTGAAAAATACAATCATGGATTCACAACAAACCGTGGTGACTCAACAGTCTACAATGTTCGACCTTAAAACGCTTACCGTTATAAAGAAAATAAAAATACCTGCAGGCGGATTGGATGGAATAATGTATGATGATTTTTCCGATCATGTCATATTGACAAATCACAGTAAACCGGGAACAGCAACTGCTATTGACCCAAAACAGGTGCAATAACAGGACAAGCAAACTTGAAGATAATGCACCTGAAGGAGCTGCCAGTGATGGAAAAGGAAAACTTTTCGTTAATAATGAAAGAAAAAGTACAATACAGGTAATTGACTAAAAACAATGAAAGTTCTTGCGTCCTGGCCACTTTCTCCTTGTGAAGGACCTACTGGAATTGCTTACGATCAGAAAAACAAATCGAATCTTTTCCGGATGCGGTAAAACTTCAGCCGTAATAAATGCCAGCAACCGGAAAATTGTTGCTACCATTCCGAACGGAGAAGGTGTTGATGCTCTTGGCTGGGATCCAGTCAGAGAAATTAATTTATATTCCGGCAGGTCGTGACAGCAGTGTTACAATTGTTCATGAAGACTCTCCTGATAAATATAGTGTTGTTGGTAATGTCACTACTATGGGCGGCGCAAAAACTATTTCAGTTGATCCGGTAAAACATGTGGCTTATCTGTTCCAGCCGCAATATGGACCTGCCCCGGCTGATGCACCACAAAGTTCAAATGGTCGTCGCCCCCGCGGTCCTGTCATTGGTGCTTATCTCATAGTTATTAGCCACTGATCAGAGAATTAATCACTCCCTGCATTTTTGAAATGAAAAGCCAGGAAATATTACCTGGCTATTTTTATTCGGTATCATGAACTATGGTCATATGCATATTGTAGATCGGCTATTTCAATTTTAGTCATCTTTAACATTGCCTTCATTACACTTTGAGATTTTTTCGTATCCGGATCACTCATCAATTTTCCCAGAATAGTCGGTACAATTTGCCAGGATATTCCATATTTATCTTTCAACCAGCCGCATTGACTTTTTTCTCCCCCATCGGAAAGTTTCTCCCATAAATCATTCACTTCTTCCTGCGTATCGCAGTTGACAAATAATGATATTGCAGGAGTGAAGTTAAAAGCATGATCTTTTCCTCCATCCATTGCCATGAAGTTCTGTCCATTAAGGGTAAATACAGAATGTTTAATAGCTCCTTCAGTACCACCTTCACCGGGACCAAATCGTGCTACCCTTGTAACACCAGAATTCCTGAATATTGAAGTATAATAATTTATAGCCTCCTGAGCTTTCCCATTGAGTTCACGTACGAACATAAGTAATAATGCAATCTTTTGACTACCAGGTGAAAGATTTAACTGCCAGGAAATACCGAACTTATCCTGTAACCACCCGTATTTTTCACTAAATGGATATTTTTTAAATTCCATTAGTACTTTTCCACCATCAGAAAGTTTAGTCCATAAAGTATTGATTTCATCCAGAGAATCACAATTTATAAAGAATGACAAAGAGGCGTTAAAAGTGAAATCTTTTACTGGACCGCCATTTAAAGCAATGAATTCCTGTCCCAACAGATGGAATGTAACAATCATAACACTTCCCTTTTTGCCAGGTCCTGCTTCACCATATCGGCTAACGACATCAATTACTGAATCCTTTGAGCCTGAATTCTTGCCGGAAATTGATGAGAAAACTGAGACATAATAATTTGCTGCTTCTTCAGCCCGGGTATCGAACCATAGAAATGGATTAATTTTTTGCATAATAAATTCCTCAATTATAAACTGAATTTTCAAACATCCTATTATTCAGGGAATTCTAATGTTGTGGTTACGACAAACAATAAATTAGTGACGGGTGACATAAAACAATAATAATCACACACGATGTTTATGCAGTATGTCCAAATTAATAACTCTCGTTCGTCATTAGAATGTAAATAATTAACAAATAAAGGTGTATTAAAATGAAAAACAAATCAGTATATCACTCAGAATTAATCTTAAACCTGAATGAAAGATTATTTCTAAATGCGTTAAAGGGGGTTACTGCCGAAAATGCTAAACATAGAATTAGTAGTCATAACAATCCAATAATTTGGATTGCAACACATGTTATTTGGGCTCGTTATCAAATAGCGGCATTTTTAGGCCAGAAAGTTACCACGAAATCAACAAACTTACTGACCATCTTTTTCGTCGTGAGGCGGGAAAGATGGTCTCTGTATTGGTCAAAATCTTTGGTACTCCGTATTTAGAAACCGCTGAGAAGCTTTACAAAAAATATCCCAGAGACATAAATTAGAATCATTTTACTTATATCACAGTTTATTAGGAGAAATTCATTTTTTACTAAACAATTCTGACTAGCGGTGAAATCGTTTGAGACAGCAATTTACATTCACACAGTCTGAAACGGAAAAGAAGATTTTATATGATAAAATAGCTGTGATTCATTCTCATACTTAACCACAACTGCTATAGGGGTTCAAATGAACCCCTGATTATTATAATTACTTCAGAACAATTAACTTCTTAGTATCAGTGAAATTACCTGAATCTAACCTGTAATAATAAACACCACTAGCAAGATTAGATGAATTTAACTGGAGTTCATAAATCCCAGCTTGCTTATGATCATTAAGCAAGGTTTCCACTTCTTCACCAATACTATTAAATAAAATTATTTTAACATTAGCATCGATTGGAACCTGATACTTGATTACTGTTGATGGATTAAAAGGATTCGGATAATTCTGATACAGTCCAAAATCATTGATAATTATGCTGACTTCTTTTTGGTCATAATATTTAGCTTCTCCTTTAGTGTCAATTTGCTTTAATCTATAAGCAAATTTATATCCACCGGCAGGTGATTTATCCGTATAATTATATTTATGCGGAGCATTACTATTTCCAAATCCATTGATAAATCCAATTTTATTCCAACTAGTAACTGAATTATTTTCATTTATTACTGATCTTTCAACATCAAAGCCGACATTATTTTGTTCAGTTGCAGTGTACCACTCAAGAAGAACATTACCAAATTTCTGAGGAGTAACTGAAAAGGAGGTTAAGTTAACCGGAAGAGGAGAATTATTATTCTCCCATATTCCTCTACCATGCGTTGATATCCGGAGAGCATTTGTAGCGTGTGAAATGCCTATATCAAAAACGGCAACAACCGGCATACCAGTATTAAAAGCTGCCCAGGTTGTACCGCCATCTGTTGATGCAAACACTCCAATGTCAGTTCCAATATAAACCAAATTGTTATTTACGGGATCAGCTATTAATGAATTAACAGGAACATCCGGAAGTGAGGCACCAATTGCAGCCCAGGATGCGGATCCTCCAGAAAGATTAGTTGTTTTATAAACATGCTTGCCACCTGTAATTCCGAAACTACCATAACATAAATAAGCAGTATTAGCATTGAGAGGATCAATAAATACATTCCCGACAGGAGCTGCCGGGGAACTTGCAGGGGTAATATTTATTAAAGTTGAAGAGCCTGTAGAAGTAGCCCAAACTGTTCCATTACTTAACCCGACTATTCTAACATTATCATTGGTTTTGGAAACACTTATGGTGCTAATTGCCGCACCACTGACTATAGGTTCCTGACTAACTTTGGTCATTGTAGTTCCCTGGTTCGAAGATCTGTACAAAACATCGGAACCAAAATAAAGAGTATTAGGATTTCCGCCACCAAGAGCCATAGGGGCATAAAATTCAACTGCAGTAGCGGAACAGGTAATTCCATTGGCAGTACCACCAAACCCGCAGCCGAATAATGTCCATAGATTATCCTGAGCATTAGCCGAACTAGTTATACGTGAAAATCCCATAGCAGTAGTTTGGTTAAAATAAGTATGATATGCAGTAACATTTGAAGTATCAGTTGCGTTTTGATCTATCAAAGCATAACCCCCGTCGCCAAAATCAGCTCTAGTCCAAGTCCCGTTTCCTCTTCTATATATAGTTCCATTATCCTGCGTTCCTCCCATCATAAAATTAGCGTCAGTCGGATGTAGAGCCAGGCTCTGGAATTGAGTGGCACTGAAACCTGAATTATTCAAACTGGCCCAGGTAGCACCATTATCAGTTGATTTAAAAATCCCCCCATCAGTTCCGCAATAAACAATATTATGGTTAGAGGGTGCAATAACAAGAGCGTGGTTATCAGCATGCAGTCCACCATCGGTAGCACTGGCAGTTGTACCACCATCAGTTGATCTTTCATATATAACGCTGCAAGTCCCGGCAGCTGATCCACCGACAAGAATATTCAGAGCATTAGTCGGATCGACAGCAATGGAAATGTCATACCAGCACTGACCAGCGCAGAAACCTCCAAATCCGGCAAGTTCAGTAGACCAAGTTGCTCCGCCATCAGTGGATTTCCTCATAACCCCGGCTGTAGCAGCACAAAAGGAGCTTGTTTCACCGGTTCCAAGCAGAACAGTAACCACAGAGCCTATTTTTACAATATCAAATTTACCAACATCAAAAGCAAGACTACTAGATAAGGTTTTGGTAAAAGTCGGGGAAGCGGCTAAAGCATTAATAGATTTGAAAACACCGCATGAGGGGGAACCTCTGAAAAAGCATAATAAATTATTAGGGTTACCGGGTTCCATTGCCATATCAGTTATATCGCGATCTCCGGTTTGAGGATTATCAATGCTTCCTTCAGTATTGACAGTAAGTTTAGTAAAAGTAACTGAGGCTGCCGCGGAAGTAGCATTTGAAGAGAAAAATATACCTCTTGGACAAGTATATGGAGCAACGACAGCTAATTTACCACCAACACCAGTAGTTGTTGAGACAAATATCATGGCAGGGTTTGTAGGATGAACAATAATTTTACTTATTGACTTATTAAAAAATGGCTGGACACTCTGGGATACGCCGTTTATAGTAAGAGTCATAGATGGATTTATTGGCCCGGTTAAAACAGGTGCAGTATCCGCATTGTCAATCCGGTATATACCAACACCCAAATAACTATCAGCTGAAAAGTTTGCTTCACCGGTTCCAACATACAAAGTTGTAGGACTTGAAGGTGCAAGAGCTAATGAACCTATTGCGAGTGAAGTAGCATTATCAAAAATAGCAGTCCAGGTAGTTCCTCCATCAAGTGAACGGAAAACTCCACCTTGTGCAGTACCCACATAAACAATATTCGCATTTGTCGGGTGAACAGCTATACAAGTTACACGACCTGAAACAGCATCTGTAAAAGAACTTGTTTGCCCGTTAGGTATTGGGCTTGGACCGAGAAAAGTCCAATTGGCACTTTGTACAAGCGAGCCGGGTCCGGTTTTATTAAGTTCCATTCTCCTCATTTCTTCAATAGCTTTAACACGCGGGTTATAAGGTAGGTTATATGGAATTCCTCTGCGTTGGTTAATATATTCTTGTCTTAATCGCAAATAGGTTTCTTTATCGATAATGTTTTTCGCGAATGGAGGAATATCTGCATCGTTATCAAGCGCATACTTGTCATAACCATAAACGCTTTTATCTACTTGTCCTGATATCTGTTTAGAAGAAAATAAGACAAAAAAGGACATTACTATCAAAGTAAGATATTTAACCATTGATTTCTCCTCATAAATTTAATATTCAAAATAATATGATAAGATAATTCAATTTTTAGAATTTGAATACAATTTATTTACATGGGGGGAATTTATTACCCTAAATCACATCCACATTAAAGAATATTATTGAGGTATTATGTGGTTTTACAAAATGGAAGTATTAACTCCAATCCTGAAGGCACTACGGTCGATATGGTTTAATCTCCAGGCAAGTTCAATACTTGCAGGTATACCCTGGTAGCCAATACTAAAGCCTGCTTCAAAAAGAGGATTTCTTAAAGTAGTATATGGAACAGGCATTATTGCTGCAGACCTATCAGACATATTTTTCCATGCAGCATTAAAGAAAGTAATCATACGCAGATTTTTCATAAATTTAATGGGTATTATTCTTGAAGTTTCCTCTCTGAAATTATGTTCAAGGTTAAGTGTTAAAGCCTGATCACCAAACATATTACTAACGCCCACAGATCTAAAAGTAAAGCTCCTGCCGGTTGCACTTATATTGCCTGGTAATGCATACTGCATTTGAAAAGGGACAGGTCCCTTTGAATAAACACCAGTAATCTTAAAACCAAGACTTGCGGTATTAAAAGTATTTATTTCCCCCAACATATTAAAATTATAACTGACAAAACCAATTGTACTTTTTAAAAGTTTAGTATCACTAATAATAACCCCGGCACCGAAACTGGCGAAAGTTCTACCATCGGATACTTTTCTCTTTAAATTATTGTCGGAGATATAATCGCGGAAATCAAAATTAGCTCCAAAACTAATGGTATTAAGGTGGGCATCATATATAGGAAGGTTAACTGAATCGATCAATGTTGATTGGTTTCTACTGCTGAAATTACCACCCTTCCCACCTAATAATGCAAATGTAGTATTAGTATATGCAGTATTATCGGTATGACTTGAATATTCCCCATTTCAAAGTGATCACTCGTGATATCTCCCCTTCTGCTCCGATATCAAAACCCTTAGTATAATAATAATTTCTGAAGTCGTGTCTGGAAAACAATGAGAGAATAGTAGAAGTTAATGAGCTATATTGGTCAGACGAAGAAAACAGAATACCGAGTTTGTTGTAAGCATTTACCTGGAATCTGAATGATCTATCATCTCCCGGATAAAAAGATGTAGTCAAACTCTCCTTGAATCTTTTGTCAGAGAAACCATTAGATAAAGTAAGTCGGGCATCAAGTTTTTTGTCAAGCAGGTTGCGACCTGCTCCGGTAAAATATAAAGTATGTCCTTCCACATGATTGAATTGATAGATACCAAACGGACCGCTGATTGAATAATTGTCATCAAGTTGGTATTGGGCAGAAAAGATTTTCCCCATATTGTAAATGAAACCTTTAGGAGCAGTCCTCATACTATCTAACTTCGTAAAAGCAATTAATTCCTCAGATGTATAGGGCACAAACTGCTGGTATCCCCAATAAGTAGAGTCCCGTCTTTCAGCGCCCGGCATAACTGCAAATATTGCACCTCCGGAAATGGAGTTTTGAGAGTCCCGGGAATTTATAATGTAATCAGACATAACAGCATTAAAATCGTATTCCATTTTAACAACACCTATGTAACTTGAACGAGCAATAATTCTATAATCAACGGGTAAATAAACATTTTTAGCATAGGGCTGGAATTGCTGCATCACTGAAACTTTCTCGAATGATCCACCGGAAATTGCAGCAGAATTAAGATCAGCTTCAATTTTTACAGGTTTAAATTGATCTTCTATAATGTAAACATACCCGTAAAGGCCAGGATCATTTGCATCTTTTGGCTGGAAGTGGATTTTGAAAACTCTATTATTATCCATAAAAAGGGTGTCCTGAAGGCTAAAACTATAATAATCAAAGGCAACAGGAGAAAACGGTCCAGGCAAAGATCTATCATAGAATTTTAATTCATCACAGAATAGATTCTGGATTCTCCTGGTTCCCATAAGAGCAGCCAAGGCGTTAGGAACACTGGAACGTGATTTTTGAGCTTCTATAATTTCTTTGTAGTTGCATGGTTTTTCATAGAATCCTTTGCTCACATATTCATTTATGCCATTTATCCTCATTTCAGTTGAGTCCCATAAATTAGTAATTAGTTTAAATGATTCCTTCACCTCGTCGAAATCAATTCTGTAATTACCCGAGCCCAGTCCGATATTATTATTTTCTTTAATGAGACATCTGTTGAAGGCATGGAATTCATAATTCAACAGAGAAGCATTTTCCAATTCTTTAGATTTAATCACTTTAGAGATTATATCGTCTGAAGATAAGATCTGTTTAGGAGATAGACTGTCATTTTGTAGAGAAAAGCAGCGTTCAAGATAGATATTTATTTTTGTGGTCTGCTGGTGCAAATCAGCTACAATCGTATCTGATTTATAGCCAATGTCAGAAATTATTAGAATATTTTTCCCGGGGGTTAGATTTATCCTAAAGCACCCTTCTCTATTGGAAGATGTTCCATTTGGTGAATTTAAAAGCCGAATAACAGCACTATGAAGGTTTTTACCGGTTAATTTATCAAATACAAACCCCTGGAGCTTACAATTTTGGGCAGAAATAGTAACTGACAAAAGGGATACACCGATAATTATTAGTTTGTTTATCATTTAAAACCTTATTTAATCAATATTTCAGGTTAAAAAGCATCCGTACAAATAATCAAAGGCTGTCCAGTTAAATTTAATTAGTTAACATAATAATCATTAATTACTATTCAAACATAAAGTGCAAAATATATCCCATAACTGACATGATATAAAATAATTACGTCTATTGTTGGTAATTCATAATTGATTCACGTTACAACAGGATATAAATTATACCTATCAATTTTCAGCAGATTACTTAGTTATTTATTCTTATACTTATCAATGATGTCCTGCGCCTGCTTCTTTAATCTATTATATCCACGATCATTATTTTTACCCGACTTGTTTATAATTGAAATTACCATCTCTGCATTAGTAACAGCATTTTTGTAATCTTCAGTTAAAATATACCCCTCGCTTAATCCCTGATAAGCTAATGGTGAATCCGGATTAAACTCGGTATTAAGTTTTAAAAATAAGATAGCCTGCGTTGACATTTTATCATCTTGAAGTTTATTTCCCAGTTCGATTAAGGATTCATCATCAAAATTAAAAGTTCCTTTTCCATAGAATTTAGTTCTTAACATTTTATATTGGTTTAACCCTGCTTCTGTACCGCTATCTTTGACTGTACTATATAGCAGATCTTCAAGTTGAATAGGCTTTTCATAACCACGGTGGCAGGTATAACAATTTACAGTAAGCGGATTTTTGTCTTTACTTAATTCGGCAATTTCAGAAATTGTACCCTGATTTATATTATTGACCATTTTAAGCATCTTTCTTGCAATCTCTTTATTTGGAACCTTATCGGATGCGAAATCGAAGGTTGAAACGTCTTTAGGATCAGCCATAAAATGGCAGTTACTGCATCTAACACCTAACCCTTCGGTAAAAGCACCCATGATTTTTTTAAGCTGTTCAATTTTTGTGTTCTTTGGAAGCACCTGCAAGTTTTCCGGAGATTGGGGCCATTTAAATTGAGCAAGACTATTAGTCTGTATAAGTAATAAACAAAATAATGCAAAGGGACCTGATATTTTTCTTAGAGGCATTTTGTAATTCCTAATAAAATAAATATTAAACATCTATAATATTATTTGGTTTATATTCCAATTGTTGTGATTTACCGACACAAGAAGACTGAAATTCATTATATCAATTCAATTCGTAAAGAAAAACAAACTCTGTAAATTGCATAATTGAGACAATATTATTAACATTATTTCATTATTTTATTATTTATGTCTGATATGAAAGCACTATTTCTTGAAAACATACACCCAAATGCCGAAGAAATACTCCGGAAAAGCGGATTTGAAATTACATCAATTCAGAAGAGTTTGTCTGAAGGTGAGTTGATAACAAGAATGAAAGGGATTCAGTTTTTAGGAATAAGATCCAGAACTCAGATTACCCAATCTTTATTGGATAATTCGCCAGACCTTCTAGCAATTGGAGCATATTGTATAGGAACAAACCAGATTGATCTTGATGCTGCTTCACTTAAGGGAGTGGCTGCTTTTAATGCTCCTTACAGTAATACCCGAAGCGTGGCTGAAATAGTGATAGCCGAAATTATCTTTTTGATCCGAAAACTTTATGACAAGATAAAGAATGCGCATGATGGAATTTGGGATAAATCTACTAATAACACACATGAGGTAAGAGGGCGGATTTTAGGAATTATTGGATACGGGAATATTGGTTCGCAGGTTTCAATGCTTGCGGAATCAATGGGAATGAAAGTATACTACTATGACATAGTTGATAAACTGACAATTGGTAATGCGACACGTGTTTCAACGCTGGATGAATTATTTAAGATTTCAGATGTTATCACAGTACATGTAGATGGGAATGCGGTTAACAAAAACCTGGTTAGTGCAAAAGAATTTTCAAAAATGAAGGATGGTGTAATATTTCTAAATCTAAGCCGCGGGTTTGTAGTTGATATTGAAGCAATGACAGCAAATATTAAGAATGGTAAAATAGCAGGAGCTGCAGTGGATGTTTTCCCGGAGGAGCCGGAATCCGCAAGTGATAAGTTTTATTCACCTCTTCAGAATATACCGAATGTATTATTGACACCACATATTGGTGGCAGCACTGAGGAGGCGCAATATAATATAGGAGAATTTGTATCAAGTAAATTGATAGAATATCTTAAAACGGGTAGTACATTTACGAGCGTTAATTTCCCGAGAATACAATTACCTGTTTTGTCAGGATCTCACAGGCTGCTTCATATTCATAAAAACCTACCAGGAGTATTATCTCAAATAAACACAATCTTTGCAAGTAATTCTGTAAATGTGGAGTCACAGTTTCTTCGTACAAATGAAAAGATTGGGTATGTTGTAACCGACGTAGATAAGAAATACAAAGATTCCTTACTGGAGGACTTAAAGAAAGTTGATCATACAATAAAAGTAAGAATACTTGGATGATTAAATCGTACGGGCATAGTTTATTAGGCTTCTAATAATGCTAATGAAGTGTTGATGTAATCATGTGAAATCGTTTTGAATTCGTTTTGAAATCGTTTTGAAATCGTATCTTTTATAAAATAAATAAGGGCAAAAATCAGGGGGTATTATGAAATAATAATGTGCTATTTCCTATTCATCCTGATAAATTCTTCAACTTCAGGCAAACCACCCTGATAAATGAGATAACCATTACTCGGTTCACGTTCGGTGATTTCTCCTGCAATAGGAGTAAGCATAATCTCTTTAACTTTTTCAATATCATTTGTTTGCCCTAGTGCCCAGCCTAATTTCATATAAGCAACTTCGGGCAGCATATTAGCACAAGGAACTACACCCAGATCCATCATAACTCTTCCGGTTTCGTAGACATACATCTGAACAAAACCCCAGAGAGTCTGAACAGTCATAAATATTGCAACACCGGCATCTCTTGCACGATCCAGTGCAGGATATAAAGGTTTATTCACATGTCCAAGTCCGGTACCAGCAATAATAATTCCTTTATAACCATTTTGGACAAGCGAATCGATAATATCAGGACTCATGTTAGGATAATAATAAACGATAGTTACTTTTTCATCAAACACAGCATTTATTTTAACATTATTATCTCTTCTGCGTTTATTATAGTCTTCTCTTAATGGTGTAATTTTTTCCCTGCTTACTGTGGCAAGAGGAATATCGCCTATTGTTCTAAAAGTTGATCTGTAACTTGAATGCATTTTCCTAACACGCGTGCCGCGATGGAGCAGTCCGTAAATATCTGAAGTTGGACCGAACATGCAGAGCATTACTTCCGCGATATCGCTTTCAGCAGCAGTCTTAACAGAATGTATAAGATTGAGTGCGGCATCAGAAGAAGGTCTATCGCTTGATCTCTGTGAGCCAACCATTACAATCGGAACAGGCGAATTCTGCACCATAAAAGAAAGAATAGCCGCGGTATGATGCATAGTATCGGTGCCATGCCCGATAACAATTCCCTGCACTCCTTTCTCAATTTCTTTGCCGATGGCTTCAGCTAATCCTATCCAGTTTTCAGGAGCCATATTCTCACTAAAAACTCCGTAAAGTTTTTCAGTTTCAAGATTACAGTAATCTGCCAGTTCAGGGACAGAACCATAAAGTTCACCCGGAGAGAATGCCGGAATAACAGCACCGGTCCTGTAATCAAGTCTGCTTGCAATTGTACCACCGGTACCCAATAATTTTACTCTTGGTTTTTTAGGGCTAAACGGAAATTCCTTTTCCGGAATTTTGTAGTGAGCCTCTTTCCTTCCAAAAATCTTAATATCTTTTACTTTTTCTGCCGCGATTCCAATGTTATAACCGACTGGAATTTTAAGTACTATATGAAATTCATCAGCCGTTTCAGAACGCGGAAGAATAAGACCTTTATATGAACCATCGCCCGTAATAAGTTCGACATCACTCCAGATAAAGGCATTGAATTTTTTAAGTACCTCAAGAGCTTTGCCCCTGTACCCTTTGAAATCTCCGCTACTTTCCATTTTTAATCTCCTCCTTTCTGAACCCTATTTTATCAGCAATGACTGCTGCTTCGATTCTACCTCTCAGTTTTTTCATAACTAGACCCATCATCAGAATTTCTTTATTTGAATCATTTCTGAGAGCTATTTTGTTCAAATCTGATTTAGAATTAATAATCTCCTGTTTCACTTCACCTTCTATAGCCGGTGAAGAGGAATTACTTCTTCAACAAAATAACCGAGTTCAAGAATATTGGTCATTACAGAAAGAACTGCATCTCTTGGGATTTTACCTTCAGTCAACCATTTCAGAATTTTATGAAATACACCTTCGTTAAGAGTTGATATATCAGGGAATTTTTTCTTTAGACGTTTTGGATATTGAATCAGGATTACAGCAGCGGCAACAGGATCTGTATTCCATTCTTTAACTGCAGTTTTAAACAATTCAGCATATACAGATACAGACAATTCCTTAATAGTATCTTCAGGGATACCAAGTTTTCTATACCATTCCTGCCTAACCCAATGTTGTTCAGGGAGCCATGTTTTAATTTTATCAAGACGTTCCTGGGTAATGCGCATAGGAGGAAGGTCAGTATCGGGGTACATTCTATCAGCACCAGGAAGAATTCGTTCAAAGCCATTAGTACCATCGCTCAATGCCTGCCTGGTTTCAGATGGAACACCCATTGTGGCTTCTTTTGCACGAATAATAATTTCCTTTACAGCTGTTTCAGAATCTTCCGGAGTTCCCCACACAATTACGACAGTATCATTCTCACCGGCATTTGAAGTTTTTCTGATTGCCGTCCATTCGGAAGAAAGGATATTATCTCCCCTGCTATCAGAATGAAGAATATTTGGAATAGTAGTAAGGCAGGCGATAACTCTTACACGGTCAGATATTTCTTTTGAGAAATAAGTATCTGTCTGAGTCTGCCATCTTAACAGACCTGCATACCCTTTCAAGACAACGCACTTAATCTTAAAACCTTTTTCTACTGCATGCTTAAGCGGAGCATAATTTGGTTTCCTGAGAATCTTGGTTACATCAAATGATTCAGCCTTAAAAGTATCCTCAGTAATCCCTCTGTGGTTTAGTTCCTCTTTTAATCTTAATAAATTCCATTGGCGCATGGCTTCATGGTATGTAAGTAAAGGAATTAAAGAAATTTTAGGAACACCTTTAATCTCTATTCTGGTACCACCGGATACGCTAACATTAACATCCTCTCTTGCTGCACCAATTCCGCGTCTGACTTTATGAGTACTTCTAACAGTATTGGTCAGAATCCACGCCACATCAGCCACTTCCATAGGAGTTTTCATGGCAGGTTCTGTAACAGTTTCAATTAGCGGCATGCCAAGACGGTCAGTTTTGTAAACCCTTTCATGTCCTGTATCGGAGACTTCCCTACAGGAATCCTCTTCAATAGACATCTGAACAATCTTAACTCTTTTATCTTTGTATGGTACCCAACCGTCTAACGCATAAATTGCTGTTCTTTGAAATCCAGTTGGAATACTTCCGTCAAGATATTGTTTTCGTGCAATATGGAGTTCATCGACAATATTGCAATTAAAGAGCATACCAATACCGAGAGCATTATCAAGAGCGTTATCATTCATTAAAAAAGGAGGAGTATCATCCATTTCATATGTACAAACAGAATGACGATTTATTCTGTAAATAATATCTTTTTTAGTTTTGAATTCCATCAAAGCTGTACCATCGTATACACCCATCTCAGAAAGAGTAGGGCGCATATGTCTTAATATTTCAGCATCAAAACCTTTGCTATAATATCCGGCAGGGCATCTGCAGAAGAGTTTTTTATCTGTTAAAAGTTGTTGATGAATTTCGAGGCCTGATTTGAAACCAACCTTTTGATAATCTTCAGGGGTCATTTCCCCGAAAGATTTGAAAATGAAGTCATACATTGAATAACCGGTATATATTTCCAATAATTAAGTAGGAAATATATGGATATTAGATGATATTTTTAGCCCAAAATGACAATATTATAGTGGAAATTCTCCTATATCTAATCTATTTTTCAAACACAGGTTCTGCTTTCTTCCTTTTAAGCAATTTCCTTATAAAAGCCATTATACTTTTCTGACCGAGATCATCAAGTATTGAGTAAACAACAGGAACAATAAATAATGTGAGCAAAGTAGAAGTTATTAAACCACCTATTACTGCCTGACCCATAGGAGCTCTGAATTCAGCACCTTCACCCAAACCAAGTGCAACAGGTATCATACCGAAAATCATAGCAAAAGTAGTCATAAGGATAGGGCGTAATCTTGTAGGACCGGCTTTCGCAAGTGCATCAAATCTGGACATTCCCCTGCTGCGCAGAATATTTGTATAATCAACAAGGAGAATTCCATCTTTAGTAACAAGTCCCATTAACATTATAATACCAACTATGGAAATAACAGACATAGAACTTCCGGATATCAATAAGAAAATAACTGCTCCAATAATCGACATTGGCAAGGCAAGCATAATAGAGAAAGGATGTACAAAACTATCGAATTGAGCAGCCAATACTATATACACAAAAACAATAGCAAGCATAAGCGAGAGTAACATATTCAAAAATGATTCAGCCTGCATCTGACCTTCACCAACTATATTGATTGAGTAACCAGGTTCCAAATCAAGTTTGGAAGTTCTATCTGTGATATCTTTTAATACATTGCCCAACATTGCACCGGATAAATTAGCAGAGACTCTGATTTCTTTCTGACGTGAATATCTGTTTATCTGTGAAGGTCCCATTCCCTGTTCAATATTTGCTACATCGCTTAATGGGACTAAGAAATCCTCATCTCCTATTTTTTTCCCACTCTTAATTGTTAGAAGATTAAGACTACTAATATTTGTCCTGTCATCTTTTTTCAATCTAACTCTTACATCTACCTGTTCATCTCCTTCCTGAAACTGCGTTGCAACAAATCCATCTATCATTGCTCTTACGGCAGATGCCAAAACATACGGATTAACTGCTAAATCCGATGCTTTCTCTCTATTTATCCTAATCCTTATTTCAGGTTTAGACATTTCCAGGCTATTTGTAACATCAACAGTCCCTTTTGTGGATTTAACAATATCTTCAACTTTATCAGCAAGCAAAGTAATTTTATTAAGATCATCACCTCTAACGCTTATTGAAACAGGTTTATCATTTCCGCCCGGACCACCCTGAGTAAGGTAACCTATTTCAGCACCGGGAATATTTTTAAGACCTCCCCGAAGTTCACTCATGATTTGTTTATCACTTAACTTCCTGTCTTTCTTATGAACAAGTTTAACAAGAATATTAGCTTTTGTAACCGGATCATTTCCTGAACCTATTGTTGTAAGGACTGTTCCAACTTCTTTTCTTTTGTTTAATTTATTCTCTATTTGAGCACAAATATTACTTGTCTGTTCAAGTGAACTTCCGGGAGCAGCTTCAACTGTAACATTAAATTCATTTTCATCCGTTTCAGGGAAGAATTGCGTACCCAATAAACCCATAAGGAAAAAGCTAAACACAAATATCCCGATAGCACTAAAAACAATTGTCCACCTATGAAGGAGCGACCAGATCAAAGCCCTGCCATATTTAGCATTAAGAATTTCAAAGAAATGATTGAAGTAATAAAGATATATTCTTAAACCAGTTATTTGATTTCTTTAATCCTTCATCTTCTCTGTGAAGCCATTTTGAAGAAAGCATAGGAGTTAAAGTAAAAGCAACAAATAATGAAACCAATACAGCGGCGGAAATAGTTATACCGAATTGGTAAAAGAACCTTCCAACAATTCCCGGCATAAACGCTACCGGTACAAAAACGGCAACAATTGTAAATGTAGTAGCCATAACTGCCAGACCGATTTCATCAGAAGCAGATTTAGCAGCTTCCATCGGAGTTTCCCCCTGGCTCATATGTCTGTATATATTTTCAATAACAACAATTGCATCATCAATAAGCAGACCTACAGCCAAAGATAATGCAAGCAGCGACATCATATTTAACGTAAAGTTCAAGGCATACATAATTATGAAGCTTGCTATTATTGAGGATGGAAGAGCAAGTGCACTAATAATAGTAGCCCTGAAGTTAGCAAGGAACAAGTATATAACAATAACAGCAAGTAGACCACCGTATATAATATCAAAAAGGACATCGTTGACAGAATCTTTGATATAGATGCTATTATCCTTTGCAACATTTATAGTTATATCAGATGGAAGTTCTTTTTTCAGATTTTCAAGTTGTCTGTTAACTTCTTTTGCCACTTTTACAGTATTGCTACCGGATTGTTTAACAATATTGAGTCCTACTGCAATCTTTCCATTAACTCTTGTTAAACTTGTTTGTTCAATAATTCCGTTGGTAACTTTTCCAATATCAGAAAGATAGATTGGTTTCCCTATTGGTGTGGCAACTATTACTTTATTGAAATCCTCAACTTTCTTGTATTTTCCCATTGTTCGTAATAAAAGCTGCCAAGGGACCGTTGGTCAGGTTACCACCAGGTATTTCAACATTCTGAGTTCCAACACTGTTTATTACATCCTGGATTGAAAGATTATACGCTTCAAACCTAGCAGCATCAATTTCTATCTGAACTTCCTTTTCAGCACCACCTACAAGATCAACAGAACCAACACCCGGAATATTTTCAAGTCGTTTCTTTACAATATTCTTTGTGAAAGAAGTAATTTCTCTTGCTGACCTGCTACCTGAAACAGTTATTGAAAAGATAGGGAAACTGCTGTGCATCATATCGTTGGATTACAGGATCTTTAATTTCTGTAGGGAGATTTGCTCTTATTGCAGCTATCTTTTCTCTAACATCCTGAGCTGCTGATTTGCCATCTATTTCGAGTTTGAAAGCGATAATTACCAGAGACATATTTTCCTGAGATGTTGATTGAATAAAATCAACACCAGCAACAGGGTTAACAGCATCTTCTATTTTTTTTGTAACATCAGTCTCAATCTGTTCGGGTCCTGCCGGGAAGAAGTAGAATCTATTACTAAGGTATCTCAACATCAGGGTACAAGTCAACATTCAATTTCATGTAGGAAAATAATCCAAGCACAATCAGTGCAATAATCATCATGGAAGCAAAGACAGGTCTTCTTATTGATACATCAGCTAATTTCATTTTTCAATTCCGTTATCATTAATAATTGTATTACCGGTTGTTTGAAATACGAACAATCGTCCCTTCCTTAAGTTTATTCATGCCAAGAGTAACAATTTCCACTCCTTCATTCGACCCGGATAAGACCTCAACATTTTCTCCATCAGAAATACCCGTTGTTATGTCTCTAAATGAAGCTTTCCCATTAGCAATAACGTAAACTCCGGTTGAATTATTGTTCTTAATAACTGAAGAAAATGGGACAGCGGTTATACCATGCAGGCTTTTTAATTCTACATTCACCCTGCAGAACATTCCCGGTTTGAACCATTTATCACCCGTATTATTGAATAATGCTTTAATATCGAAGGTACGGTACTGGACATTAGCTGATTTTGATATCTGTACAATCTTTCCTTTCTTTTAATAATATCCGGGTTCAATTCGGAATAAACATCAGCCGGCTGTCCGGTATAAAAACCCGCCACATCATTTTCTCCTGCATTAAAAAGAGCCTTCATGTTTCCGGTTTTGGCTATAACTACCAGAACCATTCCCGAGCTTGCAAGATCTCCCACATTTACATTGACTGCAGTAACCACACCAGATAAAGGGGCAGTTAACTCAACAGTACTTTTAGCAGCATCATAATTAGCTTTAACAACTTCATACTGTGTTTGCACACCATCCAGCATTTGCTGTGAGATGGCTCCTTCCTGATATAATGCTTTCATTCTTTCAAGATCCTTGGAAGAATTCATATAACCGGCACGAGCCTGATAATATTGTGAAGAAGCACCTGCCTTATCAATACTGATTACAACTGCTCCTTTACTTTACGTAATCTCCTGATTTAACATTTATCTCTGTAATTCTTTCGGGTATTTTAGAAATAATATTTCCCTGGTCTTCCCCTTCCAGAGTTGAAGAGAATGATTTAACAAGTTTAATATCTTTCTTTGTAACCTTCGAAGTCACAACAGAAACAGTATCAGAGTATGCGATTTTATCGGGTGTACCGGCAGTTTTATCTTTCTTGCCACATCCTGTTAAAGTTAAAACAAATAACAAAGTAATCAAGATAGAGAAGTATTTATTTCTCAACATATTGTCTCCTGGTATTAATAGTTTTCTAAGCTTACTGCGTTTTCCCATTCCGCCTTAGCTATTAAATAATCGTAAATGGCTTGCGCATAATTAGTCTGCGCAAAAGTAAATGCCGCTTGTGTATCAATTAATTCAAGCTGTGTACCGACACCATTCTTGTATCTTGTCTGGGCAATTTTAATTGTCTTATCTGCCTGCTCCAGGTTTTTCTCCTGCGCTTTAATCCGTTTCTTTGCCTCATCCATTTTAAGCCCTGCCTGTAATATCTGAATCTTAAGCCCTTCTTCGACTTTTCTTCTTGTAAGTCCTATTTTTTCCTTATCAATAATTGCCTGTTCAATTCTTGAACCTCTTGCAAACCCATCAAACAAAGTATAGTTAAGTTGAAGACCTACAGCGAAACTTTTTGCCCAATTATAGTTTTTAAAGTCAAGAGTATTATCCTGAGATTGGAAATCATACATTCCGAACAAAGACAAGGAAGGGAAATAATCGGAACGCTGTATTGTAACATTTTTATCAAGAAGAGATTCCTGAATATTCAATTGTTTTACTAAGGGATAATCTTCAGACAACCTCAGTATTTTTAATATTAACAAGATCAGGAGAAAGTTACAACATATTTGAAATCCCCGATTACATCAATAGGATTATTGATATCCATGGCTAAAAGGTTTTTAATATAATTTTTAGAAAGGACCAAAGCATTCTCCGCTTGTATTAGCCCGGGTTCTGAATTAGCAAGTTGAACTTCCGATCTAAGGAAATCATATTCTGATGAAACGCCTTTATTATAAAGTGCTTTCACATTATCATAATTAGCTTTAGCAACCATGTAACCGCACGGCTTACATATACAAGTTTTTTCATTAAAAGCACATTATAGAATGCTTTTTTAACATTCAATGCAAGATCATTCCTTGTTCCCCTGTCCCCTTCTTTGAATAACCTGAATATTCACCTGCAATCTGAATCGCAGTATTTACTTTCTGATTATAAATAACCTGGCTCATTGTAACGGCTGCGTCAAAACTATTTTTTGATCCAAGTTCAATCTGCAAAGTCTGATCTGTATTATTGAACATAGGATTTGGAGGAATAAACAAAACCGGTAATTTTATATTCCTGGTATAAGTGCCCTTAAAATCCAGTCTTGGGAATGCATTTGCATATGCCTCGTCTATCTGCGCCTGGCACTCTATCGATGTCTTTGTGCGAAATCTGTGGACATCCACTCTAGTTAACCAGAGCTTTTCAATAGCACTCATCAAGAGTTAAATAAAGAGTATGACTCCTTATTTCTGGGCGGAAGAGAAAAGAAGTAACAATTAACATAAAGAACTAAGTATTTCATTCAGTATCCCACGTCTTAATTTGAAATAGAGTAGTCAAAAATAGGAAAAGTAATTCGAAATTTTACAGACCGCTTATCAAATTTATTCTCTCAATCTAGATAGATTTACTTAATCTCATTAAGTTTAACAAAGAGCTAATAAGATTTTATAAGGACTAAAACTAACTGGAAAAATTACGTATTTGAGTTCAATTTGGAAATTATTAAAATATGTGATTGGTGGATAAAATATAGTATTAAAAATGCGCTAAAATGGTATGAATTTACATTTATATAATATACTTCAATAAATGAACATTAGTAGCTCTGCATGAAGCTAGTCCCAAATGGAATAAATTGAGACATCTTCATAACAGCAATAAAAAAATAGCAATCTTAAAACAATCCTTCAATTGATAAGATATCTTTCACCTGTATCATAATTGAAAGTAAGAATTCTTTTCCTTTCAGGAATTTCAGGTAGTTTCTTTGCAACAGCGGCAAGTGAAGCACCTGATGAAATACCGACAAATACACCTTCTTCTCTTGCGGACCTTTGAGCATAATTAAAGGCTTCTTCTTTAGAAATTTTAATAGCGCCATCTAAAAGTGATAAATCAAGATTGCCTGGGAAAAACCCGGTTCCAATTCCCTGTATTGGATGAGGTCCCGGAGCTCCTCCGGAAATTACAGCCGATAGTTCCGGTTCAACAGCAAATACTTTTATTGATGGGAATTTCTTTTTGAAAGCTCTGGCAACACCAGTAATATGTCCTCCGGTTCCTACACCTGTTATAAGATAATCAAACCCTTCGGGGAAATCAGAGAGTAGTTCTCTGGCAGTATTATCGAAATGAGTTTGGACATTAGCAGGATTATCAAACTGCTGAGGAATCCAGACATTTTCTTTTGAAGCCTTGATTTCTTCCGCTTTGGCTATAGCACCTTTAACTCCTAACTCTCTTGGAGTTAATTCCAGCTTCGCACCGTAAGCAGCCATTAGTCTTCTTCTTTCAATAGACATAGAATCAGGCATTACAAGTATAACTTCGTAGCCCTTTACGGCACAGACTAAAGCAAGCCCTATTCCTGTATTCCCGGATGTTGGTTCACAAACAATCATTCCCTTTTTTAGGACTCCTTTTTTTTCAGCATCCTCAACCATAGCCAGAGCAATTCTGTCTTTAATACTACCCCCCGGGTTAGTTCTTTCATGCTTGGCCCATACTTCATGTTTGTTTCCAAAGAGTTTGTTAATTCTGACAGTTGGTGTGTTGCCAATTGTTTCCAGTACGTTATTATATTTCATAGTACCTCCTTATATAATGTATTCTAAAGTATCAAAATAGTGTTCATTAGATTTTACTCTCACTTCGCTTTTACTATAAACGACGGAATTAGGTGGAGTTGACTGAGTAACCCAGGAATTTCCTCCAATAATACTGCTTTTACCTATGACTGTATTACCTCCTAATATTACTGCCTGTGAGTAAAGAATAACGTCGTCTTCGATAGTAGGATGGCGTTTTGTATGCATAAGACTTTTATCCACACTTAATGCCCCCAAAGTAACTCCCTGGTACATTTTAACATTCTTACCGATGACAGTAGTTTCACCTATAACAATCCCGGTGCCATGATCAATGAAAAACGGGCAGCCAATTTCAGCTCCCGGGTGAATATCAACACCTGTAATTTGATGTGCATGCTCAGATAATATTCTGGGAATAATTGATATTTTTAGTTTATAAAGCTCATGTGCAAGGCGATATATAAAAATAGCCATGAAACCCGGGTAAGCAAGTATCACCTCATCAATGCTTTCGGCAGCAGGATCACCTTTAAATATTAACTCAGCATCTTTCCAGAGCATATCATGTACTGCAGGTATCCTCATAATAAACGAATGAGCTATGACTGCAATATCCTCATCATGCTTATTATTATTTATTTTTAAGAGGGTTATAAGATTTCTTTCAAGAAGACGTAGCTTAGCTAAAACATCTTCCGGAGAATAATAAACTTTGTTCGAGAAGTGAGGAAAAAGGAAATCTTTCAGATCATTGAATAGGGTTATTGATTCATTCTTTAATGAGGCATTGCATGAATGAATATCCCTTTTACTGAGTAAAGTTTGTGCAAACTGGTTAAAGCTGCTGCTTTCTTCTTCATTTTTTAACATCTTAAAGGTTCCTGAAATTAAATAAATTTATTTTATAAGATAATAATTTACTTTTAATTAAATTATTAAAAGATATGATTTCCTCTTTCCCTAATGGTTATTAAATATTTGATTTATTTCAGCATCATTATAAAAATTATTGCGGCTTAATAAAGTTCCTTAAATCACAATTTACTATATTTGCCAGGAACGGATTTGCGTATTAAATAGCTCTTTGATAGCCGATCCGGTTTTGGTTGAATAATAAAGGAATACAAAATGAAAAGAAACCTTGTTTATATGCTTATACCATTTTTGTTTTATTTAAATGCTTATGCCCAGCATAAGGTTCCAAATCCGGAAATTACTGCCCCGGAAATTCAACACCATATTGAATTTCTGGCTTCTGATGAACTCCGTGGAAGATTAAGCGGCAGCAAGGAGATTCAGGTTGCTGCAAATTACATAAAGGATGAGTTTGAATCATACGGACTTAAGCCTCTCTTCGGGAAGTCATATTTTCAGGAATATAATTTTATATCTGATGTTAAACTCTCTGAAAATAATTCCCTGTCGTTTTTCAATAATAAATCTAAACAGTCAACTAAACTTGAACTTTATAAAGATTACATACCAACTACATTCTCCGGAAAGAACAATGTAGACGCGGGACTTGTTTTTGCCGGTTATGGAATCTCAGCACCTAAGCTGCAATATGATGATTACGCTGGTATAGATGTTAAAGGAAAAGTTGTAGTAGTTATGCGTAATTCCCCGGAATATGATAAACCTCGTTCAGATTTTGATAAATTCTCAAGCATGCGGTATAAAGCAACTCTAGCAAAAGATAAAGGAGCTGTCGGCATTATTTTCGTTAATGGATATCTGCCGATAGATTCTGCAGACGGATTAGTAAAGTTCAAATACGACCGTGCCCCTGGCGCTAAAGACTTCCCCGTTGTACAGGTTAAGAGAAAATTTGTAGACCAACTATTTACAGCATCGGGATTCGATTTTGCAGATTACCAGAGAAAGATGAAGGACAATAAAAAACCTGCTTCCTTTGTATTTAATAATGTATCGGTAAAACTCAATACTGAAGTTGAAGAGATCAATAAACTTGACAGGAATGTAGCCGGTTACCTTGAAGGCACGGATCCCGTTCTTAAAAATGAATATATAGTTATCGGTGCCCATTATGATCATCTTGGGATGGGGATTGAAGGTTCGCTATATAAAGGGACTGAAGAAAAGATACATCATGGTGCGGATGATAATGCTTCCGGCACTGCCGGTGTAATGGAGCTGGCAGAAAAATTAGCGTCGGTTAAGGGTCTGCTTAAAAGAAGCATAATATTCGTAACCTTTTCTGGCGAAGAGTTGGGATTATTAGGTTCAAATTACTTCGTTAATAATATGCCTGTACCTGAAGATAAAATTATTACTATGATAAATCTGGATATGGTTGGACGGCTAAGAGAAAAAGCTCTTACAGTTTATGGAATGGGAACATCTTCGGGCTGGAAGGATTTATTAAATAAAGAAAATAAGTACCAATTTAAACTTGCATTTAATGATGAGGGTTTCGGACCAAGCGATCATTCATCATTTTATGGGAAAGGGATTCCTGTACTCTTCTTTTTTACAGGTGTTCATGAAGATTATCATCGCCCCACAGATGAGGCAAAGTTAATAAATTCTGCAGGTGAAGACTCCATTCTTCATTATGTTTATAATTTAACTGAAGATCTTGACACAATAGCGGTAAAACCTGATTATATAAAAGTAGCAAGAAAAGAAACTTCAGGTGAATGGAAAGTATATGCAGGAACCGTTCCCGATATGTCAAATACTTCAGAAGGATTTAAGTTGTCAGGTGTTAGTCCGGGTGGTCCGGCTGAGAAAGCAGGACTTAAAGCAGGTGATACTATGATTAAGTTCGGAGACCGTGATATTAATAATATTTATGATTTTGTTTATGCACTTCAGGATCATGTCCCGGGTGATGTTTGTAAAGTAATTGTTAAAAGGGGTTCAGAGACTGTAACACTTACATTGACCCTTGGAGCAAAATAACAAAATTGTTAACCTTCGAGGTGACCAACAAGCGTTTGTTCATTAACCTCGAAGGTTTACTCCTTACTTCATTATGTGATCCACCTCGCACTACGGATAGATGGAAATATCTAAACTTTTGTAACAACATTTTAATCAATCCTCTATTTATCAGGTGCGTTATGGAAAGTTCGGAGAAGTTTTTATCATCCAATGAAATTGAGCCGCATAAAAAAAGAACAAAAGATATTTTATCAGCACATCCTGAAGTAAAACATTTCATTGGAAAAAACCCTTATACTTTTTTAATTATAGTTCTAGTTGTCTCGGTTCAACTTTCAATTGCTTTTTTATTAAGACGCCAACCATGGTGGCTGGCTTTAATTACTGCATATTTTATAGGGGCATTTGCGAACCACAACCTTTATGTATGTATACATGAGGCAACTCATAACTTAATATTCAAAAACAGGACTGCCAATATATTTGCTGCTATTCTTGCGGATATTGTTAATGTAGCACCGGGGGCTATTTCATTCAGAACATATCATTTAAAACATCATTCATTTCAGGGGAACTACGATCTTGATGCTGATCTTGCAAGTAAATGGGAGGCAAAGCTTATAGGTAATTCGTTTATAGGGAAATCTGTTTGGTTAATTTTATTCCCTCTCTTCCAGGCATTAAGACCGCCAAGACTTAAAGAGATTAAATTCTCCGATAAATGGACTTTTGTAAACTGGTTATTTGTATTTGGTATGGATGCACTTGTAATTGTTTTTTTAGGACCAATTTCTTTTCTATACCTGGTATTCTCTTTCTTTCTGTCGATTGGATTCCATCCATTAGGAGCCAGATGGATACAGGAACATTTTATTACCTATCCACCACAGGAGACTTACAGTTATTATGGTATTCTAAACTTCCCTGCTTTAAATGTAGGTTATCATAACGAACATCATGATTTCCCTTCCGTACCCTGGAACCATCTTCCTTTTATCAGAAATACTGCTCCTGAATTTTATAACACTTTGCATTACCATACATCATGGTTCCGATTATTCTTTAAATTCATCTTTGACCCTAACCTTTCATTGTATTCAAGGATGTTAAGAACCAATCGCGGGACGGAAACTCCAAAACCGCATGAACGTGTTTCCTTAAAACATTAAAGTTATTTATCCTAAACCTCGCCGGTGATTCGAAGACGCTGCATTTCTTAAACAATAGTTCCCTGCCAATTATCAATTTGTTGAAACATATTTGATTCATATAATAATAATATATACTTTTATTACGGGTAAAATGAGAAATATTTTGACGGGGCTCTTATGAAGACTTTAATGTTTCTTTTTCTTCTGTTTCCTTATATAGTTTTTTCGCAATGGACACTTACGGGAGGACCTACAGGTGCAAATATAAGAACATTTTGCTCTTCGGGGAATTCCTTATTTGCAGGAGGTCAAGAAGGAATTTTTACTTCAATTAATTTTGGCTCAAGTTGGGAAAATATAGATGCTGCATATTATTTTAATTATGATAATTATTCTTTCGCCACTAGTGGCAGCATGATCTATGCCGGTGATAATCATTCACTGGTCAGATTCTCAAGTGATAATGGTTCAACCTGGGGTTCTATATCTTTAGGAAGCAGCGGAATCGTCAGGTCGCTTATTATTAATGGTAATAATTTATATGCTGGTACAGATAGTGGTCTTTATAAAATGCCATTAAACAATGGGAGCTTTAAAAAGGCGAATAATATACCGCAGGGTGTAATTATTAAATCACTTGCATACAGCGGAAATAATCTTTATGCAGGAACTAACAGAGGAATTTTCCAGGCAATAAATAACGATACCATCTGGACACAAATAAATAACGGATTAGCGGATACTTCCATTAACTCCATTCTTATTGATGGAAATTTTATGTTCGCTGGTACCGAAACCGGGTCATTTTTTTCAACTGATGACGGAGCTTTATGGACTAAATTAAATGGAGGACTTCCGGATACGAGTATCCGTTCTATGATAGCAATAAATAATGTAATCTATGCTGCTGCTTATGGCATGGGAGTATATTTTTCGACGGATTTTGGAGCAGGATGGACTCCAATAAATAATAATTTGCTTTCCAAAGAATTGAATGTAATTACACAAATCGGGAATAATATTTTTGCAGGCACCAGCGGATCGGGTATATATTACTCAATAAATAACGGAACTGACTGGACGCAGGCAAATTCCGGATTACCCTATCAGAATGTTTATTCAATTGCGAGTTTCAGTGTTTTCATTTTTGCAGGATCGGAAAATGGTATCATTTCTGTTTCCACTAATTCCGGGCATACATGGAACCCTGTAAAGGCAGCACCTGCAGGATCATTTGTTAATTCTCTGATTTATACTAACCATAAATTATATGCCGGTACAAGTAAAGGAATTATTAAATCAACAAATAATGGCACATCATGGACTCAAATAAATAATGACTTAACTTGCACCGGAATATTGACCCTTGCCGCATCTGGTAATAATATTATTGCAGGTACTGCTAACTGCGGTGCTTTTCTTTCTACTGATGAAGGATCATCCTGGCTGCCGGTTAATGAAGGGCTAAAATGTTCATATGTAACGTCATTTGATATAATAGGTACGCAAGTATTTGCCGGTACATGCAGCGGGGTATTTGTATCGACAAACTTAGGTGCAAGCTGGTCGCAGACAAATAATTTAACTTCAAATATTACTATTTCTTCTCTGGCAAATCTTGGCAATAAGATATTTGCCGGAACTTATAACGGAGATCTATATCAATCAACAGATAATGGCAATTCATGGGTACTAACAAATAATATTGGTAGTATAAAGACTATATATTCATTTGGAAATATTCTTTTCGCCGGAACAGGCAGTTCAATATATTATTCGGTTGATACAGGAGCAACCTGGCAATTATCTAACAATACCCCATACAATATTACTTCAATGATTAATTTCGGTGATCTGATTTTAGCTGGTACTACCGGCAGAGGTGTTATAAGAGGTTCCATTCCTCTAATCGTTGATGTAAAAACGGATAATCTGATACAACCCAGTGAATATGTTTTAGAACAGAATTATCCAAACCCTTTTAATCCATCTACCAAAATAAAATATTCTATAAAGACAAAAGCACTTGTATCATTGAAGGTCTATAATATATTAGGTGAATTTGCTGCGGTATTATTGAATGAGGAAAAGAGTCCGGGAGAATATGAATTAAATTTTGATTCTGGTAAGTATAATCTTACTTCGGGAGTATATTTTTACAGACTTACAGCCGGCGAGTTTACTTCAGTCAGAAAAATGGTGCTACTTAAATAATATGACGTTTTAAATATTATGTCTATTGACTTTTTAATAGATATTTATTAAAATATATAACCATAAAGAAGTTGTTTACTCCCTCTGTTTTCAATAATTCATGAATTCATTTACCTGCTAAACACCTACTAAATCCCGCTAAATACCTGCTAAATCAGCATGACGAGGAGTTCACCATAGAGGGTAGACCATATGGCGGCATACTCGGTTACTTAGGATTATTCTCATTCAAGGACTACTTAGTATCCATAGTCCAGATTTTTTTACCAATTGCACGCTGAAGATTATAATCAGCCATTATGTTTCTATAGATTATTTGCAGCTCGGATAATTTGGCTTCGGATAAACTTGTTTGTGCATCCAATAAATCAAGGTTGCGTATTGTTCCGGCTTTGTACTGAAGTTCAGATCTTTCAACAGATTTAGATGCCTGGTCAATCTGAACTTTAATATTTTCAAGCTGCACTTCCAGAGAAGATAAATCTGATAATGCTTTGGTTACTTCTGATTTGATATTTATTTCAACTTCATCACTGTGGAAATGTGTTGATAGTAAATTCGCATCGGCTTCCTGTTCAAGGGCTTCTTCTTTGGAACCATTATAAATTGGATATCTGAAGTTTACTGCAGCGGCAAAATTTCCCCGCAGTACATTAATATTAGCAATAAATCCATTCTTAAAACCATACTCAAAATTAAAATGCAGACTTGGCATATCATTCTTCTGCGCATTCAGTTTCTGCAAACCGGCTGTCAATTCATTATCACGGGCAAATTTCAAATCACTTCTTTCATTTAAGGCAACCTGAATAAGTGAATCAGGATTAAGATTGAGTTTTGTATAACTGAAATTACCGGTTACATAAATACGGGCACTGGGTGTCATACCCATTAGACTTTTAAGCTGTATTTCCTGCTTCCTGATTTCATTTTCGATATCTAATTTCTGATTCTGAACTCCACTTACTTTAACCTGGGTAGTAAGAATATCAAAATCCGTTGCGGATCCACTTTTAACTTTATCTGTTGTATTTTGAAGATGTGTATTAAGATTGGCAATTTGTTCATCCTTTAGTTTCAGACTTTCCTGCAGAAACAGAATTGAATAATAAGTCTGGACTGCCTGGTAGGCAAGATTTGTCTTTGCAATTTCTACATTGTCAAGGGCTGTGTTTTTCCCTGAACTTACAAGGTCGATCATAGCGTCTCTTTTACCGAAATCATAAATGGTGTAACCCATTTCAACATGAGCGTCATAATTATTCGCAGGATACAACTGGAACAGTTCAGGACCAAACGCAATAACCTGAAGAGGCCCTAACCTTGCATATGAAAAATCAGCATCAACAGTAGGAAGGTAATTACTTTTTAACTGGTTAACTCTTGAGTCAATTGCATCAGCCTGACGGCTGAGTTGAGTAATCAGAGGGTATCTTTGAATTGTATTTTCCACTGCCCTTTTAAGATCAATGGGGACACCTTTATTTTGAGGATAAATCCCCTGAGCTATAAATAATAATATATATATTAATAAATATCCGAATTTCATTTATATAATCCTTTTGCTATTCCATGACAGCTATTTTTTCACCCTTCTTTTTCTTTTTAATTCTTAGGAAAAGAATGGGTATAATACATAAAAGTGTAAGTGCCCCTGCAAGAAAGAAATCATCATTTATTGCCTGAACAAAAGACTGATTAACAACGTGTTGACCTATAAGGGCTTTGGCTTTCATACTTATCTCAGCAGCATTACCTCCAGTGGCTTGTTTTGCAAATCCCTGTAGACCGTATTGAATACTTTTGAACTGTGCGGAATACTGGTTGACTGCTTCACCATTTAAAGCATTATGAAAAATAATCCTCCTGGTAAGCAAAGCACCAAATATAGCAACACCAAAACTACCGCCTATCTGCCTTATGACATTGAAAAGTCCGGAAGCTTGCGCCATTTTCCTTTTGGGTATTCCGTTAAGAGCAATTGTGCTTAAAGGTGTAAACAGCAATCCCATACCAAAACCTCTTACGTAAAGAGCAACCATTATCTGTGAATGTTCACTCCAAAGTGAAAGATGGCTGTTAAGAAATAAACCCAAAGCCAATAATACCACGCCAAGAAAGGCCGGTACTTTAGGGTTTATTTTATCAGACATAATTCCTGAAATCGGTGACATTATTGCTTGAATAACACCAACGGGAAAGAATACAAGACCTGACTGCAGTACTGTATAATTAAGTGAACTCTGAAGAAATAAAGGAAGAAGAAAAGTACTTCCGAATAGCCCCATGCCGAAAATAAAAAGTATTGCATTCGTAACAGAAAAGTTAAAATCTTTCAATAAGCTTCAAGTCAATTAATGGGTGTTCTATTGAAAGATCGGTTGCCAGAAATATAACGAAACCGATCAATGAAAGTCCGAAGCATATCAAAATAAAATCGGATGTCCATCCGCCGGTATTCCATGAAGCGTTACCGTTGGATAACGCAAGAAGCAGAAAAGTTAAAAAGACAGACATCGAAATGAAACCTACAAAATCAAATGATCTTATATGTTCAGTTTTATATTCACGCTGAATAAAATAAGTAGCCACCATTCCGAATATTCCTACAGGAACATTGACATCAAAAATAGATTGCCAGCTATAGTTATCAATTAAATAGCCGCCTACCATGGGTCCCAATGATACAGAGGCTGCTGCGGCAACTCCCCAAAAGCCGAGCGCGATACCTCTTTTTTCAGGCGGAAATTCTCTTGTAATAATTGCCATACCTACAGGCATAAGAAAACCGGCACCAGCTCCCTGGACTAATCTGAAACCAATCAATGCATCCTCGCTCCATGAAAGACTACAAAGGAAGGAACCAAGAGTAAAAAGTAACAGAGCAAAGAAATAAGTCCTTTTATATCCGAAATGATCCGCCACCCAGCCGGAGGTTGGAAGCATAACTGCAAAAACAAGCAGGTAAGCTGTAAGGACCCATTCGATCTTGTCAACATTAGTTCCGAATGCAGTCATCATTTTATTTAGCCCGACATTCACAATAGTAGCATCAAGAACAGCCATGAATGTTCCTACCATAATATTGGCAAGCACCCACCATTTATAGGTAGAATGCTCATGATGCATAGAAGGGATATTACCAATTAACCGGTCCCTGATATTATCTGCCATACTTAGTTCTTTTCCTTCACTCTTACTTCGACCGACATTCCGGGTAAAAGACTCACATTGCCAACTTTATCAAATAATATTTTAACAGGTACCCTTTGAGTAACTTTAGTGAAATTACCGGAAGCATTATTTGGTGGAATTAATGAAAACTGTGAAGCAGTATTTGAGCCAATCTGGTAGACTTTCCCGGTAAATTTTTTGTCAGGATAAGCATCTACAGAAATCTCAACCTGATTGCCCGGGTTAATAAGTCCCAATCTTGTTTCTTCAAATTCAGCAGTGATCCAAATGTTTTTTGTATCGAAAATTGTAAAGATTGGTTGACCCGGCTGTATAATATCTCCCTCGAGTACCCACTTCCTTGCTATCACTCCCCCGATCGGAGAATAAATTGTGCCATTTTTCAACTGGGCTACTATTACTTCCTGCTGGGCTTTTGAAAGCCCCGGTTTTGTTAATGATATATTATATTCAGCCTGGGCAGCATCAAGAGCTTTAGCCGAATGATCATATTGTTCTTTTGTAATTATATTATCTGAGTACTGGTTCTTTGCCCTGTTAAAATCTTCTTTAGCTTTTTCAAGATTTACTTTAGTAAGCGAAATACTTTCTGTTGCACTTAGGGTAGCGGCAATAAACTGTTTCTCCTGGGCTTTCAGATCAAGTGAATCAAGTTGAACAAGAATCTGACCTGCTTTTATAGTATCTCCTTCCAGGGCTTTAAGACTTACAATTCTTCCTAATATTTTTGAGCTTACAGTGGCTTTATCTGCATCAATAAAGGCATCATCAGTAGAAACATATCCTTTGTTTCCCATATACCAGTACCAGGCAGCAACACCAATAAGAATAAATATCAATAACGGGATCAGAATTCTTTTCTTCCTGTATATAGGAGTTGATTCTATTTCCTGTTCGCCATTTTTAGGTTCAGCAATTTTAATATTTTCGTCAGCCAATTTAAATTACTCCTTTAGTAACTTTATTTATTTTAATACCTTTTATAAACAATTCAATTGTCATTAACATCTCTTTTCTAAGTTCCTTGTATATTTTGGAGTCAGTCCCGGTAACATTAAGGGATTTGATTGTTTTTAATCTCAGTCCCTGTAGAAGATGTATTAGAAGGGTTGGATACTGGGATGGAGTTGAAGGATCAAATTCCCCATTGCTTATTCCTTCCTGAATAATTCCTTTAGTAATCTCAATCTCTTTTTCCGCAAAGGATTCATAAATTTTAAGTGAAACCGAATGTCTGTCATGAACAGCGTTAAAAGAAAGAGCCCCCAGATTAACAAGTTCCTGGAAGAAATCGAGCCTTTCTTCGGCATAAGTCTTTAATTTCTTTTCAGCGCTAGCCTGTTTGTTTAAAATAGCCGCGGCTTTTTTAATGAATTCTTCCTGTTCGCGTAAAAGAGCAGCATGGAAAAGATTTTCTTTAGTAGGGAAATAGTAATAGAGAGAAGCCTTCCCCATTTCAACAGCGGCGGAAATATCTTCCATAGTTGATTTGGAATACCCATAACGTGCAAATACTTTTCTGGCAGCAGAGATAATCTGCTCTTCTTTTTCCTTAGAAAACGACTCGTTCATATTTTCGACCATTTGACTTGAAGAGTCGAAAGTTACGCAGAAAAAAGAATATAAAAAAATTATATCCTTTCTCTACTTAAAGTCCTTTTTTGTTAGCTGTCTTCAAGAATATTAAAATTTTTTTCTGTGCTTTTCTTTGAAGAAAAGCACCAAAAGAACTTCGGCTGTAAATCATTTGCTAAAAATTCAGCACTACGTTTGGCAGATTTGTAAATTCAAATGGCGGAAATAAACTCGCCCCGACTAAGAAGTCGGGGCTCAGACATATTTCCTCAACTACTTCATAACATTATTCGAAATTTAACGGACGCTGAATTTTCTTAACGCAAATGATTTAAGGCCGGAGATAAGGAATAGGGAAATTAAGTACAGAATTTCAATCTGAAAAATAAATAAGGAAAGAATATGGAGAGGATATATTTAATTAAAGAGGCTGTCTTTTGAGACAGCCTCTTTAATAATCACAATTAATTATTAATATCTGCTACCGCCGTTAGGTCTGCCGCCGCCGCCGCCTCTTGGGCCACCGCTGCGACCGCCGCCGTTGCCGCCGCCAGGTCTGCCACCTCTGCTACCACCGCCGCCGCCTCTGCTGCCGCCTCTTCCACCTTCGGTTTTAGGACGAGCTTCATTTACAACGATTTTTTTACCGCCGAGTTCTTTAGCGTTCAGGCTTTCGATAGCTTTTTGCGCTTCTGCTAAACCGGGCATTTCAACAAATCCAAAACCTTTGGATTCACCGGAAAATAAATCCCTAATGATCTTAACACTCTTTATATAACCGTATGCAGCAAATTCATTCTGCAATTCTTCATCGGTTACATCCTTACCAAGGTTGCCTACATAAATGTTCATCGAACTTTCCTTTATTTTGTGATGGTTAATAATACAGAATACTTAAAGACGCACCGATAAAGTAATTCTGAATTTAATTTTTATCAATATTAAAAATAGTTTAGCTTAAAAAGTTGCCAATCATCAAAGAAATATTTAATTCCAGGGTATTTAATGGAGGTTAGTATTCAATTCGAAAATCCATTAATAATCAGGACCTCATAATTTATAAAACTATATGAGCAAATCAATCCTTTTAGTTCAATAGTGCGGAGAATATAAGGTTTACTCTAATTTCTTGTAAACTTAATGGAAATATATAAATAATAATCGGAATAAGTCCATAGCCCGGATAAAATTATTCGACTCTTGTGATATACTTAATTCTCCTGTCAAAGTACAAATATTTAATCATCCCGGTGAACTAATTCCGGAGAAAATGCAGGTAAACAAATTGCAACATATTCAGCACCGCCAGATTGAGGAGAGCTATACTGCACCCATTCTTTGGCATGAACTAAAACTCCCTGACCTTCGTGTAATAAAATTTCACCGGAAGCTGATGTAACTTTTAAAGTACCTCTTACTACGAGAGTATATTCATCAAATTCGGGAGTCTGTCCCAGGCTCTACCCATCCTTCCGGGCTTTTCATTCTGGCTATACTTATATTTTCTGACTTAGAATTTACTCTTCCGAAATATTCTTCAATGATTTTTGGTTTATTGCCTGCCGCTTTAATGATTGAAGGTGATTCTATAAACCTGGGCATTACGAACCTCTCTTTGTAAAGTTAAAAGTTGAAAGGTAAAAGTTAAAGGAAAAATAAATAAGTCAAAAGGAAAAAGAATTATACTTGTAATATTATGTAATCTTTCCTTCTGACTTACAACAAATTTAGTGGCAAATAATTAAATTAGCCCTTGACATAAAAATTAGTTGTTGAGGTACTAATGATCGATCCAAAAGAGTTATTTGCATTATTCTTACCACCTGATACTCAAAAGTATTTTGATTTTGAGACAGTAGAAGTAAAAGAGGGACCGACAAAGTATATGGGTAAATATGGATTTGATGATGAGTATACCCTGGTACTAGTCGAGAAAGAAACACTTCCAGATCACCCCAATATATATAAAGGAAAGAAACTTAGAACAAAGGGTTATAGCGATCTGACGCTGGAAGATTTTCCAATCCGAGGCAGGAAGACCAAGCTAAAGTTCAGGATAAGGAAATGGCAGATTGAAGGAGAGGAAGGAATAGTTCAGCGGAAGCTGGAGATATCGGCAGAAGGAGTAAGGTATACAGAAGACTTTGCATTTTTTTTTGAAGCGTGAGATAGAGAATAATGCGGATGATATCAGCTCGATAGCCAGGCGCAACAAAACTCATCCTCAGAAGTTGAGGCGGGCCTATAAGGAGAATCTATCTGAGTTTTTGAAGTTCCATAACAGCCATGAGGAAATGTTTACTGAGGAGGCATTTGTTTTTCCAAAGAACATAGGTCCAAATATGGGCATAGATGAGACAGGACTGCTAAACGGGGATCTTTATACAGTGCTTTACAATAAGGATAAAAAAGGAAAGCAAGGTTCACTTGCTGCAATAATAAAGGGCACGAAAGCATCTACGGTAGTAGGAGCAATAGAAAAATATGCGGGAGTAACACAGTTGTTTTCAATTAAGGAGATGAGTCTTGATTTATCATTGGGAATGGATTGGATAGCCAGAGAAATAGCACCAAACGCAATGAAAACATATGACCGTTTTCATGCAGAGAAATTGATAACAGATGCAGTGCAATCAGTACGAGTCCAATATCGTTGGCAGGCCATAGAAAAAGAAAACAAACAGCGCTCTGAAAAAGCAGATAAGGAAGTCTTCCGGGTAAAGACATACCTCAATGGAGATACCGAGAGACAACTACTTGCAAGATCGCGCGGTTTGCTGTTTAAGAGGCCTAACCAATGGACAAAACAGCAAAGACAAAGAGCCGATATATTATTTGGGGAGTTCCCATTGATTAAAAAGGCGTACTTCCTTTATATCGATTTTAAGGAAGGTTACAGTATGAACCGTACCCAGGCAGAGTTCCATTTTAAGGACTGGGTTCTGAAAGCAGAAAGAAGTGGAATAGCCGAATTAAAGATCTCAGCAGGATCAATAAAGAGTAGATTAGGAGGAATAATAAATTACCTGGTAAACCGAACCACCAATGCAGCTCTTGAGAACTTCAATAGGAAATTAAAAACTTTTTTATCCAGGGTTAGAGGAGTAAATAGCAAAGATTTATTCTTTTATCGACTTATTCAACTGTATGCCTAAATATTTTGCCACCAATTATGGAGTTGTACCCTGACTTACGAACTATTATCCTGACATAAATCATGTATGAAACTATAAATATATTAATGATAAGTATACCCACTTTTAAGAAAGTTGCGTGCCTGAATAATCCATATAATTCAAAAGGTATATAAATTGCGCCTGATATTATCGCAAACCATTCTGCCCATGCTTTAAGTCTCCAGAGTCCAAAAGCTTCAACAAAGCGCACGCAAGAATAAAAAAAGGCAAATATTGCAAAAGCACGGAGTCTTGAAGGATTGATTCTTGAAACACCTTCAAGAAACAGATGCGGGAAAAAACGGAGGGGATTCAAGTGCATATGTCTAACCAGACGTTCAGCGGCTGCCTGTAAATCATCATGAACCAGTCTAATCAGGATAATGCCTGCAATGAATACAATTATACCCTTCAATGCTTCGAAAATAGCAACGGTTCGAATGCCTCGATCAATATTCTCTGTATCAGGGATTTTCATTGATTAATAAATTTTATAGACAGATTAATTTACAATAATAATATTTTGAATATAGTGATAAGTAAAGGAACCGGGAATGAGGTGACGTATATATTCAGGGGATCCCTGCCTTCGCAGGGATGAAAACTACTTCAATTATTAAATTTAATCCAGCTTATCCATTTTTTCCCAGAGTTTCTTAGAAGCGGCCCGGGATTTACTATAAACCTCTGTTGTATCAAATGGAAATACCCTGTTCTCATAAACAATCTTACCGTTAATAATAACAGTTTCAACATCATGAGATTCAAAGCCGAAAATCAGATGTCCCTGAAGGTTTTCTTTTACAAGAGGAGTGGGTGCACTATAATCATAAATTACCAGGTCGGCAGCAAACCCCTTTTCAATTCTTCCGAAATTCGATATCGAAATATCGGTTTAGAATCTCGTTCCCATTATCAAGTAGTTTAAATACATTATCCATTGATATCTTGCCTTTAGCATCTGCATTCTTATAGAAGGCAAATTTCATTTCATCAAACATATTAGAACCGATACCATCAGTTCCAAGAGCTCCGTTCTTAACTAAATGGAGTTTGTTCATGTAACCAACAGAATTGTTCATATTGGATCTCGTATTGTGCACGAGAAACCCATCATGTTTATTTAATATTTCTATGTCACTTTCATTCAGATAAACGCCATGTACAAGAATTGTTTTATTGTTCAACAGACCGAAATCCTCAAGTCTTTTAACAATATCTTTTCCATATTTGTGATGTGAATAAGAAACATCGTAAGAATCTTCAGCAACATGGAAATGAATTCCTTTTCCAGTCCCTTCAAGTTTCTCAGAAATCATTTTCAGAGTAAGACTGCTTAATGTAAAAGGCGCATGTCCGCCAAAAGCTGCTTCTACAAGATGGTTACCCGGATTAGTTTTTTTATCCTGATTAACTTGTTCAATAAAGTTAATTGATTCATCTATTCCTTCAAGAGCTTCAACTTCACCGTTTCTGTCTGTGACTTCATAACAGAGAATCCCACGCAGACCTGCTTCCTCAAAACAATTTTTAAGCAGATTCAGGGAACCTTGAATATATGATGGAGAAGCATTATGATCAATAACAGAGGTAGTTCCGCATTTTATTGCTTCGAGGGCACCCGTTATTCCACTATAATATAAAGACTCTTCATCAAGTGCACGGTCGAGTCTCCACCAAAGATTTTTTAATACACTAATAAAATCTTCTGAGGGATTTATCCTTGCCATTATTCCACGGGCAAGCATTGAATAAAAATGATTATGTGAGCAGACTATCCCCGGAGAAACCAATTTACCTTTAAGGTCGATAACTAAATCGGCTTTGTATTTGGATGAAATATTTTCTCCCTATTTCTATAATTAAATTACCGTCGATAATTATATCAATCTGATCTTTAACTTCAGCCGGATGGAAATTTATTAGTGTGGCATTTTTAAGTACTATCATTCTTATATCTCTTTAATTTTTTAATTTGTTAAATAACCGTGATCATTTTTAACAGCTGAAATTAGAATACTCAAATTGAGTTTCTCCAGATTATCTTCCTCAACCTGATCAGGTTCAATAATGCAATAATTATTTACAATATTTGCTTCCCCGATCTTACCCTTGAGTCTATATTTAACTAATCCTTCTTCAATATTATTCAGAAATACAAATCCGCTATTCTTGCTATCCAGAAAGTCCGCTTCATTTCCAAACAAAGTGATTTTCTCTTTATATGGCGCTCCGATATAGGGGCAGAATGTTTCACAGTTCCCGCATTCGTTGCATGAACCATCAAGATGAAGGATCTGGAATTTGTCCTTAAAAGTTACACCCCAGGAAGATATTGCAACATTTGCACGGTTCGGACAAACCTCAACACACTTGTTACAGATTATATTACAACCAAGGCATCTTTCTGATTCCGCTTTAAGATTTTCTTTAGCCTGAGAAATTAATTCCCCTTTCCTTTTTGCCATATCAAGAGATTGAATATTTCTATCAAATAATTTTCTAACATCAATTTCATCCCCGGGTTTAATACCCTCTTTCTCTAATATTGCATCTGCCGCTTTCCTTCCATCGGCAATTGATTCAATAACTGTTGAAGGCCCGCGTAATGCATCTCCTCCTATAAATACATTTGAAAGCAGAGTTTCATTTGTACTTTTATCAACTATAGCTGTCCGTCTGTTGTTAACGGGAATTTTATTCTGTCTAAGGAAATCCATATCGACTGACTCACCGATAGCTGAAATTACAGTATCAATAATAATTTCTTCGAATTCATTTTCAATCGCAACAACCTTCCATCTTCCATCGTCGTCCGGTTCAGTTAATTTCATTTTACTGCATTTGAGAAGACCGTTGGAATATTCCACCGGAAGATTCAGATCTTTAAATATTACTCCATCCTCTATTGCTGCATCAAATTCTTCTTTATCAGCAGGCATAAATTCTTTTGTGCGGCGGTACAAAATGTAAACTTTTTCAACCCCCTCACATCGAATTGCAGCTCTTGCGCTATCCATTGCAGAATTTCCTCCACCAACAATTGCCACATTTTTCCCGATAGATGTGATATCTTTTTTATGAAAGTTCCACAAGAATTCAATCGCATTCCTGATAATGTTTTCGCCGCCTGCAATTTGAACAGGAGAAGAAACACCGGCTCCTATAGCAAGGAATATATATTTATAACCTGCATTTTGAAGTTCACTAATAGATAATTTATCTTTATAATTAAGATTAAACTTTACCCCATGCTGCTTAATAAATTCGATGTCTTTATCTATAGCAGCCTGTGGAAGACGAAACTCAGGTATAACATTCCTTACTGTTCCCCCGGCTTTCTCTGCTTTATCGAAAATGGTTACCTCAAAGCCTGATTTAGCAAGGAAATAACTTGAAGCAAGCCCCGCAGGACCAGCACCAATTATAGCAACTTTAATCCCTGTTGTTTCACTGGTCGATTTATAATTATTCATATAATTATCATAACCTTTTTCAGCAGCTACTTTTTTCAGGTCTCTTATTAGAAGAGGACTATCGTAATCCCACCTGGTACACTTAAACATACATTGGTGGTCACAAATATATCCTGTAATATTTGGTAATGGATTCTTTGAAACAATAAGATCGAATGCTTCATTAAATCTGTTTTCCTCAATCAATCTGATATATTCCGGAATATCCTGATGCACAGGGCAGACATCCGAGCATGGAGCAGTATAACAATCAAATAATGGAAGTATATTCCCGGTTTTAATTGATTTTGTATCCCTTTTCTCTTTTGAATATTCTTTATTTGTAAAAGCATCATTTGCAATTTCTTTTATGAGAGAAACATTAAGAGTCGGAGAATCTTCTGATTTTACTGGCATAATAATGCTATCAGCAATTTGTTTCAACCTTGTATAACCCCCGGGCTTAAGAAGATCAGTTACCAAAGTAACCGGTAAAATTCCGGTAGATAGAATAGAGTTCATATTTGCAAGAGATGCTCCGCCGGAAAACGACACATTCAAGTCACCTTCAAAATCACCAGCCAGCAATGCGGCGAGGTTCATAGTCAATGGAAATAATGCGCGTCCTGACATATACATCTGAGCACCGGGCATTCTTTGTTTACGGTTATTCATTCCGAGAGTGTTGGATAACTTGACTCCGAACTCAAGTTTATTCTCTTTGGCAACCTGCTTGAGCCGTTTAAGCATGGGGACTGCATCTGAATATTTAAGATCATGGGCAAAGGATTCAGGATCGAGGTCTATATATTTATAACCCTGAGAAAATAAAATATCTTTAACTCTTTCATATCCTAATAAAGTAGGGTTAAGCTTAACGTATGTATTAAGTTTTTTCTCAGTAAGCATATATTTAATTATCGATTCAATCTCCTGTGGCGGACATCCATGCATAGTTGATAAAGTAACCGATCCGGACAATTTGGAGCCGATATTTTGAATCTTATTTATCAATGCGGGTATGTTTTCTAAATTAAAATCATTCCCTTTTGTCTTCAGAAATTCTGTCACTTTAGAAATATAAGTCCCGAACAATTTATTGTTTTTGCTGTCTTTAAGATCTTCAATAAACTTATCCATTCTTTCAGTTTTAATTCCTGCAAGATCGTACCCTACACTCATATTAAATATAAACCCTTTATCCTCCCCTTTTGAAATTCCTAAAACATCTTTTAGCAAATGTAGTAATATCCAGGCTTTAAGGTATTCGTCATAAGATTCTTCTAATTTCAATTCCTGAGACCATTCAACATTGTACCCCTCATCTTCAGCATCGATGCAGGGACGGTCAATTACAAGTTCATCCATCTGCTGGACAGTTTTAAGTTCAAAGAACCTTCCGCCTGTCAGGTAAGCACTTATTATATTCTGAGTAAGCTGAGTATGGGGACCAGCAGCTGGTCCTATCGGAGTTTCTAAATATTCATTAAATATTTTTATAAGGTTTGAATTCTTATGATGATAGAACTTAGTATTATGAATGCCAAATATTGACTTCTCATTTTTATTCTCCCCGAATATCCAATTAATAGTTTTTTCAAATGAGAGTGGGTACATACGATCTGACATAGAGAATCCTTTGAAAATAAAAGTGTAAAATTACGTTTAATCTTTGTTTACGGTGAATTTGAATCGTGGTCAATTCAGAGATGCAAATTAAAAATAAAAAATGAATTTCATACGAATTATTTTACCAAAATGGTTTTTATTTTCCGTATATTTGAACCTTATTTTTCTTAAATACATTCAGTTAGGTTCAGGAATTAAACTTTCATAAAAGGTTTAAGAATCCCCAAATAACAAACAATTTCATACAGAGGATCAGTAATGGAGCTTTCAAAACAAATTTATGAACTGGCTAAGAAATACCAGGATTATACTTCACAAAATCTGTCTAAACTTATACAACAGAAATCGTTAAGCACTCAGGAAAAAGGAATGGCTGGAGCATTAAGAGACATGATGCTTGAAGCCGGCTTCGACGAAGCAAGAATTGATGGCTTAGGAAATGTCATCGGCAGAATAGGTAACGGTAAAAAAATTATTGCTATAGATGGACACATCGATACAGTTGATCTTGGAAATCCTGAGAATTGGCATTTTGACCCATTGGCTGGAGAAATTAAAGACGGTTATGTCCATGGAAGAGGCTCTGTTGATCAGAAAGGAGGCCCCGCTGCCTTTGTTACTGCTGGGAGGATATTAAAAGAAATCGGCTTACAAAATGATGTTACTGTATATTTTACAGGAACTGTTATGGAAGAAGACTGCGATGGTCTCTGCTGGAAATATATTGTTGAAGAAGATAAAATAAAACCTGACTGTGTAGTTATTACAGAACCTACTAACCTGAATATTTACAGGGGTCACCGCGGTAGAATGGAAATAGAAGTAAGCTTCTATGGAGTATCTTCGCATGGATCAGCACCTGAAAGAGGTAAGAATGCAATTTATATGGCATCGCATGCGTGTTTGGAAATAGAGAAATTGAATGAACGTCTTGCAAAAGATGATTTCCTGGGAAGAGGTTCAGCAGCATTATCACAGTTTGTTTCTGCTAGTCCGTCATTATGTGCTGTTGCTGATTTTGCAAAAATACATATTGACAGAAGATTAACCTGGGGCGAGGATAAAGAACTTGCTTTGAACCAGATAAGAGAAATAGTAAAAGATTATAATGCAAAAGTAGAACTTCTTAATTATAGTGAAAAAGGATTCACAGGTAATGAATACGGCATGGAAAAATATTACCCTACATGGAAACTTGAAGTTAATCATCCTGTTGTGCAAACAGGCGTTAACAGCTATAAAGATTTATTCGGAACTGATCCTGTCGTAGATAAATGGACTTTTTCTACAAATGGAGTTGTTATAAACGGTATTTATGGAATTCCGTGTATAGGATTCGGTCCTGGAAATGAAGTTCTGGCTCATGCACCTGATGAAAAAGTACCGCAGAGCGACCTGGTTAAGGCATCCGCATTTTATGCAATGTTCTGCCAGAAGTTTTAAGAATGTCATGAGGCTGTCCCAAAGACACATTTGTCATTCTGAGCCTCATCCTATTACATTAAAGTTTAATATTAAAAAATATAATTATAATAAAGGAATAAAATATTATGGTTTCTGATCTCTTTAAAAAGCATTTTATAACTGAGGATAACTGGTCAAAACAGGAACTCGACACTGTATTTGAAGCATCATTCGATCTTAAAAAGAAATTCGCTTTAGGTGAACCACACAGATTATTAAGAGATAAAACATTATTCGCTATCTTCTTTGAGCAGTCAACAAGGACACGTAACTCAATGGAAGCAGGAATGACCCAGCTTGGCGGTCATGCACATGATCTTACTGCCGATAAAATGCAGATCTCTCATGGAGAAACTCCAAAAGATACAGCAATAATTTTATCAAGAATGGGACACGGAATTGCATGCCGTAATTGTTTTTATGGCGTTGGTAATAAATATCTTGAAGAAATGGCTGCTAATGCAACTGTACCTGTAATGTCTTTACAGGATGATATCTACCATCCGTTCCAGGGACTAGCAGATCTTATGACAATATTTGAGCACTTCGATAAAAACCCAAAAGGACTTGAAAGTAACAGTATCCTGGGCTTATGCAGATACACATAGCAAACCATTATCAGTTCCACAGACTCAGATACTTCTTTTCCCGAGATACGGAATTGATGTTACTGTTGCTCATCCAAAAGAATTCCCTCTCAGCAAGAATATTGTTGATAAAGCTTATAAGAATGCTGAAGCCGGCGGCGGTTCCTTAAAGTTTACTAACAATATGGACGAAGCTTTTGAAGGCGCTCATATTGTTATTCCTAAAAACTGGGGCGGGTTCGGTGCCTATGACGTAGACCATTATCTCCAGAATGAAGATGAATGCAAGAAAGAAATGAAATCTAACCTAAGCAAATATAAAAGCTGGATTTGCGATGATAAGAGAATAAAACTTGCAGATAAAAGAGTTAAACTTATGCATGCGCTTCCTGCCGACAGAGGCAATGAAGTTACAGACGAAATCCTTGACAACCCTGATATCTCAATCGTATTTGATGAAGCTGAAAACAGGCTCCATACTGCGAAAGCTATCATGGGTCTTACAATGTAATAAGCTGATGTCAAAATCTGATTTCAAATATGCATGTAAAGAATGCAATAGAACCTATGAAATAAATAAAGACCTTATGCTCTGCCCTTACTGCAGAGAAGAAAGTCTTGAGGGAAAACCTTTAAAGGGAGTACTAACTGTAGTACTCCCCTCTTATTTTAAAGATTCCTGCCTTGAGTTCGCTGACTTCGATATTTATGATTACCTGCCGATCGAAAAAGAATATTTTCCTTCTATTCCTGTTGGTAATACACCATTAATAAAATCAGAGAACCTTAACAACAAATGCGGATTCAGTAATTTATATCTAAAATACGATGGAGCCAATCCAACTGGATCATATAAGGATCGTGCTTCTTTTCTAGTGTCCGCATTTGCTAAAAAGTTTGGATTGAATGAAATAGTGCTTGCCTCTACTGGCAACGCTGCTTCTTCAATGGCCGGTATTGGTGCTGCTGCCGGTCAAAAGATATTTATTTTTATGCCTGCCGCTGCCCCCAGAGCGAAACTGATCCAATGCCTTCAGTACGGTGCCACTTTAATTCCCATTAAAGGAAATTATGATAAAGCATTTGATCTTTCATTAAAGTTCTCAGAAATAACAGGTTACCTGAACAGGAATACAGCATACAATCCTCTTACAATCGAAGGAAAGAAATCTTCTTCATTTGAAATTACAGCACAATTAAAAAAGAATGCAGATTATGTTTTTGTTCCAGTAGGTGACGGTGTTGTACTTAGCGGAGTGATTAAAGGGTTCAATGATCTTAAATATCTTGGAGTTATTAAAAAGATTCCTAAGATCATAGCCGTTCAGTCAGACAAAAGTAAATTTATTTATGAAGCATTCCACAACGATAACTTTAACATGGATTATAAAGCCACAACCATTGCAGATTCAATATCTGTAGATGTTGCCCGCAACGGGTACAGTGCAGTTAGAGAACTGCGCGATGCGGGTGGCGATGTTATCCTGGTTTCAGATGAAGAAATACTTTTAGCACAGAGATATATCTCAATGAATTCTGGAATATTTGCGGAACCATCTTCTGCTACTGCTGCGGCAGGATTCCTTAAAACTAAAGATACTTTAGATAAAGATTCCGTAGCAGTAATATTGTTAAGTGGTAACGGACTCAAAGATATTGAATCAGCATCCAAAATAGTTGAAGTACCTAAATCGTTCGATCCTGATATCGATTCAATAATAAATAAATTGAAGAATTGAATTGAACGTACAGAAGAAATATTCGGGTATAATACTCGCCGCTGGAAATTCATCAAGAATGAGTTCGTGGAAACCCGCAGCAATTCTTGGGGATAAACCACTCCTGTTCTATTCTCTTAAGACAATCTCATCAGTATGCAGCGATTTAGTAGTCGTTGGCGGACATAACATTAATGAACTTAATTCGCTTGTTAATGAATTTAACGATAACCCAGATAATCATTCCGCACAACTATTTTGTCATTCCCGCGAAAGCGGGAATCCCATGAATTATCAAGTTACATGTATTGAAAACAAAAACTATAACTCAGGAATGTTTACGTCAGTAAAAACTGGACTCGCCCAATGTCAGAATGATCGAGTATTCATTGCTTTAGCAGATATGCCATTTGTCAGCAGTGAAACTTATCTTCAATTAATTGACTATTCAGAAAATGAAGGTCAGACAGCAGACGTTTTATACCCGGTGATCATAAACTATTCGTCAGAACAAAAAACAAAGAAAGGTCATCCGGTACTGATTAAACAAAGAGTAAAAGAAAGGATATTAAAAGAAACCGGGGATGTTATATTAAGAGACATCTTAAAAGAATTTGAGGGGAAACAGTGCTTAGTTACCGATACGGGAATAAACTTCGATATTGATACTGAGGACGATTTTATAAAAGCAAAAAATTATTATTCACACCTAAAGGATATATAGGAAACATAAATGATTAACCTGACTAAAAATGATAAAGTAAGAAAGAACAATCTAAAAAGATGTAAAGAAAAAGGAATTGTAATTCCTACACTTGACCAGATGAAGAATCCGGATAAAATACCTGCTGAAATAAAAGAGAAACTAAAAACAGTGGGACTCTGGGATTTAGATCCTGCAAACTTATTCAGAATCTCATGGAAGAATGAGCCAAAAGAAAAAGGCGGATTATTCGGTAATGTTAATTATGTTGAATTCCCTTCTGAACTTACAGGTGTTAAGGCAAGAATAATAGGAATATCAGGTCGCTGGTTCCCTACAGGTGCACACAAAGTTGGTGCAACTTTCGGATGTCTTGTTCCACCCCTTATTACAGGTAATTTTGATTCTACTACACAGAAAGCAGTGTGGCCATCTACAGGAAACTTCTGCAGAGGCGGTGCTTTTAATTCAGCATTATTAGGATGCGAATCAATTGCTATCCTTCCTGAAGAAATGAGCAAAGAAAGATTTGAATGGTTAAAATCACTTGCCGGTGAAGTTATAGCAACCCCCGGATGCGAGAGCAATGTAAAAGAAATATTTGACAAATGCTGGGAACTCCGCAGAACAAGAAATGATATAATGATCTTCAACCAGTTCGAAGAACTTGGTAATTATATATGGCATTATGAAGTTACAGCAAATGCAGTAGCAGAAGTTTTTGAGCAGTTGAAGGCGAAGAATGATAAATTATCTCTTCAGGGTTATATCTCTTCAACAGGTTCTGCCGGTACTATCGCAGCAGGGGATTTCTTAAAGAAGAAATATGCTTCCTGTAAAATAGCCGCTTCTGAAGCTCTTCAGTGCCCTACCCTTCTAATGAATGGATATGGCGGACATAGAATTGAAGGCATCGGCGATAAACATATTCCATGGATTCATAATGTTAAAAACCTGGATATGGTAATTGATATTGACGATCAGGACTGTATTGACGTTATGCGTTTGTTCAATGAAGAAGAAGGAAAGAAATATTTACAGTCAAATGGTCTTACTGAAAAATATATTGCAACCTTAAAGAGTGCCGGCATTTCCGGAATTGCAAATATGTTATCAGCTATCAAGATGGCTAAGCATTTTGAGATGAATGAAAATAATGTAATCTTCACTATCCTAACTGACTCAATGGATCTTTATGGTTCAAGGTTAACAGAGGAAAATGAGAAACAAGGTAAGTTTACTCATGATGACGCTGTGAAGTCATTCCATAAATCAATTATGGGTGCGCATACTGCTGATATGGCTGAACTTGATTATAATGCAAAGAAAAGAATACATAATCTTAAATATTTCACCTGGATTGAGCAGCAAGGAAGAGAACTTTCTGAATTGAATGCTCAGTGGTATGATGAAGAATATTGGAGTAAGACTGCTGCCCAGGCTCCTGAAATTGATAGACTAATAACTGAATTTAATAAGGACATTAAATAAAATGGTAGAGTTGTTCCGGACATTGGCTGAAAGGTTAAAGGAAAACAAACCTTCTATTCTTGTAACAATTACAAATACAAGAGGCGGTACTCCCGGAAAAACAGGATTTAAGATTCTCATAGGCGAAGAAGGCAGGATTTTAGGAACTATAGGCGGCGGCGCTGTTGAGTTCCATGCAATAAATAAATGTAAAGAATTATTTAACAGTAGTTCAACATCATTTAATGAAACTATACTTCTTGTAGATAATGAGAAACAGCCTGTCAAATCAGCTTCAGGGGTCCTTACAGCCGATAGCCAAAAACCAACAACTTCTATTGTTCTTCCCGCCTGGTGCGGTGGAGAAGTTGAACTCTTTTATGAAATATTCAACCATAAGAACATTTTATATATTTTCGGTGCCGGACATGTAGGTGCTGCAACTGCAGAGCTTGCTATCCGGCAGGGTTTTTACGTTGAGTTTTTCGATAACAGGAAAGATATACTTGACGCTCTTCCTCAGAATATATATTCTCAGAAACATCTAGTCGAATATCCCCCTGCCCCTTTTGAACATATACTTAATGTAAATAGTTTTGCGCTTATTGTAACTCAGTCTCATAAACATGATCTGCCGGTACTTGATTATCTTCTTACAAAGTATCCTGGAATGAGATATATAGGAATGATCGGCTCTACACTTAAGGTAACCGAGTGCATAAAGATAGAAAAAGAAAAGTATAGTAATAAGGTATCACTTGATAACCTTTATGCACCTGTCGGTTTGAATATCGGCGGAGATACTCCTGCTGAATTGTCCATATCAATTATGGCTGAAATATTTGCTGTAATGAATAAGAAAAAGGCAAACCACATGAGATTAAATTATTCTGAGATTGGGAAATGAAAATCAAGGTAGAGATAGTTGGACTATTGCACATCCCCGGATTTAAGAATAATAGTTATTTAGAAATCCCCGAAAGCTCAACTATAACCGGACTTTATGGTGAACTCAATATTATGCGTGACCACCAGAAATTTATTATCCCTTTTATAAATGGTATCGAAGTAAAAAAGGGAGCCCAGATTAAAGACGGAGATACAGTGAAGTTCTTTCTTCCTACTGGAGGAGGATAATTGGGGAAAAAAATTGATCCTGCATTGTATGATAAATTAACCGCAAGAAACTCTTCTGAAATCAGGGACAAAATAAAACAGGCTGTTATAGGAATAGCAGGATGCGGTGGATTGGGGTCAAATGCTGCTATAGTACTTGCACGTATAGGGGTAAAGAAATTAGTAATATCAGATTTTGATAGAATAGAACATTCCAACCTTAACAGACAACAGTTTTTTATTTCAGATATCGGGAAGAATAAAACTGATGCACTGGCTGCCTATATTAAAAATATAAATCCATTCGTCGAAGTTGAAAAGCATTTAATTAAACTGACAATTAAGAATATATTTGATATTTATAATGAATGCCCCATTGTAATTGAAGCATTTGACAAAGTTTCAGAGAAATCAATGATAGTTAAAGCTTTCGGAGATAAGAGATTTGAAGATAAATACTTAATTGCTGCTTCAGGACTTGCGGGTTATTCTTCATCCAACCTTATAAAAACTAACCGGTTAAGTAAGAATATATTTATTTGTGGCGATAATAAGAATGAAGGAAATGAGAAGAACGGACTAATGGCACCCCGGGTCATAATAGCCGCAGGACATCAAGCCAACATGGCAGTTGAACTTATCAGCAAGATCTACAAATAATCCCCATTTAATAACCTCCGAGGTTTTCATCAACCTCAGAGGTTTTCATTTATAACTATTTATTTCAACACTTCCAGCACATATTCCGGATGGAATGGACCTTTTTGCAATCTACGTCCTGTAGCATTATAAAACGCATTTCCTATTGCCGGCAATGCACCGTTAATATTTATTTCAGAAATTGATTTAGCACCAAACGGTCCTGTATCCTCATATGATTTCATCAGCCGGACAGTTATAGGAGGAATATCATAAGCTGTATACATGCCCATCTTTCCGAAAGTGTCATTCAACATTCTGCCATGGTGTGAGAAATAATAATTCTCAAACAAAGCATATGCAAGTCCGTTTACAATAGCTCCTTCAACCTGACCCTCTGAAGTTTTAGTATTTATTGGTGTACCACAATCGACAGTAGCTACATAATTAAGGACTTTAATAAAACCCGTTAAAGTATCAACTTCTATCTCAATATAATGAGCCGCAAATGGAGGAGGAGATTTAGGAGATACATGAGAAGCAGTAGCCTGTATCTGAAACTGATTTTTCTGATAAAGACTGTACTGGCAAATCTCAGCATATGAGACTTCTTCCTTATCATCAATCATTGATACTACCCTGCTGTCATTAATCTCAACATCTTTAATATCAACTCCAAGCATTTCAGCACCGACTTGCAGATATCTGCTTCTTAATTTCTTCCGCACATTTTTTAACAGCATGACCTGATAAATAAGTTGTCGATGATGCGTAAGCACCAGTATCAAAAGGAGTATGGTCTGTATCGGATGAATAAACTACAAACTTTTCTACAGGAGTATCCAGAACTTCAGATGCAATCTGTGCAAGTATTGTATCCGAACCTGTACCAAGATCAGTTGCTCCAACGCTAAGGTTAAAAGCACCGTCATCGTTCATCTTCATATAAGCAGACGCCATGTCGATTTCCGGAATTGCAGAACCCTGCATCATTGCAACCATTCCTATTCCCTTCTTAAATCTTCCCTTGTTAATTTCAGAATCAGGAGAGTATAATTTCTTCTTTTCATACCAGTCGGAAAGTTTAGCACCTTCATCAATACATTCAACAAGTGAAGTTGAACCAATATTCATTGCAACTCCTTCCTTACCTTCTCCAAGAGCCTGGAATATCGGCGAGGTCTCACCTTCTTTTATACACCATTTCTTGTAATATTCTACAATGTCATTGTTTGTGTCGTTACAAATCATATCAACAACCTGACCAAATCCGAAATAAGATTCAGTTGCTCCATACCCTCTGTAAGCTCCTCCGCATGGAAGATTTGTATATACACCTTTGCCGGTGAACTTTACATTTTCAATTTTATTCAACAATGGAAGGGTTTTGGATCCTGCATTGGAAAGAACTGTTAGTGCATGTGAACCATAAGCACCTGAATTTTCTAAACAGTCTAGATGAAATGCTTTAATTGTTCCGTCGGGTTCGTATCCTACTCTGAATCTTGTGTCATATTCGTGTCTGCATCTGGTTGATTTGAAAACTTCTTTCCTGGTATACACAAGTTTGCAGGGACGTTTTGTCCGAAGTGTCATCATTGCTGTAATTGGTTCAAGCAGAATTTCCTGCTTGCCTCCGAATCCACCGCCTATTCTTGGTTTCTTAACTCTTATCTTGGAAACAGGTATTTCAAGCAGCGCTGCCGCAATTCTTCTTACATGGAAAGGAACCTGTGTAGTTGAAATAATTACTATCCTTCCCCTTTCATCAAAATAAGAAAACGAAGCGTGAGGTTCGATAGCGCAATGTGAAGCATAAGGAGCATAAAATTCAAGATCAATTTTCCTGGTAGAGGATTTGAAGCCTTCTTCAAAGTTGCCGACTTCTGCTTCAACCTTCGAAGCTATATTTTTCTCAGCATCATAAAACACCGGTATCTTTGGAAATGAACCATCATTATCATGAATTTTAATTTTTGAAGCTTCAGAATCTTTCAGGCTGAGAATTGGTTTCAATTCTTTATACTTAACTTTTATCTTCTTCAGGGCTTCATCAGCAATTTCTTTAGTATCCGCGGCAACCGCACACACGTTATCACCTACAAAGCGCATTACATCATTAAATAATAATGAATCGTATGGTGATGGTTCAGGATAACCCTGTCCAGCCGTTGTGTACAATATTCTATTTACATTTTTATAAGATAACACTTCATGTACACCGGGCATTTTCCTGGCTGCTGAGTCATCAAGGTCAAGTATTTTGGCATAAGCAAATCCGGAATGAAGTACTGATATATGAAGTACATCTTTTGCATTAAAATCATCTGTATATTTTTCCTGTCCGGTTACTAAAGCAAGACCGTCAATTTTCCCAACAGGTTTATTTACATATTTAAACATTGCCACTCCGTTTTTTATTCTTACTGCTTATCTCTATGCTTGCTTTTTCTACTGCTTCAACAATCTTCACATATCCTGTGCAGCGGCAAAGGTTGCCATCTAACGCCACAGCAATTTCCTGTTTGGTCGGATGCGGATTTTCCTTGATCAAAGCATAAGAAGAAACAACCATTCCCGGTGAACAGAATCCGCATTGATCAGCTCCTGCTTCTACAAATGCTTTCTGAATAATGTCAGGATAATGTAGAGTACCGATTCCTTTCACTGTGGTAATTTCTTTGTCTTTAACGCTCATGGCAAACACCTGACATGAGTTAACAGGTTTCCCTTCAACAAGAATAACACATGCACCACATTCGCCTTCATTGCAACCGCATTTAACTTCGGTATAACCATTTTCCCTAAGAACATTTAATAGTGTATCGCCGGGGTTAAGTTCAAGTTCTTTGACCTTAGAATTAATATTAAACATTTTTCTCATTTCAACTCCTCCCTTATTTCACTCAGCAGATCGCCGAGAAATACTTTTGCAACTTTTTCCCTGTACTCTTCCGAATATTTTATATCCGAATGAAATTTGGGAGAAAAATGTCCAACCGATAAAGCAATCGTCTCATCTGTTAATGGTTTTCCATCAATTGCCTTTTCTGATGATTTGAACCTGTGAAGTCTTCCGGCAGTTCCAGTTATTACTATTACCGGATCTGTAACAATTTTATTTTTAACTTTATAAGAGATTGCAATATTGAATAACGGATATTCAAAACGAATAAGTGAAAATCTCTTTACTTTGCAAACAACTTCATTATCATCAGGAATAATTACATGCTTAATAATGTGTTTAGTTTTGATGATATTCTTTTTAACATAATCTTCAACAGAACATGATTTAACATCACCTGCCATTTCCAGTTTTGCATTCAAAGCAACCAATGGAGAAAAGAGACTTGACCAAACAGGGAAATCTTTAACTGATCCGCCAATTGTAATTCTGTTTCTAAGTGGAGTGGATGCTGCTTCTGAAAGTGCGGTGCATAAGCCTTTGAGGGTACCAGTTTCATTGCAATAATTGATTACATCAGAAAATGTGGCACCTGAACCTATAAGGATATTCTTTCCTTTTTTCGAAATATTATTCAGACCAAGTCCGCTTATATCAACAAATCCTTTAAGATTTCGTGGCTGGGTTTTAAGAATCCTGGTTCCACCAGCGTGAAGTATTACTCCTTCTTTCTTTATCAGCTTTAAAGCATCTGATATCTTTTCAGGATAATACCATTGAAGATCATGAGACAGCATATTTATTCCTTATTCTAATTTACTTTATGTTCTTTAATATCATTTTGTAGCCCAGGTATTTATGCCTGGGATAAGTGAACAAAAACAATTGTGATTTTAGGGGATTCATCCCCTTACAATTACCAACTCTTATTTCAACTCTTCGAATAACTATTCAAGAGCCGTGCGGCTATTTCATTCCCCTTCTTAATTACAATTTCTTCCTTCTCGCCAACCAGCACACCCTTTTCAACCACAACTTTTCCATTAACAATTGTATATTCAGCCTGGTGACTGATTCCTGAAAAGAGAAGGGCTGAAAGTGGATCCGCTAACGATCCTGTATACTCCAATTTATTTATATTGAATAATGCTATATCAGCAAGGAATCCTTCCTTAATTTCGCCTGTCTTTTCATAATTAAGTATTTTTGCCCCGCCCTTTATACAAAGATTAAAAGCATCCATCGATGTCAGAGCATCTGCCCCGTATTTAACTCTCTGCAGTAACATTGCATTTCTAACCTCACCCAGCATATCGGAAGTATCATTTGAAGCCGAACCGTCAACACCTATTCCAACATTGATTCCCATATCTTTCATTTCTTTTACTCTTGCAATCCCAGAACCAAGACGCATATTCGATGATGGGCAATGTGCTACTGAAGTTTTAGTTTCCGCAAGTACTTTAAGTTCTTCATCATTAAACCAAATGCCATGCGCATAAAAAACATCTTCACCTACAAAATCAACATCCTGCATTAGCGCCAAAGGATTTTTCCCCCTTGATGAGCGGCAGAATTCCTCTTCATCCTGAGTTTCAGCAAGATGGGTATGCAGACGCACTTTATATTCACGTGCGAGTTTCGCGGTTTCTTTCATATTATCTGCTGTAACAGAAAAAGGAGAACAAGGCGCCAATACAATCTTGCGCATTGAATCTTCTGAAGGATCATGAAATCTCTGTATCAACCGAAGGCTGTCTTCAAGTATTTCCGATTCTGTCTGCACAACTGAATCAGGAGGTAAACCGCCATTTTTCCTGCTTAAAGACATTGAACCCCGGCAAGGTGAAAAACGCATCCCTAACTTGTCAGCTGCTTCAAACTGAATCCCGATCAAATCACCGCTGACTTTCTGCGGGAACAAATAATGGTGATCAGTGGTCAATGTGCAGCCGGTTTTAAGCAATTCTCCCATTGCCAATAAAGATGAATAATAAACAGCTTCTTCATCAATATTTTTCCAAACATCATAAAGATAAATGAGCCAGTCGAACAGTTTTGCATTCTGCACAGCCGGAAGATTTCGGGTGAGTGTCTGATAAAAATGGTGGTGAGTATTCACTAGTCCGGGCAAAACAACACAATCTTTACAATCGATTATTTTATCAATCTTATCGTTAACCTGGCTCCTGAGATTGGAACCTATCTTATAAATTCTGTTATCCTTAATCAGTATATCTTTTGAAGAATGTGTAGTACCATTATCAAAAGTAGCTATGTAAAAACAATTCTCAAGAAGCACCATAAAAACCCTTTTAAATTAGAAGAACAAAAATAAATAAAGTAGAGGAGAACTGCCATAAAAAACATAACAGAGACAAGAAATATTGTTGCAATAAAGCATGATTTTGTATTATATGAAGAAATATGAGGATGACAACTTATATCTAATTTTTGACTAGGATTCGCAGTATATCTTACATTAATCCGCTGTTGACAGGGTGATGATCCGATGTGAAATCGTTTTGAAATCGTTTTGAAACCGTTTTGAAACCGAATTTAATTTGATATGTACTTAACGTTATTGCAGGTAAAAGAAAAGATTTGTGCCTGATATCCCAAGATGTTTAAGATAAACATAAATGTAAATCATGAATGATGAATTGATAACTCATATTTTAGATAAGATAACAATCTATATGCCAGGATAAAACAAATAGTTTTTAAGTATAGTACTACTCAGCGCTAACCCATTCCTTACCAAAAATGAGAATTAAGGCTTCTCAGCATATTATCAAAATTAAGAATTACTCCCTTATTTTAAACAGAGACAGCTTTTTTCTCTGAATATAGTTCTAATAAAACTTTCTCGGGAGTTATTGGAGCAGATAATTTATATTCTTTATCAGGATTAAACGCTTTCATTGCATTTAGAATTGCAAAGAATGCTCCGATACCATACATAAGAGGAGGTTCGCCAATTGCCTTCGAGCCTTTAAGTCCAGCACTATTTTCAATTGTTTCAAGGAATTCAATATCAATTTCTTTTGGAGCAAAGTGAATATCGGGTACCTTATAGGTTGAAAGTGCATCCGTAAGAAGTTTGCCTTCTTTATTATAAATAACTTCTTCAATTGTCATCCATCCAAGACCCTGAATAAGGGCACCTTCAGTCTGTCCCTTATCAATTACAGGATTTAAGCTTTTCCCATAGTCATGTACAATCTTAGCTGAATCTATTTCATATAAACCGCGTAGACAGTCAACTGTAACTTCAATTATCGCAGAACCGATGGCATAATATGCAAATGGCTTGCCTTTATTGGTAATCTTATCGAAATAAATTCCTGGCACAGCATAGTTAGCATGCGATGAAAGATTTACCCTTGTAAAGAAAGCAGCCTGGATAAGTTCATTCCAACTTAGTTCCTTTATACCATTTACTAAAACTGCTTCATCTTTAAACACAATTGTTGATGGGTCTGTCAATTGTAACTTATCAGCAGCGGCTTTCTTCAATCTTTCAAGAATATCCTTACTCGCAATTTCAGCGGCTTTACCATTCATATCTGCCCCTGAACTGGCAGCAGTAGGAGAAGTATTTGCTGTACGGGAAGTATTGGATGTTTCCATTTTAACACGTTCAATACCAACAGAGAAAACAGAAGCGACTGTCTGTCTGATCTTCATATTAACTCCCTGCCCCATTTCCACTGCTCCGGTACTTACACTTATGCTCCCATCAGAATAAACATGTACCAGGGCACTTGCCTGATTCATAAATGTATTAGTAAAGGAAATGCCGAAACAGACTGGCATTAAAGCATAGCCTTTTTTATACAACTTATTCTTTAAGTTGAAGTCGTTAACTCTTGTTTTAATTAAAGTTAGATCATACTTCTTAATAGCTTCATCCCAGCACTTTTGAATGGAGCTGTGCTCAATTTTTTGACCATAAGGGAATTCCTCCCCCTCTTTTATGAGATTTAATTCCTGAAGTTTCTCAGGGAGCACACCCATAACTGCAGCTGCCTTATAAATAGCGGCTTCCATTACAAACATACCCTGCGGTCCACCGAACCCTCTGAATGCTGTATTTGGGGGCAAATTTGTTCTACAGGCTATACCTGTTACTTTAACATTAGGGACATAATAACTATTTACTGCATGAAAAAGAGTTCTGTCAAGTATAGCGGGTGAAAGATCAGAAGCCGCACCGGAATTCTGATAAAAGGTGACTTCATAAGCAAGAATCTTGCCTTCATCAGTAAGACCAATTTTGAAATCGGAAGAATATGGATGACGTTTACCAGTCATGCGCATATCGTCCTGTCTGGGAAGAATCAGCTTTACAGGTTTATTTAATTTGAATGCAGCAAGAGCAGCCAGGCAGCCCCAGGTAGTTGCCTGATCTTCCTTACCGCCAAATCCGCCGCCTACACGAAGGACATCAACTTCAACTTTACTCATTGTTAAACCAAGAACTTTGGCTGCAGCCCTTTGAACTTGTGTGGGGCCCTGAGTAGAAGATATTACTTTTACACCGCCGGTTTCAACAGGATATGCATAGGCACCCTGAGTTTCAAGATAAAGATGTTCCTGTCCGCCGGATTCAGCAATACCTTCAACTATATATTTGCATTCTGACCATGCAGTATCAAGGTCGCCGCATGAGAAGATGCGTGGGGGCATAATCAATTCTCCTTTTGCAAAGGCTTCACGAGGATCTGTAATAACGGGTAGTTTTTTATATTCAATTTTGATTTTTGCTGAAGCCTCTTTGGCATTGAGGTACGTATTTGCAATTACTAATGCTACCGGTTGTCCGGCAAAATGAACTTCGCCATCAGCTAGTAGAGGTTCATCCTGAATAATACCACCAATCTGATTTTCACCGGGAATATCTTTAGCAACGATTATTCCAACAACACCCTTTGATTTCAAGGCTTCCGTATAGTCAATATTTATTATTTTCCCATGGGCAATTGTAGACCCGAAAACTTTAATATAAAGCAATCCTGCCGGAGCAAGCTGGTCATCAACAAACAGGGACTCCCCTTTCACATGTTTTTCATAATCATAATTTCTCATACCAGCTCCTCATAATTTACTAGTTCAGGAAACAACTTAAGGAAGTGTGCAAAAATCAATTGTCGTAATAAGACATTTTTATATTCAACCGATCCTCTTGCATCACTTATGGGTGAGATTTCACTCATTGCTATCTCTGCAGATTCACTAATAACATCCGAATCAATTTTCTTTTTAAGGAGAAATTTTCTGGTTTTTGAAAGATATTTAGGTATAGGTGCAACACCACCGGCAGAGATGTGAACATTGGTAATTATATTATCTGAAGTTTCAATATACATCGACGTATTTACGCTGGCAATATCGAGGTAAGTTCGTCTGGAAACTTTTTCATACGAGAAATGAGAGTTAGAAGCAGGTAATTTAAAAGAAACAGATTTAATAAGTTCCCCGGGCTGAAGGTCCATGGTTTTATATGCAAAGAAAAAATCCTTAAGGTAAACAGATCTTTCAAGAAGACCCCTCTTTAGCGGATGTTTTGGATCGTTTTGTGCAGATTCAATTTTATTCTTTTTTACAGATGAGGAAGCACGAAATGATAAATGGGTTTCCATTGACAATAATACCTTGGCATCCAATGCAAGGAAAAAATTAGTCATATCAGCTATAGGTGAACCATTCACAATATTACCACCCAAAGTAGCCCTGTTTCTTATCGGGAGTGAACCAAACAGACTGAAATATTTTTTAATATCAGGGAAATACTGGATCATTTTCTTTGAGTTCATTATATCGGAAACAGTTGCTGAAGCGTTTATTGTGCATTCATTACCTTTTACTGTTATTAAATTACCGCTATCATTAACAGGTATAAAACCCACTTCGGATTTATAAACATCCCCCCATTTCTGAACGAAAAGATCGGTACCTCCGGCAATTTTGTATTTAGTTGACTTTCCATCAACACCATCTGTATGAATTTGTCTGTTTAATTCTTTAAGACGGTCAGGTATTCCAGAAAAATATGCAGGTACTAAACCTGATTTCACTAATGATTTACTTTTATTTTCAGTGTAATATTCAACTGATCTAACGGCAGCTCTTTTAATGGAAGTGTGCCCTGTACACCTGCAAATATTTCCATCGAGAGCTTCAACAGCACTCTCTTTATTATAACTGTCATGAGTAAGAAAATAACCTGTCATTGATATAATGAACCCCGGTGTGCAGAAACCGCACTGCGTTCCTCCTTCTTCAACCATAAAGTTCTGAATGGGAGACAAACCATCTGCATTTAAACCTTCAATAGTTACAATATGTTTTCCATTAACAGAACCAATAGGCAGAAGACATGAATTGACAGATTTATATTTTACTTTATTACCATCAAGTTCACCTACAAGAACAGTGCATGCACCACAATCCCCTTCCCTGCATCCTTCTTTAGTTCCTGTAAGCGATAGATTCTTACGAAGAAAATCAAGAACAGTGACTCCAGGGTGGATTTCTGTAAAGATATCCTCGTCATTAATTATAAAGCTTAACTTATTTTCCACAGATACACTCTTTCAATTACTTTAACAACTAAAATAACAAATCAAAACGGGAAGTGAAAGTATTGGATTGTTGGAATATTGGATTGTTGGAATATTGGATTGTTGGAATGAAGAAATATCCAGTAAATATTAGCCCAGGCATTTAGAGTCTGTGTGAAAACCTCCAATGTCATTCCCGCGGATGCGGGAATCCATACAGTTCTTTCCTTTTTACCTAAGTTGTGGTTATAATTAAAAAAATACGCATTATATCCCCCGCCCGGCAAACCAGGGCGGGGATAATATTTGTAATAAATTTACTTAAGCATTATCATTTTTTTCATCTGGGAAAAGTCATCACCTGATGATGAAACAGCTTTTAATTCGTAAAAATAGACACCACTTGCTATTCTGCCGGGATTCCAGGTAACTTTATAATTCCCAGCTTGTTTGAATGAATTATCCAGTAAATCTACAACTTCACCGAGTATGTTATAAATAGTAATCCTAACATTTGAAGCTCTGGGAAGTGAATATGCAATTGTAGTTGAAGGATTAAAGGGATTGGGAAAATTCTGCGCCAGAGAATATGCGACTGGTAATATCGTTTCAGAATTTACAGCCACAGCCCCGGGAGATGAGTATGTTAAACCAGTAATATTATTAAGTCCGATAGATCCAATAGTAGCACCTGCGCCAGAAGATTTATTTATTGAAATAAAACTATTAGGTGAGCCAGTTGAACCTGTTGCGCCAAATAAATTGCCGTTGACATCAAATGCTAAACAGTTAGTTAGTACATTCATACCAGTTTTACCGATATTGGTAGTGTCTCCTGTAGTTAAATTAATTTTAAATAACATGTCTTTATTTGCACCTATTGATAAATATGGTGACCCCCATAATTCATTAGTATGTGAATCGAATGAGAACGCGTTTAATTTAACTTTTGTTGAACAAATCTGAGCCATCGTTTTAGCAGCAAGATTTACAGAATATATCAATCCATTTCTATTAGCTGCATAAAGATTTCCTGAAGTATCAAAAGCAACAGAGGTCATTGTACCGACTGGCACTGTAAATAGATTGTATGAATCTCCGGCAGTGGCATTAACTCTCACAAATTCAGTACTGTCAGTATAAGTTACAACACCATAAATAACTTTATTTCTGGGATGAACTGCAATGCCAGTAACTGAAGGATAGAGTGAAGCTCCAATATTTGAACCACTTCCCGTTAAGGGGTTTACGGATAGTATATTTCCGGAATTATTTACTCCGGAAGAAGCATAAAATGTATTTGCATTAGCAACATCAATTTTGTACCCCTTACCGGTCATAATTATCCCGGAGAAATTAGGGTCATTATTAGATACTAAAAAGGTATCCTGAATAACTCCAAATTGAGTAGGCGAAAATCTAAAATGCAGAATGAGTGAGTCATAAGAAGATAATTTAATTGGGAAAGCGAGATTATCAATAAGCGAAAAAGGACCAGTCTGAGTCGGAATACCGGAAATATTCAGATCAAGAGTTCCATAATTTTTCAGTACAACCTTAAAATCATTTGTCTTAGTTTCTTCCACATTTCCAAAGTTTATAGATGGAGTCGTAGTAAACATCTTTAGACCAGAAAAAGGTACTAATCTTAAACCACCAATAAAAGTGCTCCAGAGATTTTTACCCGAGGCGTATTCGGAAATCATCCAGAGATTGTTAACATCCGCTGGATCAACACAAAAACCGCTATAATCACCCCATCTATTTCTTCCAGCCCCATAGTCCAGAACATAATTTCCCTTTCCACTTTGGAGGAGATAGCTCGTTGAAAGTCCGGGTGGATCGGAATTTAATTTAACAGTATAAAAACTTCCGATGAATTCATTATCTCCGGACCTATTGAAAGTAATTGACATATTATCATTCGGGTCAACAATTATTGCAGGATAGTAGTAATAGTTCCCGGCAGATCCAAATACAACATCTTCGGCAGCAGTATCTGCATTTACATCAATTTTTACATAATGCAAAGCTGAATAAGTAGAATTAGTAGGATTTCTAACAGCATGAGAAACCCAAAGGAAACCATCCCTATACTTTGCTTCATTTTGAATTCTGCTTCCGCCGGTTTCAATCAACATAGTTTTAGTTCCATTGGAAGATCCCCCAAGCTGGTTTGCATTCGAAGCTCCGGTAAAAGCAGTAATTGGAATATTAACACCAGTCATAACAGGTGCAGTAACAGGATTTGTAATTTTATATAATGACATAAAATTTGCACCACTGGAATTAGTCTGAATAAGATAATAAGCCCCGGGGGTTCCCCAAATATATGATGGGCGAATAGTGAAAGCCGGTGTAAATGAACCAGGAACAGTTATGTTCCAAAAATCCCACCAGGTTATAGGTCCGGCGGTATTAGCATAAAGCTGAGCTTTAGGGATGATTCTCAGTTTGGAATACATAAAACTACCAGAGGTAATGTCAAACTGATTACCGGTTATATAGATACAATCCTTATCGAATCCTACTCCCTCATAATCACCTAAATTATTAGTAGAATCCGTACCATCAAAATTACACGGAGTAGCCCATGAATACCAGGTACCAAGTGGAATTGAATCATGCGAAACAGAAACAGTCCAGTATGAAGTTTTGGCAGTTGAATTTACTGTAAGCCAAACCATAATCCACCTATTGCTGAAATGGTCATAAGCAATTTTTGGATCAGTAACCTGACCGTAACCCGGCACTATTTGACCTACCCACTGTTCACCGACAATACTTTTTACCTGATTACCGGTTTTATCCCAAATATTAAAAGTTGTATTTACAGTAGCAAGAATATGGGTAGGCCCTGCAGCAAGGTTCGGATCCGGCGGAATAGAATTAGTCATATTCACACCACCAAAGGTTTTAAATAATATTGGACCCGAGGCAGATGATAAATTTTTATTTAGAATATTTTTATCCTTATAATAATTTGATCCTTCCGGAGGAGAAGGTTTAGGGAAGTTTAAATACTCAGGGGTTTGGGAATATATCGTTTCCTCATTTCCGATCTGGAATTCTTTTGGTTGACCAAGACCAGAAGTCTTTGAAAAAAAATCAGTTGTTTGAACAACTCCCCCTAAAACACTGCCCTGCTTTGGACCTATTGTTTGACTTTGTAATTGTGAGAAAGTCAATACTAAACAAAACAGTAATTGTATGAACATCTTATTCATCTTTTTGCCTCAGTTATATAGTTATATAGTTTTACATTTTCGTTGGAAAACAAATTCAGGAAATAAAAATAAAAACCAGATAGGACTGGAGATTAGTCTATTTTAATTATTTAAATTATAGTCAAATATTGTAGCGAATTTACAAACAAATAAAGGACACAATAAAGGATATATTACGTTCCCTTTCCAATTGTAGATAAAATAGTTATTTTTAAAATAATATGCTATACATTAATAAATAATAATAATTCCATTAAACTCAGCAATAACAATATTGTCTAATACTTATAATTATCAAAATAACAGGAGCATAATAATGCAAAAGATATTGGCGATCACACTTTTATCGGTTTTATTAGTTACCCTAACAGTTATGGCGCAGCCGAGGCAAACACCCCAGGACAGAGTAAAAGCTCTAAAAGATAGATTAAGTCTTACTGATGAACAATCAGCCCAGGTAGTGAAAATATTCACTGAGGCACAGGAAAAGATGAAGAGTTCATCAGACAGGAGTGAATTCAGAAAGATTATGACTGATGCAAATGATCAGGTTGAGAAAATATTAAACGATACACAAAAGACAGAATTTAAGAAGATGCAGGAAGAGAGGATGAGCAAGATGCGTAGCCGTCAGGACAATACAGATAAAAAACCTGACGTTAAAACTGAAGCTAAACCTGATACTTCACACCAGAAGTAAGCTTTAAAATAATTTCAACTACCTCTAATACAATAAGTGGTCACGGATTTTTCCGTGACCATTTTTTATACTAATCTAAACTACATCGGTTCGAAAGAACCTCCGAAGTTTTAATGCGGGTAAGGAGACCCGCCACAACAAATAAGGAAAGAACAGACTATTTGTCTGAGGGGAAAAGAGTTACCTTTACATAATTTTTAGTGAAATATTTTGAGCAGGTCTCTTGAATATCGCTCATCTTCAAATCTTCAACCCACTTTGGATAATCAGATATTTCTTCAGGATTTTCATTATACTGGAAATAATCCAATAAAGTCTGATTCCAGAATCCATTGGTTTTTATTCTTACTTCGTTCTGTCTTTTCTGGGTTTCTTTCACTTTAGCCAGAGTTTCATTATTAGTACCATATGATTTTAAGCTATCAATAACATTAAATACTGCCTTGGTTAACTCGTCAACCCTTTTCGGATCGCAGCCGAATTCAATATTTATACTATAATTTGGCTTAGGAATTCTGTATACATCTGCCCAAACTGAAACTCCATAAGTTCCGCCTTTTTCTTCCCGTATACTTTCCCGGAGACGAATATTCAATGCTTCCATAAGAGAATGAATGATATATTCATTTTTACGACTGAAATCAAAATAACCCATATACGAGATGTGCACCTGACTTTTTGGTTCAATACCTTTTTTAACTATTTTTTCTATTAGGTCTGTAGGGTTAGTAAAATGCAGATCTTTATACTTTTCATTTCTATTTAAAGTGGGCAGCCCGCCTAAGTAAGTCAGAATAAGGGGTTTTAATTTAGCAGTGTCTAAATTCCCAGTAAAAATAAATGTAAATCCCTCGGCATCTGCAAATCTATCCTTATAAATCGAAAGGGCCCTATTCATATCAATTTCGTTTAAATATTTTAGCATGAGAGGGCGCAGTCTGTAATGATAATTACAAACTGTCGAAACTAAGGTATCGCTAAAAGCACTTCTGGGATCGTTTTCCTTGTTTTGAAGGCTAGCTGTCATTTTAGCCATAAAGGATTTATAGGAAGCAGAATCCATCCTTGGCGCCGTAATATATGCATAAATGAGCTGAAACATAGTTTCAACATCTTTTGGAGTCGAGGATCCATTTAACCCCTGGTTATAATGATCGATAAATGGATATACAGAAACCAATTTCCCCATACAATATTTTTGAAGTTGAGTTAAGTTAAATTCGCCTACGCCGGATCCGTAAATAATATTTGAAGAAAACGCTGCCGATAAATAATCATTATCAGGAACTAAAGAGGATCCGCCTTCATGAGACGCAGAAAATATTATTTCATCGTTCTTAAAATCAGTAGGTTTTAAAAGAACTGTTACTCCATTTGATAATTTCCATTGAATAACTCCTAAAGATTGATTCCTTTTAGATTCAATAATTTTACCTGGTTTGGGTATTTCTTTAACTAATGGAAGATTTAATACATTATCAGCATAAGGTTCAATTTTCTCACTCGACACCTTTCCAAGAATACCAGCAAGTTCTTTTTCATCAGGGATTTTAACGCCCTCTTTCTCAGGAACATTTACCATCACAACCCGGTTATCAGTAACAAGAAGTTCGCCTGAAAACTTATTTATTTCATCTAGAGATATTGAAGAAAGATATTTTTTATAAAGTAAGGACTGATTTTCAATTCCCGGAATAGGTTCGTTATTAAGATAATTATTTACATATTCATTTATTAGTCTGGAGGATTCAGTTTTATCCTTTTCAGCTAATCTTTTTTCAAGCCCGGTCAATATATTGGCTTTATTCCTTTCAAGTTCGGAGGCAGTAAACCCAAAAAGACGTACTCTTTCAGCTTCTCTAACTAATGCTTCCAAACCTCTGTTTATTCCACCATCTTTAACCATTGCCCCTAATACATCAACATCGGATGTTCTGATAAATCTTCCTTTCATTGCATAACAATAGACAAAAGGTGGATCTGATAATTGAGTAAGTTCATTCAGGCGTTGATTTAACATACTTTCAAAAAGATTTTGAGTGATCCTTTTTTTGTAATCATCCAACGTCTTAGTTTCTTCTAAATCTTTTTTAAGGTAAACGGAAACCATAGAATATGTTGCTTCTTTATCGGAAGCTATAGCATAAAGGGTTTCTTTATGTTTAGGTATAGGAAACAATTCCCTTTTACGAACAACTGTGGGTTGAGATATGGATTCAAAATGTTCCTTTATTAAGGACAGTATATTTTCTTTATCGAAATCTCCAACTGCAATTACCGCCATAAGGTCGGGACGGTACCAGTCGCGGTAAAAATTACTAATAGTTTCATAATGAGCAGTGTCAATTATATGTTTATCACCGATAGTTAACCTATCAGCGTAACGTGAATCTTTGAAAAGTATTGGAAGTTGTTTATCAAACATTCTCATCTGAGCACCTCTTCCAAGACGCCATTCCTCACCAATAACACCTCTTTCTTTATTTATTTCCGTAGAATCAAAGGACAAACCATGAGCCCAATCTTCCAGAACAAGGAAGGCTTTAGAAAGGATTTCAGATTTATCAGTTGGAACCTGAAGCATATAAACAGTTTCATCAAAACTTGTATAAGCGTTCAATTCAGGACCGAACTTTACACCTATAGATTCAAGATAATTTACAAGTTCATTTTTGCTGAAATGTTTTGAACCATTAAAGCCCATATGTTCAACAAAATGAGCCAACCCCTTTTGATTTTCATTTTCAAGAATGGAACCTGCATTAACCACAAGGCGTAGTTCAGCACGTTTCTCGGGTTTTGTATTTTTCCTGATATAATATTTCATACCATTGCTGAGAGTACCAATCGTTACATTTTTATCCACAGGGATATCCTGCGATTGTAACAATGAAATAAATGAAAAGATGAAAATGAGAGTTAAGAAAAGAAAAAACTTACAGTGTGACATGCCCAAATCCTCCATATATACAGATAATAATAAAAAGAGAACAGAGTAAAATTAGTACAATTATTTAGAATGCACAACAAATAATAATGATGGGCAAAACGAACAATTGAAAGTTAAATCAACGGAAATGTTAATCACTCATGAAGGGAAATCCTATTTTTTCAAGGGATGCTAAAACTTTAGGGTTATTTCAACAACAGCATTTTTTTGACTGATTTAAAGGATTGTTTTCCATTAAAAGGAAAGGCAGTAAAGGAATATATATATACCCCACTAGCCAGATCTGAACCACTAAAATTTACAGAATAATTCCCGGGCTGTTTTACCCCTATAACCAATTCCCTTACTTGTTGACCCAAAGAATTATAAATTTTCAAGTTTACATCACTTAGATATGGAATTGAATAATTAATAACAGTTGAAGGATTAAACGGGTTTGGATAGTTCTGATTCAAAATATAATTTTCCTCAACTATAGAAAGCTGCTTTGATGTTATAGAAGAAAGGTTAAACTTGCGTGCCCTGTAAGACCAGTTATTGGGAACCTTTAATTCAAAAACTTTTTGTCCTGTAACAGATATTTCAGTAATTTGGACATCATTGGTTGTATTAACACCCCAACCAATGAAAGTATTTCCATTATCGAGTCTTTGGACCGACCCCATCGCAATGGTAAATATATCAGGGTTATTTCTATATTCCCAGACTAATGTAGCAGTTTTATTTATTTCATCCAGTTTATATTCAACAGCCCTTGAGAATTGCGGGTTATGCAGATTTCCATTATCAAACATTGTAATATTACCATTCGAAATTCTTCTTACAAAATGCTGATGAGAAAACCCTAAAGAATCATTTATGAAAGTGAACTGATTGTTTTTTCCACCAAGGCGCCAGATAACATCCCCTGTTTTACTATTTATTTTAGTTACTTCATCCATATGCCGGGAGGAAAGAATAAAGTTTCCATCATTATCAATGTCAATTGAATTTGCATGAACATAATCGATTAAAGAGTCTGTCAGATTTATATCCTTGGTTGCATCAGTAATTTTAAAATGGTCCCAACTACGCCATTGAAAAACAACATTATTGGATGGGTTTAATTCCTGAATTACATAACCAATGACCAGCGCCTTAGGATTACCACCTGCTACAATTTTACTCATATCGACATATACTTTATCATCACAGAGAAGAACAGCATTTCCGTTTACTAATATCCTAAGCTCATGTAGATCTGTTTCATATCCATGAGCTGTAAAATAACTGACTATATTAAAGTTAGTGTCCAGCTCATAAAAACATCCATCATTACTATCAAAATAAGTATAATAGCCATTAGGTTGGATTGTAAAGTCAAATGCATCATTTACCAATTGTCTTGAGTATAACATAGAACCATCATTGTTAATAATCGAAAGAAATGGCGGATTAAATGGACCAGAGTTCCCATGAAAAGGTGCAAAGTATAATTGACCTGAAGAAGGATTAGAATTTATTGTTATTTCATATGGTGGAAAGTTTGCAGGTACCTGAGCTAGAATAGAAATAGAAAATAATAGTATAATAATAGTTTTCATAGGACTACCTTTATCATAAAGTATTATTACAAAATATAAAGCATTTGATTTAATATTTAATTTACTACCATTCCATTCAATGTGATTTATTTCAATAAATCAGTTTTTCATTTGCAACTAATAATTTGGGTCACCAATCAAGATTATTTTACTAATAACATTTTTTTAACTGTATGAAAGCTTTGTTTTGAATCGATAGTCTGAGCAGTCAGCGAGTAGTAATAAACACCACTTGATAGACTAGCTCCATTGAAATTCACTGAATAATTCCCTGGAAGCTTAGTCCCTGAATACAAATCCTGGACTTTTTCTCCTATAGCATTATAAACCGTTAAATTAACATTACTTTCAAGGGGTATATAATAATTAATAATAGTTGACGGGTTAAATGGATTAGGGTAATTCTGACTTAGGTAATAATTGTCAACTATTTGAGAATTTTGAACTGTGTAAACAGGAATAACATTAGGAACCCTGGCAAATGTGGTTACTGAAAACAAAAGTAACATTATGAAATATTTCATATGAAAAGCCTTTATTTGTATCTTAATTGAGACACAAAATAAAGGCTTTAGGTTTCATGCTAAATGAACAGTTGTGATTTATTACCGAAGTGGAATGCGGTCTTTATTTTTAACAGCCCACGATTCAAAAGTCTGGAGTTCAGGGTTTAATGAACGGGAAAATTCAACACTACGATTACCGCAATATTCCTTTTCAAAATCCCTTTAAATTGAAACATATTTCCCGCATCATCCGCCCCAGGGAAACCAAATTTCCTAAAAACATCAGGTGGAACATCATTGTAATGTATATCTTGACCAAGTACTTTTGTGAGAATTTCAGCCATCTGATAACCCGTGAGATGCTCGCCGGCAATTCCAACAGTTTTATTTATAAATTCTTTCCCCCTTTTGAAAATACCATAAGCACATTTACCAATATCTTCAGATGCTATAATTGGCATTTTTTTATCACCTAACGGAAATGTTATAGCAAATTTTCCATCTGGTCCTTTCTTCGGTTCCATGCCCCAATTAATGAAGTTTTCATAATAAAATGACGTAAGTAGAAAAGTAGTTGGGATTTTCAGTTCACTGAAATAATGATTCGATTCGGCTTTAGCATCAAAGTGTGGCACTTTAAATCTACCCATTAGTGTAGGCATTCTGTCATCATCGAGGGGAATCAATTTACGAGTATCTTCAAATGTAGACCAAATTGCATGTTTTATACCAGAAGCTTTTGCAGCCCTGGCAAGGTTTACAGCATTAAGTATTTCCCTGTCAGGAGACATATGATTCCAATAAAAAGTAACACAATAGGCACTATCAGCACCTTTAAACGCTCGTTCCAAACTATCCTGATCGTCTACATTAGCAGTAACGACTTCCACACCCAGCCTTTTTAAATCCTGAGCCTTCTCCGAATTAACGTTGGTTGTAAGAGCTCTGACTATGAAAGGACTATTTTTATCTTTTAGGATCGCACGAACTAGACCTCCACCCTGTGCCCCGGTTGCACCTACAATAGCCATAATTTTTTTATTTGCCATAAAAACTCCATTTATAAAAAATATTTGATAATAATATTTTGCGATATGATCATTAGATGGTGATTATTATTCCCCATTCGATCAAAAAAGCAATTGATATTATCGTTTTTATATCTGAATAACAGTGGTGCAGATCAATGATTATTATTTCACTTTTTTGAGTAAGGCCTAGTATAAATGAAGTGATATCGGATATATATATATTACAATTTTGGATATTGTTAAGTGTTTAAGTATTTTTTCTAATAAGTAGTTTGAATATAAAGGAGTGTGCTTGAAATATATATTTACTTTCTTTTTTATTTATTTAATAACAGGTTTATCGCTTGGGCAGGAAGTATCCGGGAATAAAGATTCGGTTACAGCGCCTTCATGGTATCAGATGTTTACAAATCTACCTGGTGATTGGGCGCAGTTTTATAAAACCACATTTACTTCTGAAAATATTCCCCTGTATGCAGGAGTAACTTTTTTAACTGCAGGTTTAATAATGTCTGATGAAACTACATGGAAGGGATCAAACAAATTATACAAAAGTTCAAGAAAGTTGAAGGATGCAAGTGACTTTTTTACTGAAATAGGAGACGGTAGAACACAATTTGGAGTGGCAGGAGCTTTTGCTATATACGGGTTATTAACTTCTGACAATAGAGCTTTGCGAACTGCAAGTCAAGTTACACAGGCAATTTTAGCATCTGGAGCGGTTGTGCAGGTATTAAAACATATCACAGGACGACAGAGTCCATTCGTTAGCACGAAATCAGCCGGAAGGTGGGACTTTTTCCCGAATCAAATTAATTACCATAAACATGTTCCAAGTTATGATGCATATCCTTCTGGACATGTCACAACTACTCTTGCGAGTGTAATCGTAATTGCTGAAAATTATCCCGATGTAAAATGGATAAGACCTTTAGGATATACACTTACGGGTTTACTTGCAATTAGTATGGTAAATAATGGAATACACTGGTATAGTGATTACCCGCTAGCAATTGTATTGGGTTATACTTTTGGAATGATAGCATCTCATCCTGAAGGAATCCCAAATTTATTACCGGGGGCCACAGATAATAGGATTCAAATTATGCCCACTTTAGTTAATGACCAGTTCGGAGTTGGATTTAGTTATAAATTAAATTGATTTAATGAATATGTCACTAATATATTCAGGTTGTAATATTAATAATATATTAAGATATTATTCACCTAAAGTAATAAGTTTAAAAAGGGTTCTATGAAACGATCATTTATATATATCAGCATTTTAATATTATCTGTAACTATAAATAATTTGGCACAAAGCAAAGCCAAGGTTTATTGGAACAGCGGAAATGCAAAATATGGTATCGCTGATTATGCCGGTGCAATACAGGATTATGATAAAGCTATAGAATACGACCCTAAATATCTTAATGCTTACATTAACCGCGGATTATCTAAAGTTAAACTCAAAAACTATAATGGAGCTATAATAGATTATAATAAAGTAGAGGAAATTGACCCCGCGCATGTTGAAATTTATACTATTCGAGGAATCGCCAAAGATAGTCTCCTGGATTATACCGGAGCTATTCAGGATTATAATAAAGCAATTAAAATTAAACCAAATGATGCATGGGCATATTACAACCGTGGCAATGCCAAATATAAACTTCTTGAATACCAGGGGGCTATACAGGATTATTCCAAAGCAATAGATTTTGTTCCTAAGTATGCTCAGGCATTTTTAGGTCGTGGGTTGGCTAAACAAAAAATAAATGATATGGATGGCGCATGTTTAGACTGGAAGAAGGTTGCACAGTTTGGTGATAGCACCGCCAGTATATTGATTAAAAAGAATTGTGGAAAGTAACTATACTAAATTTTCTCTATTGAGGTTTTAATTATAAGATTCTTTTTCAATATTTCCTTAAGATGAGGAAGTACTAAATTAACTTTTTCGTCTTCATCAATAAAAAGAATAACAAGGGGTACTTCATCCACACTTCCAATAGATTTAGGAAGATGAAGATGATGTTTACTTCCGAATCCTGCAAATACTGGCAAAATACACGCACCCTGAATATTATGATGCATGAGATACCGCATAATATATTCATACATGAGTCCATCTTCATGACGGTCTCCCTCATCAAGAAATATTTTAATTTCTACCATTATTATTTCATTATTTATTTGTTATAATATATAAATATTTTATTCTTTCTTCTTATTTTATTATCATACCTTCAACTACAAGATATAGCGAAGGGAAAACCAATAAAGTAAGAAATAGTGCTGAGCAAAGACCGCCAACAATAACTGTGGCAAATGGTCTTTGAACATCAGATCCGATGCCTGTTGCTCTGGCAGCAGGAATAAGTCCTAGTAATGCAAGAACCATAGCCATCATATTTGGTCTTAATTGGATAACTGCAGATTTTAAAACAGCCTCTTTAAGTTCAATTCCGTAATCCTCAATCAATTTATTTGTTCTGGATACATACAGAACACCTGCCATAATTGAAATTCCAAACAAAGAAATGAAGCCAACACCAGCTGATACATTAAAAGCATAATTACGTAACATTAAAGCTATTATCCCTCCGATCAGGGCTAATGGAATTCCTGACATTGCAACCAGTACGTGTCTGATTTTTCTATACATTGAAAACAGGACGAGGAAGATCATTGTAATTGTTACAGGAATAACAACGGCAAGCCGCTGAGTTGCTCTGGATAAATTTTCAAACTGACCGCCCCAGTCTATTGAATATTGTTTTGGCAGAGTAATCTGCTTATTGACTTTAGCCTGAGCTTCCTTTACAAAACCTCCCTGATCTCTTCCCTGAATATTTGTCCTTACAGAAATTTGTCTTTTATCATTTTCGCGTTGAATAATAGTCGGTCCATCTATTAGTTTAATCGTTGCAAGCTGATTCAAGGGAATTCTTCCACCTGAGACAGAATTTACCTGAAGTTCACGGACAGCTTCAATTGAAGCCCGATATTCTGGAGTGTATCGGACTACAATATCGAAACGTTTATTACCCTCATATAAGCGGCTGACGGTTTTTCCTCCAATGGCAGCTTCGATCATTCTTTGAATATCACTAACATTTACACCAAATCTGGCACATGAAATTCTGTTAATATCAACTGACAATTGAGCCTGATCCCCTTCCTGTTCAATACCATATTCAGTAGCTCCCTGAACATTTTTAATTATATGAAGAACAGAATCAGCTTCTTTTCTCATGAATTTCAGATCATCACCACTGATAAGAACGGCAAGGTCAGCAACGCTTCCTGTAACTGCTTCAGTAACATTATCCAAAATCGGTTGAGAGAATGAAAACTGAGCACCGGGAATAGCTTCCATAAGATCACTTCTAATTTTCTTTAGAAGATATTCTTTAGATTCATCTTTTTGCCAGGTTGAATATTCTTTCAGACCTACAAGTATTTCCAGCCTGTTGGGACCATAAGGATCAGTACCGTCGTCATTTCGTCCAAGTTGAGTTATCACAAGATTCACAGGTTTATTTCTTGAGATAACCTTTCTTACGAGTGGCATATACTTATCAGCTTCGTCAAGAGAAATGCCTACCGGCAGATAGCATCTTATATTGATAGATCCTTCATCGAGATTGGGTAAGAATTCAGTTCCAATATTTTTATATCCAATAAATACAACTATAATAACAAGGGCGAGAGAACAAAAAACAGTCGAAAGGGAATGCTTATTCAAATAAATAACGGCTTTTTCATAATTCCTTTCTATCCATGCATATATGGGATTATGCCACTCTATTTTTCCGGGATTAGTTGATTCAAAGTGTTTACGATAAATAATTGTCATAAATACCGGTATAGCAGTTAAAGCGAGGATCATTGAACCGGCAATTGCATAAGCCAGTGTAAAAGCCATAGGAGAGAATAATTTTCCTTCTACTCTCTGAAAAGAAAATATCGGCAGGTAAGCCATTATAATTATTGTAATAGAGAATAAAATCTCCCTGCCGACTTCCTGAGCAGATGTTAAAGTAAAGCGGATAATCCCAAGTTCCCTCTCCTCCTCATTAGCATCTCTGTATCGACGCATAATATTCTCCACCATTACAACTGCACCATCAACTATAATTCCGAAATCTATAGCTCCGAGAGATAACAAATTAGCCGGGATGCCTGTAAGTTTCATCATAGTAAAAGCAAAAAGCATAGAGATTGGTATCGTAGTAGCAACAACGAGCGCAGACCGAACACTTCCAATAAAAAATATGAGCACAATAATTACAATTGAAAAACCTTCAAACAAGGTTCTGCCTACTGTGCTGATAGTATTTGTTACAAGAACACTTCTGTCATAGGTTATTCTCAGATGGACACCCTCCGGGAGATCGTTATCATTTATTTCATTAACTCTTTCTTTTAAAGCATCAACAACATCAGACGGGTTCTCACCCCTGCGCATTGCGATGAGTCCTTGAATACTTGAATTGACATCCACTGTTTTAGAATCTTCAGTTTTAATAGTGTATCCAAGTACACCAGATGGAGGAAGGGGAAATTCTTCAATACTGGCAAGATCTTTTATCAAAACCGGAACACCTTTAAAGGATGTAATGACGATGTTTCCAATATCCTCCTTAGATTTTATTGCACCAATTCCTCTGACTACAAAACCTTGTCCGCCTCTTTTAATAATATTCCCGCCGGTATTAACATTGTTAGATGTAATAGCGTCAATAACATTTTGAATTGTGAGGTTAAAACTTAAAAGTTTATCAGGTGAAGTGATAACGTGATATTGTTTAACGAGTCCACCAAAATTAACAACATCTGCAACGCCGGGAACCTGAAGCAGCCGGGGAATAATCACCCAATCCTGGAGGGTGCGCAATTCCATTGGGTTGTGTTCGATAGTTGATTCAATAACATAACGGAAAATTTCACCAACAGGACCAGTGAGTGGACCGAGTGAAGGATTTACTCCATCCGGGAGAATAGCATCATTCAATTTTTCAAGAACTCTTTGTCTTGCAAAATAATCATCAACACCATCTTCAAAGGTAAGCTGGATAACCGAAAGACCAAATATCGTTTTGGATCTTTTATCAATTACTCTGGGTACTCCATTTAATGCCCTTTCAATAGGAAGAGTAATTTGCTGTTCTACTTCCTCCGCTGCCCTGCCCGGATATTGGGTTATTACAGTTACCTGAGTATCCCCGACATCGGGATATGCTTCTTTTTTTAAAGTGATCCAGGACCAGATACCAATACCAACACTGATGATAACAATACTAATTGTAATCAGGCGTTGATTTAATGCAAAATTCAGGAGTTTACTTATCATAAAAATTCATGATCTTTATTAGTTGATACTTTTACAAATTAAATCTGAACAAATAACCGATCTGGAACAGAAATTGGGGATTTGGGAAATCACCTTTACCAAAACCAAGTCCGGTCTGCAGAAGAAATCCCGCATAATAAACATCATAGGCAAGACCAAAATAATTCTGTTTATTATATTGAGTAAACTGTACATCGGGCTGGTTAGGATCAGTCTGTAAAACTTTAGTTGCAAATAAACCCCCGATTAGTGAAATATTCTGAATCAAATCAGTACTTCTTGTAATAGGCAGAGCAATTTCTCCTTGTATTCCATACCAGTATTTACTCCAAACACCTCCTGTAATTCTGAAAGATAATGAGGGTGTATAAATGCCTGTTGTAAAACCGATACTTGCGGGAGCACCAATAACAGCACCCACACCCCAGAAGCTGCCGGATTTTTCAAGTGAATCAATATATTCAGAATTTATAGAGTTATTATTCTGAGCAATTAAAACCGGCAGGTAGATAATCAAAACAAGGGATCCAATTAATAATTTTCTTGACATAATATCATCCGGGAATAAATTACGTTAATAGTTAAAGCTTAAACCTTTAAGGAGCATTGTACCCTCCTTAACTATTTTATCGCCATCATTTAATCCATTAAGAACGATCATACGTGAGCCGGCTGGTTCACCAATCATAACTTTTCTTCTAAAGAATACGGTGTCCGATTCCTGAACAAACACATAATCGTTTCCCTCGACCGTTATTACAGAAGTAGAGGGAACTGACAATACTTTCATCCTGGGATCACCATAATCGACCCTTGCAAACAAACCCGGATAAATATTTAATCCGGGATTTCTCATAAGAACTTTCACTTTTATAGATCTTGTAATGGGGTCGACAATATCACCGATATTAACAGCTTTACCAAGTAATTTCTTTTCAGGATAAGCATTAAAATAAATATCCACATCCTCACCTTTATCAACATCTCTAAGCTGAGTTTCGGTTACATCTGAAATCAGCCATACCATTCCCGGCTTAGTATTTTCAATATCAGAAGCATTAAAGCCAAAAGCTTTAAATCTTCCTTCCATTTCCGCAAAGGAAGCTTTTGCATTAGCTTCATCGCTTTCAGCCTGTGAAAGATCTCTTGCAGTAGCAGCATTTGACTGATACATTTCCTGAATTCTCGCAAGGTTTTTTTGAGTTAGCTGTAAGTTTATTTTACTTTGACGATATTGGGAATAGAGACCGGTCAGGTCTGGAGAATCAAATAATACAATTTTATCTCCGGAACCGGAAGCAGCCGAAACAGTTGCCACAACTCTTGAGGGAGCAAGCACCTGAACAATTTCATTACCTCTTAAGATGATTTCTGCTTTAATTCTATCCAGTCCTTCACTGCCTTTAGGAAATATTATTTTACTTCCATTATCAACGATTTCTACCTCTCTTGAGTAGAGAATATCATCTTTTTTATCTCCTTCACTATCAGATCGAAGCAGAAATATAAAGGCTATAATGATTACAACAATTACAGCAGGGACGAATATAAATTTTTTCTTGATTTTCATAATGCTTTTATGGATTTATTAGATCAGTGCCGGTTCTGAAATTAAGATTTTCAATGGCATCAATCCTGTTGTTTTGAATTTGGTTTAACTGAATGATACTTGTTCTGTATGATTCATAAAAATCTGTAAACTCAACGATGGTAATGTTCCTATTCCGGAAATTCTCAGCTACACCATCAGCAAGAGTATCATACTGAGAAGTAAATTTTTTATCAATAGACTTATACAACATGTCTGTTTGGGAGGCTTTATGGAAGGCATTTCTAATTTCTCTTTCTGTAGAAGTTTTTTGCTGCAATCTATTAGTCTCATCGGACAAGAGTGTCAATTTTGCCATCTCAATATTACCCTGGTTTCTGTTGAAAAGTGGTAGATCTATTGAAAAGCTAAGTGCATAATACTCAGGGATATAACTTCCAGCCCTTGACCACCTGCCCCCGATTGACAGGTCAGGGACAGCCATAGAATTCTGCAGGTTGAGATTGGCTTTATCCAATTTTACTGTAGATTCAGCAGATTTATAGTCGGGTCGATTGTTTATTCCGGTCTGGATAACAGAATCAACAGACATATTATCAAAGGTAATATTTTCATATTTCTGCAAATCAAGAGCCGGAATATAATAGATACTATTTTTTGTAGTATCATGCATAAGCACTCGCATATCATTCTGTAATTCAGATATCTGAGTTTCAATTCCGAGTTTTTCATTTTGCAGAGAAAGCAGCAGAGCTTTCAGACGAATAACTTCTGAAAGGAGCATAGTTCTTTTATTATAAGCGCCTTCTACTGACAGAATAGTTTTATTAATATTGGGTATGGAGCGTTTGTAAAATCTAAGAGAATTCTGAAGGAAATAAAGATCATAGAAGTCAGACCGGAGCTGGAATTTCAGATTCCTCAGAAGATCGTAAAATGAGAATTCAGTTATTTGTTTATTTATTTCGGAGACTTGTACCTGTTTCTCTTTTTTCCCGGCAAGAAGAAAAAGCTGTTGAATCTGAAGTTCAGTATTGCCTGTCCTGGTGAAATCAAAATAACGTTTAGTGGACTGGTTATAAATATTCTGCTCTATAGAGATATTAGGATTATTCCAAAGTTTTGCCTGTATAATCTGAGCCCCGGCAGCAGAGATATTATATTTAGAGGCAATTAACTGCAGGTTCTCCTTTAGAAATTTCTCTTCTGCTTCTTTTAAAGAAATGATTGTTGTATCACTTCTATTATCGAAGGATTCGGGATAGATATATGTAGCCAATAATAGGGCAAGAATACATAACCTCAATATGGAATATATTTTTGATTTTACCATGATAATACCGGGAATAAATTATAATTCTTATTAATAGACGAAGCTATGTTATCGTCCGATATTCAGATTAAAAATCTGCGTGCAATAATATTTAATTATTGTAACGTCTTATAGTTAAAAACTATAGATAATTATGCTGATTTATAAGATTCTGCATTTATATAATTTGAGATGGGAATCAATCTCAAATAAGGAGAGCATGGTATTCGAGGTAGAGAGTTTTGAATAGTGAAACAGATAACAGATGTACTTTTTTGTCATTATTATTTTCATTAATACTATTAGTATTAGTATTAAATTCAGGTGCAAGGGAAGGACTGTCCTGATCAAAAACTATTTTATTTGTTTGCAGGAGGTTAGTATTCTGGGGTAAATTTGAATAAACCTGGTCATTGTTATAAAACTCTTCATACCCGGGATAATCATCATTGACATTATCAGTAGGGTCGTCGGTATGAATAACAGTAATATGTTTACAGAAATCATCGAGGTTTGCTGAATCAGCGAAGAATACGAATAACCACAGCCAGATAATAAAAACCGGAGTATTCTTAAGATATTTAATAATTCTGTTCACGAAGATTTATCCGTGTTAAAGCAAACTATCATTGTAATATTTAATAAAGTTTGATTATTCAAAAGTAATTAAACATAATATTTATTACAACTTATGATATTATAAGTTTGAACCAAAATATATTTAATAAATATTATAACCATATGTTGTTCAAATCACTATTTAGATATTTTTTGAAGAATCTATTGATTGGGAATAATACCCCTGAATATCCGGCTTCAAGTTGATGAATAATATTACAACTCTAAATGGGTTCTTAGGGCAAAGATGTGGACCGGTCCCCTGTCTTTATTATAAGCAGGGTTAAGGACAAACTGATAGTCAGGAGTAAGAACAAGTTTACCAAAAAGAGTCATTTTGAAATAGAGTTCGATAATATTCTCCAACCCGTAATTCAAACTTCCATCACCAATAATAAAACCGTACCCGCCATGCGAAAGGTAATTTTTATGATCTTCCGAAATTCCATTTATAGAAAATGCCAATCCAATTTCATTGCTATCAGCTACTAAAGTAAAGTTATTGGCAACAATACCAAGAGATAAAGACCTGTCAATTTCAGTAAACATCCAGGATTCATTCTTACCATCGTTCCAGCTAAATTTTAAGAATGAGCCGATATTCTCTGAAAATGGTAATTCACTATTTATTGCAAATCCTGTTTTAGTTCTTCCGGGCATACTGGTTTTCGAGATATCCATATTAAAGGCAGGATTATTTAATGTTTCACTGTAATTACCCATTCTGGCTCTGTTTTGATAGATCAAAAAACGAAGGATTCCTTTGCGGTCATTAACCGTAAATTTTTTATCGTATTCCAAAACCAATCCGAATGCATTTTTAATATCAGGGTCAAAGGTAATGCCATTAGCATCTCTGGCAACCATAGTAGCAGCAGCCCGCAAAGCAAAAGTTGGGTGAACATATTCGGCAGCAAACCCAATAGTATATCCTTTTGTATCTGCCGGATAATCCCATGCGGCTGATGACATTAAACTCCAATTAAAGAATTGCGCCCTTGGATCATGAGAAAAACTGTTATCGTCAAAAATATCGCTAAGACTAAATTTTCCCATAGTAATAATTAATCTACTGTCATTTACATTTTTACGTAATTGATTAATATCATCCTCGAGTTTTATAAGCTTTCCATCTAAGTTGAAGGATGTTCTAAGGAATAATCGTCCAACAATTACAGAGGGAGTTGGATTTCCTATGCGATATACCTCTCCATTAGGGAAACCGGCAATGCCAGTAGTACCGGATAGCCCTGTTCCTCCTGATAATTCGGGGTTGAAATATAATTCTGAATTGTATGGTAATTTCATACCAAAAAACAAAGTTGAAGTAATGGAGGTGGCAGTTTCATTATCCGGATTAAGACTATTCAGGCCACTATACTTAGCAAAGTAAGCAGGATGAGTCTGAAAAATAACTGTTTGCTGGAAATGGAAATTATAATCCTGATCTGATGAATCTTTATCCTGTGGAAAAGATAAAGCAGGTAATAATAGTTGTACAACTATAATAAGTAGAACGCTAAATCTCATATATTAATTAAATTATGATTGAAAGTGTCTTCAATAAACCCTAATAAATGTATTTTTTAACATCGTCTAAATTTGATAGAACAGCAATAATTTCTTTTTTATCATTTACAAGGAACATAGTAGGTGTGGCATATAACAAATAATCCCCTGCTGCCTTTCCGCTGCCACCTTTGAGATCAGAAACATTTATCCAATTAAAATTATACTTTCGTACAAAATTAAGCCATTCAGTTCTGTTTGTATCAATTGATATTGCCATAATCTTGAGTTTTGCACCATTTAAGCTTCTATAAAAGTCATTTAATTTTGGAAGAAGTTTTTGGCAATGCGGGCACCAGCTTGCATAATATATAATTAATGTCTTCTCTGATTTTATGCTGAACAAATCAATCTTATTACCGGATGAATCAGGAAGAATTATATCAGGAACTTTGGTTCCGAGCTTAAAACGCTTTGATTGATTAATTCTACTTTGCACTGAATTCTTTAGCTTTTCATCAATACACAAGTCATCTTTAATAACATAATTATCCATTATATATGCGATAACTTCATTGTAGCCGAATTCCTTGAATTTATTTATAAGGTATTCAGATATATCCTCATACACTAATTGATTAACCTTAGCTTTATTCAGAATAGTATCCACAGCAGAGAAGTATTCCCTCACAAGGAGATCTTTTGATAGTTGAGGGTTTTTGAAAAGAGTGAGGTATTCTTTTAATTTATTTGTAAATACATCAGTATATATTAAATCATCGTCATTGAAATCAACATTGTCCAGGTAATGAATCTTCAGAAATGGAATTTGAATTTCCTGAGATGAATTAATATTTATGGCTGGCAATAGACTTGAATGTAAATACCTAAGACCAAAAGAGTTCTTCTTAGTTTGTGAGGCAATATTATAAAGGCGTAGATATTCCTCTTGATGTTTAACCAAACTATTTTTCGCACTAATGTAATGATCATCATCTTTAGAATATTTGTAAAGAGTGCCCAGAAGATTTTCAATATTTCTTTTGTACAGCTTGTTAAACTTCAGGAAATAGTAGAATATTTTGTTGTTTTCGGAATTGGTAGTTTCCATGCTGTCAATGATATTGTTGGCGTCAGTATTAAGAATAACATCCTGGCGATCCACTATAAAGTCCATCCAATTAGTATCTGAGAGAGATAACCTATAAATACCTGGATGACTGGTGTTGTTAGCAAAGGAATAATGGAAGTAATAATTATTGATAGAGGTTATGGAATCAACGGGGATAACATCCTCTCCCCTCAAGTAAGATAATTGAGCTTTAGTACGGGTAAGATTATTAACAATAATGTTAATAGTTTGAGGTGAAGCTTCAATTATGCTAAATAAAAGAATGCTAATAATTAAGTACTTTCTCATTGCCTTTTAAATACTAATATTACAGGTAATATAATAAAACCAATTGTGGTTTGATAATACCAGCGTCAATAATTCGGTTCATGATGAAGGAAATATTTTAGGTAAGGAGAGTGTTAAATTGGAATTACCGTTTCTTCTCTGGATGAACCACATTATTAAATTCCTTGTTCATGCCTGTAGAATGTTCGATAAAACTAAATTCATTGTCATAGGCAAGAAAGGTTGAATACAAAATACACTTTTTGTACAAAGAGAATAATTTTCCATCCTTTTTGGCAAACTTAAATAATATTTTAACAGGCTTATCGAATTCCCATTTTGTTAAATTGAGCCGGATCCGGCGAAACTCAAAGTATTCATCTTTCTTTTTCACCGGGTTATAAAAGCAAAGTAAAATAATAACTATAAAACCATTGAGCGATTTATATTCATCTGCTAAAGCTTTGTCAATTGTTAAGATAATTGAGACTTTTTCTTTGTTTAGCTCAACTGAATTCAACTCAAGTTTATATCCCCATAAAGGCACAATAATATTTTCAACAGTGGGGTGTTCAGGCATAAACATATTTTTATTAGCCTGTTCTACCTTATGATAAGCAGCTTTTGCTTTATATCTTCTATTAGATTGCCAGATTGCTTTAAGTTCGGGGAAAGAGCAGACTTCAGAGGCAAATTGAGACATTGGTTTCAGCTTTTGCCGGACTGCTTTTGAAGCTTCAGACTCACTCTTTTTTATTTTTTCAGGGGCTTTATAGACAACAATTTTACCATTCCTGTTACGGTAAATAAGATTGCCGACTTTGCCTGTATGATCCCCCATTACCTGATTAATTAAAATACCCATAAGACCATCCTCAATATTTAATGATATAATACTAAATATCTTAAGAAATATAATTATAGAAATATTATTAATCAATTTATTATTGAATATTTTACAGAGGCCTTGACAATAATAATATTATTTATTATAATCGCGCACCGTGATTCGTTGAACATTGAAGAACATTTTTAATATTATTCTATTAGATCAGTTCTTGAAAGGATTCAGGCAGGGGTTTTAGATAAAATATTGCTGACAAGCAATGGAAAAGGGAGAGAAAAAGAAATTCCACGTGGCTCTCACATGTCTCTCAGCTGACTCTCACGTGTCTAGATATAAGAGGAAGTATGGCCTTGTCCAAGACTCGTATATATACCTTTCCAGGGAAGTTCAGGCCCTGGTTAGTACCCGGGGTGTACCGTACCAGATTCCAAAATTACAGAGTTTACATAAGGTGTGGTCATTAGCAGCGATGGAGTAATGGAGTAACCAATAAAGGCCCTTGCCTTTATTTATTAAAACAATGAACATGGAAAGGAAGAAATACGCTGCATGGATTCCCGCTCAGACAGGTCGGGGTAGACTCTTCGCGGGAATGACAATATAGAGTTTACCTATACTTTTTAATTATAGTCATAATAATGTATATTTCATTATTATTTTATAATTCCTGAATTTAGTCTGTAGTTAATTACAAGGTTTTCGTGAAAATAATCAGAAGCTATATAAAGATAACGCCGGTATTTATAATCTGGATACTGGCATTTATGCTTTTTGCTGATGCAGCAAACCTTGATGATTTTATATCCCATGTTACAATAATACACACTGATGAACCGACTGAAAATATTTCGGAATCAGAGTCTGATGCAAATTTAATCTCTTACGCACCCGTTTCATATTCCTCTTTTCCTGATAATGGAGGGGTCCCGAATTCAATCAGAATATTATTCGATCAGGATAGTCCATCTCTTACACCTGAATATCACTATGTTATTGAACATAACTCTGAAAACAAAAATGATAAAAAATTAATACTGATTTCAGTTTCCATACACAAAACCCTGTATTTGGAATACCACTCCATCCTTATTTGAGAGCCTCTTAATTACTTACACGAAGAACAGTTCTGAACATTTTTATAAATGATTTATTTAATCAACATTTATAAATAATTATATATTAATAATATATGGAGAGAACTTTTGCAGAAATATCTTAAAGCAGTATTTCTTTTAATATTTATTTGTTCCCCTTTTATCAGTGCTCAACACGGAGCTTACATTGCACCTGTGATAAAATTATCTACAATAAATGGACTAAGTTCCAATTTGTTAGGTGTCAAAGGAGGATGGGTAATTAATAATAGATTTGTAATTGGAGCTGAATATTATGCTCTTAATTCTAATGTTTCATCGAATTGGGTTGACCCCAATAGCGGACTTACTCCTAATCTTGCATTTTCTACAGGCGGTCTGAATTTTGAATACATCTTTATACGTGAGACTATTTTTTCAGCCTCTTTAGAAATGTTTATGGGAGGTGCGGGTCTTAATGTTCAACCAACTAAATATTATGGGGCTGATTTTTTAGTATGGGAACCGCAAGTAAACGCAAATGTTAATATAAATGAATGGTTTCATTTATCATTTGGTTTAAGTTACCGGACCACAAGCGCGATGGATAATTATCATATTGATGGGGCTGATAAATTGCCTGCTCTTGATTTCGCCATCAAGAATTTGCGAGGCTGGACCGGCAATGTGTCATTTATATTTGGTATGTATTAACAGGGAGGATGTAAAATGAATTCTAAAATTATTATCTGGTTATGTTTTTTCAGTTTAGTTTATCCAGAGATTGTAATGGGACAAACGGCAGCAACCGATTCAACTTTAAATCCGGCAATACATTCTGATTCTGATAAAGTCTTTCTACCAATTTCACAATTCACATATGCCGGCGACAGACGATATACAATTACAGGCGAAAGCCCAAGATTAAGTACGGAAATAAAACCGCTGCCATCAGCAATATTAGGAGGTGTTATTCTAACTTCCGTAATAGCACTTCATATTAACCAGAGAAACGCCTGGTGGAGTGGTACGCGGGGATCATTTCATTTTCAAGAGGACTGGCTTTCAGCACTTCAGGTTGATAAAACAGGCCATGCATTCGGAGGATATTTATTTTCATACGGAATGGATGAAGCTTTAAAAACTTCAGGGGTAGATTATAATTCATCTGCAATATACGGCAGTGTGTTAGGATTAGTTTATCAGACCTACGTGGAATCAGAGGATGGATTTGCTAAAGAGTGGGGATTCAGTCCCAGCGACTGGTATTTTGATGTTGCAGGATCTGCATTTTATTTGGCACAGCATTATGTCCCGGCTTTACAGAATATAACACCCAAATGGCAATATATACCTACTGAATGGACATCAAAAGCCAACATTAAATAGACCAAAGACTTTCATAGATGATTACAATAGTACGACCTTCTGGTATTCCATTAAATATTAATAATCTTCTTCCTGCAGACTTTAAAAAGTACTGGCTACCCTGGTTAAATATCGCAATTGGTTATGGAGCAGATTCAGATCTTAAATCAGATCCCCTGGCAACTCCGGATCAACAAACTGTCAGAAGATATTATATAGGACTGGATTATAACCTGGTAAAGCTTTTACCTGAAGGGGGAAGTTTCTGGAACTGGTTCAGACAAACTTTAAATTATATTAAATTCCCCTCACCTGCAATTGAATTCTCAAGAGGAGTAACAAGGTTTTATCTGATGTATCCATTCCTGAATTAATGCCTGGACTAAAATATAGGAGATTCTTCGCTGCTCTCTGAATGACAAGCAAGGAAAAACAACCCCCTTTATCCCCCTTTGGTAAGGGGGAATAATAAACTGCATGGAATTCTTAATAAATTACCTTTTTTATTGTGACTCTTTCCAACTCTTTTTGGTTTACTTCCACGCCGATACCGGGTTTGGTGGGGACTTCCATAGTTCCGTTACTATCGATTACAAATTCAGGTTCAACAATATCGACTTTGTAATATCTTTTACTTGCAGAAATATCTCCTGGCAATACAAAGTTTGGCAAAGATGCAAGCGCAACATTACCTCCACGTCCTATTCCGGATTCATCCATACCTCCGTGCCAGACAGGAATATTTTTAGAGGCACAGTAGTCATGAATTTTTATTGATTCGGTATAACCTCCCACCCTCCCCGGTTTAATATTTATTATTTTGCAGCTCCCCAATTCAATTGCGGCTTTAGTATCGGAAACATTATAGATGCTTTCATCAAGGCAAAGAGGTGTATTAATTTTCCTTTGTAGTATGGAGTGATCATAAATGTCATCATATCCCAGGGGCTGCTCAATCAATTGTAAGTTGAAGCCGTCCAATGCTCTGAGCATTTCAATATCATTTAAAGTATATGCAGAGTTAGCATCTACCTGCAACTGAATATCCGGGTATTCCTTTCTTACAGCAGTTACAAGTTCAAGATCACGTCCCGGGGCAATTTTAATTTTGATTCTTTTATATCCATCCTGAAGATAATCTGTAATAACCTCTACCAATTTAGATGGTGAGGATTGAAGACCAACACTAACGCCAACAGGAATACGTTTTCTTGTTCCTCCCAAAAAAGCAGAAAGAGACAATCCTTTTGATTTTGCAAAGGCATCAGACAAGGCAGCTTCTACGCCCGCTTTTGCCATCCGGTGTCCCCGAACCCATTTATATGATTCAATTGCCTCTTCAATGCCTGCAAATTCCTTTCCAAGAATAGATGGTACTACAAATTCTCCCAGGATATGCCATGCTGTTGTCAGAGTTTCATAAGAATATGATGGTGTGGGTTCAACAACAACTTCCCCCCAACCTGTAACTCCATCTCCATCAACCCTGACTATTATATGTTCTTCAAATAATTCGACACCCAGAGAAGTTTCGAAAGGTGATACTAATTCCATTTTAGTCTGACGAAGTTCTACTTTTTCTATACGCATATATATTCTCTTAATAAGTAGTTAATATTTCATTAATTTCTTTATAATAATCTACAGATCACCGACCTTACTTATAAGTCGCGACCATAATTCACTTCCGTTATCACCATTAGTCATAATAACAATGCCTGACCCTTCTCTCATATTAAATTGAGAATAACATCTGAAGCCGGTTTGATTTGATCCGCTATGATATACAATGTTGCCTGTAATTGTAGAATCAATCCCCCACCCTAAGCCTCGGAAAGAAAATAAACCTAAAGATCGTCCTGGCCGGTCAATAACATTGCGCACCTCCACACGAATCTGATGTCTCAACATTTCATTTGTTATTTTATCAGATAATGAAATCTGGTCCGGAATACCGGGCTTCATTATCTCAACAATAATTTTGGCGTACTCATCGGGTGTAGTATAAAGAGTGTAAGCAGCGTTAGAATGAGTATAATTATTTCTTTTCTTACAGTTACCAGAGGTATCATGCCCGGCAGCCATTTGAGGATTCAGCTTTTCATTCCAAATAAAGCTTGTCGATTCTAGTCCAAGTTTATCAAATAAAATTTGTTTAGCAAAGATCTCGAGTGGTTCCTGAGTAATATGCTCAATAACTCTCTGCAAATAATACATTCCTTCGCCTGAATAATTAAACTCTGAGCCAGGTTTGAAATAAACCGGAACAGGTGCCCCTCTTTCCTCCCCTCCCTTTCTCCAATTCGGCATCCCGCTGGTATGGGTAAGAACCATTCTTGCTGTGATGAGATTTGAATAATCCTCGTTATCGCTAACAAACTTTTCTGACAGATATCCGGTAAGCGGTTTATCCAGGTCTAACTTTCCCTGATCAACAAGTTTCAAAACAAGGAAAGTAAAAACCGGTTTGCTCATTGAACAGGCTTCAAATATTGTTTTACTATTTGCGAAAGAACGTTCGGAAGAATTAGAGAAACCAAAGCTTTTAGACCAGGTGAGTTTATAATTTTGAATTATACTGATAGAAACCCCGGGTACCTTTAATTCTTTAATTAACTGAGGAGTTAAGTTATCAATAACATTTATGATATCGGAAAAATCAGGACGGTTATTGATTGCTTCTTTATTTATTTTACTGAGTGCTATGTATACAGCCCAACGTACATCACGATTTTCATCATTCAATAATTTGACCAGGGATTGGACTGAAGATGCTGCTTCTTTCTGGAATCTTCCTAAAGCAATTGCCGAGTACCATCTAACTTCTGAGCTTTTATCCTTCAAAGCTTCAATAAGGAATGGAATTGCATTTAATCCCACTGGTGCTATTTTGCTTAAAGCTATTGCTGAACAAACCCGGATATCCTCATTTTTATCTTCCAAAGCTTTACATAAATAATCTACTGAAGAACTTCCTATTTTAACCAGAGAGTTGATGGCATCTCCGTTTACAAAGGGATCCTTATCAGTGAATTCATTTATATGAAGAAGAATAGTTTTTTCATTGAGAGATTTTATTTCCTGTGGAAATAATTGAGGGGATATAAACATAAAAACTATACAAAACAGGATAATATTTTCGGTAGTCTTTCCCATTAACTAAAACATATTATTTATTTTTGTACACTTTGCAAATTTGCCAAGTTCTGATTCAAAGGAGAAAAGTATTGGCATACCTCCTGTATGTATAAATATAACCGGGACATTTGCATCAATAATATGTTTCTCAACCAAACTTATTAATCCGGCTAATACTTTTCCTGTGTAAATTGGATCAAGTAATATTCCCTCAAGGTTAGCGCAATCAAAAATAGCTTGTTTGCCCTCTTTTGTTATTTCACCATACTCAGTAAAATAATCATCATAACATTCCACATCTAACTTGTCGGTGTCAATTTCATAGCTTAGAAGTTGAGCGCTTTCCCGGATTATTTCTTTAGTCCTCTTTTTTATCTCGATGGAAGATCTTGAAACGCTTATAGCAATAACCCGGGAGCCCGGTAGAAATAATTTACTTCCCAGTAATGTGCCGGCAAAAGTACCGCACGAACCTACGCCCAATATTATCTGCACAGCTTTTTCACTAAACTGTTGATTAAGTTCATGCATTGCTTTTACATAACCAAGAGCTCCAAGCCCAGTGCTTCCACCTATTGGAATAATATAGGGTTTACGCCCTTGTATTAAAAGTTCACCAGCCCATTTTTCCATAGCCAATGTTAAATGGTCATTTGAATCGTCATCCAGAAGATATCTTATTTCAGCTCCGAATATGGCATCAAGGAGTAGATTGCCATTCAATATGCCAAAATCCGGACCACCGAGAACTAACTTAATATCAATTCCAAGTTTACGTGCAGCAGCGGCTGTCATTCTTGCATGATTAGATTGAATACCACCAGCAGTTAATACAACATCGTATCCGCCAGTAACTATTTCAGCAAAATCATATTCCAGTTTCCTTGCTTTGTTCCCTCCCCCCGCAAGACCGGTTAAGTCATCCCTTTTAAAATATAATTTAGATAAACCTATTTTAGCAGCGAGTCGTGGGGTTTCATCCAATGGAGTCGGGAGATTTGCAAGTTTAATTGACGGTATTTCATTAAGAGTTTTAATCATTTTTCTAATCTATATTTTCAACTGTTAGATTATATATAATCCCTCTTCTTTTTAATCTTTTTAAGATAAAATCTACACATTCAGATTTTTGCCCGATATATTCAGGAGGGCATATACCTTTCTGATCGAAAAGACCTTTAGAAATCATGCTCAAAACTGAGGTAGCTGTATAACCGGTAGTTCTTGCCATAGAATGCACATTCGTATTATTGTCAAAACGATCCAATAAATCATAAGTGTATCGAAGTTTCTTATTCCGCTTTTCACCCTCAACAATTATTTTCATAACCGTAAACTCGTCATCACCTTCTTTTAATTCCCATAAAGGGAATAGTAGTTTAGATGTGAAATCGACAGGCTTAATTTTCAATCCTTTAACTTCAATTTCATCTTTACTGAAAAATCCCGACTCACGCAGAACCAGCATTTTATCAATATGACCCGGATATCTTAAAGTTTTTTCTTTCATATTGGGAGCATTTAAAGTTAAAGCAAGAGTTCTTAATCCATCACTATTAAATGCCTCGAGTGTACCGACTCCGGGAAAATTTAAATATTCAGAATCAGATAACGCCGGTCGGATAACCATTTTGCCATTCTCAACGTACCGGGCAGGACGGGTATATTCTTCAAGAACGTCAACCGGTGAGAACACAGCTTTATATTCAAAAGGAAAATCCCGAATAACCGGCAAACCACCAACGTAAATTAATATTGTTTCAGTTTTGTCAAATATGGAATCGACATAACCAGCCAAAAGGTTACTCATTCCCGGTGCAACTCCGCAATCGACAACAGCAGTTACTCCATTTTGTTTTGCCAAATCATCAAGTTCAAACGGATTTTCAGAGAAGAAAGCAATATCGACAACATCCTTACCTGCACTAATAATTTCTTTAAGAGTATTAAAACCCATAAAACCGGGAACCGCATTTAAAACAATATCGAAATCCCTGAGTAATAGTTGTAATTGTTCAGGTTTCGAAAGGTCTTTTTGTATTTTTCTAATAGGAAAGCTGGCGGGAATTTTATTGAGGTTATTGATATTAACATCAGCAACAGTTACTTTAAATGAATCATCTTTTGCTAAATCGATAGCCATGGGACGGCCTACAAGTCCAGAGCCTAACACTAAAACATTCATAATTTCTCCAATATATTAACGGTTATTACACGTAGTTATTTATCCGGCAAGAGGTTAATCATAGACCGTTAAAACGATTAATGTAGCAAATTGTTTCGTAGGGATTTATATTGAAGTTGTTACTCATTTAATTGGAATTATTTACGACCCTAAGAATTGGATAATTTTCTCCATTCTTAAGCAAATGTTCATAATTTTTATAGGTAACCAATCCAAGTTCAGATTTTGGTTCGAGAGCAATAATTATCATATTATTTCTTAATTGGTTAGATGGTATAAAAACATAATCGAATTGAGCTACTTTTCTGGAGATATCATTTACTTCTACAACCGGATTTACTGTCATATCCCCTTCGAAATCGATGGAATCAATACCTGTAATATGGTATTGTTCGATCTTATCGCCGAATATTTTTTTATAACCATAATATGTTAGTGATTGTCTGGCAGCCCAATCAATAATTTCTTTCAGGCTTTTAGGTACCAGATATCCTCTTGGTCTTTCAACTTCATATAAAGATTTAACAACCGGACGATAATCATTTACGGTAACGATGGTGTCTTTTAACGTATAATTGGATAATAAAGGCATACCGAGTTTGCTTCCATCGGCAAAATGGTTCAATTGGATTGCGACTTTTTTACTTAAATTGCTATTAATTAATTTATCTCTTTCAGCCGAAACAAGTTTTTTAATTTCATCTGAGTGGGCATATGCATACTCAAGTAAACCCAGCATTCCAGTCATCTGACTTTCAGCCCGGTGTTTAATGTTATCAAGAAAACCATCTTTACCATTCAATCCCTCTTGAATGAATGAAAAAGTATTTTGGATACCAAAACTCTGTCTGCCATCATTTATATCAAAAGTGCTGTGCCTTATATAATTCGTATCCGGTGGACCTCCGGGGCTATATTCGAAACAGGAATATTTCCTATCGTTTAAATATTTTTTTATGAATGGCAGGTATCCGTTATTAGATAATACTCTGATATCATTGGAGACATTACAATTTGTATTTGCGCCGACTTCTTCATCAATGTTTTCCCGGTATCCATATCCTTCCCAGGAGTCGTAAGGGAAATATTCATGAATATCCATTGTAACTTCAAAGCTGTGTTTATTAAATAAATTATGAAGACCAATAGTTTCGGGTTCTGTAAGGATTAAGTGATTACGATTGAGATCCATACCGTTTTTATTTCTGCGTTTATTTATTTCAGACCCATCAGGATTCATTTGCGGGACTAATACAAAATCAATTTTATCAAAGAGATATAGATTATTGGGTTTTAATAATTCATTTATTAAAAGAAGAGCGCCTTCTTTCCCGGATTGTTCGTTGCCATGCTGTTGAGCAAAGATTAATACTTTTATTTTCGACCTATACTTACCAAATTCATCTTTAGAAAAATAAACAGCATATAAATCCCTACCTTCAACTGAAGTGGCAATTACCTCGCTTTTGATTATCCCGGATTTCCCATTAACATCTTGTATAAACTGAGATAATTCGGCATAAGATGTGATTTTATTATAATTTGCTTTTTCAAGAGGCGTTTGCTGTGCAAACACAGTTACAAGGAATAGAAACAGACTGGCAATAATTAATTTCATTTTATTAGATTTAGTTGATTAATGTTACTAAAGTATATTCATCCCAATGGAAATTCTATGAACCACGGGTAAAATATTATAATTTGAATAAGAGTAAGCAAATTCTATTAATGTATTTCCGGTTACTAAATTAGCCCCGACCCCGAAAGCAAAATTTTGCGAATCATGGTTGTAAAGGTAGCCGCCTCTAACAAAGAACCGGTCAAAAGCTGAAATCTGAGTACCAAGTTGAACTCTTTCCTTGTTATCATTAGGATGCACTGCATCAATACCACCAATTATTTTAATGAAGTCAGATTTAAAAATATCAAAGCCTAATCCAACCTGAAAATTTAAGGGTAAAGGATAACTTGAAGTCCTAAGATCCGCAGGGGCTAACCGACTTAATGGAAAGTTTGGATCATATTGCTGTCTGACTTCCAAATCAGAACCTTCAAATTGTAAATCTCCACCGAAATTAGTCATACTCATTGCTATTGTTAAATTTTGAAAATCAAGTTTGTATTGAGTCCCGATATCAAATGCAAAGCCAGCAGCATTTTCGTGCCATATGGCTTGATTAAATATATTTAACAGTTACCCCGACATTAAATTCATTTGTCAGATAACGTGCATATGTAACTCCAAGCGCTATATCCTGAGCGTCATAATATTGTCCTGTGCCATTAGGAGATTGCTCGTTTGTAATTTCAATGGGACCTGATGATAATGAAATGACACTAGCCCCAATAACTCCAATATCACCCAGGTTATAAGCAACAGCGGCAGCGTTCATATTAAAGAGACCGAACCATTTCATATAAGAGAAGTGTAAATTAATACCCTGAACCTTTGCAATACCGGCAGGATTCCAGAAAATGGAACTTGCATCATCAGTCAAACCAACAACTCCCCCACCCATTGCGGATTCTTTAGCGCCAAGGGGAATTTTTAAAAACTGTGCACCTGATGCTCCAAGATTTGATTCCTGAGCTAGCAACAAAGTTGAAAAAATAAGTATATATATAAGAATATATGTTTTTTTCATTTAGAACTCCTGATCTTCAAAACTAACTAATAATTTATGTATTTAGTTATTTTATAATTGCAAATCTTTCCATGTACTGGGTTTGATCTGTTTTTACTACATAGATAAAAACACCTGGCGCTACTTCCCTACCGCTTTCTGTTCTTAAATCCCATGTCTCAGTACCACCCTGAGAATTGTGATATAATGTTTTAACGAGATCTGCTGCAACAGTAAAAATATAAATAGTACATTTTGAAGGAAGATTTATAAATTGAATCTGTCTTAAAGGCTCTAATCTTAAAACACCTAATTCAGGTTCAAATAAAGATGATACAACATAGGGATTTGGGACAACCCTGATTTTATTCATCTGACTATTTTGTTGGGCAGTATTTATGGAAGAGCCTTTAATAGTAAACCTGTACTTATCCAGAATATTAGGCAATATAGGTTGAACAGATTCAACCGAGAAAAGGTTACCCGGATTCGGAGGCTTTTTAGAATCGAAAATAACTTTTCCCAATATTCCGTAAAAAGTTAAAGTACCCTGATTAAATAAAGAATCTTTAACTGCAACCGTATCACCGTTAGATTTTCTAATTAAAATGTTTATGAAACCCTCGCCGTTTGCATCAAAGCCAAAGCCTGTAGTCGAGAGCAAGTAAGTATCATTTAATAATAGTGTAGCATCCGAAACAGTGAAAGTTACATCGAGATTATCAGTACCGCCTACTCTTGAAATGTTTTGAATACTTTGAGGAGGCGACATGGTAAATATAACACCATCATTAATAGCTTGTTTCTGACCAATTTCAAATGGACGTAATGAAGTAACAGTGTCACTATTATTCCTAATAACATTAACTGCAAAATTAATAGTAATAAGATCACCGGCTTCAGGTCGAAACTGAGTTTCGGTTCCTGGTAGATCTGTTAATATAATGCTAAACCCTTCAGTGGGTAAATTAATTGTGCGCCCACCAACCGGATATCCCAAACCGGCTCTTCCTACTATAACTCCAGTAGTTAAATTTTTTATATCCACGAGACTTGAACTGGTAAAAGATATTCCATAACTGTATGGTTTTGTGAGAGTTGAATCGGTAATATTGAGAGTTACCACAGTTTTTAGATCACCGGTTTCCCTCAATATCAAGTAAGAAAATCCTGCATCATAAACATTGCCGCTCAGAGACTCCTTGTCGATAGGATCTACATTCAGATTATAATTTGATTTACCTGTGCCAAGATGCTGAACATTAGCAACCGAAACGGGATCTCTGCCGATGGCATTAGATCTTGGAATAACAGAAACAGTATTAGTAGATTGTAAATTGTTACCGATTGAGCTTTCTAGACTGGGTATAAGATCGGAGCCTTTATCATAAGCGGTAATAGAGTACCAATATTCAAAACCATTAATGACGTTAGTGTCTTTAAGACTGTATTGAATTCCGGTGTTATTGCCAATATTATCTTTCTTGTCAAAGTCGGCAATTTTGTCCCAGTTAATTCCCCTGTCTTTGCTTCTGTAAATTCTATAGCCTTCAAAATCAGTTTCACCGGTAAAAGGATCAACAGATAATTCTGAAATATTATTCCAATAAAGAATATTTTTTTGATCTCCCGGAACACCTGTTAAAGTAGGACGATCGGGAGCTTTGGGCAATTGGAAATTAGCCGCAAGTGTACTTTTTGCCTGAGCGTAAGCATTGTTAAGGCCGACCAAATCGTCGCCTGCAATTAAAGCAGTGTAGAATGTCAACGTATCGTTCGGATTAATATCATAAGGTCCTGAAGACATATTATAGAGGAGATCTCCTCCGGTAGCGGGCAACTGGGATGGATCATCAAAATGAATATTCTGCCCTGATTTAACATGAAAATATTTACTGCTTAAACTGGAGTTATATAAAATTCTACTGCCGGATATGTAGCCATATTGAATAGAATCAATATCTAGGTCGTAATCATAAATTAAATAGTGGCAGTCAGTCATCCCTAACTCTTTACCATTTACCATGGGAGTTTTTAAAAAGGTAGTTCCCATATAGCCCGTTTTTGTATTCCAGTCAAGTGAGTAACCTTTTGAATCATACATATAACCAAGATTTCTTGACGTATCTATTCCAACCATATCATCACTATATTCCGGGGCTCCACCTTCATTATCACCAACATCCTCGTCCATATAAAGATTAAAATACATACCTTTATAACTATTATTGCTTTTATTTATAACATCAAACTTATAGAAAATCATATTCTGCGCTAATTTTATTCCATACGCATAACCTGTTTGATTTATTTGAATTCCAAGAATCTGATTAGTATTACCGCTGTCATTATAAACACAATAACTGTCCTGGTCTGATTTGAAATTCGGGTTTCCTTTCGCATCTTTAAAGAGCCAGCCGGTTGTTTTATTCCAGGTATATGGTTTATCACTAAAAGCAATTTGAGCAGAATCAACATTATTATAACCATAGACGGCTTCCCATTCTTCATCAGTAGTAAACCTTCCCTGGATGACATTATTAGGAAATGCAACCATAGGATTAAACCTATAGATATAATTATGACCGCTATTAATAGGATATTCCCCGCATGGACCCTGAGTTAAAGTGCGGGGGTATAATTTGCCCCGGTTTTCAAAGAATAACCCGATATTACTTGCATTGTGAGTACCCGCTGCACGGTCAGTTATCCGGGTAGATTTCTCCAGTCCTACGTCCTTACCATTTTTTTTATTTTGCGGGTATACACTTATCAACAAAGCCAGTGTAATAAAAATTAATGTGAATATTTTTTTCATAGGATTTACTATAATAAATTTTTATTTCATTATTAAAACTTAATAGAAGCGCCTAACTTAACCGATCTGGGAGGTCCATAATTAGAAGGATCTCTCATATATTCCACAGAATGAGTTCCCTGCGTATAATCGGGTGAACCTGAATCTGTATAAACGTAAAGAACATTTTTGTTATTTGTCAGATTTAATATTTCAGCAAATATTCTAAAGCGAACATTACCCACTATTGAAAATTCTTTGCCGAATAATAAATCTAAATCATATTGAGAGGGTTCCCGTAAGGAATTTTTAATTACCAATCCTGCATCTCTTCCTCCGGGAGTGTAAGGATAACCTGAATTGGCTCTGAATATCAGGTTAAAATCCATATTGTCAAAAATATTATTACCGAAGACTGATGGTCCTTCTCCATCAGGAACAGTAAATGTTCCGATGGCATTAAATACATGGGTTTGATCAAAATTAAGGTAATATAATTGAGTTGATGCTTGAGTACCCGGGTAATTCTCTTCTTCTGAGGAAGCACTTCCCTTTGCTTTTGAATAGGTATAAGTTATACCGCCGGAAAAATATTTATCAGGTCTGATAGTAAGATTAACTTCAAAACCCTGAACATTAGTATAAGCTTCATTAACATACAAAGTATAACCTGTATAGCGGCCATCTACATATGGGAAAAAATATTGGGTCCCCACCAGTCCGGTGATATCTTTATAATAAGCTGTAACATCTACTGCAATCCTTTCGCTAAATTGATGAGAAATTCCCACTTCATAAGCAATGGTCCTTTCAGCATCAAGAGTTGCCTGACCGAATATTGGCTCTCGTACATTAAGATCATATTGATGATTTTCATAGAGATACTTGAATTCGGGATTCTGGAAAAAATGTCCATACGCGAAATGTAATTTGGTTTTGTCTGAAATTGGATGCGCAATTCCAATTCTTGGAGATAATTGAGATCTTGGATGCACTTTAATAAGAGAAGCGGGATTAAGAGGGTCATTTCTGAACTGAACATTTGCATTCATATAATCATAACGGAGCCCAACATTAATAACCAGTTCAGGTAATTCAATTTTATCCTGGATATAAGAAGAAGCTTCATAAGGTTGAGTATTATAATCATTTAAATAAGGAAAGTTTCTTTTAGGGTCATACACATAAAAATACCTAAGCCAGTTCTTTTTATAAGTAGCACCAAACTTTACCTCATTTAAATTTCCTATCTGCCATAAGGCATCAAGTTTAATATCAGCAGAAGCCGTTCTGCTGTCAATTAATTCCTGAGGATCAGCCTGACTATAAAATTCAATACCATTGCCTGCATCCGGCAGATAGGTCCAATCCGAAGAAGGGATATATAGGGAAGTATCTTTATCCAGTCCGGAATAATATCCCTGGTTGAAATAGGAAGCCCTTAGATCATAGAAAAAATTGTTTGTAACTGTGTGGGTAAACGTAAGAACGCTTTGCCAACTGTCTCTTCTGCTTCTTAAATACTGATCCGGAATATATTTGAAGCTATGACTATAATTCTGAACACTGCCCTTACTTCCACGATTAGTAAGCATCATTTTAAAATCAGGTATTAGAGTTGAAGTTATTTTTGAGAAAAAGCTAAATTCTTTATCATAACCAAAAGGTAAATAACTACCTACATTATTTTGCTCACCTGATAAAAACAATTTCAATTTATTTGAAAATAAAGGACCGCTGATACTTGCTGTTTCAATGTTTTCGTGCAGACGGGTATATTCTGTAACACCGAATTCACTGGTTTTCATTTCAATTTTTCCGGTATAGTTATCAGACCCCTCCCTGGTTACTACATTAACAACACCGCTTAAGGCATTGCCATACTCAGCATTAAAAGTGCCGCTCAAAAGACTCATTTCCTGAATAGCATCTTTACCAATATTTGTTGCAAGTCCTCCAAGTAATGGATCCTGAACCAGCATCCCATCAATCATATAGGCTACTTCATTAGCTCTGCCACCTCTTACGTGAAGATCTGCCCCGCTTCCAACAACACCAGCCTGCAAGGACAATAAGCCTGTAAAATTTGAAACCGGCAACGCCTCTATCTCATCTCGTGAAATGACAGAAATGCTGCTTGTGATATCCTTATGAATCATAGATGACTTTGCAGTTACAACAATTTCTCCGACTTGCAGAGATTTCGGAGATAATTCTACAGGTAGTTGTGTGGTCTGATCAACAATTATTTTGACATTTTCAAATAATATCGATTCATATCCAATAAAACTTACTTTAACATTGTATATGCCCGGTGGTATATTTACAATTATAAACCTACCCTCATTTCCCGCAACTGCCCCAAGAGTAGTTTCCTGCAAAAGTACATTCGTTCCTATTAAAGGTTCACCGGTATTTTTATCAATTACTTTTCCAACAAGTTTACCTGTAACTCCTGCAACTAAATATGTCTGAATGATAAAAAACAAAAGAAGAAGTTTTTTCATTTTAACTCCGAGTAAATATTAAAATTTACCTCACTCAATTAATAGCTGACAATCTTATTATATTTTTCCATTATATCCGAAGTTTCTTTTTGTAATAATTTAGTTTGTGCTTTGTTTTTCATAGCAATTGAAGTAGCCATGGCATTGATTATCACTGAAATTGCGGCAAAGGAATTAGTAAAGAGCATGTTCTCACTATGAACAATCAAATTAACTTTTGAGTAAAAGGTTACGGGAGAAGCTTCTTTATTTGTAATTGCTAATAAATTTATTTTTTTCTCTGAAACAAGTTTAGCAGCTTCAATGGTATCTTTAGAATATGGAGGGAATGAAAATATAATAAGAAGGTCCTTTCGATTTAATAAAGGAATCTGTTCAAGAAACGGACAATAATTATTTTTAAATGCTGTAGCATCAACTGCTACCTGATTAAGTTGATATGCCAAAATTTCAGCAAGAAGATATGAGATCCCCAGTCCGGCAGTAAAAACCCTTTTAGAATTTAAGATCAAACTGATAGCACGGTCAAATACTTCCCTCTCAATTATAGTTAATGTATCATTAATATTTTTAATATCAAGATTAGCTACTGAAGTAAGTATATCTTTTTCTCCTTTATTTGTGTCATAAAGGGGAAATATTTCCAGGTTAGTCAGATGATTCTGCAGGGAATCTGAAATAGCTTCCCGAAGTTCACTGTAACCCGAAAAACCTATCCTCTGGGCAAACCGTACTACTGATGCAACACTTGCACCGGTTGCCAATGAAATATCATGTATATTCAAAAAAGATACTTTATCAAAATTATCCACAAAATAATTTGCAATCTTCCTTTGGCTCCTGGGAAGTTCTCCGAACTTATTTTGAATTTTTTCTTTTATTTCTTTATATCGGGTCATAACGGTATTAAACCCTCCGGGGGAAAAAATTACCCCGGAGGGAATTTGGATTATTTAAGGAAAATCATTTTTTTAGTCTCATGGAAAGAACCTGACTGAATTGAGTAAAAATATAAGCCACTGGTTAAGCTTTGTGCTTTGAAATCAACACTATATTTTCCCGCAGTCCTTTCAGCATTCACAAGAGTAGCAACTTCTTTTCCTATCGCATTATATACTTTCAGTGTTACATGACCGCTTTTCGGAATTTGATATGAAATTATTGTTGATGGGTTAAAAGGATTGGGATAATTCTGCTTTAGACTGTAATTCGATGGTACGTTATTTGTATTTGAATTAACAGATGTAAATTGATTATACTTTAAGTCAGCAATCGCCATGTTTGCTTCCAAAATAGTTTTGTTTTTACCATATCCAACAGAAACATAATAAATAGCAGAGTCACCAACAGCAAGAGTTTTTGAACTAAAAGAAGGAATCAGTACCGGATCATCTACATTCGGGTCAGTAGGGTCTGTAATTAACAATGAGTCTAATTTCCCCTGTGTCATCCAGCTCCAAAATGAAGAATCAACACCGTAGCCTGAGTAATAAACGAACATTTTAAGTGCATTCATATTACCCGACAGAAATTTAAAAGCTACACCTTCAGTTTTCCAATCACTCAATATTTTAGTTTTGGAATTGTAAATAACAGTATCTGTTCCGGCATATGCACCACTAATTTCCGGTATCAATTCAAGTCCAAATATTTGATTAATGGGAGATGTCTCTTTGTTAATAACTGTATATTTCACAATTATAGAATTCTGATGCTGCCAGCAGTAAATATTTTCTTTTACAAGTACATTCGGTGGCAACCCTGAATAATTATTATTGTACGAACCATAAACTTCAATATCGCTTAATTTAGGATTTGCAATCAATTGAGTTGGATCCTGAGTATCCAAATCCTGTCTGTCGTCAAAAACAGAACTTGACCCTGTGCCAACTAACGGGCTCATGCGGGTAAGTTGACCAATTGTGTCAGGTAAAGAATAAATTTGAATTTTACCGTATGCATTTACATACACGTTGATACTGTCCAGGTATGTATCCACTTGTGCAAATGCAGTCTTGCTAAAACTAAGCAGGCAACAAAAAACTAACGCACAACGAAGTAACATTTTTGTCATCACAACACCTCTTATAATTGAAAGAAATATTATTTAATTAGAACACATTCATTTTTTCAAAAGCAATAACTAATGCCAGCCAAAAAGGTTTGGGGGAATAAGTAATAAAAATCCAAGTAACATAAGGATTAACTGAAGTGGAATTACCCATTTTGCCCATTTCCCCCATGGAACTTTTGCCATAGATAAGGCTCCCATGGTTACGGCAGAAGTCGGGATAATTATGTTTGTGTACTCGCCAAATTGAAACGCGAGTATTGCAGTTTGTCTTGAAACAGATGCAAGGTCAGCAAGAGGTGCCATAATAGGCATAGTAAGAGCCGCCTGCCCGCTACCGGAATGGACAAAGAAATTTATAATTGCCTGTACGAGAAACATTTTTTGTGAAGCAAATATTTGTGAGGAAGATTGTATATATGGAGCAAGTCCATAAAGCATAGTATCAATAATGTTACCATCCCGAGAAATTACAAGAGTAGCCCTGGCAAGAGCAATTATTAAAGCTGTGCCTACTAAATCTTTTGCTCCTTCAATAAAGCTTTTTATTAATACCTCACTGGATAATCCGCCAATGATGCCGACTGCGATTCCCATTATAAAAAACATTCCCGCTATTTCTTCGATATACCAACCTAACTTTATAACTCCTACCACAAGCATTACTAGGGAAAATGCGAAGGCTGCCAGAACTATTTTATGCTTGGTTGAAAAATGATTGTTATTCTCATATATATTTTCGAAATGCTCGTTCTTTCTCCTTTCATTGTCTTCCTGAAAAGTTGGACTAATTTCAGGTTTTCGCGAAAGTCTTTTTACATAATAGAGCATGAATATAATCGCGGCTGTTGTAGAAATAGCCCAGCATATAAGCCGGTAACCAATTCCGGAAAACAAGGGCACGCCAGCAATCCCCTGTGCAATGCCGACATTGAAAGGATTCAGAAAAGCACTAGCAAATCCAACATGAGCCCCAACCAGCGGAATTGCCACACCTACTATTGAATCGTACCCAAGTGCAAGGCAGATAGGCACAATAATAAGAACAAACGGAATAATTTCTTCGTTCATGCCGAAGGTTGCACCACCAAGTGAAAACAATAAAATCATAACCGGAATGAAAAAGGTCCGGAGAGTAGATGAGGTTTTATGAGCTTTGGCAAGTTTATTTATTAGTGAATTTATTGCGTCAGTTTTTGCAAGTACATTAAAAGCGCCCCCTACAATTAGGACAAACCCAATTATTTTCGCTGCTTCAACAAATCCTTTTAATGGAGCAATGAATAACGCAAACAACCCCTGCGGCCTGCTTGCACCATATTTAAATGAATTTTGCATTACAACATCTTTCCCATCTACAACAGTTCGCATATAATTGCCGCCGGGAATTATCCAGGTTAAACCGGCAATCAATACTAACAGGGAAAAAATCAGTAAATATGTGTTCGGGACCTTAATCCTGAATTTCTTTTTAACTTCACTCATTTAATAACTTGTTTTGATTTAAGGTCATACTTGTCACCGCTTATTAAAACATCAAGTTTCATGTTGCTGATACCAAGTTTTCCTTTTTTGTTTTCTCTTATACCGGTTGATCCTGTAGGGTCATAAACAAGAACCTGGTTGTTGCCGAAAACTTCGAAAGTTTCATCTGGGTTAACAATTATTGAAGTTGATTCATCAATAGCCACTCCAATAAGATTAGGGTGTTCAATTAGGGTAGAAATTGTCCTGTTGTGTCTTTTCCGTTTCAGGAAATGCTGATCTATGATTACAGTTTTGATAAACCCGAAACCCTGTTTAGTTTCCACATTCCCCTTTTCAATTGTAACAAACGAAACCGTGGAATCCTTGTTAATAAGTTCATTCCCTGTAATCATTACTTCACTCATAATGGCAGCACCTGCGCTTGAGCCTGAAATAACTCCACCGTTATTATAAATATTATATGCTTCATCTAGCAGTTTTGTCCCAAGCATGTCTCTGGTTAAATCAACCTGGTCACCTCCTAAAAAGAAAACCGCATTAGCCCATCTCATTTTCTTTAAATTGCTGTCATCATCTGCAGTATTCCTTGTAAATAAGAGATAATCTGCTTTTGCTCCCAACTTAATAAAATTCTGCTTTTCTTCTTCACTGTTTTCCACAGGATCGGACCCGGCATTAGGGATGATTATAATTCTTGCATCGGGTCCACCTGCCAGACTAACAAATTTCTTCACTATCTCCTGGGTTTGAACACCACCGATTATTACCAGTTTCCCCTTAGTGCCAGGAAGACTGCTACATGTTATTGATAAAACTAATATTACAACTGAAAAGAAAATGTTTTTCACTTTAATTATTCCTCCTTACTAATTCTAACGCAATTTCCGTTGACTTAATTAAATCTTCTATATAAATGAATTCCTCATTAGAATGGGGATTCTGGGCTCCGATACCAAGGTTTACAGACTCAATCCCCCGTCCATTTAATGAATTCGCATCACTACCACCAAGAGAAATTCTTGGAACAGGTGTTAATCCTGTTTTTGTTATAGCGCGAATAGTTTCCTTATAAACATCAGAATTGTTTTTAATAGTATAGGGTTTGAAATCCCAGAAATAATTAAATTCAATCCTGGCTCCCATTAATTCTGCTTCTTTCTTAAACGTATCAATTAGTAATTTAAAATAACCTTCTGCTTTATTCAGATCAAAAGACCTCACTTCACCGTCAAGTTCGGTTAATTCAGGAATTACATTTACAGCAGAGCCGCTTTTCAAAATACCTATGTTCATTGTGGTTTCTTCATCAATTCTGCCGATAGGCAGTTTACTCATTGCTCTGGCCGCTACCTGAAGTGAGTTAATCCCCTTTTCAGGTGAAATACCTGAATGAGATGCTTTCCCGATAACCTTCAAATTAAATCCAATGGCACCGCATGAAGAGAATATAAAATTCCCGGGACGATAACCGGAATCAAAAACAAAACACTTATTAATTTGACTATTTATGGCAAGATTCCTGGAACCAAATAATGTTGATTCTTCACATGTTGTAAAAGCTACAGTAAAGTCTTTAACATTGAGTTTTTCCCTGGCAATTTTTTCCAAAGTGTAAAGTAAAACTGCAATTCCCGCACGATTATCAACACCAAGAACAGTTTCACCCGATGGGACTATTTTATCCTCTTTAATAACCGGTTTAGTTTCCAGAGTTGGGCGCGCTGTATCCATGTGTGCTAAAAGAAGAAAATCCCCCCCGGTTCCGACTTTGCAAATTAAATTCCCGGTATTGCTGGAAGTAAATTGCCGGGATTCATCTTCTGTTACTTTATAGTTATAATCTGAAAGGAATACTTTAATGTAGTCTGCTATAGGTTTTTCGAACCCTGACAGAGCATTTATGCAGGCAGTTCGGAAAAATATATCTATCACTCTATGTTTGTTTGTTTGTAACATATGTTTCAATAGAAGTATGAGTTGTAATATTTATTACAAACTAAATAATATATATTTCTAAGTCAAGCATTATTTTGGAATTAATATTAATTAAATGACGATTCGAAATATTAATTTTTTAAGGTTCTTCTTTAAAAACTGTTCATTAAATTCCTCCTCCAATGTTTAAATCAAACAAACCGGTTTTGAAATCATAATTACTTTTTCCATTCGTAAAACCGGAGTTGTAGCTGTCATTTAATATCCTGAATTAGTAAGTAATATTTGATACCTGTTATTTTTACTAAATTTGAGGATTAAATGCAGAGGGACCAACAGTTGCCGGTCCCCTTGATAGCTTAAAGGGTAAGTAGAATTACATAGGTATTTCAACACCAAGTTGTTTTAACACTCCAGGTAACCCTCCATTTGGGACTTTTTCAAGATGTAAATTTTCTATCTTGTTGTCCTTAAAAGTGAATGTAGCCCTTTCTTCAGGCATGTTTAAGAATTTATTAGTCGGTGGAATATTCTTTATGCCAGGAATAGGAGCAGGCAATTCTTTAGTATGAGTCCCGGATAATTTAACTTTTGACTCAACAACATTATCCTTTGCATTTTCTATTTTATAATTAAATCTAAAATCAGGGATCCCTTTATTAAAAGCTTTGTGCACTCCTAAAAATTCTTTAGCACTAAGTGGGGTTGGTGCCACGCCTGTAACCTTAAAAGTATTTGACAAATAACTTTCAGCAGCAGTAAAGTCATTTTTCTCAATGGCGGTAAAAAAATTTTCAACTATCTTGTTTTGTTCCATAGAAATCCTCCTATACATTATAGATCTTAATATTAATTATTATTGTCACGTTAAGCTAATCGTAGGTAGAGCATTTAACTATCGGGTGAATCACAAAGAGTTGAATTATCGGGCTGAATTTAATCCCGGCTGCTTTGGAGTGATTCCAGTCAGCCGGGGTATGAAAGGTTAATTATTCGAGAATGTATTTTAATACGGTTCTAATTAGTTAGACTTTTTTGAGAATAAGTTATTGATAGAATTTCCGACTACATCCATTTCATGGTTAAATCCTTTTTTGAATTCAATCCATTTATCTTTTCCTTCGTACTTGTATTCATCAACTTTACTTTTCAACTCATTATTCTGTTTCTCTAATCTTGCGACTTCTTTTTTATAACTTGATTTAATTTTTTTGCTGTCCGATTTTATATCAGCTGCAATGTCTGCTTTAAATTCAGCAATCCTTTTTTCGTTAGCTTTAATCTTAACTTTAGCATCCACCTTGAATTGTTGCCAATCACTGAGAGTATCAGTATGAAAGCTTTTAGCTTCCCCTTGAATTGTCTGTTTAATGCTGCCATAGGTGTTATAACCAATTAATTTCGATCCCGAAATTAACAGAATAATTGTTAAGATAAAATATTTGATTTTCATAATACTCCTTGATAATAAATTTATTGATTTTATATGGATCCTTCAGTCGGGGAATTATTAATTCAAAGCACCCGGCGCCCTCTGATTACATTTAACAGAATCATTACAACAGCAATAACCAAAAGAATATGGATTAAACCTCCCACGGCGGGGAATGCAAAAAATCCAAGCAGCCACAATATTATTAGAACTACAGCAATAGTATATAACATGATAATTTTTCCTTATAATTTAATTTTTGAATACCATCATTTACAATTTAAAAATTAACCTTTTTAACTTTTCTTTCGTATCTGCAACTTTTCCTTTCAATCTTCCTAATATTTCATATTCCTTCCCGTTTGGAAAGCTCAAATCATCATCAGTCAGGTTTGCAAGTTGTTGTTTAAGTTTATCTGTCGTATCAATCCAGGGTGTTTTATATTTCAACTTATTCATTTGATATCTCCTTATTTAATCTTTTTTCTTAGGAATCTGAAACTATTTAATTACTGTTATATTATATGGCAGAAATGTATATGGGTCAATCGTCTAAAGGGATGAAAAAGGGACTATATCAATGATCCATAAGTTATTCTTTTTACTGTTCAATCCAAATTAGGTCTGTTGAATAACTAAACAAGACCATTAAAATTATCTCCAAAACACTTGGGATGGTGTTTTGAATCAAATCCTATCTTCTTAATAAGGTTAATTTCACGTATGAATTAATATAAGGAGATACGTATGAAAAAAAATGCAATCGCACTATGTCTGTTTCTTCTGTTATCAGCAAATTATTTGTTCCCCGATAACGGAGATAAACTTCCAATAACCACAAAATCAGAGTCTGCTAAAAAATATTTCCTTCAGGCAAGGGAAATGGGTGATAAACTCAAAGGACCTGAAGCAATAGATTTATATAATAAAGCTATACAGGAGGATCCTGATTTCGCCTTAGCCTATGTTGAAAAATCCCAGTTTGATTTTCGCGGTAAAGATTTTTTAGATGATATAAATAAAGCCGTTGCTTTAAAAGACAAAGTATCTGAAGGGGAAAAACTATTAATCGATTCAAGACTTGAAAATCTAAATGGAAATTCTACTAAGGAAGTTGAAAATCTTGAAAGTGCCTTAGCTTTGTTCCCGAATGATGAGAGACTGCATTTTGATCTTAGTCAGGTGCAATTTGCCAACCAGAACTATGATAAAGGCTTACCTGAACTTCAGAAAGCAATTGATATAAATCCTCAGTTTTCACCTGCTTACAATATGCTGGGCTATGCATACAAGAACATGGGGAATTTTACTGAGTCTGAGAAAGCCTTCAAAAAGTATATCTCCCTGGTTCCGGATGATCCAAACCCCTATGATTCTTATGCAGAACTTCTTATGAAGGAAGGAAAATTTGATGAGTCTATTCTTAATTATCAAAAGGCTCTTAAAATTGATCCTGCTTTTATTTCATCCAGAGCAGGTATTTTTGCAAATTATTTATATCAGGGTAAATTTTCAGATGCAAGAATCCAGGTAAATGATTTTCTTCAAAATGCAAAGACTAATATACAAAAAGAAACAGCTCATAATATGTTGGCATTATCTTTTGCTTATGAGGGTAAATTTGACCAGGCACTTTCTGAATTGGATAAAGAATACCAAATAGCGCAAAACGATAATGATTATCTGAATATGTCTAACATTCAAATAAGAATGGGAACAGCTTTATATGAAAACGGACAATATGATAAAGCTAATGAAAAATTTCAGGCAGCCTTAGATGATTATAATAAATCTGCGTCTACGCAGGAATCCAAAGATAATTTTAGAAACAGAGTAGCCTATAACCAAAACCTTGTGGCTTTAAAACTACAGAATAATAGCACTCTTGCAGGTGCTAAATCCGAGAATAAAGTTATAAATGTATTAAATGAAAAAACTGATGCTCAAACTAAATTATCTCACCAATTAAAAGCTATTACTGCCATAGAACAAAAGGATCCGGAGGTAGCTTTAAAAGAACTAAAGCAGTCCAATCAAAATGATCCCTATGTTTATTATTTAATGGGTAGGGCTTACCAATTAAAAGGAGATGACCAAAATGCAAAAACCTGGTTTGATAAAGCAATAAATGACAATGAGATCCCTACATTGAACGCGGCCTTTGCCCAATTCAATGCAAAAAAATATTACAATGGAATGAAATAATTATTTGATCTCAATCCTCTATTATGCACGGAAATGCGAAAAGAACCTTTTCGCATTTCTGTTCCAATACTTTAACAAATTACTTCATGCCAATTTCAAATTCAAAGGTTTAAGCCTCATCTAACTTTCTCTGAGCATAATATTTTACCATTTGTGAGAATTAAGGCCTCTCAGCAGATTTCCATTTGTGAGAACACTTGCCTTTAAAAATCGATCAACTTGTGGGCATATTTTGTTTTGGTAAAAGCTTGGGAAGTTTTGCTACAGATTTTTCCAGCATTCCCCTTCTTTGTTTTGAAGTGAAAAATAGAATAAAAGTTTAAGGAATTTGTTATGTTTGCTTAAACATCATGGTAAGATTATGCCCCGAAAGAAAGGTATTGATATAAAAGATAAAAAAAAGGTTGACGAAATTCTTAGAGAATGCGAGGAACAAAATAAAAGAACTGATGACGCACTGCGTAATACCGAAGAACATTATCAAATGATTTTCAACGGGATGACTGAGGGGTTTTGTGTAATTGAAGTTTTATTCGATGATAATGAAAAACCAGTAGATTATCGGTTTTTAGAAGTTAATCCGGCTTTCGAAAAACAAACTGGACTTGTAAATGCAGTGGGTAAGAGGATGCGCGAGTTTGCGCCAGAACTTGAAGAATACTGGTTTGAAATATACGGTAAGGTTGCTATTACCGGAGAACCTGCAAATTTTCAGAATCAGGCGGAGCAGCTTAACCGCTGGTATACAGTGAATGCGTTCAGGATAGGTAAGCCCGATGACCGGCAGGTTGCAATTTTTTTTAATGACATTGCTGATCAAAAACGGACCGAGGCTAATTCAATAGTTGATACAACCAAACTTATGAAAGCTGAGGATGCGTTGCGGGAAAACGAAGAAAGATTTCGTACTCTGGCTGACAATATTCTTCAGCTTACCTGGATGACCGATGAGAGTGGATACATATTCTGGTATAATAAACGCTGGTATGATTACACAGGCACAACCTTCGAGGAGATGCAGGGCTGGGGCTGGGAAAAAGTTCATCATCCGGATCATATTGATCGTGTAATGAAGATTTGGACTGGTGCATTAAAAGAGGGTACACCGTGGGAAGATATTTTCCCGCTTAGGAGCAAAGAAGGAGAATATGGGTGGTTCCTTTCGAGAGCAATGCCTATCCGTGATGACAATGGAAAAATATTAAGATGGTTTGGAACTAACACAGATATAACCGAACGTATGAAGTATGAAGATGCATTGAAGGAAGCTTATAAAAATATTGAGGAAAGGTTTAAGGAAAAAGAAGTCCTTTTGCGGGAGCTTTACCATCGAACTAAAAATAATATGCAGGTCGTATATTCACTCCTTGGCTTGAAGGTGGCAGCAGTTGAAGATAAGGCTACAAAAGAAATTCTTATGGATGTCGGGAACAGGATTCAGGCAATAGCTCTTGTGCATGAGAAACTTTACCAATCAAAGAATTTATCCAGGATAGATCTGAAGGATTATATAACTGATCTTACATCTCTGTTAATGGGAAGTTATAATTCAACCGAAAAAAATATCGGACTATTTCTTGATCTTGAAAGCATAAATGTTCTTATTGATACAGCAATACCATGTGGTCAGATAATAATTGAACTAATCTCTAACTCTTTCAAACATGCATTTCCTGATGGAAGGGATGGCAAAATATCTATCCATCTATCAAGAAATAAAAATGATTTAATTAAACTCACCATATCGGATAATGGGATTGGTATTCGGAACTATTCAGATATAACCGGGGGGCAAACACTGGGAATACAACTTTTCAAGAATATTGCTGAAGATCAGCTCCAGGGAGAACTCAGTTATAATATGGAAAATGGAGTATCATGGACAGTTAGGTTCAAAGATGTCTTATATGATGAGAGAGTTTGAATTCTTTCCCATGAGTTGCGGGTTCTTTCCATAGCTCTGCTTGTAGGTCATTCCAATATAAAGACCACAATGACTTATTACACAAAACTCTCATCCCAACATCTCGCTGACGAGCTATCAAAGTTGAAATAAAATTAGCCCTGCAAGTATAAAACTTGTAGGGCTTTTTTTGTTTTTGGATACCCTTGGGAAGTTTTGCTACAGATTTTGCTACAGACACTTGTGAAGCGGGGCCGACGAGACTTCCCGATTATTCGGGACGACCTCCTTTTAGATCAAAGGCCACTTCTATAAAACAAAAAAGCCCAAAGTTTCCTTTGAGCTTTTAGCGGGGCCGACGAGACTCGAACTCGCGACCTCCTGCGTGACAGGCAGGCGTTCTAACCAACTGAACTACGACCCCGAATTTCAACTGAATTTTGCTTCTTGTATTTCAAAAATTCAGACCCAAATATATAGGACACAGGAGGAAAAAACAAGTATTTTCCTCCTGCTTTTTAATTATTTATCACGGTTCTCCAAATGAAATACCAACTTCCCGTGCTACATGCACTGCCTGTGTATCCGGTCTGACTAATTTTTGCCGCGCTATCGCTTCTTCTATTCTAACATTCTTTACTTCTGTTCCCTTTAAGGCTACCATTCTTCCAAATTTCCTCTGTGCTGCTAGTTCCGCTGCAAATGCACCGAATTTAGTTGAAAGAATTCTATCATAAGGTGTGGGACTTCCACCACGCTGCACATGACCCAAAACCGTCACGCGCGTCTCTCTGCCTGTGCCGGCTTCTATCTTAGCCGCAACTACTTCCCCGATTCCGCCAAGCTGAACAGGATCATGACGTTTTATATCCATTCCTTTAGTCACCATTAAACCATCTATTGGTTTTGCTCCTTCGGCTACGCAAACTAAACTGAATTTCTTCCCCATCAATTCTCTCGTTAGGATCTTATCATATATCTTTTCCCATGAAAATGGAATTTCAGGAATAAGAATTATATCAGCTCCACCGGCTAATCCGCCGTTCAATGCTATCCAGCCGGCATATCTTCCCATCACTTCTACAACTATTACTCTATGGTGTGAGGATGCCGTAGTATGAAGACGATCTAAAGCTTCGGATACTATAAAAACTGCTGAATCGTGACCGAATGTCTGATCTGTAGCTTCAAGGTCATTATCAATTGTTTTGGGAACACCAATCATGTTCATTCCCATTTCACCCAGCTTTTTGCAAATGTGCATTGTTCCGTCACCGCCTATTGCTATCAAAGCATCAAGATTCCAGGCATTGTAATTCTTAAGTGCATTTGCGGATTTATTCTGTATTTCTATTTTACCATCTTTATTTACCGGCCAATGATATGGGTCGCCCTTATTAGATGATCCCAAAATTGTTCCGCCGCGGGCAAGTATGCCGGAAACATCTTCATTAGTTAATTCTTTTGCGCGTCCTTCAACTAATCCTTCGAAACCATCAAGGATTCCGAATACAGACATCCCGTAATCCTGAGCTGGTTTTGTTACACCTCTGATAACAGCATTCAATCCGGGACAATCGCCACCACCGGTTAATAAGCCGATTCTTCTTACTTTTGACTTTGCCATTTATTTATTTTCTCTATTATTTATTTGTTGTCTTAAAATGTAGTTTAGCTATGTCAGCTAAAAACTCTCTTCCATATTTCGTTTTAATATCTTTAACAGTATTATCGACAATTGCTGACGCTCCTTTAGGGAGTTTAATATTTATCTTCGTACCCTGTTCATCAAACCATTCATTAAACCTGTTCCTTGCAAGTATTGAAGCCGCAGCAACCGCAGTATATCTCTCTGCTTTAGTAAATTGCATCAGGTTTATTTTCTTCCCCTTCTCCTGAAGGGAATTTTTTATAAGTCTTTCATCTCCGAACTTGTCGCTTATTGCGTCTTTAACATCTTCTATCAAAAGAAGATTTTCAATCACCTTTGCATGAGACCAGCCAAGCATCTTGTTTACGTTCTTCATCTTCGTATGAAGATCATTATATGTCTTTGGTGTTATTACTATAATATTAAACTTATCTTTAACTATCCGCTTAATTTCAGGAGCCATCTTTTTCATAAGGACATCTGTTAACAGCTTACTATCCTTAACTCCTATCTTTTTCAGAAGTAAAGCAGAATCCTTGTCTACAATAACTCCTGCTACTACCAGCGGTCCAAAATAATCCCCTTTACCTGATTCGTCTGTACCTATGTAATAATCAGGTTCTGGAATTTCGGCAGAACGTTCATTAGGTAAATTCAATAATAAAAGTTCATTTATATCACTGTAAATCTGGCTATCCTTGTCCCCTTGTATAATTGTCTTATTCCCGTTCTTCCCGAAATAAGCCAAAAGCTTTAATTTACTCGTTCCTTTAGATACTTTGATCTCATAATTATATTCATTCAAAACCGGGATGGATACACTGAATGATTGTTTTTTCAGAGTTTCCGACCAGTTGTCTACTATCTTCTTCGCCGAGTCCTTAAAATTATACACTTGCATTTTTTATAAGGTCTAAAAATAGTGATTTTTCCAATTTATTCCGACTTTCAGGAAATTATTTTTCGGTATAGAGTTTGATTGACTTTAGGTGTACATAATATTAGTTTTATTTAACAATTGACAGGAGTTTACCTTGGAACGTGTTCTTAAGATATTCTTTATACTCTGTTTAGGAGTTATGGTACTTCAGGCACAGGATAGCAAGGGAATAAATGATATTGCCCAGAAAGCCTCGCAAAGATTACAACAGAAACTTATCCTTTCCGACGCTCAGACTGCTAAAATAAAAACTCTGATTATTGACAATTACAGCCTGGTAAAAGAAAACAAGACTGCCGTGCTTGAAACTAAGGTCACAACCTTATTAAATGATAAACAGAAAGAAAAGTTCACTATAATCAAAAAAGAGTGGCTATTGTCGCTCCAGAAATGATCAAAAACCCGAAATCGGATGTATTAATAGTATAGGGGGTTCTTTCTTTTATATTTTTAGAGGTAAGTAATGTCTCATTCTAAGCAAAACCACATATTTACTAAATAATACCAACATTTTACAAATCCCAAAATCACCCTGTCAGTACCCTGAAAAAACCCTGTTTTTATCCTGAAATCCTAAGTACCACACTAGTTTCATACTAGTTTCGGATATGTTCAGGAATAGCCCAGGCATTTATGCCTGGGATTATATAATATCATAACAAGTCTCCTCCTCTAACCTTTAATATTTTCCTTTTATCTTTATTCCCCTTCCTCCATCAATCCACTATTCCATTATTCCAACAATCCCATTACTTGACCTTGTCATTCTGAACGGAACGAAGTGAAGTGAAGAATCTTCCTGCAATTAGGTACATGCGAATAATCTGCATTTCCAAATGGTTAAGGGATTATTATTCACCTTTACCGCGTACGTATATATCACAATGTTCCCTTTATAAAATATATAATTTTAAGAAAAAAAGAGTTAGCCATGGTAAGAAATGAAATGAACACTTTGTCTGAAGTAATGAACGATCTTAAAGGTGATGGATATACAGACGACTTTGAAATTAAAAAAGAACTTCTTGTAGGTAAAGAAACTTCTAAGAAATATCATTCCGATGAACTCACAATTAAAGAAGTATATCAGGTTCGAAGGTGACTCGGATCCCGCGGATATGTCAATCCTATATGCCATTGAAACTAATGATGGAGATAAAGGAACTTATGTTGATGCCTTTGGAACTTATGGTGATCAAAGTCCCGACACTGTATCGGAATTTCTTCAACAGGTAAAGATTGAGGATGGACACGGAGAACACTGATTATATATTTATGCATTGATTTAAATGTCATGCATAATTAATTTCACATCACTCCCTAAATAATTGATCCTTTCAAAAGGTTCTCCCCTGCCTTTTGATGATAACGGATCTGGCCCGGCATTTCCCCAATGCTGGGCCTTTTTTATTATCTAATTCTTACCCCATTTTAATACTTCTAATTGAACTTCGATAATGCCGTTCTTTATCATATCAAGTTTTTTTGCTGCTCCTAATGATAAATCTATAATTCTACCATTGAAATCCGGCTTCTTGTCATTTATCCTGATTATTACAGATTTATTGTTCATCAGGTTAATTACTCTTACAATTGTATTATATGGATATTTCAGGTGGGCTGCAGTAAGATCATTTTTATTGAATATCTCTCCATATGAAGTTTTCCTGCCGTCATATTTATCACCATAATATGAAGCAACTCCCGTTTTAGTTTCTAATACAGGCGAACCGCTATATTCATCTTCATCAATATTTTCAGGCTTTTTCTCTTCCCTGTCAGATTTTCTTACTTCATACCTGGATTTCTTTTCTTCCTTTGAACCATTAGATGTAAAACGGGGAGAACTTCCGCATCCGGCTAAAAAGAGGACCAATAAAGTCAATGGTAGAAATAACTTCATATTGAATAATATTATAATAAGGAGGCAGCTTTTATTATCGCTGTCTCTGAGCGTAATCTGTTCTTTGCAATATTATAAAGGTTTGCGGCACTAAACAAATCCAGTTCCTCTTTATCAAGCCCCCCCTCCGGACCAAATACAAAATAATAATTTACCAAGGGAGTAATCTTAATAGTAGAAAAAGCATTCCCCGCCTTCTGATCAAATCCTATCTTCTCACCTTCAAAAGAAAATATATCTTTTAGTGAGGGAACCGTCTTAATCATTGGCAAATAGCTGCGCAATGATTGTTTCATGGCTGAAAGAATTATCTTATTCCATCGTGGAAGTTTATCACCCCGTGTGACCGTCCTTTTTGATTCATAAATAATAAAATTAGTTATCCCCATTTCTACGCACTTCTCAAGCGCGAATTCAAACCGGTCGGGGTTTTTAAGTTTAGGAATACAGAAGTAAAGATTATTTTTTGTGTTATCGTAACTGATAGTTTTTACCGGCTTTGCGGTTAAAGCATCCTTCCCCATTGTCTTTATTACACTTTCAAAGATATTCCCTCTCCCATCAGTTATAAAAACAGTGTCGCCGTCTTTATGCCTCATCACTCTTTTAACATGAATATAATCCTCACCGTCAATAATTATTTCATTATTAACTTTCCCGTAGGACGAATAATACAGTTCAATGTCAGAAAGAGATTCCAAGGTTCACCAGAAATTCAGATTGAGCAAAATTATTAAAAGCCATTTCAACACGCAGAATATTATATGGCAGTATCAGAAGTGTAAAGCCGAATCCATAACCTGATTCAAAATCAGCTATGCCTATATTCCTTCCACGTTGTGTGGCTGTTCCGGCATCCCCGAAAACTTCAGCATACAAGGCAACCCTGTAAGATAATAACTGCGGCGGTACTATAGGAATAAAATCGAGATTAATATTCATATCCTTTATTATAGGATGATAAAACTCTAACGATGTAAGATAATAATTATTTCCTTCTTCTACATTATTTGAATATCCCCGCACCCTGTCTCCATATCCTAAGAATGATAAGTCATAAGATGGAATAATTTTACCCGAAGTCAATCTTGTTGCAAAACGCCACTTGCCATGAATATCCCATAAAATCCGCCGGTACTCCCTGAAGTCTATATAATAAACCTGGTAATTAACTTTCTGGTACCCTAGCCCCTTATCCAAAATACTAACTGTACCATAAATTCCTTTTAAAGGGAATTGTGAAAGATCCCTTGTGTCATATGTATATCCGCCGCCGGCATAAATTACACGGTCAATCTCGCTGATCCGAAGCATTTGTATATTGCCTTTGGAATATATAAAGGAGTTTCAATATAATTGAATCCTGCCGTAAGCTGAATAGTATGAAACAATGCTGGTCTGTCACCAAGAATAATCTGGGCATTAAACATTTTCTGACTAAACCGCGATCCGTAATTTATTTCCGCTGCTCTGCTTTCATTCTGAACATTTGAATATGATAATGACGTAGTAATTGAAACATTGCTCCCTGATCGCAATACCGGTCTGGTATAGGAAACAGCAACTGAAGGGTCATAACCAATGCCAAAACTGGCTCTCACTGTTTCATTCATCCCCCTGAAATTTTTAACCGATAAATCTATCCCGTACGATACTTTTTTCCAGTTACCATCCTTAACATTAAGAAATGGGATCGGCCAGATATACCATGCCTCATCAACATCAATCCGGGCATAGGTTTTATTATCATAAACAAACGGGTTAATATTTACATGATCAAAAATACCAAGACTATAAACACGGTCACTATTGTATGAAGCTTTTGTCGGTGTTAGCGAATCACCATTGTGGAAAGTCAATTCCCTTAGTATAATAAAATCTTCGGTTATTTTATTCCCCGTTATAATAATCGAATCAATTTTAACTGAATATTGCCCCTGGAAGATAGGTGGTATCTTTATTCCCATGAGGGAATACCAATATTGAGATGACCGAAAGAAAAAATATTATCAGGCGTCTCTGCATATTTTATTTAATGAGTAATAGATGAAGCAATGCAAAGATTATATTCCATCGCAGTACATTCATTCTGAATTACTTCAATACCCGCATCTGTTGCAGGTTTAACTGCTTCATCATTTCTTATACCTTTTTGCAGCCATAATACTTTAGGTCTCACTTCAAGTACATCAGGAATAAGCTGCGGTATTGAAGCAGAATTTCTGAAGACATCCACAATATCTATCGGGAATTCTATTTCTTTCAGATTTCTATATACTTTAATTCCGTCAAAGTCTTTCTGCGTTGGATGAACTCCCACTACTTCATATCCCTTGCTTTTAAGGAACAGCGCAATTCTGCCGCTGTCTCTGTCAGGCTTACTTGATATGCCCACTACAGCAATCGTTTTAGATTCCTTTAATATTTCGCATGTTGTTCTCATACTTGTTCTTCCGCATAAGATGATACAGGTGCACAGGTACAGATTAAATTCCTGTCGCCGTATGCGTTATTAATCCTTCCAACGGAAGGCCAGAACTTACGCGCCCTTACCCATTGAGTCGGGAATGCCGCTTTGTCTCTTGAATAGGAATGTTTCCATTCATCTGATACTACCATCTCTGCAGTATGAGGAGAATTTTTAAGCACATTATCAACCTGATCTGCTATACCGTTCTCTATTTCTCTTATTTCCTCCCTGATTGAAAGAAGTGCATCGCAGAAACGGTCAAGTTCTTTCTTTGATTCACTCTCTGTGGGCTCTACCATTAAAGTCCCATGCACAGGGAACGATACTGTTGGAGCATGATATCCGTAATCCATTAATCGTTTCGCAATATCCTCAACTTCTATATTAACGGAATCCTTGAAGCTCCGCATATCAAATATTAATTCATGCGCTACTCTTCCGCTCTTACCTGAATATAATGCATTAAAAGTAGATCCCAGTCTTGCTTTAAGATAGTTAGCATTTAATATAGCAATTTCAGTTGCTCTCTTTAAACCTGAAGCTCCCATCATTTTGATATAAGCATAGGAAATAATCAGAACATTCGCGCTTCCCCATGGGGCTGCGGCAACTGAATGTATCCCTTTTGAATGACCCAGCTCCACAACCGGATGATTCGGAAGAAACTGTACAAGTTTTTCAGATACAGCAATTGGACCTACTCCCGGCCCGCCGCCGCCGTGAGGAATAGCGAATGTCTTGTGCAAATTAAGATGGCATACATCCGCTCCGATCATAGCAGGACTTGTTAATCCTACCTGTGCATTCATATTCGCGCCGTCCATGTAAACCTAATCCCCCGTTCTTATGTATTACTTCACAGATCTCTTTTACATCTTCTTCAAATACACCGTGTGTAGAAGGATAAGTAATCATTAGCGCGGCAAGATTATTTTTATTCTCTTCAACTTTCTTCTTTAGATCTTCAATATCAATATTGCCCTGTGCTGTAGAGTTTATAACAACTACTTTCATTCCTGCCATAACAGCGCTTGCCGGATTTGTACCATGTGCCGACGAAGGAATTACACAAACATTACGGTGTCCTTCACCTCTGCTGAGATGATATTCCCGTATCACCAGCAAACCGGAATACTCGCCCTGTGCTCCTGAATTCGGCTGAAGTGAAACAGCTTTGAATCCTGTAATCTCAGCAAGATCCTTTTCGAGTTCAGTAAATATCTGCGTATATCCCTGAACCTGTTCTACAGGAGCAAAAGGATGTATCTTACTGAACTGCGGCCATGTAATTCCAAGCATTTCTGTTGTAGCATTAAGCTTCATTGTGCATGAACCAAGTGAGATCATTGAATGCATCAGTGACAAGTCCTTATTTTCAAGACTCTTTAAATATCTCATCATCTCAGTCTCTGAATGATATGAATTGAATACCGGATGCTTAAGATATTCAGTTGTTCTTGCCAGTCCTGCTGGTAAATCAATCTTAACTTTCTCACCAAGAGCAATAATAGTTTTCTCATCAACAGTTGTGTTTGCTGCTATTGCAAACACAGATATAATATCCATTATATTGGAAAAATCTGTTGACTCATTCAATGAAATTCCTACAGAACCATCAGCGAAATAACGGAAGTTCATTTCATTTTTGGTTGCGTTTTCCACTATGCGTGTTAGTTTCTGTACTGAATTATACCCGAGATGAATATGAAGTGTATCAAAATAATTCTTATTCATCTGTTCGTAGCCAAGATCCCTTAATGATTGATCAAGTACCTTAGTAAGCTTATGTATCTTTTCGGCAATTCTCTTTATTCCATGAGGACCATGATAAACTGCATACATACCAGCCATTATTGCAAGTAAAACCTGAGATGTGCAGATGTTACTGGTAGCTTTTTCTCTTCTTATGTGTTGTTCTCTTGTTCCAAGAGCCATTCTGTAAGCAAGATTTCCATTCACATCAATTGAAGCCCCGATAATACGCCCCGGTATAAATCTTTTGAATTCTTCCTTTGTCGCAAAGTAAGCAGCATGAGGACCGCCATATCCCATCGGAACTCCGAACCTCTGTGTAGAACCCACCACACAATCAGCTCCCATTTCACCCGGTGACGTAAAAATAGCAAGACTTAGCAAGTCTGCTGCTGCAATAACAAATACATTATTTTGTTTTGCTTTAGCAAATAGTTCTCTGAAATCAAATAATTCACCATTATCTGAAGGATACTGAACAAACAGACCGAATATGTTTTTATTAAACTCTATTTTATTATGGTCACCTATTATTAGCTCAATTCCCAATGGTTTAGAGCGGGTTTTAAGTAACTCGATAATCTGCGGGAAACATTCTTCGGAAACAAAGAACTGGTGAGCTTCTTTTTCTTTTCTTACTGCATGTGCCATTATCATTGCCTCGGCGGCTGAAGTAGCTTCATCAAGCAGAGATGCGTTGGCGATAGGAAGACCTGTCAGATCAGAAACTACAGTCTGGAAATTTAATAGTGCCTCAAGTCTTCCTTGTGATATTTCTGCCTGGTAAGGTGTGTATTGTGTATACCAGCCGGGATTTTCAAGAATGTTCCTCTGAATAACCGCAGGTGTTATTGTATTATAATACCCCATGCCGATATACGATTTGAATACTTTATTCTTCTTGGATATCTTTTTAAGATTCTCAATAAACCTGTATTCTGTTACAGGTTCGCTTAATTTTAAATCATCTTTTAATCTTATGGAAGTTGGTACTGTTTCATTTATCAGCTTATCAACTGAATCAACACCGATTGCTTCAAGCATTTCTTTAACTTCACCCTGACCGGGTCCTACATGTCTGTTAACAAAATTGTCCGGGTGTTCAAATATATTCATTATACACGCTCACTTTATATTTTAAAATTAGAATAAGATTTTTCTATACGTACTTTTCTTGGCGCAAGAAATGCAAGCATGACGTAATAGCTAGAACAGTCGCTGCACTGCACGTCAACATTTGCCAGCTCAACTACACTGAATTTATTTAACGCAAATAATTTAATGCCGTGAATACTGAAAAAACTAAAACAAATTTGCTGCATATTTAATTAGCCCAGCCCTTCAGGGCTGGGTAAAATGGAATAAACATAAAAATAACTTATGCCATTTATGGCATTATAAAGTATTATTATTAAATGACAAATAATATTTCAAATTTAAGGTTAAAATTTAAAGAAAATAAATGAGAAAGAGGAATGCAATTAAACTGCAGGGGGTTTCTGAATAAGGACATTTAGAGCAGCATGCGCGGCTTTCTGTTCCGCACTCTTTTTATTTCTACCGGTACCAACACCATAATCTATATTATTAATTGTTACTTTAATTGTAAAAATACGGTTATGTTGAGGACCCTCTTCATTAACAACCGAATAGACCGGGTTATCCATTTTACCTGCCTGCGCAAATTCAAGAAGCTGGCTCTTGTAATTTTCGTCAACCAGATACTCCCCTTCTTTAGTGTTGGGAACTATAAGAACTTTATTAATAAAATCTTTGGAAGCATTTAACCCGTTATCAAGATAAATAGCCCCGATCAATGCTTCAACAGCATCACATAAAACAGTCCTTGAACCATTGGTAAATGAATTGGATAAATTCTTGCTCACTAATAGATATTTTGATAAATCAATCCTTTCGGCTGCATCAGCAAGCGCCATACGGTTGACTAATTTAGCCCTTATTTTGGTAAGAAACCCTTCATCCTTTGCAGGGAAAGTCTGGTATAAATATTCAGCAACAATAAGATTAAGTACAGCATCCCCGAGAAACTCGAGCCTTTCATTTGAAAGATCGTATTCGGTATTCTGCTCAAGAAATGATCTGTGCATGAGGGCTTGTATAAAGTAAGAACGGTTCTTAATATGAAACCCTACCAACTCTTCAAGTTCCGAGAATTTCTCAGGAGTCAGAAGCTTTGATATTTTCTTAGTGCTTTTTTCAGCTCCCCGTTTTTTTATCTTATTAAGAAGCCAGGAAAGTAACATAGAAAATTTTATTCCTCAAACTTCTTGAATAGTAATGATGCATTATGCCCTCCGAAATCCGAAAGTATTACTTATAGCGCAGTTTATTTCTAATTTAGAAGCACAAAGCGGGCTATAATTAAGATCGCATTCAGGATCAGGATTTGTAAGATTGATAGTCGGTGGAACCAAACTGTTTTTTATTGCCATAATTGTGGCAATAGCTTCAATCGCACCAGCCGCTCCAAGCAGATGTCCGGTCATCGATTTTGTAGAGCTTACGATAATTTTATAAGCATGTTCGCCTAACACAGTTTTAATAGCATTAGTTTCAGATATATCATTATAAGTAGTAGAAGTTCCATGAGCATTGATATAGTCAATATCATTTGCAGTTAAACCGGCATCGCGGATTGCTTCTCTCATTGATCTTACAGCTCCTTCGCCGCCCGGAGCTGGAGCAGTGATATGATAAGCATCTCCGGTTAAACCAATACCGACAATTTCACAGAGAATATTAGCTCCCCGGCTTATTGCATGTTCGTAATGATTCAAGTATTAGAATTCCTGCACCTTCACCCATTACAAATCCATTCCTGTCTTTATCAAAAGGACGGGATGCTTCAAGGTAACGGTCATTCCATGTGGAAAGAGCTCTCATAGCATTGAATCCACCGATAGACATTTCTACAATTGCGGCTTCGGAACCACCGCACATCATCAGGTCAGCACTTCCACGTTGAATTATCATAAACGCATCGGCTATTGCATGTGAAGAAGTAGCGCAGGCAGAAGTAGTAGCATAGTTGGGACCCTTAAGTCCATAACGAATTGAAATTTGTCCGGCTGCAATATCCGCGATCATCATTGGAACAAAGAAGGGACTAATAAGTCTGGGGTTTTTTGTTTCGTGATACTGCCAGTGCTGCTGCTGGTTAATAACCATACCACCTATACCGCTGCCGAAATATTACGCCGAATCTTTCCTTATCTATTTTATCCTGATTAAATGCGGCTTGATCCATTGCCATTGCAGCAACAGCCATAGCATACTGTGTGAAAGGATCCATCCTTTTAACAGTCTTTTTTATCAATATAATTTTCAGGATTGAAATTCTTTTACTTCGCAGCAAATTTGGTTTCAAAATTTGAAGCATCAAATTTAGTAATTAAGCCTACACCGTTTTTTCCATGTAATAAGTCCGTTCCAGTATTCTTCAATACCGATTCCGATGGGAGTAACTGCACCCATTCCGGTTACAACTACCCGCTTGTTTCCCATACGATATCTCCTGGTTTAAGTGTTGGATCTAAAAAAATAAAGAAGCTAAAAATAAGAAGAGATAAGAGACTGTCTTATAAGACAGCCGGTCTTAATAATAATTGATTAGCTTAATTTTCCTTTCAAGTATTTGACTGCATCGCCAACGGTACCGATCTTCTCAGCATCTTCATCAGGAATTGAAACTTGAAAAGCGCTTTCAAAGCCCATAACCAATTCAACTATATCAAGTGAGTCGGCGCCTAAATCATTAGTAAAAGAAGCCTCAGGTGTAATCTGTGATTCTTCAACACCTAATTTATCAATTATGATTTCTTTTACTTTTGCTTCAACATCCATTTTATTGCTCCTATAATTAATTGATTTATTTTGTGATTAAAATTTAATAAAATGCTACATTGCCATTCCGCCGTCAACCGAAATAACCTGGCCGGTTAGGTAATCTGAATCAGGTGAGGCAAGAAAAATAACAACTCTGCAACATCTTCCGGTGTACCCATTCTTTTTATCGGCACTACTGATAATATTGCTTCTTTCTGCTTGTCTTTTAGCTCGCCGGTCATATCAGTGGCAATAAAACCCGGGGCAACAGCATTTACGTTAATATTTCTTGAAGCTAATTCTTTTGCATTGGATTTGGTGAGTCCAATAACTCCTGCTTTTGAAGCCACATAATTTGCCTGTCCCGGGTTTCCAATTATACCTACAACCGAACTATATTAATAATTTTTCCTTATCGCTGATTCATCATTGGTCTTACACAACGCTTTTGTGTAATTAAATACACTTTTAAGATTTGCAGTAATAACCCTATCAAAATCCTCTTCACTCATTCTTAAGAGTAAATTATCCTTTGTGATTCCCGCGTTGTTCACTAAAATATCTAAACCGCCTAATTTTCCAAAGTAAATTTAATGTTTTTTCAGCATCTGATAAGGAAGAAGCATCTGCTTTGAATCGAAAAACTTTCACTTCCCAATGCTTCAACTTCACTTCTCCAATTTAGAATCCTCGGCATCCTTTAATGTTCCTTCGTCACCTGATATAACTGTAAATACAACATCGCATCCGTTATTAGCCAATTCTATTACTATCGCTTTTCCTATTCCTCTGGTTCCGCCTGTTACAAGTGCTTTCTTATTTTCTAATCTCATACTTTCTTCCGTTACTTTAAATTATCTTTAGGAAACTCGATATTTTATATGCCTTCCAAGTTCCTTAAACCCTTCCTCACCAAAAAATGCTTAAGCTCCTCACGGCATGATCATAAATTGTCGCCATAAGCTGGGGTTATTTATTACAATGATCAATCTATTTATATGATCATCATCTATAGTAAACGTTTCTTCCCAAACTACTAAAGGAAATAATATACAATATATAGGTTTATATTTCCACTTGTGTTCACCTTCAACATCAGCCATTTTCTGCAAAGTGCACAAGCCGTTCTTATCAAGGAAAACACATTTCCCATTGTAAACTTCAGTACCTACTGCAATTCCTGACTCAAAGTCCTCATCCTTCTGGGGCTTCTCAAACCAGCCTTGTATCTTTAGTCTGGGATTCATCCATACGTCAATTATCTTATCTTTTACTGACATAATTACTTCATATTCTTTCAGATCAGTATAAACACCGTAATAACAGCATTCTCCGGATTACAATACATCCAAACTTTACGAATTTTTGGTAAAAATAAGAGGATCTATTTTAATCTTATTTATTCATCTTTTCAAATTTATCCATTATAAATATCTCTCCAGATCAGTAATATTTATCTATTCCGAAACTTTAACATCCGGATTTATTCTTTTTACTAATCCCTGTAAAACTTTACCCGGACCTATTTCATAAAACTCATCTACACCATCTTTAATCATATTTACAATTGTCTCCTCCCATCTCACCGGTGAAGTACTGCTCAAACAAAAGATTCTTTATCTCATCTTTATTTGTTACCGGACTTGCAGTAACATTTGCATAAACCGGAAACTTAGCATCATAAATATTTGTAGTTTCAAGTGCTTCTTTAATTTGTCCTTTGCTGATTTCATTAAAGGCGAATGAAAAGCTCCGCTGACTACAAGTTCTTTAACAAGTTTAGCGCCTTTTGATTTACAGATTTCCATTGCTTTGTTACACCTTAACAGAACCGGAAATAACAATCTGTCCCGGCGAATTAAAATTAGCACACTGAACTATCCCTTCAGCTGAAGCTTCTTTACAAATTCTTCAACAATTTCAGGACTAAGACTAAAACAGCAGCCATAGTACCAACGTTTTTCTATTCCTGCTTGCTGCATTGCTTTGCCGCGCTCGCGTACAAACTTTATTGCATCATAAAACTGAATTGCACCGGCAGAAACAAGAGCTGAATATTCTCCCAATGAATGCCCTGCCGCCGCTTCCGGCTGAACTGTTCTCATTAAAGATAACAAGAATAACACTGTGAAGAAAAATTGCCGGCTGTGTAAATTCAGTCTGCTTTAACTGATCTTCCGGACCGTTAAACATAATATATGAAAGATTAGCACCCACAGCTTCGTCTGCAGTCTTAATCATTTCTTTTGCTTCAACTGAATTATCAAAAAGGTCTTTGCCATACCTACATATTGAGAACCCTGACCGGGGAATAAAAATGCTTTTTTTGACATATTTATCTCTAATCTAATACCAGACCAAATAAGTAGCGCCCCATGTAAAACCGGCGCCAAAAGCAGCAAGAATAATCTTATCGCCTTTCTTTAATTTACCATCGCGATAATATTCAACAAGACATAATGGAATTGTTGCAGATGTGGTATTTCCATACTTCTGAATATTTATCATTACTTTATCGCTTCCAACACCCATTCTTTTGGCAGTAGCATCAATAATTCTTAGGTTTGCCTGATGAGGTACAAGGTAAGCAATATCCTCACCTTTAAGACAATTCTTCTGCATCATATCGTATGAAATATCCGCCATTCCTTTTACAGCAACTTTAAATACTGCTTTACCATCCTGATAGATATAATGCATTTTCTTATCAACAGTTTCATGGGTTGGAGGATTAAGACTTCCGCCGCCTTTCATATATAAACTTTCGCGACCGGAACCATCTATATGTAATAGTGAATCCTGGAAACCATATTTCTTATCTTGGTAGGTTCAAGCAGAACTGCTGCACGCGCCATCGCCAAAAAGAATACAGTTGTTTCTGTCTGTGTAATCTGTTATTGAAGCTCATTTTATCCGCACCGATAACCAAAACTTTCTTATAATTGCCGCTTTCAATAAGTCCGCTGCCAACCTGGCAAGCGCAAATAGAAAACCTGAACATGCGGCATTCATATCAAATCCCCATGCATTTTTAGCTCCGATATTATCCTGAACCAGGCATGCGGTTGAAGGGAAAAACATATCAGGTGTAACAGTAGCAACTATTATAACATCAATATCTTCCGGGTTTAATATTATATTTAGGATAAGATCCTTAGCCGCGCCTGTAGCCAGATCACTGGTAGCGCCATTCTCAAGCATTCTTCTTTCACTTATACCAGTTCTTGTCCGAATCCATTCATCAGAAGTGTCAACTATTTTTTCAAAGTAAGCGTTATCCAAAACTTTGTCAGGTACAAACATTCCGAGAGCGGTAATAGCCGCATTATATTGTTTTATTGTTTTCCATTTTATCCAATTATGTTAAAAAGTTAAAAGTTAATCTATATTACCATTGTCGGTTATTATTGATTCTAAATTTACATCCTGTTTTGTAGGGGCGGGTCTGTGACCCGCCCGATAAATGCTGAAGGCATTTACCTTCTGATTTCTGAGAAATCAATTTCTTCCTACTCCTTACTTTCTCTTTTCCTTATTTTAGCCCAGGCATTTATGCCTGGGATTAAATTATAATAATCACTAACCAGGGGATTCATCCCCTTACCCTCGCTTTTCATAGTAATCTCATAAATTAGAGAATTCTTTAATTGCGTTTTCAAATTTCTTAGTTAATTTCTTTTGGTACATTTCATTAGCCTTCAGTACCATATTTTTTATTGCCAATTCACTTGACCGTCCGTGTCCGATTATGCAGATGCCGTTAACTCCAAGCAAAGGAGCGCCGCCATGAATCTCATAATTAAAATCCATCAGGATTTCTTTCATCGCGCTTTTAACAAGACCCATTTTAAGTTTATTGATCAATCCTTTGCCTGCAAATTCCTTAAATTTGAATTTAAGTAAAGTAAGGATTCCCTCACCAAACTTAATAAGAACATTTCCTATAAAGCCATCGCAGACAACTACATTCACTGAACCGTTAAGTATGTCATTCCCTTCAACATTTCCCTTAAAGTTAAGGTTTGTTTTTTTAATAAGATCAAAAGCCGCGAGAGAAACTTCGTTACCTTTTGTATCTTCCTCGCCTACACTGAGAATTCCGACTGATGGTCTTTCTATTCCATACATTTCCCTTGTATAGATTGAACCCATAATAGCATATTCAAGTAAATGTTTGGGTTTAGAATCAACACTTGCGCCGACATCAAACAAATTACAAACACCCGATGTACTTGGCATTATAGCTCCAATTGTAGGACGACCCACACCGGGAATTCTTCCCATAATTAAAGTAGCTGCAGCCATCATAGCGCCGGTATTTCCCGCACCGACAAATGCGTCAGCTTTGCCATCTCTTACAAATTTACTCCCCATAACAATTGAAGAATTAGGTTTTGATTTGATAGCAGCGGTTGGATGATCCCCCATTTCAATTACTTCATCGGCGTTTAGAATATTTTCTTTATTAAAAGAAAGACCTGCTGAAGAAATAACATTCTGGATTTCTTTTTCTTTACCTACAAGGAAGAGCTCAAAATTCTTATTTTCATTGAATGCTTGTAGTGCACCAATAACGACGTTCCGGGGGGCGAAATCGCCCCCCATAGCATCTACAATTATTCTGCATTTGGAATTGATGAGCTCAGAATTTGACATCAGAAGGTTTATAATCTCTAGCTTTTTGGTAAAAACAAGGAACGTTCGTTGTAATAACCGCAGGATGGACAAGCACGGTGTGTAAGTTTCATTTCACCACAGTTAGAACAAGTACCCATAGTTGGAGCGGTAGCTTTATAGTGAGTTCTACGTTTATCCCTTCTGGTCTTGGACATTTTTCGTTTAGGATTTGGCATCGTATTTCCGTCTAATTATTATTTATTTTGTTTTTCAATTCTTGCAGCGGAAGCCACCTGGCATCAGCATTACTTTTATCACATTCGCAGTCACCATCATTAAGGTCTTTACCGCAATGACTGCAGATTCCTTTACAATCTTCCCTGCAGAGCTTTTTCATAGGTACAGAGAGTAAAGCAAAGTCTCTAAGGTCATTTCCGATCTCAATTCTATCGGCATCGGGGTGAAGATAAATAAGATTTTCATCTTTATTTTCACCTTCGGCAGGTTTACTTTCGAAGAAATAAACCATTCTATAGGTGCCATCGATTTCAAACTCGAAATCATTAGCGCACCGGTCGCAATCAAAATGTGCTTTAACTGAGAAGCCGGTTTTCAGTACAATCTGGTTATGAGTTTTGCTAAGCTCAATTTGGGCAATAAAGTTGCCGAAAAATGGTTCTTCAAGATTTATTAAAGATACTTTCTCATCAAAACTAAAATTATGAACACCGTCGCTCAGTCCGCTAATCTTTATAAACATAAATCCTTCCTAAAAGAAAGCAAAACGACTCCAAATATAGACATCTTGATTAATATAATCAAACTAATTTCAGATAAAAAAAGGAGGGATTATGTATTCACATTTTAATACTTATGTAGCCCAGGCATTTTATGCCTGGGATTATTAACGAAAAAATTGAAGTGTTAGGGGATTCATCCCCTTACAATTCCTGATTCTAATTGAGACCTGGCAAATTGCAAAAAACGATTACTGTGAATTGATAAGGCGGATAGGCGAAAAGCGGGAGAGTACCGGGAGAAGGTAAGGAGAAGAGGCCGTTTTAGCGTAAAGAAGCGTAAAACAGCGTAAAGAAGCGTACAACAAAATCAAAATAGGTTTATTACAGAAAGGCTTTTTTATAAAAGAAAGTAAATATCCCACTTCCTTTTACATGTTATAAACTATAAATTTATTTTGATTTAGTCAAGTTACCATTAATATGTGACAGTGTTTTAAAGTTCTATATTTCCCTGGGGTGTCGGGAACTATTCCCCGACACCATTTATTTCCGTTTGTCATTCTGCGATTACAATGAAGCCTTACTATATTAGCAGTCAAATAACAATTTGCGATTAATCGTTAAATCTCGCATGTCATCCCCGCGAAGGCGGGGATCCATAAATTTGGCATTAAATGCTTAGATTTGATTAAACATTTTTTCATTTCTTTAACCAAAGTTGTGTTTTATGCAAATACGAGAAAGTGGAATGCCGGAAGAAACTTATTGGGAATCATTTTTTGATATCCAATTAATTCTTTCAAAGCTGCTGTTGGATGAAACTATAAACGACGCTGTAGAATTTGGTTCCGGTTACGGAACCTTCACAATTCCTGCAGCTAAAATTATTAAGGGAAATGTATTTGCACTGGATATAGATCAGTCAATGATCGCTCGATTAAATAAAAGGATAGATGAGACAAAATTATCTAACATAAAAGTTATCAATCGCGATTTTGTTCATGAAGGTACGGGACTTAACGATAATTCTGTTGATTATGTTATGCTATTCAATATACTTCATGCTGAAAATCCGGACATACTTCTTAATGAAACATACCGGATTCTAAAACCCGGCGGGAAAGCCGGAATTATTCATTGGATACATTCTTCACTTACTCCCAGAGGTCCAACTCCTGGATATCCGCCCCACTCCGTTTCAATGTGTTGATTGGCTTCTGAAATCAAATTTTACAATCCTTCATAAAGAAATAGAACTGCCTCCCTATCATTACGGCATTCTTGCAATCAAATAATTAGAAGCAAAAAATACCAGTGTCCACCTGGTTGAATAGGACTTTCCACCAATTTGCTAATTATAAAAAATAATATTTATATTTACACAGGTTCTTAAAAACTCATGTTTAATAGATGCCCGTCCCTACGGAAGAACAATATTATTAAACAGCCCCTTAGAGATTTCTGGCTACCAGCAGAGTAAACTCACCAATAAATAATATTTAATCAAACTTTATAAGGGTTCATATTATGAACAAACTAATAACTATAGTTATGTCTCTATTATTTTTAACTTCTTCAGCATTATTTGCGCAGCAAAAGACGGATTGGAGCTTTGACGGTCAGGTACAGCTACGCAGCGAGCTTGACGGAAGGGATTTTTCAAATAAGACCTATCCCCTGTCATTTGCCAGCATGAGAACAAGATTAGGACTGAATGCTAATATTTCAGATAAATTATCTCTTTATGTCCAGGCGCAGGATTCAAGAATTTTTGGTGAAGAACCAACTGTTACGAGCAGTATTAAAAACCTTGACCTTCACCAGGGCTATGTTAAACTAATTGAACCATTAAATTTACCTATAACTATTCAGGCAGGAAGGTTTGAAATGGTTTATGGTACCGAAAGATTTTTTGGCGCCGGCAATTGGACGTATACAGGAAGAAGTTTTGACGGAGTTAAATTCCAATATGCGAGTCAGGTTAAAGTTGATCTGTTCGCCCTGTCAGATTACCAGGGAACTGCTTATGTTACATCAGCCGCCTCTTCTGCTTATAACTATCCTGTAAAAAGTGATTCAGGCTCAAGTATTTATGGCGTTTGGATAAACAGTAATAAATTAATAAGCAATAATATAATTGACCTGTTTACCTATTATGATATTTCACGAAAGTCGACAAATGGTAAAGACCTTGATAACAAAACAACTACTTTAGGCTTAAACCATCGCGCTGAATATGGTAATTTTTCTTCAATTACTGAAGCTGCTTTACAGACCGGTAAAAGAGGTGCAAAGGATGTTAATGCTTATCTATTTTCTATCCAGGGTTTCTATAAAATTAGTGATTTGAAATTAGGTCTGGGCGCTGATCTTGTATCTGGCACAAAACCATCCGATTCAACAAAGGTTAATACTTTCTATTGCTCATATGCAACCTCACACAGGTTTTATGGCTACATGGATTACTTTTACAAATCACCGTCTGCCACTTATAACTTTGGCATAAATGATTTCTATATTACTACTAACTATACACCCAAAGATTGTGATTTCACATTCGGTGCAAATTATCATATCCTAAGTTCAAACGTTAGGAACAGTGCCGGAATGTCAAGCCTGGGAAGAGAACTTGATGTTACTGTGTCTTATAATTTTCTTAAAAGAACAACAATTACCTGGGGCGGCAGTTTGTTTGGTCAGGGAAATCTGATAAAATCATATTTCAATACAGCAAAGATAACGAGAGAGAATGCAGGTTTCTGGTCTTATGTGATGATAACGGCTAATTTTTAATTAATTATTTAATATATAGGAGATTATAAAAATGAAACGATTCTTAATATTTCTCGTGATTCTAATGGCTATGAATATAAACACTAAAGCTCAATCTGTTACTATAGCTGCTGCCGCTGATTTACGAAATGCTATGGGTGATTTAGTAAAAACATATAAAGAAGCAAATCCTGAAGCTAAAATAGAACTCATATTCGGCGCTTCAGGTAACTTATATCAGCAGCTTGTAAACAAAGCTCCCTTTGATATGTTCTTCTCAGCAGACAACAACTTTGCTGTAAAATTAAAAGATCAGGGATTAACGGTTGGAGAACCAAAAGTTTACGCTATTGGTCATCTTGTTTTATGGAGTTCCACTTTAGATGTAAGCAAAGGATTAGATTTACTTAAATCAACAAGGTAAACAAAATATCAATTGCCAACCCTGAAGTAGCGCCTTACGGCAAAAAAGCGGTTGAGTGTCTTAACTATTATAAACTTTATGATCAGATTAAAAACAAGATTGTTAAAGGTGATAATGTTTCTCAGGCAGCACAGTTTGTTTTAACAGGAAATGCTGAAGTAGGATTGATTGCTCTGTCACTTGCACTCTCCCCTGAAATGTCGGCTAAAGGAAAATATTTCCTGATTGATCAGAAAAGTTATTCACAAATTGACCAATCATATGTAGTATTAAAGCAAACAGAAAACAATAAAGAAGTTGCGAAGTTTGTAAAGTTTCTTGACTCTGATAAAGCCAGAAAAATATTCAGTAAATACGGATTTAACCTGCCGAAACAATGATAAAGGAATTGATATAGTAAATTTATTTACATAAAATGAATTGATTCTATTTAACCTGGAGACATTTGGGATAACTTATCCTAAATGTCTTTTTTTATTATGACAACTTTTCATTTCGTATGTGCTGACCCAATTATTTCAAGAAAAGACTTCAATCTATAACTTTTTATTTAAGTTTAGATAGTTATGTGACCTATACTTTTTAAATAAAAGTATTTGAGGGAAAAACTGTTCAATATCACATTTGTTTGGAAACGGGAATGTAAATTATAATAGTCTTGATTCTTGCTGATTACAATTTATAAGTAAAATCATTTGAATAGATTATTATACATATTTTTAAGTCTAACCCTCATTTTTAATTCAGTAGGATTTATCCTTCTATTCATTCAGACCGATTCTGATAATAGAACAGAAATAAAAGAGAAAATATCCTCACACAATTATTCACCTGAATTAGAAATAATAAAAATCGAAAGAAGTAAAATTAACTTCTTAGCGGAGAAACGTGATAATGAATTTGAATATAATGGTAATATGTATGACCTGGTAAAAATTGAACAGGAAGGGAAATATCTGGTCCTTTATTGCCTGAACGACACCAGGGAAACAAATCTGCATAAAATATTCTCTTTCCTTGTTGATGAATATCAGGAAAAGCATCATCACAGTAATCAAAGAAGTGTTAACCATATAGTATTATCCCCTGCAATAATTAAATTTTGTTATATTATTAAGAGATCTGATGAAATAAAAATAATTTCTACAACATTCATTTCTAATTACAATTCTGTTATTCTAAATCGTCTTACCCCACCGCCGGAAATCATTTCCTGACCTCATCTTCATAATATTCTTAAAATAGCTAACCAGGCTATTCGATGAATCGTTTCACCCGGTTAATGATCTATTTATTTATTAAAATGAAAGGAATTGATTATGGAAAGGGAAAAATCCTATTACTATATGATTATTATATATTTAATAATATTTAGTATTGTTTCAAATGCACAAGGTGTATTAAAAGGAAAAATTACTGATTTCAAAGATGGGACTCCGCTTAATAATGTATCAGTTTATTTGCCGGATCTAAAGATTGGCACAACATCATTACCAGATGGCACCTATGAATTAAGAGATGTCCCAAAAGGTGTGTTTCTTATCGAGATAAATTTATTGGGTTATCATGAGATTGTAAAAAAAATAACAATGAATGGGATAGTTGAGGTTAACTTTGCTATGGTGCAATCAAGTGTTGAATTACCCGAGGTAGTTATTACAGGAGTATCATCAGCAACAGAACAGCAATATAATCCGGTACCTGTTAGTGTCGTTTCACAAAACGATCTGGTTGAGTCAACCACTAATAATATAATTGACGCATTAAGACTATCTCCGGGTGTTTCTGAGATTACTGAAGGCCCCGCAATCTCAAAGCCTGTAATAAGAGGGCTTAGTTATAACCGGGTTGTTGTAGTAAATGACGGAATCAGACAGGAAGGACAGCAGTTCGGAGATGAGTTTGGAATTGAAATTGATCCCTATACTGTTTATAAAGTTGAAATAATGCGTGGTCCGGCTAGTTTAAGTTACGGATCTGATGCCATGGCAGGAGTAATAAACATGATATCAACTCCAACCCTTCCTGATAGACGAATCGCAGGAAGTATTCTGGCGAATTACCAGTCGAATAATGGATTGTATTCCGGTTCCGCTTATGTAGCTGGTAACAATAGCGGCATTACCTGGGATGCCCGATATACTTATTTGAATTCCCATGCTTATCAGAATAAGTATGATGGTTACGTTTATAATTCAGGATTCGGTGAAAATAACTTCAAAGGATCAATCGGAATTATTAAAGATTGGGGGTATTCACGTTTAACTTTTAGTGATTTTGACCTGAAGCTTGGTATTGTTGAAGGAGGAAGAGACAGCGCCACGGGAATATTTACAAGACATCTATTGGCCTCTGATGGCTCAGACAGCGCCGGAATTGTATCAAATTCAGATCTTACGACATATGACCATAATATGGTAATCCACCAGCATGTGCAGCATTATAAGGCTGTGCTTGATAATAATTTTAGTCTTGCAGACGGGCGGTTGGGTGTCAGATTGGGATTTCAGCAAAACAAGCGACAGGAAGCAAATGATGTTACAATAGGAAACATTTATAACATTTATTATTTCGAAAATACATTCAATTATGATCTACGTTATACGCACTCTGAGCAGGATCAATTTGAATATTCGTTCGGCGCTAATGGGATGCAGCAATCATCTCAGAACAAAGGCCTACTATTCTTAGTCCCTGAGTACCAGTTATTTGACCTGGGAATATTCGCAACAGGTCAGAAAACAATTGGTAAATTTTCATTACTTGGAGGTTTGCGGTTTGATAACAGAACTCTGCACGGAGACGATCTTTATCTGGATAGCAATGGAGTTAAGATGGCTGGTCAAGATGTTGGAGCAGTTCACAGGTTCACAGCTTACAACTCGAACTTTTCCGGTATAACCGGGAGTATTGGGGCTGCGTATGATTTTAGTGAACTATTTTATGGAAAGCTTAACCTTTCACGTGGATTCCGTGCTCCGAACATCGCTGAAAGCGGCAGCAACGGTATTCATGACGGTACTCCTTTTTATGAAATAGGCGATCCGAACCTCAAACCCGAAACAAGCATTCAACTAGATCTTACACTTGGAATAAACTCAGATAATTTCTCTTCAGAGATTACGTTATTTGATAATAATATCAATAATTATATTTTCCCTGTTAAACTAGCCAGTGTATTCGGAGGAGATTCCATAAGCACTGATGTTATGGCAAAGATGGATGGTCCTACATTCAAATATATTTCCGGAGACGCAGTGCTTACAGGAGCGGAAATAACTCTGGATATTCATCCTGTAAATGTCAAATGGTTCCATTTCAATAATTCTTTTTCAATGCTAAGCGCGATCCAAAAGAATCAACCTGATTCTACCAAATATCTACCTTACACACCGCCTTTCAAATTTGTATCGCAATTAGAATTTACCGCCTCTGCGTTTAGCAATACATTTCGAAACGCATATCTGCGGTTTGATGTTGAACATTATTTCAAGCAGGATAAAATATATTACAAGTTCGGCAATGAAACTGTAACTCCGGCATATACATTATTAAACATTGGAGCCGGTGTAGATATTTCAGAAAATGACAGAACTATTCTATCACTTTATTTATATGCTGGTAATATTCTTGATGCGGCATATCAGAGCAATATGAGCAGACTGAAATATGGCGACTCTAATAATGTAACCGGCAGGATCGGTGTCTATGAAATGGGAAGGAACTTTAGTTTTAAGGTGCTTATACCGGCAAACTTTATGTATGCAGCCAAATAAGATCTAATTTGGACTGGAATAGAATATTGATATAGTTAACAATTTATTGTCAGGCTATGGAATTACATTGATACCATAGCCTGACTGGAATAAATTTTACATTATCAATTTTGTAAAGGAAATGCTATGAGATTATTAACTTTGATTCTATTCGTTATGTTACTTACAATAATCCTAAATGCTCAAAATAAAAATTGCAATTGCGGTGTAACTAAGGGGAATAATCATCCAAGACAGGAAATTAAAGACCGTTCTATACCATCTTCTTTAGGGGATGCATCAAATACAAGTGTAAAGAATATTATTAACTGGCCTGTGCCGGATAATCCAAAACTAAGCGGTAAAGAAACTGATCCGAAAGAAAATTCGTTATATACTGTGACCGGTTATGCCAGGTTAATAAAGATTGATCCTGAGGACTGCGATTTTAAGATTGAGATATCTGGGGATAAACAGAATTCTGGTAACAGAATAATTGCTGAAATTCCGAATACAAAAGAATATTGTTCTTTACGTGAAAAATTAGTATCGGATCTTAAGAAGAAAGACAACCTGACATTGAAAGGACAATCGACAACTATTAAGAAGGGTGTTGAATTAAAGCTTACAGGATATGCATTCTGGGATTCTTCATTTTATACAGACAAGGCTGCAGCTAAAGAGATGGGAAAGGGGCACGGTAGTAAAGATGTAAAAACGTTATGGGAAATTCATCCAGTTGTTAGTATTGAGGTAGAATGAGGATCAATCCTGGGGAAATATTACTGAGTGGAGAATAACCAGTCTGCTTTGACTGGCTATTAGGGGGAGCACATTTGGGCAGGTATAATTTGCAATTTAAGTACAATTTATTATCTTTATTGCATGATTAACAGAATAAATAAACATAGAAATTTAATATCCTCAGTATTTTTACTGGGGTATTTATCATTTATGCTTATTAGCCTTACTCACTTTCATAATGAATTAAATTATGGAAAGGGTAGTACTGTTGAAAATGTTTCTAATTCTACTTCCTCAAAAACCTCGGGGCCTAATGAAGAAAATTGTCCAATATGTCAATTTGCTTCATCAATTAGTATATATACAGTTTCAATAACGGTATCTGGCAATCTGATTTTTGAAAGCAATATTCTCCTAAAAAATGATCCAATATTTATATCGGCAATCATACAGGGAAACTTCCTCAGGGGTCCACCAGAATTTAATATCCACCTAGTTTAAGCACAATTATTTTTATTATGAGCTAATAAACCTCAGGTTTTTTGGCAATCATTTAATAAAAAAAAATTAACTCATGTTATTTATAAAAAAATCAGGATATTAAATGAAAGCATTAAAATTATTCCTATTATCTCTTATTCTTACTGGTATTTGTTATGCTGTAAGTAAAAAAGATCAAAATACTTATATCGAAACTATTAATTTTACAGTTAAAGTTATCGATAGCAATACTTTGCAGCCTCTACAGTTAGTGACAGTTATCTTACAGCAAAACAATTCAATAATTGCTTCAGGTACTTCCAATCCTTTCGGCAGAGTATTTTTCAACGATATTGAAGAAGGGATTGGAAATTACTTGAAGCAATTATTGAATTGTTTTGCTGTAAGATAACTGTCACTAACTGTAGAGGCTGCAAAGTATTGCTATCGATAACTTTAACTGTAAAATTAATAGTTTCGATATAAGTATTTTGATCTTTTTTACTTACAGCATAACAAATACCAGTAAGAATAAGAGATAATAGGAATAATTTTAATGCTTTCATTTAATATCCTGATTTTTTTATAAATAACATGAGTTAATTTTTTTTTATTAAATGATTGCCAAAAAACCTGAGGTTTATTAGCTCATAATAAAAATAATTGTGCTTAAACTAGGTGGATATTAAATTCTCGTGGACCCCTGAGGAAGTTTCCCTGTATGAAAATTGCCGATATAAATATTGGATCATTTTTTAGGAGAATATTGCTTTCAAAAATCAGATTGCCAGATACCGTTATTGAAACTGTATATATACTAATTGATGAAGCAAATTGACATATTGGACAATTTTCTTCATTAGGCCCCGAGGTTTTTGAGGAAGTAGAATTAGAAACATTTTCAACAGTACTACCCTTTCCATAATTTAATTCATTATGAAAGTGAGTAAGGCTAATAAGCATAAATGATAAATACCCCAGTAAAAATACTGAGGATATTAAATTTCTATGTTTATTTATTCTGTTAATCATGCAATAAAGATAATAAATTGTACTTAAATTGCAAATTATACCTGCCCAAATGTGCTCCCCCTAATAGCCAGTCAAAGCAGACTGGTTATTCTCCACTCAGTAATATTTCCCCAGGATTGATCCTCATTCTACCTCAATACTAACAACTGGATGAATTTCCCATAACGTTTTTACATCTTTACTACCGTGCCCCTTTCCCATCTCTTTAGCTGCAGCCTTGTCTGTATAAAATGAAGAATCCCAGAATGCATATCCTGTAAGCTTTAATTCAACACCCTTCTTAATAGTTGTCGATTGTCCTTTCAATGTCAGGTTGTCTTTCTTCTTAAGATCCGATACTAATTTTTCACGTAAAAAACAATATTCTTTTGTATTCGGAATTTCAGCAATTATTCTGTTACCAGAATTCTGTTTATCCCCAGATATCTCAATCTTAAAATCGCAGTCCTCAGGATCAATCTTTATTAACCTGGCATAACCGGTCACAGTATATAACGAATTTTCTTTCGGATCAGTTTCTTTACCGCTTAGTTTTGGATTATCCGGCACAGGCCAGTTAATAATATTCTTTACACTTGTATTTGATGCATCCCCTAAAGAAGATGGTATAGAACGGTCTTTAATTTCCTGTCTTGGATGATTATTCCCCTTAGTTACACCGCAATTGCAATTTTTATTTTGAGCATTTAGGATTATTGTAAGTAACATAACGAATAGAATCAAAGTTAATAATCTCATAGCATTTCCTTTACAAAATTGATAATGTAAAATTTATTCCAGTCAGGCTATGGTATCAATGTAATTCCATAGCCTGACAATAAATTGTTAACTATATCAATATTCTATTCCAGTCCAAATTAGATCTTATTTGGCTGCATACATAAAGTTTGCCGGTATAAGCACCTTAAAACTAAAGTTCCTTCCCATTTCATAGACACCGATCCTGCCGGTTACATTATTAGAGTCACCATATTTCAGTCTGCTCATATTGCTCTGATATGCCGCATCAAGAATATTACCAGCATATAAATAAAGTGATAGAATAGTTCTGTCATTTTCTGAAATATCTACACCGGCTCCAATGTTTAATAATGTATATGCCGGAGTTACAGTTTCATTGCCAAACTTGTAATATATTTTATCCTGCTTGAAATAATGTTCAACATCAAACCGCAGATATGCGTTTCGAAATGTATTGCTAAACGCAGAGGCGGTAAATTCTAATTGCGATACAAATTTGAAAGGCGGTGTGTAAGGAAGATATTTGGTAGAATCAGGTTGATTCTTTTGGATCGCGCTTAGCATTGAAAAAGAATTATTGAAATGGAACCATTTGACATTTACAGGATGAATATCCAGAGTTATTTCCGCTCCTGTAAGCACTGCGTCTCCGGAAATATATTTGAATGTAGGACCATCCATCTTTGCCATAACATCAGTGCTTATGGAATCTCCTCCGAATACACTGGCTAGTTTAACAGGGAAAATATAATTATTGATATTATTATCAAATAACGTAATCTCTGAAGAGAAATTATCTGAGTTTATTCCAAGTGTAAGATCTAGTTGAATGCTTGTTTCGGGTTTGAGGTTCGGATCACCTATTTCATAAAAAGGAGTACCGTCATGAATACCGTTGCTGCCGCTTTCAGCGATGTTCGGAGCACGGAATCCACGTGAAAGGTTAAGCTTTCCATAAAATAGTTCACTAAAATCATACGCAGCCCCAATACTCCCGGTTATACCGGAAAAATTCGAGTTGTAAGCTGTGAACCTGTGAACTGCTCCAACATCTTGACCAGCCATCTTAACTCCATTGCTATCCAGATAAAGATCGTCTCCGTGCAGAGTTCTGTTATCAAACCGCAAACCTCCAAGTAATGAAAATTTACCAATTGTTTTCTGACCTGTTGCGAATATTCCCAGGTCAAATAACTGGTACTCAGGGACTAAGAATAGTAGGCCTTTGTTCTGAGATGATTGCTGCATCCCATTAGCGCCGAACGAATATTCAAATTGATCCTGCTCAGAGTGCGTATAACGTAGATCATAATTGAATGTATTTTCGAAATAATAAATGTTATAAATGTTTCCTATTGTAACATCATTTGCTTCCTGTCGCTTGTTTTGCTGAAATCCCAATCTGACACCCAACCGCCCGTCTGCAAGACTAAAATTATTATCAAGCACAGCCTTATAATGCTGCACATGCTGGTGGATTACCATATTATGGTCATATGTCGTAAGATCTGAATTTGATACAATTCCGGCGCTGTCTGAGCCATCAGAGGCCAATAGATGTCTTGTAAATATTCCCGTGGCGCTGTCTCTTCCTCCTTCAACAATACCAAGCTTCAGGTCAAAATCACTAAAAGTTAAACGTGAATACCCCCAATCTTTAATAATTCCGATTGATCCTTTGAAGTTATTTTCACCGAATCCTGAATTATAAACGTAACCATCATACTTATTCTGATAAGCATGGGAATTCAAATAAGTATATCGGGCATCCCAGGTAATGCCGCTATTGTTACCAGCTACATAAGCGGAACCGGAATACAATCCATTATTCGACTGGTAATTCGCCAGAATACTTCCTGCGATTCGTCTATCAGGAAGGGTTGGAGTTGATATCATGTTTATTACTCCTGCCATGGCATCAGATCCGTAACTTAAACTAGCCGGACCACGCATTATTTCAACTTTATAAACAGTATAGGGATCAATTTCAATTCCAAACTCATCTCCGAACTGCTGTCCTTCCTGTCTGATTCCGTCATTTACTACAACAACCCGGTTATAACTAAGCCCTCTTATTACTGGCTTTGAGATTGCGGGGCCTTCAGTAATCTCAGAAACACCCGGAGATAGTCTTAATGCGTCAATTATATTATTAGTGGTTGACTCAACCAGATCGTTTTGTGAAACGACACTAACAGGTACCGGATTATATTGCTGTTCTGTTGCTGATGATACTCCTGTAATAACTACCTCGGGTAATTCAACACTTGATTGCACCATAGCAAAGTTAACCTCAACTATCCCATTCATTGTTATTTTTTTTACAATCTCATGATAACCCAATAAATTTATCTCGATAAGAAACACACCTTTTGGGACATCTCTTAATTCATAGGTGCCATCTGGTAATGATGTTGTGCCAATCTTTAGATCCGGCAAATAAACTGATACATTATTAAGCGGAGTCCCATCTTTGAAATCAGTAATTTTTCCTTTTAATACACCTTGTGCATTTGAAACAATACTAAATATTATTAAATATATAATAATCATATAGTAATAGGATTTTTCCCTTTCCATAATCAATTCCTTTCATTTTAATAAATAAATAGATCATTAACCGGGTGAAACGATTCATCGAATAGCCTGGTTAGCTATTTTAAGAATATTATGAAGATGAGGTCAGGAAATGATTTCCGGCGGTGGGGTAAGACGATTTAGAATAACAGAATTGTAATTAGAAATGAATGTTGTAGAAATTATTTTTATTTCATCAGATCTCTTAATAATATAACAAAATTTAATTATTGCAGGGGATAATACTATATGGTTAACACTTCTTTGATTACTGTGATGATGCTTTTCCTGATATTCATCAACAAGGAAAGAGAATATTTTATGCAGATTTGTTTCCCTGGTGTCGTTCAGGCAATAAAGGACCAGATATTTCCCTTCCTGTTCAATTTTTACCAGGTCATACATATTACCATTATATTCAAATTCATTATCACGTTTCTCCGCTAAGAAGTTAATTTTACTTCTTTCGATTTTTATTATTTCTAATTCAGGTGAATAATTGTGTGAGGATATTTTCTCTTTTATTTCTGTTCTATTATCAGAATCGGTCTGAATGAATAGAAGGATAAATCCTACTGAATTAAAAATGAGGGTTAGACTTAAAAATATGTATAATAATCTATTCAAATGATTTTACTTATAAATTGTAATCAGCAAGAATCAAGACTATTATAATTTACATTCCCGTTTCCAAACAAATGTGATATTGAACAGTTTTTCCCTCAAATACTTTTATTTAAAAAGTATAGGTCACATAACTATCTAAACTTAAATAAAAAGTTATAGATTGAAGTCTTTTCTTGAAATAATTGGGTCAGCACATACGAAATGAAAAGTTGTCATAATAAAAAAAGACATTTAGGATAAGTTATCCCAAATGTCTCCAGGTTAAATAGAATCAATTCATTTTATGTAAATAAATTTACTATATCAATTCCTTTATCATTGTTTCGGCAGGTTAAATCCGTATTTACTGAATATTTTTCTGGCATTATCAGAGTCAAGAAACTTTACAAACTTCGCAACCTCTTTATTGTTTTCTGCTTGCTTTAATACAACATATGATTGATCCAGCTGTGAATAACTTTTCTGATCTATTAGGAAATATTTTCCCTTAGCCGACATTTCAGGGGAGAGTGCAAGTGACAGTGCAATCAATCCTACTTCAGCATTTCCTGTTAAAACAAACTGTGCTGCCTGCGAAACATTATCACCTTTAACAATCTTGTTTTTAATCTGATCATAAAGTTTATAATAGTTAAGACACTCAACCGCTCTTTTGCCGTAAGGCGCTACTTCCGGGTTGGCAATTGATATTTTGTTTACCTTGTCAGATTTAAGTAAATCTAATCCTTTGCTTACATCTAAAGTGGAACTCCATAAAACAAGATGACCAATAGCATAAACTTTTGGTTCTCCAACCGTTAATCCCTGATCTTTTAATTTTACAGCAAAGTTGTTGTCTGCTGAGAAGAACATATCAAAGGGAGCTTTGTTTACAAGCTGCTGATATAAGTTACCTGAAGCGCCGAATATGGGTTCTATTTTAGCTTCAGGATTTGCTTCTTTATATGTTTTTACTAAATCACCCATAGCATTTCGTAAATCAGCGGCAGCAGCTATAGTAACAGATTGAGCTTTAGTGTTTATATTCATAGCCATTAGAATAGCAAGAAATATTAAGAATCGTTTCATTTTTATAATCTCCTATATATTAAATAATTAATTAAAAATTAGCCGTTATCATCACATAGGACCAGAAACCTGCATCCTCTCTCGTTATCTTTGCTGTATTGAAATATGATTTCATCAGATTTCCCTGACAAAACAAACTGCCGCCCCAGGTAATTGTTGTTCTTTTAAGAAAATTATAAGACACAGTAACATCAAGTTCTCTTCCCAGGCTTGACATTCCGGCACTGTTCCTAACGTTTGAACTTAGGATATGATAATTTGCACCGAATGTGAAATCACAATCTTTGGGTGTATAGTTAGTAGTAATATAGAAATCATTTATGCCAAAGTTATAAGTGGCAGACGGTGATTTGTAAAAGTAATCCATGTAGCCATAAAACCTGTGTGAGGTTGCATATGAGCAATAGAAAGTATTAACCTTTGTTGAATCGGATGGTTTTGTGCCAGATACAAGATCAGCGCCCAGACCTAATTTCAAATCACTAATTTTATAGAAACCCTGGATAGAAAATAGATAAGCATTTACATCCTTTGCACCTCTTTTACCGGTCTGTAAAGCAGCTTCAGTAATTGAAGAAAAATTACCATATTCAGCGCGATGGTTTAAGCCTAAAGTAGTTGTTTTGTTATCAAGGTCTTTACCATTAGTCGACTTACGTGAAATATCATAATACGTAAACAGGTCAATTATATTATTGCTTATTAATTTATTACTGTTTATCCAAACGCCATAAATACTTGAGCCTGAATCACTTTTAACCGGATAGTTATAAGCAGAAGAGGCGGCTGATGTAACATAAGCAGTTCCCTGGTAATCTGACAAGGCGAACAGATCAACTTTAACCTGACCCGCATATTGGAATTTAACTCCGTCAAAACTTCTTCCTGTATATGTCCAATTGCCGGCGCCAAAAAATCTTTCGGTACCATAAACCATTTCGAACCTTCCTGCCTGAATAGTTATAGGTAAATTTAATGGTTCAATTAGTTTAATATACCCCTGGTGAAGGTCAAGGTTTTTAATACTGCTCGTAACAGTTGGTTCTTCACCAAAAATTCTTGAATCCTGCGCCTGGACATAAAGATATATTTTATCCGATATGTTAGCATTCAGTCCTAATCTTGTTCTCATGCTGGCAAACGACAGAGGGTAAGTTTTGTTTGAAAAATCCCTTCCGTCAAACTCGCTGCGTAACTGTACCTGACCATCAAAGCTCCAATCCGTCTTTTGCTGAGCAAATAATGCTGAAGATGTAAGAAATAAAAGAGACATAACTATAGTTATTAGTTTGTTGATTATATGAACCCTTGTAAAGTTTGATTAAATATTATTTATGGTGAGTTTACTCTGCAGAAAGCCAGAAATCTCTAAGGGGCTGTTTAATAATATTGTTCTTCCGTAGGGACGGGCATCTATTAAACATGAGTTTTTAAGAACCTGTGTAAATATAAATATTATTTTTTATAATTAGCAAATTGGTGGAAAGTCCTATTCAACCAGGTGGACACTGGTATTTTTTGCTTCTAATTATTTGATTGCAAGAATGCCGTAATGATAGGGAGACAGTTCTATTTCTTTATGAAGGATTGTAAAATTTGATTTCAGAAGCCAATCAACACATTGAACGGAGTCGGGCGGATATCCAGAGTTGGACCTCTGGGAGTAAGTGAAGAATGTATCCAATGAATAATTCCGGCTTTCCCGTCGGGTTTTAGAATCCGGTATGTTTCATTAAGAAGTATGTCCGGATTTTCAGCATGAAGTATATTGAATAGCATAACATAATCAACAGAATTATCGTTAAGTCCCGTACCTTTATGAACAAAATCGCGGTTGATAACTTTTATGTTAGATAATTTTGTCTCATCTATCCTTTTATTTAATCGAGTGATCATTGACTGATCTATATCCAGTGCAAATACATTTCCCTTAATAATTTTAGCTGCAGGAATCGTGAAGGTTCCGTAACCCGAACCAAATTCTACAGCGTCGTTTATAGTTTCATCCAACAGCAGCTTTGAAAGAATTAATTGGATATCAAAAAATGATTCCCAATAAGTTTCTTCCGGCATTCCACTTTCTCGTATTTGCATAAAACACAACTTTGGTTAAAGAAATGAAAAAATGTTTAATCAAATCTAAGCATTTAATGCCAAATTTATGGATCCCCGCCTTCGCGGGGATGACATGCGAGATTTAACGATTAATCGCAAATTGTTATTTGACTGCTAATATAGTAAGGCTTCATTGTAATCGCAGAAT